>NZ_JALCLM010000001.1:0-1200000 GCF_022647885.1 Bifidobacterium sp. | reverse complement strand
ACAGACGTGAAATCATTGGAAAAAGTACCACCAACACGATGTGTAGGTGACTGAGGGCTATCAAGAGAGGGAAACAGCCGTTCGAGCTCCTGCAGGCACAACATACGTGCGTCGTATGCAGCATCTGAGGACGTTGGAGCATCATCAAGGTAATAAGCAATTTGGTCGGATTCAACCCAAGCAACCAACTTGGTCCACAGCCTTCTGGCTTCAGTACTCGATAGCGTACCCACATCGACTTGTTGTAACGCTAAAGCATCAGCGTCGGTCGGCTGCATGTTGTCAATCCACTCACGACTGCCTGCCACGTTTACAGCACTGTCTGACGAGTTATCAGAAGAACTTTCGGTAGATTGATATCCTTGATCTGGCATATCTGACATATCTGGCGTACTGGCGATAGATTTCGGATCTAATTGCTCAGGCATTCAATGTCCTCAAGAATTGGGCTTGCACCACATCAATACCGCCGTTTTCGTCGTCATTCATCCTCGCTGAAGCAACCGAAAGTGTGCGGGCAGGAACAAACATACCGTGATCAACACAAACCCGTGCTGCATCACGCACGATTGAGGCAACTTCTGTGCGGGGCCACACTGGAAGGTCATAATGATGTAGCACTTGTTGAGCCTCCTCTACGGTCTGAGGAACTGCTACACACTGAGATTGAGCACGAGCATGAATCTCTTGCAGCTCAGCTTGAAGAGCAGGTATCTGGCCAGGGCTGATATGTTCACTCATCACGTATGCAGCCGTAGCAATGTCAAATTCATCCCGCATCCACGAAGCATAAGCCAAACGATAGTATGCAAATGATGCATCGTCTCTATCCAAAGCAACTCGCAAGGCATTCAGGGTTGCAGCACGAGCAGAATCCCAGTCCTCATTACGCGCTAGTTGCACGGCTAATTTCAAGTGCGACAGCGGATATGCCGGAGCATACGAGACCATAGTATTCAAATGAGGCAATGATTCTTCAGCACCACTGAGTTGCGCGAGCACATCCGCAAGCTCCATATGCGCGTAAAAGAGATTGTCTGGGATCAGTACCGTTGATTCGCCAGGAGTTGCAAACAAACGGTTATAGACCACACGTTCTGCATATGAATTGAAATATCGAGGTATGCCATCGCCAACAGCAAAGTGGGCATCCATTTGTTGAACGGCTGCTTGGGCTGTCTGAAGTGCTTGCTCAGTTTGACCAGAAAACAGTAAATCTCTGGCTTTCACCCGTTCTTTGTCGAGATCATTAGCAAAAGTGAAATCAACATCAGGGGTGTCCGTTCCATCAATCAAAGCACTAGTAACCTCGGAAGCCAAGGCAAGCAGTTCTGGATCGTTAACCTCGGTAATAATCCCCATAGCCTCTTGCGCCTTTTGCACCGATGGCATCTGCTCATTCTTTGCCAACTGGTGGAAATCGTTCACCGATCTCTGCAACACATCCATGCGCTGAATAGACAGACCATTCGCATTTCTGGCTCCAAGGACTTTCGCAACTTCACCTCCAAGCTGCATATCAGTCAGTTCAGGTTCTTCTTGAGAAGCGTGAGGAGCGAATATGTCATCTCTAAGATCAAAATCAGCATTAACAGGTTTGAGACCACCTTTGCCATCCACATTCATTACTGCCTCAAATGAGCGGAAAAACTCTTTAGGATGATTAAGACCCTCTTCACCCAATGCTTTCAGGAAGCTCTTGCGTTCAAACGTCACCGTAGCCATATTGCGTACAGTCGGGTTGCGGTGCAGAGCGCTGAGTGGGTCTTCCTGAGCGTCGTCATTATCTAATATGGCTGAGCTTGGCATATCGCCGACACCCATATCATTCAAACCCATAGCGTCTGACCCAGCACCTCGAGCTTGTGAATCCTCGGTATCGTTATCTTGCTCGGAAGCGTCAGTGTGCCCATTGCCGTGTGCACCACTGTCTGATGATGATGGACCATCATGACGCACATCATCTTTACCGACGTTATCAGCATCATCATCAGGTGCCATGAAAGTCATTTCATCGAAGTCAACATCTCGCATCAAGCTTTGGAAGGTGCTATTCAACGAATCATCATGGTCGTGATTATCCGAAGCAGGTGATGAAGCGTGTGCGGGATCACCGTGTACGTCACCGTCTTTCGGATCAGCCTTGGACCCTCCAGGCGCTAGATGCCCTGTGCGGATACGCTCAAATGCAGCCAAAGCCTGGCTCATCAGCTGCGTTATTGCGGAATCCTGCTCCGCAACGGCCTCTTCTAATCCGATGGAATCAATATGCAGCGACACTCGTTGAACATTGCTATCAGCACCGAAGGCCAACGCTGCCATCATGATGCCAACACGAAGGTTGTAGTCAGCACTCATAGTGGCTTTTTGCACATCATCCAGCTCGACCCATGCTCGCTGATTTTCGTCATAACGACTATTGGGCATCATGGTTACACCTGCGGTAGTGAAGGCAAGAGCCACGTCTCCACCTTCAAGATTTGAACGCATTTCTACGTCGAATCGGTATGGTAAACGCAACCTTCTCAGAAGCAAAGACATCGTCTGCCGATACACCCACTCCGACGAACCCGCATCCGTTATATCCTCAGATTTGTCTGCAGCAAACTTTGTATCAGTTGGGTCAGGAAATTGTTCGTAAGTCTGAGCAGCAGCTTCCTGAGCCAATTCAACCAACATGAATGCGGCATATTTGCCGTCATCATGAACAGGATCGAAATTCTTGGGAAGTTGTTCGTCCAATGGCATTGCGGACAAAGCAGGGTTATTAAGCAGAGCAAAATCTATCTGCGATGCTTCAGCACGCGTGACTGTGTCCTCTGTGGGAAACACACCAAGACGAGAATTCCGCTCAAGCCAAGCACCTGTGGCTGCAAAACGGTTGAGATTACCCTCTATCTTCAAAGAACGTAAAGCAGCTGAGAATTCCAGCCCGGAGTCCCAAGAAAAGAAATAACTTCCGGAAAATGATGAGGTATATAGATGCAAGGGTTCAGCACCGTGGATTGACTCAAGACCCGGAGCTGGGTCAAGAGCTCCAGCCTCTCTCATAATGTCAGCGAAATGATCTTCTAAACCAGAAGCTCTCAATCCTTGAGCACGCGCATGTACCGTGTCTTGGACACTGCGTCGAATTGCGCCAATAGGGGCTTCTCTATTAAGACGACGAAATATATTACCGGACCCAAACCCAACTAGAAATCCCCGTATCTGTGGAAGCATATAACTGGCGAAGAAACTAATAGCCATAGCATCGCGGTACTCCAAATCCGTGCGCATGTCTGATGGCAGCGGCGTCCTCATCTGCTCAAGGGTGTAGCGATTGTCGTATTTCAACCATGAAGCCAACCAAGTTAGTCTGCCATGAGAATCACGGCCAACTACTCCACCTTGAATAGCATCAACTATCTCAGGTGAGTCATCCTCTACACCAAATCTTTGGCCGTAGGGGATGTTCACCTCGGTTTCCTTGCTCAACATGAATCTCGGCTGCATATCATGGGTATCCATGCCGATCTGAGTTCCGACAAAAATTCTGCCACGGTCATCTGCCACAGCCACTTGCGCAAAATGATCGCTATCTGGAAATACACCTAAAGCAAAGCCGGTACCTTTGAACTCTGGAAGCTGTGCCCAGCCGATGGATAATTCACCTGGTACTCCTGGAAAATCCTTGAAAATCCTTCGCTTTACCAGAGGACCAAGATGCTGAGAATTCTTTTGCAACTCTTGCAACACCATGTTCGAATCCATGTCGTCTACATCGCGATGTTCAGGATTCTGCCCTGTTTTCTGCGATAACGCCTGCTCAGAAATAGTCCTCAAGGTTGTTTCAAAGGCGTCACGGGTTTGGCCCAAGCGGTCAATCATGCCGTCCAGACCCAATGTGCGACGAATTCTGGAAGCCAGTCGCCTGCTGCGCTTATTGATATTAAATGGGATTCTTCGGCTGCGTGACATAGGGGTATTCTCCCAATTCAACCCGACATCTTGCCCTAAGAATAAGGCGTGAACACACGCTCATGATCTTGTGCATACACATACACACGTATATATAGCAAGGTGACTGTATAGAATAAGGTTCGTGATTGCTCCCCACCCTGCCAAAGCATGCCAACGCCATCGCTTGAGATACATTCTGGCTGTTTTGGCGGTATTGCTATGCGAATTACTCGTGTTTAACATGCCTCATCTGCTGTCCATGCGTTACCTCGACAATCACCCATCATCACAAGTATCAACCGTCATCGGCTCTGGACTAAGTAAAGATGAGCATGGACTGTTGACCGTAACGGAACCCACAAAAGCATATATTGAATTGCAGCATGTCAACACCAAAGTTGGCTACGTCAAGGTGAATTTCACCAAGCAGATTTCCCATTCCCAGAACTCTGAGAGTCAAGAAGTCACCACCAGTGTTCGAGTAAGACTTGATACTCTCAGCACTCAAGACGATAACCAAACATCATGGCACGCCAGCAGAGTTACCACTGTTCGCAACACTGTGCTCACCAGCAACTATCTTCGCAGCACCGAATCAACAACATCTGCAGACAAGTTGCGCTTATGGATTCAAGAACCCACTGGAACTACCATTACTATTTCAGGATTCAACGTCAATCCTCGAATTCCATGGCATGTTGATGTGATGCGAATAGCAATACTCGTTCTCATAGCATTAATCGTCATAGCCTTCTTACCACACTCATGGTTGTGGCGCACAAAATTTGACATAGCACAGCGCAAGCAACAGCTGCTCTTATGTGGCTTACTGGCTCCACTGGCGATACTCACCGCATACATCACCGTTCACGTCATCGTATGGCCGGGGCAACAGATATTCCACAACCCCAACGGGTACACCTATGATTTCAATCAATATGGCTACGTTGCTGATGCCCTATTGCATGGCAGACCGTGGCTCAATCTCAAAGTGCCCGACCAACTTCTGCTCAGTAGAAACCCACTCAACGTCGAGACCAGGCAACAACTCCTAGATCAAGGAACACAGCCTATCTACTGGGATTACGTGTTGTTTGAGGGACGTTGGTACTCATATTTCGGAGTGCTACCAGCTGTGGTGCTGTTCCTTCCCTACCAAGCCATAACATCTCTATGGGTACCTGGCGGGCTGATGCTACCTTCAGAGGCTGCGAGCGCTCTACTACTGTTCATCGCATGTGTGATGATGATTCTGTTGTGTGCACGCATCATCCACCGACACTTTAGTTCTATCCCAGTTGCTGTAATGGTTTTAAGCTCTCTAATCTGCATTACCGCTTCCAATATGGTGTATCTATGGCATAAAGGCAATTTCTACACGGTACCCTTCGCTGCCTCATTGGCCTTAAGCGCACTTGGTCTTTGGCTATGGCTCGGTGCACGAAGGGTCAACACGTCAACAGGGACACGATTATGGCGATATTCTGACATCCAAGGTACTTTGCGCGGTAACATCGTCACCACCTTGTCGCTTCGGCGCATGGCACTCGGTTCACTCTGTCTAGGCGCTAATATTGCTTGCCGACCGCCTTTCGTATTGCTGTGTTTGTTGGCAATTCCCATCTTCTGGGACGAGTTTGTATCGTTACTACCACGACACAGCAGACATCGTTACGCTGGCATCGTTGAAGCTCCAAATCACTTCGTCTCAATGCTCAAATTTGCTATCAGTGCAGTGCTTCCCGCCACGCTGGCTGTATTAGGTGCTTTAGCATATAACTATTGGCGCTTTGCTTCCTTCTTAAACTTCGGCAATCTGAATCAGGTAACTGTTGTCAATTTGCAGGAGTACCAAACTCCCCTTGACAATATTCCATATGTTCTTGGTTATTATTTCGTACAACCATTGAGTTTGAGTGCTCAATTTCCATGGGTGAACTACGCTCCTGCTCCACTGCCTAGATGGCAATATACCGAAAGTGGCATTGGAGGTCTGCTGATACTCTGCCCTGCATTGATACTCGTGGTATTACTTCCTGGGCTTCGACGATTGTTGCGTTCACGCAGAATCTATTCACTAGCCTGGTCTCTGCCTATATTGGGCTTCATTATTGCTACATTCGACACGATTGTTGGGGGTTTTGTTTGGCGATACATGGCAGATTTCGGTTTGCTCTTCGCTTTGGGAGCGATGATTGTACTGTGTGCTATCGCTGAGAGAAGGGGGTTACCAGACTTTAAGGCTCCTCATATGTCAGCAGCCACGCAACTTGACGCTCATAACAACCTAGCCAACAGCACGAGAGGAATCATTCTCGGGATGATCACAGCCCTTGTTCTCTTGGGCGTGCTGATTAGTCTGCTTGCAGGCGTAGCAATTGACATGCGCGCTAATCCTGACGCATATGCCAATATGCAAAGCTGGTTTTCATTGCTCCAGTGAGGAAGCACCTGCTGCTGATTAGCTCTACGCTTCAATGGATAGCTGTGAATGGACTTCACTCAGCACATCACGTACGTTGCTTGCAAATTCTGCATGTTCTGGCAATAATGACAGTGCCAAGAATCCGTTGGAAGCCATATCAAAAAAATATCCTGGTTGTGCCGTGAGTTTATGGTGTTTGATGAGTGCGAGTACTAGGTCATCTTCATCAATAACTGCTGGAACGCGCAGTAGCACATTCCAACCTCCCTCAGCTCGTAGGACATCAACCAGCCCAAAGTGATCCTCGGCTAACAGCTGTCTCAGCAAAGCATAGTTATCAACGATTCGCTGACGTACCAAAGCAAGTTGTGAGTCGATAAGAGCAAGCATCTGCGACATATGGCATGTGATAAGCGCGCTCATGGGTAGATAGTCATCAGCGATAGCATCCAATCGTATTTGTGCTTCTCGAACATCAGACTCGGGCCCTGAAAGTTGTATCCACCCAACTTTGGCGTGAGGAGCCGCAAGCATCTTGGAAAAACCATCCAGAGCAAAGGTCAGGACTTGCCGCTCTCCTGCAAATCTTCTTCTTGGAGATGCTTGCTCTCGATCTGTAAGCGCATAGTCAAAAAACACTTCATCGGCAATAATCGCTACACCATGCTGCTTGCAAAGTTCCACCACTGCTTTACGCTCTTCTTCGCGGACGTAAGATGCTGTGGGGTTGTTGGGATTAATCAGCACCAAAGCCTTGATGTGCCCTCCGACATCGTTGACCATCATTTCGCGAATTGCTGCTATATCGATGGTCCACGAACCGTCATAATGCAGTGGGTAACTGATGGCGTTAACACATTCCAATCGAGCAATCGATTCGATGAGTGGATAGCCAGGTTTCGGTATCAGAACAACATCTTCTGCATCGCATAACAACTTGATAAGCCAAGAGTATGCTTGCGATGTCGAGCTGAGTAAATAGATATCTTCTGGATCAACATTGCCCTGACTCTCTGTGCAGTTAGAGCTGTCACAGTATTGATAATTGCGGCGGCTGAGCATTTTTGACAGCATTATCCGAGAGTCTTGTGGTCCCTTCGGATCAGCATCATAAACTTGTGCAATAAGCTCAGGCCCCAATCCGTGTTTCGTCGGGTTGGAATCGTTGAGCTTGCATAAGGCATGCCCAGTACTTCGCGCTTGGGCCTCTGCGAGTGCTATGGGATTAGGATCATTGGGCACTGTTCTTGAAGAAAACCGTATAGCTGTGTTCACTGTATTAAAAGTACGCTACGGCCTCGGCACACGATCAGCAGCAACAACAAAGGCACTCTGTGGTAACGCGAAAACTCTTGAATTGCGCTACACACAAAGTGCCTGCTCTACGTATATTTGCCAGGTGTTCCTGTGAGGTATTGTTACTCTCCCCTAGTTACAACAATCAGCCGTAGAGATAAGTTTGAGAGATCAGTCCTGGTGAATGCTGGCGAAGTAAGCTGCACCAACAATGCCGGCTTGATTACGCAATTTAGCAGGGACAATTGGTGTTTTAATATCGATCAGCGGCAGGAATTTCTCGCTCATACGGCTAACACCTCCGCCGACAACAAACAGGTCAGGATTGAGATACGTTTCTAGAAGGCTGTAATACTTCGTCAGACGACCAGCCCACTTCTTGTAGCCAAGATTCTTCTGTTCACGAACTGAAGCCGCGGCATACTTCTCGGCATCCTGATCTTTCAAAGTCAAGTGACCTAACTCGCTGTTAGGAACCAATACACCGTCATAAATAATGGCAGTACCGATACCAGTACCAAGCGTGGTAGCAATGACCAAACCCTTCTCACCTTTGGCTGCACCAAACTGAACTTCTGCAAGACCAGCAGCATCGGCGTCATTTACTACGTTGACAGGACGGCCACATGCTTCGCTGAATACTTCCTGAACATCTACACCGAGCCAAGACTTGTCAAGGTTTGCCATGAAATCTAGAGTCTTGCCAGGCTTAATAGGGGCAGGAAAAGCAATACCAACAGGCACATCTTCAGGAACTTCAAAATGCTCAAGCATTTGCTTAGTAATCGCACCAACAGCTTCGGGAGTTGACTCCTCAGGAGTTAAAATCTTCCATCGCGGTTCTGCAAAGTCACCGATAGTCAAATCGACAGGAGCACCTTTGATGCCTGAACCGCCAATATCAATGCCAAATGCCTGCGCTGTCTCAATCATCCTTGATCTCCTTGTTACTGGAAACTCTTAGTGCCCATATACACCCACCGAAATGAATAGCATCGGACTGGTATGCATGCATCATATCCCTACCACATCCCATATGCCACGCCATATGACTTGGCAAAAGTAGAAATTACTTGACGCAAGCATAATAATATAGTTATGGCAGAACATACACGTCTGATTGACGCAATTGACATACGAAAAACCACCAGAAATTACGATCCAGAATCACTTGCTGAAGACCATATCCGAAAAATTAATGCAACAATCTCAGCAGTCAATACGCTCTCTGGACTACATATTCAGCTTATTAACGACTGTCCCGAGGTATTCGCTGAAGCCAATACCTCGGGGCATTTCACCAATGCTAACAATGTCATCGCGATAGTCGGTCCGAGTCAGTCGGCAATAAGCCATGAACAAGCAGGCTTTTATGCACAACGTATTGTGCTTGCTGCCACACTGTTTGGACTCGGCACTGGATGGGTAGCAGGTAGCTGGGATCGTCAAGCTGCAGAGCAACGCTGCTCTATAAATCCGGACGAAGCCCTGTATTTGGGAATCACCATTGGATATCCAGCAGATCAAGCTCGTATGCTCTCTTCAAGCTTCACAGAACTACGTGAAGAACAGCTAAACCATCGTTCATCAATCACGCTCGCGGAAGCAACTTCTGAGATGGACGATCATGAGCGTAATGCTGCTCCGAGCTGGTTTCTCGATGGTGTTAGAGCAGCATTGAAAGCACCTTCAGCGATGAATCGTCAAACCACACGCTTCCGCTACGAAGCCTCATCGAAGAGCGTCACGGCATATATCACTCCAGGAGCTTCAAGCCATTTTTTGCTCAATGATTTAGGTATAGCGAAGCTTCATTTTCAGATAGGTGCAGGTGGTGGCACCTGGCAGTGGGGAGATAAGGCTGCTTTTACTCGTCCGTAACAGCGTCGTACCGGTACCGAATGTTTGTGTAGGGATTTTCTTAATACTGGGCAGTATCGTGATTTGAGATCATTGAAATTGCAACGATTCTGATTAGACGCTTGCCTTGGTACAAGGAAAATCCCTACACAAACGCATTCTGCACTACTGAAGCGGCGGCATTGGCTTCCACGTAGAGTCGTGAAGAAGTTTTCTTGAATCCCACCACCCTGTTATCAGCTTTTTTATACCGGTGCCGAAGCTGCCACGATCCACAGCAACGAGTCTGATGACTTCTTTGGCAAAAGTAGCAGCAGTGCCGAGCCCAAATAGCATTGGACGATAATCACCGTGCTGCATAAAGTATCGGGCCATATAGCCCCTGTTGCGCATAATGTGATAGCGATTCATATCTGATGTTGAATTAAGCTGACGAACACCGGCAATATCCCAGTTGCCAATCTCTCTGGTTCTTCGCATCACCACATCAGGAACCACGATCGGCGTGGTCACTTTACTGGCAAGATACCCGTACAAGGTGTCATCCCAATAGATGAAGAATCGTGGATCAGGAAAACCAATCTTCTCGACCACACGTCTGGCGAAGAAACCACCTTCAAAACACATCGTATTCATCACTCTATAACCTGCTTGACCAAATGCTGCTGGTGCAATCGGGTCGGGGATGCCCATGGAAACTATGAAATGATACTGCCAATAAAACGGACCACCGTCATAATCTAGGCGTGAGCCTTGAATAACGTCATGGGTATCTGACCACTTCGCAAGTTTTTCAAGTCCTTCTGGTTCGACAGCGACATCATCGTCCATCACCCAAAACCACTGAGCTCCGAGTTCATATGCACGCTTCACTCCAGCTGAGAATCCACCAGCTCCCCCGAGGTTGTCACTCTGAGGGGCGTAAACCACACGACTATCACCACCGTGAGCATCAGCTATGGTTTTTCCCCATTGTGTGGTGACTCTGCTTTCGAACTCTTGAACCATCCGTGAAGTCTGGTCAGATTGCTCATTATCAACGATTACAACTCGCCAAGGAGCTGTCGTGAGTTTGAGTATTGATTCAAAGAGTGTCGCCAGCAGTTCCTGCCTGCGATAAGTCACCACAACAATTGCCACTTTATCCATGCTCTCTATTGTTGCACGCCTTAAATACCTATGCATCTGCTGTCATATTGAAACACGCCTACGCTTCATTGACCTTCCAAATCGCAACAGCAGGCCTTCTCCCTGAGCTTGACAGTCTGTGATAAATTGGTGTCGTCAGTTTCAGGGAAGGTGCAACTCCTTACTGGCGGTAACGGGAGCGTCGAAAATAATAACGACGACAACCCGAAGCCCGCGACCCGCGCAAGCGGCTGATTCGGTGAGAATCCGAGGCCAACGGTTACAGTCCGGATGAAAGAAACGAGGCTCAATATGAGCATGCCTTCAGATGGGTCAAAACCCTCGAATCCCAAAAAATCTTCGGCAGTGAGAAGAGATCCTCACTCGACCACGGATATTCAAGAAGGCCGTTGGTCAACACGACGAATCGCCATTTATGCATTGTTTGTAGCTCTATCGATAGTGGCCAGTTTTATCGAATTGCCGCTATTCCCTGCTGCTCCCTATTTGAAATATGACCCCTCAGGCATTGTTTCACTCATCTCTGGTTTCGCTTTTGGACCAATGGCAGCCGTGCTTGTAAGCATTCTGTCTTGGGTTCCTCACCTTTTCACTGATCCATACGGAGCTCTTATGGCCGTAGCAGTGGCTCTTTCTTTGAGCGTTCCAGCATCCTTGGTGTATCGCCGCGTTCACACCAGAAAAGGTGCTCTTCTCGGCATTATCGTTGGATCGATTTGTGCTCTAGCAGTAGCAATAATTGGCAATCTCATTATTACGCCCCTGTATGCGAATATTTCAGTCGCCGATGTAGCGAAGATGATTCTTCCCATTCTTCTGCCATTTAATCTCTTGAAATTAGCAATCCACGGTATTGTGACCTTCTTGATTTATAAACCAATCTCGATGTTGGTTCATCGCTGAGGAAGCATCGTATGAAACGACTGTCAGACTCGCCGGCATGCATAGTCAGCCTTCGTGATGTGGATTTCAGCTATGACCGAGGTAATACTTGGGCATTGAAAGATATCAACATTGATGTACATGCAGGCGAACGAATCTTTGTGGTTGGATCGAACGGTTCAGGCAAGTCAACTTTGTCTCGAATTATCGCCGCTTTCGTCAGTCCAGATGATGGTTTGATCTCGTATTTTGGCTCAGAAGTCTATGCCTTCGGCACTATTGATGCCGAAGGCTATAGACAGGCCAGGCACCGCATCGGAATGGTATTTCAGAATCCGGAAGACCAAATTGTCACCACTGTTACCAAAGATGATGTGGCATTCGGTCCAGAGAATCTTTCGGTACCACGTAAAGAGATTATCGAACGTGTAGAGCAATCCTTACAGCATGTTTCCATGACGACTTCAGCATTACGCGACCCTACAAAAATGTCTGGAGGGCAACAACAACGAGTTGCTATTGCCGGTGCACTAGCCATGCAACCAGATCTGTTAGTGCTTGATGAACCTGAAGCAATGCTAGACAGCGAAGGCAAAGAAGATGTGATGCAGGTCTTAGATGTACTGTCCTCACGCGGCACAGCAATCGTGCATATTACGCATGATTTTGAAGACCTCTCCAAAGCAGACCGTGTAATTGCTCTCGAAGAGGGTCGAATTATTGCTGACTGTCCCCCAGAAAAACTTCCTGATGCTCTATCAAAACTCAACACTGCAACTACACACGAAGATGACAATGTTGAAACTGCAACACCGTCTTCTCCGGTATTACCGCGAACGAGGCCGCTGGCAGAGGCGTCAACGCGCCCCTCTCCCAGCGATCACACCATACCCTCGCTGGGATGGCAGCCATCATTGCCCGCTGCTGACAACGTAATCGATGTTCGCGATGTCTCATTTCGTTTCAGCGATGGAGATCACGATGCCTTAACAGACGTCTCATTCCAAGCCAAGCAAGGTGAGGTTATCGCTATTGTCGGTCACAATGGATCGGGAAAATCTACGCTGTCACGGATATTGTGCGCTCTAGTGAAGCCAAGCTCAGGATTAGTTGATGTTTGCGGTATTCGATTGAGTGGTAATGGCACAAGTGCCAAACGACAATCGTTGCGTGCCCTGCGTCACAAGGTAGGCTACGTTATGCAACACCCTGAGCGTCAGCTTTTCGCGGATACGGTGCGCGACGACGTCGCTTATGGGCCCAAAAATCTAGGGTACTCCAAACAAGAAGTTCAACAACGAGTCGACGAAGCAATGCAGTTCCTTGGGATTGCAGTTCTCGCTGATCGTTCACCATTCGAACTATCGGGTGGACAGCAACGCTTGTGCGCCATAGCTGGGGTGATTGCTTGCACACCCGACGTACTTGTTATGGATGAGCCTACTGCCAATCTTGATACCGAAGCACGGACTCGGATGAACGATTTAATTGCCAAACTTAGCTCGCGTGGCGTTACGGTGATTATGACTACGCATTCCCTTAATGATGCCCTCAAACTCGCCGACCGCAGTCTGTGGCTTGAAGAGGGACAAGTCAAAGCTTTTGGCCCATCCAAAGAAGTGCTCGGCAGTTATCGTCATGTGATGTCCGAAGCAGCCACATCACGATCGTCGAGTGACCGTCAACTAGCTGAAGGTGACCAGCAGCAACACTCTAACAACAGAGCTTTCTGCGAAAGGTCGGATGCTCAAATTCAATCATCGCTGCTTAGTAAGATGGATCCGCGTGCAAAAATGTTGGGATGCTTAGCGATGATGTTAACCGCCTTCTTTATCACTACGCCGTATCAACTGGCTCTAGGCGCTGCTATGACACTGGTTATCACCGCCGCCTCACGCATACCCCCACTGCGCATACTGCATTCTGTACGCGTTTTTCTGGCTATGTTTGTCATTATGGGATTGCTCAATCTCTTCGTGGTACATACCGGTACTGTGCTCATTCAGTGGGGACCACTGCTCTTGAGTACTGGCGGTATATGGAGCGCTGTGCTCTATACCTGCCGATTCGCCTTGGTTATCATCTTGGGTGCTGTAGTTATGCAGACCACCACACCCACACAGATGACTGACGCCTTTGAATCATTATTGAAACCATTACAAATATTCGGCATACACACTCATGAAGTGTCTCTGGTCATGTCCTTAGCGCTTCGTTTTATACCGATTCTCACCAAAGAAACTTCTTCCGTTATAGATGCTCAATCGGCAAGAGGAGGAAGCGTTGAGAGTGGTGGAGTTTTGCAGCGTATCAGAGCAATCACAGCAATCATCGTTCCTGTGTTCGCAGGCACATTGCGCCATGCAGACAATCTTGGCTTAGCTCTAGATGCCCGTTGCTATGAAGGTGGCAATAATCGCACACATTTGCGTGTGCTTCGTTTCTCACACCGAGACACCATATTTGGCGTATTAGTTCTTGTCTATATTCTCACACTCCTGCTGATACCTTGAGATCATCAACGCATGCATTAAGCAACAATTCGGGCGCCATAGCGAGCTCCAAATCGCGATATATCAACGATTAATTCATCTCATGACCTGAGTCGTAGTGGCACATATACGCACTGTGCTTGACCTACTCTTAGGGCGTGAATCTCTTACGATGACTTTCGGATGCGTATTGTTAGTCCGGGAATTACAACGATGCCACGTCACCGAGAACATGGCGTAGTGCATGCATGTAACCACAGCACTCATAGCGTTGGAAATTGATGCGTCAATACTTGGTGCACGCGTAGGGGAAGAAGGGGATGCATGCAGCTCGCATGGAAAGAAATCCGACATTCAAAAGGACGATACGCCCTAATTATGGCGGTTATTGTACTCGTCGGATATTTATCGTTTTTCTTAACTGCTCTGTCTTATGGTCTTGCGCAAGCAAATCGCACATCAGTCGACGCTTGGGACGCTTCGAGCATACTGCTTTCAGACGATGCCAATGGCAATCTTGTCTCTTCATCAATAACTAAAGGCGAAGAGTCAACGATTCTCGGTAGCAGCGCGGGCAGTGATGATATCGGCCAATCAGGGAACAAAGCAATCGAGCCAGTTAGCGTGCTGCAGGCCGTAACGAAAATCAAGAAGTCAGGAACCGTTAGCGGTGAAGGCTTCAACACCGTCTTGCTTGGCGTACGAGAATCATCCACTCTGATTCCAGAACTGGTGAATGGACGCGCTGCCGACAAGGATACAGAAGCGGTTGCTAGTGAAAGCCTTTCAACAAAAGACGGTGTGCAACTCGGACAAACCGTGAGCGTAGGTAGAGCTGGGTACACATACAAGATTGTTGGGTTCACGAAGACTGCAGAGTACAACACCGAGCCGGTGATTTATGTACGCAATGGCACCTTCACACTGCCCTCCGCATATGCATCAATGGCTTCTACATCCGCTGCGACATCAACAACTGCAGCTAGTTCTCAACAGCAAACCAGTCAATCTGCAAGCTCAACGAATTCCGATGAGACCGTAGTAGCAAGCGGATTGGTAGTCAGAGATGCGTCCAAGCACATATCTCTTCCGAGTGACATGGTATCGCTCGATATGAACTCGTTTATCAACAACATTCCTGGTTATCAAGCTCAGGTGTTGACCTTTTCCCTGATGATTGGATTCCTGGTGGGGGTATCCGCTTTGGTGGTTGGAATTTTCATATATATCCTGACCATGCACAAACGGCACCTCTTTGGAGTGCTCAAGGCGCAAGGATATTCCAATGCCTTCATATCTCGTTCGATTCTTGCCCAGACCTTGATTCTTTCGGTACTAGGCACCCTGATCGGTCTATTGCTGGCTTTACTCACCATTGCTGTAATGCCTGTAACCGTTCCAATAACAGTGAGTACCTATTGGTTTGCAATTATTTCTGGTGTGCTGGTTGTATGTAGTTTGATTGGCGCCGCATTCTCCGCACGAGCAGTTTCATCTATAGACGCTATCGAGGCTTTGTCATGACATCAGCAGATACCAGTAATATGCAACCTTCACACGCTGTATTGGAATTCAGCGAGGTATATAAAGATTATCCGGACGGGGACACTACTGTACACGCTTTGACACCGACTACCTGCACTATTAACTCAGGAGAATTCGTCGCTGTTGTTGGCCCAAGTGGCTCCGGAAAATCTACGCTGTTAACCATCATGGGTGGTTTGCAAAAACCAAGTGGTGGTTCTGTGAGTTTAGACGGCAAAGAATATTCTCATATGTCCGCAAAGGAACTCGCTCGACTCAGATTCAACACTGTAGGCTTTGTATTGCAATCGTCGAATTTGGTTCCCTTCCTAACACTTCAGGAGCAACTCAAACTCCGGTCATCCTACGCACACGAGAAGTTTGATGCGCGTCGTGCTACTAGTCTGATGCAGGATCTCGATATTGAGAAGCTCAGCAACAAATATCCCGAAGAATTGTCGGGAGGCGAAAAACAGCGCGCGGCGATATGCGTTGCCCTATTCAGTCGTCCCGCTGTAATCCTCGCAGATGAGCCAACAGCCAGTCTGGATACTGCCAGAGCCATGGGAGTCGCAGACATTTTCGCTCGAGCATCACGTCGGGAAAACACAGCGGTCGTGATGGTGACTCATGACGAACGATTACTCAGCGAATGTGACCGTGTGCTCACCATTCAAGATGGTCATGTTGAAGAAAGCTCCCCTGAACAGGCATCTCAAACAGTCTGATTGTGCACAGGTCCGCCTTATATAGCCGTACACCAGAGGTAACTGCATCATCAGCACAGCTGAACGACGATTATTTTGTCATAGAGCTGCACTGTTGATGCAGTTATCTCTTCGTGTAACAGACAATCTACTAGTGCCTTGTATTACCGTTTTCTTGCGACGACAGAGAAGGTGAGCGGTATGTCTGGCATGCCCTTAGGCATGTGCCAGCCCTCATCGTTCTCTGAGAATTCCAAGATGGGCAAAGAACGCCACTCTGTGATGCGTTGCTCCCCTACTGCTACTATTTCAAGGCCGGCACCGAGTAAACTACCGATTATTTCTTGAAAATCGTGAGCCCAATTGTGGTTGTGACCGTGGGCAATAGTATTTTCCGAACCCTCGGTATATGAGGAGTGAGACTCATAAGAAACCTCAGTACCACTGAAATAATCTTGCACCACAGTCAGCCCCATGTTATCTAGTGCGAAGAGCAGCGGATGATCATCTCGAATCATAAATACTCCACCTGGTGCGAGTAACTCGGCAATAGACTGTGCCCATTGTTGCAAATCAGGGAGCCAAGTAATCGTACCTGCACTCGTCACCACCACATTGAAAGATCCTCGTTGTTCTGGCATTGCGGATGCAGCATAACGGGCATCACTTTCTACGAAATGAATATGTTCTCCTGCTCGCCGAGCAGTCTCCTTGGCATAAGACAGTGATACCGACGAAAAATCAAGACCCCATACCTCCTCAGCCCCCAATCTTGCCCAACTCAGAGTGTCGGTACCAATATGGCACTGTAAATGCATGAGTTTCTGACCGCGCAGGCTGTGGTGTGGCAGATATGGCCTCAAAACGGCCATATCTCGTCGTGCAACTGCGGTGGTTGCTTGTGGATCGTCGATGAACGCGTCTATATCGCCATAACCCCCGTGCATATGCACTTCGGCACGATCATTCCAATTGTCACGATTATCGTTGATATTCTGCATGATATTTGCATGTTCTGGTGTTACATTAATCAAAATTTTTTCCTCGATGTAAATACTGTATCGCTGAATGACAAAGCTCAGCCTTCAATAACGTATAGAGCACCCATGCTCAATACCGAGTGGAATATGTCGAATTGTTGTAGTTGCGCTGCATATATTGCACTATCTATATTGCACTGCGCATGCTACACCGTTCAAATCAAAGGATTTAACCGCGGTGCTACGCCTAACAAGGACGTCATGGGTGCTCACATCTTCATACATTCAAGTCAAGTTAATGGTATCACTGCTGGTGAAACACCCTGAAAGTTCTCACAACACCATTCATATTCATGTGTAAGCAACAGGTATTGACCATTACACCTTGAGCTGATGCTGTACCTGAGAACAAGCTGTGCGATAGTTGTTATGCAGTTCGCTGCCACGCTCCACACACCGACCCAACACTAAGGCTTCTTATGGCTCAGGCATCACTTCAGCAGATGTCCAATTGGCGACGCAATAGTTATCTGTTTCTGTTCAGCCAGTTCATGACCGGTATCACCTCGATGATTGTGCAATATGCCATTATTTGGTATCTCACGCAAGAATCTGGCTCGGCTACGATTTTAAGCTATGCCACGTTGCTAGCCATGCTTCCTATGGTGTTGCTCAGCCCATTTGTCGGAACCTTTATTGACCGTTGGAATAAAAAAGCGCTACTCATCGTACCTGATCTTGTTGCAGCAGCATTCGCTATTGTGCTGTCTGTCGTAGGCACGGTCAATTCAACGTTCCCGCTATGGCTGGTATTCATCTCACTCTTCGTGCGATCCTTAGCTCAGGCTTTCCAGATGCCTACAATCCAATCTATCTTGCCAACAATTGTGCCCGACAAAGAAATTACCAAAATCAATGGTCAGCTAGGCATGGTGCAGTCAGCAACAATGGTCATTTCTCCTGCTTTAGGAGCATTTCTCTATGCATTCATCCCCATCAACTACTTGATTCTGATGGATGTGCTTGGAGCTGTACTTTCAGTCGGCATTTTAGCCTTCATACGTATTCCTTCGAATCTCAGCAATATCGTTGAAAAACCACGAGTTATAGCGGATGCAGTATTTGGATTCAAACGTATTGCCAGCGCTCGCGGTTTGTGGTCGATGCTGATTATCAGTTCGCTGTTTACCTTGATGTTCATGCCTGCTGCAAGCTTGTACCCTTTGATGACCTTCCAATACTTCAAAGGAACAGTATTCCAAGCTGGCGTAGTTGAAATGGTATGGTCCATCGGTTCACTTGTGGGCGGTGCAATCATAGGCATATTCGGCAATTGGAAAGACCGTATGCGTCCCTCAATTCTTGCGATTCTTGTATTAGGTGTGGCCTTCGCTCTTAGCGGTCTATTGCCTGCATCCATGACAGGATTCATACTCTTCGTGGTACTCAATGCTTTCGCAGGCATGGCTATAGCTTTCCCCAGTACACTTCCTATGGCAATGATTCAGCAATCGTTCCCGCCAGACGAGCTTGGTAGAATTTTTGGCGTTTGCATGTCGCTTTCAGGTCTCGCAGGACCTGTTGGACTACTGTTTGTCGGACCACTTGCCGATGCCCTTGGTGTGGAGTGGATTTTTGTACTTTCAGGCATTGGGTCGCTGCTTTGCGGCCTGTTGATGTTCGCTGTACCATCCACGCGTCTCTATGATCGCCGATTGCAGCAACGTCTTGCACAAATTCCCGCTGAGCAACAGCTCATAGACGAATAATGGAGCATGTGAACGGTAAATTCATGTGGGATTCGCCTGAGTTTCCGTTTGTGTAGGGATTTTCCTTGTACCAAGGGCAACCGTCTAATCAGAATCGTTGCAATTTCAATGATCTCAAATCACGATACTGACCGGTAATAAGAAAATCCCTACACCAATGAATAAGATGGGCCACGAAATTTCATTTCGTGGCCCATCTTGGGTATATGTACCGATTGAGAAACTATTCTGCAGTCTCTC
Organism: Bifidobacterium sp.; assembly: GCF_022647885.1. Taxonomy (NCBI): domain Bacteria; kingdom Bacillati; phylum Actinomycetota; class Actinomycetes; order Bifidobacteriales; family Bifidobacteriaceae; genus Bifidobacterium; species Bifidobacterium sp. The sequence goes on along the minus strand of NZ_JALCLM010000001.1, from coordinate 1,180,734 downwards.
CATTATCAGTACCGGTATCTGCACTATCACCATCGGTGGAATCCACGTCGGTAGAGGTCACTGCGGATGCACCAACCAACTGAGGCGTATTCCCATCAGCATCTTGCTCAAAAGGTTTACCGACAAAGGTAAATTCTCCGAGTATTCCTTCGCCCTCAGCATCAACTAACACATGCTCGTTATCTCCGAGCTCTCCCATGAGAATCTTCTCGGAAATAGCATCCTCGATGTCGCGTTGAATGACTCGGCGCAGAGGCCTGGCACCCAGCAAGGGATCGAAGCCTTTCTGTGCAAGCAAATCTTTGGCTGCATCGCTGAGCTCAAGTGACATATGACGCTCGAACAAACGATCGTTGAGCTGCTGAACATCCAAATCAACAATCTGACGAACCTGCTGCTCATTGAGCTGCTGGAAGACGATGATGTCATCAAGACGGTTCAGGAACTCAGGGCGGAACTGCTGCTTGAGTTCGCTGGTGACTTGATCCTTCATCCGCTGGTAGCTGGTCTCGGTGTTGTTGCCGAGATTGAAACCGGTGTTGGCGGCACGGGCGATGTCCCGAGTACCAAGGTTGGTCGTCAGAATGATAATCGTGTTCTTGAAGTCCACCTTGCGTCCCTGACCATCGGTTAGATGGCCTTCATCAAGCACCTGCAAGAGCGTATTGAAAATATCCGGGTGAGCCTTCTCAATCTCATCAAAGAGCACCACTGAGAATGGCTTACGACGAACCTTCTCAGTCAGTTCGCCACCCTCTTCGTACCCTACATACCCTGGGGGTGCACCGAAGAGACGTGAAGCTGCATATTTCTCAGCGAACTCAGACATATCAACACGAATCAAAGCATCTTCGTCATCAAAGAGGAAGGAAGCCAGCGTCTTAGCAAGTTCAGTCTTACCGACACCAGTTGGTCCTGCAAAGATGAACGAACCTGCAGGGCGCTTTGGATCTTTAAGCCCCACACGAGTTCTGCGAATAGAACGAGACAATGCACTAACTGCTTCATCCTGGCCAATGATCCGCTTATGCAGCTCACCTTCCATATTGAGCAGTTTCTTAGACTCCGCCTGTGTCAGCTTAAACACAGGAATGCCAGTGCTTGAAGAAATCACTTCAGCGATAACATCCTCGTCCACAACCATGCGCACGTCGGACTCACCTTCGCGCCAGGACTGTTCCTTCTCCTTGCGCTCAGTTTCAAGCTTCTCTTGGCCGTCACGTAATTCAGCAGCCTTCTCGAAGTCTTGATCCTTGATAGCCTGATCCTTTTGCTCGCTCAGCTTAGCGATCTTCTCGTCAAGCTCACGAAGTTCAGGAGGCGCGGTCAAGCGCTTGATGCGCAGACGAGCTCCAGCCTCATCAATCAAGTCGATAGCCTTATCTGGCAAGTTACGATCCTGAATATATCGTGCAGAAAGTTCTGCTGCAGACTGTAGAGCACCATCGGTAATAGTCACATGATGGTGATTCTCATAGCGGTCGCGCAGACCTTTAAGAATCTCAATCGTTTCAGCGACTGTCGGCTCAGGAACCTGAATTGGCTGGAAACGGCGCTCGAGTGCCGCGTCCTTCTCAATGTACTTGCGGTATTCCTCAGTGGTTGTGGCGCCGATGGTTTGTAGCTCACCACGAGCCAACATAGGCTTGAGCATATCCGATGCACCAAGTGCACCGTCCGCTGAACCAGCACCAACGATAGTGTGAATCTCGTCAATGAACAGCACAATATCACCGCGAGTTTTAATCTCTTTAAGCACCTTCTTCAAGCGCTCTTCGAAATCACCACGGTAACGTGAACCAGCCACCATAGAACCAAGGTCAAGCGAATACACCTGCTTGCCTTTCAAGGTCTCAGGTACATCACCAACATGAATTTTCTGGGCGAGTCCTTCAACTACTGCAGTTTTACCTACACCAGGCTCACCAATCAGCACAGGGTTATTCTTTGTGCGACGTGATAGCACTACCATCACACGCTCAATCTCTTTGCTACGACCAATAACTGGATCAAGCTTGCCTTCCGCAGCCTCCTGAGTGAGATTGCGTCCGAACTGATCCAGAATGGCAGATCCTGTCTGTCCTTGCTTGTTTTGTACGCTACCTGCATTCGCCAAATCAGCTTTGGCTGCGTCAGAGCCTTCGTGACTACCACGAATTAGGTCGAATAGTTGATGTGCGGAGCTCTCCGAGATCCACACCCATCTTAATGAGGACTTGGGTTCCAACACCTTCACCCTCACGAATCAGCCCAAGCAGAATATGCTCGGTACCAATATAGCTATGGCCCAGTTGTAAGGCTTCACGCAAACTGAGCTCGAGCACTTGCTTGGCATGCGGTGTAAAGGGAATATGCCCATTTGGAGCAGCGTTCCCCTTGCCAATCATTTCCTCGACTTGTTTACGTGTGGCATCTAACTCCACACCTTTTGCCTCGAGTGCCTTGGCGGCGACACCTTCACCCTCACGAATCAGTCCGAGCAGCAGGTGCTCAGTACCAATGTAATTGTGTTGAAGGGCGCGAGCCTCTTCCTGCGCCAGCACGATGACGCGCCGCGCACGGTCGGTAAACCGTTCGAACATGCTTGTCCTTCCCTTTGAAACTGTCACTCACTCTACAGATTTGCGATGACGTTTATTCACAGCCGTTTCCCTATTGCGCTATGAACGCAAATTCGCGGTTATGCTGGTTTATATCAACCATGTTAGGAGTGTGACAGCGATGACACAGCAAAATGGCACTTATACGAGACAAGGACATGCAAACATCACCGCTGAGGCCGACATTGTTGTCGGTGTTGATGGTTCTGAAGAGTCCTTCGCCGCACTACGTTGGGCGCTCTCCGAGTCTGTTCTTAGCGGGCAGCATGTCAACGTGGTATTCGGTTGGACTGACTCCTGGAATGTGGGGGCAGAGCCTCAAGGCGAAAGCGAGTGGCGCGCTGTACGTTCCAGCATTAGCAAAGTGCTCAATAATTGGGTTAATACTCAGTGTGCTGACATACCCATCGATAAATCAACACTGAGCTTCACACCAGTCAAAGCCTCAGGGCCCGAAGCGCTGCTCGAAATCGGACAGCGAGCCCAACAGATTGTAGTTGGTAGACGCTCTTTGGGTCGTGTTGCGCGATGGTTCTTAGGATCAACCTCAGCATCGTTGGCTGAAGCGGCAACAGTACCTGTAACCATTGTCAGACTCCCAGAGCATGACGCGAATCAAGTTCAGCAGGACATTGAAGAGGCATTCACAGGATCTATTAACACCAGCGGTGAAGATGTCTCAGAACGCGAACAACATATACCTATTCAAACAAAATCTATCGCAGTCGGGGTCGATGGTTCCCGACTCTCTACTGCTGCATTGCAATTTGCAGTCCGTGAAGCGGCTTTGCACAAGGCTGAGCTACATGTGTTGTATTGCTGGCAACTCAAGGATTTAGGCACTATACAAGGTTACGAGAATGCAATAGCGCCTATCGAAGTTGGGCAACAAACTGCGGAGGCAACGCTCCATGACATCCTCAGTAAGGTCGATATCCCTTCCCACGTGAATGTGCATTCCCATGCATTCCATATCTCTGCTGCTAAGGGCCTTATCAATGTCTCGCAGTATGTCTCGTGGATTATTGTGGGTTCTCGAGGGCTATCAGGGTTGGACGCACATTTCTTAGGTTCTGTCAGTAAGCAAATGCTCACTATGACTGAGTGCACAGTTACCATAGTGCGTTGAGGCCAACAGGCACTTACTTGTCAGCTGTTACCTCGTTCTGCACGGGATTGTCATCCCTTGCAGCCTTGCGCTTACGCGTGTTGGAATGTTTTTTCGTGGCTTCAGTTGTTGAACTTGTGGTCTTGCGACGGCGACGTACGACTTTTTTGCCAGCTGTGTCGCGCTCAGCAGCTGCGTCATCCTGATCTTCGACATCAGCTTCCTCTGCTGGCATCGACGATTCCTCAGCGCTAATTTGTTGCGATTCGAGAATCTCTACCTCAGGGAGTTCCGCATCTGAAGCTGGTTCAGAGGACTGTGAAGACAGATTATCCATATCTACTGTCTTGATGGTGCGATGCCGTTCCACATCGATATGGAGATCATCGTACGCAGGCTCTGATTGCACCCAAAGTTGGCTACCTTCAGCGGCCTCGATTTCTGAATGTTCACCACATCCGTGGTCTAAAGAGACTACCTTGCCATCGTCCGGACTCCACTTGTTAGCACATACTCCAAATAAACGACCCAGCTCCCCCTGCAGAGGAATTAAAAATCCGCATTCCTCACAAGTCAAACCATCAGCTGTTTTGGTTGATAATGACTTAGGTCCATGCTGACCTGCATACCAGCGTTTAGCAGTTTCTGCTCTGCCTTCAGCAGTCATCACATGATTTCGGGTGAGATGAAAAGCTATTGCAGCATCGGCAAAATCTTCGGCATTACGCGCATATTCAGCAGAGTCTGGATTACTGCTGTCGCTTTGGGAATCAGTATCGCTCGATTCCTCCTGAGTGATATCGTCTGACGGTGTTTCAGACTCAGCGTTCGCGTGCTGTTCAGCACGCCTCAGCTCTTGCACATCGATTCCAGGCTCAATTCGAGGATCATCAGCCTCAGTACCCATCGCATCTGTAACAGAGAGGTCTTCGGGTAACAGGCGATCTTTCCAAGGAATCCATGCCGGAGGTAGCAAGGCACCTTGGGCGGGAATTAGTGACGACTCATTAACGGTCCATTTATCGAACTCGACATCGTGGAACAGCGTCACTGACCATTGCCAATTCTCGTAACCGCGAACATGCGAAACAAAGCGGAAGTCGGTGATGTTGTTTTCTTCATCGAGAGCGGTGACAAAATCACCGACTTCTTCTGCAGTGGCAGCAACTTCGAGAGCCACCGATTTGGCAAGCTCCTGTGGATCGGATAGTTTTTCAGACATCTAGAGCACCTTCGATGGCGACGGTTGATTAACGACTGTTCGGATGATTAATCCTGAACGTCGAAGTTATCAGCAACTGCTCGCAACACTGTTGCTAGTTTCCTTGAATCAGACGGTGACGGGTAATGGTGTCTACGCAGGCCATTGCCTGCAGAGTCCAGCAATTTGATGAGATCCTCTACAATTGCGACCATATCGTCAGGCTTGGGTCTAGTGGCCTTAACCACCGATGGAGCGGGGCCAACTAGAGTTAAGCCGAGCGCCTGCGGACCCTTTCTTCCTTCTGCAACGGAGAATTCGACCTTAGCGCCCTTGCGCAATGTAGATACGCCTGCAGGCAACGCACTTGAGGGAAGAAATACATCCTCACCGTCGTCGCCGGTAATGAATCCGAAACCTCTCGCGGCATCGAACCAACGCACTTTCCCGCTGGGCATATCTGCTCCTCACTGCATCGTAAATCGGCACGCTCACACGTGTGGCTTCATAAGAAACCGAATACCAAGTCTAGCGCAACCTCAGCCGCCCTGTATTTCTCTTAAGGGTCAACTTTTTTACTACCCCGATTCATTGGCGAAGTTGCACTAATTCACCATACGATACAACTCAAGGTCTACGCACTCCAAGAGCTCACAGCTGATGGTGTTCATTGGCAAGGTTCTGTGCAGTAGTACTTAGCGACTCAGAGCCCTGCTCTACTGAACGACTCGTTGCCCCGCCCTGCTGAGGAGCGGAAAATCCGTTCTGCTGCGTCGTGGCTTTGGTTGAACCATTTCCTTCTGTATCTGCTACTGGCGTTGTCACATCTGCTGAAGACTTATGCACTGTTTTATTGTGTTTATTGCTCTGTTTGCTCTTTCTACTGCTATGTTGCTTAGTCGTCGCTGCTGGTGATGGTGCATTCTGTTCCTTGTCTGCTGCTTTGCTCAACAAAGGCAAAATAACAGTAAACGTTAGACCGCCACCCTGTGTTTGGGTTGCACAAATCAGACCATGATGTGCTTTCACTACAGACAGCGCTATAGCCAAACCTAATCCAGTACCGCCTTTTTCACGAGCTCTCGAGGGATCCGCTGTATAAAAACGCTCAAAAAGCTGAGGAAGCGATTGTTCTGGAACTCCTGGACCATGGTCGGAAAATTGGACTACTGCATATCGCGTGCCCATGTTGTTGGCTTGACCAACCTCAGCTGCTTCGATGAATCTTGCGAGAGACGCGGCTGTTGAAGGCAAACGAGACAGTGCTGTGGCACTTATTGAAGCAGTCATGATGCCCAATCCAACCTGTACTGGTGAATCAGTGGGTGTGTATCGATGAATGTTTCCCACGATATTGGTCACGACTTGACGAAGCCGTGAAGGATCACCAGGGATTGTTACCTCTGGCACTATACCTGGTTTAAACGCAAATGAAGGTTCACTTTTGGATTGTCCAAAAGAAGCAGCAAACGTTGATGGAACTACTGTGCTCTTGCGGTTTAATGCTGCCAGGCCAGCGACATTGTCAGCTTTAACCTCGCCATGAATGCTCAAAGAACCGAAAGCGATATTTCTGCTTGGATCGAGAGCATGCAGATCATCGACAGCATCGTTAACCACAGAAGTCAATTTGACCTCTTGATGGATATCTATTCCTCGCCCCTCGTCAAGCCTTGCCAATGAGAGCAAATCCTCCACAAGAATCGCCATGCGAGTACTGGATGCTTCAATGTGTTGTATCGATTCGTCTGCGCGCTCTAAGGCTCCTGGATAATCACGTTGCATCTTGAAGAGCTCCGCATATCCGTGTATGGCAGCCAGAGGGGTGCGCAACTCATGACTGGCATCCGATACGAAGCGCTTCATCTTCTCTGTAGTTTCGGTCTGCTCATCAAAACTCTGCTCAATACGTGCCAACATCGCATTAAGAGAAGAAGACAACGAACCAACCTCGGTATTATCTGGTGCCGGTGGAATACGCTGAGACAGATCACCAGCTGCTATTTGTGCGGCTGTTTTTTCAATACGTTTCAGAGGAAGCAGCGTGCGCTGTATAGTCAGCATCGCCAGCAAAGCTCCGAGCAACACAATACCTATGCCTACGATGATGCTGTACTTTGTCAGGGTCTCAGTGGTGTCAAGTTGGTCGCTCAACGATAAGCCAATAAAGAGCACGCCATGAGACGCATCCTGCCCACTCCCCTGACCCTGAATTTCCCATTCCAAAGCCACTACTCGCCAAGGAGCCTGAGCCATCTTCAATGTTGTGCTATCGATCTGATTCTGATCTTGGCTCACAGAAGCGGTTGTAGTAAAAGGTTGGCCGATCTGCACACTTCCCATAGAGCCTGAGGGCGGAAGTACCGGCGCAGAGGTTACACCCGAAGACAGTGAAGGTGTCAGCGCTGTGGTCATTATCTGATATTTTGCATCGCGTATTTGAAGAAAATAATCAGTTGGCCCTACTCCACCCTTGCCATTATCTTCCTGACTTAACTGACGGATGTTATTAAAAATCAATGAAGCTTGCCTAGTTAACTGCTGATCAGTTTTATCTAACAAGTATCCACCAACAAGGTAACGTATGGCGAAGGTAATGCCTAATGTACCCATCACTAGAACCACAAGCATGCAAGCGACCAGTTTGGTACTCAACGGCACAGAATCCATTTGCCGCATCATTGGTGCGCGCAGTCGATCAAATCGGTGCCGAAAAGCATTGGTCTTCTTGTTTGCTGTGGGCTCATCAGGGCTTGCTGATGAGCCATGCAGTTGCTTGTTCACTGTACGCCCGAGACAGTCTTTGGCTCACGAATCATGTAACCAATACCACGTTTGGTTTGGATCAGAGGCACAACCTTATGGCTAGCACCTTGTCCATCTGTGGTTTCTATGCCGTCAACTTTCTTACGCAAATAGGAAATATATGATTCCACTATGGCCGCATCGCCACCCCAATCATATTGCCAAACATGATCAAGAATTTGAGCTTTACTCAATACGCGTCCCTCATTATCCATGAGGTAACGAAGCAATTTGTATTCGGTTGGACTTAGATCTATAGGTTGTCCGGAACGTGAAACGTCATGTGAATCCTCATTAATCTCAAGGTCACCAACACGAATAATTGGGTCATCTTCAACCTGCTCACGCGTTCTACGCAGTATTGCTCTAATACGAGCCACCACCTCTTCAAGGCTGAATGGCTTAGTCACATAATCATCGCCACCAACAGTCAAACCCATAACTTTATCCTGGGTATCATCTCTAGCGGTGAGAAATAGTACGGGTGCGTCGATACCCTCCTGACGGATACGGCGCGTGACAGTGAAACCATCGATGTCTGGGAGCATCACATCTAACACGATGAGGTCTGGCTGCACTTTTTCAATTACTTCAATGGCCTGGGAACCCGACGCGGCAGCATTGACCTCAAATCCTGAGAAATGCAAGGAAGCAACCAACAATTCTCGAATTGATGGCTCATCATCCACAACTACAATCGATGCTTCTATTTGCTTAGTCATGTCTTATAGCTTGACGCTATTGGCTGGAGGTTTCCTGAATACCATCTGAATTGTTGTTGGAATTTTTTGGCTCTCGCTCTTCTTGGATACTGTGTTCATCACTAGAATCAGCACTTCGCTCATTTCGATGAATGAGATATTGACGCCTTTACCTATGAGTTTTCCTAGTTTTTGCCCTACTGGTCGTCTCAGACTGTTCTTGATGATCTTCGCTTGAAGAATCAGAATCTGGATGCGTAGAGGCTTGATGCTGTTGTGAGGAAGCATCGTCAACAAGGCTCTCGTGATCCGAACGTCGAGTAGCTCTGCGGTTATTATGCCCTTTGCGAGTGCGTTTTGTTGCCATTGACCTTCGGGATGATTGTCTCCGTGAGCTTTGTTCATCACTTGAATGCTCTTGATCTTGCGATGTGGCGGCTTCATGTCTTTCACGCTGATGTCGGGTATGACGATCAGCACGTGAGGTGTTATTACCCAGTTTCTTCTTACGCTGATGGAATACGAACATAACTACTGCCGCGATAAGTAAGAGTACGAGAACCGCTATAAACACCGAAATACCAACATGCTGTGTCGTGGTGGTTGTCGAAGTCTGTTCAATCTGAGTAATTGACGACATCATATTAATCGCAGATTTTGCCCAATCTGGCGTATCACCCTCTGTAATCGGCTTCCACGCAGCATCCGACAATTCGTCCACAGTTGATTGTTGTTTGAGCCAGTCGTCAGAATTCCCTGAAACAGCAACTACCAAATTCCCATCTTGCGAGGCAACAGCCAACAACACGGTGTTAGCGGGAGGATCAGTCGACTCTAACACTGCACTAGTCCATTTTTCGGGATTACTGTTGCCAGAAAATGTGGACAAATACAGTAACCGTACTGTTACGCCAGTCTCACTTTTTGTCTTGACAATGGTGTCGTTCACCAGACTTGCCTGGGAACCGAGCAGATTCTGTGTATCAGTGATGGAATCAGTGACTGTCATGCCACCAGTACTGGCACTCTGTGAAGCTGATGCTGACGGCGTAGCAGAGCTAGTTGTTGAAGTACTTGCTGAAGGACTCTCATCTGCAACGGCTAACGGTGCTTGTAGTGCTGTAAACGAAGTGATGAGGAACAACATCAAGAGTACGACAGCTAACAAAGAGCTGTGTGACATACGGCTTTGTTGTTTATGAAGCAATCGAGATACCGCTCCGACACAGCTGCGCTCGTCCTCCATTAATCCCCCTTAGATGATTCAGTGGCACATTCGTCCACAGTAACGGTCGCTCTGTGTAAAGAATCCCAACGTGCCATATTCTCCACCTTAGCGGTTGCCTCAGCATCGTGGCTGAATTATATGAGTTCAGCATTTTATAACATAACAACAATAAGGATGTAACAATGACTAATTTTCAAGTTGATTCAGAACAAATCAGGACCTCAAGTGCAGCAGTGCAGCATTCCATTGAGGCGATACGTGATTCTGTACATGGCATGTATGGCAATTTACAAGGGCTTGAAGGCATTTGGACCGGTTCTGCAGCCACGCAATTCACCCAAATCTCGCAACAGTGGAGAAACGCGCAAATTCAGATGGAACAATCTCTCGAAGCTATCCAACGCGCCCTCACACAGGCATCATCGCTCTACGAGGAAGCAGAGAGTCAAGCGACAATGTTGTTCGTGAATTAGTAGATACTTGGCGTCATAACTATGCACCAGTGGTGTGTCTAGTTGTCACATTATCGAAGCAACAGTACAGCCATGCACAACGGGTATAACAATGAAGCTTGTAATACAAACAGTGCGGCACCCCTTCTGGGATGCCGCACTGTAATCTACGACTGATACGCGTAAAGCGAATCAATACTGCAAATCAGTAACCCATGTCAGGAGCCGCTGGAGCAGCTGCTGCCGGTGGTTCTGGCTTATTCGCTACTACCGCCTCGGTAGTAAGGAACAGACCTGCAATCGAAGCCGCATTCTGCAGAGCGGAACGGGTGACCTTCACTGGATCTGCAACTCCTGCTGCGAGCAAATCAACATATTCGTTGGTTGCAGCGTTAAAGCCCTGGCCGTCAGGAAGTGAACGGACCTTGTCAATGACTACGTCGCCGGAGAGCCCTGAATTCTGAGCAATCTGCTTGATAGGAGCTTCGATTGCGCGGAAGACAATAGCTGCACCTGTAGCTTCGTCACCTTCGAGATCAACAGTTTTCTCTGCCTTGGCAGAAGCCTGGATCAGCGCTACGCCGCCTCCTGGAAGCAAACCTTCCTCGATAGCTGCCTTCGCATTGCGAACAGCATCTTCGATGCGGTGCTTACGTTCCTTGGCCTCAACCTCAGTTGCTGCGCCAACCTTGATAACGGCAACGCCGCCGGCAAGCTTAGCCAGTCGCTCTTGCAGCTTCTCACGGTCATAATCAGAATCGGTGTTATCGATTTCTGCGCGAATCTGGGAAACGCGAGCCGCAACCTCGTCCTTGGAGCCACCACCGGAAACGATAGTAGTTTCATCCTTGGAAACGATAACCTTCTTGGCAGTACCAAGCACGCTGGTATCGATGGACTCAAGCTTGAGACCAAGCTCATCGGATACAACTTGTGCACCCGTAAGAATTGCCATATCTTGCAGCATCGCCTTACGACGATCACCGAAGCCTGGGGCCTTGACTGCACATGAGTTGAAAGTGCCACGAATCTTGTTAAGAATCAAGGTTGGGAGAGCTTCTCCGTCAACATCTTCAGCAATAATCAGCAGCGGCTTGCTGGTCTTCATTACCAGCTCTGCAATATGAACGACATCCTGTTGGCTGGAAAGCTTACCAGATGTGAGCAGGATATAAGGATCATCCAGTACAGCAGTCTGCTCGTCAGCATTCGTTACGAAGTAAGGTGCAATGTAGCCCTTATCGAAACGCATACCTTCGGTGAACTCAAGGTCCAGACCGAAGCGATTGTTGTCCTCAACGGTTACAACACCGTCTTGTCCAACCTTATCGAGTGCCTCTGCAATCTTCTCGCCAACCTCTGGGTCAGCAGCAGAAATTGTTGCAGTAGCAGCAATCTGATCTTTGGTTTCAACGTCCTTAGCAGCTGCAATCAGTTCCTTGACGATGGTGTTTGCGGCCTTTTCGATACCGCGACGAAGCGCGATAGGGTTGGAACCAGCAGTAACATTCTTCAGACCTTCGTGAACGAGGGACTGTGCCAGAACGGTAGCAGTTGTGGTACCGTCGCCTGCGACATCATCAGTCTTCTTAGCAACTTCCTTGACAAGCTCTGCACCGATGCGCTCGTATGGATCTTCGAGGTCAATCTCCTTAGCGATGGAAACACCATCGTTGGTGATTGTTGGAGCACCATAAGTTTTGTCAAGAACTACATTGCGACCCTTGGGTCCCAAAGTGACTTTTACGGTATCTGCGAGTTTATCAAGACCCGCAAGCATTCCTTGACGAGCTTCCTCGTCATAAGCAATAATCTTTGCCATTGTTTCCTCCATAATGGCTTGAGGTATACGTGCCCACCCAAGTCAAAAGAATAACCAAACCGTCAGCTGCCTGATTATCACTCTCACTCCTTGAGTGCTAACAGTGAGATTAGCACTCTGCCGGCTCGAGTGCCAACTTCGCGTGCTGCGAACATCATTCCGAGCGAAAAATAATCTTCCGCACCCGCTTGGAGATCCCCAATGAACTTTTGAATCAAAATTTGCATTCACTACGACGCAATACTTGATACGCAGTCTCCACAACACGGGAATGCGACATTACTGTGGACGAAAATCCCCTAATACAGAGAGAAAGCTGCGTTTGTGTAGGGATTAATCGGGGTATCTGTTTTAATAAATTTGCTTTTGCCTGCAATTCAGGCGTTTTCATATTGCTTCTACTGCGTGTATCACCAAAAATCCCTACACAAACGACTATTAAGGCTCTTAAGCTATGAATTCGACCCCAAATGCGACATATTGCACCGTTGCAATGCGCTTGACAGCCCAGAACCAGTCGTTCAAATCTTTACAGTTCAAATCTCGACAGTTTGAAACCTACACTCTTCAAAAAATATGCACAGTTACAACCTTCACAGTTCAAACGTGCACGGTTAGAACTTGACAATGGGCATGAAAAAAGGCCCCGGACTATGCCCGAAGCCTTGATCAGGACGATGCCCGAGGAATCTCAGATCTTGGAGACCTTTGTTGCTTGGAGACCCTTGGCCCCTTGCTCTACCTCGTACTCGACCTTATCGCCCTCATCAAGAGATTTGAATCCATCTGACTGGATAGCGGAGAAGTGAACGAATACGTCCTCGCCACCGTCATCGGGGTTGATGAAACCATAACCCTTGCCAGCGCTGAAGAATTTCACAGTGCCTTGTGCCATAACTAACTTCCTTAGAAAATGTGCCGCTTCACGGCAGAGGCGAAACTCACCGCTTCTTACCGGTCGGCTTAATCATTGTAAGCGAGATTTAACAGGAAACGCCGAAAAAACACTAATTCATCAAAACTACGACGACTGGTGCAGAGATATTCGATATTTGTGAAACTGTCGAAATTCCCAAAGTGCTGGCTATATTCTCTGCTGTAGCTTTATCGGTCTCGTTTTGATACCACACCACACTCGCCGACGGTAAAGTCCCCGTGGGATTGTCAGCAACCACATTGCTGTAGCCTGCCTGTGTCAACACTGCTTTTTTAGTAGCAGCATAACCGCTAGTACCAGTGCCGTTGATAACCCTTACACTGGTCGCTTTGTTAACAGTTTGAGAAGCAGTCGTTGAGGTTGAAGTCGAAGGTGACGAACTTGCACTGCTAGAAGATGCAGCTGAGGAAGCAGCAGCTGACGAACTTGTGGAGTCGCTTGCTGAGGACGAATCTGATGCAGTGGCACTGCTAGATGAATCACTCGCGCTCGCTGAAGTGCTCGATGTTTGCGAACTCTGCGATGCAGTCCACGGGAAGCGGATATTGTTGAGGCTTCCTGAGAACATCAACCAAGCCGCAAAACCCAGCAGCACTGCAACGACGAGAACCACTATGTAGGGCACTACCCTAACAGCTAGTGAGCGCGGTCCCCTATGAACACCGACTGGTCCTGCTGGAGGATTATCAAATTCGTCAGGCGTATACGTTTCGTGTGCGTCGCCCGCGTTGCGCTGTTGTGTCATTAAATCTCCTCATTCGGCTACACATGAGTGTAATGGGATATCAGGTCAACTACTCACATACAACTCACATACAGATGCGCACACTGCCCATACTCACTACATTCCTACGCACATACTACTGTGGAAAGCATGACAGAGACCAATGGCACCCATCCCAAAGCACTTTCTGAACTCGTTGATGCAGGTTGGGCGCAAGCCTTAAGTGGAGTCGAAGATGATATTCACCGCATGGGATCTTTCTTACGAGAGGAACATGCACAAGGTAGGCAATATCTTCCTGCCAGCAAAAATATTTTAAGAGCGTTTACCATTCCTTTTGACGACATCAAAGTATTAATTGTCGGCCAAGACCCTTACCCCACACCAGGACATCCAGTTGGACTCAGCTTTTGTGTTGACCCAGCGGTAAAGCCCCTTCCTGGAAGTCTGCGGAATATCTACAAAGAGCTTGTTGACGATGTACACGTACCTCAACCAACCAACGGCGATCTCACTCCTTGGACAAAACAGGGGGTGATGTTACTCAACAGATGTCTCACCGTGGCAGTCGGAGCGCCTGGAAGTCATCGAGGCAAAGGCTGGGAACACATCACTGATGCAGCTATTACCGCACTCAATAACCGCACGGATGAACATGGTCATATCAAACCCTTAGTTGCAATTCTCTGGGGACGGCAAGCCCAGAGTATCGCTCCTTTACTGACGAACGCTACAATCATCACCTCTGCTCATCCGAGCCCGCTGTCCGCACGCTATGGTTTTTTCGGTTCGCACCCTTTTTCACAAGCAAACGCTGCACTAGTGGCACAAGGAGCAGAACCTGTTGATTGGAGTCTGCGTTAAGGGACCCAATAGCATAAATTAGTCAGTGGTCAGAAACAGCAGTTACAGTGTTGTCTATGGCTTTATTCCCAGTGCAACCGCAGAACAGTATTTCACAACCGAAGCTGCCTTCACCTGAACCAGGGCAGAAGAGTCCGCTCAGCCGTGCAGATTTGGACAGAACCCGCGATTTAGTAGGTAAAATCCGCACACGCTTCGCACGCACGCTTGTGGGGCAAGACAATCTACGCGATTCGCTCATTGTCACCTTGATTGCCGCGGGCCACATTTTGATCGAATCTGTCCCTGGACTGGCCAAGACAACAGCCGCGCAGACTCTAGCAACATCAGTTTCTGGCAGTTTCAAACGCGTGCAGTGCACACCCGACTTAATGCCATCAGATTTGGTTGGCACTCAGGTCTTTGATTTCTCTGCACAGAAATTCACCACAATCATCGGTCCCATTCACGCAAATTTCGTGTTGTTGGATGAAATCAACCGCTCTAACGCCAAAACACAGTCAGCGATGCTTGAAGCTATGTCCGAAGGCAACACCACTATCGGCGGTGAACGCATTACACTGCCTAAGCCTTTTATGGTAATTGCTACACAAAACCCTATCGAAGAAGAGGGCACGTATAATCTTCCTGAAGCTCAGATGGACCGCTTCATGATGAAGTCACAAATGACGTACCCCACAGCTGATGAAGAGCAACGTATGCTCCATCTGCTGGCTGAACGTGGCTCTGATACCCCTGAATATCAACGCCTAGGACAAGACGATATTATTTCCATAGCTGATGTTGAATTCCTCAGATCTGCTTCGAGAAGAGTTCATATTTCGGACTCTATTGTCGAGTATGCAGTAGATTTAGTCGCCACGAGTCGTGGCGCTGGAAAACACCCAATACAAGGTTTGTCTAGTCTGGTGCGTCTAGGCGCGAGCCCACGTGCATCGATTGCATTAGTACGTATCGCGCAAGCCAATGCCTTGATTGCCGGACGTGACTACGTTGTACCCGAGGATGTCAAGCTCTTTGCACATGAGGTACTTCGCCACCGCATTCTGTTGACCTTTGAAGCTCTGGCCGACGATGTTTCCAGCGATCAAGTCATCGATTCTATGCTTCAGGCGGTGCCCGTACCATGAGTTCAGCTCAAGATTCAAGGGATCCGGTTCGCAGAAAAATCGAAGCCCTTGGCATCAAGCTCTCCTTACCCACAGTACGCAAAGCTCTAGGAGTGTTAGAAGGGGAGCATCTTTCTCACCGCTTAGGTGGCACGGGAGACACGATGGATATTCGTGCCTACGAGTCAGGCGATGAAGCTCGCTTCATTGATTGGAAGAGCAGCGCCCGTGCTGGTCGTCCGATGATTGCTCAACGCGAGCGTCTGACCACCAGCAGAGTGTGGATGCTTCTTGATGTTGGTCGTGAAATGAGTGGTAGCTGTGTTGGCGGAGAACGTGCCATTGATGTAGCAGCTAACGCATTGGCGATGTTCGCAGCATTATGTTTGCGACGCTCTGATGATATTTCTCTAGTACTGGCAGATGCTGTCAGCATTACCCGAATGCAATTCAGCGGAGGTTTCACCGAATTCGAGCATCGTCTTGACAACTCGCTTAATTCTCAGATGAAGCATCCCCGGCACATTGACGCTCTTTTGGACTATGCCAACACCATAAAGGACCGCAATGCTCTAGTAGTGCTGGCCACAGACGAAACTGCTCTTGGAGACCAGCAATTACACGCTATTAAACGATTAGCACAGAGCCATCCGATTGTTGTTGTCGATATTGCAACTATTAATCCTTTCAGCAGGCCCTCGGGATACCGACATGTGATTAATGCGCGCGACGGTCGTCGCGTACCTGCTTTTCTATCTCAACCAGATGTGGTTACGGCAGTTCAAACACATCGTGGATTCGCAACTGCGGCTCTACGGCAAGAACTCGACCATGCAGGTTCAACGCTGCTGCATTGCGCTTCGAGTGAGCTGATGTTTGGCGAATTTATCAGGATTATTTCTTCGAGCCTCACACGCTCAGGACGCAATCATCTGCTCACACCCAAGATGCTGAATCTCGGGGGAAAGAATGAGTAATTCCATTTTGGCGAGCATTGATGTCTCAAAGCTGACAGTCTTAGAACAATATTCACCAGTCATTTTTTGGTCTGGACTATTGTTATGCCTTCTAGCAGCATGTGCATTAATCATTCTCGCTAAATACTTAAGCCGTCCTCGCAAGACAAAAATACATACCGTCAGTTCACACAGTAGTGAAGCACGCTCAAACCCTTGGAGAATTAAGGTTAATGAGATCGTGAAGTCCTATGACAACCAAGACATCACCAAAGAAGAGGCTTTTTTGGCCTTGGCACAAACCGCGAGAGATTTCGCTTCCAACGCGACTGGAAGGAATATGGCCTCTCACACTTTACTTGATTTGAATCTCGAAGCACGCAATGCTCAGCAACGCGGACTCGATATGCTCAGAAGAACCATCGCAGCCCTATACCCACCAGAATTTGCAGATGCCTTAATCAATGCCCAAGCTCGTGAGACCAGCGTTGATGAAGCGTCAGGATGGGTATTGAATTTGATAGATCGTTGGGGGCGGTGAACACTTCAATGAATGCTTTATTAATTTGGCGTTGGCCCTGGGCCATGCTGGTAGCAGCTCTGATAGCTTTGGTACTGCTGGTAGTTGTATGGTTCCGTTCTCGGCGACGCCCGCTAGCTGCGGACCCGAAGCAAGATGCATTCAGCTGGAACATCAGCGCTGATCTTCATAACGAAGAAGTCTCTCGTCAATACCGCCTATGGACCACACTAAAGCGGATAGCTTTCGCTCTACTCACTTTGGCAATTATTAGTAGCGTCGCACTCATTGGGCGTCCCTCAACTGTGAATTCAGAAGATGAACAGTCCAACACCCGTGACATTGTGCTCTGCCTAGACGTCTCGGGATCTACACTCCCCTATGACCGCGAAATCATCTCTACCTATTTGGATCTTGTATCTCAGTTCCAAGGTGAGCGAATAGGTCTGAGCATTTTCAATTCCACATCACGCACCGTGTTCCCTTTGACCGATGACTACTCCCTGGTTACTAAACAGCTGTCATCAGCAAAGGAAATACTGGGAGGAGTACAGTCACAAGACGATATCGATAAGATGAGCGACAAACAATATCAACAAATTTCTGATTGGCTCGATGGTACCCAAAACATCAAAGATCAAACCTCGTTGATTGGTGATGGGCTCGTCAGTTGTGCTGCGATGCTCCCTGGATTTGGATACAGCAGCTCAACGCAGAACAGCAATAGCACACAACGCTCTGCTTCTATCGTTTTAGCGACCGACAATGTAGTTTCAGGCACGCCGCAATATACACTCCAACAGGCTCTAGATCTTGCGAAAAATGCTCAAATCAGCGTGGACGGTATTTTTGCCGGACCTGATGCAAGCCTCAATGATTCGACTACTAAAGCAATGAAGAACCAGATCGAGAGTGACGGCGGCGTATTCCTGAGCGAGCGATCAGGTGCGTCTATAGATGAACTCGTCAGGGAGATTGATACCAGACGCGGAGGTAAATCTCAACAGGCTTCACAGTCCAGTCTCCTAGATGCGCCTGGATGGTGGGTGTTGGTAATTTCTATCCTCTTTATAGGGTATGCGATCACTGTTTGGAGGCTTAGACGATGAACAGTGTGCTAGGAAATTTCACATTTGCCCCAGCTCTAGGTTGGATTCCAGCCATAATCATTTGTGCCGCATTACTTGTGGTAGCCATAGTAGGTATTGTGCTCTATCGACGTCGTGGCACCAGTTCAGATACCACGGTTTGGGCTTGCGCGCGCAGAAGCGCAATAGCTCTTGTACTCGCTGTTATGACACTCACGCCCAGTATGGTGACCAGCACCACTAGCAAGGCTGTGAACGCCACTGATGTGTTCATCGCTGTTGATGTCACGGGATCTATGGCTGTTAACGATGCCCACTACGATTCTGATACCACCATTACTCGTAAGGATGCAGCAGTTCAAGCTATACAAAGCATTACGAAGCTCTATCCTGATGCGAGTTTCGCAGGTATCCGATTCGGCGCTAGTGGCACACTTGATGTTCCTCTAACACCAGATAGCAATGCTATTGACACTTGGGCTCAAACGCTTTCAACTGAATCGACTTTTGCATCGTCAGGTTCAAATTTGGACGCTCCTTTGGACCAGCTGCTAATCCAGCTCAAAGCCGCACGAACTCAGCATCCAGATGATGCGCTCATCGTATATTACATATCTGATGGCGAACAGACCAGCACAGAAACAAGACGTTCATTCTCTTCACTACGTCAATACCTTGACGATGCCACTACCGTTGGAGTTGGCTCTAGCGAGGGCGGAAAAATTCCAGTAACCGATAGCACGGGCTCCAGTACAGGCCAGCAATGGGTTATTGATCCAAGCACTAAACAACCCGGTATCTCAAAGATGGACAGCAAGAATTTGAAAGCCATTGCTGACGAAATGAGTGGCAGATACATCGCGTTGGATGCAAACCATACCTTGGCGAATAGCGCATCCGCAGAAGCGTCGAAACAATATCGACTGACAATAACCCCTAAAGAGCGCATTGTCACAGCACCATTAATCTGGCCTTTTGCAATTGCATTGACCATACTCTTGCTTTGGGAGGCTGCTGCATGGTTAGTAACTTCAAGGAGAATGCTATGAGCACAACAACCAGCAATAGCAAGGCTTCAGCCGCCAAGAGCAAAGGACCTTTAGCGCTCCGCTTGGGATTGTATGTTGTGGCTGCACTAGTGCTCATAATTGGCATAATTGCAGCGTGCAATGCCATTGCTCTCAACACGTATAACCAGGCTACACAAAGTCTTGTCAGCAATATCAAGACAGCGAAGAAAGACACAGCCGATTTGGCTATGCTAAAAAGCTCACAGGAACAGACGGATTCACAATTCGCTGATGCGCAGGCATTGTCAGCAATATTATTACCGACAACAAACAACACCATCAAGCATAATGCTGAAACCTCGCGCAAACTAACAGCGCTGATTACGTCAGCACTCAAAGCACAACAATCCTCAACCACATCCTCTGACAGTAATCAGGCCGAAACTGATAAAAAGAGCACTAGTTCATCAACTTCTGGTTTGTCTCAGGAGGAGCGAGAGAAAGTTCAAGAGCTCCTCAAGCAAAATCAGGCAACACAAACTCCTACTCCGAGTGCATCATCGTCATCAAGTAACACCAGCACAAGCGAGAACGTGAAGCCCTGGTAGTTAGTCTTCACACTTGCGCCAAAGATATCCACATCACTTGAATCGATTACATATTCGACCACTCAATGCGATGTATAACAGTTAGTACCTCAATATCAGCTGAAATATGATTATGAGCAACAGATACAACACCTCAGCTGCACGGCGAAGCACTAATACATCGAGAAGTTATACGCGTATACCGCAAGGCGACACAGCTAATCAATTCTCTGAGCCGGTAATACTCACTTGTGAATGTCAGCGTGCAGCGCAGGAATGTCGCATAATACTTGCCAGGATTATTGCTGATTGCAATCTCACGGTCAAAGATATCCAACTGCCTCTCGCCTCTGCAAAACGCATATCATGGCAGGGTTCAGCGGCTCAATATTTTCGTAAAGAAATTATATCTCTCGAAAACTCGTTGCACACCATCGCTGAAGGTGCTCAAACACTTGGACAACGGCCAGATTTCAGGGCACTCTAATGTGGGAAGTATCAGCATCGGTATACGGAGACACCCACCAAACACAAGTGAATCTTGATGATTTAGACAGTCACGCACAAGCACTCTACCAAGTTGGCAGACAACTCGAAGTGTTGGGTAACGCTTGGTCCTGTGCAGTACTACAAATAGGCTCTCTTGCATCCAGAGCAGTGTGGTGCACGTCTGGCAACTCACCTGAGTTCTACAACGTGAATCGAAGCATAATCCAACACAGCACCATGAATGTGCAATCACTAATTTCTGCATGCAACACTCAGGCACGAAGAACTCATGATCTAGCGCAGCGTTGCACAAACATAGCCCAACTACTGTGGCGTGCCCGTGGAGTGTATTCGGATGCAGAATATCGAACATTGGCCTTCATCGGACGTGCTATACAAAGCACTGTCACTATTTCACCTGTTGGGTCTGTGTTGGGAGGAATTATTTCTGCAGGCACGTCCCTTGCATATGGAGCACTCAAAGAAGGCAGCTACAACGGAGCATATGCTGTAAGTGGCACAGCTTGGGCTCATGAAGGTGTGGTCGCCGCTGTAGCACAAGGAATTGGCCAGATACCAACCTTTCCCCTCGTCACTGGTCTTATGCACAGTAATGAGAGTAATCGTGCAGCAAGCCGCTTGGCACCACTGGCACAAGGTGTTGCATGGAGTCTCCAGTCAGATAATTTAAGGGTCACTCAACTCACACCAAGTAAGGTCGCATCTGAGAAGGTTCATTCGGTAAGCGCCGCACTTGAGCACCTTGATACACTCAGCGACCCAACATATTCGGGTTTGCCACACTCGACTCTTTCCATTCAGCGATACCGTAATGATTCAGGTGGCAACAGTTGGTTAGTGACCATACCAGGAACACAATCCGAAACAGATTCGCCCTTGGGTTGGGCACAAAATGTGCAGCTTATGAGTGACAATGACAATCAACGAATGCAAGCAGCGAGCGCCAGATTCGTACTTTCAGCAATGGAACAGGCTGGGATACAACCACAAGATAAAGTTGCGTTGGTAGGGCATTCCCAAGGAGGCATAGTGGCAGCTACCTTAGCCTCGCAGAGTAATGTCGCATACCGTATCGAACACATCGTTACTGCTGGCTCGCCAATAGCCAACCACCCTATCCCAAGCTCAACCTGGGTTACCAGCGTTGAAGTCGAAGACGAATTGGTATCGGCATTAGATGGTGCACCCAACCCGACTCGTCAGTCGTGGATCACAGTACGAGGGAAAGTACAGCCTAAATCAGTAACTACTGCCACAGTATCGAAATACATGGCGGCAACAGTGCTGAACAGTGGCGACAATAAGGAGCTGCCACACGGTATGAATTATCAACGTGCTACTTGGCAATCTGCTCAAGATCTCGGTGCCCCCGATACCGAAGAACACGACGAACACTTTTGTAAAACAATTAGTGGTGAGCTACAGGAAAGTCTGTATTTTCAAGGTCGCATGGTGCCCTAGAACCACGACGAACTCACTTTCACGTTTACGGCTCCGAGTAGGCTTTATCGCATGAAGATCACTGATATCAGCCCAGCAATCGCACTGAGCCCTCTTGACGGGCGATACCATTCCCAAACCGCTCCCCTGGTCGAATATCTGAGCGAAGCAGCCTTAAACCGAGAACGTATGCGCGTGGAAATCGAGTGGATGATTCTCCTCGCCAACGGTTTTGATAATGACGCTGCGCACCCAGACAGCCAAGCTGCGATTATCGGTGGCGTTACACCTTTTACAACAGAAGAAATTGCATATTTGCGTGCAATTCCCGAAGATTTTGATGCGGACAGCATTGAAGAATTAGCCAAAATAGAAGCTAAAACTCATCATGATGTCAAAGCAATTGAATATTACATTGATCGGCGACTTGATAACGCTAGTGCAACACTTGGTGCGCAAACAGAGCTCTCCCGTCTCAAACCTTTGGTTCATTTCGCCTGCACCAGCGAAGATATTAACAACATTTCATACGCCCGCTGCATCAAGAATGCAGTGCAACTTGTGTGGGTACCAAATGTGCAAACGATTGTAGATTTGTTAGGTTCACGAGCACAGCAGTACCGCGACTTAGCAATGCTCAGCCTCACACACGGTCAACCCGCAACACCCACCACACTTGGCAAAGAGCTCGCCGTTTATGTATACCGGATCAACCGTCAACTCAAGCACTTGGAGCAGCAGGACTACCTCGGCAAAATTAATGGTGCCACAGGAACCTTTGGAGCTCACCTTGCAGCATATCCTGAGGTTGACTGGGCCGCTGTTTCACGCGAATTCGTGGTGAATCGCATGGGTCTGACATGGAATCCGCTGACTACGCAGATCGAATCTCATGATTGGCAAGCTGAGGTCTATTCAACGATTTCTCATGTTAACCGGATTCTGCATAATCTCGCCGTGGATGTTTGGATGTATATCTCACGCGGTGTATTTGCGCAAGAACCAGTAAAGGGTGCCACAGGTTCTAGCACTATGCCGCACAAAGTTAATCCGATTCGTTTCGAAAATGCCGAAGCAAATATGGAAATATCTTGCTCTCTACTCGATACGCTCGCGCAAACACTTGTTGAATCGCGTTGGCAGCGAGATTTGACGGATTCCACGACCCAACGCAATGTCGGCTCTGCGATAGGATATAGCCTGCTCGCGCTCAATAATTTACTCGGCGGATTGCAGGCCATTCATCCCAATATTGCTGTTATTGAGGAAGAACTCAACAACAATTGGGAGGTTTTGGGTGAGCCTATCCAGACAGCAATGCGAGCAGAAGCTCTTCTCGGCAAAGAAGGTATGGATAATCCATATGAACAAGTCAAGGAATTGATGCGCGGGCACCACATCAGCCAACAAGATGTGCAGTCCTTCATTGATTCGCTGAACTATGATCCACAAACGGCGCAACGACTGAGAAACCTTACGCCTGCAACATACACAGGAATTGCGGATAGCTTGGTTGATTTCGCCACGCGATGAGTGCTCTGGAGGAAACAGAAACAAGCATGAACACGGATAGCAGCGGCGACGACACCACCATCGTCGAAGCGGATGCGACTGAATTATCATCGCGTATTAACGACACCCCACCTGAACGAGTACGCGATTTGGGCGATTTAGTGCGCATCATAGGCACACTCATAGCGGGCATACTCGTTGTGCTGATTGCTGTGTATCTTCGGGGAGTAACGCAAGGTATTGAGTCTGATGTGCATACTGCAAGTCAAGCACTCGATTGGCTGTATGACCTACCCACGTCGCTACTCCAGCAGTTCACCACTATCGTTGTGGTACTGATGGTGCTCTTCCATCTGCTATTCACTCGTGAATATCTTCAATCCATTACCTCATCCATAGCGCTATTCTGCGGATATGGTGCCATTTGGGCTATCTCAACCTTTATTGTTCACTCTGGGAATGAGACGATTATCAATGCGCTGAGCCCCTCAGTGATGATTAGTGGGGCAGCACTCCTTCCAGATATTTACGCTGGAATAGGAGCTTTCCTCAGCGCTGCTGGGCCACGGAGGCTTAGGGGCAGCGTGAAATGGGGATGGAACCTCTTATACGCTACGGCAGTTGTTGTTGTGGCCCTTTCCGCAAACGCTCTCAGTGGGGTGTTGCTCTCATTCTGCATCGGGCGCATTGTTGGTTTAGGTATTCGTTTCCTCGCGGGAACTCAAAATAAAGGCGCATGGGGATCAGCCATAGTTCAGTCATTAAAGTCCATTGGGATAACCGTCAACGCCTTGCGAGCTGTAGAAATTCCAGCATCGCCGAACCATTTCGGTACTGAACCATCGCTACATGATGACCTTGTGGAGGGTTCTCGTATCTACGAGGTAGAAGATACCAAAGGCAAAACGTATACGGTTTCAGTACTTGATGCCCAGAAGTATACCGCGGGCTATCTGATGCAACTGTGGCAGTGGTTAAAATTCTCAGGTATATCTATGAGGCGTGACCGGTCGGTCAAAGACACTACACAACATCACTTTGCGATGCTTCTTGGTCTGCGCAATCTCGGTCTGACCACAGTTAAGCCTTATGGGGTTGCTGAAAGTGGAGAGTCATCCATCCTAGTGCTGGAATCCGACGCTGCCTTGAGTTCGACTGATCTGTCTACGCTGAGCGACAGCAGCGTCAAGGAACTCTTACACTTCGTAGATACAGCACTTGAACATGGCTACACCAACAGAAGTATTACCCCAGAATCAATAGCTCATGATGCCACTGGGAAATTCTGCATCGCTGGTTGGCAGAACGGTGATTTCGCTAGTTCTAGTGCCAATGAGTCAATTGACCGCATTCAGCTCTTGACTTTGTTAGCTTGCACAATTGGTCATGATCGTGCCGTTGATATCGCCAAACAAGTGTGGGGCGATGACATGCTAATAGGACTTATCCCATTCCTACAGAAGGTTGCTGTGCCGGCAGCTACAAAAGCATTGCCCGGATGGGATAAGCATTTGCTTGCTGAGCTGCGTAACGATATTCGTGCACTGACATCTGAAGAGGTTAGCGAAGCAATTGAGCCTGTGACTCTAACGCGCTTCAATTTACGCTCATTTATGGCTTTAGTTCTGCTAGTTATAGCAGTTGCAGTAGTGCTCACTCAGCTTAATTTGCAGCAAGTAATTTATGCCATATCCCATGCAGAACCATGGATGGCGGTGCTGTGCTTTGTCTTCGGCATATTCGCTTGGATTGGTAGCGGCATCAGCTTAGGTGCCTTTATGGATGCTGACCGACGAAATTATCTAGGAATATTCATGGCGCAAGTAGCGGCGAGCTTTACCGCCGTTTCTATGCCTTCTGGCGTTGGTCCAGCCTTCGTTAACTTACAGTTTCTTAGGAAGAGTGGCTATCGCAACACCATAGCCACAGCAATTATGAGTGCAGTTATTGCTGTACAGTTTTTAACCACATTTTTGCTGTTGATTCTGATTGGTGTATTCACAGGGCGCAACTCGTTTTCCAGTATGATCCCGACCAACACTTTAGTAATTGTGTTAGGTGTTATCGCCATCGTAGCCTCACTATCTATGGCTATAACACCGATTCGGAAACTCCTCATTGATAAATTATTGCCTATCATCACCGGATATGCGCGCCAGCTTCTTGATGTACTCACCCAACCCAAACAGCTCATTATGAGTGCACTGGGTGCTCTGCTGCAGAGCTTGGCATTCGGTTTAAGCTTCTGGGCGGCATTAAAGGCTTTCGGATATCCAACCAATATCTTTGAGACAACATTCATTTTTATGTTGGCGAATACTCTCGGCTCTGCGGTGCCTACCCCTGGTGGTCTTGGAGCGGTTGAGGCAGCGCTCACCTTTGGTTTCTCAGGCCTCGGAGTTCCCACTGCTGTTGCGCTATCTGCAACGCTGCTATTCCGAGTAGCCACCTACTGGCTGAGAATTCCATTAGGCGCGCTGGCAATGAAGTGGCTCAACGCTCACAATCTTGTCTAAACAACACGCACGTACTCATCATCTTCTCTACATCGTCAATTCTCTGCTTCTACACCCCATGCGACTGTGAGTATCACGTGGCATGTTCATGATCTGTAACACTTGTGTAGGGATTTAACAAAGACGTCCTTTGCCTCAATCTCATAAAGACTGCAATCACGCCATTCTCATTTCTTGTATACTCCATCATGCGCCAGAAATCCCTACACAATCGAGTTTCAAACATCATTCAACAGCAAAAATGCTCGAGTATGATGATTTTTCCTCTTCGAGATTTACACAAACTTCCCTGAAGCCAAAAAATGCTGCGAAAACCCTGCTGAATACAGCAGTTTCAAGCAATCTGCGCTAGTATCGGATTGACAGTTGGGTTTCCAGTTAGGAAGGGGACCCCCGACAGAAGGATGCTTTATGGCATACAACAAGTCTGATCTCGTTTCGAAGATCGCACAGAAGTCAAACCTGACCAAGGCACAAGCGGAAGCAGCAGTCAATGCTTTCCAAGACGTTTTCGTTGAGTCCCTGACTTCAGGCGAAGGTCTGAAGCTCACTGGTCTGTTTTCAGCAGAGCGCGTGAAGCGTGCCGCACGCACCGGCCGCAACCCACGCACAGGCGAGACCATCAAGATTCCAGCAAGCTACGGTGTTCGTATCACCGCAGGCTCACTGCTGAAGAAGGCTGTAGTCAAGTAATTACTTCGCTCTCCTCACAGAGCCCAGTTCAAAAACCCCGATTACACAGGTGTGAATCGGGGTTTTTGTTTATCTCTTATCCACGAAGGTCTGAGCTCATTTACTGGTATCACCAATTGCTGTGTGGTTTAGGCTCATCCATTGCTGCCATAACAGCACGATAATCCTCACTGGCGGTTGCACTAAAGGGGTCAAGCATCTCAGCTTCAATCCTGTTTGAAGAAGCCAGAGAAATATGAGTCCAGTCGCATGCCCATAGGAAATCACTACGTAAAGCCTTCTCAACAAATGCTCCACGAAGTGCTGCACGCGTATCATCTGGCGGAGTATTTACAGACTTTCTGATGCTTTCTTCACTCAACAGCGATCTCATTGCCCCGTGATGCAATAATGCCGGGTACGTTACACCGTTGATGATGTCGTGATATTCAAAGTCGATCTGCTGAGCTCGAGCTTGAGCATACTCTTGCTTCGAAGAGTATCGTGCTCGTATACGTTCGAATAAGCTGAGTTTCGCAGCCCAATCAACCCAAGACGATAAATCACGCCACCGATGCGAATCTATGGTGTCCAAGGCATTCTCCCATAGCTCCAACACTTGCGCCGCATCAGGAAGAATACTGTTCATCGTTGCAGCATGTCTTGATACGAAGGATTGCGCAGCTTGCAAATAGACTCGCTGAATATCCAAAGCGCAGCTCGTCGAGCCACCAGATACACTGTCGGCAAGCTGAATTGACGATTTTCCTGTTATATCCTTGCTAACCGTGCTGATTGCTGTGCCAGGATCCAACAATGCATAGGGTTCAAAAACAGAGTTCGTTTCGTTGCTAACAGCTTCTTCGATTACCGATAGTACCAAATGTGTTGTTGCTAATTTCATCCAAGTGGCAATCTGTGAGCGATTGGAATCTCCAACAATCACATGAAGCCGCCGGTAATGATCTGGATCTGCATGTGGTTCGTCTCGTGTGTTAACCATGGGTCGAGAACGAGTAGTCGCGCTTGAAACCGCATCATCAAGAAAACGGGCACGCTGTGAAAGTTCAAATCCCTCGGGGCCAAGCAAACCTGCACCTGTGAACAGCTGTCGCGTCACTAGGAAGGGTATCAGCTCTCGTTCGATGGTCCGCAAAGACACAAAACGACGCAATAAATAATTCTCGTGGCAGCCGAAAGAGTTACCGGAAGAATCCGTGTTGTTTTTGAATACATGGATGGTGGTGTTGTTACCGTACTGTTGTCTTAACTGTTGCTGCGCATCCAGAGCCAGGCGCCCCATGATGCGCTCCCCTGCCAGATCCTGAGATAGAGCTTGCATCGGCGTACGCGCCTCTGCTGTCGCATACTCAGGGTGAGAACCGACATCAAGGTAGAGCCTTGCCCCATTCGAAAGATAGGTATTCGTGGAGCGAGAGCGTGTTACCACAGGTTGAAACATCATCATGGCGACTTGGCTGGCCTCGACCGGCTTCTCGTTTTCAGTAACGCTCACTCCATATTCAGTCTCAATACCGAAAATTCGTGAAAATCCTTTGTCGTGTATATCCTCAACAAATTCATCCGCTCTGGAGACATGCCTTGAACCGCGCAGTTGCGGCATCACTGCCCGCCCTTCTGCACAAAACTACTGACATACTCCTCAGCATTGCTCTCTAACGTTGACTCAATATCGTCGAGAACAGCATCAAGGTCTTGTACTTGTTGCTGGCTGCGTTCTTCTTCAATCGATTCTTGAAGCTCCTGTGGCTGCTGCTGTGCATTGCGCTGTATATGTTCCTGTGGCATTTTGCTTCACCCCTTGTTTATAAAAGCTTTCAAGTCTTTGACCCCAACCAGAACCCTAATTATGAACAGCTAAGCACACTAGATCAAGTATGGTCTCAAATCCTCGATAATCAAACCATTGGACGCGACTACATCGTTGTTGCGATCCCAATGGAGTCCATCACCGTTCCACTGCTCAATCTGACCTTGAGCTTCGCAAACCACCACCATAGCTGCTGACACCGCAGGAATATCCCAAGAGTGCAAGGTCGGCTCAAAATACGCATCATAAGTGCCATCAGCGACTTTGCACAAGTCTAAGGACGTTGGTCCTATTCGCTTAATATCCGCAGGTTTGCCCGCCAACGAACCCGCCGTGCGTAAAGCCCGTTTGGATTCTTTAGGGAAATATGACATGCCAAAACTCACCACAGAACCGTTAAGTGAAGAAGTCGTTGAGGGCATAACCTTTTCCCTCTTTTCGCCGTTTGGCGTACGTCGAATCCGAATAGCTCCTTGACCCTTAGCTGCCAGATACGTCGATCCCAAAGCAGGAGCATGCACAATGCCTAGAATAGGAGTGGCCTCACCATCTTCGCCAACTTCGAAAAGGGATATGGTTATTGACCATTCAGCCATATTCCTCACGTAATTAATCACACCATCTATATGCCCAACGCACCAATACTTTTTCCCGATCTCGCGATCGCTGCCTTCGTCTTCCCAAAAGCCGTCGAAAGGCTCAATACTAGCAATCCGTTCACGACAATATCGCAGCAGTCGATCGTCAACTTCAGAGGTGTATTGGCGTTCTTGCTGGGGGTGTAAAGCTCTGAGATCATGAGGATTTACCTGATCTTGCAAAGCGTATGAACCTGCCTGAATCGCCACTTGTGCGACTCGTGTGGTCAGTTCACGCAATTCCATGGTCGCTCCCCCTCTAATCTATTGTCCTCTGAAATAATACACATTACGTATGATGTAGCGTTGCGCTGTGTGCGTGATGCTCCATTTCACATCTCGTCAAGGCTTGCGCAGCATGTTGCGAGGAAATCAATATCGATTCGACTTCCTCTTTTCCATATGCCAGTGGGTCTGAAGTATCAAAACTACGCAATGTGCTAGAAGCGCCTGACTGAGTGCTGATGCAATCTCGTACAGTGATACTGCTCCACGACATCGCCACCACCTCATCTGGGAATACATCCAGTAATCGAGAACGCAGCCATGCGCGAGTATCAGGCGGTGCCTGACGCTCAGCAATCGCAATAGCTTCCTTGCTCACTGGGCAGTCGCAACGAGCTACAACTTTTTCAAAAACCGATGCGCCCGATTGCAACGATCCCCATGACAAATCTAAGGCTCGAAGTTTCGAATCATTCCAGCCGTATTGATCTGAAGAAGATACATTTGGGTAGTATCTGCGGCGAAGACCTTCCAATAATTGCCATTTTAATAACCATTCGAAACGCGACGCTTCAGTTACCAGCGATAATCGTTGCGTTGCACTGCACGAGGCAATATGCATCACATCATTCAACGAACGACGCCACATCACCATAATGCTCCGTGTAGCAGTATCTGGCCAGAGCACCTCGTCTGTTCCGTCTGTGCCATACACTCGCCGTGCAACTACACAAACCGCATCATATAAACGCTCTTGGATCTGCAATGCAGTGAGTTGAGTACCATTACGCATATTCAAAGCTTGATGCAAAGAAAGATCATGAGATACCTGATGCAAGGCACGCACAGGATCTGAGAATTCTACTTCGTCAAGCAACTCCTGAAGATTTACACCAACAATCTGGGCATGTTCAGTAAGCCACAGCAACATGCTAGTGGTGCCTAATTTCAACAGTTGAGGAACTTGCATGCGATTTGCATCACCAACAATTACATGAAGACGTCGGTATTCGCCACAATCGTGAGATTCATCTCGCGTGTTAACGATTGGTCTGTCAAATGTCGTTTGAAGTCCAATCGGTGTGTGTATATAGTCAGCCCTTTGGCTTAATTGATATCCCGAATATTCACTGCGCTCACCTACACCCACTCTGCCTGAACCAGTAAACAGCTGTCTGGTAACGAAATGTGCAGTCATCATCTTGCTAACTACAGCAAATGGCACAGCTCGCAAACTCCGGTAACTTTCATGGCTACCCCAGCTAGCACCTTTGCCATCAACGTTATTGCGATGCAGCACTATCTGTTTATGTGTTAACCGAGTAGCCTGCTGCGCTGCAACTCGCATCAACGCATCGCCAGCAGCGTCATAAGCTACTGCCTCAAAAGGATTAGTGCTTTCAGGTGAGGAGTATTCGGGGTGAGCATGATCTACGTAGATTCGCCCACCATTAGGTGCTATGACGTTAGTAATGTGCAATGACGGCGTATCCGTAAGCATTTCAGGACGGGCTGCGGCACGTTCAAGACGCGTACCCCGAGCATCATTAATAGGATCCTCTTGCCGGTAATCCCAACGAATATGTCTGCTGCGCTCATCGCTCGCACCTCGGACCACATCAAATGACAGGTGAATTGGGTCATAGCCACTAGCTGCGCTGTCAGAAACAGCATATTCAGTCTCTGTGCCCATCACCCGATGCACACTCATAGCGCCTCGTTCTCTGCTGTAATATGCGCTTCTTCACCTGTCACATCACTTACCGAGTCTTGTCGTGGCACAATACGTACCACACGTCCCTCACCAAGACCTGTAATCCGTGCCCATTGAGTGGGATCAGCATCACATACCGAATCAACAGTCTCAAGAAACTCGTCCCGAATCGCCTGTGCAAACATTGGTGCGTCCAAAGCAATATCTACACCATGCTCAATGGATGCCTTGACTGCTTGAGTTTTAGCTCGGTCTACGATGTTGCGCAGCATGGCGCCAGATACCAAATCTCCGAAGTAGATTGAGGTCCACACACCTTGCTCATCACTCACGTCACACACATGTCGGCTATTATTTCGAGCGTAAATATCTTTGACTAGTTCAGCAACCAGTACATCTGCATGATTCATATCGCCAAGGGGCAGATCATCTGTCAGATAGTGGCGAAGGATACCGTCTGCCTGTTGAGCATGAGGCCGATCCACACGAATTTTGACATCGAGACGGCCAGGGCGTAGCACCGCAGGGTCAATCATATCTACACGATTCGAGGCACCAATAACCATGACATTGTCGAGTGACTCGACACCATCGAGCTCTGCTAGGAACTGTGGCACGATGGTGGTTTCTACATCAGAGGAGACACCCGTTCCTCGTGTACGCAACAAAGAGTCCATCTCATCGATAAAAACAATCACTGGGGCGCCACTGGACGCACGTTCACGAGCACGTTTGAAGATACCTCTGATGATTCGCTCAGATTCTCCGACAAATTTGTTTAATAACTCTGGACCTTTTACGGAAAGAAAAACACCTGATCCAGCAGAGCTGCCTTCTGCAAGGCTGTTAGCAACTGCCTTGGCAATCATAGTCTTGCCATTTCCTGGAGGGCCATATAGCAAAATCCCTTTAGGAGGACGCAAACTATAGCGTTCAAACAGCGCACGATGTTGAAAAGGCAATTGCACTGCGTCACGTATGCGCTCTATTTGCTCGTCCAAACCACCAATATCGTTAAAGGTCACATCTGGAGTTTCTTCAAGAACAAGGTCACTATTGTCCTCGGATGGGAGCATTCCTAATGCAACATGTTGAGAATTGTCGAGTATCACTCGATCTGAGACTTTTAAGGATGCTGATGTTAAACCCTGAGCACAGGTGACCACAGTTGAGGTACCAGATACGTCTGTAACGATTACACGTTGACTATCAATGATTTCTTGCACGCTGCGAACCACACCAGTAACAGGCGTGTCTCTGGTTTGCACCAGCACAAGGCTCTCATTTAACAATACGAGTTGACCGCGCTGTAAATGTGCAGTATCAATCATTGATGAGACGGGCACAATCATGCGTCGTGAGCCAGAAAGCACTTCTGCATTGGCATGACTCACGCCTTGCTCATCCGTGTGAATGCTGTCGATACTTAGTAACACCGCAAAGGTCAATGGAGGTTGAGTTTGTTGCATCAACTGAGATTTTGCCTTGCCTAGCTCATGTCCTGCTCTCGTCAGAGCCTTAGCTAGAGCATGGTTCTTCTCACGGCTGGTGTCTAGTAAATCCCGCAATTCCTGTAATTGCTGTGCTTGCTCATGCTCAACACCAGCATGTTGATTCTCAGTCACCACCTTGCTTTGCTCCACTGAAATTGCCTCCATCTTCATGCTGTTCCGGTGAGCTCATAGTGCCCGAAC
Organism: Bifidobacterium sp.; assembly: GCF_022647885.1. Classification (NCBI taxonomy): domain Bacteria; kingdom Bacillati; phylum Actinomycetota; class Actinomycetes; order Bifidobacteriales; family Bifidobacteriaceae; genus Bifidobacterium; species Bifidobacterium sp. Next base: position 1,148,270 of record NZ_JALCLM010000001.1, on the reverse strand, counting down.
GCTTTGAAGTGCCAACGTCGACACTGTTGTGTCTGGTAGCATCCGCATCTGGTAGCTGTGAGCCTTGACGCTTCTCAAGAACAAGATTACGCAACCAACGCACAATCAGCAGAAGTATTCCACAGGCGATAACTACAATAACGATATTTTCGAAAATACTGAGCACTCCAAGGATTGAACACCACTGCCCTCCTAAAACATATCCCAACGAAATCAGCAATGTATTCCATACAGCTGAACCAAGCACGGTCCAACCTGTAAAACGTAGGAATCCCATCTTATTCAGCCCAGCTGGAATCGATATCAGTGATCTCACGATAGGAATGATTCGTCCAAATAGCACCGACCACGTACCATATTTCACAAACCATCTGTCGGCTTTTTGTACATCCTTGCGACTGGTACCAGGTATCTTGTCGGCAATAACGTTGATCCGTTCAAGACCGATCAGGCGAGATGCTCCATACAGCACCCATGCCCCAACAACAGAACCGATTGTGGCCCACAAGATCGCTTCAACGATCGAGAGCCTTCCCCGTGCAGCTGTAAACCCTGCAAGTGGGAGAATTATTTCACTGGGAATTGGTGGGAAAACGGATTCTAAAGCTATTGCAGTGCCAACTCCGATACCCCCCGCTTGCTCCATTAAATTGACCAGCCAATTGGTCATTGCACCTATGATGCCGGATTCGCCAGTTGTGCAGACAGGCGCGGCCAGAACTAGTGCGTCTGGATTCATGTTGGCCATTGTCCCAGCAATTTCAGACAATCAGAAGCATGTCCGATGAAACTTTGCAAGCTCCGCACGAGTCCACACGCCTAATAGTTATGGACGTTGATTCCACTTTGATTGATGAAGAAGTTATTGATTTACTCGGGGAAGCAGCCGGTTCTGGTGACTGCATCGCTGATATCACTAGACAAGCCATGCTTGGTGAAATTGACTTCTCTGCTGCTTTAGCGAAGAGAGTGGCATTACTGCGAGGAATGTCCACCAAGGTGTTAGACACAGTTTTCAACAATCTTCATTTCACCAAAGGTGCTGTGGAGATGATAAACACCGCACATCACCGTGGGTGGAAGGTGGCTGTCGTCTCTGGTGGCTTTAGCGAACTTGTAGACCGTCTTGTAGAGCAAGCACACATAGACCATAGTCTTGCTAATCACTTGGAAATCAAAAACAACATCTTAACGGGTAACACCACTGGCCCAATAGTAACCAAAAGTACCAAATTAGAATCTCTACAACGTTGGGCCGCGCACGATGGCATACCTATGTCACAAACGGTAGCCATCGGTGATGGAGCCAATGACATTCCTATGATTCAGACAGCTGGAATCGGTATAGCTTTCTGTGCCAAACCTCTTGTGCAACAAGCAGCTCATTACTCGATTACACAACGCGATTTAATGCAAGTTATCAATATCATTGATGCTCATGACCGTGAGATGGAGCAACACCGCCACTGAAGGTCAGATAGCAAGCACTTCAACACAGTAACGTACTTTTTACGATGCTCGGGTGTGACGGAACGGATGCATTATTCGCCGCTGGCGTTGGCACTTCATACGCAACGCACGTCAGCGTCAAGGTGCGCTCCTCTCACCCAATCAGCTGCCTTCATTGCACGTTTACCCTGCGGTTTCACCATGATTAACTCATAAGGTCCAGTCAACGTGCCTAACCAAACATGTTTTTTGGAAAAGGCTAGATGGCCGGGGAGCAGAGACTGCGGTATTTGTGGATCACTTTGATCAGCAATTTTTCCTTCGACAACATGCAAAGTGGTGCCCTGAGTATTGCTCTTCATATCCTGTTGGGATGTCATGACACACCAAGCGCCAGGTTCAGGAGTGCAGGCTCGTACTTGTCGGTCAACCGCAAATACCGGTGCATTGAGATTGATATGAGCATCATCAACCGTGATTTTTTCCGCACGTTCATATGCACCTTGAGGCTGCTCAATCGCTATAGCTGTTCCATCTTGTACCGTTTGCAGAGCCATCATCAACAATTGTGCACCATCTATTGCGAGACGGTCCAGAAGTTCTCCCGAAGTTTCGTGTGCACCAATCGTGGTTGTGGATTGCGCAATAATAGGGCCTGTATCCATGCCAGCGGTAATACGAAATACCGTCGCACCGCTCAATGACTCCCCCGACCATATGGCTCGCTGAACTGGTGCTGCACCTCTCCATTGTGGCAGTAAGGAAAAATGCAGGTTATACCATCCAAGCTCTAGAGCATCGAGAACAGGTTGCCGCAGTATCTTGCCGTAAGCAACAACAGCTGCTAATTGCGCGCCGGTGCTTGTAAGTTGCTCGATGAAATCCGAATCCCTTGGGTCAGATTCGATGACTGGGATTCCGAGCTCTTGCGCTGCAACCTTCACTGGACTAGCTGCAAGATGTCTTCCTCGTCCCTGAGGTGCGTCTGGACGTGTAAGGACAGCTACAACTTCAAAATGCTCGCCGTCAGCCGCCAAAGCTTGTAAAGCAGGTACAGCAACAGTGGGTGTTCCAGCAAATAATACTTTCATGACGTTCTCTCTGACTCCCCATAACGCAATGGTATTCAACACTTTGGGTTGATTATTTTACCGACCCTAACACAATGCAAATCGCGGATTTCACAGTAATACTCGCATTTACTGCACCGCTGGAATGTCAATTCCTGATTCGATAAGCAATGCACGAAGTTTGTATGGGTCAGTAAAACGTATTCCCCTAATACCAGCCTCATTGGCTCCCACGATATTCATGGCTTTATCATCTATGAATATGGCCTTATGCGCTTCAATACCGAAACGCTGTAACAAGTACTCGTAAATCTTTACTGATGGTTTTCGAATGTCAATCTCTCCCGAGACAACCTTGCCTTCTAAAGAATGCAGTATTTCGTATCGTTCCCAGGCAATAGGGAATAACTCGGCCGACCAGTTAGACAATCCCCACACATGGATGCCAACGGCTTTGAGATCTTCTATAAGCTTGCGGGCGCCTGGTACCACTCCGGTAAGTGAATCCACGAAATTATCGCAATAAAATTGAAACACCTCAGCCCAATGATCTCCTTTATTCTCACGAAGCCACTCAATGGTTTCCTCGCAGCTGCCACCAGCGTCCATGCGATCATTCGCATCATAAAAACCTGAAATATCGTTATCAAGCAATTGATCGATGCTCTCTTGAGAATATCTACTCATCATCGCCGCTGCAGGGTCCCAATAGACCAGCACATTGCCGAAATCGAATATCACATCGCTGATGGGATTGCCAATTGCATTCGCTGCTTGCTTTTGCGCGATAATGACATCATTGTCCATATCAGGCTCGTTGGGCCAACCCTTCATTATATTTCTCCTATCGCTCTGAGTAACAAACGTTCTATCTATCGGTACTGTCTTGTGTGCACACCGTTCGCCGGAAGCTACAGGATGTGCGCCATGCTCACTCTATGATGCCATTGAACCTTGTCTTTAGCGCAAGCATAGTTTTTTGAGGCAATGCCCTGCTACACCGTGCCTACCCAACAGTGCTGTTCCAACTGTGCTGATCCAACCGTACTGTTCTAACCGTGCTGTTCTATGACAAAGCAATAGTAGAAGGTTTAGAGCAGGTTCTTAGGATCAATTTGAAATCTCAGCTCTTGTCTATCCCTTGAAGCTACGTGACGGCCTACAACAGTTCGTAAACGTAATGCCAACTCATCATGCTGCTCAGGAGAAACTCTCACTAACACGCGAACTCGATCATCAGAACCTTCAAATTGACGCGCACTAATAGTTCTTGGTTGAGGTATCGGCACTGGACCAAGGAATCCTGGTAAAGCACTGTCACCCTCACCAATTGTGGAAAAATCTCCTCCTATAGCACCGATTTGGGCAAGAGTGTGCATCACAGCATCTCTACCTCCCCAAATACACGCTGTAGCATAAATCGGAGGCATACCGGTTTCAGCCCGATCTTGCAATTCTCTGGAAGCCAACACTGTTGAGTTCCATGTCAGCAACGATTGAGCACAAATAGGGTCTGCTTCGCCTATTAGCAACGCTTGACCTGCCTTGGAACGAGGCTGGCACTGTGACACGATGCGCATCCAAGTATCGAGCGTGTCAACGCGAGCATCAACACCTGGTGCATACAAACCAGTCCAAGCATCAAGTATGGCTACGGCTTGGTATCCACTGTGTACGGGGGCATCGCATACTGGGACACCATCTGATGAAACGCTCACTACCGACCTCACATGAGGCTCAGCTCCCGGTGTAGCAATGACAATTTGAGGTTTGTTGGTGATCTCTTCAACAATGCCTCGGGGCTGGTGTGGTGTAGAAATCACTTGTGGCACATGTCGAAAGAGCTGTCTCAATTCTGCTGCTGTTCCTGCAGCTCCTACACGCACCAGTTGCAATCGTTCGGATGAGCAGTATGTACAATGCCAGTCAACTGCAATAGCACCGCACCACATACACTGTGGAGCTCCCGAAGCTTTAGGTTCTAGCGGACCAGTGCAACGTTTGCATTGCGCTCTGCGATGGCAGTGTGCACAACTTAATACTTGACGAACACCATCATACGGAACAGACAGCAGCACCGGTCCCGACTGCAATGCTTTTGTCAACACAGTTACGGCAGTGTGTGGTACACGAGCGCCGATGGTAGGATCCGCCAGTCGTGATAGCTCTTCCCTGTTCAGCCAGCGAATCCACGGCATACTATCTTTCACCACACTGGGTAAACCGCGAAGTGCCTCGCTAGGCCCAGTAACCAGAGATGTATCGCTTCTCGAGACTGAACACTCCCACTGACTTGCGACACTTCTCGCAAAGGAGATTACTGCAAACACACCATGATGATTTTTTGCCCTGAGTCGTTGTACTCCCCTGGCATTGGCATACGGCATATGCCCGTCTGCATTCTGATATACACCGTCGTCAACAATGGCAAATAACGCAGGACCCTGAACTGGGGCATACATCGCTGCGCGAGTGCCAATAACACAGCGTAATTGTCCACTTGCTAAGGCGCCATAAGACCGGTATCGTTCGGCGGGCGACATCGAACTCCCCAAACAAACATAGTCACCTGTCCATCCACCGTGTTCCACCTTGCCAGGCGCAAAACGTCGCATACCGATAGTTTCTAAGACAATGTCCATCTCTGCGAGAGAACGAGTATCTGGGAGTACCAGCACTACGGATTTTCCGCTGGTCAATGCCTCTATCATCATCCATGCAGCATCGCTGGCCCAACGCAAAGCACCAGGTAGAGTGTCAAGAATAAAAGCAGCAAAAGCATTTCCTGCAATACCTTGTTTTAATGATTGAGCTGCTTCGTAGGATGCGCTAAAGTGCTCTGATTCTTGCTCATGCCAAGCAAGTGTCTCTTGGCTCAAACGATAGCGAGTCTTACCAAAACCAGCACATGATCCGAAACGCTGTTCAGCATCAATACGAGCAACTCGAGGAGGCACAGCTAATCGCAGAATGTTTGCTCGAGTTCCCCCATAAGCCTCAGCGATATCAGTGATATCATCGCGTAATTCTTGAGGCACCAACACTTCTGGTGCCAATACTCGTTCAATGAACTTCAATGACGAAGCAGCAGTTTCACTTATCGCTGTACGTTTCCACACCACACCATTAACTAAGCGGCCACCAAAACGTACTCTAACAAGAACTCCTGGAATTGCGGTCTCATCATCGCGACTCTGTACTAGATAATCAAAAGACCTACCAAGATGAGTGGCTTGTACATCGAGCACCACCTGAGCTATCGGATTGTTCACTGCAGCGATACGCTGCACAGCAGCACGTTTACGTCGTTTCGGAGGTGCCAAACCATCGAGCGCAGGCTGTTGTGCGTCTGACTCAACCATCATGCCTCACCCTCAAGCTTGTCGACCCAGCTCACACAACGCGCTGGCTTATGAATGTCCTTGTCATGCAAGTCTGGCCTTGCAAACACGTGCCCATGAACAAGAACACCGTGCCCTGATGGACACGGTGCCGAAAAATCATGCGCTAACTTACCAATGAGGTAAGGACAGTACTGCTATTACAGATTGTCCTACTCAGATACGGCAGCCTTCAGCTCATCCACTTTATCAGTGTGTTCCCATGTGAAATCAGGATCAGTGCGACCGAAATGTCCATATGCTGCGGTCTTTGAATAAATTGGTCTGAGCAAATCTAGCTCGTCAATAATCGCAGCGGGGCGTAAATCGAATACCTTACGCACAGCCTGCTGAATGCCTTCGAAACTCACACCCTGCTCAGTGCCATACGTTTCAACGTTGATGCTCACTGGATCAGCTACGCCAATGGCGTATGCAATCTGCACTTCCACACGGCGAGCAAGACCAGCTGCGACAATGTTCTTAGCAACCCAACGCGCAGCATACGCAGCAGAACGATCAACTTTGCTTGGATCTTTGCCTGAGAACGCACCGCCACCGTGATGTGCTGCCCCACCGTAGGTATCAACAATAATTTTTCTGCCGGTCAAGCCTGCGTCTGCTGCCGGCCCCCCAAGAATGAACGAACCAGTTGGATTAACTAAAAGACGGTATTGCTCATGCTCTACTTTGTCACCACACACCTCATCAAGCACAGGCTCTATGACATTGTGCTGAAGTTCCTTCGCTAACCAGTCGCGGTCAACTTCAGGATCATGCTGTGTGGAAATCAATACCGTATTGACTTTAAGCGGTCGATTGTCCTCATCATATTCAATGGTGACCTGAGTTTTACCGTCAGGACGCAAATGGTTGACAATACCTTCTTTGCGTACCTGCGCCAGACGAAATGCCAGTTTATGCGCAAGATAAATAGGCAGTGGCATCAGCACATCAGTCTCATCGCACGCATAACCAAACATCACACCCTGATCGCCTGCTCCTTGCGATTCGTAACGTTCTTCTCTAGTCGCAGCAGACTCCTGCTCTTGAGAGAGCCGGTCGACACCTTGACGAATCTCTGCACTCTGTTCCCCCAAAGCAACGAGCACGCCACAGGAGTCCGCATCGAGACCAATTTCTGAGCTGGTATAGCCAATCTTGCGCAAAACTGAACGAACTTTATGCTGAATATCCGTGTACCCCTGCGAACTCACCTCTCCGAAAACGAAGAACTGACCTGTTGTCGCTGAAGTTTCTACAGCAACGTGGGAGTGCGGATCCTGTGCAAGCATATCGTCCAGAATTGCATCCGATATCTGGTCACAAACTTTATCTGGATGACCTTCTGTTACGGATTCTGCTGAAATGAGACGACGTTCTGGCATGTCCCTCTTACCCCCCCAAATATGATTTTGGCGCACCATGTGCGCCGTATCCGCGAAAGCGGTGGGGACCTTATGTTGACTCCTACGCCGAATCACGGATTCTTAATAATCCATTACATGGTATGTATCACACAATGCAATAAACACCGTGTAATACATACGATGTAACCACCACTGCCTTGATGAACAGTAGTGAATACAGTTGATATACCCCGCGCCAAATTACCTGCGCGGAACAGATGCTTAGTTTCCTTCGCTTAAATCGTCCTCAGCGAGAGTCTCCTCGAGAAGACCTTCGTTAATTTCCCTGAATGCGATAGACAGCGGCTTCTCCTGATTCTGATACTCCACCAATGGTCCTACGTTTTGCAATAGGCCTTCATTAAGCTGAGTGAAGTAGGAGTTAATCTGGCGAGCACGCTTTGCAGCAAAAATAGCGAGTGCATACTTGGAATCAGCATGTCTCATAAGGTCGTCTATCGACGGATCTACAAATCCCTGAGCTGTTGGCTCGGTACCGAATGCCATATATTCTCCAATACAATGTCTGCTGTTCGTTCAATCCCCGCGATTATACCGCGTAGCTGAGATTTTGTGAATATAGTAATAACGCTGTTATGGCTTCTTTTCGTCCAGTATTCGGCCCTCAGCAGCATAGTGTCGCCGATGCCCACTTGAATGAAGATATGCAAATGAGATCAGCCAAAATAATGAATGGACGAATGTTCGCAGGAGCCCGCGCCCTTTATAGGGCGGCAGGCGTTGATGAGAAAGACTTTGGCAAGCCCATCGTAGCTATTGCCAATTCATTTTCAGAATTTGTTCCAGGACACGTACACCTGAACAAGGTTGGCCGACTGGTTTCTCAGGCTGTCAAAGAAGCTGGCGGCATTCCTCGAGAGTTCAACACCATAGCAGTTGATGATGGTATAGCTATGGGCCATACTGGCATGCTGTATTCTCTCCCTAGTCGAGATATTATTGCTGACGCCGTCGAATACTCAACAAATGCTCATTGTGCTGATGCTCTGATTTGCATCTCAAACTGCGATAAGATCACGCCTGGCATGCTTCTGGCTGCTCTACGAATCAATATTCCAACCATCTTCGTTTCTGGCGGTCCTATGGAAGCTGGAACCACAGTAATGCCAGATGGTTCCGTCAAAGAGAATACTGATCTGATCGATGTGATGTACGCATCTGCCGACGATTCGATGAATGACGATGATGTGCTCGCTCTAGAACAAAGCGTATGCCCTACCTGCGGCTCTTGCGCAGGTATGTTCACTGCAAACTCCATGAACTGCCTCGCCGAAGCATTAGGATTGGCTCTTCCAGGCAATGGCACCACGCTTGCTTCTCATACTGCACGTCGTGCTCTGTTTGAAAAAGCTGGACGTGTAATTGTAGATCTGGCCAACCGCTACTATCACGAGGATGATGCATCAGTGCTTCCTCGCGCTATAGCTACCAAACATGCATTCGAAAATGCGATGACCATGGATGTGGCCATGGGTGGTTCTACCAATACAGTGCTGCATATTCTCGCCGCTGCACAGTCTGCAGATGTAGACTTCACGCTCAACGACATCGAGCGCATCTCACATACCGTTCCCTGCATATGTAAGGCCTCACCTTCTGGTGAATGGGAAATCTCTGATGTACATCGCGCGGGAGGCATCAGCGGCATTCTTGGCGAACTTGATCGTGGGAACGTTCTTCACCGTGATACCCACTCAGTTGATTATCCAAGTCTTGAAGCCAAACTTGATGAGTGGGATATTATGCGTCCTACATGCATTGATGAGGCGAAGAAGCTCTATCATGCGGCCCCTGGCCACATCATTTCCCCTGAGCCTTGGAATCAGTCTGTTGAGTTCGACAGCCTCGATACTGACCGCGAAAACGGTGCAATCCACGACCTTGCACACCCTGCGGTTACTGAGGGTGGACTAGCAATTCTCCGCGGCAATCTCGCTCCTGACGGCTGCGTAGTTAAAACCGCAGGCGTGCCAAAAGAGATATGGGAATTCCGTGGGCCAGCACTTGTTGTGGAATCGCAGGAAGAAGCTGTCAAAGTTATTCTCGACAACACTCTTCAACCAGGTCAGGCGCTCATCATCCGTTACGAAGGTCCAAAAGGTGGACCAGGCATGCAGGAAATGCTATATCCAACGTCCTTCGTCAAAGGCAAAGGTATTGGCAAGGATGTGGCGTTGATAACTGATGGTCGATATTCAGGTGGATCCTCAGGTCTGTCCATTGGGCATGTGGCTCCTGAAGCTGCCAGCAAAGGGCCAATTGCGCTGGTTAAGAATGGCGACATCATCAACATCGATATTCCTCATCGTGCCATCAACGTGGAACTCAGCGATGAAGAACTAGCGCAACGCCGTGCCGATCTCGAAGCTGGTGATGGTTATGTGGCACACCGTAATCGCCAAGTATCACTAGCGCTGAAAGCGTATGCTGCTTTCGCTCGTTCTGCGGATAAAGGTGCCACGCGAGATCCTGAACTCATTGAAAGTCTTTCAGGTCTCGCCTAAAACCAAGCGATTACAATAACTGCTTCAAAAGCACAGCAACTTTTCGATTCTGCAACGAGAGCTGTTCTTTTGGAGCAGTTTTTTGTATGCACTCATTGGCAATGAATCTCATTATTCTCTTATTTACGCGCTCAACTGGCACTGTTTATACAGCGTTTACCCTTAAGACTTTCAGGATTTAGATCGTTTTCATATCTTCACCATAGGAGCACTCATTCTTGGGAGCACCTATAGCGACGAATTGATATTCGAGCAACATGTGAAGAAGACCAAGGGGAATAATCCGATGACACGAAAAACTCACCATGCTCGCAAGGTCATCCTTGCAGCGTTAACAGCGAGCATTACCCTGTCCGTAGGCGGCTTTGGCACTGCAATGGCAGCGAATGTCACTTCCGCGCCCACTGAGCACGGAGCAGCCCAGCGCATTGCCACAATCGGTAACGGACAAGCAAAAAATGTGATTCTCTTCATCGGTGACGGCATGGGAGATTCAGAAATTACCGTCGCTCGTGATTATTTACACGGAGCTGCGGGGAAGTTTGAAGGACTTGATGCCATCGGGCAACCAGGTCAGCTCAACGATACAGAAGCTGGAACAGGCCAATACACCACGTACTCTGTTGGCGATGGCATCGCTGATAAAGGAAAAGCAAGCATCACGCCGGTCACGGATTCCGCTGCATCCGGTTCGGGCTGGGCAACAGGGACAAAAACTTACAACAATGCCATCGATGTCGATGCCAATGGCAACCCACAAATCAATCTTCTTGAATTAGCCAAGGCGGCCGGCAAAGCAACAGGTAATGTAACTACAGCTGAAATTCAGGATGCTACACCGGCAGTGCTTGCTTCACACTCAACCTTGCGCTCATGCTATGGACCGCAAGGTAAAACGGATGGCAGCTCGGACAATTCAGCAAAGAATTGCGAGGCATCCCAACTCCTGCAGAATGGTGGTATCGGCTCAATATCCGAACAACTGCTTCAGACCAGAGCAGATGTCACACTTGGCGGAGGCAACAAATACTTCAAGCAGACTGCGCAAGCAGGAAGTTATCAAGGCAAGACACTTGAACAACAGGCTACCGAACGCGGTTACAACTACATTACTGATCCAACACAGCTCGCTTCGGTCACCGAGGCCAATCAAGATAAGCCGTTGATCGGTCTATTCTCAAGTGGGAACATGCCCACACAGTATCTACCGTCCGAAGCTACAGCCCAAAATTCATCCAAGGATGGGTCCCCAACACAGTGCACCACTAATCCAGAATGGCTTGGCACATCCGGTGCCTCCCTTTCAGATATGACTGACTCTGCTATTTCTCTCCTCTCAAAGAACCAGAATGGTTCAAGCAACGGATACTTCTTACAAGTTGAGGGTGCCTCCATAGATAAACAAGATCACAATGCCAACGCGTGTGGTCAAATTGGAGAAACCGACGATCTCGATCAGGCCATTGCCACCGCACTGAAAAAAGTTGACCTAAGCAACACATTAATCATTGTCACTGCAGATCACGCGCACACTAGCCAAATCGTTGAATCACAACCTGCATATGCCTTGAGCACCGTGCTCAAATCCCCTGTTGACGGCTCAAAAATCGTTGTAGCTTATGGCACAGCAACCGCAGATGCCAAGAACGAGAACGGTGGTTACAACGGTGGCAGTATGTCGCACACCGGAACGCAACTGCGCATTGCTGCATCAGGTCCTGGAGCTCAGCGTGTTTCTGGTCTCACAGATCAAACAGACAATTTTTTCACTATCGCTAAAACTTTGGGGCTAGCGAGCAGCAGTCAAGAAATCGCTGCCTTATCTAATAACGCGAATGTGACCGTATCCAAAGATGGCGATGCCGTTAATGCGCAGATCACTGCTTTCAACGGTGATGCTTCAGTGTCCTACTCATTGAAAAATTCTGCTGGTACTACCGTTGCACAATCGGTGTCAGACAGTTCAGTGTCTGGATTGCGTCTCAACACTACTGCTGCTACACCAATAGACTTGAGCACATACCTCAATGAGGGTGAATCGTATACTCTCACGGTAAAGGGCTTGCAGTCTGGCGTTGAGAAAACCATCTCACTGCAAGGACCTGCCAAATTGGCATCAGGGTATATACCGGTAACCCCATCAGATACTGCTCAGCCGCAAGGCAAGAATACTGCCGGCAACAAGGTGATTAGTGATGTCAGCACTCTAGGTACCAAACAGCTGGGGCGCACTGGCAGCACGATTGTCGCAGTACTATTACTGATGCTCGCAGTCGGTAGCACCGGTGGTTTGATACTTGCATGGCGTAAAGGAACGTTCTCGAAGTAATGTATTGCGCTAAGAGATAGGTGCTGCTGCGTAGCACCACTTTGGCCCCGATCTGCGCTCAATGCAGATCGGGGCCAAAGCATAGTTCATTAAGCTGAATACAGCTAGATTAGAGTATCTATGACGTTTGTGAAGTATTAGGCATACTCTTTGCTGATAACCTTCCAGAGCTCTTCAGCAGCATGCTCAACCGTATCATTGGTAATGACTACGTCGTATTCCCCTTCACTGGCCAACTCCACCTTGGCAGTTTCCAATCTTTTCTTACGCTGCTCATCATTTTCTGTTCCACGCGACTCCAAGCGATGAATCAGATCCTCAAAACTTGGGGGTGCCAGAAACACATAGACCACATCGATCCCAAGCTCGACTGCTCTCTCTTTGACGCGACGAGCTCCCTGCAAATCAATTTCTAATATGGTTGGAATCCCTGCATCCATATGCTCTAACACTGGTTTCAGAGGAGTCCCATAGTGTGCCATATTATGCACGAGAGCAGTTTCTAGGAATTCTCCTCTGCGCTCCATTGCAGCGAATTCCTCCTCATCAACAAACCAGTAGGTTATACCGTGAACCTCTCCTGGGCGTGGTGCTCGAGTTGTTGCTGAAACAGACACCCAGACTTCAGGATGTGCAGCTCGAAGTTGAGCCTCTACAGTGCCTTTACCGACAGCAGTTGGCCCGGTGAGTACCACCAAACGGTGTTTTCCTAGGGGACTATCACTTGCCTGGCTCACTGCCTGCTCCTCTTCTTGTCACATACATATACAAAACCACATCTGACCAAAGAATAATGTTGACGGTATACCTCTACAGCGCATCATTCATTGTGTGGGATTATTTACCTGGGTTAATGCCTTTTTGATATCTTTGGCGATATCATCGGTAGCTTTTGCCAAGTCTTTGATTACAGGACCTTTCACAGCTATCGAACGAGACACAGTGACCAGCACATTACCATGAGTTCCGGCAAAAACGGTTTTAATATCTTTGGCTTCGGCACCTTGCCAACCGTAACCTGGAGAAAGAATTGGACCAGTGAACGCTGATGGGTCTACACCACTTTCTGTAATCCAATCACTTATGGTTGCGCCAATAATTAAACCGACTGAACCCAAACCTGTCATGTCCGCATTAAATTTTTGTGCTGTCGATGCAATGCCATACGCAACTGTTTTGCCCTTGTACGTACCTTTTTGCCGAATCGCAGATTGTAGGCTCGCACCTTCAGGGTTTGAAGTCAAGGAAGCCACAAACACTCCCCTACCGTAATTCAGCGCTTCATCAATCAAACCGCTTAAAGAGCGTGCACCGTAATACGGTAACAAGGTAATAGCGTCGGCAAGTAATGGAGCTCCTGGTTTAAAATACGCATCAGAAATTGCAGAAACTGTTGTGGACAGACCTCCGCGCAGACAATCAACTATGGTAATAATACCCATCTGTCTAGCAGCAAATAACACTCTCTCTAAAGCAGCAAATCCTTTAGCCCCATAACGCTCAAACATACTGGTCTGAAATTTCACAGCTGCTGCTCTGCCGTATGCCGCCTGCAACATACGCATAGAAAATAATTCAGCACCCTCCGCATCAACCTGATAACCCCAGTCAGTCAGGAGTTTGCGGTGGGGATCAATACCGACGCACAGAGGGCCAAAATGAGCCATTGATTTGCTCAAACGCAACCCAAAATCGGAACGTTGGGCTCGAATTTCCTCTGCGCGTCGGTCGGTCATCAGTTCACGCTGCCTTCCATGGCATAGAGCTGTTCAGCATGTTCCTGAATGCTCATAATCTGATAATCATCATTACGTACAGCCTCAATAGCCATCAGCACGGCTGAGAACTCAGTAATCGTGGTGAATTGAGGCAAATCAGCTGCTATTGCCGCAGCTCGAATGGAATAGCCATCAGAGCGTGAACCGCGAGAATTTGGAGTGTTGAGCACCATATCGATGACACCCTCCTCTATCAGCTGTACCACGTTCTTGCCCTGCTCGTGCCGCTGCTCATCAGTTCCCAGAGGGACGACGCTCGAATCAACACGAGTAGTGATCTTCTCAACAACCTGAGCCTCGATACCGTAACGGCGCAGCACAGAAGCAGTGCCCTCGGTTGCCCACAGCTTGAAACCTAACTCCTGCAGTTTGGAAGCCATAAGAGGGAGTTGACGCTTGTCGGTGTCATTGACTGAAAGGAATACATTCCCATCTGTGGGCAAGCCACCGTCATAGGCTGCAAGCTGGCTCTTCGCAAACGCATGTGGGAAGTCACGGTCGAAGCCCATGACCTCACCAGTTGAGCGCATTTCTGGCCCAAGAAGAATATCAACCGTACGTCCCACAGGAGTTCTGAAACGCTTGAATGGCAGCACAGACTCCTTCACTGCGACCGGCTGACCCAGACGGATATCCCCGCCGTCACCAGAGGGAAGCAACAAACCGTTTCTGCGCTGATCAGCAATGCTCTCACCCGCCATAATGCGCGCAGCAGCCTTTGCTAATGCCGTTCCAGTAGCTTTTGATGCAAAAGGCACAGTTCTAGAAGCTCTAGGATTTGCCTCAATCACATACAAAGTATTGGCCATAAATGCATACTGGACATTGACCAGACCACGTACATCACAACCACGAGCAATTGAGAGAGTCCCTTCTCGCAAACGCCGAATCTGGTCTTCCGACAAGGTACAAGGAGGCAAGGTACATGCCGCGTCGCCAGAGTGCACGCCTGCTTCTTCAACGTGCTCCATAATGCCACCGATGTACAGCTCTTCACCGTCAAAGAGAGCGTCAACATCAATTTCTACGGCATCCTGAAGGAATTTATCAATCAGCAATGGCGATGCGAGACGGCCAGAGACGATGGTGTCTGCCTTCGCTTCATCTAAGGCACGATTGACGTAAGTAGTCAGTTGAGCATCATCATAAACAATTTCCATGCCACGACCACCGAGCACATATGAAGGCCTCACCAGCACAGGGTATCCGATGCGGTGTGCCGAATCCATAGCCTCGTCTAGCGATAAGGCAGTGCCATAGCGTGGAGCATTCATATGTTCTTTGGCCAGAACTTCGCCAAAGAGCTCACGGTTCTCAGCCAAATCGATAGCCTCTGGAGAGGTGCCAAGAATGGGCACACCAGCAGCCTTAAGACGTGCTGCCAACGACAGCGGTGTCTGCCCACCGAGTTGCACAATAACACCCTTAACAGGACCCATCTTTTTCTCAGCCTCAAAAACTTCAAGTACGTCTTCGAAGGTCAAGGGTTCAAAATACAGACGGTCAGACATGTCATAGTCAGTGGACACAGTTTCAGGATTGCAATTGATCATGATGGTGTCATAATCTTTGCCTAATTCCTGAACTGCGTGCACACAGGTGTAATCGAATTCGATACCCTGCCCAATGCGGTTAGGACCTGAACCGAGAATGATTACCGCCTCACGTTCACGAGGACGCAATTCTGATTCATCCGCATAACATGAGTAGTAGTAAGGCGTCACTGCATCGAATTCAGCGGCGCAAGTATCGACAGTCTTATAGACCGGACGAATACCATAATTCCAACGCAGTTCTCTAACAGTGTTTTCTCCACCATCGCCGAGTCGACGGAGCTGCGCAATCTGAACATCGCTGAGCCCCGACTTCTTGGCTTTGCGTAATAGCCTGGCACCCAGTGTTTCAGCGTCCCGTACCTCTTGGGCAGTTTGATCCATCATTTCAATCTGGCGCAGGAACCAACGATCAATTTTTGTAGCAGCAAAAATCTCTTCGATACTTGCTCCACCCCACATCGCACGCTGTACTTGCAGATAGCGATGTTCAGTAGGCGTATGCATATCAATCAACAGCTGCTCAACCTCATCACGCTGTGGACGCTCGCCCTCCCAAGTGAAGTTCATATGGCGCTTGTCGATAGAACGAAGAGCTTTGCCCAAGGATTCCTGGAAATTACCCGCAAGAGCCATTGCTTCGCCCACAGACTTCATGGACGTAGTGAGTGTGGGGTCTGCACCAGGGAATTTCTCAAACGCAAAACGTGGAATCTTGGTAACCACATAATCAATAGTTGGCTCAAAGCTTGCAGGAGTGGATTGCGTGATATCGTTACGAATTTCGTCGAGTGTATATCCTAAAGCAAGTTTGGTGGCAATCTTAGCAATCGGGAAACCTGTTGCTTTTGAAGCGAGCGCAGAGGAACGAGAAACGCGCGGATTCATCTCGATGACAATGATTCTTCCAGTGTCGGGATTAACCGCAAACTGAATGTTGCAACCGCCAGTATCTACGCCTACGCCGCGAATAATCTTGATACCGATATCGCGCATACGTTGATATTCACGGTCAGTGAGTGTAAAAACGGGCGCAACCGTGATGGAATCGCCGGTATGTACACCAACAGGATCAACATTTTCAATTGGGCAGACGACTACGACATTGTCGTTCTTATCGCGCATCAGCTCTAGTTCGTATTCTTTCCAGCCTTCGATGCCTTCTTCAAGAAGGACTTCATTAGTTGGAGAATAGTGGATACCTGCACCAGCGATGCGGTGGAGCTCCTCTTCGTTGTGTGCAATGCCAGAACCGAGGCCACCCATGGTGAAACTTGGCCGTACAACGAGAGGGTATCCCAGCACTGCTACGGCAGCATCAACTTCCTCCATCGTATGAGCAATCATTGATGCGGCAGATTCAGCGCCAGCCTTTTCAACAACCTTTTTGAAGAGGTCACGATCCTCACCACGATCGATTGCCTCAAGTGAGGCACCAATCAACTCAACGTTATAGCGTTCAAGCACTCCCGCTGCGCCAAGTGCCATAGCTGCGTTCAGTGCAGTTTGCCCTCCTAGTGTGGGCAGTAAGGCATCTGGGCGTTCCTTGGCAATGATGCGCTCAAGTACTGGAGTCGCAATGGGCTCAATATATGTGGCATCAGCCATTTCAGGGTCAGTCATGATGGTTGCTGGATTCGAGTTCACCAGAATCACACGAATGCCTTCTTCATGGAGCACTCGGCAAGCCTGCGTTCCCGAATAATCGAATTCGGCGGCCTGCCCGATAACAATCGGACCAGACCCGATGACCATAACCGAATGAATGTCGGTACGCTTAGGCATTCGACTTCCCCTCCTTGGCATTACCCATCAATTCAACGAAACGATCAAACAAGTATGAGGCGTCGTGCGGTCCTGCCGCAGCCTCAGGGTGATATTGCACGGAAAATGCTGGAATATCAAGGCACTGTAGGCCCTCAACAACATCATCGTTAAGATCTACGTGCGAAACCCGAACCCTGCCGTAGCGCCCGTTATCGTATGGAGATTCCAGAGTTTCCCCAATTGGGGCGTCCACAGCGAAGCCGTGGTTATGCGCAGTGACTTCCACTTTGCCTGTGGTCAGATCCTTTACCGGCTGATTTATGCCACGGTGTCCGAACTTAAGCTTGTAAGTGCCAAATCCAAGAGCTCTACCGAGGAGCTGGTTACCTAAGCAAATGCCAAAGAATGAGTATTGATGATCGAGGATGGCACGCAATAAGGCAACCTCATCATCTGCAGTTCCGGGGTCTCCTGGACCATTAGAGAAGAAGACACCATCAGGCTGCAGAGCCTCTATATCTTCTATGGTGCTGCTCAGGGGCATCACATGTACGCGGCAACCGCGCTCTGCTAAACGGTGAGGTGTCATACTTTTGATGCCGAGATCTACGGCCGCAACGGTGAATAATGGTTCTTTGCCAGCAAATTCACCAGATGGTTCAACGGTGTAGGTGCTATTCGTGCTGACCTCACCAGTTAAATGTGACCCTTGCATCTGAGGAGTGGCCTTCACCCTAGCAATAAGCTCATCAGTGCTGCTCAAAACGCCTTGAGCATTATTGAGTGCTTCCCCAGAAAAAATTCCAGCTCGCATAACGCCACCTGAGCGCAGGTGACGAACCAGCTTTCGGGTATCGATGTCACAGATGCCGACGATTCCTTGCCCTACCAAGTCTTCGTCAAGACTGCCCTGTGCTCTCCAATTGCTCACATTAGGGCTTGGATCACGGACCACATAGCCTGAAACCCAGATTTTGGACGATTCCGTATCTTCCCCATTAACACCGGTATTACCGATGTGTGGGAAAGTTTGCACCACGATTTGTCGGTCGTAGCTCGGATCGGTCAGTGTTTCTTGGTAACCGGTCATTCCTGTTGCGAAGACGATTTCACCGCTCGTCTCGCCTATCGCGCCGAAAGGCTTGCCCACATACACTTGTCCGTCCTCGAGGACGAGCACAGCATCTTGTTGGGAAAAACTCTCGACTGCAATGGTTTCGGAATCGTTCAACTTCACCAAACCCCCTCTTGCAGCGGATATTCGTATCAAGGATACCGAGCTCCTTGGATAAGCTATCCTTGTGAATGTTCACTTTCCACAGTTATGTCTTGGACAGAATCGCTTGTTGTTTCTAGGTTTTCTGCCTTATCAGACTCTTCTTGACTATCCTCATCGTGCACTGTAACTCGTTCAGATTTCAGCTCTGCGTCTGTCTCACTGTTAAGTTCATCACGTTGCGCACTAGCGTTATCGCCTTCTGAAACATCTGCCTGACTTGGGGTTGCAATATCTTGCGGTTGCAAGTCCACGTCATCGTCACTCGATGCCACATCACCAGACTCAGAACCAATACTCGACGCTGCATCACTATCTTCGACGCTGACATCTGGTTCTTCTTGAACTGGTGCTACTACCTCTGCAATCTCATCACGATGGTCATTTACCGCGCTAAGTAAGCCATGAATAAAACTTGGTGACTCTGCATCTGAGAGCGTCTTCGACAGCGATATCGCCTCGTCTATAGCAACCTTCTCAGGAACCTCATCGTTGTAACGCATTTCCCATACTGCAATCCGCAAAATATTGCGATCGACTACAGCCATTCGTCTGACTTTCCAGGAAGGAGAGTATTCATTCAAGGCAAAGTCGATAGTCCTTTGATGCTCTTGCACACCTTGGATAATCTCAATCGCATATTCCGGTAATGGTGTTTGAGCACCAGGATGATCGATGCGTTCAGCAAGAAGGGACAGGATTTCCTGTCCCTTCTCGTCTGCCTCGTACAAGGTATTCAGCGCCCGTTTACGAGCGGTTGAACGTGCCATGAAGCTGTGTCCTCAGTTCTCTCTACCGAGATATGAACCATCACGGGTATCAACCTTGATGTGTTCTCCCTCGTTGATGAACAATGGGACCTGAATTTCTGCACCAGTTTCAACCGTAGCTGGCTTGGTTCCTGCATTTGACCTATTACCTTGTAGCCCAGGCTCAGTGTGAGACACCACCAAAGTCACCGATGCAGGTAACTCAACAGACAACGGATTGCCGTCATGGAAGCTGATAATGCAATCAGTACCTTCGAGCAGGAATCTCTCCTGGTCGCCAATCAAGTTCTCAGGGATATTCACCTGCTCAAAATTGGTCATATCCATAAACACGAAGCTGCCGTCATCACGGTATGAGTATTGCATCGTGCGATTGTCTACTGTCTCAAACTCGACCTTCATACCAGCATTGAAAGTCTTATCAACAATCTTGCCGCTCAGTACATCCTTCATCGTGGTACGCACGAAGGCAGGGCCTTTGCCAGGCTTAACATGCTGGAACTTAATAACCGTCCACAGTTTGCCTTCAAGGTTGAGGACTGAACCATTCTTAATTTCATTAGTAGTTTGCGCCACGTTCACTCACCTATTCCGAGTCCTCTACGGACTGCTGTAAAAATGCCTTGTCTATTATGCCACATCGTATAAACACCGACTTCTTCGCACCACTTGAAATATCAATGATTACTCGGGGTAAAAACTGTAGAAGCTCGATCTACCTACGTGACCTTGCCTACAAGGTAGCAGAAATCTGCATGTTTACACTGTATTTTGGCGCTACATCGATCAATATGAGATTCGGATTCGTTTGTGTAGGGATGGCAGCAGACAAATCAACAATGAACGCCTCAGAATGGTGGAACGACGGTAACTAGGTTTCACACAGATCCCGAGTATCGTAAAAATCCCTACACAAACGGCATGCAACGCATGTGTAATGCGCTACTTACTCCAATGCGATTAATCTTTCTTGCAAACGTAGCGCGGCACTTCTCAAGTATGGTCAGCGCTACGTAATCAGAATGAGATATATGAATATACAAAAGAGGGACCTGCCGAAGCAGATCCCTCTATAGATTTAAGAGCAGTAAAGACTACTCGAGAACCTTGGTGACACGGCCTGAGCCGACGGTGTGTCCACCCTCACGCACGGCGAAGGTCAGACCTTCCTCCATAGCGATAGGCTGAATCAGCTCAACGGTGAAGGTGGCGTGGTCGCCAGGCTGAACCATTTCGATGCCTTCTGGCAGTGCAATGACGCCAGTCACATCGGTGGTGCGGAAGTAGAACTGTGGACGGTAGTTGGAGAAGAATGGCGAATGACGGCCACCCTCATCCTTGGTCAGCACGTAGACCTCTCCCTCGAACTTCTTGTGAGGGGTAACGGACTTAGGAGCTGCCACAACCTGGCCACGCTCGACCTGCTCGCGGTTGATACCGCGGAGCAACAGACCGGTGTTGTCGCCAGCTTCGGCTTCATCCATCTGCTTGTGGAAGGTCTCGATTGAGGTGCAAGTGGTGGTCTGAGTATCGCGGAGACCAACGATTTCAACGTTGGTGTTCACTGCGAGCTTACCGCGCTCCACACGACCGGTCACCACGGTGCCACGACCGGAGATGGTGAATACATCTTCGATAGGCATCAAGAATGGCTTGTCCAGATCGTGAACAGGAGTTGGAATGTAATCGTCAACGGCCTCCATGAGGTCTTGAACGGTCTTGACCCACTTATCGTGATCAGGAGCATCATCATGCAGTGCACCGTAAGCAGAAGTACGGATGACTGGGCAGTCGCGGTCGAAACCGTTCTCGTCCAGAAGGTCGCGAACCTCTTCTTCGACGAGCTCAATGAGCTCTTCGTCGTCGACCATATCGCACTTGTTGAGTGCAACAAGAATCTTCGGGACGCCAACCTGCTTGGCAAGCAATACGTGCTCGCGGGTCTGAGCCATTGGGCCATCAGTTGCGGCAACCACGAGGATTGCGCCGTCCATCTGAGCAGCACCGGTGATCATGTTCTTGACGTAATCAGCGTGGCCAGGAGCATCGACGTGAGCGTAATGACGCTTTTCGGTCTGGTACTCAATGTGCGCGATGTTGATGGTAATACCGCGCTCTTTCTCCTCTGGAGCCGAATCGATCTGGTCGAAGTCGTACTCAGGGTTCAGATCTGGATACTGCTGGTGCAGAACCTTGGAGATGGCAGCCGTCAGGGTCGTCTTACCGTGATCGACGTGGCCAATGGTACCGATGTTAACGTGCGGCTTAGTACGTTCGTACTTTTCCTTTGCCATGTGTTTGTCCTCCTGGACATCTCGTAGTTTGTCTGTGCGAAACCATCGCACAAGGCACTCGCTACATATTACTGGGTATTTGGGTTGTTCGCCACTCGTTGCCCTCCGCCCAGTCAGCAGTCAAAAATTCTACTGCTGACAGGAGACAGAGGGCAAATTTGCGAGTCGCGAACTTGGGGTTTAGTACCCCGAGTTATTACTCGCCGCGCTGGGCCTTGATGATCTCCTCGGAGACCGCCTTTGGCACCTCTGCATACGAGTCCATCTGCATGGTAAACATTGCACGTCCCTGCGTCTTGGAACGCAGATCGCCAATGTAACCAAACATTTCAGAAAGCGGCACCTTGGCGTCAATAACCTTGACACCAGTAGCGTCGGTCATGGACTGAATGCTGCCACGACGTGAATTCAGGTCGCCCATCACTTCGCCCATGTACTCTTCTGGGGTACGTACTTCAACCGCCATAATAGGTTCAAGAATCACAGGACGAGCCTTGTGAGCAGCTTCCTTGAAGCACATGGAACCTGCGATCTTGAAGGCCATTTCGGAAGAATCGACATCGTGAGTCTGACCATCAGTAACGGTGGCTTTAACGCCGACTACAGGGAATCCTGCAAGAATACCGGACTCCATAGCTTCCTGCACACCAGAATCAATGGAAGGAATAAATTCCTTGGTGATGTGTCCGCCAGTGACCTTGTTCTCGAACTCGTAGGTTTCACCCTCCGTGGTTTCAAGAGGCTCGAAGTTCATCAGCACCTTTGCAAACTGGCCTGAACCACCGGTCTGCTTCTTGTGTGTGTACTCCTGGTTCATTACAGCCTTGCGAATGGTTTCGCGGTATGCTACCTGCGGCTTGCCAACGTTGCATTCAACGTTGAACTCACGACGCATACGGTCTACCAAGATGTCGAGCTGAAGCTCACCCATACCGGAGATCAGGGTCTGTCCGGATTCTTCATCCGTCTTGACCTGGAAGGTTGGATCCTCTTCAGAAAGTTTCTGCAGAGCAATACCCATCTTCTCCTGATCGGCCTTGGTCTTAGGCTCCACTGCAACCTCAATCACAGGATCGGGGAAGCTCATGGATTCCAGAACTACAGGCTCTTTTTCATCGCACAGGGTATCGCCTGTAGTGACGTTCTTGAGACCAACGAAAGCATAAATATTGCCTGCGATGGCTGCTTCTACAGGGTTTTCCTTGTTGGAATGCATCTGGAAAAGCTTACCGATGCGCTCCTTCTTGCCCTTAGTTGAGTCGAGGACGTTGTCGCCCTGCTTGACCTGACCAGAGTAGACACGCACGTAGATGAGCTTGCCATAGAAGGGGTGGGTAGCAATCTTGAATGCTAGAGCTGAGAATGGTTCGTCAGCATCAGGATGACGCTCAATTTCCACGCTCTCATCACCGGGCTTGTACCCATCGATTGCAGGAACATCCTCAGGAGACGGCAAATAATCAACAACAGCATCCAGCATTGGCTGAACACCCTTATCTTTGAATGCCGATCCGCAGAATACCGGATATGCTTCCTTGGTAACAGTGAGCTTACGGATTGCACCGCGGATTTCGTCCTCGGTGATTTCCTCGCCACCGAGATACTTCTCGAGAAGTGCATCATCGGATTCTGCGACTGCGTCTAACAATTCAGAACGATACTGCTCAGCCTTTTCCTTGAGATCCTCAGGGATCTCAATGGTCTGGTATTTAGCACCGAGATCAGCTTCGTCTTCCCAGTAGTAAGCAACCATACGAACCAAATCGACGACACCATGGAAGTCGTTCTCAGCACCGATAGGCAGCTGCATCACGATTGGCTTGGCTCCAAGCTTCTCCTTGATGGTGTCTACCGAGTAGTAGAAGTTTGCGCCCAGCTTGTCCATCTTGTTAATGAAGCAGATACGCGGAACGCCATACTTATCAGCCTGACGCCACACCGTCTCGGACTGGGGCTCAACGCCCTCCTTGCCGTCGAATACGGCAACAGCACCGTCGAGTACACGCAGAGAACGCTCCACCTCAGCGGTGAAATCGACGTGCCCTGGGGTATCAATGATGTTGATCTGGTACTTATCTTTGGTGTCGTGAGTCTGGCGATTCCAGAAGCACGTAGTTGCAGCCGAGGTAATAGTGATACCTCGCTCCTGCTCCTGTGCCATCCAATCCATCGTTGCGGCGCCGTCATGCACCTCACCGATTTTATAGTTGACGCCGGTGTAATACAGGATTCGCTCGGTCGTTGTTGTTTTGCCGGCATCAATGTGGGCCATGATGCCGATGTTACGGACCTTCGTGAGGTCAGTGAGCACGTCTTGTGCCATGGTTGTCCTTAGCTCTTAATCTCTGCAATTACCAGCGGTAATGTGCGAAGGCCTTGTTGGCCTCTGCCATCTTATGAGTATCCTCACGACGTTTCACTGACGCACCCAAACCGTTGGATGCATCGAGGATCTCGTTGGCGAGACGCTCGGCCATGGTCTTCTCACGGCGTGCACGGCTGAAATCAGTCAGCCAGCGAAGTGAAAGAGTGTTGGCACGAACTGGCTTAACCTCGACCGGCACCTGGTAGGTCGCTCCGCCAACGCGGCGTGAACGAACCTCGAGGCTTGGACGAATGTTGTCCAGAGCACGCTTAAGTACTGCTACTGGCTCTTGTTCGGTCTTTTCTTTGACCTGATCCAGCGCGGTGTACACGATGTCCTCTGCGATTGACTTCTTGCCGTCGAGCAGAATCTTGTTGATGAGCTGCGCCACTACCGTCGAACCGTAGATTGGATCGGGCAGGAGCTGGTGCTTCTTAGCGGGTCCTTTGCGTGACATGTCTTACTTCGCCTTCTTTGCTCCGTACAGGGAACGTCCCTGTTTGCGATCCTTAACTCCCTGGGTATCCAGTGCACCACGAACGATGTGGTAACGAACACCAGGAAGATCCTTGACACGGCCACCGCGCACAAGCACGATGGAGTGCTCCTGCAGGTTGTGTCCTTCGCCGGGGATGTAGGCGGTAACTTCAACACCGGAGCTCAGGCGCACACGGGCGACCTTACGCAATGCCGAGTTCGGCTTCTTCGGGGTTGTGGTGTAAACACGGGTGCACACGCCGCGGCGCAGCGGGCTTCCCTTAAGCGCCAAAGTCTTCGACTTGCGAGGCTTGGCGGAACGTCCCTTGCGGACGAGCTGTTCAATCGTAGGCAACTGATTCTCTCCGATTCAGATGATTAATATTCGGTCTACGTGGAGCCGCCGCATTGCAGCCTTGACGCAACCGTAAACGGAGAGTCAGCCACAGTCCACCGGCCCGATGGCCCTCGCTTCTTCTGCATGACATTACTGCCTGCATTCATCGAATCAAGGGATATCCCGCTACTTAGCACCTATTACATAAGGCGCTCAGCGGCACACACAGTCTATAACTATATCACAAGGACACAGCCGGAGATAACTGCAATAAAAGTGGAGTTATTTTGCGATTTTTTCCTCAAATAACTCCACTTTTATCGCAGTTATCTTATTTGTTGGCTTGCTGACTGCCCAACACTGCATGATAGGTCTCTATTTTGTAGTCGGTGACCTCGAGCGCCAAAGACAGTTCGTTGATTTGGCGCTGAATGCGGCTTCGTTGTTCAATCATGAGCTGCCGGCGCTGCTCAATCGTGGCATCGCCCTGCTCGACCAGTGCTATATAACGCTTCAAATCGCCCATAGTCATCCCAGAGACCCGCATGCGCGAGATAAACACCAGCCTACGCAATGCGAAGGCTGAATATTCACGGTATCCGCTGGCATTGCGGTCTGGATGCACCAGACTTTGCTGCTCGTAGTAGCGCAATGTGTACACGGATGTGTTCAGTAGCTTTGCCGCCTGCGCTATGCTCAACGGTGATGCGGATGATTCGATGGTCGAATCATTCATCAACTCACGAAGCACCTCCACAGTGGATGAGTCCGGATTTCCTTCGGCGCAATCCATCAATCGCCTTACGAGTGCCTCAGTCGCCATGAATACGTTATCCCCTATCTGCCCGGCCGGCTTGAGGGCGCGATGCCCGGGAAATCCGCCGACTGTGAAAGCTCTGCCCATCGTTCGGCCGAAGCAAGGTTGTCGCCGTATATGCGCTTCAGGTTTCGCACAGCCTCTGCCCCGAGCGGCAATCTCAGCGGAGCATCTTGATCATTAATCACACGACGAATCACTGTTGCCGCACGGTCAGGATCCCCCTCTTGTTTGCCGTCAGAACCCAACATATCAGCACGGATATCAGCCACCACTGAGTCATATTCAGCATTTTCGTCGGCTTTGAGCAATACATCACTGCTGTTAAATTCAGTGCGGAATCTACTGGGCTCGACGATCAGCACCTTGATGCCAAAAACTTTTACTTCAGCAGCGAGCGCCTCTGACCACCCTTCCAAGGCAAATTTCCCAGCAGAATAGCTCCCAACAGCAGGAAATGACCCTCGACCTCCCTGACTGCTCATCTGCACAATAGAACCGGAGCCCGCTTTACGCATATACGGCAGTGCTGCTCTCACTAACGCAGCTGGTCCAAACAAATGCTGGGCGAGCATATCTTTCAATTGGGCGTCGGTAACCTCCTCCGCCGTTCCCACTTGCCCCACTCCCGCATTATTGACCAGTACATCAATACGCCCGAAATCAGCTACAGCTCTGTCGATTACCTTATGGACGGCATCCGTATCACGCACATCATGCTGTACTGCAATGAAGCAATTACCAAAGGATTCTTGCAAATCAGCAAATTTTGACATATCTCTTCCGGTGCCAAGCACCCGTTCCCCTGCGTTAAGAGCCGCTCGAGTCAGTGCAAGGCCGAATCCTGATGAGGCTCCGGTAATCACCCATACTCGGTTGCTGATGCCGGCGACTTTCGGTACAGCACTGTCTGCAACTTTGTTATTTGGCACGATTTTGTTTACGAGTGCGTTATCTACAACAGCGTTATCTATAACAGTGCTGTTCTGAGCCATATTTTCTGAGTTTGTATCATTCATTCGACCCACGATAAAGCTTCTAGCGCACTAGAAGGCAAATCCAGTAACTGGAGGGATTACATGGACCGAGATACCAAGGTCACGAAACCCTTCCTCAACACCGAAATACCAAGTGCTAGTTTGGACAGAAAGACATCAGCTGTGTGAATATTCGACGCATACACATCCGACACAGAGGACCACGGGAATGACAAGTCTGACAAAGGGAAAATCGAATTCATGAGCAGTTTCGAAAATCCAAAAGTACAATCGCCCTCACCGACGACGAACAACGTCGATGACGGCAAGCACGACTCTTCACTCTATGATCTGACCCCACGCTGGTTTTATGTAGCTATGGGTTTGGCACTTGCAGGACTCATCACGTCACTTTCCTTGATGGTGAGAAGTGAAAGAATAATCTTCCCCATGCTGATGTTGATCTGCTTGGCCATAATAACCGGACTGTCGCTCTGGCATTCCAAGCATCGTAATCCGCGGCGAAAGTTTCTTCGCAGCTTCACATCAGCCATGCTTTTCGCGGGAAGTATCATTCCTCTGCCTCTGGGTGGCTTGGGAACCATATTCCTCAGCATTCACACCAATGTGCATTGGAGCATTCTGTTACTCGTCGCTTGCGCCACCAGTTTTCTAATCATGGTATTGGATATCAAGTATAAGATATCGCAACGAGAGGCATCCACAACAACGCAATAAGATATTGCATAGGGGTTCCAGCCCATGCTCACCATGTTGTTCGCTATATTATCTGTTTCGCAACCTACCCAGTGCACAAAATCTGCTGATACTAAATTTGGGTAGGCGTTTCAGTGATGCCACTCTCCCCTACTTGAGCCGCCAAGGTGTGGTAGTGCCGGAAGTTATAGATTAAAGGTTTCCATACACGTGGATCAACGTGCGAAGTCCCCTGGACGACGATTGCGGGATCGGCATGCACGCGCAGCACCTGTGTCTGGGCAATCACGAAACCGTTGTCTGCGTCCGGTTCACAATGTTTCACTTTTACCTCAATTTGAAGTTTGCACTCTGCGACGCGATCACACGAGACCATTGCCGCAGGCTCAGGAGTCAGTCCAACAGCGATGAATTTATCCCGTGTGGGTATGCTGCCATGTCCATGTTGCTGTTGAGAACGCTCTCCTCCTGTCATGTCACCGAGACGCTCTACCTGCTCCCAGAGTTCAGGTCCAGCCAGATTCAGCACCGCTTCGCCACGCTGCATCAGGTTCTCAGCCGTGCGGCTTCCAATCCCCATGCCGAGAACAATAGTGTTGCCAAGGGCCCAAGTACTGCTCATAGGAGCAATATTTGTAGAACCGTCTGGATTGAGGCTGCTCAGCAAAACGACTGTGCTGCCGTAATACAGCATTCCCGGCGTGATGTCGATATGCGCGAAATCCGGTACTGCGCTTGAAATATTGGCGGCTGATGTATCTACGGAAAGACTTGCTTGTTTGGTCATAGCAGGATTGTTACACCAAAATAGTTCCATCACCATGGAAGTGAAGCCGCGCTAGCATAGCTACCATGTGTGGATTGGATACAGGCAGCGATATCAGTCAAATGGCATCAGTACTAGCCGACGCCACAAGAGCCAAAGTCTGTGTGGCCCTGATGGATGGTTGCGCTTGGACCGCTGGAGAACTGGCACGTCACACCCAAACCAGTCCTCAAGCGATGAGTTCATGCCTTATGCGTTTGGAGGATGC
Source organism: Bifidobacterium sp. (assembly GCF_022647885.1). Lineage (NCBI taxonomy): Bacteria > Bacillati > Actinomycetota > Actinomycetes > Bifidobacteriales > Bifidobacteriaceae > Bifidobacterium > Bifidobacterium sp. Next base: position 1,119,946 of record NZ_JALCLM010000001.1, on the reverse strand, counting down.
TCAAATCATCTCGCGCATACGGCAGGGCAGACATCAATACGTGCAGCTTTCGGATGAACGCACCGCAAAAGTCATCGAATTTCTCGGTTCCATGGTGGAGCCACGTCAAGAAAAGCCCATTGGATATCGACAGGTCCGTGCCGATCAAAGGTTGCGCTATGCACGCAGCTGCTACAACCACATTGCCGGTCATCTTGGGGTTGACATCGCGCAGTCAATGCAAGGACAACATCTCATCAATATTGAGGATGGCTCCATCCGCTTGACGGATGATGGTCTGCACTGGTTTGCGCATAAGGGCATCGCACTTCCCGAGTCACGCACAGCTCCAAGAATCAAAGCTTGTCTGGACTGGACGGAGCGGCATTTTCATATTGGTGGAAGTGCCGGAAGTGCACTACTCTCGTATCTGTTAGACCATCAACTGATAGTGAAGGCTACTCCCAAGCGGGCATTGCACGTCACTGAAAAAGGGACACAATGGTTTGCGGACGAGCTAAATCTCCAGATTGTGAATCCCACCAGCAAGCAGTAAATAGTGCACGGTAGGAGTAAGCAGAGTAAATGCTGACATACAGCGTCAGTACCTGTGCTATCGATTGCCAAATCAGGACACAACAGCTTTGCCTATGCTATTGAAGCGGTGCTTTCCGCTAGATTAGTAACTCTCACTAGCAAGGTGATCGAGTATATAGTCTCGTAACACTGCGGCATGATTAATGTTGGTGTCTTTCGCTGCATAAATCAGCGTAACGGTAGGATGGTGTTTCACCATGTCACTAAGATCTTCCACAGCTGGATTATTATCAAGTTCAGCACAGTAGCGTTGAGAAAACTCATCCATTCGCTCTGGATCGTGATTCCACCACTTACGCAAATCGGGGCTTGGAGCAATCTGTTTCATCCACTCATCCAGGGCAGCGCGCTGCTTGGAAATGCCTCGTGGCCAAAGCCTATCCACCAAAACTCTGTACCCATCGGATTCATCTGCTTGTTCATATACACGTTTGATACGGAGTATCGAATGATTCTGTGATGAACGTAATGAACGTGATGATATATTCATACCTGCCATACTGAAACCTGCCTTACTTATTTCCGCCCGTGTTGTATCGGTAATATCAATCTCCTCCTAGACGTCTGCTTTACCTGATGCTATCGCTACTGATTCAGCGGACGGTCCATGAGCAGTATCGCCTCCTCTGTCTGCAATCTGAATACCGCCAGACCTATCTATCGTTGAGGTAGTCTTGGCATCCACGGTAAGCAGCAATTCGCCAAGAAGTGCCGCGGCATACATCAACACCTGAGCAATCAAGTTAAACCACAACAGCACGCCAATAATCGCCGCAAACGGTGCCAGTAAAGGGTTCGATGAAGCACCAGTAATCAGTCGCGCCCCTAACATCTGAATAATAGACAAGGCAATTGCGCCAACCACAGAGGTGATAATGACGGGCCTTCGTGCATGAATCTGCGACACCATAATGAGAAGCACCAACAGTAAGCACACATTCAGTACAAAAGTCACAGCTAGACCAGCCACATCAATCAAGGCTGAAAACCCCCAGAAATCACTGGAAATGCCAAGAACGTTGAGGATCATTCGCATGGCTCCACCCGAGATACCTGTGGCAACACCAGTTAACACGAATAATACGGCCACCAGCAGTACCGCTGCAGCATCCAAACCTTTGGATTTGACTGCATTCACATCCTCGTCTTGTTTTTCCACCACCGTTTGCACAGCGCTGCGCAAGGATCCCAGCCATGAAATGATTTTCCAAAAGAAGGTCACAAAAGTAATCACACCGGTGATGGTGAAGGTTGTTGCAATACCATTCAACGTCGATTGCGAAATGATGCCACTGCCTGAGCTACTTATCAGTCCAGGAACAATTCGTCCCAAAGCTTCAATGAGAGTGTCACGAAAGGCTGTGTTGTTAGAGAAAAATAGTCCGAAAGCACTGAACAGTGTCCATATCCCAGCAAAGAAGGCAAACAACAGCCCGAAAGCTAAACCACCCGCAAGAATCGAGCCATTGTGGTTGCCATATCGTTCTAGTACACGACCCAGCAGAGAGTGTTTCCACCAATCGATAGCTCTTTCTATCTTCTCTCGTATTAATCCCATGCTCCCAACTCTATGGCAGACAATAGCTGAACTCCTTGCTATCGGCGTATTTGCGTTAGTCTGGTCTCAGGCGCAGAGAGGTGGAGCACGATGCATGACGATGATTACACCGCAAAAATGACTGAGCTAATTGAGCTTATGCGCATTATCGGCAACGATACGCAACTGTGCGAAGTTAAAGAGAGCAAACGCAAACTCTCGAGTAGCATCACTGATACCTTGTCAGCATTTTCGAATGGCTCTGGTGGATATATCATTTTAGGTCTCTCCGAAAAAGCTGGTTTCACACCAGTTGAAGGCTTTAACGCTCGTTCTATGCAGGAAGCCTTAAGCCAGGCTTGCGAAAAAATGACACCAGTGGTGAGACCGACGATTATGACATGCCCATTTGAGGGCAGCAATTTGGTATTCGCTCAAATTGACGAAATGCTTCCACGTGACAAACCTTGCTTCGTCACCACTCTCGGAGCATACAGCGGATCATTCATCCGAACCGGAGACGGCGACCGTAGAATGACCGGATATGAAGTCGAAAGACTCATGGAAGAGCATGCCCAACCTGCCTATGACGCAGAAATGGTTCAAGATGCAACCATTGACGACTTGAACCCTGCATTAGTACATGGGTTGTTGGAACGACAACGTGAGGCTCACCCTAATGTATTCAAAGGGCACGGCGATAGTGAGATGCTTCGCGAATTGAGAATTTTGGCACTTGACAGTGCGGACGAACACGATGATGAAGATATAGACCCCACTTTCTCGCAGCTACGACCAACGCTGGGAGCTTTGCTTGCTCTTGGCAGATATCCGCAACAGTTTTATCCAAGACTTAATGTGACGATTGCTGTTTTTCCAGGCACTAGTCGAGCGGAAGTATTTGCTCAGGGAGGACACCTAGTAGCCGCAGAAAGTATCACTGGTCCAATCCCCGTGATGATTGATGATGCTGTTGAATCCTTGATGACATGGACAGCTGGCCCAACAGGTACTGACTCTAGCTCGGAAGGAACACACCCTCCTGATTATCCGAGGTCAGTGCTTCGGGAAGCGATTGCCAATGCACTGATGCATAGAGATTACTCGCCACATGCCCGCGGGACACAAGTGCGGGTCAATGTATTTACCAACAGAATTGAGGTCATTAATCCGGGTGGTTTATACGGCACGGTCACGCATAACACTTTGGTGAATCCCATATCGCCTTCGACCAGGAATCAATTTCTCGTCGCCATACTTGAGGCAACACCATATCCAGACGGTGGGTATGTCATTGAAAATGGCGGTTCTGGTTACCAACAAATTGAGGCAGCTCTGCGCATACAAGGCATGGAGCCGGCGGATATTGAGCACACCATTGACAGCTTCAAATTGACAATAAATCATCGCCGAGCCTTTGACGACATGACTGATAAGAATTATGCACAACGGATTGTCAAACTACTGGAAGAACGACCATCAGCTAGTGTCAGAGACATTATGCTCGAGCTGCATCTATCACCGATTGCTGTAGCGACAGGTCTTCGAGCTCTTCTCAACAAGGGTCTTGTAGAGTCAATCAACGAGCAACCACGGCCACAGAAGCAATATCGTCTGCTGCGTTGAGAACCCACAACGTTTGTGTAGGGATTTGAAAGTATAGAGACAATAATTGACTTGGGAAATGGCGGAATTCCAACAACTTCAAAAAAGTAATACATCAGCTCTTCATGAAAATCCCTACACAAACGAATTTGGAGAGGCAATATACTAAAAAAGGAGCGCTTTGAGCGAGCTAGAACATGTAGAACATGGATTTGGTCCAGTTTGGGATGCCCATTCGCGCGTTTTGCTGCTTGGATCTATGCCCAGCCCTAAGTCTAGGAGTGCAGGATTTTATTACATGCACCCAAGGAATCGTTTTTGGCATGTTCTGCAAGCACTCTATGTGCAATACCCTGATTCATCCCCTGAATCGGAAAGAGCAAACGAAGCTCTGAACTTGACGACTGGGAGTATTGAGTCTCGTGCGGTATTCCTCTTACAACATCACATAGCACTATGGGATGTATTGGAATCTTGCGATATCAACGGTGCTAGCGATGCCACCATCCGTAATCCTGAACCCACAAATCTAGTACCACTACTCACCCAGTCATCTATCTCCTATATTTTCACCACAGGAAAGAAAGCCGCTGCATTATTTAGCAAGTATTCACAACCAAACCTTGAGAGTTCAGGACTTCACGTTTCAATGAGAGCTTTGCCATCAACTAGTTCAGCAAACGCTAGTATGCATTTACCTGAATTAATTGAGGCCTATCGCATTATTCGTAAATACAGTTTGTGAATCAGGGCTCTGCGAGTAATCAGCCTCTTCCGTGTGAAGCAATTCGCGCCGCGATATTGCCGATAATTTGCGTAATGAACACAATAATAAGTATCAATACCATCGATGCAAAAGTGACATCGGTCTGTCCACGTTGATATCCCTGCTGTAGCGCAGTGGCACCGAGACCACCACCACCTACTATTCCTGCCATGGCAGTCAAACCGATGAGATTAATGATGGTAAAGCTTGCAGACCTGATTAGCGAGACCAACCCTTCACGCAGGTACACCCTGTACACAATACCGAAATCGCTGGTTCCCATCGCTTTAGCAGCTTCAACAACACCTGGATCAACTTCAAGCAGAGCATTCTGCACCTGACGAGCAAAGAATGGGATGGTACCTACCACAATTGGTACCGTCACCGCTGTGGTTCCAATGCTGGTTCCAACAACAAAACGCGTGAATGGCATAATAATCGCCAATAGGATGATAAACGGTATGGAACGACCGATATTGACAATCTGATCCAGAGTCCAGTAAATGACCTTGTTAGGACGCAGGCCATGCTCTCCGGTCACTAGCAGCACAATTCCTAACAATAAACCGAGCACACCGGCGATAATCATGGCAGACACAATCATCTGCAGGCTTTCTATCGTGGCCTGTATAAAATCGTCACCCATCTGGCTCGCATTTGGCAGTAAACGTTCGATCATGATTCACGCTCCCCTGCGTTCACCTGCTGCATCGAGATACCCTCGCCCCGCAGGAATTCTTTGACCTCAGTGATTCGGTCGCTGCTATCAAAACTCACCAGCATCGTTCCTAGCGGAGTGTTCTGCAAGTATTCGACACTGCCATAAAGAACATTAGTGGTCAGACCAAATTGTTTATACAATTCCACTATCACCGGTTCGGAAGCCCGTTCACCCGAGAATTTCAGTTCAAAAATGTCTTGGCCTTTCGCATATTCCAAAATGGTCTGCTCAGCCTGTTCAATATGAGTAGCAGTACGTATGAAGTCTGCTGTCAAGGTCTCTTTGGGGTTACTGAAAATCTCAGCCACGCCACCGCGCTCAATAATTCGGCCACGATCCATAACCGCAACTGTGTCACAAATTTCTTTGACAACTTGCATCTCATGGGTAATAAGCACAATCGTAATATCGAGACGCTTGTTAATTTCTTTAAGCAATTTCAGTACAGCAAGAGTCGTTTTCGGGTCTAGGGCACTTGTTGCTTCGTCACAGAGCAATATTTTCGGGTCATTGGCCAAAGCTCGAGCAATGGCGACACGCTGCTTCTGCCCCCCAGACAACTGATGAGGGTATGAGTCCTGCTTGCCTAAGATTCCGACCAGATCAAGCAGATGCTCAATCTTGTTGCGACGTGCTTGCTTATCCAGACCACTACCTTTGAGAGCGAAGGCTACGTTGTCGAAGACCGTGCGCGACTCCATCAAATTGAAGTGCTGGAAAATCATGCCGATATTCTTACGCGCCTCGCGCAACTTTCGCGGAGACAAGCTCAACAAATCGACACCGTCTACCGTGACAGAACCCTCATTCGGCCGTTGCAGCAAGTTGATCACGCGCACTAGAGTCGATTTGCCTGCGCCGGAAAAACCCACGATGCCGTAAATCGAAGCTTTCGGCACACTCAAAGAGACATGATTGACAGCAACTACTGGGTGCTTCTTCTGCTCGAAGGAGACCAGAATGTCATTAAGCTCTATCACTTCCACCTCACTCGCTACAAATCCACGTCAATCTGTCATCGTCTGCTGCACGGTTAACGCGTTTCAGTCTTTACTGTTACTAAGGTAGTGATAATCCTGCCAAAAGGGGAGGCCGGTCACCGGACTCCCCTTTTGGTCATTTATCTGTTGGCGCTGGCTAGCCATCAACCACCAACCATTAATCACCGATCACCAAGCTGGGATATCGTTGGTCTTTTCAATAAGTTTCGCCACAGCATCCGTTTGGTATGCCTTAACAATCTTCTTGAAATCAGCCTTGTCTTTGTCAGCTTTACGCGCCACAATAACGTTTCTATAGATATCATTTACCGAGTCAATATGGTCGGTGTCAATGTAGATTGCTGAATCCTTCGGAGTGGTGTGTAGCTGATCGGTCACATAGTTGGTATTAATGGTCGCTGCGGTCACATCAGGAAGCGCAGCGGCTATCTGATCTGCCTGCAATTCCTTGATAGTGATCTTCTTCACGTAGCTTTCAATATCTTTAGTAGTCGGAGAATCAGGAGCATCTGACTTCAATTTGATAACACCAATTGCATCTAGAAGTTGTAATGCACGTCCCCCATTGGTCACATCGTTCGGAATAGCTACAGTGTCACCATCCTTGAGATCTTTGTAATCCTTGATTATGTTGGAATACAGTCCAAAGGGAGAGATCAACGTGTATCCAATCGGTACTAGATCAGCGTTGTTTTCTTTATTGAAGTTATTTAAATATGCAACGTGCTGGAAGCTGTTCAAATCCAAGCTGCCATCCACTAAAGCAGGGTTTTCTTCGGTGTAGCCAGAGAAGAGTTTCACATCAATAGTTATGCCTTCTTTCTTAACCTGATCACCGACATACTCCCAAATTTCCTTCTGCTGGTCGCTAGCTACACCGACTACATAATCATGCTTCTCCGCGGAAGAACTACTACCACACCCCACCAGGCTCAAGGATGCAATAATCGCGAGCGCTCCTGCCAATAACTTCTTCTTCATGGTCTCTCTCTTTCTCAACCAAAATTCAACTGTGTTCTCAAGCAGTCCAAATTCAATAACGAGTGCCATGCTAGTAAAGCTCCGACACGAAGAACAGGGCGCGCCTCACGGTAAAACTTATAAGCTCTCTTAAATTGAATTAATACCCAATGTCTGTGCGACTAAAAACTCTGCGGTAATTCGCCTTGTTCAATCACACCGTTCAATCGCCTTGTTCAATCACACCGTGATTGCACACTGTGCGAATCGACTTATTCGAATCGGTCGTCCCCTTGATGACGTGGTATGTCAATAGGAAGCGTTCTGGCAGCTTCGACAGACATAGGAGCAAGCTTCGCGTAATTGCTTCTCACAACATCGCATGAAGCCTCAAAACCCTTGCGCTCAACATCCGTCAAACTCAATTCGAAAATGTCGCCAGCTCCTTGTGCACTGATCACACATGGAACTGAAATGTACAAACCTTGCTGCCCATATTCACCGTTGAGCTGTACTGAAGCAGACAGCACCACATGTTCATTGTGAACAATCGCCCTAACAATACGTGTAGCTGCATTGCCAATGGCATACTCGGTGCACTTTTTGCCATGGTATGAAACGTACCCACCTTCTCGAGCCTTAGATTCAACTTCCGCGGCATCTAGATTATATGTTTCGTGTTTGCTGAGACTGCTGAGTAATGTTCCTGCAATGCTAATTGAGGACCAGGCAGCTATCTGGGTATTGCCATGCTCACCAATCATGTATGCCTGAATTGATTCTGGCGCAAGACCAGTACGTAGAGAAATAACTGTTCTCAGGCGCGCAGAGTCGAGAACTGTTCCTGTGCCCATAACATGACTTGCAGGCAGTCCTGAAAGTCGTTGAATTTCACGGGTGACCACATCACATGGATTAGAAACATTAACCCAGAACCCTGTGAACCCCGCAGCTGCAATACGTCCTACGTATGAACGCACATCATCGATAGCTTTGAATAGTTCTCCTGTGCGGCTGATTGCTGAAAGCGTTACCTGACCGGAAGAATTGACTATGACGTCGCACCCAGCAAGGCGCTCGTACTCAGCATGGCAATTGTGCACCACCACACGATGTGGAGCAAAGACCGTGGAATCATTGAGATCTTGTACCTCTGCAGCAAGCTTATCCTCGTTGGTATCGCACAACAACAATTCATCGGCGATACCTTGGAGAATCAGACTGTTAGCCACGTGTGGACCAACATGTCCGAGTCCGATAATACCTACAGACAGCGGTGAATATGACGGTGCCGGCTCAGACCATGCTGGTTCAAACGGTGCTGGTTCAGACATAACTCCCCTTCATTTCTTACGTTCTTACTTCACGGTTGTTACTTCATGTCATAGTGTGTGGATTCATCACCTCACAGCACCGATCAGTCATCTTCGCTTGTGTGAAGCTGAAGCGGCTATTAGTGAGCAAATTCAGGATGATGAATAGCAAACGCTAATTCTGCTAAATGCAATTCTTGCGTCACAAACTCATGTAAACGGCATTCATAACCGTGTGCACGCCCTATCTCAGCAATATACCCATTAATGTAATCCACTTCAGTGGGCCGCCCTTTTGTAAGATCTTGATACATCGAGGGATAGTGCAAAGGATGTGCAACCCCTGCTGTGTGGCAGATCGTATCAACTTCCGATTCGCGTGTGCCCAGCAAAGTCAAACCGGCCTTTTCCGCAGCCGTATAAGCTTCATCGACCAGTTGTTCAGTCATCCATCGAGCCCCTGGATGTTTCATAAACTCACCAAAACGGATTTGATACATCGTGCAGAGCGTGTTTAGCACAGAGTTGAAAACAATTTTTGCCATACACATACCCATGAAATTACTTACTATGGTGGGGTTCAATGTTGCTGCAGTGAAATCTTCAAAAATAGTGTGTTCCACGTTATTAATGGCGTCATCATTCACAGATTCGTCGTAGGCACACATATTCATGGCTTTTGCACTCGCTCCACCAGTGAAGTTCATATCCCCCGGGCCATATACCTCAGCACCGATAAGTGCAGTGCCACCAAAAATATGGGATGGATTAAAATACTGAGCCAACTTCTCAAAATGTCCATAGCCATTCATCGCAGAGAATACATACTGATGACTGTGAAATAAAGCAGCACAACGCTTGAGCACACCATCAAGCTGCATCTGTTTGAGAAATACAATCCACACGTCGGGATCTCCGGTGTATTCCTCAGGGTAATAAATATGGATTGGGGCAAGATGTCGATCTTTCTCATCCTGTGACACATAGACTCCACCTTGCTCACGGATTTTTTCAACGTTGTCTTCCCAAGTATCAATGAAGTCGACTTCTTTACCTGCGAATTCTTGCAACAGGACGCCGTATTGGACTCCCATACCGCCTGCCCCGATTACCGCATATTTCATTGTTGCCCTTCCACACATCTGTATTGCCGTCCATACTGCTGTTATGGCCGGCTGAGGGTCGACCACCAGCAGTTTAGAGCCGGTTTACTCTGGCCTCAATTCAAAGCTGCATAACGACACGCCGAATGAAATCTCTCATGTCACTCTCTATTGCTCCATGAATAGATGAACAGGATGAGCTAATCAGCAAATAAGCACCCGGAAAGTTACGCAGTTCACGGATTCACCAATGTTGCGGCACTGCTGTCCTTATTCACCACACAAGCCCCAACTTTCAACGAGTTATAACTATTCAATATAACGTGACAGTCTTTAGGACTCGTTTGCAGAGCTCGATGCTGTGGATGATTTATCACTTTTGAAGAAATCCACCAGCAATTTGACCTTCTCAGATAAATCCGTGCCCTCCAAGTCATCGAGAAAGTTCTGCAAGCGTTTTTTGAACTTCGCTCGCGAATCAGGATCAATGTTCAGTCCATAGACAATATTTTGCCGTATGCTTTCAAAATCAGTATTTCCCAAGACGTTAAGCGTCTGAAGAGCAACAAAGGCCTTTAATTCCGGATATCTATCGCGAATATAATCTTCGCGATCTTCTGCAGCCTGGAACCAATCACTCATATTCGAAGTGGAAATCACACCCATCGCAGATCCACTACGCAGTCTGTAGTGATAGAGCACATCCGGGATACGCAGGATGTGTTGGGACTCCCCAATAATGTTACAAATTCGAGCCATATCTTCAATCTTGCGGCCAACAGGGAACGAGAAATTCTGCTTAGTGTATGTTGATCTGGGAGCTAGGAAAGCCCAAAAATAACCATTGATTTCGGATTGAATCTGTTGCTTAATAGCTTCCTGCGGCGTTAATAATTGCGATTCATCATAGTCGTTGTGTTTGTATGACGATTCAAGCTCTTGACCGGATTCTCCAATCGTATCGAATTGGAACATCACTAAATCAGCGCCAGCGTTATCCATCGCAGTTAAGCAGCGTTCCACAAGATGAGTTTCAATTTCATCATCAGGGTCCATGAAATAGATGTACTCGCCCTTAGCAGATTGCAATCCTGCATTTCGAGCAGCAGAAACCCCACCGTTGGACTGGTGAATCACTCGCACCCGATGATCATGTTGCGCCCAATAGTCACATATTTGTGGACTACTATCTCCGGATTCATCGTCAACCAAAATGAGCTCAATATTCTGGTAAGTCTGAGTCAAAGCCTTGCGTATACTCACCTCGAGGAATTCCTCAACGTTATATACAGGCACGATGATGCTCACCAAAGGAGCATCGTTAGCATTCATATCCATACTCACCATTCAACCGCCAATCTTGTCTTCTTAACCATGAAACTGGCCAAATCTATTGACTATCTTCTCAGCCACACAGTGAGTCAACGCTAACTCAAATTGTGCTCTCGCACCTTCTCGATGTCATCGCGGGAACGTTTTCTAAGCACAGAAGCATCCTGAAACCATTCGGAAACTTGCTGCTCGCTGATACCAAATGCCTGCTGCACTTCCCTAACGAAGTGATGCCAAGCATTCTTTTTTGCTTCGGCATTATTATCGCTTCTGCGTGCCTCATGAATGTAACGTCGAAGATAGTTGAGAAACTTTCTGCGATCTTTTTCAGATAGCTTCATGAAGCTACTCACACCAATTGCATCAAGTTCCGAGATGTCCGCTAAATTCTGCTGTTTTGATGCGTTCGACATAAAGGAGCGCACAGGAACAATAATAAACAGCACTAAACCTGCAATAGGACTGAAATATGCCACAATAATGAAAATAATAATCATGGTAATGCTGCCAATATTCGTTTTACCGAAAATATAGGTATACACGCCCTTCATGCGTTCAGGATCACTGTATTTCGCAGGCAGTATGGATCTGGCGATAACGATCTCCATCACCGTGACCACCAGATATGCGACACCACACATCATCACTGTGGTCTGAGTAATATCAGAAATCATCAACTTAGTAAACGCCGGGATTAATGAAACTGCTAATACTAATAGAAAATCTCTGATAATAATGCGATGTGAAACCTCATCTACCTCGTTAAAAATCAATGCATGCTTATACCAACAGTCAGCAACAAAACAGAAGCTCACCACATACACACCAATATTTTGAGCTAATTGGGTGTAATCAATCGTTCCATTGACAACTTCGACAGGAACTTCCAAGACCATGATGGTCAAAATGATTGCGAATACAGCGTCGCTGAAAACGTCGAACCTCTCCTTGAACTTCTTCATACCTTCAGTATGGTACGACGCACATACTGGATATTTGATTCAGACGAAGCATGAAAGTTCTAGTGCGCTCAGTGCATGCTTTGCTAATGGGCAGTAGAATTAGAGAGACTGTTTTCGAAACAAGGAGAGAGAAGCATGTCACAACCACAAATGCCGGGAATGCCTTACGCACCCGCTGCACCACCGCAAACATTCGAACCTCCTATCGACTTACCTTGGTATGGCATTACTTTTGGAAAAGCAATCGAACGCTTCTTCAAGAAATATGTCGTGTTCTCTGGAAGAGCTTCAAAAAGTGAGTATTGGTGGGCTCAGCTGTTCTTAGTGCTCGTGAGTATCGCGTTCTCATTCGTCTCAGGACTCACTAATCAGAATGGTTTCATCGAATTTCTCTCAACAGCATGGGGAATAGCTGTGTTTATCCCTGGCCTTGCAGTAGCAGTACGCCGTCTACATGACTCGAACAAGCCAGGCATTATGTTGTTACTCCCCTACGGACTGATGTTCGTTGGCATCATCCTCGCCTTCGTTGGAGGCATAGGAAGTATCTTCTTTGGCTTTGCTTCTCTTGGTGGCAGCAGCTCAGCTGCTCAGGCCGCAGGAACCGGAATCGTAGCTCTACTGTTTGCGATACTCCTCATCATTGCTGGATATGTCACTTTGGTAGTGCTGATGTGCATGGCATCGAATCCTGAAGGTGCACGTTTTGATCGCAGAGCTGCATCTAACCCCATGGCTCCTAATACCATGAACCCTATGGGCGTTCAGCCGATGCAACAACAGCCATATCAACAACAGGATCAAAGCGGACAGCCATACGTACCGCAAACAGCACCACAGCAATATGGTCAGCAGCAACACCCCTACTACCCACAGAATCCTTCGTATACTCAAGGTACGTCAGCACCGAGCGGATACGATCCAAACAACCAAGCTTCGGCACAACCTTATGAACAGCCCGCTGCCCCAGAACAACCGTATGGACAGCCCTCAGATCCAACGCAACCATACAGTCAGCCTCCACAAGATCCCAACGATCAAAGTGGTCAATCAGGGCAGCAGTTTAACCCGCCTTATGAAGGTCCACGTCAATAACCAATCACGTCAGCGATTTTGCTGATTCTTGCTGTGCGCAGTCGATGTTAAACATATCGACTGCGCACAGTTGTATGTATAGACAGCGTTGTTTTCTATAGAAAATATTGTGATTGCTAAACATCATAGAAATGCACAATGGTAATGCTCTTCAGCTGTGCACACTGTATGATGCATAGTCAGTATCTAAGGTCTTCCTAACAGGTTATGTCGAACTGAATTCTCTGTTTTTGAGTATCTACTCAGCATCTGTATCTGCCCATGGGATAAGCACATGTGCAGCAATGTGTGACAACTATACTGAGCCTCATGTGCCAATACGACCAGGATTGCAAAGTTGAGGCACACCCCCACGGTGAGGTGTGTCCCGTTTTTGAGAAAAAACGTAAGCGTCGCGAACGCTTGGACTTGGTTGTTGTCATTTTAGCTGTGGTCGCAGCAGCGATCGTGGTCGTCGCGTCTTTCCTAGGTTTTTTGTGACGCATTAAAGCATGAGAAGCAAGAGCTTTTCATTACAAGCACTACAATCCATCGGCTATAAGATTGAATCATGTGCGGGCGCTTTGCTAACGATATCCCTATTGATGAGCTCGTAGAATATTATTCTGCGGTTGCTGATGGAGACATCCCTGCACCTTCATGGAATATCGCACCTACAGCTAGGATTACTACCGTGCTCGATGGTAGAGATGGTGTGAGGCATGCAGCTGCGGCATATTGGAATTTAATCCCCTCCTGGTCGGCCACTGCGAGACTCGATTACCCAACGCACAACGCTCGAGTTGAGAGCGTTTTCCAGAAGCGAAGCTATGCACTATCGGCTCGAACGCAACGTTGTATTATTCCCGCTTGCGGATGCTACGAGTGGGATGCACACCAGAAACCGCATTATTTCTCTAATCCAGATGGTAAACCGCTGTCACTTGGCGGACTTTATACCTGGTGGCGTGCTCAACGAGGTGATCCTTGGATGTTAACAGCGACAATACTTACGCGGGAATCTACGGGCAATGCTGCCACGGTGCACAACAGAATGCCTGTGCTTATTGCTGACGAGCTCCGAGATGAATGGGTTAAACCGACAAACAGATGGTCAACACATTATTCCGGTGACTGCCAAAGAAGGTGCAATTCAATCTTCCGCTTTGCTTTCATGGACCGTTGAGGCTCTTAGGGGCGACGGGCGGCAATTGATACAGCCCAAGAAGCCCAAAGTATGACGTGAAATGAGAAATGGGAGGGATATTACGTGATACTCATTGTTCTCATGCTATGTACGTGAGTTAGGGTCAAAGGACACTTGAAAGAACATGGAGGATGAAGGAAAATCCTCCATGTTCACGCTCAAACTGCTACTTCGCAAAAAACTAAGAGACTGAGGCTCGGGCCCCTTTTTGAAATGGAGACAACATTGGTGATCTCAACCAAGTATTGGCGTCGATGGTATTCAACCTTTGCAACTTAAAATAGCTTTAGCAAAAGCACTGCTCAAGGCACACGGTTTTACCTACCTAAAGTATGACCATCTACAACTGCCAAGTCCTGGGAGAATCTGGTATTAGGCATCCCCATCAACTAGATAATGCTGAGTCATGCCCTATTCAAATTCAACGCAACATTCTCAACACATTCCACGACTCCTTGGAGTCAGTGTTCCTTGCACTTGAGACGCATAACAATTTCGCCGTCATCCACAACCCCTGTGGCTTGGAATCCGACCTTGCGATACACATGTTCTGCCATAGCGTTGCCAGGAACATACGACAATTGAATCGAATCGTATGATTTCTGCTCTGCTTCGCGGATTATCCGTTGCAGTATTAAGGTCCCATAACCTTTTCCGGTGTATTGCTCAGGTATGAGGATTCTCCAAATATCCAGCACTCCTCCATGCGGTTCTTCACTAGTCATAACAAAGGCAATGAGTTTCTCACCTGCATACACAGCGAATGGGTTAATAATCTGTTCGTCGCGGTACAACCACGCTTCAGCTAATGAGTACACAACCGGTGCAACGAAATCTTCAGATTCAGGACGCTTGAGTTCAAGGACCTGCTTAAAATTTGTCTGATCTATTTGTCTGAATTCCAGTAAATCCTTTTCCTCTATTTCTTTCATAGTGGCAGAATATCATCACATTTTGGCACTTGTGACTCCGTTGGCAAGTTCATGTCTGACTGTCAATAGGTGAGACAATAACACCATGCAGAAAAACATCTGGCTCTCCGGCATTGAAGGTTTGTTGTTCGTTATTGCTCTAATCAGCCTCTTGCTATCTGCGCTTGGCCCTGCAATCTTTCATTTCTCTAGCACAAGGTCGCTCAGCTTCGCCGCACTGGCTGTGATTGCGGCTGTGATATCTCTTATATGCAAACGCCTTCGACGCAAATAAGTATTGTGCAAAACTGATGGGTATCGATATGAGTGTTCCAACGAACATCACGCGCATAGCAATTTTAGGATATAGCGGTTCAGGAAAATCTACACTTGCAACACAGCTGGCTGCTCAGAAATCATTACCGGTACTCCATTTAGATACAGTTCATTGGCTCCCCGAGTGGGTTGAGCGCAGCGATGAAGAATGCACCATCATCGTCAACGACTTTCTTGATCATCATTCTTCGTGGGTAATAGAAGGAAACTATCCCAATATAGCGTTCGTCAGACGTCTTCAAGAAGCTGATGTGATTCTTATTCTTGATGTAAATCGTATTACGTGCTTATGCAGAGCCGTTTCCCGATGGTGGAAATATCGAGGCTCTCATCGCCCCAATATGACAGCAGGCTGTAATGACAAATTAGATGCAGAATTCTTGTGGTGGCTTGTTTGGAAAGGTCGCTCACCACAACGAGCACAACAATATCGCTCGATTGCATCCCAATATCGAGAAAAATGCGTAATCACTCATTAAACCGCCAGTTTCAAACACCAACCAGGCCTTGTAGCTATCACGCATCTAGCTTGGAACAACAAATTACGGCTGCAATACAACAACCATTTCTGTGATGAGACACAGCTAAAGCTGACTCCCAGCAGCATGACCTACTTCACGACTACTCCACTCAGAGGCTAATTGTTGCGTGTGAATCCCAGACATTTCCTAGCTGCCCTACATTACCTTGGTGAGGTTGTCTCAGACCAATTACAAGCAACGTAGGCTTGTACGATTCTATTATCTATGCCAAGCCATGCACAGAGTGTCATTGGGAGACAGCTTGGGATTGCTGATCGTCAATCGAATTATTGATTGATGATGTTGATACGCCAAGCTCGTTGCTGCTCAATGGTAGGTGCAGGCATGTCACTGCTGATGTATACGTCGAGATTGAAAATTCTTGTCGGTGAATCCAGCTGAGAGTAGTCAGTGACGGCCGTGTCTAGGAGCCTGACACTCATCAGACGATTAAGCCCTCTGATTGGTCTCAGATCACTCAAATGTGTTAATCCATCGAGTGAGATGGTCTGGATGTTAGAGAAGTGTTCGATACCCGATAGGCTGGTGAGATTCTTCAGCTTTATCCCGCAATCTGGGTGTTCTGTGTCAGGTAGACCGGATCCGTTAGATACGCCAATACCTCCTATGCCAGTGAGGTCCTCCGCTGCTTTGCGAGTAAGTTGGTCGTCGACATGTTGATCCATTATTTCAGCCATGCATTGTGCCAGTATAGGATCGGCAAATAATTGACTGTAGCTACCCAAATATTCCTGTGCACTTGTGGAATTCGTTGTAGCAGCGTTGCTTGATGAAGAATTATGTGATGGAGTATTGATTGACGGTGATGGAGCGGGAGAACGTTCATCATCACCGCTGACCGAAGTTGACGCATAGGATTGCTGTGTCGATATCTGTGCTGTTGATTTGTCAGTCGAGCATGCTGACATTGCCGCAATCATTGCATCGGATATGCCTATTGTTGCAACGCTGCGAATGATTCTTATCATTGTTCGACATATATGCTGTCCCCATTCCGCCGCCGCTGTCTTCATTGGCTGCTTGCACTATTCGAGATGATCCTCAGGCGTGGAAGCTTCAGCCGATGAGTGAGCATTCGATTATCGCATCGATTCTTATATACTCTTCTCATCATATAGATGTGATCAATGTGAAGCTTGACGACTGGCCAATTTTTCAACGCTAGTACGTATCTCACGCAACTAGTGGCTTTGATACTTAGCTGTAATATTTTCATAATCAACGTCGGCAACAGCGCGAAAGCATATATAGCCAAACTCTTCGATCAGTTTGTCAAATAGATGCTGAGAAAATGCTAAGGTGACAGCCCTCTCACTACTCCTGTTGCAATATATCCTCGCTGATGTGAGCAAACCCTTCGGCTGTTTCAAAGGACCAACACGGATTGTTTCGTTTTACTAAAGAACATCTCGAAGAACTCGGAATCACCACTGGAATACACCCAGGAAAACGTGGATTCCGCGTCTACCCGAGCTGGTGTATGGGGCTGAATACTGGAGCTATCAACACTCAACGCAAACAGGCTCGCGCATTCCAAGAGCTTGGATGAGTTCAAAGACGTTACAACTCTAAAACTCTATGATTGACGGATAGGGAAAGCATAACCAACACTATGAAGGGATATATACGTAGACCTAATAGTCAAGCACCAGTAAATACGAAACTAGTGGCTTTACAATCTTTCTCGCTGTTTTTGTAATAATCGCATCACCTTTTTCTTTACTCCGCTTTGTGATTTGCTGGATTATTCAACAATCTTGCCTTAATACATATGCTCAAACTTTTTAGAATTCACACTATTTATATAGCTAGGGTTACTATTTTTTCGGGCATTGATGCCATCTGAGGGGTTTAAGCAAGGGGAAATTATGAGTTGGCAGTTTCGGAAAAATGACGATAAGCACAATAACCGTCGAATGATTGACACAGATGCAGCAATACGCACCACATCGAGCAACAGCACCCTACCTCATGCAGCAGTGACATCAAGCGACACCCGAGGCAGTGCGAATATATTTGATACGAAGCCGGACGATTCTCAACAAATCGGCAACACTGCGACTACACAATTTCCCGTCACTCAGCAAATTCAACCAGTCCCTGCTCAAACAGCAGTACTGCCGCCGAATGTTCCACCCTACGCACCTTCAAATCCGCCGGCTGCTTCACAACTCCCATGGTCAAAGCTAATAATCGCTGCCTGTATCTTAGGAATAATTGGGTTGGTATTCTCATTTACACCTGCCGCAGCATTGGGAGCTTTGGCCGGTTTCATAGCATTCTTCCTAGGCATCGCGGGACTGCTGCTTATAGCGATAAGAAAAAATCGGAAGAATATACTGGCTGCAATCTTATCTATTGTGCTCTCTCTAGTTTCATTCATCGCCGGAGCAGTCAATACCCCAGAAACCACATCAGCAGAGAGCCATTCCACCTCAAAGATCAGCGATGAAGAAGCTTCTCAATCAGCTGAAGCTGCAGCAGCTTCAGCTTCAGCATCTGCATCTAGGTCTGCGGAAGCACAGAAAAAGGCTGATGAGAATGCAGCAAAGCTAACAGACGCGAAGACCACACTGGCAAGCGCAATCAACGATGCCAACACATTACTTACCTCGTCGAATAACAATGTCGCCGACTCACAAACCCGCACCGCTTTAACAGAAGCAATCAACACCGCAAACGCCGTCAGCTCAGATGATCCCCAAAGCTATATAGACGCGGTCACTCCCCTTCAGCAAACAATGGACGCGGTGAATGCAAGCGTTGAACAGAAAAAGCAGAATGACGCTGCAGCAGCGCAAAAAGCTGCCGAACAGAAAGCAGCAGAAGCTCAGAAAGTCGCAGAACAGCAAGCTGCTGCACAGAAGGCCGCACAGCAGAAAGCGGCTGCCGATGCCGCAGCCGCGCAGAAAGCCCAGCAACAGCAGCAACAACAGCAACAATCCGGCAGCGGTTCACTAATAGCAGTCTGCAAAGATGGAACTAGATCAGCCTCTGCGCCAGGCGCGCCAAACTATCGAGGTATGTGCTCACATCATGGGGGTATAGCCCAAAAACTTGGGCGACAGTAGTTTTCATAGCGATTGGAAACCAGAGGTAACTCCGATTGGTAAACCTGATTCTGGGGCTCGCCGTCAACACAGCAAGCCCCGTCACTTGTGCGGCACACGGACCACCGCAGTTAAAAAACAATCAACGAAGATATCTCGTACTATTTGCCAAAATGATATCTTATGATCTTTCATATTTAACTGCAGCATCCCGTATCCACAGTCCACTAATATATATGCCTTATCCCTGATTAAGGTTTATTACCCTATACAAATTTTGGAGGAATATGTCAGTATCCAGCAAAGCAGTTGAGGATTTATTGAGCTCACTCAATCTTGCATACAGAATTCAGCAGCACGCGCCTATCACTTCGATTCAAGAAGCGATGGAATCCGGCGTGCTGATAGACCTTGGCATCACAGTCAACAGTACGGTGAAAAACTTACTGCTCAGCAGTAGTGATGGCAATTGTTATCTGCTAGTTGCACCTGGCATGGGCAGAGTCGATCTTAAGGATGTAGCTAAGCAAATCGCTTCGAAACGTTTAAGCTTCGCATCCTTAAACACTTTTGGCACCGTTTTTGGAGAGTCCAAAGGTCAGGTCACCTTATTCGATCTACTAGACAGTAATGAACGCGTGCGCAAAGTGCAGCTAGTATTGGATTCCAGAGTGAGCAAAATCGTTGGAAACACAGCGTTTCATATCGGATCGAATCACGTTTCTGCTCTGGTAAAAGCAGAAGATGTTCCCACAATCGCAAAAGCTATTCAGCCCTCATATCTGACTTATTCCAAGGACTGAGTTGCTCGTGTCAGTTGTTTGCTGCCCGCGCACTGTTTCAAGCACCAGGTGCTGCAACAAACGACCTAGAGCCACATTACTTTTAAGGCTGTGATATCCGAATAAACCGAACTGTCCGAATGATTTTCGTGGTGTCCCAAGACTAATACCGCACCACAGCAACAAAACTTAGCATAATCAAACAAGAGCTCAACAACTAGAGTAATTCTGACCCCTCAGAGACTATTCGTTAATAGGTTGTTCTGTCTGATGGTTTATTCCCATACCCTCTAATTGTTATTCAACTCGCACGCCCTCAGTGCAGCATTTTTTCTCTCCTCAACTATCGTAATCTCGAGCGTTATCGTTATATGGTGGCAGAACGTTTTTGCTTTCACACCAAAACCTGAGATATATGCACACAATAAGGGATTGCTGCTGGCAAGGCCCATCCAGACAATATTTCGTTTACTGGCGAATGATTTTATTATCCTATTCAATATCAGCAAAGATACACAGATCATTATCGCGTCGCTAATACTCGTGGGATTTGTTTTGACGATAACCCTCCGGAATGTGAATCCTGATTGATTTGGTGAAAAAAGAATGTTGTATTTCACTTGTTGCTTTGCTGCTGTGGGCACGGCCACACTCATATCTCTCTCCTTGTTTCTCACATGGAATCAACCATCAGAAATGGCAAAAACCTTAGCTCTACAAGGCTTTCAGATGAGATATCTGTACCCGTTATTGCCGATGCTCCTATCTCTGTATATCTATAAACCATCAGATACAGCACACCATCGTGAAGGAACACCTGATAAGACACCCGCTTCCTTGCCAGCAGTAATTCGTCAAGGCGCTTGAGCACCACAATTACTCCGCGCAGTACTTGCTATCATTCTGATGCGCGACCGTCCTATTGACGTAGGAAGTATTCCTGCCCTAAACGTGGCAATGAACTACGAGTGTCTATGTCGAGAAGCACTGGGATTAAGGTAGCGTTCTGTATCTGTTACCTATCGGCGTGGCAAGTACGCCAATCGTGTATAGTATTCATCTGTTGTGTGTTTCGGCATGCCGAAACACACACGTATGGTGGCTATAGCTCAGTCGGTAGAGCATCTGATTGTGGTTCAGAAGGTCGCGCGTTCGAGCCGCGTTAGCCACCCCACTCGAAAGGCTTACAGTCTCAATGGCTGTAAGCCTTTTCTATTAGTTGAGAACATCAAATTACAGCGAAAATGTAGTCCACATGTAGCCCAAATGCATCTGTGTATTGCCGGATCTTTTGATAGGCAACACCTTCAGCTCTTGCAACGCTTGTTCGCAGATACATTAACTGGTAAAGACGTTAACTCTTAGATATACCGATTCATTGACACCACCCACTACAGTTGAACGCACGTAGTCAATCACTTGATAGGGGGATCTTTCAATGTCTGAGTACCAACAAACTGACACAAATAATCCACCAGACACTATGAATTCAGATACCGACTGTCAACCTTCAGAAGCTAGCGTTCACCATGCGCTTCATAATCCAGATTGGACCTCGAATGCAGTGTGGTGGCATGTATATCCTCTAGGATTTGTTGGTGCCAACATACGACCGGATTCACCGTTACAACGCCGCTGCGACAGAGGTCTTGATGCACTGATTCCATGGTTGGGGCGAGTCAAAGAACTAGGTTTCACAGGTCTCCTGTTAGGCCCAATCTTTCAATCCGAAACTCACGGCTATGACACCACAGATTTCAAACATATTGATGATCGACTTGGTGGAGACGCTTCCTTCGACAAACTAGTAGAGGCATGTAGAGATCAAGGCTTGCAAATCATCCTTGATGGAGTTTTTAACCATGTTGGCAGAAACCATCCGGCAGTGGCAGCCGCGTTAGCAGGAGATTCAAACTCAACCTGGAATGGTCTAGTTTCCTTAATACCTGCAGACCATTCCTCTCACCACCATGAAGTTTCATCTGCAGAAGATGCAACCGCTAGACTGCCAGTATTTGAGGGACACAAGAGTCTTGTTGAACTCGATCACCACTCCCCCGAAACTGTCGCTTATGTTGCAGGGATTATGAATTATTGGCTAGATCGCGGCGCAAATGGATGGCGGCTAGATGCTGCATACTCAGTAGATTCAGAATTCTGGGCTCGAACTCTTCCCTCTGTGCGTCAACAACATCCAGATACTTGGATCTTTGGTGAGGTCATTCACGGGGATTATTCGAAATTTGTGCTTGATTCCACCGTAGATTCAGTAACCCAATATGAATTATGGAAATCGATCTGGTCAAGCATTGCTGAAGGTAATTTCTTTGAACTTGATTGGAATTTGAAACGCCATAATACCTTCCTCGACAGTTTCGTACCGCAGACATTCATCGGGAATCACGATGTTACTCGTATTGCCAGCCGCATAGCAATCCCAGGCGCAATTCTTGCACTTACCGTCCTGATGACCGTTGGCGGTATACCAAGCATTTACTATGGCGACGAATATGGCATGACAGGAATCAAAGAAGAGCGTCTTGGCGGTGATGATGCCATTCGGCCATCATTCCCGCAACAACCAGAAATTCTCGATACAAAAGCTCGACGCATGTTTGAGACTCACCGTGCATTAATCGCCTTACGACATCAGCATCCTTGGCTCGAACATGCACGAACCATTAGTGAACATCTAGAAAACCGTAGCTTCAGCTATCGCTCGTATAACGATACGGGCGATAAATGGATATTGACTCAACTCCACCTTGATCCTGAACCCTATGCGACGGTTCAAGCCGCCGATGGCAGCCAGTTGTACGATTCTCGTCATAGTGTTGGATAATTCACAGTCGGGAATCTCAGGAGGAACCATGCTGCATTTTGAAAACGACTATTCCGAGGGTGCACATCCGCTCGTACTGCAGAGTCTGATTGACACCAATAATCTGCAGCTTCCAGGCTATGGCTCCGATGATCTCTCTGCACAAGCCAAACAACGGATTGCTGAAGCTTGCGGCAAACCTGACGCAGATGTGTTTTTATTGGTCGGCGGAACTCAAACCAATATGGTCGTTATCGCATCTATGCTCAATCAGTTCGAAGGTGTTGTAGCGGTTGACACTGGTCATGTGAGTATGCACGAGGCAGGAGCTATTGAAGCTTCCGGCCATAAAGTGCTGACAGTTCCAGGGCACGATGGCAAGATGGAAGCTAACATTCTTCAACAATATTTAGCAGGTTTTTTTGAAGATGCTAATCACGATCACATGGTTTTCCCTGGTATGGTCTACATCTCGCACCCCACTGAATATGGAACTTTGTATTCCCGAGCAGAACTTAGCGCAATCTCCTCCGTCTGCCACGAATATCATCTTCCCTTATTCATTGATGGTGCACGCCTCGGCTATGCACTAGCATGTCCGCAAAGTGATGTCACCCTCACGGACATCGCCACATACGCCGATGTCTTTTATATTGGTGGAACAAAAATCGGTGCGCTCTGTGGCGAGGCAGTGGTATTTCCGCAGGCCAATGCACCGAAACACATGCTCACCATGATTAAGCAGCGTGGAGCTTTGCTTGCGAAGGGGCGGCTATTAGGCGCTCAATTCGCAGCATTATTCACCGACGACCTCTATTGGCATATCAGCAAGAATGCTATCGACACAGCAAGCGTATTACGCACAGCACTCGTAAAACGCGGATACCGCTTCTATATCAACTCCCCCACGAACCAGATTTTCGTCATTCTTGATGATAAAAAGCTCGCAGAATTATCAAAACAAGTAATTTTCAGCATCTGGGAACGTTTCGATACCGATCACACCATAATCCGCTTCGCCACAAGCTGGGCGACCAAGGAATCGGAAGTCCAATCCCTGATTAAGCTGCTCTAGCAAGATAACTGCAATAAAAGTGGGGTTTTTCTCAACATTTTCGACAGATTATCTCCACTTTTATTGCAGTTATCTCAATTCCGTTCATTACAGATGCGTTTCGCAGCTTCGGCAAGGTCGGATTCGGGCTTCAGCAGGCTCAAACGGACATATCCCGCACCCGTCGGGCCGAAATCTGAACCTGCAATTACTGCTACACCAGCTTTGGCAAGCAACCACTGCGAAAACTCTGCGTCACTGGTACCTTCAGGGACTCTCATCCATGCGAAGAGACCGCCGTGAGAATCGCAAACTTCAAGACCCGCCTGCGCAAGGCCTTGTTGCAAGGTTAGAAAACGTTGCTTATAACGCTGTGCAAGCACACGAACAGTCGATTGATCGCTGTTAAGGCCAGCAGCGCCTGCATCTTGCACTGTGGTTCCCATCAATAGGCTGGTCTGTCGATGCACCATCTTCAATGCATGCATAAGCTCAGCGTTGCCGGCCACAAAGCCCCCTCGCCAACCAGCAATCATATACATCTTCGATAATGAGCACAGCTCGACAGCGACATCTACTGCGCCAGGCGTACTGAGCAAGCTAATAGGTGGATTCTCGTCAAAGCCTATACCTGCATAAGCAAAGTCATGCATAATCACAAAACCGTAGCGTTTAGCCAACTCAACAGCTTGCGCGAAAAACTCCGGAGTAGCAGCAGCACCAGTCGGATTGTTTGGGTAGTTAAGAATCAGCAGTTTGGCTTCCTGCCATACAGACTCAGGAACAGCAGATAAATCCGGCAAAAATCCGTGCTCAGCATCGGTAGGTAGTGCTTGAAGTCGACCTTGAGCAACTGCAGTTGAACCTTCATATTGCGGATAATAGGGCCCTGGTACTACCACCAGCTCCCCAGGATTTATCAGCGTTTGTATAGTTAGTCCAATTCCAACTGATGCACCACTCACCGCAAGAATCTGCGTCACAGGATCAAGAGTCACACCATGTTCCTGCATATACCAATGAGCAGCTGCTCGTAAATACGCAGGTTTACCGTCAAAGGGTGCGTAACGAAAATCGGTGGGATCGTGAGAGGCTTTAACAACGGCATCAATCATGAACTCTGGTGGCTCACCATCAGGATTGCCTTTGCTAAGATCAATGACATCAGCCCCTTGTGCCACTGCCCGAGCAACGCGGCTATCTGCTGCTGCAAAGGGATTGTCCGGAATCGAAGTTGCACGATCCGCAAGCATCTGGGTTATGTCCATCGCTGCTTCGTTGACTTGTTGCACTCTCATCATCCCCTGAACGGCATGTACATTAACTCACATCATCTTACAATCGCATTGCTCCATATCTGTATTGCTGCATCACGGGATATTTCTATCAGGGCATATCAGTATCGCTACGGGACGAGCAATATCCATACCTGAGTGGCACAATGGAGCCCATGAGCGATGCAACCTCACATCAAATCGATCCTTCAATTTCCAAACAACGAGAATATGGCAATCCTCTTGTTCCAGACAACACCAGAGTGCTGCTGTTAGGTTCAGGTGAATTAGGCCGTGAAGTTGCGATAGAGCTTATGCGCTTAGGCGTCTGGGTTTGTGCTGCTGATAGCTATGCAGGAGCTCCAGCTGCACAATTCGCCCACGAAAACAGGGTTCTCGACATGACAAACCCTGTTGCTTTACAAGCGTTGATTGACGAAGTCAAACCGAACATCATTGTCCCTGAAGTAGAGGCAATAGCCACTTCTCAACTAGCCGCAGCTGCACGCTCAGGCATACAAGTCACACCCAGCTCTGACATAGCAGCGATTTGTATGGATCGCGAGCGCTTACGAGTGTTGGCACATGAAGTTTTGGGTCTGCCAACCACGCCATATCGTTTCGCTCAATCTTTGGAAGAATTACAGTCGGGCGCTGAACAGGTCGGTTATCCGTGCGTAGTTAAACCTATTATGAGTTCTTCCGGACATGGTCAATCAGTGGTGCGAGATTCCGAGTCGATTGTAGATGCGTGGAATGAGGCACAGACCGGCCGCCGTGCCGCAGAAAATGGCGAAATCTCAAAGGTTATCGTTGAGGCTTTAGTTCCCCTTGACTATGAGTTAACTGTTCTCACCATAAGTTCTAGTGCTGGTATAGTCACGTGTGCTCCGATTGGGCAACGTCAAGAAAGCGGTGATTACCGTGAATCTTGGCAACCTGCAGCGATGCCTTCTGAGATTTTGAAAGATGCCTGCTCTCTCGCCAAACAAGCTGTTCAAGGTTTGGTAGACGAAGCCAACACCAAGGGAGAATTTGGTTGGGGCGTTTTCGGTGTTGAACTCTTTGTGCTCACCGACGGCACCTTACTTTTCAACGAAGTTTCACCTCGCCCCCATGACACAGGTATGGTCACTCTCGTTTCGCAACGTCTCAGCGAATTCGCCCTCCACGCGCGGGCAATATTAGGCATCCCTGTCACCGATAGCGATGTCTCCATAAACCTTGCAAAAGGTCAAGTTGCTTGCAGCAGGGCCATTGTTGTCACAGGCGAAGGCCAGGCTGTGTTCTCAAATCTTCCGGCGGCACTGGCAGTTGAAGATAGCGAATTGCGCATTTTCAATAAACCAGAGATCCATGGGCACCGCCGTATGGCAGTGGCATTGTCCATCGGAAGCAGCGAGTCCGATGCCCGTGCAAAAAGCGCCGAGATCCTTGACACTCTAACCATAAGCACCACAGATAAATAACAACTGAGATGATATACAAGCATGTTTCATGCTTGTATTAGGCGCTTGGTACTCTTTTCACTGTCCGTTGACGATATATCCCCCTTTGCGCATATGCTGCACAAGAAAGGCGAGCCATGGAGAAGTTGGATCTGCTCTACCAAGGCAAGGCAAAAAAACTCTACGCGACCGATGACCCCGATATTCTTTGGGTCGAATACATGAACCAGGCAACTGCTGGTAACGGCGCTAAAAAAGAGCAGATTGAAGGCAAGGGACATCTCAATAATGAGATCACCTCATTGATGTTCCGTCTACTTGCTAAACGCGGCATCGCCAGTCATTTTGTTAAACAGCTGTCTGAAACTGAGCAGCTGGTACGCAAGATGACCATGTTCCCACTGGAAATCGTTATGCGTAATGTCGCCGCTGGTTCATTTGCCAAGCGCTATGGCATCGAGGAAGGCACTGAGCTGAGTAGGCCAGTGCTTGAATTCTTTTATAAGAGCGATGCACTTAATGATCCTTTCATTAACAATGACGATATTCTCGCTCTAAATTTGGCAACATCACAACAACTGGAAATCATTGCTGCTAAAGCACGCGAAATTAATCAGGTGTTGCATGCCTTGTTCTCTTCAATCGATGTCAAGCTTGTGGACTTCAAGATTGAGATGGGTATTACCAGCGATGGGATGATTCTTTTAGCTGACGAAATCACACCAGACACCTGCCGTTTGTGGGATGTTAAGGATCAAGCTGAAGATAATGCAGCAATTGAGCATCTCGACAAAGATTTGTTCCGTCGTGATCTCGGCAGCATTATTCCTGCTTATGAAGAGATCTTTGCTCGTCTGCGCACTCTGGAAAGCACTACAACATGTTGCAAAGGCAAAGGCAATTGCAACTGTAAGCATTAAACATTCAATAGTCCACGAGAATAATGCCCCATACAGAGAGGACACGCACTGTGGTTTTCCGCGTCTACGTTGAGAAGCAATCCGGATTCGATGTTCAGGCGCAGCAGCTGAGCCATGAGCTGCGCACAGTGCTAGGCCTCAAGGGGCTGAAATCGCTGCGTCTGATTAATCGTTACGATGTGGAGGGCATTAGCTCTTCGCTATTTGAACAGAGTGTTCCCACAGTATTTAGTGAACCTCAAACCGATATGGTCAGCGATAAGCTTCCCAAATCAGAGTCTGCACACATATTTGCTGTGGAATACCTGCCTGGGCAATTCGACCAGCGAGCAGAATCTGCTAGCGAATGCATTCAGCTGATGAGCCAGGGCGAGCGTCCAACAGTCGGTACAGCAACTGTTTACTTGATTGATGGTCAGCTTTCTGACGATGACCTTGAGGCAATTAAACGTTATGTTATCAACCCTGTTGAGGCGCGCGAAGCTTCGCTGGATGTTAAACAAACGTTAAACATGCAAATGGCCACACCGACTGCGGTCGAAGTTGTCAAAGGATTTGTTTCCCTCGATGAAAGTAGCCTCGCTCAATTCATTGAAGAACGCGGTCTAGCAATGGATTTGGCAGATATTATCTTCTGTCAGAAATATTTTCAGGAAGAACAGCGCGACCCCACTATTACTGAAATCAAAGTTATTGATACATACTGGTCAGATCACTGCCGTCACACCACATTTGGAACGCAATTGCAGAATATCCAAATTGATGATGCCGTAGTTCAAAAGGCTTTTGATCGCTATCTTTCTCTTCGTCACGAACTCGGACGTGACGAAAAAACCCTGTGCATGATGGATATGGCAACCATCGGCGCTAAGTATCTGAAGTCCACAGGGGTGTTACGTAACCTCGATGAATCCGAGGAAATTAATGCATGCACCGTCAAAACCACTGTTGACGTAGATGGTGAAGACCAAGACTGGCTGTTCCTATTTAAGAATGAAACTCACAATCACCCTACTGAAATCGAACCCTTCGGTGGAGCAGCAACGTGTATTGGCGGAGCAATCCGTGATCCCCTTTCGGGTCGAAGCTACGTATACCAAGCTATGCGTGTCACTGGTGCAGCGGACCCTACTACCCCACTTGATCAGACACTTCCAGGCAAACTACCCCAGCGCAAAATTGTGACGACCGCTGCTGCAGGATATTCTTCATATGGCAACCAGATTGGCTTAGCTACAGGGCAAGTACACGAAATCTACCATCCAGGCTATGTGGCCAAACGTATGGAAGTCGGCGCTGTTGTTGGTGCGACACCTGCAGATCATGTGCGTCGTGAGGAGCCAGAAGCAGGTGATCAAATCATTCTGCTCGGAGGGCGTACAGGCCGTGATGGTATCGGTGGCGCCACAGGGGCTTCGAAATCACAGAATGCTGAAAGTCTGGAAGATTGCGGAGCTGAAGTGCAAAAGGGCAATGCTCCAGTAGAGCGAAAACTGCAACGGCTCTTTCGTCGAGGTGATGCTTGCCGCTTGATTAAACGCTGCAATGATTTCGGCGCTGGCGGAGTCTCAGTGGCTACTGGAGAACTTGCCGATGGGCTTAATATCAACCTTGATGCTGTTCCAAAAAAGTACGAGGGTTTAGACGGTACGGAACTCGCAATCTCTGAGAGCCAAGAACGTATGGCAGTTGCGCTTGCACCTGACGATCTAGAAGAATTCCTAGAATATGCCCGACAAGAAAACCTTGAGGCTTCTGTGGTGGCGAGCGTAACCGAAGAGAAGCGTCTGCGCATGACGTGGAAGGGCGACACCATCGTTGATGTGAGTCGCGCATTTCTGTCGTCTAATGGTGCACCAAAATTTACAGATGTACATGTGCCCAACCCAGAAACTTACCAACGCACTTGGGCAGGTAACAGTCTTGAAGAACGTTTACATTCGCTCGTTAGTGATCAGAATGTCTGCTCAAATAAAGGATTATCTGAGCGTTTTGATAGCACCATCGGCGCAGCAACTGTGTTGATGCCTTTCGGAGGCAACCGCCAATTGACACCAAGTTTGGCGATGGTAGCCAAATTCCCTGTTGACGGCGAAACCACCACTGCAAGCGCGATGGCATGGGGATTCAACCCTTATATCACTGAACGTAATCAATTCACTGGTGCCTATTTGGCCGTGGTTGAGAGTATCAGCAAGTTGGTTGCTGCTGGCTTCCGCCGTGAAGATGCCTATTTATCTTTGCAGGAGTACTTCGAAAAGTTAGGCGAAGACCCTGCTCGTTGGGGTAAACCGGTTGGAGCAGTACTCGGCGCATTAATGGCACAACTTGACTTAGAAGTTGGAGCTATTGGTGGCAAAGACTCCATGAGCGGCAGCTTCGAAGAGCTTGACGTACCACCTACCCTCATCAGCTTTGCAGTAGCTGTCGGGTCGGCGAATAAGGCGACCTCTCCAGAATTCAAGTTCGCGGGAAGCCGTGTGTTGCTTATTGAACCGCAATATCAGTCAGATGGGCTAACCCCCGAAAAGCACAGCCTTATTGCAGCAATTACTGCAGTTGAGTCTCTGGTTGCTGAAGGTTCTGCCTTGGCTATCTCTACACCTGGTTATGGATGCTTGGCTGAATCTTTGTTCACTATGACGCTGGGCAACCACCTCGGTTTAACCTTGGACAAGGATGTTAACACCAGCGTACTTTTCGCGCCTCGTTACGGCAGCTTTGTAGTGGAATTATCTGATGACGCTGACATTTCAACACTCCCATCCAATCTCTCACTTCGACAGATTGGTGTGACTAGTGAAGCATATACATTGCAAACTCAGGATGAGAACATTGATCTGAGTACATTGCAAGAGACCTGGGAATCTGGCATCGAAGAAATATTCCCATATCGTGGCGATGGCAAAGTTGTGGAAACTATTAGTTCGCACGTGCCAAGTATTGAACATCATCCACAAACCGTTGCTAAACCTCGCGTGGTTATTCCTGTATTCCCTGGAACAAACTGTGAATATGATTCTGCCCGCGCATTCAAACGAGCCGGTGCTGAAGTTGACACTGTAGTTATTAACAATCTCACTCCAGACGCTGTGGCACTGAGTACCAAAGCACTCGCACAGGCTATTCGTAGTAGTCAGATGGTGATGTTGCCTGGAGGATTCTCAGGTGGAGATGAACCTGATGGTTCAGCAAAATTCATCACTGCTTTCTTCCGCTCCCCTGAGGTGAGCGATGCCGTTGGTGATTTGCTCAATAACCGCGACGGTCTGATGCTTGGCATCTGTAATGGCTTCCAAGCTTTGATTAAACTCGGTTTGGTTCCTTTTGGTCATATTGTGCCGATGTCTGCCAATTACCCGACGTTAACGTTCAACACTATTGGGCGCCACCAAAGTCGTTTAGTACGCACCAGAGTGGCTTCTACCCTCTCCCCTTGGATGAGCAAAAGCACTGTGGGCGATATTCACACGATTGCTATCAGCCACGGCGAGGGTCGTTTTGTTGCTGATGAAGCCACGGTACGCAGCTTAATTGAAGGTGGCCAGGTTGCCACGCAGTACGTCGATCAGCAGGGTGTGCCTTCAATGAATCTTGATGTTAATCCCAACGGATCAGTGCTATCCATCGAAGCTATAACCAGCCCGGATGGACGCGTACTGGGCAAGATGGGACACAGCGAACGTCGTGGACCAGGACTGTATCGTAATGTTCCCGACGCACAAACATTCCAACCAATCATCGAGGGTGGGGTTGAGTACTTCACCCGTTAACCTTCCCGTCAGATGTAGTACACACTTGGTAACGTATGTAGAGAAACGCGGAGTTCCCTACATCACCAAAAACTATGGAAGGAGCCGCCAGCATGCCTGCTGAGCTAGAAGGCCTGCATGAGGAATGTGGCGTCTTTGGCGTCTGGGGTCACCCTGATGCCGCCCGTCTGACATACTTCGGTTTACACGCCCTACAACATCGCGGCCAAGAAGGTGCAGGCATCGTTTCCAACAACGATGGTCACCTTATTGGGCACCGTGGTCTTGGACTACTAACACAGGTGTTTTCCGAAGAAGCCAATATCACTAGGCTTAAAGGCAACACCACCATCGGGCACGTGCGCTATGCCACTTCAGGTTCGGGTTCGATTGATAACATTCAACCCTTCATCTTCCGTTTCCATGACGGCGACATTGCTTTATGCCACAATGGCAACCTCACGAACTGTGAATCACTCAAATGTGAACTCGAAGAGCAGGGTGCGATTTTCCATTCCAATTCGGATACTGAAGTGTTGATGCATCTTATCCGTCGTGCTCCTGGTAGTAACTTCATTGAGCAATTGAAATACGCGCTTAATCAGGTTCATGGCGGATTCGCTTATTTGCTCATGACTGAGCATGAAATCATCGGTGCATTGGATCCTAATGGTTTCAGACCACTATCGTTAGGACGTATGACAAACGGGGCGTATATTCTCGCCTCAGAAACTTGTGCTCTCGATATTGTCGGCGCACAATTCGTTCGAAATATTCGCCCTGGTGAAATCGTGATTATTGATGACTCAGGCTATCGCATCGAACGATATACCGATGATACTCAGCTAGCTATTTGCTCGATGGAATTCATCTACTTCGCACGGCCTGATTCCAATATTTATGGGATTAATGTCCATTCGGCACGCAAGCGTATGGGTGCACGTTTGGCGAAAGAGTGCCCAGTAGATGCCGATATGGTTATTGGCGTTCCAAACTCTTCACTTTCTGCAGCCTCAGGCTATGCGGAAGCTTCGGGTCTGCCCAATGAAATGGGTCTTATCAAAAATCAATATGTGGCACGAACCTTCATCCAGCCAACTCAGGAACTCCGCGAGCAGGGTGTGCGTATGAAGCTTGCAGCCGTACGTGGTGTGGTTTCCGGAAAGCGAGTTATCGTTATAGATGATTCAATTGTTCGCGGAACTACATCGAAGCGTATTGTGCGTTTGCTCCGTGAGGCAGGCGCCACAGAAGTACATATGCGTATCGCCTCACCTCCCCTGAAATATCCCTGCTACTACGGTATCGATATTCAAAAAAGTTCCGAGCTTATTGCTGCAAAGAAGTCCGTCGAAGACATTCGTGACTATATCGGAGCAGATTCCTTATCTTTCCTCACAGTCGACGGTTTGGTCGAATCCATAGGTTTGAATGCTGATGCGCCTTATGGCGGACTGTGCGTTGCTTACTTCAACGGAGACTACCCAACACGACTTGACGATTACGAGGAGGATTTCCTTGCTGCGCTAACTCCCGAAGATCGAGTACGAGTGACACGCTTCGCCGAAGACACCAGCAACTACAAAGACAACGAATTCATTAATCCGCCTGCCCCATTACATACTCAACATATCTAGTGCATTACCCCAACGTCATATTTAAGGAAGGTCATTCATGCCAACAGCTTATGAGAACGCCGGTGTGAGCGTCGAAGCTGGTTACGAAGTTGTCAACCGAATCCAGCGCCATGTTGCACGCACAGCTCGCCAAGGAGCCGGTGGCATCGGAGGTTTTGGTGGACTTTTCGATCTTTCTTCACTGAACTACCAGCAGCCTGTTCTTGTTTCAGGAACTGACGGAGTAGGGACCAAACTTCTGGTGGCAAAAGCTGCGGGAAGACATGACACTATTGGTATGGACTGTGTGGCCATGTGTGTGAATGACATTCTTGCTCAAGGTGCTGAACCAATCTTCTTCTTGGATTACATTGCTTGCGGTAAAAATGATCCTGAACTTCTTGAACAGGTTGTTAAGGGTGTGACAGATGGTTGCGTCGAAGCAGGTGCCGCGCTCGTTGGTGGTGAAACTGCAGAGATGCCCGATATGTATGACGCCGATGAATACGACTTGGCCGGATTCACGGTAGGCGTGGTCGAAAAAAGCAAGATTATTGACGGCAGCGCCATACAAGAGGGCGATGTGATAATCGGTCTCCCCTCCTCCGGAGTGCATTCCAACGGTTTCTCATTAGTGCGCAAAGCATTGTTCAAAGACTCTGATTTCACCGTAGATACTAAACTCCCCGAGCTTGAAGGTTTAACTCTTGCTGATGAGTTGCTCAAACCCACAAGAATTTATGCCAAAGCTCTTAAACCTCTTTTTGCAGCTGATGTTCTCAACGGAGTAGCACATATTACTGGCGGCGGCTTTGTTGAAAAAGTACCTCGCATTATTCCAGAAGGCCTTGCTGCAGCCTTCGATATTGACAGCTGGGATGTTCCACCTATCTTCCGCATTCTGCAGGAGTATGGTCACGTCGAAGCGCTAGAAATGTATAACATTTTCAATATGGGCATCGGCATGGTGCTCATGGTCAGCCCCGCCAAAGCCGCTGAGGTTGGCAGAATTCTCGATGAAGCAAACGAAGCACATTATGTGGTCGGCAGAATCATCAAGGATAATGGCGCGCGCGTGGAATTACGTCACGGCATCTGATTCAACGACGCATTCAAGTTCTGAGAGCTTTGGAGAGGAAAATCACATGGGACAGAAGGTTTTGGTTATCGGCTCAGGTGCTCGTGAGCATGCAGTTGCTTATACCTTGCTCAAGGGCGAGAGTGTCGATGCAGTGTATTGCTCCCCTGGTAACCCTGGTATGGAACGTGACGGTATTCATACCAGCCAACTTGCACAAAGTAACCATGCTGCTCTGATTGATTTCGTTCGCGAGAACGACATCGACTGGGTATTCGTTGGACCCGAAGTCCCCCTGATGGAAGGTATAGTCGACGGTTTCGCGCAGGCAGGCATTAAAGCTTTTGGTCCTAATAAAGCTGCAGCGCAGATTGAAGGATCCAAAGACTTCGCCAAACGACTGATGGAACGCCATAATATCCCGACCGCAGCTTATGAAACTTTTGATGACCTCGATCGAGCAAAACAGTATGTTCATGATCATGGTGCTCCTATTGTGGTGAAAGCTGATGGTTTAGCAGCAGGTAAAGGCGTCACCGTCGCCATGAGTGTTGAGGACGCTTTTGAAGCTCTTGACGAGATTTTTGTTGATCACCGTTTTGGTCTAGCCGGAGCCAAGGTGGTTATCGAGGACTATCTTGAAGGCCAAGAGTTTTCACTGATGAGCTTCGTTCGCGACGATGAATTCTGGCCTATGCCTATTTCGCAGGACCATAAGCGCGCATATGACGGTGATGAAGGTCCCAACACCGGCGGTATGGGAGCATATAGTCCTGTCCCCCAGATCAGTCAGGATGTGATTGACACAGCAATTGAAACCATTATTAAGCCAACTGCTCAAGCAATGGTTGATGAAGGTGTGCCGTTTACGGGCATCTTGTATGCAGGACTTATCGCCACTGCTGATGGTCCGAAGGTAATTGAATACAATGCACGTTTTGGTGATCCCGAGACAGAAGTAGTTCTCCCTCGTTTAGAATCTGATTTTGGCGCTGGCATCAACGCTCTTCTTGAAGGGCAACAACCAGAGTTCACTTGGAAAACAGAAGGTGCGACATTGGGCGTCGTACTTGCTGCCCAAGGGTACCCAAATAATACGGTGACCGGCGCGCCAATTCCGGATATTTCCGTGGATGACAGCTCCCACGTCTACTATGCGGGAGTCGCAAACTCCGAGCAAACTACTACACAGCTGCTCACATCGTCGGGACGTGTGCTGCTGCTTGAGTCCTCAGGCGACACCATCGAAGACGCGCAACGTAAGGTTTACCGTATTCTCGATGAGCTAGACACCACTGGCATGTTCTATCGTAAAGATATTGGTGCTAAAGCGCTGTAAAACAAAGAAATTCAAACACTTACAAACTCTTACAAAATACTCAGGTGAGGGGTGTGAGCAATCCATAACAACGGGTTGCTCACACCCCTCACCTGTTATAACAATATGTTTTCTGCTACTTGCACCCCTAACGCGCATTACGTTGAGATTTCGCACTAATAAGCAACGCGATGACAGCAGCGATTATGGCCATCAGACACCCTGCAAGCAAGCCAGTCCTAAATCCTGTAAGTGTAGGAATACTGCTGCCGCGTACCGTAATACTCGTTCCCGCTAGAATTGCCGCGATAACAGCAGAAGAAACTGAAGTACCGATTGAGCGCATCACCGTATTAAAGCTGTTCGAAGATGCCTTCTCAGTTGGGGGCACTCCATTCATAATAAGAGTCGGCATCGCTCCAAACGCCAGTCCAGTTCCCATACTGCCGATACACGAGGAAATCATCAGTCCGATCAGTGAATGCATCAGCAGGCTTGCACAGCCATAACCTACAGCCATTACCAGCGCTCCACAGATTAAAGTGGTTTTGGCTCCTCGCCTTGCCGTGAGCTTTGCGCCAAGCGAAGAGACTGCCATCATTGCGAAACCGCTTGGTGCCATCCAAAGTCCCATTTGGAGCATAGTTTGTCCAAGTCCATAACCCGTGGATGTTGGCAACTCCATCAGTTGAGGCAGTAGTAACGATTGAGCATACATAGCGAATCCGATGAAAATCGAGGCGATGTTAGTAACCAGAACATTTCTTCTTCTGGTAATACGCAAATCCACTAAAGGATTAGTGTGCCGTAGCTCCCACCAACCCCAGAGCAAAGTCAGCACCACAGCACCGACAAAAAGTCCAATGATTCCGGCACTCGACCAACCCCATGAACTACCCTTGATGATGCCTAGCAAGAGGCACAGCAATGCTCCGCCCAACCCAATCGCACCCAAGAAATCAAAGGGGGCATATATCGGGGTGTGATGAGGCTTTGGAATCAGTACAAAAATAAGTACAAATATTATCCCGGCTATAGCGAAATCAATCCAAAAAAGACCACGCCAACTGACGTATTGGATGACAGCTGCCGACGCTGGCAATCCTAACGCACCACCGATGCCCATCGATGAGCTCATCAATGCAATTGCTGTACCTACCCGCTTAGGTGGCAACACATCATGGAGCAAGCTGATGCCAAGCGGCACCATACCTGTGGCAATGCCTTGCAATCCTCTGCCGAGTATCATCATCGTGATGTTCGGTGCTGTAGCGCAAATCACCGAACCTACAATCAGAGGCAGTAACGCGATAAGTAGCATTCGCCGTTTGCCATAGGTATCTGCCAATTTGCCAAGAATTGGCATCCCTACCGCCCCAGTCAACAAGGTAATCGTTACTGCCCATGCGGTCACCGAGGGGTCGGCAGCAAATAGCTTCGGTAGCTCACCGACAAGTGGTATCACTAAGGTTTGCGTCAATGACGACGTTATTCCAGCGGCAGCTAATACTGCCAAAATCACCCCAGGTTTGCTCGTGTGCTGGGTGATTGCTTGTTGTTTAGAATTCTGCATGCGCAGCTTACATCCTTTGTTGAATTCAAACTTCTTAAGAATAAGGCAGCTGATACCAGCCGAGATCCTCATGATGTGCAATATACACGTATTATGCATAATACATATTTATGTATAATACACAAGTCATGTACAACGCATATGGTGTTGTATACTGAACGGTAACTTTCAAGAACAAAGGAGACTTCGATGAACGATGAGACCTCCAATAAGGACATTGCCATCGACTCCACTGCCAATGACGACAAGGAACGCGACAGCAACAGCGCGAACGATCCTCGCTTGTTGGAAGACATCGTTTCTATAGAATACGAATCTTTGTTGCTCGGCAAAAAACTCACCCGAATTGCCGGATTCCGAGATCCTCAAATTGGTATTCTCGACCGAAGTGCATATATTCTCTTGGTCAGTCTTGAACACCAAGCAATGAGCATCAGCGAGCTCAGTGAGGTAACCGGACTCGACGCATCTACACTCAACCGTCAGACCGCAGCAATGAGACGTGACGGGATTATTGAACGAATAGCAGACCCCGATGGAGGCCTTGCCAGAAAGTTCACTATTTCCGATAAAGGAGCCGAAAGACTTGAAAAACAACGGCACAGAAACCTTGGCGCACTCTCCACAGTGCTTGCTGACTGGTCAACAAGTGAAATATCCAATTTCGCTGCTGCACTGACGAAATTCAACCAATCGGTATTCGACAGAGTCAGTGTCAAAGGCGGAAAACTTCAAGCACGCAAACACACGGAGCAAGAGTGAGGGCACTTGCCTTTTGTTCGTGTGATGTTATATCACCTCAGAGCACTGCATAACGGCGCTCGTAAGTCTTGTCTATATCACACTGCAACGTTCCACTCAGATGAATTATTGAGGCCCGATATACAATACTCGATGTGATGCGCAGCAGATTCCAGTTTAGCTTTCAAACATTCCTTCTAGGTATCTTCCTAGTTGGGGGAATTATCGTTGCCTCACCACTGATTGACACCTCTGGCTTCCCAATGACCATCATTCTTACAGGTGTGGTTGGTTTGTTGTTACAGGCACTGCCATTCCTGTTGATAGGCATACTCATCTCAGCGGCAGTCGAAACTTTTGTCACCCAAGAGTTCATAGAAGCCCACTTCCCGAAATCCACTGTGCTGGGTATGTTAGTAGCGCTGTTTGCAGGATTCTGTATCCCTGTGTGCGACTGTGCCACAGTGCCAGTATTTTCACGTTTGCACAGCAAGGGTGTACCACTGCCTGCTGCGATAGTCTTTCTTTGCGCAGCTCCTGTTATCAATCCGATTGTCATATGGTCAACGTGGTTTGCATTCCCAGACTCCCCCTTGATGACCATCAGCAGAGTCAGTTTTGGCGTCCTTGTTGCTCTCCTCGTGGGCATTAGCTTCGTTATTGTTCCTGCCAATCACCAGTTACTTCGCGACATCGAAAGCGACAGCACCATGAGGATCACTACTCATGCAACTGCTCCGCTCTCAGCAGTTGACAATTGTGGAGTTTGCGTCAACACACCTGATGTTGCCTGCACTCATCATGCCCTGCACTCAGATAACCATGTCAAAGAGTCGACGCACAGCAACTTCAGCAATCATGCCCGCAACTATCTACAGCACATACATGATGATCTCTACACCATCCTCCCCTACATGATGATGGGTATTGTGGTCGCATCCAGCGTACGAGCATTCGCTGGGTCATCAGCACCGTCGTGGTTGCAAGGATATGGAACACCAGTAGCCATTATTGCGATGATGGCCTTGGCGTTTCTTAGTTCGTTATGCTCATCTTCAGATGCAGTAATTGCACGTAGTATCAGTACGCTATTTCCCACTCCTGCAATTCTAGGTTTCTTGGTATTCGGTCCAATAATGGACTTGAAGAATGTGTTGATGCTTCGTTCCATGTTTACACGTCGTTTTGTGTGGAGACTGGGAATCACAGTAAGTATTATCTGTTTTTCTCTGATGCTCATAGTTGCCGCTATCCAAGGAGTGATCGGATGAGCACCACTCTTACACCACTCACAGTCACAGAGCCTAAGACCGCAAAACTACTTAATCGTATTGAAGGCTTCTGCCTGCTATTACTGGCCACATCCATAAGTCTGCTCATCATTACG
Source organism: Bifidobacterium sp. (assembly GCF_022647885.1). NCBI lineage: Bacteria > Bacillati > Actinomycetota > Actinomycetes > Bifidobacteriales > Bifidobacteriaceae > Bifidobacterium > Bifidobacterium sp. Next base: position 1,081,186 of record NZ_JALCLM010000001.1, on the reverse strand, counting down.
GGCCGCTATCGATCTTTCGTAACACCGCGAAGCTTGCCATATATGATACTTGCGATCGTAGTAGTTGTTGCTCTTGCAATAGGAGCATTTAATGGCGTGTTCTCTGCGAATGCTAATACCCTGCTGGCAAGCTTCACCCTACTGGTAATTCCCTCACTGCTATTTTTGCTGCCGATATCATCGTCACAGTCATTACAAGCTTTCGCTGGCAGTCGAGCTATCGCAATATCCAATACGAGCAACACCTCGTCACTTCCTGGATTAGATACCAAGCGCAAAATGATCACCATCAGTAATGATGATTATGGTTTTTGGTACAACCAGATTGATAAGCATGCTGATAGTTATCTCGGCTACACCATCATCGTTAATGGACAAGTCAGCACCAGTACCTCACTAGGAAAAGGACAGTACTCTGCTGGACGCATGCTGATGACCTGCTGCGTTCTAGACATGACAGCCTTTGGCTTTACCATTGATGCCAGCCAGACTGCAGTACCCCAAACGGACAGTTGGGTACATATCACAGGAACCCTAGAACGCGGACGAATAGGTAGCGCATCACAACACTACGAAGGATTAGTCCTCAAAGCAACATCAGTGAGCACAACAGACTCAGCAACCGGCTATTTCTACTACGCTTAGGTGCCAAATCAGAGCTTCATGCTTTTGTGTAGGGAATTTTAGCCAGACACCGAGTATCTATTCCTGAAATCGTTGCAACTACGGTAGCCACTATTGTCTGCTCCGATAAAATCCCTACACAAACAGAATCTGGTGCCTTATTTACCGCTTGTGGAGGTCTGTCCGGCACTAGATTCACTACTTGACGAGGTAGTGGATTCACTGGGCTGTGCTTGTTGGCTTGCGCTCTGCTTTTCAGCCGCCTTTTGTGCCTCTTTAGCTGCCTTAGCCGCTGCCGCCTTCGCAGCCTTTTCTTCACTGGCCTTTGACGGTGCTGTCATAAAACCAGTTCCTTGCAAGTAGTGATTACCTGCAGTGATGTCATATTGAATCAACTTATAGTCGTTGACCAATTGTTTAGTCTTGGCATCGAAAGTCGTAGCGTCCATTGGATTCCCAGAATTATCGAGATATATAGTCTGTCCCTCTGGAATTCTGTCCCAACCCTGAATTTGATTAACAACAGGAGGCTCCATCGCAGCAATCTTGCTATGCAGTTGAGTCAGGAAAGCTAAGTATGGCGACACCTTAGCATTCATATGCTCAGCGGTTTGAGCCATAAAGAAGTTCGGCGAAGAAAAGTTACTCCCCTGGAGCTTCGTATCACTCGATGTTGAAGCATCGTTGGACCAGATGAAATAGTCCGTCTCATGTAATGCTAAGGAGTTATTGGCATCTGCTCCAGCAGTGGTGTAGATTCCTGGTAAATGATCGCCATAGAACACCACAGTTATAGGCTTATCAATTGCATTCAATGAATTCAAGAAAGACTTGGTAGCGGTATCAGTAATGCTGACACCTTTAGCATAGGTGTCAATTGACATGGTTTCGTCACTCCCCAGAGCACTCGCACCCGTCGATGCTGTTACCTTAAACTCGTTGTTGTTATACCAGTTGTTGTAAGGCATATGGTTCTGCATAGTAATGATTTGCAGGAACTGACTGGTATTCCCCGACGTGATTTTCCCAAGAGCACTGTTGTAGGCAGATTCATCGCTTACATATGGAGACTGATCAATCTTGTTCTGATATTGGATCTGATTCTCACCGTCGAGCGTATAGAAATTCGAGAAACCGAATTTCTTGTAGTTCACTGCACGCGAATACATCGAGGACTCATAGGGGTGGAAGGCCAAAGAATTTTTTGAGCTGCCCCAAATTTGATTAATAGTTGGAGTCCATGAGAGCGATGGCACTAACTGTTGGTAGGGGCTGGTCAACGAGGCATCGAAATTTGCCATGCTTAAACCGGTAATCTGCTGAAACTCGAGATTCGCGGTGCCACCGCCATAACCTGAGGAGAGCATCAAACCGCTTGTCGTTTGTTGCTTAATTGACCGGATATTCGGCATTGGGTCTTTATTGATGGAGATTCCAGGAACCCTCGTCGGATCGGAGAAGGACTCTGACAACACATAAATCACGGTGCTGTCATTGAGATAACTGCTCCGAGAAGTGTTGATTTGTTCTGCTTCTTGCTGATATCGTTTTGCCACTTTTTTCATGTTGGCTTCGCTGTATCCGCTGGGCTCGTCCATCACCTTTGGATTAAGTTGGCGCATGAAAGCCACAAGCGTCCCATTACGCTGAGCATCGTAAACAGAGTCCCACATTGATGGGATATCGCCCATTGTTTTCGACATTGAATACGACCAAGTGCCTACGGTACTTACAGACTGAGCAAATAACGTCAAGGCCATGGCTGGCACCAAAATAAACATGACTCTGCAAATAGCACCGATACGTTTATCAGATGTGGTAAATACTCTGCCTCTGCGCAGGTCCATGCGGTTAATAAATACGCATAAGGCGATCAGCACTACTATAGACACCACTGCCCAGACTATTGTCCACTGTGCTCCCGCCGGCAAAAAGCTGACAATATTACCGGTATTTGATTGTAGAAAGTTCAAATCAGCGGGCATGATTGCTTCGTACCGTGAAACTGCTTTGAGATGTTCAGCAACGGCTACGCCGGCACAAATAGTCAGAAATATTGGAGAAGCAACCCAAAATCGATTACAAATCATCAGAATGATCAGATAAATCATACTCAGAATGATCAAATTAAGAATGAAGACAAAGCGCCCTTCACTCCACATACTAGAGATGAATCCCCAAAAGCCAATGAGTGGGCTCGATAGAGCGACACGAGAGCTTGAAATAGTAACGCCCCATTGCAACAAGCCAACGCCAATAATATCTAAGATTACGAAAAGCGCCACATACGTCCACGTTGAGAATCGTGTCTTGGCCAACACCAAGGTGGGTTCAGGTCCATTACCTGATGAAGCAACATTCTGCTCGCTATCAGGAACAGTCTTCTGTTGATGAATCACCTCTGATGGTTGCTCCGTTGCATTGTTATCCCCAGTCTTGCGACGCCGTAGAAAGCTAAGCATAGTCTCCGATTGTCCCAACGATGCCCGACAAAGCATCGCTATATTGCTAATTCTTGACAAAAAATACCCCGCAGTCACGAAGCATGGCTTCGAAACAACGAGGTATCTATTACCTTACGGTTGTTGTGAATACCCAATATTACTTAATTAATCACAGTACTTAACTAATGTACTGAGCTGATCACAACCTGCTTAAGGCTACTATTCAATGCTATTTGCGAAGGAAGTAACCAGAGCATTCATCCAATCGAGTAGATCAGTATATTGCTTTGGCATCTGCTCGGTGAGATTCACAATTGGGACATTGTTCTTCTTTGCAGCGGAAGTGATTTGGTCAGTTACTGAATCGGCTTCCTGCGAGTTAAAGACCAACATTTTAATATTTCCTGTTGCCAATGCCTCTTGATATTCCTTGATGTCAGCTGGCGACGGTTCGCTTTCATTTGCTGAAGCTTGCGCATAACCGCTTGGAGTGACGTCATTCATACCCAGATCATCAGCCAAGTACCAAGCAACCGATTCCGTAGCTGCGTAATTGGTGCCTTTGAGCTTGCTGCTGGACTGTTTGATAGTAGCTTCAAGCTTCTGCTCTTTGGCTTTCCACTCAGTGTTAAGTCCGGCGAAGTAACTCTTCTGCTCGGGCATGGCCTTCTCATATGCCTTGGTAATCGCATCGGCTGCAGAGCTACGAACTGCTGCGGAGAACCATACGTGCGGATTGTCACCGGACTTCTTACCGTCCGTTTCTGCCGCATTGACCAAGGTTGCCTTTGTGGATGATGCTGCTTTCGAAGCCCAAGGATCGTAATCGGCACCGTTCACCACAACAACCTTTGCTGACGTGAACTTCGCAATATCCGAGCTGGTTGGTTCATACTCATGTGCTTCAACGTTGGTATTAGTCATAATCGACGTAACATCAACTTTGTTACCACCTAAATCACGAGCTACAGAGCCCCATTGATTGATACTGGCAATAACACTAATCTTCGAATCCGAGGATGTACTCGATGTCGCTGTGTTTGCCGCTGATCCGCAGGCTGCAGTCCCCGATAATGCTGCAATGGCAACACAAGCTGCTAACACACGCTTTGCTGCTGTTCCTCTTGTTGAATTGAAGAATGCCGATAACGACATAGTCCCCTACTTCCCAAATATTCATCTTGCTTGTTCATACAGTGGCGCGCGCTCCTGGTCCAATCCTTCTCGTCTTGAAACCTGCGACATAGATCTATGATCTGAAAGCTAGACTCTCATAAACTTTCATCAACCAAGAAACTATCTGGCCGCAAAGGAGCTGCCCACTGCGTTGACAACAATTATTATACACTTATTGATATTAATTATCATTAGTAGTGTGTCTTTGAGAATACGCTACCTATATTCACTGCTATCAGTCGTTCTCATCCCCAACTGGACCTTCCTCTGCCCACTTGGTGAATTCATCCGTCTGTCCCATCCATGCAATTATCCCCTGACTCATCTCAACTGCGTTGAGCAACAAGTCCTCAATCGAGCGAGCAAGAATTGACCCATCCTGATTAACATCTTCACAAGAAGCCACCATAAATAACTCAGTAACGTTATTTTGGACACCTTGCAGATAGGAATCTGGAATCTGTTCAATTTGAGAACCGTTTGGTTCACATTCCCATACGAAAGTTGAAAAAGGTTTAGTCGGTACCTTAAAGTGCGCTTGAATATGCATTGGCTGATGATCGGCGGCCAAAAAGTCTGACAACCTACCCGGATGTACCAATCTCGAAGTCCTCACACTCAGAGCAAACATATGAGCGCCAAAGGCTTTAAATTCTATAGCTTCATCACTCATAGACTCTCTGCCTACGGTTACAGGCAGAACTTCATCCACATGCATACTCTCGGCATTATCCACCTGACTCACTTCTTGAGCTACTGGTAATGCTTGTGCAGAGTCTTCAGCATGCAGCATAACGTCGTCATCAATTATCAAATCCTCGCAATTGACTGCACTAACGTTGCCATGCACAACACCACCAGCCGGCATCAATATTTGGAGCAAGTCTAGAAAATTTCCTTGATTGCGATCAGCTTCGGCACTCTCCCCCGATTGCTTACTGTCTACCATTAGTAGGTGCTTCGCTTCATGCAGCAGATGCATAACGGCACCCCCCACACTGCGATCGTCACCTACATCCTCAGACTCTCCGTCAATAGTAAACGGTGAATCGTCAAACAAACTCTGTCGCAAGCCCTCTTCACTGGCCACAGTAGCAATAGTGCCAACTGAGACGGCATCCAGGTCACATGAGTCAGATGCCTCAGCAGCAGCACTGGAACCAACACCAGTACCATGTTCTCCTAATCGGTCAGCAGAGTTAACAGCAGATTCATCGGCAGATTCTTGAGCACCCTCGAGCAAAGCATTGAAAGACTGATCCAGTGAACATAATTCTCTGAGATAGACAGCAATCGGAGTAGCTTCCATTCCAGGAGGAAGCACCACCAACACCTGTGAGCAACTTCCAGCACATTCCCTGAGCAGCGAACCAAGGTCATGTTTGACAGTACACGTCAGGCAACAATCATCCATATCTAAGGAAATCCGGCCATCACCAATACAGTCATAATCAGAAGGCAGCTTCGAATGCGCATTGCTGTCTATACCCTCGATAACTTCAGGCAAAATGTTTTCTTGCACCAAGCGCGGAGAACGGCTGACGCGTAATCTGCCGGAATCTTCCGGCTTACCTTCCACCCAATATCTCAGGACCGTGACCCCTGACTTGCCTGCCGCAAGTCCCAGCACTGCGCTATCAAGATCTTGCTCACACACTCCCGTAAGCAGCACTACCGAGCATTTCATCGGTGACACCTTGTCATCACAGAACTGATTAACAAGCGTGACCTGTGAAGCGTGCTGAACAGATTCACTATTGTCAGCACGGTAAACATGTTCAACGTGCTCAGCATCCTGAGCACGTTGAACATCACCGGAACTCGGTACCGCAGACTCACTACATGGGAAATAGTCCATATCAAACTCTCTATTTGCGATAATGGTTATCATTTACTATAATCACATCCATGACCAAATCATGTCAAGTTCTCGGAACTCATGCCAGCTACGGCAACTCCATATCCCATTCCCATCAAGCAACCCGCAGAAAATTCCAGCCGAACCTTCAACAAAAACGCTATTGGGTGCCTTCTCTAGGGCGACATATCACGTTGCAAGTCTCGGCCAAAGGCATCAAAACTATTGACCGCCGTGGAATCGAGTCCATAGTTGCGCAATTACAGTCACGCGGTGAGTTGAAAGTCTGATTGCGTAAATGCCATTTGTGTAAATGTCACCCGCAGTACCATTTACGCAATGCCATTTACACAATGCCACCCGCAGTGCACACCAGGATTTTCCATAGAACGCCCTAACAACGTTGAACATTAAGGAAGTGTCATGGCCTCAAAGTCAAGCGAGATTCGTCCGGTTATCACCCTGAGATCAACCGAAGGAACTGGTTTTACCTACACCACAAGAAAAAATAGAAGAAATACACCCGATAGAGTTGAGCTCTTGAAATACGACCCGATTGTGCGACGTCGGGTTATTTTCCGCGAAACACGTTGACACAGACAGAAGAATATCATGGCAAAAACCAGCAAAATTAATAAGCAACTACGCAGACAAAGCCTTGTAGAACGCTATGCGGAGCGAAGGGCTCAATATAAACGTGATAGCGTTAACCCTCATCTCAGTCAAGAAGAGCGCGAACAAGCAATGGCTAAACTCCACGCACTCCCCCGCGACGCAAGCCCAACACGTTTACGCAACAGGGATGCGATAGATGGCCGTCCACGCGGATATCTAAGAAAATTTGGCCTTTCACGCATCAACCTTAGAGAAATGGCTCATCGCGGCGAATTGCCAGGAGTAACCAAATCCAGCTGGTAATACCACATACTTGCTGAAATCTATTAACTACAGAAATCTGGAATTATGAAACAACATATTCACCCAACTTACGGTTATGTCGTATTCCGCGACCAATCGGCAAACACTATGATGTTGACTCGCTCAACACTGGCCGCAAAAGCGGATTCGCTACCGACCGTGCGATGGAACGACGGCAAAGAATACCCACTAGTTAATGTGGAAGTATCTTCAGCCAGCCACCCCTTCTACACCGGCAAGAATATAGTGCTCGATGCGGCAGGACAAGTGCAGAAATTCAATCAGCGTTACCGCAGAAGCTCACCACAGCGCGATGGGAGCGAATCATGAAAGTGAAATCATCTGTACGATCTTTGGCACGCAAAGATGGCTCGGTAATTGTGCGCAGGCGCGGACATATTTACGTCATCAATAAGAAGCATCCAAATCTGAAAGCGAGACAGGGCTGATGGCATTACCAAAGTATAAGAAGTCACGGGCTAATACTCATGCCAGACGCTCTCAGTGGAAGGCAGAAACAGCACAGCTAATAACCGTGCGCACTCCTGAAGGCGAAAATGTGATTGTTCCACAGCATCTAGCAGCCGCGGCACGAAAAGGAAAGCTCAAGCTCTAGATCTTCGTGACTGCGCACTCTACTGCGCTGGTGTAGCACCACTTTCACAAGTATTACCTTCTTGAAATTCGACTTATTCATATATCGCTTTCACATGAATATCCATAAGCATCTCGAAGCAGTTTTCACACTGAATCGAGGTGCTTTTTGTATGTGTGCCAACTGGTAATTCTTCAAATCTTGCCTTCGATTGTTACAGCTATAACTGCTATAGCGACCTTGCAATCCCTCCGCCATTGCGCTTATAGCCAGTGCGCGAAACTGAACGCGGCTCAGAAAGTCATTCGCAAGGCTGATTGCCCTACACCGACAAACGAGTACCGTTAACAGACGGAATTCGAGAGCGAAGCACAGCAATTTCAGATTGCAACCGCTCCATGCGACTTCGAGGTTGGTCTGCTCCAACATCAAAGCGACGCGGGCCGTTAGAGATTCATTGGGGGGATTAGATGATCGATTGGCTGCTGCATATACACCTGCTCAGAGGCTGGCTACCAACGCTGTGGTTATTCATTACTGCTATCGTCTTACTAGCCACATTCGTCATGCAACTAGGTTCCAAGCATCGTAAAAAAATTCTGTGGCAGATTCTTATCGGCTTATTATCTGGCGCTGCTGGCTATTTTGTAACCTGGCTCATTTCCGATGTATTTGTTGTTTTTGGCGTCAGCCTTGGAATCCGTGTCATCACTGTAATCAGTCTGGGAATTGGCTCCCTTGGATATCTCATCGCAGTATTGGTAATGAATCACGGTATTCGCCGCGTTATTTCCATAATCGCCATACCAATTCTGGTGTTATTTACACTACTCAGGGTAAATATGGTGTATGGAGAATTCATTCTCTTTAGCAGCGTTTTTGGTGTACCAGTGTACAAAACACTAAATCTTGAAACCGTGCATCATGCAAGCATGAGCGTCGCCCAGTGGGATGCCCTCGCTGCAGCGAATAAAGCGCCAGCACACCCTAACAAGGGAGAAGTGCGCTCCATAACTATTGCAGGCACCAAATCAGGTTTCAATCCCAGACCAGCAGACATCTACTTGCCACCTGCTGCTTTGAGCGCGCACCCACCAAAACTTCCGGTGCTTGTGATGCTCGGCGGTCAACCAGGAAGTCCCGACCGATTCTTTACTGCCAGCGATATCTCAAAGGTATTAGATGCATATGCCAGTGCGCACCACGGGCTAGCCCCCATTGTGGTTTCACCAGATCAAAATGGTTCAACCAGAAACAACAGCTTGTGCATCAATTCGCCGGTTGTTGGCAATGTTGAAACCTATCTCACAGTGGATGTGACCAACTGGATCACCAAAGAACTCCCTGTCTCGACTGCCACGGACCAATGGGGTATTGGAGGCTTTTCACAAGGCGGCACTTGTGCAACTCAACTAGGGCCACGCCATCCTAAACTCTATGGACATATGCTCCCCATTGACGGCGAAATTGCACCTACTCAGGGTTCTCGTGAAGAGATGATAAACCGCTACTTTAACGGCGATGAAAAGGCTTATAAAGAACAAATTCCTATTGTGGCAATTCAACAGCATGCACCTTCTACACAAACCATGTTCAGCGTCGCAGGCGACCAAGATTCACGATCGACCGGCAATATTCATGCCATAGGCCGAGCAGGGGTTGAGGCTGGAATGACAGTAAAAACGGTGGTGACCGCACATTCAGGGCATGATTGGAACACCGTAAAAACTGCTCTTCCCCCAGCTATTGATTGGCTCAGCGCACAGATGGGGCTTGGAACCATGACAAAGGACCTCAACGATTATCCGAATATCACCGTAGTCACCCCATGACAGCACCAGGTATCCAACAAATCCTATGCGGATTGCACCTATAGACGTATCTGAAATTCAAGGAATGTAATGAACGAGAAGAATAATGAGGCCAGCACGGCTAAGCATTTAGGCAACGGACATTGGAAGTCAGTCGGCAAGGATGTGCACGATTGGCTCCGTCATCACCGCCTTGCCGTAATATTCGTGGCAGCTATCGTAATTATTAATATCGGGTATTTCATATACAGAATGATTGAGCTTCCAGGCACTCCAGATACGATGCCTTCTCTGAGCTTGGGGCAAATACTAGGGCCACCAATACATAAGCATGGGGCAGCTGAACCAGAGCTCAGCGTGCAACTGCTTCGTCTGACCGCCAGCTTGATTTTGGTGTATAGCCCAGTCAAGTTATTGTTGCATGCCGTTCTCTCATTCGTAATCTTGGCCATAGCAGAAAGCCGTCTAGGCACTCGACGCACCATTATTGCCTGCTTGCTTCCAGCTTTTGTCGGTACCGCCGGCGGATTGCTCACCTGCACAATACTCAACACACTCGCCGGTCAGTGGCACACTATTTCGAGTATCCGTATGTCACTAACCCCTGTGCTCCTTGTTATAGGTTCTCTTATGGCGGCTAGCGAATATAGCGATTATCTGTGGCGTAGACGCATCCAGATCTTCGGTTACAGTGCTATCTGCATTGCTGTGCTCTACAGCGGCAATCCTGGCGATTACTGCATTCTTGTTGCCGCAATTATTGGTCATATTGCTGGCCGACTTTGGCATGGCCCATCCACAAAAATTCACTGGTGGCATTCAACCTCATTCGAGAGCAGACGCATCATTGCTTCCATTTGTGTGATTCTCGCTTTAGGCCCCGTCGTGGCCCTAACCTCAAGTCACCGTGCAGGAGCTTTGAGCACATTAGCGATGTTTATAACCGGTGGAACTGTGCATACGCCTCAAGTTCTCGAATGCTTGCACACAGTTGGGCATCAAACATGTTTCAACCCATATGGATTGGCTCATGTTGCTCTCCCTGGGGCAATTCTTCGGTCATTACTGCCAATGGCTGCGCTTTTGATAATCGCTTGGGGTTTATACAAAGGACGCCGAATTGCAGCGTGGGCTTGCATTGTAATGAATTGTGCAATCGCTCTATTTGCATTCCTCTACTGCTTCGTCTCACCCCTCGCTTCGGGAGAAACGCTGAGTTCAATTGTGCGACATGGCGTAATGCTGACATTCCTGACAACTTCCGTGCCACCCCTAATCTTCGCAACCGCTGTTTTTTCATATCGCCGATTCTTTACCATTAAAACTAAGACGTCACGAATTCGTGCAGGCGTGGTGACTATTGCAACAACCTTCATCACCGCAAGTGTCGCTTATGTACTTCTTGCATTATTCAACGCAGATTCATTCAAGCCACAGCCTGATGTATTGATGCTCATACGTGATTTGCCACAACGATTCCTGCCGATTGCTTTTACAGACGGGACCAAAGTTTCATTCATCCCAACAACGGTGCCTGCAATGTTATTACGTCAAGGCATCGGTCCAATTTTTTGGGCATTCGTGATTATCGTTATGGCTGGATGGATGAAGGAATCTTCCGTACTCGATGTTGAATCACGTCACAACGCTGGCCGTCTGGTGGAGCTTGGTGGCGAATCTATGTCCTTCATGTGCACATGGGAGGGCAATAATTACTGGTTTTCTCACAGCGGCAACTCAGCCATTGCATACCGAGTGCTTCACGGTATAGCACTGACAACAACTGGACCATTTGGGGACCCTGAAGAATATCAATCAGACCTCGGGAATTTTGCCCGTTTCTGCGTGGAACACTCCTGGTCACCAGTATTCTATGGACTGCACCGTCCAGCACGGGAAATACTCGCTTCCCAAGGTTACTCAAGTATCCAAGTTGGCACTGAGATGGTAGTAGATCCCAGACAGTGGCAGACCAAAGGCAAAAAATGGCAAGACATCAGAACGGCCATCAATAAGGCCAAGCGCTCTGGTATCAGTGATGTACAAAGCACCTTTGAACACACTCCCCGGCCTATTCAATCTCAGATAGTCAGTATTTCTGAGCAGTGGGCAGACACCAAGGCACTACCCGAAATGAAATTCACCCTAGGTGGTTTACAAGAGTTGCGCGATCCTCGCGTTCGTCTGTTGTACGCAGTTGACGCTGATGAACACGTCCTCGGAGTAACGAGCTGGCTGCCAACTTGGCAATCTGGTCGCATCGTTGGCTGGACTTTGGACTTCATGCGTCATAGTACCGACAGTCCCAATGGCATTATGGAGTTTCTGATTGCTCGCATGGCAGAACGCTTGCGCGATGAAGGAGAGGCTGTATTCATGAGTCTTTCCGCTGCTCCTCTCGCTGGTCTAGATCCCAGCGACGAAGAATCCTCAAATATTATCACCCATGCTCTGCAGATGGTCGCAGATATTGTCGAACCAGCTTATGGATTCCGCTCACTATTCTTCTTCAAACAGAAGTTCCAGCCACAAGAGGAACCTATATATATCTGTTACAGTGACTCGTCTAAGCTACTGCCGATTGGATTGGCTGTATTGCAAGCATATCTTCCTGATATGAAAGCATCTCAGACTCTTGACATGTTGAAGTCACTTAGGCCTGAATAAGAGCATAACGAGGACGAATCTGGCGTAACACAGGGATTATTGCTCACTGTACAAAGCACATGTGCATTTGTGTAGGGATTATTCTCGTTTCCTCAACTATTGAAGAAACGAGAACGGCGGAATTGCAGTGTTTTCAAATGTTTTATACTGCGCGTCTATTGATAAATCCCTACACAAACGGCAGTGCATGAGGATTTTATGCTTTTTGACACTCTGGGCACAAGCCAAAAAGCTCAACCGTATGAGAATGTAGGCTAAATCCATGGTCAGCAGCGGTTTTTCGCAGCCAAAGCTCATCCGGCGGTTCAATCTCGATAGTGCGCCCGCAGCCTTCACATACCAGATGATGGTGGTGGTGATTATCTTGACATATTCTGAATAGCTGAGAACCGTTGAGTCGGATAGTATCCGACTGACCAGCGTCTGCAAGCGCATTAAGCTGTCGGTACACAGTTGCTAACCCTATTGAAAGACCCGAATCAATGAGTTGTCTATGCAAATCCTGAGCAGAGATGAAGTCATCACACTGGTGGAGAGCTTTAAGCACCGCATCCTTCTGTTTAGTCTGCCTGAGTGCATGGTCTACCATAATCTCCCTTTCCAAAACCTGAACGCTCCACAGGTACCGTCAGCGTAGCTGGTGTTGATATCAAAGTCATCGGCGTTACCTGATGAACTCAAGATAAATCACTCCAACATCCGGTCGCTTCTATATCGTTTACCGTGGTTGCCAGGTCAGAAGTCAACACAGTAATATGTCCCATTTTACGGTTGTGTTTAATTTCTGCTTTGCCATAATCGTGGAGGCACCATTCTGGATGATCTGCAATCAATGCCCTAGTTGGCAATACATGCTGCCCCAGCACATTCACCATCACTGCAGGGCTCAGGAGTTTAGGCTGTGGCAACGGCCACCCTGCGATACCACGAATATGCGCATCAAATTGGTCTATCGAACAAGCCTCGATGGTGTAATGCCCTGAATTATGCGGTCTGGGGGCTAACTCGTTAACGATTACCTGATCATCCTTGGTGATGAACAGCTCAATTGCTAAAGTTCCCGAAAGCTCGAAGCCTTGAGCGAGACGTAGAGCAAGAGCTTTAGCATCGCGTTCAACCTCATGGCTGAGCGTCGCAGGAGCAAGCGTCAGGTGAAGAATGTTATTCCGGTGCTCATTACGGACGATAGGGAAAGTCACAAAATCATGACCATTACCGGAAATCAGGATTGAAGCTTCAAAGGCAAAATCGACGAAGCCCTCAAGAATTGAGGGGGGCATAAATCCTTCAGTGTTAACTTGCTCGCGAATCTCCGCAAGGTCATCGGCATTATGTAACACCCGCTGCCCGTGCCCGTCATATCCACCGGATCTTGTTTTCAGCACCGCTGGATATCCTATGTCGTCAATAGCGGCCACTAGATCTTCGACGCCATTAATCTCTTTCCATGGTGCCGTCGCAGTGCCATGTTGATTGATGAAACGTTTTTCATTAACGCGATCTTGAGTAACTCTCAACAGATCAGTACCCTGAGGCACCGCTACAATGTCACGAACCTCATCAAGAGCGTCAGCATCAACATTCTCAAATTCGTAGGTAATTACATTGCTGCGTTCGGCAAGCTCTCTGATAGCTTCCTTGCTGTCGTATTCGGCAGTTATTTGAAAATCAGCCACCTGAGCCGTTGGACAGTTGGGTGTTGGATCCAGCACTCCCACCTTGAAGCCATGATATCTCGCAGACAGCGCCATCATGCGACCTAGCTGTCCTCCACCAACAATGCCTATGGTTGAGCCAGGTTCAAGCATGGTCACCGCACCATCAGTTTCTTCAGACAAGCTGGGCATTGGATTCTTCCACCTTTTTCTTGAGTTCTTCACGATAATCAGACAAAGCCTTGGCAAGTTGCTCATTTGTAGTAGACAAAATGCTCACTGCGAGCAACCCTGCATTCGTGGCGCCTGAATTGCCAACAGCTGTAGTCGCCACGGGAATGCCACCTGGCATCTGCACAATAGAGAGCAAGGAGTCCCAGCCACTCAAAGCATGCGAGCGCACTGGTACGCCTATCACTGGCAGTGTGGTTTGTGCCGCTACCATACCTGGTAAGTGTGCAGCTCCCCCTGCTCCTGCGATGATAACTTTAATCCCCTTGGCTCGAGCACCATGAGCAAAATCAGCCATTAACTCGGGTGTACGGTGTGCTGAAATAACGCGCTTTTCGTAAGGTACACCGAAGCGGTCAAGGATTTCGCATGCATGCTGCATGGTCTCCCAGTCACTTGATGACCCCATAATTACTGCAACCTCTACTACAAGCTGTGCGGACTCTCGCTCAACGCTCACACGCCACCTCCAAAGTTGGGAACAGCACCCACTGTACCCAGTTGGCACGAAATTTCAGAAGCTCTACACTTCACAGCGTATAAGCCTTATCCCACAAGGCGTCTGACACTTTCGATCAACTCGGATTACGCAGGGTGTGAATACTTTCAGAGATGACCGATATAGGCTTTTTTATAACGCTGCAGGGCACACTACTTATGAGCTTCGCAGAACTCGTAAAAGATTCAAGCTACTGCTTGACTCGTACTTAATCAGACTGTCTAAAATGTGCGTGACAAGCATATCTTGTTAGGCAGAGTACGGTTCACTACCAATGGAGGCATATGTCCACGTTGCTCGAAGAAATTAACAGTCCGGAAGATCTCAAACGTTGTGACCCACATCAGTTGCCCCAGTTAGCTGATGAAATCAGAAAGACTATCATTGACTTCTGCACATCATACGGCGGACATCTAGGGTCGAATCTTGGTGCAATTGAGCTAAGTATCGCCTTACATTATGTCTTCGCATCACCCGAGGACCGCATAATCTTTGACGTTTCTCATCAGTGTTATACACATAAAATATTGACTGGTCGCAAGTCAGCTTTTTGCAATCCTGAGGAATTTGGCAGCATAAGCGGATTCACCTGCCGCAATGAAAGTCCACACGATCATTTTGATCTTGGTCACACCGGCACCTCTATATCATTAGCCAACGGTCTTGCATTAGCGCGAAATTGTATGAATCAGCAACATCGCGTAGTGGCCATTATTGGCGACGGCTCACTAAGCAGCGGGACTGCCTTTGAAGGCTTGAACTGCGCAGCACAAGTGAAAGGACAACTCCTCATAGTCTGCAATGACAATGAGATGGCTATTGATGAAAACGTCGGAGGACTATATACCAATCTTGCTGAACTCAGAGCAACGCAAGGCACATCAGCTCACAATATTTTCAGGGACTTGGGTTTTGATTATCGTTACGTAGAACACGGCAATACCATATCCGCGTTGCTGGCTACATTTAACTTAGTTAAGGAACTCAATCACCCTGTTGTGGTTCATATTCACACCAAAAAAGGTTTAGGCATCCAAGATGCGGGTATAGCTGGGGTGAGCGAAGGCCACGATCCCAACAATCATTGGTGCAATCCAAGCTACCAACGCAACTCTGTGCCTGGTGCTCACCCAACGCAACGAAATGCTCGGTGGGTATACGGTTCAATGCTGATGAAATCATTGTTAGATCGATTTGAGCAGGAACCTGCTCTTGTGGTTATTTCCCCAGCTACAGCTTCTTCAAACGGTATATCGCACGAATTCCGACAGCAAGCCGGCAAACATTTCATCGATGTTGGTATAGCAGAGGAGCATGCTATCAGTCTCGCATGTGGTATTGCTCGTGGTGGTGGCTCACCAATCGTTGCTACATCATCAACATTTTTCCAACGCGCTTATGATCAAATTCAACAAGAAATGAGTTTGAACGGAAGCGCCGTGACCTTGTTGGAATTTGCTTCAGGCATCTCTGGCACCGATGTTACACATTCCGGCACCTTCGATATTCCTCTGTTGGGAAATATCCCCGAATTGACGTGTTTGGCACCCACGAGTGGAAAACAGTTGTTGGATATGTTCGCGTGGGCCAGTGGACCAGCCCGCAAGCCAGTGCTCATTCGCATGCCTGGTGAGGATGTGCTGGCTTATGAGCGTGCTGCTGGTGTTGTGCTCTCCACTGATAAGGCAGTAACGCAGCGCACGGCAGAACCATCAGCACCGTCCGATCTACCGTCTCAATCAGCACAATCAGCACAATCGGCACGCACGTTGCATCCTTGGTCACGGTATAGGACAGTTCACGAAGGTTCAGGTGTTGCGCTACTCGGTCTCGGTAATGCCTATCCTCTCGCATGTGACGTAGCGCATATATTGCGTAAGCTCAGCGCATCCAAACTCAGCGCCAATCAGTCCTTAGTGCTTGATGTATCGGACCCCACCATCATTGACCCACAACAATATTCAACACTCGACACTGCAACACTGAATCGTCTCCACCAGAACCATCACATTGTGGTAACCCTTGAGGATTCGCAACGTAATGGGGGTTGGGGACAGCGCATTAGCACATATTATGCCAGCACCGCTATGCGAGTGATGTCTGTCGGAGCCGATATGGCATTCACAGACCGTGTGGCTCTGTCTGAACTTAAGCGCCGATATGGCATGAATGCTGATAGTATCGCCGCTCAGTTGTGCCTCCTGGCGACACAAGAGTGCAATTCTCGTGGCATATGACTAGAATAGTTCAAGTTTGGCCCCGTAGCTCAGCTGGATAGAGCATGTGACTTCTAATCTCAAGGTCGACGGTTCGAGCCCGTCCGGGGTCACCACAGGCTGTTTTCGTGATTGAACATCACGAAAACAGCCCTCTTTGTCGTTTGTGTAGGGATTTATCATTCACTGCACAGTATCGAAAAATCCGATGGGCAGTATTCCAACGATTTGAAATGCTGACCAGCTCCGATGTAGTCACCAATCACTACACAAACAACAATCAGCGTGTAAAAACACCCTTTAGAATTCCCAATCGTCATCATCAGTGGATTCTGAATGTCCCATAACATATGAGGAACCGGAACCTGAGAAGAAATCATGATTCTCATCTGCTGCAGGAGACAGCGCTGCCAATATCTCTGCGCTTACTGCTGTCTCAGAAGCGCTATACCGTGCTGGATAGCCGAGATTCATCAAGGCTTTGTTAGCGTTGTAGCGAACAAAGGCATGCACATCATCGATAAAATCGAAACCTTGATACACCTGATCCGAATACTGCAATTCCAAATCATATAACGTATCTAGTAGTTGATTAGTGAAACTATCTATCGCTGCACGGTCTGAATCCGAACGTAGCTCAAGTCCTCGTTGATATTTATATCCAGAGTAATATCCATGAATAGCCTTGTCCCGCAGTATCAAACGAATCATATCTGCCGTATTCATTAATTTCGCCCGAGATGCAAAATGCAACGGCAAATAGAAACCCGCATAGAGCAGCAAAGAGGATAGTAGCGTTGCAGCTACTTTACGTTTGAGAGGATCATCACTTTCGTACTCCACAAGAACTGTGCGCACACGTTCTTGGAGTAAATCATTGCGAACCGCCCACCGATAAGCATCATCTATCTGTTCACTTGAACACAGGGTTGAAAAAATGGATGAATAGGACCGTGCATGCACAGCCTGCATAAACGCAATATTGGTGTACACAGCCTGCTCATGCTCGGTGCGGGCATGCTCGATTTGGCAAATCTCCCCCACCGAAGATTGTGTGGTGTCGAGTAGCGTCAAGCCTGTAAACACGCGAACAGTGGTATCCCTCTCAATCTCGCTGAGTGAATTCCATGAGGGAATGTCGTTTGATAGCGGCACTTTCTCTGGAAGCCAGAAATTTGAGACTAAACGATTCCAGACTTCCAAATCTTTGTCATCTCTGATGGCGTTCCAGTTGACAGGACGGATTCTCGACGAGTGGTCCAGCCTGAATTGTGGCGGCGTTACAGATGCTTTCATCATGGCATCATCTGCTAATTCGATGGGTCGAACTCTATCTTGCACTGATATCACTGCTCCTCGCTCACTGCCTATAACCACTATATGCAGTGCTTTATTCTTTCTATTGCACCACATATAGTATTGATGCATCAGAAGAATTCTGTCAGCGACACGCAAAAGTTCTACCCCTAGAACTCTTATGTGATATATCCCACACCTCATAGCTTCATCATTGTTTTCGAGTCACTCATCCATGATTGCTATGGCTTTCATGGCGAGCGCTTTACACGTGCCGCTGTGAATATACTTGGCACTATGCAATCAAGCTCTCGTAGTGGCCTTAGCAGTAAACGAGTACGAGCTATTCTTCTGGTTACTGTGCCATTGGTGCTGATTGGCCTCGTTGCAGCATGCGCCGTTGTGCTATATCATCCTGTGACTCAGTCGCCAACGACCTCCATCATTCCATACACAGCGGTGCGTGACGCTGATGGTAACTTTGTTGCTGCTACTCGCTCTAACAATGCAAAGGCATGCAACAATACTGATTTATCTGCAGTTGTTGAATTTGGTACCAGTGCAATGGGAACATCGAGTGCCTGGATTCGTGTTCAAAACATCAGTCGACTCGGCTGTTCAGTCACATCAGAAGCGCCGGTGATTACTATGAAACGAGGAGGCAAGAACCTCCAACTCAATAATGTTCAGATACCAGGGCACACGGGCACATACATGAGCTATGACACCACCGCAACCATTATGCCTTGGCGAGTCAATCAGCAGCAATTTCTCATGGGAAGAAAGCCAACAGGTCGACAGAAGTGCGAGCAGTCTATTGTCCGTAAGCTTTTCGGGCATCAACTCTCTGCCCGTTCAAGCTGGAAGTAACGGTAATATATCAAATATTCTTACCACTGACGCACACACATCAGTACTCGTCACACCTTGGACTACACCGCATTACGGTCCAGCACTTGCCGATGATGGTAGCGTAGAAAGCCCCCAGCAATATTCTGCGTGCGAATTATTGGTGGCAGACCCACTCAAGCAGAACAACATTATTTCCAGCAGTAGCGGAAATAAAGGGCGTCAAACAACCATTTCTTTCACACTAATCAACGTAGCTCTCAAAGCTTGCAAACTCACCAAAACTATTGCATTAACGGATATCGAAAAAGCTCATACGCCCCTCAGCGCGTTCAACCTTCAGGATCAGTTGATGATTCCAGGGAAGTCAACATTCATTGTGGCAACCTGTCCGATTAATACCAATGCCATCATCAAAGCTGCATCCACAGAAGACTCAGAAGCACCAGACTGGTTCAGCCAGCACTACGGCAATTGGAAACCTACAACTCCCCAGATCACTTATCTCCCTATGAAACAAGCTCTGAGCTGTGATTAGGGAAGTCACGCTATTTATGTTCTTGAGCATACTCACCCGCAAACACACAGCACAAAAATCGATCAATGAGGACTGCCAAAGCCAGTATTGTCAAAAGGTAATTTTGTGGTCAATAATGGCAGTCAATGCCCACAAGATACATGCCACATCAATAAGCTCTTGAATTAGCGCACCAAGAACCGCAGGTATCACACCAAAGGCAGCAACAATCATGCAGATAATTGCTGCAATAATGCCACCAAACACTGCCTGCAACATGATGCGCCTGGTTTGACGAGAAATCATCATGCCAGTTGGCACCATGGCAATATCATCATTCATAATGACTACCTGAGCTGACTCAGATGCAGCAGTGGATGAACCATCCGTCATAGCCACACCAATATCAGAAGCTGCAAGCACAGGCGCATCATTCACACCATCGCCGACCATCATGCTGATATTGCTATCAGTATTTATACCTATGAGACCTTTCAACCACAGCACTAATCGTTGGGCACGCCCTTGAGCAATGCTCGGCTCTTCTCGCGCGCTTTCAACTGCATACACTTTCTCCTCAGGCAACAGCTCGGCGCGAACATCTCGAATACCAACAGCGTGCGCCACGATATTTGCTGAGTCCAGCTTGTCTCCTGTTAGCATCGTCACACGGGAAACACCCAAATCATTCAACTGTTGTATTGTCGCTTTCGCGTTTTGACGCGGGAAATCCTTGAGAATGATACGGCCGGCCATGTTGCCATTGACAGCAAGGTATGTGACCATCTCATTCGAGGCCAAAACAGGAAATGCCGACTGAATCTCTTCTTCGGTGATATCAGGAGCCACAAATTTCAACCTGCCCACAGCGATAAGGTTTTCAGCCACCTTTGCTTGCACACCATTTCCGGTGGTTTCACGTGCTTCAGTCACCACTGGACGCTGCAAATGCTTCTCGTGTATCAAATCCAAAGCAGCCTTTTCTACACCACGCGCAAGAATATGTGAGGAATAACCTTCGAGCATCCCTGCAGAAATAAGCAGTTGATCAGGATTCAACCCCTGCTGCTGAGACCAATCACTCAACTCAATACGATCGACACGGGGCTTCTTTTGCGTTAAGGTTCCAGTTTTGTCAAAGAACACATGATTCACTTCGCCCAGACGTTCAAGAATATCTTGAGCTTTGATAACAATTCCTGCTTTGGCCAAACGCCCAGTCCCGCCCATAAATGCCACAGGCGCAGCAATCAGAAGAGGACAGGGAGTGGCAATAACCAAAACCTCAGCAAAACGCATAGGATCACGAGAAATACCCCATGCCATGAATGCAATTGCCAGCGAAATCACAGTAAAGGGCACAGCCAACAGATCAGCGGTTTTTACCGATGCAGGACGAGATTCCTGAGCGGACTTCACTAATTCAATGATCTTCTGGTACTGGGAATCTGCGGATTTCGCCGTCGCTATCATCTCAATAGCAGATGCGCCATTAATTGCTCCTGATGACAGTTTTGAACCTTCATACACATCTACAGGAAGCGGTTCACCGTTAATCATCGACATATCCAGCGTGGCTTGCGCGCTATGCAGCACACCATTAACAGGTATTGTTTCACCTGGTTTCACTAAGAGTTTGTCAGAGATATTCACCTCTGAAACAGAAACTGTATTCCATACAGTTTCGCCAGCATCTGATAACTGAGCTATATGAGCAACAGAAGGAGCAGCCTCCACCAACGCCTCAAGATTGCGTTGCGCCTTAGACTCGGCAAAATCCTCAATAGCCTCACCAGAAAAGACCATAAGAACAACGACCCAAGCAGCCCAATATTCATGGACTGCGAGCGTTGACATCAATGCCACAATTGCAAGAATGTCAACGCCTACGTGCCCTTTACGTATATTAGCGATCATGCCCCACAGCGAGTGGAGGACGCTAACCACTGCAGTGATAATCAGCAACCAGGAAGCCACTGGATACTGAATGCGCCATAATGTGGCCGCTACGACACCAATGAGCACAGTTAACAGCAGTAGTATGCGGCTCGCGCTTAAACGCAGCAGTATGCCGTGATTTTGTATTTGCTGAGTAACAGCCATGACAGCACATCTCCAAAAGTCGATTTCTCAAGATCAAATTCTCGAAACCAAGCCACCATACCACCTCCAAAATCATTGAAATATCAAGGTTTTGGGTTGCTTATGTCGTATAAGAAAGTTCGAGGGGTAGAGCTCGGGCTGCAGATGAGATAAGTGCGATAAAAGTGGAGATTTGCTACGAATTTTTTAGCAAAAATCTCTACTTTTATCGCACTTATCTCATATTGGCGTCTTTGAACGATCAGGAAACAGTGTTTCCGTAAACCTGCGCTTGCAAATCTTTGCGTGCTGTTTCGAGCTTGGTGATATCACCTAAGAGAGAAAACTTCTCAGTCCCGTCAGTCATCTGATTCATTCTGCGCTTGGCCACTGCTATGCGTCTCATATATCCCATGTCCAAGAGACGAACTAGCAGCTCGGAAGCATATTGTGTCTCCGAAACTGTAGGAGGACGAAGCTGTACAGCAGCAGCATTACTCTCAGGAGCTGCTGATTGACGGCCACCGCTCGCATTGTCATCCTGAGGCAACGGCAAGGGCATTACAGCAAGCTCATTAATGACTTGCTGAAGCCAAGGTCCCGTGGCTTTGGTGACATTATGCATCCATAATCCTTGTGGAGTGTCATCACTTGGCAATCCCCCTGCAGCATCTACCGCTTGGAATAGTGATCGGAATACCGGAGTGGTGAAGCTACCTTCGTCGAGCTGTGCGAACATCTCACGGTTCACTGCACGAGGCACCTGAATCAGAATTCCCATAAATTGCTGCTCACAGATAAACACCGCATCATCGATACGGAAATAGCCTTGCATCTGAGCATCCTGATGCTCTAATTTTTTGCGGTCAACCATGCTCGCAGAAGGATTCTCGCCACGTTCATGAATCTGATTAAGAGTCTGACGATGGTTTCTTGAGACATATGCATCTTCGTCATGCACATGAAGATTCCGTCGTGCAGCAGAAACCTCACGGTTCATGATTTCCATCTCTACGCCGACTCTACGTGCCGCCTTACGAGCATATAAATCCAGTAATGACCGGTCTCGAATCTGCGCAATAACCGGTGCAACAGCCTTGACTGCACCCATTTGTCCGGTGGTGAATTGTGTATCAAAGGCATTGATCGCTGCGTCTATAACGAAGTCATACAAGGGTTTCGCATGCTGCACCAAACTGCGTACAGCTTCATCTCCACGTTCAATGCGAAGATCACACGGATCCATATTGTCGGCTGCTACAGCAACAAAGGTTTGCGTTAAGAAAGACCCATCAAGACCGAAAGCATGTAACGCTGCTTTCTGACCAGCTGCGTCACCATCAAAAGTGAATACCACGCGTGAGCCCTTTACCGGTCCAACTAGTTGGACAGCTCCCAAAGAATCATCAGAAATAAGACGGCGAACAATTTTTGCATGTTCCAAGCCAAATGCTGTTCCACAAGTGGCCACTGCAGTATCAACACCAGCAAGATGGCATGCCATCACATCCGTATAACCTTCAACAATCACTACCTGTCGTTTCTTAACAATCTGTGATTTAGCCAAATCTATGCCATACAGCACCTGATTCTTACGGTACAACTGAGTGTCAGGTGTATTGATGTATTTGGCTTGTATGGTGTCATCGTCATAAAGCTTTCGAGCGCCAAAACCCAACGTTCTACCAGTAGAGTCACGTATAGGCCACGTCACCCTGCCACGAAAGTAGTCATACACTCCACGCTGACCTTGTCTGGCGAGTCCAGCATCAGTCATTTCCTGTTGAGTGAATCCTTTGGAAGAAAGGTGACGAACCAAATTATCCCAACCTTGCGGCGCATAGCCGCAACCAAAACGCTCGCTATCGGCTTGCGTAAAATTGCGTCCGCCAAGCAACTTACGTGCAGGAAGTGCTTCTTTACTCATAATCTGAGATTTAAAAAAACTTTGAGCTTCCTCATTAGCCTCAATCAAACGAGATCGCTTAGAACCCCGCTGCTCAGGGACGGGATTATTGGAATCATAATGCAATTCAATATGATATTTATCTGCGAGGATACTTACGGCGTCGCCAAAACCTACATTCTCGGATTGCTCAACATATCCGAATACATCGCCTCCAAGACCACAGCCAAAGCAATGCCAGACACCAAGCGAAGGACGAACCGAAAAACTGGGAGTCTTCTCATCATGAAAAGGGCACAGGCCAACGAATGTGCCCGATCCTGACGATTTGAGAGTGACATCGGCAGAAACAATATCGTATAAATCCGCTGCTGCTCGAACCTTCTCGATATCCTCTTTAACAATCATTCCTGCCATAAAACCCAGAATACCTGCTGCTTAGGATGACTGATTCAGCTGCATAAGATGGCATGCATAGTGAGTGCAGAACCATCAGTGAGACTGGCCACTTGATCGATAGCAACTCGCAGACGCTCATCCTCGTTAGTCGCCGCATACCAATCATCAAGGAATACTGTCTCAAGAGCGTCCGAGGGTCGAGGTGAATCCTTCATCATGACTTCAACCAGATCAGAGACTATTTCGAGTTGGCGATCGTGGAAAGGTTCATGCTCTCGAGGTGCCATGACGAAGAAGACCGAGATGCCTTTTAAAGCCACAATTTCATAGGCTGTCTCATCTGGAATAACCAGCGAAGCAGTATAACGTACCAGTCTTCCACTGCCATACCGTTCACGGGTTGCCCGCTCCACCGACCCAGCGAAACGTCCTATCAACGCACTCGTGATATTTTTCAATTGTGCTAAGGCATTTCTTGACCCGTTGAAATGTTGGGGGAACATATGCAAGGCGCGTAAGCGCTGCAATGCTGCTATAAGCTCTTCAGCATCCCATTGCTCTCCATACCACGAACGAGTCATGCCAACAATAGAATCGACAACCTTATGATCTGCAAGCGAGAGAGGGTTGAATGAGCCGGCAACGATAGCATCCTCCATATCGTGCACGCTATACGCGATATCATCCGACAAATCCATCACTTGGCATTCCATCGGACGATCAGTGTGATGTCCTGGCAGTTTTAACCAACGGAACACATCCACATCGTCAGGATATACGCAGAATTTAGCACTCCGCTCCCCTTTAGGATGTTGCGCCGCCTCAGCAAAAGTCCAAGGGTATTTGACCGTAGCATCCAAGGCAGCTCTAGTCAGATTCACTCCTGCACTACGTCCATCCGCATGAAATATTTTCGGTTCCAAACGCGTCAGCAATCTCAGTGTCTGCGCATTGCCTTCAAAGCCACCAATTCCCTGAGCAATATCCGACAATGCTCGCTCGCCATTATGCCCGAATGGCGGATGACCTAAGTCGTGAGCTAGACATGCACAGTCAACTACATCAGGGTCACAACCCAACATGGCAGCAATTTGACGGCCTATTTGAGCAACTTCAAGGGTGTGCGTCAAACGCGTGCGCGCAAAATCATCTGTTCCCGCAACGAGTATCTGTGTTTTAGCACCAAGCCTGCGAAGAGCTGAGGAGTGTACTAGACGAGCCCTGTCACGTTCGAAAGCGGTGCGAACGCTAGATTTTGGAGGTTCAGGTGCCCAGCGTTCCTCGTCAATTGGCTGGTAGCCTTCATGTGTAAGGACAGATTCACCATGTTCATCGAATTGTTCACTGTTCACTGTTGCACCCCCAGTCACATATACCACGGCCACCGTTGCACCATCAGGCTACCGCACACGTATACCTTTACAACCCCAGTTAACACTCTCAATGACCTATTTCACATCTCCAATAAAAAAACTGCCTCACTAGAACAGTGTTCGCGACAATAAAGCGAACAATAACTGTCCTGGTGAAGCAGTTAACTTCTGCCAGTCTTAGTGACGTTTGCGCAGCACCATAAACACTGTTCCTGTGGCAACCGCCATCAGTGCGACTAGTACTACGCCTCCTACTGCAGCACCGGTTGTGGAGAGATGACCAGAATTCCCTCTACTCCCCGCAGCAGCACCAGAAACCCCATCAGAGCGATCTTTCGACTTATCAACCGCAGGATTAGTCGAAGCTTGCACCAACATCTGGTGTGCCCTAAGCAAAGAGGCAAAGGCAGTGTTGACTTGGTCCTGAGTGGCATTGGTGTCAGCAAGTGCCTGTTGCGCTTGGGTCAAGGCCGCAGAGAAGGCCTTCCAAGAATCAGCAGTGTAGTTCTTGCTATTAAGAGTCTTCAAGGCATTGTACAAACTTTGCAACTTCACCTTATCAACCTTTGCGGATACCTTCACCAGGCCGTTAATCGCAGTATTCAGCGAGTTATATGCCGCATTGATCTGCTGATTAGTGGAGCTGGCATCGGCAAGCACATCCTTAGCATTGGTAAGCGCTTGAGCTAGCAGCTTCCACGATTCCGGCGTATACGTGCTCTCCTTCAAAGCATCTGCTGTGTCCACGAGCTTCTGCAATTCGCTGGTATCTCGATCAGCGATGCTCTGGACATCAATCACAGGGCTGGCATCTTTAGCAACCGGAACCGAGCCATTAAGGTGCAATAGCAAGGCTTGTGGCTGTGCTGTTGCAGCAGGTGTTTCTTCAGTTGATGATGAACGAGCACTCTTGCTCGCCGACGAACTGACGGCAGTCTTGAGATGTGCCTGAATCGTCCCTGTCTTATCTGCTTCCACCGCAGAACCTGATCCTGTTTGCCCACTAGTGCCGAACCAGAGGTCAGGATTTAGCGGGTCAAATGTTGCCCAGTCAGTCTTATCAACTACATATGACTGCTCAGCTTCTTGTGCAAGTGGCGATTGTGTTTCTGCATTGAATGTCATAGGAGCAGATGACGAATCCTTAGCAATCCCCAAGGCACTGAGTTTTACCGACAGCAGCGCAACATTTGAATCTGACACAGTCGAATCGACCACAGGTTCCTGATCGACAAGCGTATAAGCATTACCCTCTAATTTGTAGGTTTCCGCCCAAACCGCGTCTGTTATGGCGCCATTCTTCACCGTGTTGACCTGAACAACATAATCAGGGTTTCCATCAGCATTCTCACCAATATTAATGATTGGATACACACTGGTTCCTAAACGTGACCAGGTTTTATCGGTTTCGATGCCGAAGGTGAGATAACCCTGCGATTTATCGCTGATTTGAGGAGCCGTTGACGAGACACCAACTGCGCGAATATCCGCAGAAGCAAGGCTTCGTGCAGAATCCTGCGACGTGTAACCGTCAACTGGATCTTCCACCGCAAGCTGCATCGGTGCTATCTGGGAGCTATACCCAGTTACACCTGAACCATTGGCGAAGCCCTTGCCACTAATCACCAACTGACCATCAGCAGAACCCTTGGAGAATTCAAGGCTCGTGCTCGTTTCGGAAATCGGCTTAGGCGCGCTAACCATCGACACACGCAAGGCGGAGAAAGCACCATTGGCAGTGTCAGTAGGCACCAAACGCACAATACCGCTGGCGTCGGTGACGTAATTGCTGTCATAGTCAGATGAAACTGGATTCTTCACCGGCTGTGTGGTGTCACGGGTGTGACGCAGCAAGGATTGGTCTGGAATGCTCAATGTGACCGTGAAATTGGCGCTACCGTTTGCAGGGACAGTAAGGGTCTTCTTGTCTAATGTGTAGTCAACACCAGGCGTGCTCACTCTTGCCTGATAAGACAATGAATATGTCACTGGCTTATCAGCCTTATTACTCACCGTGAAGGATTTGCTCTTGCTATAACCAGCTCTTGGTACCTGCACGATACCGAATTCACCGGTCACAGCAGTCGGGTCATCAGTGGCAGCGACTGTTGCCTGATTATTCACGGCTTCGTAGGCATCCACACGACCGGTTCCAACGCGTAGCGGACCCATCTTAGTGCTGCGATCTTCGCTCAAGACATCATGATCCGCCGTGTTCATCAGCTGTGCCTTAATGGTCTTCGCGCTCCACCCCGGGTGCGCTTGATAGGTCAGCGCTGCGATACCTGAAGTCATGGGTGTTGCCATAGACGTGCCACTCATTACCTCAGCTTTTGAGCCAGTACCAGCAGAAGCGGAGATAATACCAACACCAGGAGCAGAGACATCTGGCTTTGCAGTGCCGTCTGCTGAACCGTGAATGCCTCGCGAAGTGAAGGAAGCCATGGTGTCTTCATATTTGGCGGAATAATCCACCTTGGTGCTCAAGCGTTGATCTGATGAAAGTTTGACGGTCAACGTGCCCGCATCAAGAGCCGATTGCACTTTGGCAAGCCCAGCTGGCGTGACTTGGAAACCTGGCAGAGTAGCGTTTCCTGCGATACCAGCATCAGGTATATCTTTATCGGACTGGAACAGAATGGCTTTGGCCCCAGCAGCCTCAGCATTGTCAAAACGTTTCATGGAACCACAGACCAGATTGTTGTCGTCCCATTGAACCCATGCAATGTTGCCTTTTACTGCCGCAGCATCCTCGTCCGAGTAAGTGTTGCAACCAGCAAGATTGGTTCCGTCTTTGAGCTTGACTACTTTGCCTTCGACGTTGATATTACTGAGATCAGCATAATTTGCGGAATACTGCCCAGCAAGTTTGGTTCCGGCCACAGTGCTTGGAGCAGTAGCGGTTATGCCGTCCTGCAAGGTACGACCAGAGCTGCTGGCCGCAACAGTGAGTGCGCTTTTGGCACTTCCAGGAGAACCGAGAACATCAGTGAAATCGCCGTCATTCCCAGCGGCTATGACTGACAGCACGCCTTTATTGCTGAGTGCATCGACTTTAGCTGTATCAGGATCATCATCAGAACCGTAAGAGCCACCTACTGACATCGAAACAATATTGATTGCTGTACCGTTGGCAATTTGCTCACCAACCCAGTCAAGAGCCTCACCAACAAGTCCTGTGGTTCCACCATTGTCACCAAAGACTTTCAGAGAATACACACCCGCTTCTGGTGCCGAACCTGGTCCAACTTCCATGGACTGTAACGCAGTTTCGGACAGCTTATTGTACTCACCCTTGAAAGTTTTGCCATCAGCAGTTACTCCATAACCAAGAGCTGTGCCAGCGACATGTGTGCCGTGATGCCCGCCCTTGCCATCAATAGGATTACTGTCAGGAGTTGGCGTTTGGGTACTTGCATCGTCTGGATCATAATCAGTACCAGCGAAATCGTAACCTCCCTTGAACTTCTGTGAGTCAAGCAATTTACTCAGAGTTGGGTCTGTTAACGGTGCACTCTTAGACGCTAAAGCTGTGTCGTATGCAACTGTAGTCCCTGCGCCACCAAAATCGGCGTGAGTGTAGTCAAGGCCAGTATCCACAATGGCGATATTGGTACCTTTACCGGTTTTACCGGTTTGTGTCCAAGTCTTGAGGGCTTGTACCAGCGCATCACTGTTGGCATTCTTTGGTTCAGCATTGGCGATTGCCGCGTTATCAGTTACAGCAGTGCTAGCACTGGAATCCTTTGACGTAGTGCTTTGAGCCTGACTATCTGATGAATCCTGTGCATCTTTCGCAGAGGAGTTCTTATCGGATTGGATACTTGACGAATCAGTGTACTTCGAATCAGATGAATTTGCGTCAGAAGAATTCGAATCAGAACTGTCTGCTTTGGTATCACTTTTGGACGTGGAATCACCATCAGAGGCGGATGTGTCACTTGCTGAGCTACTAGACGTTGGGGAGTCTTCGCCGTTTGCAGCTGCCGTGCTTTCCGTATTTTCAGAGCTGTCCGCAGTCTTTTTGAAACTAATCGGATTAATTTTGCTTACTGAGTCAGATTGCTCAGCCAGCTTTCTTAACGCTGCTGCATCTGCATATACGGCGATACCTGGAACGGTATAAGCCGTTGTATATAAGGATGTTGCCTTGGGATCGAGCTTTTTCAACTCGCCCAGTACATCTTGTGAAGTATCGTCTGCCTTCTCAGCAGTATCTTTCGCAGTTTCTTGCAGAGTTTTCTTGCCTTTGAAAGCGGAAGGACTTTTACTGCCACTTACCGACAACGCGCTCTTACTGGTTGTCTGGATAAACACCGGCATGGTGCCCGAACCTTGTGCTATTTGGGAGGCAATCTGTACTTTCCCAGTAGTTGGAGTGTCTGCGTGAGCTACAGCAGTCCCCACAGTTGGTAGCAGCATCGCAAGTGCTATAACAAGCGCGCTCCACCGTCCCCTATTTCGTTTTTGCATAGAGTAATCCTGTTCCCTTCTAGTATGGATATCCAATCCACACTTCTTTTCCCCGAGAACAAGTTACCTTTGTTAACGAACGGCTATGTTTCGATGAACAGTTATGCCTGATGTTTCAACGGCAATACGGCATGTCGCCAATACGAGTGATATGAACACTATTAGGGAAGAAAAACAAAAAATGCTCCCACCGCAAATACCAGCGGTAGGAGCATCATGAAGGTTACATTTGGGTATTACTCGAAGGGATCAGCATCCACTACAACAACCTCGGTAGGAACATTCCCTGCAGTTGCCTTGGAATATGGGCACAGCTCCTGAGTACGTTCAACGAGTTTTGTCACAGTCTCTTCGTCAACATCGGGGATGTACACCTCAATCTTGGCTGTAATACCGAAAGACTCGCCCTCTGGTCCAATAGAAACGTGTGAACGCACTTTGCTCTTTGCTAACTTGCTGCCAGCAACACGCAGTTCTTTGCCGGCCAAGCCGAGTGCACCTTGGAAGCACGCGCCCCAACCAATTGCGAAGAGCTGCTCAGGATTGGTACCGTTACCTTTACCACCCATGGCGACTGGTGTATCTAAATCAAGTTCAAGGTCAGGCTCATGACTTACAGCATGGCCATTTCGTCCGCCAGTGACATTAGCCACAGCGGTGTAGGCAATCTCTGATGGTTCTTTTCCTTTATATGCAGTCATACTGTAATGACACCACCATCTGAAAAACCCTGCAAGTTATTACGCCTACAGAGACTATGACACATCTGACATTTCACAACTTGTAGGTCATGATTCACAGCTCAAGATATGTCGAATAACCTGAGGTAATACTCCTTAATTACAACAAAGATTCTGGGTTCAACTTTTCTATATCTTGCTTTGGTAATGACGTATCCGCATGCAGATATAGCCTAGGAATTCTGCTGCGCAAGCATGTAAATATCTCATAACAAATCGTCCCTGCAGCCCTCGCCCAGTCGTCAGCTGTGGGTTCACACTGCTCTTCGCCACTACCGCGACCAAAGAGCAACACGGTATCTCCCTCGTGTACCCCGAGCTGCTCGGCATCACCGTGCAAATCAAGCACACACTGATCCATGCACACCCTGCCCGAAACCCGCAGCAATCGTGGACCATTATTGGTCATCACACGAATTGGGCCGCCTAAGTGCACTTGTCCCAAAGAGCCCTCAGCATCTGAACCAGATGCTGAACGATGAATGCCGTCAGCATATCCCAGAGGCATCACTGCTGTACTGGTCTCTTCTTCGGTGAGATAGGTGCGTCCATAGGAAATACCATGCCCTGCTGTCAGATGTTTAACTGTGGCCAATTGAGCTTGTAACGTCATAGCTGGAGTAAGAGCGTATTTTGATGGTGCTCCCATGGATGGGTCAGGTTCATAACCATAAAGCCCAATACCTGGTCTAGTGAGGTCATAGTGAATAGCCGGCCGAGTGAGAGTAGCTGCTGTATTAGCCAAATGTCTGATTTGCGGAGAAAGACCAGCCTTCTGCATACGCAGTGAAAACTCCTCAAAATTGGCAATCTGTTGATCTGTTGACGCTACAAAAGCCGGATTACTGGGCATATCAGCAACCGCAAGATGACTCCACTGACCGATGATTTCAATCGACCCCTCGGCATGACAACGGCCAAGCGCACTCAGAGCATCATCAAAAGCTTCGGGGGTAAAACCATTACGTCCGAAGCCGGTATCAACCTTGACATGAACTCGTGCTGCTTTCCCGAGCTTACGGGCAGCGGCGGCGACTGCCTCGATACCCGAGAGCGATCCCACGGAAATATCGATATCCTCAGTAATTAAATCCTCAAAGAGTGCTGCTTTACCGTTGTATAACCATGTCAGAATATGACAGCGTTCAACACCGATACCAGCTTTCCTAAGCAACAGAGCTTCACGAGGTTGTGCAGTTCCTAGCCAAGTTGCGCCTCCCGCAAGTGCAGCGAGGGCTGCTGGAATAAGGCCGTGACCATATGCATCAGCTTTAACCACACCCATCACTGCAGTACTGGAATTAACTCCCCCACATATGTCAACAAGTTGTTCCATATTGCTTTTCATTGCAGCCAAATCCACAATCGCCTGTCCCGGATACTCTCGACAGGCTTTACGATAATTTGACTTACCAAGTTCAGAGGAAAATTCCAACTCAGGCGCAGCATTGAATGTCATAACTCTATTGTGAACCCCTGAAGTCACCTTTGTGTAAGTTAGACAGCGTTTCTTCAAGTAATACTCACCCAAGGTTGATGTTGTATAGCCCGAGAGTTCAATAATCTTTGTAATCTGCCCTTGCCATAGCAACTTCTGACCTCATACGCGCACTAATTTTCACAAATTCTCGCCACAGACGTTCACAACCACACAATACGTAACTTATTGAGCTGCCCAGTAGGTGACGTTCCCCGTATTCATTCGTTTGTGTAGGGATTTTTGCGATAAGCGTCACTATACAACTTTGCAAAATGGCGGAATTCCAACATTTCTAACTTTTCATCAACGCGAGATACACGGTAATCCCTACACAAACGGATTCATATGGAAAAACTACTGGAATCGCGTTGTGAAAGAGTGATTAGCGCACAAAATGGTAGGCAATCCGTTCAGCTTCGCCAACTCGATGGTTGCTCAGATGAATAATGCCGCAACGTTTAAACCCTGCAGATTCAAAAACATGTTGCATTGCCTTGTTGCGATGATGAGTGTCACCACGCACGTTGCTATATCTCTCAGTAACCCATGCCATACAGTCATGAGATACCCCACTCGCAACACCTGCAGATGCTACTCGATGGAGTGCCACATACTGCTCATCATTCAACCAACTACCATCGGTAATGGTGCCGTAAGTCGGATCTTCTCCTGTACACACAGAAAATACTGCAAGAATCCGTTCTTCTTGCTGCGGCCCTTGGTTATCAACCAACAACATGGTTCGGTTTTGACGCAAATCCTCACGAACAGTTTCAGTAAGAGGATATATCGAGCCCCATTGACTGGGGTTTCCATTTTGAGCCATCAAGCGTCTTGCTCTGGAGAAAATATGTTGAATTGCATCGAAATCACCGCTGTCTGCATGGCGGACACGTCGCACTCCTCCAACTGAGTCGCCAAGTGAACCATCCTGACTTGAATGCTGTATAAGAGACGGAGTTCGCAGCTCAGGAACTGTTAATGTGTTTGGCACATCAGACTCTGATACTTTTCCTGTTTCATCCGTGCTCACCGATGACGATTCAATCACGTATTCACCTTTCTCACAGCCTGCGGTAATCTCGCACCCACCAATGTGCAGACTATGTACAGTACCCAATAATCTGATACTCAATCTGCCACCCTGTGCTGACCGTGTAACCATAAACATGCCTATGAACAATATCGCTCACAGCTCTTCAACCAAACTGATCAGTAGCTTGGCGAGCGCTGTACGCGATGTCTTGATAAGAGGCGTATATCGCGCAGTTTGCAGCGCTCAAAACACTGGATACACAGTCAAAAGCCACAGGCTATAAGCACTCATTCAATTGCTGCAATTATTTGGGTGTTCTTAGATGACTTTGCGTTCAAAAGGATCTGAGCTGATCCCTTCGGCGAGAATATCCTTGCTCCATTGCTTAGCAGAAAACAGGCTGTGATCACGATAGTTGCCACAGCTGGTGATTTCAGTTCCTGGAACATCATCCCATGTGGATTCATCAGCAATAAACTCTAATGACTCTTTCAGAGCTTTAGCAATGTCTGCAGTATCGTGCTCTCCCCAAGCTAAGAGATGAAACCCCGTGCGGCATCCGAACGGGGAGCAGTCAATATACCCAGGAATGCGCTCTCTGAGCAAGACAGCCACCATATGTTCAATGGTATGCAAACCTGCTGTAGGGATAGCGTTCTCATTTGGTTGCACCAAACGAAGGTCAAAATTAGAAATACGATCTCCGCTTGGACCCTGCTCAACATCAATCAGCCGCACATAGGGTGCTTTGACCTTAGTATGATCCAGTTCAAAACTCTCAACTATTGGTTTCGCCATAATAATCCTTACCTTCCTACAGTGTTTCATGTCACTCGTTATCGTCTTTTATGCTAAGCCCCCGTATGAATATCCGTTCACTCTGCGCGCGCTGCTAAATGGTATGACTGCGCAGAGCATGTTGAAACTGTGCATGATGGCACGCGAAGCTTGGTAATTCCTTTGCTTCGCGTGCTTTCGTGCACAGTTTCGCGTGTGACACATTCCCGCGCATGAGCAGTAAATACCTAACTGTGTAATATGGCATGTGCAGCACGCCGATTTGCTGGCTTAACGTGCTGATACGTACAGTTTCAAGCGAATGTATTCCTTTGAGACGGGAATGGACTGGCTATCGTTCTTGATTTCCCCTCTCAGTGCTGTGGCACATAGAGTTGGTCACCAGTCTGATGAAATTCGCGGCTCATCTCCTCCATACCGCTGCGAATGAATTCCTCTTGTTGCTCAGCGTCGCCGTATTCACT
Organism: Bifidobacterium sp.; assembly: GCF_022647885.1. Taxonomy (NCBI): domain Bacteria; kingdom Bacillati; phylum Actinomycetota; class Actinomycetes; order Bifidobacteriales; family Bifidobacteriaceae; genus Bifidobacterium; species Bifidobacterium sp. The sequence continues at coordinate 1,047,079 of NZ_JALCLM010000001.1, read as the reverse complement.
ACGAATATTCTGCGAAATGGCCATTGAGCAGAATTTTGGGCCACACATTGAACAGAAATGTGCCATTTTCGCTGGTTCAGCTGGCAAGGTCTCATCATGGAAAGCGATTGCAGTGTCTGGGTCATAAGAAAGGTTAAACTGATCCATCCAACGAAATTCGAAACGAGCCTTTGATATCGCCAGGTCACGATCTTGTGCGCCTGCGTGATGCTTGGCAATATCTGCCGCATGCGCTGCAATTTTATAAGTGATGACTCCGGTTTTAACATCGTCCTTATTGGGTAGACCGAGATGTTCCTTAGGCGTGACATAGCAGAGCATCGCTGTACCATATCGCGCAATCTCGGTTGCACCAATTGCCGAAGTGATGTGATCATAACCCGGCGCACAATCCGTGGTCAAGGGTCCGAGAGTATAGAAAGGCGCTCCCTTACACAGAGCTTTCTCGATTTCTATATTCATCCGAACCGTATCGAAGGGGATGTGCCCAGGACCTTCAATCATCACCTGTACATCATGGTTCCAAGCCTTTTGAGTGAGTTCCGCTAAGGTCATCAATTCCGCGAATTGCGCCTGATCATTTGCATCAGCCAAGCTACCTGGACGAAGGCCGTCCCCCAAAGAGAAGCACACATCATATTGTTTGAAAATGTCGCATAATTCTTCAAAATGCGTGTAGATGAAACTTTCTTGATGATGAGCTAAGCACCATTGCGCCATAATCGAACCACCGCGAGACACTATACCGGTCACTCTGTTGGCAGTTAGTGGCACATAGCGCAGCAACACCCCTGCATGAATGGTCATATAATCCACGCCTTGCTCACACTGCTCGATAACGGTATCCCTGAACAGCTCCCAAGTAAGCTTTGTCGCGTCTTCATCCACCTTCTCTAAGGCCTGATAAATCGGCACAGTACCAATCGGAGCAGGTGAGTTGCGCAAAATCCATTCACGAGTGGTGTGAATATCGTTACCAGTTGATAGGTCCATCACTGTGTCTGCACCCCATTTGCAGGCCCAGTTGAGTTTCTCCACCTCTTCGTCAATGGACGATGTCACCGCGGAGTTGCCCATATTGGCGTTGATTTTCACCAAGAATTTTTCGCCGATAATCATCGGTTCTGCTTCTGGATGGTTGATATTCAAAGGCATCACCGCTCGTCCAGCTGCCAACTCTGAACGTACTAGTTCAACATCGCAGTGCTCTCTTTCGGCAACAAACTTCATTTCAGGTGTGGTGATACCTTGACGCGCGTACCACATCTGAGTGATCGGATGCCCGCTAGCTTTTAAAGGATTGCGACGTTCTCCTTGCCATTCCTTAGATGCCTCGCCACGTCGCACTGCGGCTTTCCCGTCATCCTCGAGATCCCTGCGACGACCCTCATACGAAATGGTGTCCTTACGGTCCGCGATCCACTCAGCTCGCAACGCAGGCAATCCTTTTAACACATCATGCGACGGGCCTTCAGTGTTGTAATCCTCAAATGGTGCATTTGGTGTGGTGGTTGACGCTCCACCAGGCAAAAATGCTGGTGTCACAGTGTCACTCAATGCAATCTTGGTGCTGGGGATATTGAGTTGATAACTACCCGAATCATTCGAGAATGACACGGTACGCGTTGTTCTCACATGGGATTGATCCCGTTGTTTACTAGATCGCGCTGCATCATCGACTCGATGTTGCATAACACTGCTTTTCGTGGCTGCCGTCGGGACATTGGACGGTTCTGCTGACGATGCAGCCGATGGTGTTGTTGCTGAAGCTGTAGCTAAGCTTGTAGCTATCGATGAATCTTCTGACATGATTCTCCTTCCCTTACCGGAATTACCCGGGCAGGTTCTAACGGTGCTCGAGTTTCCTCGATCTCAGCCCTTACGGGCGCCCGCGGTGATTACTTATTGATCTTGATGCAGATTGAGACACAGTGATTACTAGAAGTGAAGAAGGTATCGAAATTTCTGGCGATTGTTTCAAAAACTGGAATAGGACGATTGCCGCCCCACGCTTACCGCAGTCGTAAGCAAGGCTGTATATATGCAAGCACGCTGAAATATCGCCAATACGCTACACGGCTTCTACTGCAATGATGTTGTCATAGAATCAGTCCTTACGACGGCATTACCCGCATCAAGTTCACGGTCGAAGTCTGTTGACTTCCTCTCAGCCTGCACACAAGCTCCCGTATTTGCTTACATATCCATCGTGGCCCCAGGGGCAGACGGGTCATTGCAAGAGGGAAAATTATTAAGCATTCCTTGGACTATTAGTCCTCTGAGATGAGCAGCTCTTGATTGCCCTTATCCATAAGCATTTTCCTTATGCCAAGGAAGTTATGACCTTGATGAAGCGCTGGCCATAGAGCTCCAGCTTATGTTCGCCAACGCCATTGACTTCGATCATGCTCTGCTCATCTGTGGGACGACGATGGGCCATATCATGCAATGTTTTGTCCGAGAAAACGATGTATGGAGGTTTACCTATCTCACGGGCAATCTGGGTACGCAGCTCCCTGAGCGCTTGAAACATTGCTTCATCGGCCGGATTCAGCGAGGAATTCGCTCTCCCATCCCCTTGAGAAGCGACACGGCTGGTATGAGAGTGATGGGAACGACTATCGCCACTATATGACGTACTCAAGTCGGAAACAGCACCTCCACGGAGCACGCTAGTAATGGCATAACTAAAGTCGGGGCTCACAGTTTTTGCAGCCAGAGCTCCGAATTTGACCAATGGTAAACGTCCCTCAGTGATCAGCAGGTAATCGTCTGCGCTCATTTGATTAATCACATCACGAATCACTGCTTCGTTGATGTCGCGCAATTTCCCATAACTTGGACAGCGATCAAGACCACGTTTAAGCACGTCCTGCGCTTGCGAGCCACGTAATACTCTGACTAACATCCCCGTGCCGAAGTTCTGTCCAAGATCATGCACGCAACGACTGATCATCTGCGCAATGTCTGTTACGTCGACGGATGTCACAGTTCCTAAACAATTTGAGCAATTTCCGCAGCCTTGACAGCGGCTCGCCTCAGTATTCGACTTTCCTAGACTCTTAGTGCGTGATGTGCTGCCAGCATCGATATCAACTGCAGCTCCATCAGTAATACCGCCACTTTCCTGCCCAAAATATCGCAGTATGTAAGCGTGCAGGCAGTCCACCGTCCGGCAATAGCCAATCATGGCACCCAACAACTTGCGTCGATGCGAGCGCACGAATTCACCTTCTTCGGCACTGAGCCGATCGTTTGCATTCCCCATATCCAGCAAACGTCTGCGTGTAACGATATCTGACTCATTCCACAGCAATGTGCATCGAGCTGCCTCACCGTCACGCCCAGCTCTGCCGGCCTCTTGGTAATAGGCTTCAATGCTCTCTGGCATGTTGTGATGGATAACGAAACGGACATTTGATTTATCAATGCCCATACCGAAAGCGTTGGTGGCAACAACCACTTGAATATCATCATTCACAAAGGCTCGCTGTGCTTGAGCACGATCCTCTGGAAGTAAACCAGCATGGTACGCAGCAGCTGTCACGCCCACCTGACGCAGTTCTTGAGCCACCGCGTCGGTTTCTTTGCGCGTAGCACAGTAAATAATTCCTGAGTCATTGGCATGCTCCTGCACATACCGAGTAATCCACTCAGATTTTTCTTTGCTACTTAAACGTATGACGTCAAGGAACAAATTAGGCCGGTCAAAACCAGTTACGGTCATCACCGGATCATGTAAATTCAGCATTCTCACAATATCGGCGCGCACCTGCTCAGTTGCAGTGGCTGTAAACGCTGCGACAATCGGGCGTTTAACAAATCCTTCAATGAATCCACCGATATCCAGATAAGACGGTCTAAAATCCTGACCCCACTGCGAGACACAGTGTGCTTCATCCACTGCGATCATCGCGATATTCAAGTGTTCGCAAAGTTCTCGGAAAGATGGAGCCGCTAGACGCTCTGGTGCCACATACAACAAGCGCAGCTTTCCTTGTGCTGCTTGTGATATGACTGCGCGCTGCTCATCAGTACTCTGCGTTGAGTTGACAAAAGCGGCGGCAATTCCGGCATCATCCAAAGCATCAACTTGGTCACGCATCAGCGAAACGAGTGGTGATATGACTATGGTTACGCCATTCATCACGGTTGCGGGCACCTGATAACAAATCGATTTCCCCGCACCCGTAGGCATCACAGCTAACGAGTCATGACCAGTTAAAATCGCATCAACCACACGGTCCTGACCCAAACGAAAAGAATCGTAACCAAAATACGTATGTAGAGCATCAAGCGCTTGTTCGTTTGGGGTCATATGCTCAGTTTATGGGTTTATATTCCACTTAGCGTGTCGAATTTGAGCGCTACGAGATGAGCATTCACGTTTGTGTAGGGTCTTCAAAAAAGATATGTCTTGAACGAATATGTAAACATTGAAATTCCGCCATTTTCATTGTTACGATACTGGCGTAGACACTGAAAATCCCTACACAATCGACTTTCGGGAGGAATATGTTCAAGGATGCATATACGCAAAGCGTGTACGAGCAAGTAACGCAACGAGACAGTGAGCAGAAAGAATTTCTGCAAGCAGTACGTGAGGTGCTTGAATCAATAGAACCCGTTCTGTTGCAACATCCTGAATTTGCATCACAGGGTGTGCTTGAACGTCTAGTCGAACCTGAGCGTTGCATACAATTTCGTATCGCGTGGACAGACGATCAAGGCAACACGCAGGTAAATCGCGGATACCGCGTCCAATTCAATTCAGCACTAGGCCCATATAAAGGTGGGCTCCGCTTTCATCCTTCGGTTAATCAGTCCATCGTGAAGTTCTTAGGCTTTGAGCAAATTATGAAGAATGCGTTGACTGGACTGCCAATGGGTGGAGGCAAGGGTGGCGCCGATTTCAATCCAAAAGGGCGAAGCGACGCGGAAGTGATGCGTTTTTGCCAAGCCTTCATGACCGAATTGCAACGTCATATCGGACAGTTCACCGATGTGCCTGCTGGAGATATCGGTGTCGGAGGACGCGAGATTGGATATCTGTTCGGTCAGTACAAACGGATCCGAGATGAATTCACCGGCACTTTGACGGGGAAAGCGCTAGAATTCGGAGGGTCTTTGGCACGTAACGAAGCCACAGGATACGGCCTATGCTACTTCACTGACGAGGCCATGAGTTCCATTCGTGGAGACTCACTAGCTGGTAAAACTGTTTCCATCTCAGGCTCAGGTAATGTAGCCATCTTCGCTGCTGAGAAAGCTCAGCAACTCGGCGCAACAGTGGTGACGCTTTCAGATTCGAGCGGCTATATTCATGATTCAGAGGGCATCCAAGTCGATATAGTTAAAGACATTAAATTTAATCGTCGAGGACGCATCAAGGAATATGCGCAACTCGTTCCTTCAGCAGAATATCGCGATGGCTACGAAGGTGTGTGGTCGATACCATGCGATGTTGCACTCCCCTGTGCCACACAAAACGAACTTGATATTGACAGTGCAAAAACGCTAATCGCCAATGGCTGCACTGTAGTATGCGAGGGTGCCAATATGCCCACCACTCCAGAAGCCATCGAGGCACTGCAGCAGGCAGGTGTGATCTATGGGCCAGGGAAGGCAGCAAACGCTGGTGGTGTTGCTGTCTCTGGCCTAGAAATGAGCCAAAATTCACAGCGTTTACCGTGGAGTTTCGACGATGTTGATCAGCGTTTGCACACTATTATGGTTGATATTTTCCATACATGCGCTGCGGCAGCCGACTCATATGGATCAAAGAATGACTTGATGCGCGGAGCAAATATCGCAGGCTTCTTGAAAGTGGGCAATGCAATGATTGCTCAGGGAGTGTTGTAGAGCGCAAGCATGCCGGCACCATCACTCCAATAATTTCAGCACACGAGAGATGATCGTCCCGTCACCCTTAACACATCTCAGCCAGATTATAAGCGAGCTTAGGATGACGGGCGGTACTACTTGAGTGTGGCCGCGGCAATCAGTTGTTTCGTGTATTCCTGCTGGGGATTATTCAACATTGCATCGGCTTTTCCATATTCAATCACTGCACCATCACGCAATACCACAATTGAATCGGCTATATGCTGCACCATCCCCAAGTCATGAGAGACCAGCAGCATAGTCATAGGATGCACTGATTTGGCACTACGTATGGCTTCTAGAGTATGCAGTATCTGTATACGAGCGCTCATATCTATGGCACTCATAGCTTCATCAGCTAACAACACACGAGGCGAAGAAACTAGAGCACGAGCAATCGCGACACGTTGAGCTTGTCCTCCTGATAAATCCATAGGATAACGGTCGAATAGCAGGCTATCGTCTAGGCTCACACGTCTCATTGCTTCTCGTGAGCGGCGCTCAATCTCCGCTCGTGATGGAGCGTTGGTCTGCAACTCAAGAGTCTCACCAATCGAACGTCCAACAGTCCACCTGGGATCAAGGGAAGAGAAGGGATCTTGAAAAACAATCGAAGACTCTTGGCGTATGCGTTTAAGCGCCGGGGATGCTTTGGAAAGCTCTTCACCTCTGTATCGCACAATTCCTGAATCAGCACTTCTCAGTCCCAACAGTATGCGAGTTAGTGTCGTTTTCCCAGATCCAGAAGCACCGATAATTGCCAGACATTCCCCTTCGCGTACACGCAGTGAAACGTCATTGAGAGCGATTATCCCATGAGACTTACTACTATTTGAGAGCGTATTCAGCATGCTTGCTGGTGAAGATTCTCGTTGCGCGTGCCTTGCCAAATGTGCACGCCAGTTGGAGGTATAACACTTCATCAGGTGTTCGGCTTCAAGAATGACTGCACCCTCTGGTGAGGCTGCCAGCGAATCAGGATTAGGATTCATCATCACGTATCTCCCTCAGCTGCTCCGATTGAAAGGTGAGCTCAGTCGCAGCATTTACCAGAATCTTAGTGGCAGAATTCTGAGGTGCATTGAGGAGGTCGCGTGTGAGACCTTCCTCCACCAACACTCCTTCATCCAACACCGCACATCGAGTTGTGGCACGCGACAGTACCGAGAAATCATGAGTGATGAACAGCATCGAAGCCCCTGAGTCATCAACAAGCGACACCAGAACATCAACAATCTGTTGTTGAGTAATTGAATCCAAGGAAGTGGTCGGCTCGTCAGCGATGATGAACTTTGGCGAGGTCACTAGTGCCGTGGCTATAGCCACGCGCTGCTGCTGACCGCCAGAAAGCTGATGAGGATACTTATCGGCAACTGCCTCGGACAAATCAACTCGACGCAACATATCAATCACTCGTTTTCTGATGTGCTCTCGATCTAGCTGGTAGTGCAATTTCAAAGGCAGCGCCACTTGCTCAAAAACACGCTGGACTGGATTCAACGCAGCAGATGGATTTTGCATCACCAGACCTGTTGCACTCCCCCTGATTGCAGCAAGACTGCGTTCGTCAGTATTAACGATTTGCTGTTGCCCAATACGGATGGAACCTTGGACATGTGCAATGGGTGGAAGCAGACCAAGACATGCTTTGGCAATCATGGATTTTCCTGAGCCTGAAATCCCAATCAGACCTACGCGTTCACCATCGCCGATATGCAAGGAGACACCTTTGACAATATTTTGACCTGCGATAGCAATCCTCAAGTCATCAAGATTCACGGACATGAACTTCCTCCTGCATCTCTGTATTCATTGAAGCAATGGGATTACGCAGACGAGGATTCGACAGTGGATCGACTGCATCGCGTACAGCATCACCCAAGAGATTCAGCGCAACCACAACTACGGTGACCACCAGTCCTGGCCAGATCACTGCAAAAGGATACACGTTGATGAATTTCACCGAGGTGGCAAGGGAATGGCCCCACGAAGCGACCGAGCTGGGTACTCCTATACCAAGGTAGGTCAATCCCGATTCAGCTAAAATGACCGTCCCCGCACACATAGAGAGTTGCACCAGTAGAATCGGCAAAATATTGGGGACGATATGTCTTACAAACACTCTGCTTGCACTGGCACCGTTTGAAATCGCTGATTCAACATAAGCAGATCGTGCCACCAGCAGAGCTTGTGGTCGCACGATACGTGCCAGATTCAGTGAATAACCAAAAGAACAGGCCACTACAATCACCATAATGCTAGGGCCGAAAGGTACTGCGAGAATCAGCGCCACCAACACCGTCGGTAGCGAGATTAGGGCATCAATGATAACAACAGCAAGTTGCGAAAGTCCTAGATGAGATGACAACATGGCGGCAACCAACAGCAGGCCACATATAGCAGTGAGTATCACGGCGAGCACCACAATGAGAAGATTGGTGGCTGATCCAGCCATCAGCCAGCTCAATACATCAGCTCCACTACCATCAGTGCCAAGAAGGTGCTGACGTGAAGGTGACTGCCACACATGAAAGCCGTCAGTGGCCCATAAGGAATACGGCGTCCAAAGCAGTGACAGCATGGCCACCAATAGCCAACAAGACATCACTATCAACGAAAAACGTCCGGTCGCCGTACTCCATAGTGAAGTCAGCACAATGATGCTTCGACGTCTTTTCACTGTCACACTCTCCCTTTTACTGTTCTCAAGCGTGGATCAATGAGCTGATGCACCACATCTACTAGCAGACCTATGGTCAGGAAGAATGCCGATAACAGGAACAGTTCACTCTGCACTGTGAGCAAGTCTCGATTACCAACGTCAGTAATCAGCATCGAACCTAGACCTTGTAGTGCAAAAAGGTTCTCGACAACCACAACACCGGTGATCATTTCCGCAAGAGTCAGACCGATTACTGACACCAGCTGAGGAGCAATAATCCGCAGACCAATGCGTAAAGTCGCTTGGCGTCGAGTCATACCGCAGGCTCTGCCCATATCAATGAAAGAGGAATCCATCACCTCATTAAGCGCCGATCGGGTATATCGCATGATGCTAGCGGCAACAATAATGCCGACAGTCATAGCTGGCAAAAACAAGGACATCGTAGCTTGTATAGGACTGGCCCATCCCTTTAAGGGAAAACCTTGGGAGGGGAATATGCCGATAAGCCCCACTCCTCGTCCGAACAACAAGATCAGCAACAGACCACCCCAGAGTGCGGGAATGGATCCACCGACGATGGAGATCACATGAAAACTTTGGCGCGAACGCTTGCTGGTAGCCAATGCGCCTGCGCACCCTGAAGGTATGCCAATCAGTAAAGCGATTAGCATACCAATTGCAATCAGCGGAAAGGTAACTTGTGATCTCACAGCGATTTGTGCACTAATGGAGCGCCCTGTGAGCAGTGAAGTACCGAAATCCCCTCTCAATACGCCAGTAAGCCAACTACCATATTGCTCGGGGATAGAACGGTTCAGTCCCAACTGCTCACGAAGCGTCTCGACTCGCTGAGGTGTGGCATTGACACCGGCCATAACGGACGCCACATCGCCTGGAAGAATACGCAAAGCCGCAAATACTAACAGCGACATTCCAAACAAGGCCGCCAAAAACAACAGCAGACGCTTGACGACAGCAAGCATGAAATCTCCTTAGTTGCCCTATAGCGAATTCTTGACGAATAGGCTACTCATCATGATGACGTGTACCTCAGCACTGTAATCCTTTAGCACAGACTTCATGATCGAACATAAACAAGATTCGACAGAGGCAACAAGGATTGGTTCAGGTTCACTGGGAATCCGCTTACACCTTTCGCATAGGCCGTGGTCACTCGATAGTTGAACAACCAGTCAGCAGGCGCATCCTCACTGACCAAACGTGCCGCCTGGCGCAAGTAGGATTCCTCCTCGGTATCACTCGTAGCCGCGACCGCTTTCGCATAGAGATCCTGAACCGTGGGGTTGTCATAGTTGTAGTAATAGTCAGGGTCAGCCCACTGATAAAAGTCGTGACTTTCGTTATGGTCCACCAATGAAAGGTCATAATCCTTATTGGTGTACACATCTTGTAACCATGCAGAGAACTCCACAACATTCACCTGAAGATCTATGCCGACCGCTTTCAACTGAGATTTCAATTGATCACCGATTTCTGTCCCATAAATATTCGCATACTCAAAACGTAACTTGAGAGGATTCGCTGTTGTGTAACCTGCTTCAGCAAGCAGCGACTTCGCTTTGGTGGGATTATATGGATACAAATCAGTCAAATCCTCATACCCTGGATCCAGGGATGGGATTGGCCCGCCGAGAGCAGCATCTGAACCACCCCGAGCTGCAATCAGCTCCTCATTATTTATCGCGTATCTGATTGCCTGTCTTACACGCTTATCTGACGTGGAAGCTCCAGTGGAGTTGAACGCAAGCACAAACTTGTCAGTATCATCACCAGCTTTTACGACGTAATCATCATTATTGGAGAAGGTTGAGGCGAGATTTTCAGTGATTGGTGCCAGTACTTGCACATCACCACTTTTGAGTGCATTAACTGCTGCATTATCATCAGCAAAATATCGGATGATAATCTCTTGTGTTTTCGCTTTAGCGCTACCCCAATACTTAGCATTGGCGGTGAGTGTAATGGAATCGCCTTGTCTAAATGAACTCAGTAAGAAAGAGCCAGAGCCTATTGCCTGAGTTTTGGCATCATAGCTGGCATCTTTGTCAAACACCAATCCTGCCCTACCAGTGAGCGCCCAAAGCAAAGCGGAATAGGGTTTATTGAGTGTGATGACCACAGTGTTATCGTCTGTTGCTGTAATCGACTTCATAGTCGACAACACATCTGCATCAGTGTATTGCTTATCAACCAGCTCTTGGATGGACCACACCACATCCTTAGCGTCAAGCACGTCTCCATTGGAGAAGTTCATATCGGTATTAAGTTTGAAAGTATATGTCAGTCCATCATCAGATTTGCTCCATGATGAGGCGATGGCTGGCACTACTTTGTTTTCCGAAGAACGTGCTACAAGGCCCTGATACACGTTACCAATGAGCACCTGATCGAGCGCTGAACCCGACTCATTGCGGATATCAAGATTCGTGGGCGCCAACTTCAATCCGACGGTGACGCTTTTCGCCACAGTGCCTGTAGCTGTTGGCGTGGAACGCAGAGATGAGAATACCCATGCACCTGCCGACACTGCAATCACGACGATAACCGCGATTAATACCCACAACCAGCTATTACGTCGTTTCGGGATCTTACTGGCAGCGTTCAGTGTCTCATCAGTGCTTCCAGATGCTGTGATATCTGATGCTGCGGATGTTGGCTCAGTGTAATCTACTTCAGCATTACCTGACGTGTTATCACTCGGCTCAGCACTATCCGGATTACTATTTTCCGGTTCAATGTTTTGTGACATTCTTACTCTCTTTTGAACAAGGCTTCTATGAGAGCGTCAACAAACATCACAGCAGACATCGTTGAGATTCCATGCTGATGCAATCACAAAAGCTACGATTGGCCGCCCGAGTTCGGGTCGACCACCTCAACCCATTTTAACAATGGACATAGAATTTGTGATGATACTACTGCGATTATGCTGAGAACAGGACTTACATCTCAACAATCACTACTGTGATGACCAATGTCTGTTGCCGGACTACCTGCCTCAGACCTTTCGTACACCCGAAGGAGATTTTCATGCTAGTTGCCGTTGACATTGGAAACACCAACATCGTCCTAGGATTCATGGATCATTCGACTATCGCAGGCAGCTACAGAATAACCACGAAAACCAGCCGATCATCCGATGAATATGGCTTAATGATTAAGGAATTCCTTAACATGAGCGGATACAAAGTTGATGATGTCGATGACGTCATTATCACTTCTGTGGTACCCAAGGTGATGTATTCCTTCCGTTCGGCCATCATTAAATTCTTTGATATCGAGCCGATGATTGTTGGTCCTGGAATCAAAACAGGTATCAACATTCGTATGGATGATCCCGCTTCTGTTGGCGGTGACATTCTTGCAGGCTGTGCTGGTGCTCATTTTGTGTATAACAGTCCGGCACTTATCATCGACTTTGGTACAGCCACCACCTATGCTTACGTTGATGAATCTGGCGCTCTGACTGCAGGGCTGATAACCGTGGGTATTCAATCAGGAGCTTCAGCGTTGTGGGGACAAACCGCTCAACTGCCCGAAGTAGAAATCATTAAACCAGATTCAATACTTGCTTCCAGCACACGTTCGGCTATGCAAGCCGGCTTGTATTACAACTTCCTCGGTGGCGTGGAACGCACTATTGCACAATTTAGACAAGAGTTGGACAGCGACTTCAAAGTCATAGCTACAGGTGGCCTCGGTCGTGTGTTCGCTCATGACACTGATGCGATTGATATTTATGATCCGAACTTGCTGTTTAAGGGCATGGCACTGATTTATGCGCGCAATGTGCACAACTAGCTAAACGTTGTATTGCGAATCAATCCGCTCAACCTGAACTCGGGCGAGATATATATAGCAATTAGGGGCTGCGCAAGGAATTTTCCCTTGTGCAGCCCCTAATTGATGTTCTGTCTGGTTACTTAACCGTATACCCTTGGCTTTCAGCATAGCTCTTCAGATTCTTCTGCCAAGCCGCTATCCCCTGCTCGAGAGTAATCGATTTATCGGTAAAGGCCCCGCCAACATCATCTGCAAACACACCACGCGCATATACCTCAAATGGCAGGAATTTATATCCTGTAACCACATTCGCGGCTGCTTTGGCTAGTTCCTTATTGAACTCCTGACCACCGAAGTACTCATTATCTTTGCCATCAGCATCTTTCACAGATGTCATGCTCAAAAATGACTCAGAAGCCAGGCTGTCATTGTCAGCTGGGAAGGCCCCGCCATCTACGCGTTCTTTGATACCGGCGGCATTATGCGTCGCATACTCCAAGAACTTGTAGGCAGCCTTGACTTTGGCTTCGTCATCGGACTTGATAATAGCCAAAGATGATCCTCCGTTCTCGGAGTTCTCTGTACCACCTTGCTCCCAAGTAGGCATCTGGGCAATCCTCCACTTGCCGGAACCATCAGGAGCACCTGAAAGAAGGTTGTAAGGCATCCAAGCACCAGTCAGCAAAGATGCGATTGAACCATCATTCAGACCTTTATTCCAATCGTCCGTCCATCCGGCGGTTTTGGTGTCGATGAGATCCTCATCAATCATCTTCTGCCAGAAATCCGTCCACTTCTTGACGCCACTGTCGGATGTGAGATTAATGCCAACCTCTTTGCCATCTTTACTGGTGGAGAATGGTGTAGCTCCAGCTTGCCAAGTCATCGAATCAAAGAAGCCCGCATCCCCCGAATCTGAGGTGATATATGAACCGGTTGCACGAATTTTTTTTGCAGCTTCATAGAATTCGTCCCAAGTTGTAGGAATCTGCGTAACACCGGCCTTGTCGAATACTTCTTTATTGTAGAAAAATGCCATTGGGCCAGAGTCAAGTGGTAGACCGTAAACGCCTCCATTGATGTTGACAGAGCTCCATGTGCCTGGTGTGTAGAAGTCTTTGTAGTCAGAGGCACCCAAATCAGAAAGGTTCTGAACATTCTCCCTAATCACATACTCTGGTAACGCGTAATACTCGATTTGCGCGATATCAGGAGCACCCTTCCCTGCTGACATGGCGTTGTTTAGAGCAGTGTACTCATCCTTGTTCGTTCCTGCGTTGGTAATCTTGACAGTGATATTGGGATTCTCTTTCTCAAAACCGGCAACAGTCCGAGATAATGTTGAATCCCATGACCAAACTAGTACTTCGGTTTTGCCACTGCCTGAATCGCTCGCGTTGCTCCCCGACCCACCACATGCAGCCAATGGCGCGAGCATCACCACAGTTCCTAATATTGCAACCGCTCGTTTGCTGAACTTCATCGTTCACTCTCCTTTTTGTAAGCCCACCAAATCTTCATTGATCGGCTAAGCACACACTTCCCGAACGCATTTCTCGTTATAAATTCGACTTCAAACCAGTCGTCTTGTATCGTTCATGCTAACGATAACATCACTGAGCATGTTTACGCAAACAAACAAGTGTTTCAAAGCGAAAGGAAACTTTTTATGATTCGTGAAAGATCCAGTGAAAATGGCTCTAATCTTCATACACAGCAAGACAAGGTGAGCTCTCAAAATCTCTCACAGCCCGCGCCTGTGGCAACCGTCATACATACACCGGTTGCTGTGGCCGATATTCCCCAGCGTCTTTTTGGATCCTTCATCGAGCACATGGGGCGTGGTGTATATGGAGGTATATACGAACCGGAACACCCAAGCGCTGACGAATATGGATTTCGCCATGATGTCATTCAGCTAGTTAAGGAGCTGGGAGTCAACTGTGTTCGCTATCCCGGAGGCAATTTCGTCTCAAACTACAACTGGGAGGATGGAACCGGCCCTAAGGAGCATCGGCCCATTCGGCGAGATCTAGCATGGCACAGCACAGAAACGAATGAGGTCGGCATTGACGACTTCTACCGTTGGAGCCTACAAACAGATACAGAAATCATGCTGGCAGTCAACCTAGGAACGAGGGGTTTACACGCTTGCCTTGAAGAGTTGGAATATGTCAATGGAGCAGCCGGAACAACATTGGCCGATCGACGCATACGCAACGGCATTCCCAAAGCGATGGATGTCTCCATGTGGTGTTTGGGCAATGAGATGGACGGCCCTTGGCAAGTCGGCCATATGAGTGCCGAAGAATACGCAGCTGCCGTTGACAAGGTGGCACATGCCATGAAACTCGCCGAATCAGGGTTGCAACTCGTGGCCTGTGGATCTTCGAGTGCACATATGCCCAGCTTCGGACACTGGGAACGTACTGTGTTAGATAAGGCATATGAGAACCTGGATTTCATCTCCTGCCACGCCTACTACTATGATCGTGGAGCTTCCAGTTTCCAGGATTTTCTGCTCTCCTCCGAAGACATGACACAATTCATCAAAACAGTCGCCGAGATATGTGCCGACGTGAAAACAGAAAAGCACTCCGACCATGAAGTGGCTTTATCGTTCGACGAGTGGGGCGTATGGTATTCGGACATTTGGAACCGTCAGGAACAGGAATGGAAAGCCGAAGCGAAGGCCGGTCTTCATCATCAGCCATGGCCTCAGGCACCTCATCTGTTAGAGGATCGCTACACGGTCGCCGATGCCGTAGTGGAGGGTTCACTGATGATTACTTTGCTTAAGCATTGCGACCGTGTACGATCTGCATCTCGAGCACAACTAGTCAATGTCATCGCGCCCATTATGGCAGAGGCCAATGGGCAGGCTTGGAGGCAAAGTGTCTTTTATCCTTTTGCCGCGGCCGCAAACTTCGCCCGCGGAATTGCATACGCGCCTACCATCGAGGGTCCCCTGCTATCTACCCAAGACCTTGCTGTAACACCAGCTATTGATGCCGTAATTACGTGGGATGAGGAAGAGCATCAGGGACTAGTGCTCATCGTCAACCGCGATGAGCACCAGAGCCATACCGCCACTGTTGACTGCTCATTATTACCTGGTGTAGCGGATTCCTCCGTGATCATTGACTGCGCGCAAATGCTCCACGAGAACGACCCACTGATGTGCAATTCGCCAGAGGAAACCAGAGCGGTGGTTCCCCATCACGTAAATCTTCAAAACGCCATAAACGGCTGCATTACCATCGACATGCCTGAAATCTCGTGGATGGCGATTCAATTCCATACCTTGCAAGCATGACCCCACAATAAGATTTGGCAGGGTAATCGGATTCCTTCCGAAAACCCTGCCAGTCATCAACAGACAACACGTCCAGCATGCTGAGCTCTCAAGGGCCCACGATTCAGTGCTAATACTTCATCACCAGCAAACCATTCGCCTTCAGAGTGGCAGTAGAAGTCTCTTCGTGAACAGTAGCGCGCGAAGACACCAGAACTGTACCTTCCCTGCTGACAGTCACATCTTGATGAGTTCTGTTAAACAGGAACACGAAATGTTCTTGAGTATTCACATCAACTCGTTCAACACGCAACACACTGGCACTCGAGGATCCACCAGAAGCCGTGATATGCATATGGGACAGCAAATCTGGCAATGTTCTCGCCAAGCCTTCACGACCGAGTCTGCAACCCACATATGCCGCCAGACCTTCACCATAGACGTTGAGCGTTATAGCAGGAATACCACTCATTCCAGTCCACTCCTCCGCCTCGTACTGTGCCAGCACCTGTGCACTACCAGCAACCGAGGTGATTACATCGGCGAGATCATGCGCTACCGCACCATTGCTGAGATTGAGATGGTCCAACACCCCTGAAACATCGGTGCCGAGAGGTGCGAAATCCTCTGATCTCATACCAAGTACGTCGCGTATCGAGCCGGGATACCCTCCTAACCAGATATGGTCATCACCATCAGCAATCCCTGTGTAATACGTGGCAAACAACTTCCCGCCAGTAGCAACATAATCGTGCACACGTTTGGTGTTGCGTTCATCAAGCAGATATACGCTCGGCAACACTACAGCCTCATACGAGTCCCAGTCAGCCCTGATTGGGACCATGTCGGCGGTTATGCCGCAATCCGCCAACGCACGAAACCAGTCCAAGGGTTCGGTCCAGTGCCGGACTTGTTGTGTAGGCGTCGCAGTGTGTTCACTCGCCCACTCGCTTTCATAGTCATACACCACAGCGACTGATGACTTCACCACAGTGCTGGACGTTACACCTGCGCCACTAAGCACTTTCAGATTTTCCCCCAATTCACAAACCTCACGGAAATCCTGACTATGTTCACCCGCATGTGGCAACATCGCGGTATGGAATTTCTCCGCTCCCGATGACGACTGACGCCACTGGAAATAGCAGATAGCATTCGCCCCCATAGCCAGATGGACAAGGGAATCACGAATCAGTTGCCCCTGCTCTTTGCGGTAGTTAATGGTGCGCCAATTCACCGCACCCGTGGAATGCTCCATCAGGAACCAAGGACGCTTGCGTGCAATGCCATCCACAAGAGAGGAACTGTATGCAAGTTCGTCAAGATGCTGATCTCCTGGCACGAAGTAATGATCGTTGGATACGAAATCGACATCTTTGCCCCAAGCATCATAATCCAGCATGCTGTTACCTGCACTCACCATGAAATTGGTGGTCAGGGGAATATCAGGGGTAATTCGCTCCAGCGTATCTCGCTCTGCACGGAAGAACTCTTGTAATGCATCAGAAGAGAATCGTTTGAAATCGAGAAGTTTTCCCGGATTCATGAAATTACCCTCACCGATGAAACGAGGTGGGAGAATCTGCGAGAAATCCCCCATCTGTTGAGACCAGAATGAAGTTCCCCAGGCAGCATTAACAGATTCAATATCGCCATACCGCTTCTTACACCAAAGCTGAAATGCCTTCATAGCATCATCTGAGTAATCAAAACGATTGTGACA
Source organism: Bifidobacterium sp. (assembly GCF_022647885.1). Taxonomy (NCBI): domain Bacteria; kingdom Bacillati; phylum Actinomycetota; class Actinomycetes; order Bifidobacteriales; family Bifidobacteriaceae; genus Bifidobacterium; species Bifidobacterium sp. The sequence continues at coordinate 1,029,709 of NZ_JALCLM010000001.1, read as the reverse complement.
TCCATATTCATTATTAACATGCCACGCCACGATATAAGGATTATCGCGATAGTGCTCAGCCATTTTCGTGCACAGTGCAAGCGCATATTCACGGAAGACTGGCGAAGTCGCTCTCCAATGCTGGCGTGCACCAGGCCAACATACATTCCCTCGTTCGTCACGCCAGAGCACCTCAGGATGCGCTTGAGTTAACCACATTGGAGGAGAAGCTGTTGCACTGGCAAGATCAACGGCAATACCCGCAGTACCTAGCTTTTCGATAATGCGATCAAGCCAGTCAAAGTCCCAGGTGTCCTCAGATGGTTGCAGCTTTGCCCACGAGAAGATTCCCAGGGATACAAGATTGACTCCTGCCTTGCGCATCAGAGCCACGTCCTCATCCCATATTTCCTCTGGCCATTGCTCGGGATTGTAATCTCCCCCGTACCAGATTTCCTGGCTGTTGCCCTGCAGTGGGTGCGGCCATCTGAATTCTCTGCGTTCAGTCATTGAAACTCCGATTCTTGTACCTCACGCACAATCTGGCATGCATGATATACCTTGCTATTAGTGATTATGGCCCTTTCTGAGCCTGTTGAGCTCCCCCTCATACCTGATGCGTCTGTACATCCATCAATGCCGAATCCAACGAAGATTACAGACCTATCTCAATACCAGAGGGGGGTCGCTTATTCTTTGACTGCGCCTGCTGCGAGGCCTGATTGCCAGTAGCGCTGTAGTAGCAGGAACGCGATAACCAGAGGAATAATGGTCACCAAGCTTCCAGTAACCACGAGATTCTGAATAGCCTGTCCTCCTGCAGTACTGGCCTGGTCTTTCCATTGATTCAAACCAATGGTTAGCGGATACCAATCTGCATCTTTAAGCATGATTAACGGCAGGAAGTAGTTATTCCATGTCGCCACAATAGTGAACAAGGCTGTGGTCACAATCCCTGGTGCTAACAAAGGCAAGCTCACCTGCCAGAATGTGCGGAACTCGCCAGCACCATCTACTCGTGCCGCTTCCAACAACTCTGTTGGTACAGCTTGCTCACTGAAAATCCACATCAAATACAAACCAAAAGGACTAATCAGACTCGGAATAATCATTGCCCACGGTGTATTGGTCAAGCCAAGCTTCGCGAACAGTAAAAACTGCGGCACTGCCAAGGCAATACCAGGCACACTGATAGCACCAATTACCACTACAAACACCGCTTTACGGCCCGGGAAACGGAACTTCGCCAAAGCATAGCCACCCATAATTGCCAACAACGTTGCACCACCAGCACCTACCAATACATACAACAGTGTGTTCAGCAGCCAGCGTCCAAAAATGCCATCCTGATATGTAAACACCAGAGACAAGTTATCCCACAAGGCAAACGAGTCGCCAAATCCCAAACCAAATGTTGACGTGAAATCTGCCTGTGTCTTGGTCGCGTTAATCAACAAGTACACAAAAGGAAATAGACAGTACACCGCGAACAAGGCACACACCAAGGTCAACAATGTAGAGCGTCGCGGATTTGCTGGATTCGAAAAACCAGAACGTCCAGCTCTGCGACGTTCTTCACGCTCATCGTGAGCGGTTCGTTTAGCTCGTTGACGTTCAGACTTAGACACAGCACTCATGGCATCCACCGCTGTTACGGGCTTCGTCTCTGCAACCACGACCGGAGAGATCGTATTCATTGATCCACTCACTTCATCTGCTCCTTCATACTGCGCAACTGCACGGCATAAGCAATAGCCATAGTGATGACAGCCATCACTATCGCCAACGCCGCCGCATAATTGGACTGATTACCAGAGAAACTCAAGTTGTAGGCATACATGTTTGGCGTGTAATACGTCGTCACAGCATTGCCTGGCACCATATTCTGCAGAATGCTCGGTTCGTTGAATAACTGAAAACTGCCAATAATACTGAAAATCACCGTAATCGCCAATGACCCCCTAAGTTCCGGCAGCTTAATCCTGCGCACAATCTGCCATTCACTAGCTCCATCAATTGCCGCAGCCTCATATAAAGAATGAGGGATTGTTGAGAGACTCGAATAGAAAATCAACATGTTATAGCCCGTGAACTCCCACGTCACAATGTTGCCAATCGCAGCCAACAACACCGAAGGAGCCAATACATCTAGATTGGTACCCAACACGTCGTTAAGCGAACCAACCAACCCATACTTTGATCCGTACACAAAACCCCAAATTAACGTGGATACCACTGCCGGCACCGCATAAGGCAGAAAAGTAGAAATACGGAAGAACTTTGAACCGTGTAATTTCATGCTGTCAAGTGCCAGAGCCAACGCAGCCGCCAAAAACAACATCACCGGCACCTGCACTACCGTGAACAGTGCCACTCTACGCACACTATCCCAGAACTGCGTATCGCCCAGTAAACGACCATAATTTGCTAAGCCTACGAACACCGTTCCACCAATCATTTTCTTTTGGAAGAACGAAATCCACACCGCATACACAATCGGCACGATAAACACAAACACGAATACCACAGCGAAAGGCAGCATAAACTTCCAACCACGCCAATCATGACGTCGACCACCACCACGAGCAGAGCCTGGCAACTCCGACCCCCGAATCACTGGCACACTAGGCGCAACCATAACAACCACTCTCCTTCGAATGGGGCCCGACAAGCTATTTTCCATGGCATCTGTGGGCACAACAGTTCATTTCACGTAAATGTTTACGCAACCATTTGTATTCTACACATGTTTTTTTGATTGCGCCACCATTACATATCTCTAAATCGCACGAAAGTTAATGAAGTAGGGTATACAGGAGGAATGGCAGGCAAACGCACACGATGGGCATCCATGCAAGACGTCGCCCAAGAAGCAGGCGTCTCTCCTCAAACCGTTTCTCGCGTATCCAATGGCAGTCAGGCTGTACGCCCCGAAACGCGCAAACGTGTTAAGGAGGCAATGCAGAAACTAGGATATCGTCCAAATTTTGCTGGACGCGCATTGAAACATGGCCGTTTCAAAGATATTGGCGTTGCCATGTTCAATATGAACACCTATGGCAATATGCGCATCTTGGAAGGCATCAGCACCTGCGCAGCGGCAAAGGGATATGCCACCACAGTGTTGACCATGCAAACTACAGATGAGCATCCTCTACGGCACGCCATTGAACAGATGAAGCAATTTCCTGTCGATGGTGTGATTGTCATCCTAGAACAACGCGTAGCAGATTTCACTGATTTCATACCTCCCAGGGATTTACCTGTAATCATGGTGACAGAGGGACCATCAAATCACTGCCCTACCATTGACGACGACCAGTATGGATGTGCAGCTTCGGCTAGCGAATACTTACTGAGCAAAGGACATCGGACCGTTTATCACATATCAGGACCTCAGCATTCACAGGCTGCCGTCAGCCGCGCACGAGGTTGGAAAGATACCCTCATGCAGCAGGGTTTAGCAGTTCCTGATGCTTTTATAGGCGACTGGAACGCCGACAGTGGATACGATGCAGGGCGACTCTTCGCCGCCGATCCACAATGCACGGCTATTTTTGCAGCAAACGACCAGATGGCATACGGTGCCATTCAAGGCATTGAAAGCACGGGTAAACATGTGCCCGATGACATCAGTGTCATAGGTGTCGACGATTCCTTACACGGCACTGTTCCACGGTTATCTCTGACCACTATGCGTATGCATTTCTCTGAAATCGCACAAAGTGCTTTCTCAATGGTTCTACGTGCATGCGAAGGTGACTCTCCATCCGTTGGCGTGAAAACTGTGATTCCTGCAGAACTCATAGAACGTTCCTCTGTTCGCGATTTGAACGAATAAAGCTACATTCACGAGTGTGCATTCGCATATATCAGGAGTTCCATGTTTGGCGTGTCATGTATGAGAGTGCACACTCGCGAAATTATCTGCAGGAGCTTGAGGCAAGCAGAGCAGGGGTGAAAACAAAAGACGTCAGTCGTGCGTCCCAATAGCATCATCCGACACCTGCAAAGGTATCTGGGATGTGAATCTGTGCAATAGCCCGCTATATGGATCTTTGAACTCTAGACTTCGCGCCACAAGCTGAAGAGGCTGCGAGAAATCATCCGTCGCCCTCATATTCAGCGTCGGATACAAATCATCACCGAGTATCGGCAATCCGAGGGCACTCATATGCACCCTGAGCTGGTGAGTTTTGCCACTGTATGGATGGAGTTGGTACACGCGCAACAACCGCGTTGCTGCTCGCTTGCCAAACATTGCCAGGGCATCTTCATTGACTGCCAACACAGCTTGCTGATTGCAACTTATAGCAATCACTGTCCTGCTATTTGCCTCACCAGCAGACTCATAAGCCTGAATAATCCCACGATCTTTGTCTATATGTGAAATGCGTTCCATCGGAAATAGTGAAGGCCTGTTGAGCTGCACGTTGACACCGAATCGTGTCGATATTAGCACTCTTGCAGGAGCGATACACTCGTAAGTTTTTCTCACTGCTCTCCGCTGGAATAACATTTGATATGCACCCCTAGCTGAGGGCTCTTTCACAAATACCACTATGCCCGCTGTTGAACGATCCAAGCGGTGAGCTGGAGTGATATCAGCATTATGGTATTGCTCGCGCAATCGCATTAAAGCGCTGGAACGATACCACATACCTCTTGGCATGGTGGGAAGAAAATGAGGTTTATCGACAACAATAATGCGCTGATCCTCATACAACACCTGCATGTCAAAAGGGATATCCGGCTCTTCAAGCACCCAACGATGATGCTCGTTCGGCTGCGTGTGATCACTCAAGCAATCATCCCGCCTACTGAAAGTGTGTGCTCAGGCACGTGACACACCGGAAAAAACCGGCTACACGTGCCATGGTGCACACTTCCAGATTCCCTTTGCCACATCACTCAACAGTGACTGACTTTGCCAAATTACGAGGCTTGTCAATGTCATAGTGCTTAAGTTTCGCCATATCCATGGCAAACAGTTGCAAAGGCACCACATCAGTAAGAGGACTCAGCAGGGTTGAACATTCTGGGCGCCAGAAGATCACATCAGCATAATGCTCAACATCTGGATCTCCTACTTCAGCCACAGCAATTGTGAATGCACCTCGTGCTTTAACCTCTTCAATTGAAGAAATTACCTTATTGTGCAAGACGTCACGACCACGAGGGCTAGGAACAATCACCACCACCGGCTCTCCCTCATCAACAAGAGCTATAGGTCCATGCTTCAGTTCACCTGCTGCAAAACCCTCAGAGAAAGTGTAAGCAATCTCCTTGAGCTTGAGCGCGCCCTCCATAGCAACCGGATATCCCACATGCCGCCCTAGGAATAGGAAAGAATGAGCATCGAGCATCTGTTCCGCCGTCTGAGCAATTGTCTCAGCCTGATTGTCTAACACCCATTGAATTTTTTCAGGCATGGATTTGAGATTATCGACGATATGTCGAATCTCATCGCGATACATAGTGCCCTTAACTTGAGCCAAATACAAGCCAAGAATATACGAAGCGACAATCTGAGCTACAAAGGCTTTTGTGGAGGCGACTGCTATCTCAGGTCCAGCATGCGTGTATAGCACAGCATCAGATTCACGAGGAATAGTGGAACCTTGTGTGTTGCATATTGCCAGCACTCGTGATCCTTGCTCGCGAGCGTGACGCAGAGCCATCAAGGTATCCATGGTTTCGCCAGACTGCGAAATAGCCACAACAAGAGTGCGAGGCGTCAAAATCGGATCGCGGTAACGGAATTCATGCGCGAGCTCAATCTCCACAGGAATACGCACCCAGTGTTCGATTGCATACTTAGCTACCAAACCCGCATATGAGGCTGACCCACAAGCGATGACCACAATCTTGTCTATCGAGCGGAACACATCTTCGTCAATACGGACTTCGTCCAGATTCAAGTCTCCATCAACACTGAAACGACCAAGCAGAGTATCAGAAACCGCTACGGGCTCTTCATGGATCTCTTTATCCATGTATGAGTCCCAACCACCCTTTTCAGTTGCGGAAGCATCCCAGTCTACAGTGAAACGTTTTGGTTCAGCAACAGCATTACCTTCGAAATCCGTGACTTCGACACTGTTGGCACTAATGCAAACCGCTTCATCTTGTCCAAGTTCTAGAGCCTGCTTAGTGTATGCCACAAATGCTGCGACATCGGAACCCAGGAAATTCTCTCCCTCACCTAAGCCAACAACCAAAGGTGAGTCATGACGAGCTCCTACCACTATCTCGGGCTGTCGTGAATCTACTGCAAGAATGGTAAATGCGCCGGTCAGCATCCTTGCTACGCGCCGCAGAGCTCTGAATAAATCAGCTTTACCTTCTTGAGCAATAATCTCGTTAGCAACCTTACCGAGTAACTTAGCTGCAACTTCTGTATCTGTGGCAGAGGCGAAGGTATATCCCTCAGCTTGTAGATTGAATTTGAGTTGAGGAGCATTTTCAATGATGCCATTATGAATAACAGCAATGTGCCCGTCGCCACTCATATGCGGATGAGCATTCACATCCGTAGGAGCCCCATTGGTGGCCCAACGTGTGTGACCTATACCTGCCGTAGCCTGTGGCATTGGATGCCGAGCAAGATCCTCTTCGAGATTGTTCAGACGTCCTGACTTCTTGCGCCAAGCGACTTCATCCATACCCGGCGCGACTAGGGCCACACCAGCGGAGTCATAACCCCGATATTCCAAACGCTGAAGCCCCTGCATACACACTTCCAAAGGCTTACCGCAAGCACATCCTGACCCAGCATATCCAACGATTCCGCACATAGTCCACTAGTTTATGATCAACACAGACAATCCTTGATAAGAAGTACGCTTCTTATCCGAACCTCTACACCTGTGTAGATAACCAGCAGGATTCAATCACAGCACGGATTGCAAAAAGGCTGAGAATCGTTCAGTCTGAGGATGATCGATAATGTCAGGAGTACCGTGTTCCACCACAACTCCCCCATCCATGAACACCACCTGATCTGCAACCTCGCGCGCAAAGCCCATCTCATGAGTAACTACGACCATGGTGATACCTTCATGAGCAACCTGTCTCATAACTGATAGCACTTCTCCAACCAACTCTGGGTCTAATGCCGAGGTTGGTTCGTCAAAAAGCATGATTTTTGGATGCATAGCCAAGGCTCTAGCTATAGCTACCCGTTGCTGTTGCCCACCAGAAAGCTGAGCTGGGTAATAATTTGCACGATCAGCAAGACCAACGCGATCAAGTTCTGCTAATGCTTGCTCTTTTGCCTCTTTTTTGGGCACTCCTGCAACATGTACAGGAGCTTCCATAACATTCTCAACAGCAGTTTTGTGGGGAAATAAGTTAAAGCGCTGAAACACCATACCGATTGTGGAACGTTGCTGCGCAACCTCGCGGTCATCGAGCATTCTCAAGCCACCGTCGCTTAAACGCTTATATCCAATCAGCTCACCTTCAACAATGATTTCACCACCACTTCGAGTCTCAAGCTGGTTAATCATGCGTAGCAAGGTAGATTTGCCGGACCCAGAAGGTCCCAGAATCGCAGTGACAGTTCCCGGCATCACTTTCAAACTCACACCTTTAAGCACATGAAGTGATCCGAAAGCCTTATGAACATCCTTGATCTCAATGGCCGCTACAGCAGACATGGAATCGGATAGTTGTTGTGTACTCATGCGTTCAACCCCACCATCGTCGCCTGATTCACTTTATTGACTGCATCTTGTGGCTCTCCTGAAGTCTTGCCTGGCAAAGGAGGCTGTTTACCTTTGCTGCCCATTGCTCTAGCATCAAAACCCTTACCAAAGTGACGTTCGAGTCTGGACTGAGCAAACATCAATATTGTGGTGATGACGAGATACCAAATGCACGCTACAAGTAGCAGAGGAATCGGCTTATAAATTCGATTAGCAATGGCATTTGTTGCGAACTGTAGTTCCAGAGTGAATGGCACAGCTAATACCAGCGACGTTGTTTTCAACATCCCTATTGTTTCATTGCCGGTTGGCGGCACAATGATACGCATGGCTTGAGGAAGAATGATACGTCTCATAATCACTGAACGTCTCATACCCAATGCCGCAGCTGCTTCGGATTGACCTGTATCTACAGCTTCAATGCCGGCACGTACAATTTCGGACAGATAGGCAGCCTCATTAAGGCCAAGGCCAAGAACCGCTGCAGTTCCTGCCGAAATCAATGTTTTAGTATCAATACTCCAGAATTCAGGACCGAAGGGAATGCCGAGTGCCATTTTGGGAATCAACACTGCTAGTAATCCCCAGAACACCAATTGTGTGTACACAGGTGTACCGCGGAAGAACCAGATAAAGAACCAGCTCACTCCCCGCAAGACAGGGTTAGCAGATTTACGCATGATAGCCAGTACAACAGCAAGCACAGTCGCCAACAGCATGGCATACACCGTGAGTTGCAGCGTCCATCCAATGCCCGAAAGCACATTTTCGTTGAATAAGTACATCCAGACCGTAGGCCAGTCAAAATTTGGATTCGTGACCATTCCATGAACCAGCATCAGCGCGACGACTACCACTATAACCGCGGCTACATATGGTCCCGCCTTTCTGACGGGACGTGCAGATATCCTATTCGGTATATCCAATCCGTCAGGGTTGTCCTTCTTTGGCATATCACTCCTCCAAGCTTGATATCTGCTGCTGTGCAGACCACGAATCACATCACGTTACAGCTATGCGCTATATAAAAGGTGTTGCACCTGGTGCGTAATCCGACTTAAGCACTATAAGCCGAATGCTTCGAATTCGGCCAGATTGTTCAATAGTATATACACACGAAATACTTGAGTGAGAGCTGAGTTCTAAGCTCAGCGCCCACTCATCTGTGTTCTCACATCTGTGTTCTCACAGCTGTGCTCTACTCACTAACGGTTGGGTTAATCTCCGATGTCTCTATGGCACCACTCTGAGCTCCCCAGGACTTAAGAATTTTGCCGTAAGTGCCGTCGTCAATGAGCTTTTGTATAGCTTGTTGAATCGCTTCATCCATTTTGCTGTCGCCTTTTTTGATTGCTACAGCTTGAGGCGCAACACCTTGATCTTCACCAAGTGTTTGGAGCTTATCGCCAGTCTGTTCAATGGCATAACCAGTTACTGGGCTATCAGCGTACAAAGCATCAACCTTGCCTGTAACTAGAGCAGTGGTGACATCAGTCTGCTGCTTATACGACTGAATATCAATAGCCTTCTTACCATTAGTCGTGCATTCTTTACTGGTGGAGGTAGCTTCTTCCTCTTCCGTTGTCCCAGTCTGGACGCCTAATGTAATACCGCAAAGATCGTTGACGTCCACTTTCTGAGGATTACCCTTTTGAACGGCATAGGTCATGCCAGCTTTGAAATACGTTACAAAATCGACAGCTTCGCTACGTTCTTTGGTAACTGTGAAACTCGAAACACCAATATCATATTTAGTGCCAATGGATGGGATGATTGAATCGAAAGTCGCAGTCTGTGGATCTGCTGTCAGACCGAGCACCTTGGAAATAGCGTTGACTAAATCAACATCGTATCCAATCGGAGTTTTACCATCTGAGCCAAGGAATTCCGCTGGCGCATATGAGGTATCCATACCTACGGTGAGCTTGCCGTCCTGAGCAATATAGCTCGGCACCAGTGATGCGATGCTGTCATCTTTCGAGATGCCACTGACATCAAACGCTGAAGGAGTAGCTGCGGATCCTGAAGCACCAGCACTCGAATTATCTGAACTATCTGTGGTTCCACAAGCAGCCATAGACAACACCAAGGCGCTGCTAATCAAAGCAGTTGCCATACATTTCATTTTCCCAAATGTCATTTCTTCCCTCTCTGTAAATGTCCTTACAACATCGGACGCCCTCAACAGGGAGAGTAAAAGGCATATGTCACGAAGTCGTAAAGACACAAGGTAATTCGCTCAAGTCACCAAATCGGTTACACGTTCAATATGCGGTCATTCAGCGACAAAAGAAGCGAAAACTGTGCAATTCGATATGCCCAATACCTTGCAATAGCAGGATTTGTGCGTTGAGGCAGCAATCCTGCTGGTGTCACTACTCAGAGCGATTCAAATTCTTGTAACGCATCGCACGTTGCGCTTCTCGCTTATCTTGCTCTTCACGCAGAGATTGACGTTTATCGAACTCGCGTTTACCTCGAGCAAGTGCGATCTCAACTTTGACGCGTCCATCTTTGAAATACATGCTCAAAGGAATAATGGTGTAACCTTTGGCTTCAATTTGCCTAGAAAATTTAGCAATCTGTGCAGCATGAAGCAATAATTTGCGCTTGCGCTTAGGTGCATGGTTATTCCACGTACCATTCAGATACTCTGGAATATTAGCGCCCTCAAGCCACATTTCGCCACGACGATCTATGGTGACAAATGCCTCGGCCAATGATGCACGACCTTCTCGCAGAGATTTGACTTCTGTACCAGTCAACGCGATACCAGCCTCAAGGTGGTCCTCGATAGCATAGTCATGGCGAGCTCGACGATTATTCGCAATCGTAGCGATGCCCTGCTCTTTAGCCATCGTGTCCCTCCTTCTTTCCGAACTATTCTGATGCCTGCAAACACATCACCTTATGCCAATGTTGTTGGAATGCTCAGGCTCATATGCACGGCTAGAGGATAGCACATATAGCATTCTGTTGCTCCTCTCGCAGCAGCAATCCCCTTCATACAACAACATGAGACCCCGGCATTACACCAGGGTCTCATGTTGCGTTGGCTTTATACCAATATGCGCTTATACGTCACATACAGCTCAGTAATGTATGTACCAATACAGCCCTGGGTTATAAATCGTTCGTGACTGAACGTTTCCCATCAAGCTGGCTCCACTTTCAGAAACGATGATGGAATTCGAATTGACCTGTTCCACAATAGCTACGTGGCCATATTGTGCATTCGCACCTAGCTGCCCACCACGTAGAGAAATCGCAGCCCCCACATGCGGTGTGTGATTTACCAGATATCCCAAAGCACGAGCTGAGTTAGCCCAGTCTTGACCATTACCCAAATAGGACCCCACAGGAAGGTTAAGCTGTTGCCGCCTGATATATGCCCACCAAGTGCATTGACTCCATGGGTAAGCGTTACCGACATTACCTGTACGATGCCCATAGCAGTATGTTGCCCCGGGTGCACAACTTCCTGGAACCGAGTAATTCATACCAGAAGCACCGCTTGAGCTAGCACTTCCTGAACTAGAACTACTTGATTTTGAGCTGCTAGAGCTGCTGGAACTCGTGGATTTATTGGAGCTACTTGAGCTTCTTGAACTGGTATTTGAAGAGCTAGATGATGTAGTGCTAGCTGTAGCCTTTCGATATTGCCCTTGTGCTGAAGCAGCAGCTGCCGCAGCATTTGCAGCAGCTTGCTGCTGTTGTTTCTGCAGCTGGATGTTATAAGCGTCAATCTGGGCTTTCATCATCACTGCTTCGGCAGCTTCTTTGGCCGCCGAAGAAGTCAACTGGCTCTTCTGGGATTCCAAGGCGGTCTGTTGCGCGCTGCCCTCTTCGCGCAAAGTATTTAAGCTGGTCTGCTTTTCAGACGCGGCTGCTGAAGCTTGTTGCGCAGCAGCTGCTTGATCTGCGGTTTGCTGTTTAAGCACAGCAATCTGTTTTTCGATCGCTTCTAGTCTCTGCTTACGATTCATCGAGTCGCTTAATGTGGTCGCAGCATCATCAGCGGCTTCAGTTTCACTGCGCGTGACAGCAGCCTTTGACTGCATCTTGTCGACGAACTCGGTCGTAGTTTTAGTATTGGTCACTACTTCCATAACATCGGAAGCATCAGATCCATGGAAGCTACTGCGAGCAAGTTGCGCAACTGCTGCTTTGGCATCGTCGTAATCAGCACCAGTTTCTGCGATCTTTGTTTCGAGATCACTTTTATCTTTTTTAGCGGCGTCAAGGCGATCTGCCGTTGCATCGGCTTGTTGTTTGGCTGATTCAGCAGCATCAGCAGCTGCATCAGCTGCTTTCTGCGCTGCCGGTATCTGATTTTCTACCAAATCATTGAGTTGAAGGATTTTGTCTTGTAGCGCGCTACTAACGCCTGCAAGCTGCGTCTTGAGTGCATCACTTGAAGCCAGCTTTTGCTGATACTCGGAATAACTTGCAACTGCATGAGCCTGTTTAATGTTGGCGTTGCTCACTACAATACAGCCGGTAAGCGCCATTGCTGTGCATAGCAGCCCTGCACTGACAGCTTTGAAACGTGTTCTCTGCTTCATGAATCAGCCTTTCGAGTCACATGTAGGCATATATCGTACCCCAGCACTCTGAATCAGCCAAGGACACAAACTCATAATATGCATATTAAGCCTTCAAATATCTACGGAGCGAGAAGGCAGAAGCGATGCCAGACAGCGCCATAGCACCTATGATGAGCGCAGGTGCCAGTAGTATAACGGTGGTCTGATTGATGTACGGCATCCACGTAATGGATTTAGCCAACCAGTTGGTAACAAATGTGTTCACAATCACACTCAGAGCTGCAACTGAAAGCACAGATCCTATGAGAGAAGCGAACATACCTTCCAAGATAAATGGCAGACTGATAGTCCAATTTGAAGCACCGACAAGTCGCATAATTTCGGTCTCATTTTTTCGAGATGCAGCAGACATTCGAATCGTGGTCCCAGTAAGCATAATGGCGACTAAGACCATCACTGCTGCCAACACAACAGTAACGGCTGTGGCACGATTCAGTATGCTAAATACAGGATCAAATATTTGGCGTTGATCAACAACTTCTTCGACACCAGTTTTGCCAGATAATACCTCAGAAACCACTTGGTATTTTGTTGGATCAGTGAGTTTTAGTCTCAATGATGATTGCATATCCGCAGCGGTAAGAGTACGCCCTTCGTATACACCATTTGGATATTCTTTGAGGAAGATATTCTTATAAAAATCTTCCTGACTCATATAGGTGATTTTTGATACATCGTCAGCAAGCTCTGTGTGAATTAGATCCTCGACAGCAACAATTTCTGTCTGTGTAGGAGCCTTACCAGAAGCGCAGGTTGCAGATTGACTGGAACCATCAGGGCAAAGCCAAACAACCACCTCAACCTTGTCGTACCAATCACCCTTAGCTTTGGTAATTTGAGCCTGCATCAAGCCAGAAGCACCGATGAATAGGAATGAGATGAAGGTCACCAAGGTGACAGAGAGAATCATGGGGCCGTTGCGCTTCAGGCTCGTCCACGTTTCTGAAAGTATGAACCGGAATCTCATTTGCTATCCCCTTGTTCCTCTTCGCTGTCGTCTGGTGAAGTAGATTCTGAGAGACGCGACTTCGCACGCTGTGCTGGATCTTTTGCTACCTGAGGAGGCACAGGCGGTGCAGGTGCTGGCGCTGGCGCAGGCGCAGGTGAGCTGTTAGCGTCATCCTGCTTCTCAAGATGATCTGGCTCAACTGCTCCTGTTTGGGCCCCACTATCTTCGTGTTGCGCATCCAGCACTATGCCTTTGCCCCAAGTCAGTGTTGTTTCGACAGGTGCGAAGGCCTCACCATACCGGCCTTTTCGTCCTGAATGCACCGAGTTTGCCAAACGTGCTATGCCTTCATCACCTTGTCCACTAGATTCGATTGCTTGATCGACCGCAGCATTATTCTCTGCAGCATTATCAGCTTCAGCAGGCGCACCCGCAAGCTCTGGAGTAGGTGCAATCTCGTTAGCTTGTAGTGCGTGGGTCTCTATAGCACCACCCTGAATGGCATCCTGAGCCTTGGCTTCTACCTCTGCATCGGGGAAGAACTTAGCTGAATCATACGATCCGCGTGACTCATCGCGCACAATCTTGCCCGTATGCAGCTCAACTACACGTTTGCGCATAGAGTTGACGATTTCCTCATTATGAGTTGCCATCACAATAGTGGTACCAGTTCGGTTAATAGCTTCCAAAACCTCCATGATACCTAGCGAAGTTGTTGGATCAAGATTGCCAGTCGGCTCATCGGCCAACAATATTTGAGGGTGATTGACATATGCTCGTGCAATAGCCACACGCTGTGCCTCTCCACCTGAGAGTTCGTGCGGATAGTTGTTCTCTTTACCGGTCAATCCCACAGTCTTCAATACTTGAGGAACTAAGGATTTTATGGTGCTCCTTCTGGTGCCAATCACTTCAAGAGCAAAAGCCACATTTTGCCACACGGTTTTGTTGGCCAAGAGTTTGTAATCCTGAAACACAAAGCCAATACTCCGACGATACATCGGCACTTGACGGTTAGTGAGACGACGTAAATCGTTGCCCGCAACCCTAATCTCGCCTTCGGTGGCCTCCTCTTCATGGAGCAGCAGACTAAGTAAGGTCGTTTTTCCTGAACCAGAAGCACCTACAAGAAACACGAAATTCCCGCGGTCAATGTCGAGATTGACATCACTAAGAGCAGGACGAGAACCTTTCGGATACACCTTGCTGACATGCTCCAATGAAATAAGCGCCATGTCGTCTCCTATTCCTTCGCTTCGGCATCTTCGCGGCGCTGTTGGTGGCGCCACCGAATACCAGCATCAATGAATGCATCGATATCGCCGTCAAATACACCTTGTGTGTCTGAGGTTTCATAACCAGTGCGTAAATCTTTCACCATTTGGTAAGGATGCAGCACATAGGAACGCATTTGATCGCCCCAGCTAGCCTTAATATCCCCAGCAAGTTCCTTCTTACGCTTTGCTTCTTCTTCGTGGCGAAGCACCAGCAGACGAGATTGCAACACAGCCATAGCCGCTGCTCGGTTTTGTATCTGGCTGCGCTCATCCTGCATCGTTACCACAATATTTGTAGGAAGGTGGGTAATACGAACTGCGGAATACGTGGTATTCACACCCTGTCCACCAGGACCTGATGAGCAGTAGGTGTCGAGTCGAATATCCGAATCAGGAACATCAATATGATCGGTTGCTTCAACCAAAGGAATGACCTCAACAGCAGCAAAGCTGGTCTGCCTGCGACCTTGATTATCGAAGGGTGAAATACGAACCAGACGGTGAGTGCCCCCCTCCACCGATAAACGCCCGTATGCATATGGAGCTTGAACTTGGAATGTAGCGGATTTAATTCCTGCTTCTTCAGCATAAGAGGTATCCATAACAGTAGTTTTGTAACCGTGACGCTCTGACCAGCGCAAATACATCCTCATCAACATTTGCGCCCAGTCCGCTGCATCGACACCACCTGCACCGGAACGAATCGTGACCACAGCGGCACGTTCGTCATACTCGCCGTCAAGCAGGGTCTGAATTTCCATGTCGACGAGATCGCTTTTCAACTTCTCAGACTCCGCGGCTGCCTCATCAAGAGTATCTTGATCACTCTCCTCTTGGGCAAGCTCTACCAGCGTCTGCACATCGTCAAGCCGACGCTGCGCGGATTCGAGATGCCGCAATAAAGTCTGAGCAGCAGATAGCCTACTAGTAACCTTTTGCGCATTTTCCTGATCATCCCACAACCCAGGAGCGCTTGCTTCCTGTTCTAGCTGTGCGATTCTGCGGCGCAAATCATCCATATCAATCGCTTGCGCGATTGACTCGAAAATCGTGCGAGCCTCGTCTATTGTCTGCATTACTTCAAAATCTGCCATTGATACCACCATACCGTTTACGCTGCGAATGAGCGCGTTGAAAACTCTTCACATTACTTTGTGTGCACAAGAACACACTGTTGTCCGTCCCTCTATAAGCATTGTGACAGCTTAATGCTCAGGTGACGTTGTTGACATAGCTGTTGCAGATATCCACAAAATACAGCACTCGAACAACAATCGTTTTAAGGCCCGAATTGAGGGTATAAGAGTGCTACTGCTGGTCAAAAACCTGAGAACAATGCTGGAATAATGAGGCTAGCAAGCATGGCGGCAGCAATAATCGCGCAAACGGCGCGAGTAATGTTTCGGCGCCGACGCTCCGCGCGCATACGCTGCTTTTCATATTCACCCATAAGCGAATATGATACCCAGACCTGTAAACCTCATTCTCTGGGCTGGGTCTTACAGTGATGAATATCTGTACGAAAGGAATATCAATGACCGAATCACGAATAGCTTGGGGATGGGGTCTGGCAAGTATCGACAGTGCCGGCAATACTCTAGATGTCTGGTATCCAGCGCTGCACCTCGGCAAAGCCCCAATAGATGATGACCGTCCACAACACGAATTCGGTACTCTCGTAAAACAAGAGGCTGATGCACGTGGTGTGCGACGAGTTCCAGTATTTACTGAATCGGCCATTGATGCGCAGATTCAAAGCACAGCTGATGCATATCTGCGTCTACATCTCTTAAGTCTAAGAATGGCATTACCAAATACGCTGAATCTTGAGGGTATCTTTGGCGCTCTGAACAATGTAGTGTGGACGAATTATGGCCCCTTCGCGGTTGATGATTTTGCACAGCGCAAAATGGCTGTGTTAAGCACATTGGGCAACAATCAAGCTGATATTAATGTTCTCTCGATTGACAAATTCCCACGTATGGTGGACTACGTAGTTCCTACAGGTGTGCGTATCGGCAACGCTGATCGCATCAGATTAGGAGCATATTTAAGTGAGGGAACCACTGTAATGCATGAGGGCTTCGTCAACTTCAATGCTGGAACGCTCGGTACCTCTATGGTCGAAGGACGCGTTTCACAAGGAGTTGTGGTCGGCGATGGCTCAGACATTGGCGGCGGTGCTTCGATTATGGGCACACTTTCTGGCGGCGGTCAGCACCGCGTATCCATCGGTGAACATTCACTGCTCGGCGCAAACTCAGGCATAGGAATTTCGCTCGGTAACCACTGCGTCGTGGAAGCTGGCTTATATGTAACAGCAGGCACAAAAGTAACTATCTACGACAAAGCTAAAGTCGCAGCTCATGAAAGCTTAGACATTGTCAAAGGAGCGGAGCTCAGCGGCAAGGACCATATCCTCTTCATCCGTAATTCAGTGAGCGGAGCTATTGAAGCCAGAAGCCGCAATACTGGTATCGCTCTTAACGCCCAACTGCACGCCAACTGAGAATCATAAACGAGATAACTGCCTCAATGTGGGAGCAATTGCGCTAGCATGTCATACCCATTGTTGCCACTATTACCGCAGTTATCTCGACTACGGTAATTACACTGTGTGGGGCTGCACGGTGCTGGGGTTACACAGTGGCGGCTACACAGTGGCGGCTACATTGTGGTACTTACAATCACCGCGCAGTGATTGGTATAACGTCACGTTTAGGTTGACCAGTATAAACCTGCCGTGGCCTGCCAATTTTTGTGGCGGGATCGTCAAGCATTTCACGGTACTGCGCAATCCAACCAGGGATACGTCCCAGTGCGAATAGTGTGGTGAACATGCTCGGCTCGAACCCGATAGCGCGATAGATCAGACCTGTATAGAAATCTACATTCGGGTACAGATGCCTTGAAGTGAAATAGTCATCGTGGAGAGCTATATCCTCAAGTTCTGTTGCCACATCAAACAGAGCAAGATCGCTACTTGGAAGCCTGAGCTGCTCCTCTGTCATGATTCGCGTCAGCCATTCCTTGGCTATCGCCGCTCTTGGATCGTAAGATTTATACACTCGGTGGCCAAGACCTGATATACGTTGACCATTCTCCTTTGAGTCCTCAACGAACTCTTTCACTGATTTACCCGAGTCACGTATCGACATCAGCTGTCTCAATGCCGCTTCGTTGGCACCACCATGCAGAGGACCTGAAAGCGCATTAATACCCGCAGCAACTGCCGAATACAAATTTGCATGCGCTGACCCTGCTATGCGCACCACAGAAGTTGAACAATTTTGCTCGTGGTCAGCGTGTATGATGAGCAGCTTATCCAAGGCTTCAACCATCAAAGCGTCAGCTTCAAACGATTGATACGGAGTTGCAAAACTCATCCTTAAGAAGTCATCTACATAACCGCGAGTGTAATCCGGATATAGCAAGGGTTCATCTTTACTACGGCGATGGATTAACGACACAATGGTGCGAACCTTAGCCATAATGATTGCTCCAGCCTCGTCCAATTGCGCCGGATCATTGACATCACATGTATCGGGATAAAAGCTCGCCAATGCATTTACAGCTGAGGACAACACACTCATAGGATGTGCATTTCTTGGGAATGAACCTAATAAGGTTCTGAATTCTTCTCCCACAACCGTGTGGTGCAATACTCGATCTCGATATTCCTCGTACTGCGGGAGCGTAGGCAACTCTCCCTGATTCAGTAACCAAGCAACCTCAAGAAAATTTGAATGCTCACATAACTGTTCAATAGGATAGCCTCGGTATCGCAGTATGGAACGATTACCGTCGATAAAAGTAATTTTGGACTCACATTGCGCTGTTGTCAGAAAACCCGGGTCGAGTGTAACCCAACCGTCATTGCGTAAATCAGAGACGACGATGCCGTCGGGTCCACACGTCGCTTTCACGACTGGCAAATCAAACTGCGACGAATCAACATTAAGCTTTGCTTTCGGCATCATTTGCCTCCCTTACCCAAGAAGTGACCAGCAACGGTACTGGAATGGAAATGCGAGGCATCTGTGACGATGCCAGAGTCGTTAATCGTATCAGACTGGGGAGTGCCAACCATCCGTTTGTATTGCTTCTCGAAATGGCGACAAACCCCGAATCTCATATGCCGTTGTTACCGCAAATACCGGTAATATCACTCGTCTCTGGCGGTCAAAATAATTGGACCGTCATCCGTTATTGCAATAGTATGCTCCGTGTGTGCACCACGAGAACCATCCGCTGAACGCAAGGTCCAACCGTCTTTTGGATCCTGGATGATTTCGTCTGTGGTACGAAGGAACCATGGTTCAATTGCAATGACCAATCCATTGCGCAGTTTATATCCGTGATGTGCTTTGCCATCGTTGGCTACATGCGGATCACCGTGCATGATATGCCCTACACCGTGTCCGCCGAACTCTAAATTAACGGTGTAACCATTCTCATGAGCGATTTCTCCGATAGCAGCTGAAATATCTCCCAAGCGGTTACCAGGTTTAGCTTGAGCAATACCCGCTTTCAAACCATCCTCTGTGGCCTTGATGATTTTCAAATCCTCAGGATCAGCATGCTCACCGACAACGAAACTAATCGCTGAGTCTCCAACCCATCCATCCACGTTGATTGCAAGATCTAGACTCAGTAAGTCCCCATCTTTCAACGTGTAGTCAAAAGGCACACCGTGCAGCACAGCATCATTTACTGAGGTACAGATGTAATGAGCAAAAGGACCGGTTCCAAAATCCGGAGCATAATCCACATAACAGGACTCTGCACCAGAGCGTGCCTCAATACGTTGTTTGACGAAGTCGTCGATCTCCAGAAGGTTGGTACCGACCTTGGTCATCTGACGTAAATCCTTGAGAATGCTCCCCACGAATTTACCTGCTGGGCGCATAGCCTTGATTTCCTGTGGTGTCTTCAGTTCGATCAATTGATTGTTTCTTTCTACCTTGTTTGGTTATCCACCACCCTACTGCTAAGGCGTTACAGGGCAAACCCGCAATAACAAAGATTCCCCTCAGACAAGGTATATCAAGGCATATAAGGACTCTTAGCCGTGAAGTATTGTTCAGTGACAGCGCATAACGTTGTCAAGAAACGTCATTAGGCTGTACTTATGAGCAAAGTATTGAAATCGGGCATTGATCCCACATCATTTTCATCAGTAATTCGGCCGCAGCAAGACCTCTTCCGTTACGTGAATGGACCTTGGATTGACACGTATTCGTTACCAGATGACCGTTCACGATTTGGCTCCTTCGACAAACTTGCCGACGATGCTGAGACTCAAATCCGTGACATTCTTGAGGATGCTGCAACACCAGCGGCTAAGTCAAGTGCTCTGTACACCAGTTTTTTGGATACTGAAGCCATTGAAGAGGCGGGTATTGAAGGCATTCGTGCAGATCTCGATGCTCTTGACCAAACTCATGACAAGAATGAGCTCATTACAGCACTCGGTGCACTCAATCCACTAGGCGGACCAGACCTGCTTGGTATCGGTATATACGGAGACCCAGGAGAACCAGAGCGCAATATCGTGCACATTGAGCAAGGTGGTCTCGGTCTACCTGATGAAGCGTATTACCGCGAGGATCGTTACGCCACGATTCGCGATGCGTACCAAATCATGGTTGCTAAGCTTCTCATGCTGGCCAAGTATGCATCCGATATGGATGACGCCAATACACAGGCGACTCGACTACTCGAACTTGAGCAACGCATCGCCTCACATCATTGGGATGTTGTAGAAACCCGTGACCAAGATAAAACCTATAACCCCACCGATTTCGACGCTTTACAGTCGGCGCTGAGCCATCTCAACATCGCTGCTTGGGCCGATGCATGGCAACAGTCCTACGCTACAACGCCTACAGCACAGGTCATGCCTCTGGACTTCAAAAAAACATTATCCCGTACCATTGTTCATGAACCGAGCTTCCTCAGCGGATTAGATACCGTCTGGGCTGAAGCTGAATTGAGCGATCTTCAACTTTGGGCACGCGTTCACACATTAATTTCTTGGGCAGGGTATCTCAGCCACGAATTTGAACAAGCTCGCTTTGACTTCTATGGCAAGGTACTTTCAGGCACAACCGAAATGCGCGCTCGTTGGAAGCGTGGAGTGATGCTTGTTAACGGTATTTGTGGTGAAGACGTTGGCAAAGTTTATGTCAATAGACACTTCCCCGAATCCAGTAAACAACGTATGGAGGAACTCGTAGGTAACTTAATTGATGCCTACCGAGTATCGATTCAATCTAGTGATTGGTTGGGAACAGCAACCAAAGAAAAAGCGTTAGATAAATTGAATCACTTCTCGCCAAAAATTGGTTACACCAACCATTGGAGAGATTACACGGCTCTTGATGTGAGGTCCGAAGCTAGCCTCTGCGAGAATATCCACGCTGCGCAAACCTACGAAACTGCCTATCAAATCAGCAAGGTTGGCCAACAAGTCGATAAAGACGAATGGCTAATGAACCCGCAGACGGTGAACGCATACTACGAACCGACTATGAATGTTATCGTATTCCCAGCTGCCATTTTGCAGCCACCCTTCTTTGACCCTGACGCTGACGATGCCGCAAATTACGGAGGAATCGGAGCTGTGATCGGGCATGAAATCGGTCACGGATTCGACGATCAGGGCAGCAAATATGACGGTTCTGGGCGTTTGAATGATTGGTGGACTGCCCAAGATCGTAAGAACTTTGAGCAACGTACCACAGCTCTGATTGATCAATACAACTCTTTTGTGCCAGCGCAGTTAGCTGAGCTGTATGCTGACCAACCATCTGAAGCTCCACATGTTAACGGCGCTTTAACTATCGGTGAGAACATCGGTGATCTTGGCGGCGTAAACATCTCACTTAAGGCCTATGCATTTGCACTAGATACAGCTGCGGGACGCAGCAAGGATGGGAGCGTAGAAGGTATACGAAGCTCATTGATGCAGACTCCTGAAATTGAAGGATTCACTGGAGTACAGCGTTTCTTCATCGCATATGCATCGATTTGGAGAACTAAACTTCGCGACCAGCTTGCTGAACAGTATTTACAAATTGACCCTCACTCCCCTGCAGAGTTCAGGACCAACGGCATTGTTCGTAACGTGGATTTATTCCATGAAGCCTTCTGCGTGAAGGATGGCGACGATATGTGGCTAGCGCCTGATTCCAGAGTCCGAATCTGGTAAACAACACTGTCATCGCAGTAAAAGCCATGAGGTATCTCGTTTGACTAGTACTGAGCACGTGCTCATCTACATGAAACGAGGTACCTCTTGGTGTTGTTTGAGCGGACTTCAGTTGACTTGTCAGAACATCTCTTCGAAATCACCCACAGTGCAACCGTCGTCTACCACATTGCTCTGAACTGTGCAGATATCACCATCACCAAACTGATGACTAGGTATTGTCTCTTGATGAGACAAACTTGATGAAGATGCAGGTGATGGAGCGGTAACAGGCTGAGCTGTCATTTCTTGTCCCGTGCTGCGCTTGGAGAATTGGGTGGAACCAAGGCCCAAATCGTGACCAACTGCGCTAGCTTCAATCACTAATGCGAACTGAGAACGGCCATCTTTTTTCCACTCGTCCACACTTAGTAAGCCGACGACAATTATTGGGTCTCCTTTATGCACCGAAGTCATGATGTTATTTGCCAGTGACCGGTAGGTTTTCACCGTAATCCACAGCGTAGGAAAGTCTTTCCAACGCTGTGTCTTTGCATCAAAATACGAACGTGTTGAAGCCAATCGCAATACGCATAGTGGAGTGCGGTCGAGGTCACCGATTCTTCGCGGTTCCTTGGCTACATATCCAGTAACAGTAACGAGTCCTTGTTGAACGCCCACGGTTCTCTCCTCACCAACGATGTGGACCGTCCGAATCGTATCCTGTCACTTCTTGGACAGTACATAACGAATCCAAGCAGAATTCGAGCCACATACTTGATGTACCCTTGATCAATTCCGACGGTAGGTAATATTCTCGGGCTTTGTCAGTGTCAGAGACCTATCCACTGGGCATTGTGGTCAAAGGTGGAAGTATCCACAATAGTGTTCTCACAAAGAATCATCCCCAGCGCTTCAGGGATGCAGCAACGTTCCAAATGTGATAATACATGTGAAGTTGTGCCTCACTGCACGGTTTCACATGCATATTCGAAATCACTGTCAGCAAATGCGTTTAACAACAGTTAAGCACGATAGCTGCACTCGCTATCATGCTTAACTGTTGAGTTTCAGCCTAGCTAGATATACCGCTAGATATAACTTCTCATCACGCAGGCTCTTGTACTGCGTCTTCTGCATATAGCGCATTGAGCCGTCTCAACACCGCGTCAGCAGCGTTATTTACAGGTACCGCTTCGCTTTGAGAACCATCACGACGACGAATCTCGATGGTGCCATTATTCACCGTGTCTCTTCCCGCTACAGCAATCAACGGAACACCGATTAACTCAGCATCCTTAAATTTCACTCCAGGTGACACTTTGAGGCGGTCATCATAAATTACCTCAACGTTGTGCTGTTCAAGCTGAGAGACCAGCTGGTTCGCAGCTTCGAATGCCTTCGGATCTTTGCCAGTAGCCATCACATGCACTTGTGCTGGGGCCACTGCAACAGGCCAGTCCAATCCCTTGTCGTCATGATGGAATTCAGCAATGCAAGCCAGTACACGGGATACGCCAATACCGTAGCTGCCCATCCATACTGGCACCGTTTTGCCATTCTGATCGAGAACTTTCAGATCAAGAGCTTTAGAGTATTTCAGACCAAGCTGGAATACCTGACCGATTTCTACACCGCGCTCAAAACTCAGTGGGCCGGAACCATCTGGACTCGTGTCTCCGTGGCGGACTTCCACTGCTTCTATGCGCTCCGAGCAGCCGAAATCTCTGGTGTACACCGCGTTGAAGAGGTGCTCACCCTCAACATCCGCACCGGTTATCCAAGCACTACCACGTGCCACATGCGCATCGACGAAGTATCGTATAGGATGCTCAATCTTGGCAGCCTCTGCCTGCGGGCCAAGCACATTCGGCCCGATATAACCCTTAACCAGCTCAGGATGACTGGCCAAGTCCTCGGGTGTCGCTTCCTCAACCTCAGCCGGAGCGAATTGGGCTTCGATACGTTTCATATCGACCTGACGATCGCCAGGAAGTGCAATAGCAACTAACTCACGCCAAGGCTGCTTATGCTCAGTATCTGCGGGATGCTTCACTGTGACGATAAGATTCTTCAGCGTGTCTGCGGCAGTCCACTCGCTGCCGTCAGCTTTGGGATGCAGGGCATTTGCCTGATCGACCAGACTTTCAATCGTCGTTGAGTCGGGTGTATGCAGTTGAACCATAGGTGGGACGTCTGAATAATCGACATCTGGCACGGATGGTGTGGTAAGTGCCTCAACATTCCACGCTTTGCCAGAGGGAGCAAGTGCAAAAGTGTCTTCGCCAATTGCAAGAGGAGCTAAGAACTCTTCAGACTCTGAACCACCCATCGGCCCAGAAACAGCGTGCACAATCACATACTGCACACCCAGACGTTTGAAAATACGCTCGTAAGCATCACGCTCATCTTGGTACGCTGATTTTAATCCGTCTGCATCAACTGTGAAAGAGTAGGCATCTTTCATCACAAACCCTCGCCCACGAACCAGCCCTGCACGAGGGCGGAATTCATCACGATACTTGGTCTGAATCTGGTACAGCGTCAGCGGTAAGTCCTTGTATGAGGAATACATATCTTTAACCAATAAAGTGAACATTTCCTCATGCGTTGGGGCAAGAAGGTAATCAGCACCATGACGATCTTTAAGGCGGAAGATATTGTCGCCATATTCTTCCCAACGATGTGTGCGCTCATATGGATCTTTAGGTAACAGTGATGGGAAATGCACTTCCTGCGCGCCGAAGCTGTTGATTTCCTCACGAATAATGGTTTCGACCTTATTGAGTACACGCAGTCCTAGCGGGAGCCAAGTAAAGATACCTGGGGCGGTTTTTCTGATGTATCCAGCTCGTTGAAGAAGTCTGGCGGAATCAACATCGGCATCAGCTGGATCCTCACGCAGTGTTCGTAAGAACAGCGTGGACATATGCAAAGCTTTGGCAGTCATGGCTCCCAAGATTATTCAGTCAAAAGGACAACGCCGTGTGTATATGTCAATCTGCTGCACACAATCTCTGATTGACAGTATGTTCAGCCTGAATCTCGACCTTAGAACAGATCACCTTGAGTGAATTCGTCTTCTTCTTGATTGAGAGCTACTTTGTTGAATGATGTGCTTCCTTCAGCAGCTAACCTTGCAGAGGCAGCTTTCGAGTCCTCGCGTAGCTGTGAGTCTAATAACACGGCATCAGGGGACACTAAGAAGGCGCGTTCATTGATTCCTCGAAGGTATAGCCCGCCTAGTGCCTCCACACGTGACAGCGCTACATATCCCATTCCTGGGGCAAAGGTTCTTCTCAAATCCATAACTGCGCGATCGAGTGTCATTCCCTGCGACTTATGGATCGTAATCGCCCATGCGCACCGCAGCGGAACTTGATTCACCGAAGCGAGGACTTGATCGCCATCCATCATTTCCCAAGCCGCTGGTTTCATCGTCACAATATTGCCATTGTCGAATTCAACGATTGGCCATCCGCCTTTATTCTCTTGGACAAAGCCACGAACAGTTCCTATAGAGCCATTAACAAACTGATGGTCTTGATCGTTGCGAAGTGCCATAACTGCAGCGCCTGTTTTTAATACCAACTGCTCTGGTGCAAGCATATTTTTTTTCAAGCGTTCGACCAATTGCGCCGAACCGGCTGACTCAGCGTGATATTCATGAGGTGTATCTGATATCTGTGCGAGACGGAGATCATTGAGACTATCAGCTTGCTTGTTTACTGGGAACAAATTGACCGAGACTTCACCAGGTGCAGGAACTTTTCCTAAGCGAGATGCCAGAACATCATGGTCTTCTTGGCTTACATACCCATCTCGGATATCGGTAAGTACAGTTAGCAATTGCCCATCATCTTGACGATGCTGCTCAGTGAGATAGCACGTTATAGGATTCAATGCATCCCATACGAGTGATTCAGTAATGAAACCTTCAGGGTCTTTTCCTGCTTGCACATATAACTCACGAGAACGCTCAAACTCTTCACTGGGCATCATCATCTCAGTATTACGACCAGAACGACTGACAGGTGGAAGTTGAAAAAAATCTCCAGAGAGCACTACTTGTAGTCCGCCGAATGGCTCGGGGCTATGGCGTATGGTTCGACACACTTCATCAACCATGTCAAAAAGCCACGCATGCATCATTGACACCTCATCGATAATGAGGATATCCGTTGATGAAATCTGACGCTTACGCCGAGTTCGTATGCGCTTGAGCAACTGTTCACTGAGACAGGTGGCAACGCCGAGGCCACTCCACGAATGGATTGTTTGCCCGTTGATATGCGTTGATGCGATGCCTGTGGAAGCTGTAACTGCCACTGCAGCGCCAGAGCTTCTCGCACCACGGATGAAATCATTTAGCACATAGGTTTTCCCAGCACCAGGAGCACCGGTGAGGAAGACATTAGCCCCCGCCCTGAGAATGGTCAACGCATCTGATTGCCGCATGCCCCTCATCGTGCCACGAGTGACGTACATACTGTTGAATCCCTACACAAACGGATATGCAAATTTGCAAAAGCCCCGAATGGCGCAGCGCGCTAACGCAGAACAACGCGTTTGTGTAGGGATGTAAAACTAGTAATCAAGTTTTTCTGGCGTAGAAGCGTTTTCAACGGCTTCGCCTCGCTCCTCATAACTGCGCAGCAAACTAGTTGACTCCACTTGAGCTGCAATCTCCTTAGAGCGACTGTTATCTGGCCCTGGCGTAGGTGCGAAGAAAGCCTCACGATAGTAGCGCAATTCATCAATGGACTCGATAATGTCCGCCAGTGCACGGTGCCCGCCATGTTTTGCGGGTTTGTTGTTATACACCGCTGGGTACCACCGGCGTGAAAGCTCCTTGAGAGTGCTGACGTCGATAACCCGATAGTGCAACTTAGCCATGAGATCTGGCATAAATCGGTCTAGGAACTTTTTATCTGAGCCAACTGAATTACCAGCGAGATGGGCTTTGCCTGTCTTAGGGAGAAATGGTGTGACATATTCAATCACCTGACGTTGTGCCTCAGCAAGCGCTAATCCTTGTTTCATCTCGTCAACAAGACCTGAAGAGGTGTGCATATGACGCACGAAATCGTTCATCTGTGCAAGCGACTCATCGGAAGGCTTGATCACTAAGTCAATTCCAGAATCCAAAACCTTCATGTTGAAATCGGTAGGAACTACTGATACTTCACACAACTCGTCATGGAAAATATCCAGACCCGTCATCTCACAATCGATCCAAATAAGTCTGGAGTCCTCTGTGCTGAGGGTCAGATCTTCTGTGTTGGACATATCTTGTACACCTTTCAATAGTTCCTGTACATCTGCTGTCGCCAAAACCTACCATTGCGGTGCGCATGGAAATCTGGCGACTTGTCCGTCTATCGAACTCTTCAACGTACCCCTGAGCGCAGACTACGACCATATTGGTGGCAGCCAGCAAACTCATCAGAATACAAAAGTGTGCACCTGCGCACGTCGACCACGTCATTCTGAACGTGTCGCATGCATCAGGTGCACACTTTCACCAATTATGAGATCTTCAATCAGTCATGGAATCCCGTGTAATTTGGAGCTTCCTTGGTCATGACGATGTCATGAGGGTGAGATTCACGTAAACCAGCATCGGTGATACGGATGAAACGTCCCTTGGACTTCAGCTCGTCAATAGTGCGTGCACCCGTGTAGAACATCGTTTGATGCAGACCACCAACGAGTTCATACAGTACATAGTTCAGTGGCCCACGATAAGGCACTTCACCTTCGACACCTTCTGGTATGACCTTGTCATTGCTGGTCACATCCGCTTGGAAGTAGCGATCCTTTGAGTAGCTCTTCTTGCCGCGAGGTGCCATTGCACCAAGTGAACCCATACCAC
This sequence comes from Bifidobacterium sp., assembly GCF_022647885.1. NCBI lineage: Bacteria > Bacillati > Actinomycetota > Actinomycetes > Bifidobacteriales > Bifidobacteriaceae > Bifidobacterium > Bifidobacterium sp. Next base: position 1,002,121 of record NZ_JALCLM010000001.1, on the reverse strand, counting down.
GATAGACTTTGTACTGCTTGCCATGAAGGAGCACCTTCTCGCCTGGAGCTTCATCAGTTCCTGCAAGTAGTCCACCGAGCATCACGGTGTCTGCGCCAGCAACGAGTGCTTTAGCGATATCCCCTGAATAATGAATACCACCGTCAGCAACCAGAGGAATTCCTGCCGCTCTGCATGCCAAGCTTGAATCATAAACAGCTGTGAGCTGTGGCACGCCAACACCCGCGACAACACGAGTTGTGCAGATAGAACCTGGACCGACACCAACCTTGACAGCGTCAACACCGGCGTCAATAAGTGCCTGAGCACCTTCTCGGGTAGCAATATTGCCACCCATAATCTGCACACCGTCGAAAGCATGATCCGCTTTGATTCGTTTAATCATATCGAGCATAAGCTTGGCATGGCCATGCGCAGTATCAACTACTAGTACGTCAACACCAGCGTCAGCAAGTGCTGTAATGCGTTGCCATGCATCGCCGAAGAAACCTACTCCTGCTGCGACGCGTAGTCTACCTTGGTCATCCTTGGTGGCATCGGGATATTGTTCAGTTTTAACAAAGTCCTTCACCGTAATAAGACCAGCAAGTTTGCCGTTGGCATCAACCAAAGGAAGTTTCTCAACCTTGTTTTGTGCCAGCAGCTGATGAGCGTCTTCTTTTGAAATATTGGCAGGACCAGTAATCAATCCCTCTTTGGTCATGATGTCGCGGACCTTGAGGCGGTCATAATCCTCAGCATTAACAAAACGCATGTCACGGTTGGTGATAATACCGACAAGATGGTCATCACTATCTACCACTGGAAGACCGGAAACATGGTAGGCAGCGCACAACTTGTCAAGATCAGTGAGCGTGGCGTCTGGCGTTACGGTGAGTGGGTCTGAAATCATGCCTGACTCACTGCGCTTAACCACGTCGACCTGGTTAGCTTGATCTTCGATGCTGAGATTACGATGCAGCACGCCAATACCCCCATTGCGCGCCATAGCAATCGCCATCTGAGCTTCGGTCACGGTATCCATAGCGGCGGAAAGCACAGGAGATTTAACTGTGATATCCCGCGTCAAACGTGAAGTAGTGTCAACTTCTGATGGGATGACGTCTGATTCATTGGGAAGCAGCAGGACGTCATCATACGCCAAACCAAGCTTCTCAAACATTGGCGGGACTGGGGAATATGGGGAATCGGAATTTTTCGCATTAAAAGTTTCCATAGAGCCACTCTATAGTCGGTTATTGACGTGACGACACGCCACCGGCTGAATGTTCAACATTCATCGATACCAAACCACGTATCAACTGCTAATCGTTGTGATCTTGGTGTTCTTTGGGTTCTATTACATCATCAATTGAGTCATTGCCTTTGTGTGACTGCTCCCCCTCTTGCAGTGGCTCCTGAGGATGTTCTTGCCCAGGCTGTGTCAATGATTGCTGCTCTTCGCGATGTGCACGTTCGCGCCGCTTAGCTGCAGCCAACGCCTTATTCTCAGCACGTATCTCAGGGATACGACGGCGATAGTAGGGATACAAGGTTGCAATAGTTAAAGCTACACAGGCAATAGCGAATCCTATAGCCACATATTGAGCTTCAAAGAAAAGAATCATGATTGAGCCAAAAGCAATGAGCGCAGCCCAACCCCAAAGAATCAGTACAGCCGATTGGACTGAATGACCAATTTTTAGCATACGGTGGTGTAGATGCATCCTGTCTGGATGCATTGGTGACTGCCCATGGCTCACCCTGCGAACCACAGCAAGTAACATGTCCAAAACAGGCAGGAACAGCACTAAAATTGGCAGAAGAATCGGCATAAACACTGGGAGATAAATGCTGGTATGAATCGAGACTGGATCAAGTCTGCCAGTCATAATAATCGATGCACAGGTGATGAGATAGCCGAGAAGCATCGAACCAGAATCACCCATAAACAGTTTTGCTGGATGCCAATTATGCAAGATGAAACCCACACAGATACCAACCAATGCAACATCAATTAGGGTTGCCATTGAAGCATAACTTGGCGAAGTTCTAGCAATGATATATGAGTAAATAGCAAAAGCGATGCCTCCAATAGCCACAATGCCAGAGGCAAGCCCGTCAAGTCCATCTACAAAGTTCACAGCATTAATAGAAGCGACAATCAAGAATGCGGTTATGGCCATGGACAGACTCGGAGATGCTGTAACCAGCGATCCCAACGGCAAAGAAATAATCTGCACGCCGCCCCAAGAAACCACAACGGAAATGAGTAGCTGCCCGCCGAGTTTCAGCATCCAATCCAAATCCCACAGATCGTCAGCTACACCTAGCAAACAAATCAACACAGCCCCACCCAGTATCACCCAGGCTTGATTACTAGCCTCAAATAATCCTGTAATAAAGGGGACTTTGCTTGCAAACAGCAAAGCGACAGCAAAGCCAATCATCATGGCCACACCGCCCATCCGCGGTGTAGGCACTGTATGCACATCTCGCGAGCGCACCTGACCAACAGCACCAATGCGGATCGCCACATGGCGAACAATCGGGGTTACCAACCAGGTGGCTCCTCCTGCAATAGCTGCTATGAACAGATATACCCTCATGCCTGTGCGTTCCCCATGTTTTCGGCGACTGTTTGGTCAATGTTTTCAGAATCACTGTTACGCCTATGATCACCTAAAGCACTTGCTAAAGCGGCACGGATAGACTCTTCAGAAATTACGCCTGCTCTCAGTATCTCAATCCCATCAGCTCCACTTTGACTGGCAGCAACTACTGTGCTGGCAACAGGGCCAGGCGTAGCGCCAGCGTCAAGATACAATGCCACGCTATCGCCCAACTGCTCATAAGCTTCTTGTGCTGTCTGAGCACTAGGTAATCCCGAACGGTTTGCGCTAGATGCTGCCAAAGGTCCAGTCGCTCTCAACACTTGTCTACAAGCTTTGGAATCAGGAACTCTGACTCCTTGAGTTTTAAGATTTCCAACTTCATGTATCGTTACCAATGTGCATTTCGCTTGTGCCTCACAAATCGGCGAAAATGCTCCAGGCAAGAATGCGTTGGCAAGAACATCCAAAGGAGCTGGTAACTCTAGAAACAGCTCATCAATTGCTTCCACAGATGGCAGTAATACCTGCAGCGCTTTTGTGCGAGGCCGTTGCTTGGCTTGAAATATCCGATCGATTGCCTGCTCATTAAAAGGATCAGCGGCCACCCCGTATACAGTGTCCGTAGGCATAACGATGATTTCTCCACGCTGAATCAGCTTCGCAGCCAGAGACAAGGTTTCTGGAGTAATCGGACGCACTCGTTCAGATTCGCCACTTGCCATATAGTTACTGCCACCATTCCTGTTGTGTGTTGCTCACCAATCGCTATCTATAGAGCATCACGACTTGCACAATGTTAGTGCTGCTACTGCGTATGTACACAGCAGGCTTACTAGTCGATTTGCACAAGTTATGAAATCCTCGCATACCATTGTGCCATTGTTACCACCATTCACGAAGTATGCGGTGAAACACACTTGTATGCCCAATAAGCGATGCCATTTCCAAACCATACATATATCAAGTCTGGTATCGGTCCTCACGGGAGTCAATCCGGTGCCCACCACAGCGACCATTGCCACAATCACAGCACATAGCGCTGATACAGTATTGCTCGGCGCTCCCGCCCGTTTGCGCAGGTCAAGGAGCGTGAAGCGTTGTGAGATGATTGCACACAATCCCCTGCAACGCCGAAAATAAGACAATACTGTGCGCAAGCGTTCCAGAGGGGTACCGTCCCATGACCACAATTACACCAAATAACATCACTACACAGACACGCACATTATTACGGTGGCGGCCGATGGATATAGCCGTTTCATCTGCTATTGGCGTCGCCTGCGGTTTAGTATTTTGGGGATTCAATTACGTTTCAGCTTGGTTATTTCCTATGATGGCGGCAATATTGCCAGGTTTAGGAAGTCTTTTTCACGCGGTTTGGTACTTTTCCGGACCTCTGGCGCTGTTAATTATTCGCAAGCCAGGAGCAGCAATATATGTCAATCTAGTAGGCAGCGCCGTGGAGATGTTGCTAGGCAACCAATTTTCATTCGGCTTCGTGTTCCTGTCTGCAGCGCTACAGGGGTTGAGTGCAGAAATTGCTTTCGCAATATTCCTATACAAGCGTTGGACACTTAGTGTCACTATATTGTCAGGATTCTTGGTTGCCATTGAATATGGCTTGTATTTGTTGTTCTTCCAATACCAAGGCGTCGCGCTCATCAGTCCACGAGGCATCATTCACATGGTTTGCGAAATCATTGGCGGCATCCTCATCGGCGGTGTGATGAGCTGGTATCTCTACTTGGCGATTGCTAAAACTGGTGCTCTGGATAAGTTTGCGTCAGGCCGAGCTGTGCGTGGTATCAGCGACTGATTATCGGTAACTTGCTATTGAGGCAAGACAGATAGCTCACCCACGAACCTCACAAGCAGTCACCACATCGGATAGATATATCTTTATGGTTTAGCTATGAACATGTATCTATCCGAAGCGCCACACGACAGCACTTGCGCAGTAAGTAGGCTTTGCTAACATAGCTAAGTTGGCTTCTCGCCAATTGGGGCCTTAGCTCAGTCGGTTAGAGCAAACGACTCATAATCGTTCGGTCCAGGGTTCAAGCCCCTGAGGCCCCACCACGAACCGTGGCCGCACATCAGCGGCCGCGGTTTTTGCTATGACACACTACGCACAGCTGCCAGCCACATTAGAGCTTGGTCTGTTCCCAATGGCTAGCAGCAGGAATAGTCGAAATCTGCCGTGACATGAGTGCGATGACAATAGCAACGGCAAGAGGTATGGCAAAAACCAATATTGCAGCCGAAAAGCCCACACGACCAAGCAGCATTCCTGCGATAGCACTACTGAAGATCGAAAGTGTCTGAACGCTAACGGACATAGCAGATTTCACTCTGCCCTGTAGCTCATTAGGAGTTTTGGCAAATATAAAGCCAAGACATACAGCGTTGTACATAGGACAAGGCAATCCAATGAGTGCCGTACAGACCAACACAAGCACATATGACGTATTAAACATCAGTGGCAGACAAGCAACAAGCGTTAGGACTAGCGCTGTAATAATGCTGATACCGACTGGAGTTATTTCACTGAGTTTGCCAGCGATGAAGGCGCCAAGTAGCACACCAACACAGGTGCTCGTGCTAATCAATCCAATAAGAAAGGTGTTGGTATGCTCACTCACCAGGAACAGTTCAATGGCGTATTGCACCCCATTAACAGCTAAGTTAAATAACGCTGTCACCACGATAAGCACCACTAGCAATCTGCTGGTAAATACATAGCGCCAACCAGACTTGAAGTCAACACGAAAAGATTGTTTGCACAGCTGCTTTTCGCTTGTCTGCTGCTGATGTCGATCAGATGCGATTCGCGTAGCCGACACTCCAGCCAACGCGTAAAGCAGAGCGGCAATGAGGAACGGCAGCCAAGGAGCCACACCATAGAGCACACCACCTAAGGGACTGCCAGCAATGTTGATTGTCGCATCTCTTCCTTCGTTAATACTTTTGGCTTTCGGATAGTCATGAAGCTCGATAATTGAGCGGAGAGCAGCATCTGTCGCACCACCCAGAAAACCATTGATCAGTGAGGAGCACATAACTAGTACCGCGAATCCCCAGAAGGTCAGAGATCCACGAAACAGCAGTATGAAAACCGCTCCCCAGAGGATTGCTTCGCTCACCCCATTAACGATGATGAGCAATTTACGTCCGTGTCTGTCGATGAATGTGCCACCGAAGAGATTGGCAAATTGCTGCAGCACACGTGTAAGCGTAGTAAGCCATCCCGCGCTAACCACCGAACCTGAGAGTTTAAACGAGACCAGCGCAATCGCAAATCCTTGCATCGCTGCCCCCGCAGCAGAAGCAGTATCAGCGGTAAACCATGCCTTATATTGTGGTGTATGCCAAAGAGATGTCGAAGAAGAGCGGGACTTGTGCCCGCCTGAAATCAGGGAATCCATGGGAATGCCTGCAAAATCAGAGCGACCTGACGTTTGCCTTCATGGTTCGACGCGCTACGTGCACGTTCTTCCCACTTTCGGGCCAACTCGTCGAAATCACGACTCATTTCCTCAGTTTCCTCAGGAGTGAGTTCGATGGTCCTGTCCTCACTTAACCCTACGGCTTGCCATTGTCTAGGCAGATCAGGCAGGGCATCCAGATACCGTTCGTACACGGATTCATAAGCAACGGCAACTGCACGACGGTAGGCATAATTGGCATCTTCACCATCGCGGTCCTGTTGCTCATGATCTTCATCATCTCGTACCGCAGGACGCATTGCTTGGTAGGTCGCTTTCCACCAGCTCTTACGTGCATCACCCTGCGGCTTGACATCCTGTTGCACCATGCCTGCTTCGGCAAGTTTGCGCAGATGAAAACTCACGCTGCCTGGTGCTACACCAATCAATTCACTGATTTGCCCTACGTTCTTTTCTCCTTGAATACGCAATAGACCCAAAATACGCATACGCAAGGGATTAGCCACTGCGAGCAAGATTGAATCCTGATTAATAGTTGCAATGGCATCGCTATCTCTGGCGTGCTCATCTGATTGTTCTTGAGTCATAACACGTACAGTAACACCACAAGAATAATTGTACAATTCTAGTTGTGCAATAGTTATTGTCATTCAGTGACTTCTGCAGTCAGGCAAGGAAACAATCCGCTATTCGGGATACTCATCCTTTGAGATTTCATGTCTCAGCAGAATATTCGAGAGATAAGCGACAACACCAGAATGCACAGGAATGCGCTCGCGCATGGGAACCTACACTCTCGTTCTTCGCTACACACCTTGGCAGCACTACCATGCCTACACATCGTGCCGAATAAGCCCCACACCAAATACGCATCAGAGCGTACGAGGATCACCTAAAGCTCGGCCTTCGACCATTCACTCGATCGCGGGATGTCGTTAATTGCAGACGAGAATGTTGCAATTAGAGCACTTACTACGAGTGCTATAAGGAAAAACCCCGCAGTTACGGTAAAACCTACCGCGGGAAGGAGCATGCCAGCGATTCCACTACACCACATGGAAAGCATCTGAGCAGGTGCAGAGATTACTGTGGCCACTCGACCCTGTAGGGTTTCATCAGTTTTAGAGAAGACAAAACCAAAGAGCATGGAATTCACTATGGGAAATGGCGATGCCAAAAGCGCATAGAAAATGAATATCACCCAATAACTATGGTTAAACAGCATTGGCAGCACACATAAGACTGACATTGAAAAGGCAACCACCATAGCCTTGCCCACATGAATGTTGTCGCTGAGACGATTGGCCACAATGGAACCAATAAGCATACCAATGCACACTCCTGTGTCCATCAATCCAATGCGGAAAGGTTGCGTGCTGATATTAATCAAATGAAGTTGAACCGTATATTGAATACCAGAAAGTCCGAAGTTGATTAAGCTCGCTGCTGCAATGATTAGCGGAATTCGACGCGTGTGAAAAGACCACTTCCACCCTTGTAAAAAATCGCTGAGGAACGATGGCTGTCTAGCACTTGCCTGCTCAGTACTGTGGTGAATAATATTCTGAGCCTCAGCAGCAGCATCGTTAACAATGCTCTGTTCCGATTCTTCCGGTGCATGCAGATGCTCATGCATATGCAACCGCAAAGCGCTGCCACCAGCTATTGCGTAGACGATAGCAGAGCACAGAAATGGTAACCAGGGTTGGATGCCATACAAAATGCCACCAATCGGGCTACCCGCCATGTTAATAGTGGCATCGCGGCCTTCATTGATACTTCTAGCCTTCGAATAGTCTTGCATGCTGATAATCGAACGTAAAGCAGCATCGGTAGCTTGACCGATTAGACCTGTGGTGCATGCAGAGAGCGCAACAATGCCAAACAGTATGAACATAGTCAGTCGTCCACTGACCATAAGCACTGTCACCACAGACCACAGGACCATCTGCATCACAGCATTACCAATAATCATCGGTTTACGGAGATGTCTGTCAACAATAGTGCCACCAAAGAGCTCGCATATCTGCTGCAAAGCCAGCGAAAGTGTTGAGATCCAGCCTGCCGTCGCCAAAGACTGTGAAACAGAAAAGGCAATGAGCGGAATTGCAAAACCGCGTAAAGTCGATCCAACAGCCACAGCGGTGTCGGCTGTAAACCATGCTAGGTATCCTTGAGAGCGCCAAAGATGTGCTCTTTTGCTCATTCCAGTCGCCCTTTCTACGCAGACATCATCACCAGTTCACAACAATCGACCTATATCCCTCGAAGAGCATCCAGCGGATTCATACGTCAACCAGCAGCACTACGGTGTTTCACATAGTTCTACTCCAAAAAGTAATCAGCACAATTCGGCGGTGCAGCATCACAGAACATGCGATCGCTGTTATCTGGTCGGGTGACGCCATGGCTGAGAAGCGAACTGCAGTTCAGAAGTAGCACTAGAACCAAGCTTTATGCGGTCAGACTTTTTCTTTTGAGATAGGGGCAGTTGATGAGCAACACAGTCGTAATCACCGGCGGAGTATCAGGTATTGGATTAAGTGCTTCGAAGCAGTTCCTGAACAAAGGTTGGAATGTCATGATGGCCGACTTCAACGCTTCACTGGGTGAGGAAGTATATAACGAACTATCTGCGCAATTTACTCCTGAGCGAGTGGCATTTGAACAATGCGATGTTTCTAGCGAGGAATCTGTCAACAACCTTGCCGAAGCAACTCACCGCAAATTCCATCAAGTCCACAGTGTAATTAATAACGCAGGTATTTTTGCCAAAGGTGCAGTCCATGAACTCGATGAAGTTACGTGGGATCGGGTTATGGCTACTGATGTGAAGTCCATTTTTCTGACAACTAAGGCATTCGTGCCAGAAATGATAGAACGTAAATCAGGAACGATTGTTAACACCGCTTCAATTCCCGGTCTTCAGGGGGACTACAACATGGCTGTGTATAACGCAGCAAAAGGTGCAGTCGTAAATCTGGTGCGAGCTATGGCTCTTGACTATGGAAAATATGGCATTCGCGTGAATAATGTTAATCCTGGACCAACAATGACTCCGATGTTCAAAAGCAATCCTCAGCCAGTCATCGATGACTTCACGCAGGCCAGCCCTCTGGGCAGGCTAGTTCAGCCAGAAGATGTTGCGCGAACCATGTACTTCCTGGCTTCTGATGAATCCAATCCCATCACCGGAGAAAATATACCCGTCTCTGCAGGCTTCGAGATTTATAGCGGTCAGCCAGTGCAAGAGTGAAGCACTGAGCGCACATTCTCATGCCGAGTTGAGTTTTACAAAGAGATGGATTCAAGCTGAGCTTTCAGGGCGGATGCTACAGACATCGAGGGGCTCAACTGCGGTATGAGTGTTGCTTGCACAGCGTGATACAGATCAGGTTTCCCTTTCCATACCGTTGCAATTACTTGATTTTCAGCATTGAGTTGATGGAACCAGGAACCGTTAACGTGGTCGACTAGATACTCATCAATAAATTGCCAGAACACGCGATACCAGTCGGCATATTCCTCATCGCCGGTCACTGTATATAGAGTGGCAGCAGCATTAACAGCTTCAGCTAAGGTCCAGTGCATACGATCACCCACCACCGTGTTTCCCTGCCAATCTGTGGTGTAGCTCAGCCCTTGATGATTCCCGCGAGCGCTAGCCCAAGCATCGTGAAGCGCTGTTCCAAACAGTTGCCTAGCCAAGATAATAAGACGGTCTCGTTCTCTGCTTGGAATCGATTCTGCACTGAGTGCATACTGCGTAATAAGCCGTGACCATTCGATGCCATGCCCTGGGGTGGCGCCATAGGGTTTGAACTGATCGTCTCTCTTATCATTGTTGAATTCAAGCAATGGCTCCCATTCGCTCGTGAAATGTTCTGGGATACGCCACTGGTTATGCTCTGCCCAAGCTAGGACTCTGGTGATGATTCTGCCAGCTCGCCTGCGCCACTCTTCTTGATGAAGTACATCCGCGAGTGCAAGAAATGCTTCGACTGTGTGCATATTTGCATTAAGACCACGATATGAATCCGCTTGTGTAAAATCTTCGTTCCAAGAATCGACGGTTAATCCTTGTGTATCATCCCAAAAGTGTTCCATAAATATATTGACTGACTCGTCAAGCAATTTACGGGCACCCTGATGGCTTGTTAGTGTGGTTGATGTAGCTGCCAATATGACAAAAGCATGGGCGTAGCAGACTTTGCGTTGTTGTGGGATGCCATGGGCATCAATTGATGAATACCATCCACCATGAGCGTCGTCATGGAGCAAGCCGGTCAGCCCTGCAAGAGCTGCATCTACGAGCGATGCACTTGCGCTGTGCCCTTCAATCTCATCTAAGGTATAAACGTGCGCCATTCGGCTGGAAATCCAGGTGTGTATGCCTTGTTGGGTATCTGGTTTTCCTAGAGAGTCAAGGTAGTATGAAGCTCCTTGAGCGGTGGCGAAATGCTGTCCAAACGTTAAGAGATCTTTGCGAAGTTCGGCGAGGTATTGGTGGTGTTTCTCATTACCAAATTCGTATGCTTCTGGATCCTGTTGCCGGTCAACTGCCATAGTTGATACCTTTCAGCTTAGAGATATGCGTCATGCTGCTGTGCGGACGTCGTTGTCGCACGGAAACAATGACTGCTTGATTGTCATCAATTTATACTCATTGTATAAGTATGTGATGGACAAGCTCTTTCGTGCTCAGCATGATCTTTACGAGTGTGCATCTTCATGTATCAGTAGGGAAGTATGTGTTCCCGTATGCGAGCGGTCTGACTTTCGGGGTGTCGTGCGAGCAGTTGCACAGTCTCGACAGGATTCACACTCTGAACTGGAGCTTCTAGCATGCGCTTGGGGCGCAAATCCCGCCCGCGACGTATAATCTCGAAGGTTCCGGTTCACGTCTGTCACAAGGATATGGCGACCCGGTTCCCTTGACCCCTAGGAGTAACCATGAAGCAGGGTATCCATCCTGAATATCACGCAGTAGAAGTGCTGTGCTCATGCGGCAATAGCTTTGTTACGCGCTCCACTGCAGCAGGCGATCACATGACCGTCGATGTCTGCTCGAAGTGCCATCCCTTCTATACCGGCAAGCAGAAGATTCTCGACACGGGTGGCCGTGTCGCACGCTTCGAAGCTCGCTACGGTAAGAAGAACAAGTAGCTTGTGTAACGCCAGCCTCAGTTTGGGCATGTTTGTCATGTCTAAAACTGGACTGGCGTTTTTATATATCCGTAAATCATGCCAGTATTTCTGCGCAAAAGTAATGTTGATTGATTAGAGGTCAAGAGTGCCATCCGATGAACAATTTCCCGCAGCTGCTACAGCTCTTAGCGAGTACCAACGCATAGAGCAGCAGATGAGCGATCCTGCGGTTGCCTCCGATCCGAACGCTATGCGTAAGCTTGGGCGCCGGCATGCGGAACTTGGTTCCATTGTCAGCATTTATCGTGAATACCAACACCTTATAGATGACTACGAAGCAGCTCAAGAGATGGCGGCAGAAGACAGCGACTTTGCTGAAGAAGCCAAACGATTAGAGGCCAACATACCTGAGGCTGCCGAACGTTTGCGCACTGCATTGATTCCTCGTGACCCTGACGATTCACGCAATACGATTATGGAAATTAAAGCTGGCAGCGGTGGCGAAGAAGCTGCTCTGTTCGCTGGTGATTTGCTGCGTATGTACACCCGTTATACCGAAAAGCGTGGTTGGTCCACAGAAGTGATGAACGAAAATACTACAGAGCTTGGTGGTATCAAAGATATTCAGCTGGCTATTCGCTCAAAGGGCACTGTAGCTCCGGCTGATGGCGTATGGGCAAGCTTGAAATACGAAGGTGGAGTACATCGTGTGCAACGTGTCCCTGTAACCGAGTCACAGGGCCGCATTCAAACCTCGGCTGCTGGTGTGATTGTGTTTCCGGAAGCTGATGAAGATGACGACGAGATTGATATCGACGCCAAGGATCTGAAGATTGACATCTTCATGAGTTCCGGTCCTGGTGGGCAGTCGGTGAACACCACGTATTCAGCCGTCCGTATGACCCATATCCCCACGGGGATTGTGGTCAGTATGCAGGATCAGAAATCACAGATTCAAAATCGGCAAGCTGCTCTGCGTGTTTTGAAGTCACGACTTCTCGCTATGAAACACGAGCAAGATGCTGCAGAAGCCGCAGATATGCGTCACTCACAGGTCCGTTCTCTTGACCGCTCTGAGCGCATACGCACTTACAACTTCCCTGAAAACCGTATTGTCGATCACCGTACTGGATACAAGGCCTATAACCTTGATCAAGTACTCGATGGTGACCTACAAGAGATTATTAACTCCGATATCAGTGCGGATGAAGCCGAAAGACTTGAACGTAAGCAGTGAATTCTTCCTCACCACGCCCACTTGCACAAGCATCGAGCAACAGTGGTAATCAGCTCAATGTGGATCTCAGCACAGCACTTACTGCTACGCTGAGCGGTCTTGTGCGTAGCATCAGCGGACAGTTGCTGTCTGCAGGAATCGATACGCCTGAGCACGATGCGAGGATGTTGGTGTCCGAAGCTTTCTCGATGAGCCTTGCTGATTTGCGTATGGCAGAAATTCTTAACAAAACCGTTGTGGATATGATGCCTGTATCAGCACCAGAATTGTCCTCAACAGCTGCTGCAGCACCAATAACCCCCCAGAAGTTACTTAACGATTTATCGAGTCAGGTTGTCCGGCGTATGCAGCGAGAGCCCTTGCAACTCATACAGGGACACACTTGGTTTCGATACATTGATGTGCAAGTGGGTCCAGGGGTGTTTATACCCCGACCTGAAACGGAAAGCCTTGTTCAGTCAGGTATTGATTGGATACAACAACAGCACATCGTGAAGCCGCGAATTGTAGATTTATGTGCCGGTAGTGGAGTTATTGGCTTATCTCTGTGTAAAGAGCTCCCGAAGGCACAAGTCTGGGCTGTGGAACGCAGTCCCGCCGCAAGCGTGTGGACTGCTAAGAACCGCGACGCATTGATTGACAATGCCGGCATCTCCCCTACCCAATACCAACTTGCTTTGGCTGATGCCACTGACTCTGCCACTCTTGATGAACTGGACGGTTCTATCGATATGGTGATTTCTAATCCACCATATATTCCTGAAGATAACGCTCCGACTCAACCTGAAGTAGTTGATTGGGATCCAGCAATGGCACTGTATGGCGGCTCAGCTGATGGACTGCGCATACCTGCAGCGATTATTCGCAGAGCTTCATCCTTCCTGCATCAAGGTGGTGTGTTGCTTATGGAACATGACATCACTCAAGCTAAAGCACTATGCGATCAGGCTCGTCAACACGGATTTACACATGCACGTACCGCGGATGATTTAACAGGACGTCCTCGTTTTCTGGTTGCGACGCTGTAACTCCATCACTTTCAGCAATATCACTATTTTTCACCTGAATTATCACTGTAATTGACGAGAGTTCTCGATTGTGTAGGGATTGTTTGTTAGCTACGTTGTTTTCTTTCTTGAGATCGTTGAGATTCCAAGGATGCGAAAAATTGATACATTGAGTTAGCATAGAAATCCCTACAGAAACGGATATCTCGAGTACAACTGCAACCATGCAGCAGTCAAGTATTTCAGCTAAGCTGTAGCGGATATTTAAGACCTGATTGTTATAGGGAAATCAATCGCACAAACAATCAAGAACAAGCAATGTGAGAGCAGGAACAAGTTGGCTGATTTCATCTACCAAATGATCAAAGCGCGCAAGGCATTCGGCGATCGAGTAATCCTCGACGACGTAACACTAAGTTTCATTCCAGGAGCCAAAATCGGCGTGGTTGGCCCTAACGGCATGGGTAAGTCAACTTTGCTGAAGATCATGGCGGGCCTTGATACCGTTTCGAACGGCGAAGCACAACTCTCCCCAGGGTATTCTGTGGGGATTCTTCAACAGGAGCCGCCGCTTGATGAAGATAAAACCGTTGGCGAAAATATTGAGCAGGCTTTCGGTGAAATGAAAGCCAAGATTAGACGTTTTAATGCCATCGGTGAGGAAATGGCCGACCCTAATGCTGATTTTGACAAGCTTATGGCTGAAATGGGTACCTTGCAGGAGCAGATCGATGCCGCTGATGCTTGGGATCTTGATAGTCAACTTGAGCAAGCCATGGATGCGTTGCAATGCCCCGACTCCGATACTCCAGTTACGGTACTTTCCGGTGGGGAGCGTCGCCGAGTAGCCCTATGTAAGTTGCTGCTTGAGGCCCCTGACCTGTTGCTTCTCGACGAGCCAACTAACCATTTGGATGCCGAATCAATATTATGGCTTGAGCAGTTCCTACACACATACAAAGGCGCTGTGCTTGCAGTGACTCACGATAGGTACTTCCTCGACAATGTTGCTGAGTGGATCTGTGAGGTAGACCGCGGCCATCTGTATCCGTACCAAGGCAACTACACCACCTATTTGGAAACTAAAGCCAAGCGTCTTGAAGTCCAAGGTCAAAAAGATGCCAAACTTTCTAAGCGACTGAACTCAGAACTAGACTGGGTACGCAGCTCCCCCAAGGCACGACAGGCAAAGAACAAGGCTCGTCTTGAACGCTACGAGCAAATGGAATCAGATGCGCGTCAGAACAAGAAACTGGACTTCTCTGAAGTGCAGATTCCACCGGGGCCACGACTGGGATCCAAAGTATTGGAAGCTGATCATATTCATAAGGCTTTCGGCGATCGCGTACTCATCGATGATTTGAGTTTCACTTTGCCCCGAAACGGTATTGTTGGTGTGATTGGTCCTAACGGCGTCGGTAAATCTACGCTGTTTAAAACCATCGTCGGTCTTGAAGACATTACCAGCGGCACATTAGAGATTGGCGATACGGTAAAAATTTCTTATGTGGATCAGAATCGTGAAGGCATTGATCCTGACAAGACTTTGTGGGAAGTCGTCTCCGACGGCCTTGATTTTATGGAAGTAGCCGGTGTAGAAGTACCCACTCGAGCATACGTGGCCAGCTTTGGTTTCAAAGGTTCAGATCAGCAGAAGCCTGCAGGCGTGTTGTCTGGTGGTGAACGTAATCGTTTGAATCTTGCATTAACACTTAAGCAGGGTGGCAACCTGCTTTTACTCGATGAGCCTACTAACGATCTTGATGTAGAAACCTTGGAAAGTTTGGAAAATGCTTTGCTAGGCTTCCCTGGCTGCGCTGTGGTAATCTCCCACGATCGTTGGTTCCTTGACCGTATTTGCACCCATATTCTCGCTTGGGAAGGCACTGATGAGGACCCTGCCAACTGGTATTGGTTCGAAGGTAATTTCCAGGCGTATCAGGAAAACAAAGTGAGTCGTCTAGGTGAAGAGGCTTCAAAACCTCACCGCTTGCATCGCAAGCTTCGTCGGTAGCTTATGTCGACGAGTCGGCCACTCTTAGGTAGCCGACTCGTCATCCTACGTTTACCTATCTGCATCTTTTCGTTACAAAACGAGGAGAGCTTTTTACCTCCTGCCGTTAGACTGTTCAGCAGAACTCATGAGCTGATCATGCTAGATAAGCTCATGAACGGTACTGATGAAGAAACATGAAGGGGAACTATGCCAAATACGGATACGATGACTCCTCTGGAGCATTTAGTCAAGGTGTTGGAACTCGGTGAACCGTCAGCATATCGTAGTCACACATATGTGAATGGGGAAAGTTTATTCTTCCCCACTGGTCGGGTATACGGCGGCCAGGTCATTGCGCAATCGGTTATTGCCGCTGGAAAAACAGTGCCAGAAGGCCGTCTTCCCCACTCGATTCACGGATATTTTGTAACAGCAGGCGATATTCATCAAGATGTACTCTTCGATGTTGAGAATTTGCGTGATGGTCGTTCGTTCTCTGCACGTAGGGTCAATGCCACGCAGTCTGAAGGGACGATTCTTACAGCTATCACTAGCTTCCAGATTCCCGATCAAGAGGGTGTCGAATTCGCGGATCCTATGCCTGAGAATATTCCAGATCCTGAGGGCTTACCCAGTGCTAAAGAACTCATGGCGCCGTATGCCGATAAATCGCAATTTGCACATTATTACGCGACAAAATCTCCCTTTGAAATTCGTCACGTCACTCCCTCAATCCTCCTAGGTGTTGACAAGCATGCAGTGTCTCACGACTCCGGCAAGCAGATGGTGTGGATGCGTACCGACGGTACCGCTGAGGTGTCGCAGATGATGAATCGTGCCATGCTCGCACTGGGGTGTGACCAAATTATGATGGAACCTGTTCTACGTAGAGCAGGATTGAGTATGACGACGCCAGGAATCTCATATGCTTCACTTGATCACTCCATGTGGTGGTATCGAGATGTCGATATGAGTCAGTGGCATCTGTATGTGCAAGACACACCTACGGCAGCTCACGGTCGTGGTCTTAGCCAATCCAAGGTGTATTCCCAAGACGGTGTATTAGTGGCAGCAATGGCGCAGGAAGCAATGATTCGGGTACCACAATCCTGAATATAATCTCAACTTTTCGAGTCTTAGCAATAAGCTGCATAGTGCGGTATCGGTAGCACCTTCGATTTGAGGGCTATCTGTATCGCACTATGCGCTTTCGTCTAGCGAGACACCAAGATATTGATGTTAGCTTTGGTGTTCAGAGCACTCGTTGTTGGCAGTATTAGCAACGTTACTTCGACGCTGCGCCGCTTTCACCTTGGGATGTTCGGGGCCTTGATTGGGTGGCAACTGACACCACCGTTCAGCGATAATGCCGATAACCATATCAATCACAGCAGCTCCTGCAGCAAACAGACATTCTTTGATTACCTCAGCATAAAAGGGGGCTTCTGCGTGAGAGAGGCTCATGAGTAGTTGACCGCCATACCAACCGAATAGAGCTGCGCCGGCGATACCAAGTGCCTTCGCTAATACTAAAGTGTTTACGGCGCGGGTAGCATCCATCTGCCGTCTTTTTCCTGTGACATAGAGATGCACTTGCCATGCCATATAGAGCACTATCGCAGCGATTAACACTAACATCGCTGACACAAACCAAGGCGCTCCGAGCACATTGATTTGACTACTTTGTGTAAGACGGACAAGCCCAGCACCTGCAAAGGCTCCCAGCAAAGCGGCAATAAGGTAATACCACCAAGGTGTACGACGTGCCTTCATGCCATTCCTCCAAGAATCCAGTCATCAGATATTTTTGTAACGCTCGCGATAGGCTCCCTGATATCTCGATCGCTTCTGCTGATCTCATCAGTCGACGTACTTGGATGATTATGATGCACACTCTGATCCAAATCTGCCCACGCTTCACCTATCTCAGGATAATCTTGCAGATAGCTTTCTGCACCGCCCGCTGTTGCGACGAATTTCTGACCGTCATAGCTGAGTAGCCGTATAGTTACCTCTTGCGGCAAATGCGCATCCTCTTGAGATTGTTGAGTCAGAGCGAGGACAATCGAGTGTATGACGCTCTGAAGCTCCTCAACTCCCGTCACACAGTCAATCATGACTACGGCGCTAGCACGACTAAGCCCAGAAGATGATTGATACCCATACAGAGGTGAAATACCAATTACCTGGCTCCCAGGCACTCCGTCCAACATCACAATAGACATTCGCAGTAGCTGGTTAGCGGTAGTGGAACTACTCGTAGACATAGCAATAAATGCATGATGTCGGGTCGCAGTGGATAACCCTGTATCGGGTGATTGGCTATCAGCGCCAGAAGTGTTGTGCTCACCCTCATACAACTGCCTGAGACTATCCCCGTCTCGAGCATCTTGTTGAGCTGCACTACTGAGGTCAGCACTCGCCAGTGCAGCTGCAGACACTCGCGAATCTTGATGCTGTGATTGAGTGCGAGTGATACTCACTGAGACGTTTTGTAAGCTCAGCCCTTGCATCGCGCGATGCTGATGAAGAGTTACTACCACTTCGTGCACCCTGTGTGAGAGCAATACTGATTCAGCCACGTTCTGAGCCGTGGCTTCGAGAAGTTCATGCTGGCTAATATCTAAGACCGTAGCCACACGCCTAGCTATTTGTTCATAGTCCACAGTCGTGGTGATATCGCCGCTGCTACCTGCTTCATGCAAATCAAGCATCATGGTTACGTCAGCCCATAACGACGGGGACTCAACGCCTACGGTGTTACTACTAGTAACACCGCTGGGTTGAATCCCCGTCAGTCGTATCTCATCCATATGTGGATCTATACCAATATCATTCTCCCGGCTGCAGTCCTGCATCGCGTTTGAGCGATTCTGGAATCTCAACCGGAGGAATATGAGAATCGGGCCTTTGATCGTTTGACAACCACACACGGCGTTCGGGCGACATCTTCAGCTGGCTGAAAATGTCTTTCAGCTCTTTCTCGTTCAGTGTTTCCTTGACGAGCAGCTGACGCACAAGCTCATCGAGAACAGGACGGTTCTCAGTGATGATATTCCAAGCTTCCGTATGAGCATTCTCAACGAGATCTAATACTTCACTATCGATAACTCGAGCTGTTTCGTCCGAGTACTTTCGCGGTTGCAAACCATCCATCACAGTAGTTTGGTCATCGTCATCGGCCCACTTGATTGAGCCTAGACGAGCGGAGAATCCAAATTCCACAACCATTTTTCGTGCAATACTGGTGGCCTTCTCGATATCGTTAGAAGCCCCTGTTGTTGGATCGTGGAATACGATCTCCTCAGCAGCTCTTCCACCCATCGCATATGCCATTTGATCGAGCAGCTCATTGCGTGACTGTGAATATCTATCTTCGGTTGGCATGACCGCGGTATAGCCCAATGCCCGCCCACGAGGAAGAATAGTTACTTTGGTTACCGGATCAGTATTGTGCAACGCTGCAGCTACCAGAGCGTGTCCACCCTCGTGATAGGCAGTGTTACGAAGCTCTTTGAGAGCCATACCCTTTGATTGACGTCGTGGACCTGCCTGAACTCGGTCAATAGCTTCATCAATCGCACGGTTATCAATAAGCTGAGCGTCTGAACGCGCAGTCAACAACGCTGCTTCGTTGAGCACATTTGCCAAATCTGCACCGGTGAATCCTGGAGTACGAACTGCAACCATATGCAAATCAACGTTTGGCACGAAAGGCTTGCCTTTAGCATGAACTTTAAGGATTGCCTCACGGCCTTCGAGATCAGGTGCCTCAACACCCACCTGACGATCAAAACGGCCTGGACGTAAGAGTGCGGGATCAAGCACGTCGGGACGGTTAGTTGCCGCGATAATAATCAAATTCGTATCGTTGTCGAATCCATCCATCTCAACCAGCAGCTGATTCAGAGTCTGTTCACGCTCATCGTGGCCACCGCCCATACCAGAGCCACGTCGACGACCGACTGCATCAATCTCATCGATGAAGATAATGGCAGGTGCGGTCTTCTTGGCTTCTTCGAAGAGGTCTCGTACTCGAGATGCGCCGAGTCCAACAAACATCTCAACAAAATCTGAACCCGCCATGGAGTAGAACGGTACCGCAGCTTCACCGGCGATAGCCCTTGCTAACAGAGTCTTACCTGTTCCTGGAGGACCGTACAACAACACACCGCGTGGAATTCGAGCCCCAAGTGCCTTGTACTTCGAGGGATCTTTGAGGAAGTCTTTGATTTCCTCAACTTCCTGAACTGCTGCAGCCTCACCAGCGACATCCGCAAATTTTGTTTTCGGCGTTTTACCGTCAAGCAGTTTTCCAGAATTCTTCTTACCGCCCATACCAAACAGACCGCCGCCACTGCCCTGCATACGATTCATAAAGAACCAGAAAATACCCATGATAATGAGTAATGGCAACATGCTGACCAGCAGACTTGACCAAATGCTGCTCTGTGGCACCACTGAATTGAAACCAGCTGAGGGGTCAGCTTTATCTATAGCTTGGACGACCTGACCACCTTGAGCAAAGACATAGTAGAACTGAACGTTCTTACCCATGTTCTCAGTTTTTCCGGTGCTGGCATCAGTTTTGACGAAGTCATCTTTAAGCTTCAGATTGACGACCTGCTTGTTTTCCGTGATCTGAGCATAAGTGACTTCACCCTTGCTCAGCAGATCAAAACCATCTTTAGTATCAATGGTCTTAGGTCCGCCCATGGAGAATAGCTGCAACGCAACTGCAAACAGTAGACCCAGAACCACCAACCACACGAGTGGCATTTGCCACAGTGGACGGTTCGGCTGATTGGGTCCATTGGTATTGCGTCCATTGTCGTTACGACCTGGATTGTTAAAGGGATTGTTGCCGTTCCCCGGCCGATTGCCGCCATTACCTGCCGGCGGCCTCTGCTGCGGCCCTTGAGGATAGCTCATGCATGTTCTCCTTGATACACCTGTGGTTTGAGTACCGCTATAGAATCGAGATTCCTGTACTCTTCGCAGTAATCCAAACCGAAACCAACTACGAACTCATCTGGAATCTCAAAACCTCGGTATTTCACATCGAATTCAACTTCACGTCGTGCAGGTTTTTCTAATAAAGCAAAAACCTCCACCGAAGCCGCTCCTCTATCTCTCAGCTCACCCATAAGCCACTGTAATGTTCGGCCTGAATCAACAATATCCTCGACAATAAGAATGTGCCTGCCGCGAACATCAACACTCAAATCCTGACGAACAGTAATAGTCCCAGTACTTTCTGTTCCATTCCCATAGCTAGAAAGACTCATAAAATCCATCTGCACAGGAATACTCAAGGCCTGAGAGAACGCTGTTAGCGTGTTGACTGCTCCTTTGAGCACCGCCACCAGCAGCGGTGGGTTATCTGCGTAATCAATACTTACTTGTTTAGCTACCGATTTGATTTTCGCGTCGATTTGGTCTTTCGAAACCAACTCGTGGTCAATGTCCGATTGAATATCAGCGATTTGCATGCCAACCATCTTTGCATATGAGAATGACGTGCCCCTTACGCAACGCAGAATATCCACGAGATATCACAATTGGACCTTGGCCGTGCCAATCAACAGCTAGCTTGTCCAAAGCCTCGAGATGTTTGCGTGCTGGTGGTAAATCCAGCGTTTGCAGGCACTGGGACCATATGCGATAGCGCATAGCGGCGTGTTCCTTAGCAATCGCTGTAGCGTCTACCGACAGCTGCGTGATAGGTGATGCAGTATCACTTACGAGCCGTCCTGCAAGCGAATCAGATGCACTTGAAAATTTCACCAACTTTTCGAATGCTGCGCCAGCAAGACTATCAAGATATTGCAAGTCGATTTGTGCAGACTTTGCCCCAGCTGCAAGCTGAGGTGCGACACTACTCCCCCAGAATTCCTCAATTTGGGGAATCAAGTCATGGCGCACACGGGATCTCAGCGGATACTCAACGCCAAGTTTGCCATCCATATTTTCGCCGTTTGTAGGATCATCCCACCAGTCGAGGTTCAAATCTGTGCATGTTTGTGTAGTCTGGCGTCTGCTGTTATCCAAAAGCGGTCGAAGAAAATGTACACCAGCACGAACCATACTTTGCGGCATACCAGCCAAGGCGCCAAGACCACCACCGCGCAGTAACCCCATTAGCACAGTCTCAGCTTGATCGTCTGCTGTATGAGCCAGCAGCACTAACTCGGCACTGAGATTTTGAGCAACATCACAAATTGCGGCGTATCTGGCTTCACGAGCTGCTGACTCGGTTCCCTGTCCTGTCGGTACCACATGGATTCTCTGGCTGATTACCGGTTTGAGCCCGATATCCTCACAACTGTCAACAACCTTACGCGTGAGCTGAGCGGAAGTCTCGAATAATCCATGATCGATGATTACAGCACCGCAACGTACACCCAGCATCGCGCAAACCGTATGAGCTACCCACGCCAAAGCTAGCGAATCCCTGCCACCAGAACAGGCAACCATAACTAGAGGGCTATCCGGCTGTGGCTGATGTTGTCCATGTTGCGAATATTGCTCTGATTGACGTGTGATGCCTTGTGCAGCAAGACTTGAACGCACTGCTCCGATCAAACTCTTGATATCTGCGGAATATGCCATGGCGTCATCCTATAACTCAGGGAGTTTTGTCATAAAAGCGTTAATCGCTTGGGTAGCTGACCACGCGTTTTCAGGATTGTTGATAATCACGGAAAAGCTTAGAGCTCCCCCTGCCCTTCGTGACACATTCCCTGCCATAGAGGTCACGTTGCTTAACGTACCTGTTTTTACACGCAGCAATCCATTCGCTGAGGCATTAGTGGCACGATCAGCTGCAGTACCAACCAAACCGGTAACGGACAAAGCTTCGGCAGCTGCAGCTGTAGAATTTCCTGACTCGATGAAGCGATGTTGAATCTCATCCAAGGTGGTTGCAGTCACCTTCGACCCTGGAGATAAACCCGAACAATCTGCCATATGCAAACTAGTGGTGTTAATTGAGTTGCCACTGAGAGTCTGTTCAACAGCTTTCACTGCTCCTGCTGAGCTATTACCTGTGCCGAGTTTGATAGCGCTCAGTCTGCCCAGCAACTCAGCTTCAGTGTTGTCAGAGTTACGCAACATAAACGCCATGATTTCAGACAGCTTCGCGGAACTGACCTTTACTAATGGAGAAATATTGGCGGGTGCTGTTGCAGCACTAGGCTCAGCATCGACCTTAATACCATTGCTACGTAGTTTCGCAGCAAATGTTGTTGCTGCATCGAGAGCTGTTTGTGTAGACCGAGTCGGATAGCTTGATTCAACGTCAGGGTTACTGTCACGTGCCGTATCAGTCCATTGACGTCCACCGTCAACCGCCATTGAGGAAATTGGCGTGAAATATCGCCACTCAGCATCATTTTCTTCTATGCCTGTAGGTTTTCTGTCTGAGCCAAATAGTGAATCGTCGTATGACAAGCGCACGGTGGTTATGCCTCGCGCCGTAAGGGCCTGAGCACTTTCCTTGGCTAGAGTCCCTAATCCGGCACGTCCATTGATATGAGCTGCATCGTTGTCCCCGTCCGACAGCAGCATATCTCCGTTACCCTTGAGCACCAGTTGAGCAACGCCATCGCTCTCACTTTGATTCAAATACACTTCAGTATCGAGTGTGGCATTCATATCCAACACTGATGAAGCTGTGAAAGCGGTGAGAGTCTTGAGTGTTGATGCGGGTTCACGCGCAACACTGCTGTTGTGCTCTGCACTAACCTTGCCTGAAGCGTCAGCTATGACCACTGATACATCACTGCCCAAGCCCTCAGCAGCGAGCAATTCCTTCACCACAGATGCAGCTTGCGCTGAGTCTACTGCGCGATTTTTTTCTATAGATGTGAACAGAGTTGAACTTTTATAAGCTTGTTGGGCACTAGAAAAACTAGGACGATCCACACCAACAAAGGTGAGTGAACCTGGAACTATATCGAAAGCGTCAGCCACAATATACGTCACGCACAACGCTAGAGTAACCATGACACTACAAGATATAGTCAACACCCGTCTATGGTTACGACGTAAGACGGGTGTGGTGCTTTCCTTATGACTTTCAGACAAGCGTATTACTCATTTCTGCAACGAGGCGAAACCATCGAGCGTGCTCACGATCTTCAACAAACGTGCGTCCATCAGCTTACCCCCAAGCAACACTCCGAGGCAGAGGAACAGCACTCCGTTGAGCACAGCAACAGGAGCCAGCACCCACCACAAACTATTTGCAGAGCTAATCGCCAACACGATAGCCACAATTCCAGTCGGCACCATGGCAGCTACGCAAGCAAACATATGGATGAATGGGAAGAATCCTTGCGCTAATGCGCGACCTTGTGGTGAAGAAAAAGGCTTGTCCATACTTGCTACCGGATACAAGAATATGCAGGAGAAAATCTCAGCTAGTCCCAGACCTGCTAAGAAAAGCCCTAGAGAGCATCCAGTAACGACGATTGCGATAGTAACTCCACTTGCACTTGTCCAAGAATGCGCAACGATGAATGCCACTACACAAGTCAACAGTAGATACACGGTGCCCAGAGTGCAATACACTCGAACGCGGCCAATACGATCATCCTTTCCGCGAACGCCAATAATTGCTTGCATGATAAAACCACGGCCGTCATACGCGAGACCGTTTGCTTCCGCCATCATCAGGAACAAGGCAGAGAATGCTGGTGCCATCCATACCAATTCAGGAACATTAGATGACTGCAACGCGAATAACACTAGGAATATCACAGGGAAGAGTAAAAACATCGCTTGCCTTGGATCCCTGCGCAAATAACTGAGCAGGCGAGCAGAAATCGCTCCTGATGAAGAATCAGGCATCCAAGCGAAGGGACCAACCCCTTTGAGACTTTTTGCTTGTTCAGCCTCACCAGCAAATCGTCGATCGCGTGCAAGGCACCACACACCACCCAGAAAGCACACCAGCCAGGTGGCAATAATAATGACCACACGGATGATTAATGCCAACCAGTCTGCTGACTGTACATCAAAAGGCAGCTGGAATGGCGCTCCAAACGGTGTCCAGGAAAAGATTTGCGCCACCATCGTGAATGGTTCCAAAGTCAAATGAGTGGGATCACCGGAGTTCATGATGATGTTTGGCGTATTACTCAGCCCAATAATCACCACCATGACCACGATGTATAGCACAGCTTGGCTTCGACGCGAGTGCATCATCGTAGAAGCTAAAGAAATGACCAATTTTGAGACACTCATTATGGTGACCACAGCCAGAGGTGCAGCAAAGATGCCTACAACTATCATTCCCACACCAAGACTTCTGTAGGACAGAGTGAGAAGGAATAGCGACAGCAAACCAGCAATTGCTGGAATGCCACTGAGCCCTGCCAGAGTCAAACCACTTTGCAGCTTGCTATCAGGAATACCAAATAGCGCGAACTTCTTGGGATTGAGAGTGGATCCCTCACCGATGAGCATTACCTGCACCAAAGCGCATAGCAAGCTGGCTAGGGAACCACCAATGACAATGATGGTATACATCAGTTCAAAATTCCAAGAATTTCCGCCATTGAAGTCAAGTTTGCCTAGAAACCAAGCAGCTGCGCCGATTGCTACTACAAGAGAAATACCCATCAGCATGCTGAAAATGTAGCCAATAAGCTGCCAAGAGGATTTGCGCATAGCAGCAATTGTCAAGGCCCATCTCAAACGAACGATGGTGAATATGCTGTTCATCACTCACTCACCGATCCATCAGAGGTGTTTGCAGCGGCAGTTGAATTGGAATTCGTTGAAGGTTCTAACGGGTTACCGCCATACGCCGGTGACGAAGGAACAGCAGCACCGACGCCAGCACCACCGTCTAGCCAAGCAAGGTGTGCAGCCGCGTGACGTCCGCCAACCAAATCAAGGAAGCGATCTTCCAATTCTTCACCTGCAGCCACCTCGTGTACGGTTCCTGCTGCGGCAACTTGGCCTTGATTAATAATTGCTACGTGAGTGCACATCTTCTCAACTAACGCCATAACATGCGAAGAAATAATTACCGTACCGCCAGTTTGTGCATATTCGATAAGAATGTCTTTGAGATTCGCGCTCGAAACCGGATCAACAGATTCAAACGGTTCATCGAGTACAAGAATTCGTGGACTATGAATCATCGCAGTGGCAAGGCATATTTTCTTTGTCATACCTGCTGAATAGTCACTAACCATCACATTCGCAGAATTTTGCAAATCAAAAGCGTTGAGTAAGTCTTGTGCGCGCGAGGTAACCTCGGCTCGTGACATTCCCCTGAGCATCCCTGAATATACGAGAAGCTGTAAACCTGTAAGTCTGTCAAAGATCTGCTCAGACTGCGGCATCACGCCAATAATGCGTTTAACATGATTCGTGTCAGCCCAAACATTGTTGCCAAGCACCATTGCTACACCTGCGTCGGGGATCAGCAGACCTGTAACCATGTTCAGCGTGGTGGTCTTTCCTGCACCATTTGGCCCAACTAAACCGTAGAAAGAGCCCACAGGAATATCCAGAGACAGTCCGTTAACAGCAACTTTCCCATCAAACTGCTTAGCTAATCCGCGAATAGACACAGCGGCATTGGGATCGGGATTCATCGCAGCAAATGTGGGTTGCGCCTGTGGCTGCATTGCAGGCTGCGCTTGATAAACGCCTGATTGGGGTTGATTGGTGGGCATTGACTCATATGGTGTACTCATACCTCAACCATAGCAAGCTGTTCAGGCGCGTAGCACTCTCCGCAGCCTTCCAACCAGCATTAACCACGCTGCAGTCGAAATCTATTGACCTTTATGCTGAATTGGTTTCCACTCTGGCTTCGAAAAAATGGCAAGGAAAGAAATCGGTATGTAGCTGAGCATGTATACAGGAAAACTCAAGCAGTAAGCAAAGAGTTCCTTATTAGAAGCTCCGATACGATTACGCTCGGCAATGATGGTTAAGGCTGCTAGGCCCATCATCGTCAGGATACTCAACGCTATTCCACTCGCCCAGCCGCTCAAAGCAGAGATTTGCCCACCCCAAGAGACAAATCCAAACGCAGCGAACAATGCTCCCAGAAACACTCTAATAGCTCCAAAAGCTGCAAATGGGCATATCAATAAGGTCAAATCTACTGCAGAAAAATCCCGCTCTTGAATCGCTCTCTGAATCAAACTTGGCCCATAGTAGCGGAACACCTGCAAGAAACCTTTACTCCAACGCACGCGCTGACGCCAACTCTGCCGGAACGTTACAGGTTGTTCGTCATACAAAATTGCCGTACCGCAGTATCCAATACGGTCACCATGGAGCACAGAATCCATGGTAAATTCCAAATCTTCTGTTAGCAGATGGAATTTCCAGCCATTATTGCGCTCCATAATCTCTCTGGAGAACATAAACCCTGTTCCTCCAACGTGACAACTGGATCCGAAAACCATACGCGAAGAGTTCAAGAATCGGGATTCTCTGATGTACCACAACGCAGATCCGGAAGACACCCAATTCTCCGAAAAATTCTTGGAATTGCGGTAGCTGGTGAGAATTTTGAAGCCCGACTGATATGCCTTATTCATTTCCTCGATGTAATGCTTGTCGAGTAGGTTATCGGCATCAAAGACGAAGAACGCATCGTAACTTTTTGCATACGGTGAATCAATGATGTGGTTGAGTAAGTAGGTTAGTGCATACCCTTTGCCGATTTCATGAAGATTGTCGCGCACCACTACGTGGCAACCCTTTGAACGTGCGAGTCCTGCCGTATCGTCAGTGCAGTTGTCTGCAACAAGCCAAATATCGATGAGCTCTGACGGATAGCTCTGCGCTCTCACAGAATCAATGAGATTGCCGACCACCAATTCTTCATTTCGAGCCGAGATAAGGACCGCATATCGTTTATTTTGTGGTGCTTGCGAGAAGGTTACCGGCTTCGAAAAAAATGAAGTGAGAATGCATATGGCTTGGTACAAGATACCAACCACGCCAAGAATCATCAATATGACATCGAGAATATTCAGAAGAGCCATTAGCGCCAGTTATTCCTTGGATTGTCGTCAGTGGAATTGTCATGAGTGGAGTGGTCATCATCTGCACTGTCATCTTCTGTATGATCACTGTCGGTTTTATCCTGCTTATCATGGTCATCATCGCCGCCTGATAAGGACGATTGAAGAAGCGCACCGCCGCGTAAGGCACCCTTCGGGATAGCTATGGTTTCAGAGCTATCCAAATCTTGGGATGTGGGAGGCGTATATATCTGGTCACGGAGCTTGGTAAGCTCTTCATCTTCAACAGTTACCCGTGCACTTGATCCGCTTGCAGCCCTCGGTATATGCAGAGCAACAGGCTGAATCACATGTTCGTTAAATGCTTCTGCGCCAGCCACAACCTTGGACTTCTTCACAGGCTTCGGATCTTGCATCAACGGTGAATCTATAAGTTCATAACGTTTTGTATACGTTTTGAAAATGACCTGGAAACTCGCGGCGATTGGTAGAGCCAAAAATGCACCAAGAGCTCCGAATACCGAACCAAGGACCAGCACAGATAGGAATGCCACTGCAGGGTTGAGATCCATCGTACGTTGTGAAACGGCTGGAAGGAAAATCAGATTCTCGATTTGCTGGTACACCACGATGAAGATCAACACGCTTAGCGCAACCATCAATCCATTACTGCCCCAAGCGAAGAGAATTGGTAACGCTCCCCCGATGTAAGTACCGATCGTTGGTACAAACTGCGAGACCAAACCACAGAAAATTGCGAGCGGTAACCAGTAGGGCACATGCATAATGACCATGAATATAGACATGCACACACTGTTGATTACTGCCAAAATCGTGCGGCTAAATAGGAAGCTCGATATCTGGTCTTGCGCAACAGTCCAAACCAGCACAAATTTACGTTGGCTTTTCTGACTCATCCATTGGCACATGCTTCTACGCATTTTGGGGCCAGCTGCACAGATGTAATACGTAACGAGAAGTACCGTCAAGAAATTCAACAGGAAGCTCATAAAACCAACTGTTGTCGAAATCGCTTGGCCGGCGAAATCAGTAACCCATGAACTTTGAATATTTTTCACTATCTCATTACCGAGATCGGATATTGCTGGCAACTGCCATGAAGTCTGCTGCTCTATGGTCTTCGACATTTGCTCATAGAAATCAGGTAGACCCTCTGCCATGCCTGTCACCTGTTGCACAAACATGTTGCCAAACATCACCAGCAGCGCAATAGCCACTATGACGAGCACCACCAGCGATACTGCTGCTGCTACACCTCTGCGCCATCCGTGACGAACCAAATTCTGCACTAAGGGTTCCATAGCCAGAGCTATGAACATCGAGATCACAATATCTAAAACAACAAACTCTACTTGGCCCCAAGACCTGAATATGAACCAAGCCAGATACACCGCAATGCCGGTGTATAGGAGTGCTCTGCCGTACCACTCTGGTGGACGCCGTGGATCACCCTTGTGTGGGAACACCGAGGCTAGATCGAATTGTTGGTTATCTTGAGCGCTCATATCTACCATTATGTCCTGTGAACTGACATCATCAGTGATTATCGCGTACGACTCAAGCGATTGTCGACATTCCATACGCCACGATTCGTCCCGTGTATGCCCGGGCACGTATCCTAGAGAACATGCTGACCGTCTCGATAATCATTCCTGCTTGGAATGAAGAAGAACGCATCACGGACTGCCTGCTGAATGCCACCAGACAAACAGTGCCTCCACACGAAGTGATTGTCGTCGACAATCGTTCCACTGATAACACCGTTAGCGTTACT
Organism: Bifidobacterium sp.; assembly: GCF_022647885.1. Classification (NCBI taxonomy): domain Bacteria; kingdom Bacillati; phylum Actinomycetota; class Actinomycetes; order Bifidobacteriales; family Bifidobacteriaceae; genus Bifidobacterium; species Bifidobacterium sp. The sequence goes on along the minus strand of NZ_JALCLM010000001.1, from coordinate 972,896 downwards.
CAACAATTCATAAAAGAGCACCCAGACGCCAATGTACGTCTACTGCATCAGGATGATGACCAGGGGCTGATACCAACCAGAAACTGGGGTCTCAACCATGCCACAGGCGATGTGCTTGGCAGAGTGGATGCTGACAGCATGTTGAAACCTGATTGGGCTGAAGTAGTGTCCGGTATTTTCACTGAGGACCCTGATGCCATGGGTGCTACTGGCCCTGTGGTGTATTACGACATGCCCGGAAAAAAGATTGGTCTCAAAGGCGACAACAGGATTAGGCAAAATATCTACCGTGCTGACGGCGGACACTATTTACTCTTCGGCTCCAACATGGCCATACGAGCTTCTGCCTGGAAGACCATCTCATCTCAAGTATGCCGTGACGAATCTGATGTAATGCACGAAGATGTCGATATATCACTGCATTTATTAGGTAAAGGGTATAAAACCGTCTACTCCCCTCGTATGATCGCTGGTATGAGCGCACGACGTATGGATACGTCATTCTCATCGTTTAGAAGCTACATGAAGCGATTCAAAAACACTTTCGATGCACATCCGCAACATTGGAGAACAGAAAAACCTGAGCATACGCTCTATGCCTTGTACCCTGTGCTCAGAACCTTCTACCCCGTGTACCAGAAATATCTTGACAGCATGGATATCAACCCTGCTGAGCGCGTATGGATGCGGGAACAGATCGAAATCGCTCGTCGTGATGACGGAGACTTGGTTGACTAACTCTACAAATCTGTCAATGGCATTCCGCACATCGTCCATTCTTGGTTAGAATGACGGACATGGCCCAAACTCGAAAGCAATTGCGCAAACGGCGCAATACTTGGATTTCAATCCTAAGTTTTACTTCTTTCGTGTTGGGTTTCATCGCCATTATTCATCCCGCCCTGCCTTACCCTTTGCTCAGCACGATGATTTTGGCGATATTGTCGTTGTTACTAGGCGTATGTGGGGTTTCTCAATCAAAACAATTTCAGGGATTCGCCACCATTGGTATCATCTTTTCTCTGATGTATATTTTTGCCGTTGTGGTTAGTGTTATTGGACGATAGCTTCTTTGCCTCCCCTCACAAACGCTTGCGCTGTTGTTGTTATGAGACGCTGTTAAGCTGAATGCGTTGGAAGAGCGACAATATCTGGTGCTTCCAGATATTTTTTCGAAGGGGATTGCATTATGCACGTAAAAGTCATTATTGGAGCCATCAGCCTTGCATTCGGAGCTGTCAGTCTAGCCCTTTCGATCGCCACCCCTGGTCCAGCCGCTGGTATCTGCGGTCTTATTGCAGGGCTCCTTGGACTTGGCTGCGGACTCTTGCCAGAGAGTTCCAACAGCAATGATCAGAGCTCAGAACTCTGAATCTGCTGTGTAACTGCACACCTAGAGCAGGCCTTGAGAGAGTGTAATAGGGAGTTGATGTCGCTATGAAAATACTCATCGCTCCTGACTCTTTTAAGGGTTCGCTGAGTGCTCATCAAGCAGCTGAAGCCATATCGCGCGGTATACACCGTGCATTGCCTTCAGCCACGTGTGTGCTGATTCCACTCGCTGACGGTGGGGAGGGAACTGTATCAGCACTGCTCAATCAGCCCCTCCAATATTCAGGTACTACCTCGCTTTCACGCAGCGTAAGCGATGAGGCAACACCGCAAATGGTTACAGTGAGGGTCACTGGGCCGTTAGGTAATCACGTCGATGCGGAATATGCATTTCTAGACAGCGACCATACAGCAATTATGGAAATGGCCTCAGCTAGCGGTTTGCAATATGTGGATTCAACAACCATGAATCCACTTTTCGCCACGTCATATGGTACCGGTGAAATGATTCGTGATGCGCTGGATCGTGGAGCGCAGACCATTATCCTTGGCTTAGGAGGGAGCGCCAGCAACGATGGTGGCGCGGGGATGGCGCAAGCGCTCGGTGTCCACTTGCTCGATAGCAATGCACATGAGCTCCATTGGGGAGGTGCCGCTTTAGCGTCGCTAAGCACCATTGATCTTAAAGATGTCGATGAGCGCTTATCATCAGTCAACATATTGTTGGCTAGTGACGTTGATAATCCTCTCACTGGACGTCATGGTGCTTCAGCAGTGTTTGGCCCACAAAAAGGAGCCACTCACGATATGGTCGACACATTAGATCGCGCAATGTGCCATTATGCCGACATTATTCGCACTCAACTTCATCAAGATATTGCTAATATCCCTGGTTCTGGAGCTGCAGGCGGATTAGGTGCAGGATGTTTAGCTTTTACGAACGCTTCGATACATAGCGGTATAGATATGGTCATCCAACATCTTCACGTTACAGAACACGCCGTTGACGCAGATTACTGCTTTGTGGGCGAGGGGCGAATCGACGCACAAACCAGCAGAGGTAAAGCGCCTGTAGGTGTTGCAAAAGCTGTGAAATCCGTGGCACCAGCATGTAAGGTCATCGCTGTTGGCGGTGCAATAGGCAATGACGTCAACAGCCTCTATGAGCAAGGGATTGACGCGATATTTAGTATTTCTCCTGGTGCAATCTCACTAGACTGCGCTATGAATACGGCCGCTCACCATCTCGAGCGCTGTTGTGAGAACATTATGCGGGCTATCATGTGAGCCTCTTCTCAGAGAATCTTCAGTCACCTGCTGTGCATGAGTTACCTCACGTAGTTGTTTCACATCCAGCGCGATATGAGCATTGGTAATTGCTGCCGAAACATCAGCTTTCCGTGAGCCAACATTAGCTTACTCATTGATTGCACATACTAGGCTGTTACAGTAAGCGGCATGACTGATGAGACACAGCACAACACCGCCGATAACGGCACAGACAACTCTGCAATGCAAGAACCACATGCAGCACCAAACGAAGCTCAAATATCTGAGATTGATGTACAAGCATTATCTCAGGAAGCTATTGCTCAACTTCCTAAAGACGAATTCGCCTACCCAGGACCAATCCGTGACGCATTAATCGCGGCTATATTTTCTGGGGCAAAAACCAGCACTGCCAGCTTATATCGCGACTTTGCGCTAAGTAACGAAGCGTTACCGAAGGCAGGCGACCTCAGTGTAATCATCGATTCTGACGGCAAAGATGTAGCGATACTGAGATATACGGCCGTAACGACTACGCGATTCATTGATGTTGACGACAACCATGCCAAAGATGAAGGCGAAGGCTACACCGATGCTGCGGGTTGGCGACAGGTTCATGAGAAGTTTTGGAATTCGCAGGAGTATTTAGCCGAATATGGTGAGGGGTTTACTCTCAACGACGAGACTCCTGTTGTGCTTGAACGCTTTGAGCTAGTACGAAAGCTTTGATTCCAACACGCTATGTCTGTTTGAATAGACGATTCTAGGCAACTCTAAACTCGCACTGTCTGCATCTATGCCTACGCTCGTTCTTGTCAATGCACGGGAGCTGAAAAGCTGAGAGGGAGATTTAATCTCCGACCGTTGAACGTGACACGGCTAATACCGTCGAACGAAGTCATCTATTTGCTGACGACCCTGTGCAACCATATCGCAATCAGGGAGTTGATGTCAGACATGGTAGTTCACCTTTGCCGTAGGTCTATTCACCTGGTGCAACAAGAGATGTCGTTGCTGCCGCCAGTGTTTATGAAATATATCAGTCTGTCTCTTAAAGAGATTCGCAGCAATCATGGAAAGTAAGGGAAATCCTCAGCTCGATATGGTTGTGCAACGTTGGCCAGATGTTGATCTTGATCAGGCGCAGGCACTATGTTCATCACTTTCAGAACCAGTCGTTGCACAAAGAATACTGTCACACAGTGCTCGGCCAACCGCAGCAGCATCCTTGGTGAGTACCAATGTCGCTCCTATATTTATCAAACGCTATGATCGTGCAATTCGTGATACTCCAAGCATCACCCCATATCATCGCTACGCCGAATATCTTGGCGATCATGGTATTACTGCACCTCGATTCTTGCATTTCAACTCCCAATCCTCCACAGCTTTTAGCGTCGATTCAAGCAATGACACTGTAGCTGTGCAAGGTAACGCAGCATTTGAATGCTATGTCGCTGTAGAGGGTGAAGACCGCTATGCGAAGGCCCTAAGTTGGGATTCTCCCTCTGATCTCGAAGAGGCACACGAACTAGGCTCATACGTTGCATCCATTGATTGCGCCTCTGTAGGATTTGCAGAGGCACGTTTACCAATCAACGGTATGTCGAATACCTTTGGCATGTTTGCATCCGGTGATATTCACAAATCACTCAACCTATGGCTTAGTCAACGTCCACTCGTTAGGCGCTATCTGGAACTCACGCAACGCGATATTGCACATGATGTACAGGTAGTTGAACCATATGCCAGTCGTGTAGGCAAGTTGTATCAGACTCTGCCTGCAAGATGGACGCACGGCGATCCTCATATCTCGAATTTCCTATGGCACGGCAAACACCCATCTGCCGTTATTGACTTCGGCCTATCAGACCAAAACACTGCAATCTTCGAGCTCGCAATGCTATTAGAGCGACACTGCATACAGTGGGTTGACATTATGGACGGTAACGAGGCAGCATACCAGCCTGATGTCGCCGCAGCACTTATAACAGGCTATTGCACAGTGCGCCCTTTGAGCGATATTGAACGACTTATACTGCCAGACATATTGGCTATCTGCCAAGCTGAAGCTGGCCTGAACTGGCTGCAGTACTACATGAAACTTCCTAACCGTCTGCAAGATGCTGATTGGTGCTACGACTCCTGTTTTCTGGCACATACTCGCTGGTTCTCAACTCCTTCAGGGCAATCCTTACTCAAAGACATACGCGAGTGCCTCGAAAAATGCGCTAGATAGTACGCAGCAGAAGCAGCTCAGCCGGTACCAAAACAACGTGCACTAGGAATATTTGTCTCGTAGAACACTGGTGCACACTCACCTGGGTGACTCTGCACCGGCGCACAACAATCTTGTCAACCAACAATCTCAGCAAGCAATATCTCAGCATCACCGCATCATCGATTTTTCAAGAAATCCAACCTTAATTAAGGAGAAATAATGTTGAAAGTCAGACTCGAATATGTTCATCCCTGGACTAATCACGCCGGAATGTATCTTGCTCGAGCAGCAGGGCTATATCAAGAAGTTGGCATTGATCCCGAGTTCGCTAGCGGAGACTTCTTCCGCGGAGATCCTGCTTACCTGTTGGCACGCGGCGAATGCGACATTGCTTTGCTAAGACTGAATCAACTCCTGTTTCATCAACACGATGAAGCCTCGTTGATTTCCGTAGCAGTGATGAATCAATGCCAGATTGGCGGCATCATCACCAACACATCGACAGGAATTACACGCTTCAAAGATCTCGAAGGTAAACGAGTATGTATTCCGATGGGAGTTAAGCGTCTCTACACTGAACTGGAACAAGCGGTGAGCAAGGACGGCGGGGACTTCTCCAAAGTCATCACCACAGACCCAGGTGAATGGGAGCCAGATATACGTTCAGTCGAACGAGGTAAATGTGACGCATTCATCAATGTGGCTTGGTGGGAACCATTCCAAGGATCGCAACCTTTCGAACAGGTGGTGACATTACCTTTTGACTCGATTGACGTTGCCCCGCACCACTCTTACTATCTGTGCGTCAGACGCGAATTCCTTGACCGCAACCCACAAGTGGTGCAAAACTTTGTCACTGCCACCGAACGCGGTTATCGCATGGTTCGGGAAGATGAACAGGCCGCAGTAAATGCGCTACAACCAGCACTATGCCACATTGACCCCGAAGTGCTCACGGTATCGTTGCGCTCAGTACTGCCCTCATGGTTTGACTCAACCGGTCGTTGGGGCACTGCCAATCTCTCCATGGTGCGCTCATATACCACTTGGATGAATCAACACGGACATCTCAGTGTGCCATTAGAACAAGCTCTGCAATCCATCGACAACGGTTGCATCACGAATGCGCTACTTCCTCAAAGCAATGAGCCTCTGCCCTCAGCCGTATCACTACCAGAAGTTGCTTAGTGCTTTCTCTCATATCGATAAAAAGGTGAACTCACATAAACGGTCAATGAACACTTGTGAGCAATAGTGAGCCTGAGACTGTTTGTTGCCTATGGAGATACTCAAAGGCGTAGATGATGCGTTGCTTCATCTACGCCTAGACTGAAGATGAGGAATCCGATGTATGCGTGGTCAACGCGCATCCACAGATCCAAGGGAGAAGATATATATGACAAGAAAAATTAATTGGGATTATTTCTTTGTAGGGATACTCTTCATCATTACCGCGCTGATTTCATTCAGCAATCCAGCCAGCAATTTGGTAGCCATTGTTTATGTTTTTGCTATTTTGGCGATTCTCAAAGGTATATCGGAATTGGTTTTCAGAAGAAAGCTTGATGACTTCACCGGTGCGAAAAATATCTATATCCTGGTACTCGGCATTGTAGATATTCTGCTCGGCATATTTCTACTATTCAACGCTAACGTAGGGGTTATTGCGCTCCCCTATCTCTTTGCTATCTGGTTCATTCTAGATTCTCTGTTTGAGCTGGCCGTTTCGAGCGTTTACAAAGTTAAAGCCACGAGTTATTACCGCTTCGATGTCTTCATGAATATTTTAGGTGTGATTCTAGGTATCGTTCTGCTATTTAATCCTGTTTCTTCAGCGATTACCTTGGCCTTCCTTGTTGGGACATACTTCCTGTTTTCTGGTACCTCATATCTCGCTGCAGCCTTCTAGAAACCACAAACAAATAGTCTCAGAGAGGGTGTTTTGGCAATTCTCAAGATATTGAGAATTGCCAAAACACCAAATATTCAAGATTTATTCGCGCTCATAGCTAGGATGCGGTTGCAGCTTTGATTGATTGTGCGCTATTTGGTAATTGTTGTTTACATTGTGCTGTTTTTTATCTCTGTGCAGGCTCAATTTGGGCCAATTCCATTCTGGGTTTCGTTTGTGTAGGGATTATTGACAAGACTGGAAGTATTCGCTGCCTCTACGGACGCAGGAATGGCGGAATACCAGCATTTTTCGTGAATGAATTATAGCTTTATACTTGGCAATCACTACACAACCGTGCTCAGTCTCACAACGAGTGGATATTTATACCAAAATCCTCCTTTTTCGAGCCAGCTTTCTCATTTGCAGCAGGTTCTCGACCTGAGTTCTTCCAGATATGAGATAAAACCTACTCGGCCTCTAGATACCAGTGAGATACTCTGAGTTTGTAACTGCATCAGTAATGGAGAGAGCCTTCAAAGAAGAGTGATAACAGTATTTATATACGGCGTCTATGCACCATGCCTATGCACAGTGCCTGCTAACTTTTCTCCTTCTCATAATTTTTTTTCAAATCCTTCCATCGGTGCCATCTGATGTCGGTATTGCACGTGGGATTCGTCTGCGCTGCTGATATCGCCTCTGGTTGCCGGAATTTCGTCATCTGCAACATGCATTACCGACCGGAATGCTGTCAGAAGATAAGTACGCATCACAGGAGGGATACTTAGCTCTGCCATATCGGAGGTGCTAATCGTTGTCCTAATGCTGGCAAAATCATGGGCGGAAATTTTTTGCACCCATTGTGGTTCGCGGAGCAATTCCCGCCCCAAAGCCACTAAGTCTGCGCCACCTGCAAGCGCCGCCTCGGCGTCCTCGAGACTTTCAACAGAACCGACTCCGATCAGAGGAATATGCCCTTTGGTGACCCTAGCGAATTTTGCTTGCAATGGCTCTTGATCCTGCGTATCGTTTAGTGAGCTTCGCTGATAGCTACCCATTGATAAATGGAGATAATCGATATGTTCGCGTATCTGTTCAGCAAAATACAACGAATCTTGAAACCGTATTCCAGGAGTTTCAATTTCCTCAGGTGAGAGACGATACCCCAGCAAGAACGGCCTGGCGGCATATGTGCTAATCGCTTTATGTACTGATGAGATGACCGCCAGAGCAAAATTCATTCGCTTATCACAATCTCCTCCCCAGCGGTCTTGTCGACGATTTGAATGCGGTGAAAAGAACTGTTGCAATAAGTAGGTGTTAGCACCATGAAGCTCAACGCCGTCAAACCCTGCTGCAATGGCGCGTCTGGTAGCTTGCGCAAAATCCTCTATTATTTCACGAATTTCACTATCACTCAGTTCTTGAGGAATCTCTGAGTCCTGCGGATATTCAGCAGCGACTGCACTGGCGCTTTTAGGATGTTCGCCCCTGAGAATTCTGCTATTTGATTTCCTTCCAGCATGGAAAATTTGTAAGACCGCAAGCGCACCATGTTTCTTAATGGCGTTAGCCACTTCTTGCAAACCTGGAATCATCGAGTCCTGCGATACAGACAGTTCTCCTTCAAATCCTTTACCGCTTGCGCTGACATTTGCTACCCCTGTGATAACCATGCCTGGGCCACTACTTCGAGCCGCGTAATAGTCGATTTCATCTTGTGTAACCATGCCATTGTAGAAGCTAGCCATAGTGGTCATTGGACTCATAACCACTCTATTTCTCAACCGTAGTCCGTTGTTGAAAACAAAGTCTTGTAACACATTCTCTGTCATGCCGAATCCTCCATAGTTGTTCAGACCTACCGTTGGCAGGTCGATGATTAGCATGATGCTCTGATGACGTGTATTTAGCTAGTACCTACTTTTTAGTGGCTATGGTAGTGAAAACGTCAGTATTGTTCTTATTGGAGGAATTATGGCAAAAGAATATCGTTTGGGGATCGAGGCAACGCTTGAAGCTATCGGCGGAAAATGGAAACCTCTTATTCTGTGTCACCTTGGCAATGGACCACAACGTCCTGGTGAACTATCTCGCAAAATTTGCGGCATTACCCAGAAGATGTTAACTCAGCAACTTCGTGAGCTTGAAAGAGATGGCATCGTGCAGCGAACTGTATATGCGGAGGTACCGCCACGGGTGGAATACTCCATCACTCCAACAGGGAAAAGTCTGCGCGAAGTTCTGTTAACGATGTCTGAATGGGGCGAATCACAGATACAAGCACGGCAATCTCGAGGGGAAGATGTCGCTCTTCTCAATAACGATCACCGTGGATATCTTCAGTACTGACACTAGGAAAGAACGGAGGTGGTGTGATGACACATCAATACCCTATGTTGACTGCATATAACTCAGCATTCAAGGAGTCATTGGAGCATTTTCAATTAGCTGATCTGAGCTTTACTGGTTCTCCCGCACACGCTATCCATGTGTCGCTATCTGCCAAGGGGTATCACCCGATTCTTCTGGTGACATCAGATCGGGAAATTCCCACGTTTTTGGTATTGGATTATGGCGATGACAAATATCGGTACACAGATCGCTCCGACAGTTTACTCATCAGAAGCTTTTCAACCGATGATCGTTTTCACCGCAGAGGGTTCGCACTTCAAGCCATGACGTTGCTGCCAGACTATGTTCGTGGCAATTTTAGCGATATTCACGAACTAGTGCTTGGCGTCAATGAACGCAATAAGCCCGCTCAGCAACTTTATGAGCGCAGCGGCTTTACCAAAATCTCTAGAACATATCAGGGCGCAAAAGGTAAACAATTTATCTACCGTAAAACAGTATGACTCTTATTGAGTCACGAAGGCGAATACAACTAGTCAGCCAACGGAGCCGACTGTTTGAAAAGTCATTGAACGCTGTCGCAGACCCGTAAGTCTCACACTAGCGTGCGCGACGAGTACACACCAGTTCACGCAAACGTTGAAAACAAAGGAATTCTTGAGCGTCGAACGCTATAGACAATCACCATCTATGTATATATTGAATCAAGAAAAAATGCGAGAGAAAACTGAAATATTGCAATTACATACCCTAAGTGGTACCCCCGGAGAGAGTCGAACTCTCGTTGTCAGAGTGAAAGTCTGATGTCCTAACCGTTAGACGACGGGGGCAAACGAGTTCATAATACGCGATTTATAGGACTAGGGCAAACCGGTGAGTCGCGTCGTGCATTCAAGCAAACGCAATAATGTCTGTCAGCAATCTATACAACAAAACTGTGCATGTCGGCACGTGAGGAAGTGAATATTTTCTTCCTCACGTGTCAACATGCACAGTTTGGTTTTTTAACTATGCGTGGGGCTTCACGAAGTCGCTTTGGCACGATAAGTGAAATCGTGGATTGCCCGTCCTGCGGTAATGCCCTTGTTCTCGAAGTTGGTCAGGACTCGTCCCTCGAATCGCTCGGACTCGATGAAGTCCTTATGAGGAAGATTTACTGCCTGTCCGGCAGTGCCTTTACCGACATGCTCGATCGGGAGCGATACCGTCAGATTACCGACATTGGTAAAGCAGTCCATCTCGTCGAGTACTTCATGAATGTGCAGGGCGTAGTCCTCAATGTCAGTCGCAATTCGCCAAAACCCTTGCGGCGCGAGCGCAGCGCTCACCGCTCTCGCGAAGGAGTCCTGGATAATACGTCTTTTATGATGCTTCATCTTTGGCCAAGGGTCAGGAAAGAAGGTCCATACCTCGGCAATAATTCCCTCTTGCATATGTGCAAAGATATCGGGAGCATTCAGCTGCCCGATGCGCAGATTATGCAGCCCCTGTTTTCCAGCTAACAAGAGCGTGTGGGCAATACCTGGGTCATAGACTTCTAATGCGAGGAAGTTCAATTCAGGATGTGCAGCCGCCGCTGCCACGATATTCTCACCCTGTCCTGTGCCTACTTCCACGATAAGTGGATTATGATTCCCCCAATATTGCTTAATCGTCTCTACATCGAATATCAACTGCTCACGTACATTAAGCGATGACTCCGATTCATTGAGAGGGATGAGATATTCATCAGCATAACAATCCCAAGCTTTCTGCAAGCGTTTATCTAAACGTCCAGAGCGCCTGACAAAAGATAACACTTCACGACGCGGTCCACTCTTGGCGTCATCTACAGATGGCGATGCTATAGACAGTGGTTCTGCCTCTACGCTCATATCTACTCCTTGCACGGCATCATGCCGTGATATCACTGCTTACACATACTCAATATGCTTACAAGAGTATCGTCCAAATTCAAATGTTCAATCTTGTTCATGTGATACACTTAAAGTGCTAAAAAGGTAACATATTCGAGCATAAGCGAACAGAGGTTGTGCTTTTCTCGTTCGCCTTCGCTCTATCAAGGAAGGCCAGATATGACAGTTCTCGTCACTGGAGGTTGCGGCTACATCGGTGCGCACGTTGTTCATGCGCTTCACGAAGCTGGCGAACAAGTAATCGTGATTGATGATCTCAGCTATGGCAAGTCTACTCGCATCGAGGGTTCGCGCCTTTATGGTGCAGACATCTCTGCCCCAGGCTCCGATAAGATCATCGCTCAAATCCTCACCGAGCATAAGGTCGATGCGGTAATCCACTTTGCAGCACGCAAACAAGTTGGAGAATCCGTCGAAAAACCGCTGTGGTATTTCCAGCAAAACATCAACGGCATGCTCAATGTGCTTCAAGGCATGGCTGATGCCGGAGTGAAAAAACTGGTCTTCTCAAGCTCAGCAGCAACTTATGGCGTTCCACCTGTTGATGTGGTTCCAGAAGACGTGATTCCCATGATCCCCATCAACCCTTACGGACAAACCAAACTCTTCGGTGAGTGGATGGCACGCGCCTGCGAACAACCATTCGGCATTCGTTTCTGTGCACTTCGTTACTTCAACGTTGCTGGGTGCGGTCCAGTCGAGCTTGAAGATCCAGCAATTCTGAATCTCATACCTATGCTCTTTGACCGCTTAAAGCAGGGCAAAGCTCCCGCAATCTTCGGCGATGATTACCCCACACCAGATGGCACTTGTGTGCGCGACTATATTCACGTATCCGATCTCGCCGATGCCCATCTCGCTGCCCTGAACTATCTCGACAAAGATGAACGAGAATATGATGCCTTCAACGTTGGTACAGGCGAAGGAACCTCAGTGCGTCAAATCGTAGACGAAGTTAAGAAAGTCACTGGATTGCCCTTCACAGAAGCAATTAAAGAACGTCGAGCTGGAGACCCACCGCATCTCATTGGCTCACCGAAACGCATTAATGAATCTATGAATTGGCATGCGAAATATGGTGTGGAAGACATCGTTCGATCTGCATGGGAAGCATGGCAGGCGAACCCTGAACATCACATTGACGTCAACACTTGGAAGCAAGCTGACTGATTACTCGAGTAGCTCATAGTTGAAACACGATTGAGATAAGTGCATTACCATCGCCGATAGAACACAAGATTTCTGTCAATATCGGCGGTGGTAATGCACTTATCTGATGTTCTCCCAGACAATACACGGGTGGGAGCGATTACACTTTGCCATATGACCGATAATTTTGGCAATCCACAAGATAATGCGCCGCAGCAGCCGACGTCTGACTCGTACAGACAGAGTTCCTATACTCCAGGCTCACCGGCTCAGAATCCAGAAAACCCTGAACCATCACCGTATGCCCCTCAGCAACAATATGGACAGTCTGCACCGTCGACGCAGCCCTATTACAGTCAGGGCGGAGAGCAGTACCAGCAGCAATCTTCTCAAACTGCAAATGATCCCCGATACGCGAACCAGAATCCGTATGCGCCTAAGCCACAGCAGCCTTATGTGCAGCAATCGTACAGTCAACAAGTCTTTCCGCAGCAACCATACTATGTGCCTAATCAGGCTTATGGGGTGTCACAAAATGCACCTTGGAATGTCATGGCGATCGTTGGTTTCGCTCTCTGCTTTGTTTTTGCACCTGCCGGATTAGTGATTTCCATTATTGCCTTAGTACAGATACATAAATCCCGCGAACGAGGCAATGGTTTTGCTATTGCCGGAACAGTCGTTGGAGGCATCTTCACAATCATTATTGCGATATTTGTGGGATTGCTTATTTGGGGCATAGGTTTGGCAGCATCTTCAGATTATGACTACTACAGTGATCCTTCGTGCAGCAGCTCAAGTGGTTACGGGTGCTACAGCGACGAATCTGACACCATAGATAGTGCGCTGCGCACATATATCGAATCGCCGAATTCGCAGCTTAAGTAACTGCTATAACAATACTTTTCAGTTGTGTAGGGATTTTTAGGCTTACCCGAAGTATCAGCGTTGAAAAATGGCGGAATTCCGCACTCGATACTTACTATATGCGCCTAAATCCCTACACAAATGGAATCGCAACCCGTAATTGACCATGCGGACATGCATATATGAACGAGTTTGTTAAATAATTAGCTATTTATTGGTTTTTTGGTATCTTTTGGCACAATAATTAGCAACATTATCAGTGCCACAATCACCACGGCTAAGGTAATCAACCCAGGCAAAGTACGCATCCAGACAATGGCGTATCCAATACCAGAAAGCGCTATCCACATACGAGGAGCTGACTCAATAAGCACTTGATGAGGGTCGCGTGCAATATTGGCGTCACCCTTCAATATGAAAGAGCACCGCTCCCCTGCGCAGTCGCCTGCTTCGATAATTCTATGAGTCACTAAACGCTGGCTTCCACTGCGACTGACAGTAATAACATCTCCCAGTTTAAGAGATGTAGCCGGTGTTTCGATAGAGAGAATCAACGACCCCACAGTGATTTCCGGTTCCATTGAACCGGAAATCACCACCATAGGCCGCAATCCAAACGCCGCCGCTCCTATAAACAACACTATTGATATCACACCAATGCACGCCATAACGGTGAGTAGCATTGATCTCAAGCGGAGATAGATGCGCACAACAGGATTGTTGCGTGCCTTCGGCATGGTACCCATCCCAGTATCGACGACATCCGTCATTACTGCTTTAATCCCGTCACCCATAATCTACTCACCTCCGCTGCACTGCTGATAGAAACGTTTAGGCCACAGATTCACCGGTGAATTGCACCTGAATATCCGCGCTCCCACCAACGAAATCTGCTAGATCTGCCGCGTCATCCAAGGCGACCTTCACCACTACGAATGTTGCATTACCGGCGCCGCTGTTATACAGCACATCAGCAGAACCATCGTATGCAGCCAAAGGTGTTGTATCACCAATCAATTCGACCGGCGTGCTGCTAGTATTTTCGCCGGTTAGTGAGACTGCTGTTGAAAAATCTCCGTCGTCATCGCAGGCTGCGAGCGGAGTATCGGTCATGCAATGCGATAGTTCCAGCGCTTGAATAAAAGCTTCTTTAGCATCGAGAATATTTTGATCGCTTTCAGCAGCTTCACTGGTCGATTGCACTTCTTTGAAATTCATACTCAATGTAGACGCCCAGTCCTCGCTGGCATTGCGTACCGGAATCACGAAGGTCAATGCATCGCCTGGTTCCATGGATTGCATAGCTAAAGCAAATTCGGTTTCATTGGTGATGTTTACACCTGCACCTTCCTCATCATCACCTTCCACCCATGCCACGTCGTCAAGGGCAGTCTCTTTAGTTATGCTGACCTGAATGTTGTAATCACTGGCTGGCGCAAAACCATTCGCTCCAAGATTCACATTGGCAAAATCTGTTAACGTTGCAGCTGTAATCAGGGTAAATACTCCAAGTAGTGCACCGGCAGCCAGCAGTCCGCGCTTCATACCTGGTCGTTGTAAGAATGACATCATTGTCCCATTTCTCTAGTTTGCTTGTTTGCTTGTTTGCTTGTTTGTTTATCTGGTTATCTGTTTATTCATGAGTTGAGTGAGCTCAATAAATTCACTCGACACTAAGTGGAATCCATCGTGACATTTCAGCGCTGAGCAAGCGCTGATTGTTATTGTGCTGTTGTCTCCTTTCTCTGCAGCCTTCGATGTACGATCGCGAATACGACCCCTATTAATGTCAACGTCGCTACGCCAAGAACTCCCATGGCTACTGATATGCCTGTTCTTCCAAGCAACTGCGTATCATCAGCAATACTTGACTGCTCTTTTGCCAAATCTTGAACTGTAAACATCCACCGGATAGAGATACGCCGGCCTCTAACTTCATCTCCAGCATCACGATTCATATGTAGTGCTGCAGTCAATATGCATCCGTTATCAGAAGCGTGTGGGCATTCGAAGGAAAACTGCCGAAGCTGGCTGAGCGATACACCAGAAGCAACAACATTCGCGGAGCCTTGTGACTCGTCAATGATGTCAACGCTCACCCACCGTTCAACTTCGCTATACACATCAGTAATCTCGATAATCTGGAAAGTAATATCCGACGCGTCATAGATGACCGCTCCGCTAGACATACGCCATTCGACTGACTCCCCTGGTAACGGCATATCAATACTCAGTGATGCATCCATTCGGTCATCCTGCGCATAGGCAAAGTCCGTGTAGTCATATGAGCCCAAAGCAACAAGGCTTAATGACAAACACCCCGTTAATACTGCAAGGACTACGCAAACAAGGATGTGAAGGAACGCCTGAATATTTCGCAAAACAACTCGTAACAACCTCATCGTTGTACTCCTTCGAACAGCAACTGAGGAATTACTCTTGCTCGCCGCTGTGTGACGGAGTTGTCACTGAATACCTCTGGCCTGAGTGCAACACCCACATGGCATAACATCACGTCCTCGACGTTGAGAACCCGAGTTATGCTCAACCCTGTCATGCTCTCCAAATCGCTTCCTGGCACTTGATCTAGCAAGGTCACGCCGTCGCACTCAAGAGAAAAAGTCGTATGAGTAAAGAGATTCACAGAAGAATCTGCACGATAAGCATCGCGTATGCTAACTTTCAAACTCCCAGATGCTGACTGTGATGTGTTCTTGACCAAGACTGAATTCCATATGGTTGTTCCAGGAATTAGGAGCGCTGAAGCTTCTGGAACATCCACGATATAAGGTTCAGCTGTCCCTTGTTCCCAATCACTCACAGCACTACTGTCAGGGTTCCAATTCACATCAGACGAGCCACTAACCATAATGTCGAAAGAGTCTAAACCGAGCGCAGTAATGATTACATCACCGAATACTCGATATGTGGAATTGGCGATTGAAACTCCTGCTACACCAGCTAATGCCCAGAGTACAACGATTGTTACCCACGCTAAGGGGGTTGAAATTGTTTGATATCGGGCTCTTATCCGTTGAAGCAAGCCAAGCAATCGGGTGAATACTTTGCCATCTTTGTGCACATCGTGCTCTTGATGTTCTTGAGCTGACATCGTATGTACCTCCAATCTGCTCGGTTTGGCGTTATCGAAACATTGGTTTTGCCGCATCATTCACCAAGCGTGAGATACTCCGCAAATCATGCGGCAAAGTAACCGAACGCAACAGGACACTACAAACGAATTACCAGAGCGTTGTAGGCATCCATCAGATCGCAGTAAGCCAGATCAACCGCATCTTGTGTTGCTAGACCGTTCGATTTAACACCGTTCGCAGCCGTGAGCAAGGCATTCATCGGATCCCATGTAGCTGCAGTGAACTTTGCCTGTTTGGCTTTTTTCGCCAAAGTAATCATGGTATTCAGCTGCGTTTTGCTCACTGGTGCACCATCCACTGCATTGCTAATCACCACACTGAAACGAGTGGTAATAGCCTTCTTCGATCCAAGAAGCGATATCGTCAAAGGCTTTGTACCAGCAGTGGCAGCGCTGAAACCGATAATCTGATACTCCGAGGCTTTCAGCACACGAGTGCTGTCATCCTCCAAAGTCGCGGTTACTGCCAGACCCGTCGTGTCGAGAGCAAGCATTCCCTGCGCATAACTACGTTTCGTTGGCAGCGTGGTTATTGCGATGGACTTCACCGGCGAATCACTTGGCTCAGGTTCAGGTTTGACTGCTTCGACGGTAACTTGAAATGCCGTGGTGACACTTCCGTCCGCTTTCAATTTCACGGTCACATCCCTCGTTCCAGGCGAGCTGAAATCGAAGTCGAAATCATACTCCGAAGCTTGCAATACGCGCTGGGTCCCGTTCGACAATTCCGCCGTGACTTCAAGACCTGTTGCATCAATCTCGGTATCGGTGTTCTGGTAGATGGTTTTTGTCGGCTGCGAAGTGACCGCCATGGAAGACACCGTAGCCTCGGGGAGCTGATTGTCCGCCCAGATACCTTGCAGGGGGTAGATGTTCACATCTGCCTCTACGTTCCCGTTTGCCGCCCAGATGTTCAGACCTTGCCATGACTCGTCCGGCAATACCTGGACGGAAGCAGCCATCGTGTAATCATCAGCAAAAACCTCGACTGATGAACGGTCCACGAAGATATGCAGAGTAACTCTTCCATCCTCCGCAGGCTTCACGGATACTTGCTGCGCATAATCCTGGAAATTGTCCGAAACGTACATGGCATGCGCATTCTCACGATTTACCGCAAGCGTTTTCGTTGACCAGTTGTAGGTAATCGAGGTGCCGTTGTTGAAGTCGTCACTCATCAATACGACGACACCCGCCTCGGTGGCTCCTGCTTGTGGGGTGAGTTTCACAGTCATTTCGTACTGATTGCCCGTGAATCCTGCCATGACGTTCGCTCCGCCAGGAACAACCCTGTATTGGCCTGATTTGGCATGAACTCCCATGCGGAGCTCCTGATAAGCGTCAAGCGGCGTGCTGGTGAGCAGATACTTGCCGCTTGCATCCTTAGTCAAACCCATCTTGAGTTGTAGATCAAAACTGCCGTTGAAGTGCTGGCCTGAGTTCACCAAAGCCTGCGCTACCTTATTGCAGTAGTCCTCCCAAGTGTTCATCCATTGGATGGCGATGACCTCTGGATTGGCTTCGCTTTCGACGAATTCACCTTGGTAATAGGTCTGTGCCGCATAGGCGTCGCGGGCAAGATTCATCACCCCGTTGGCATCGTTGTCGGCATATTGCGAGTCTGGAACAAATGCCCACTTGCCTTCGACCTGCTTGAAATCACCGATTTTGTAGGTACGCCCACCACGACTGAGCACCCACTTGTACACCGTGGTATCACCATCGTTGAAGGGCAGCATGAACAAATCAGGGCATTCGGTATGCAAATCGCCGTACAGCGTCTCGGGCTGCCAATCGACAAGATTTGTTGATGAATAGATACGCAGTGGCCCGCCGGCAATCACCATGAACCAGGTGCCCTGATAACGGAAGACCTTGGGATCACGGAAATCCTTGCTGTTCAGGCCGTCCTCGGACCAATCCTTGACGATGCCCTCGTGCTTGGTCCATGTATCGCCATCTTTGCTGGACGCCACCATGACGCGCTGCCCGTTGCCATCCGTGGTGATGATGGCCACCAGACAGTCTTGTGTATAGCCATCGCCGCACAGTCCGGAAGCATTGCCTGCATCCACGACGGCACTACCGGAAAACATCGCCCCGTACTCATCAGGATAGAAGGTGATGGGCTGGTCCTCCCAATGAATCAGGTCGGTGCTCACCGAGTGCGCCCAGTGCATCGGGCCCCAGACCGTGTCGTTATAGAACTGGTAGAAGAGGTGGTACTCGCCGTTGAAGTAGACCATACCGTTGGGGTCGTTCGCCCAGCCCTCCTTGACGGAGTAATGGTATTGGCTGCGGTAGGTCTCATCGTAGTAGTCGACGTTCGGGTCATACCTGTGAATCATCAGGCGATACACGAGTTTGGCACCGTTATTGTCTGTTTCGATGGTGAAAACGTTCTTGCCAACGGCAAGAGGAAGATTCGTGAGCTCGACCGGCTCTCCGCCCGCATTTCTGACCGTCACCGAGGTAGCGGCATTCTTCACCGGAGCAGATATATCGATATTGCTCGTGTCGGCACTGACATATTGAATGTAGACGTACTGGTTGTCGTCAAAAGGAGTGGGCGCTTCGGCAGTGCCAGAACCATTCGCAGCGACACCCAGCCCGCTCAACTGCGGTGAATTTTGCTCGGTAATAGCTTGATACGTCAAGTTGGAGTAGCTGACATCACCGTTGAAGGTCAGCAGTCCTATCTTGCCTTCCAAATACGCGTCATTCTGACCGAGAATAGTCATCCCCACACCGGCATCCGCCGCATGTTCCACACCGCGAAGCAGATAGTCGGCCGTATTGAAGGCCAACACTCCATCGATGTACACCACGACGTGTTTGCCGATGGTATGCACAGCGATGGTGTAGCTGGGCTTTCTTTCAACATCCAGTTCGGTTTGCAAATCAATGGCGTTGCCGTTCTCGAATTTGAACAAGCGAGCCTTACCGCTGTCGTAATTGATATTGGCGGCGTAGGAACAATTCCCGCTCGAACAGGAGTCAGTCACTCCCCCAGCTGCACGAAACACCATCGTTGCCGCACCGCGAGGTTGGTTGAAAGTCACGGTCGAGCTGTACACACCATCGGTGAAGGTGTCCGTATCCGAATACAGGAAGGAATCATGCAGACCAGTGCCTTCGAGATTGGAGATGCCCCGAATACCGTTTTCCGCGTATTCCCAATATCCGCTACTGTAAGTGAAATCACCGAGTCCGGTGCCGTTGGAGCCTTCTGGCGAATGCGTACCGGAGCCAGACAGTGCACGGTATTCGACATTGCTAAATACGGCACCCGACTCCCAAGTCAGCAGACCCAGAGTGCCGCCATTCCAAGAGCTGCCGTTGGCAGTAAGATCGCCCGAGACCTGATATCCGTTACCCAATTCGGCTCCGGTGTTACTAATGGCGTAGTTGAACTTGCCGTTTTCGCTGACCTGCAGACGAAGGTGCACGGAGCCATCGAAATTCAAAGCGGACCAATCACCGCCCGGCACGACCCACTCCTGAAGTGCCTGTTCGGGAGACACTCGGAATACACGGGATTTGTTGGATTCGGCGTCCTTATCGAAATTCGCTGCATACCATGTGCCACTCCCCGGGTCACTGGCATTCTGCACGCCGAATAGCAGTGCAGCACTGCGACTGCCTTCATCTCGAAGTACTACATCAGCCTCGTAGACGAAAGCTTTGGCATCCGATGGACTTTCATTCCATGTTATGAAGTGATCACCGTTCTGCTTAGGAACGGAGATCTCGTTGTTGCTTGCGGTCATTAAACTGCCGCTCGGTCGCTCAGTAAAGTCCGTGGCCGTCTGCGCCGTTGCAGTGCCCACGAATCCGGCTGAAATGCATAAAGCCGCAACACCCGCCATCGCAGATGTCATGAAGCGTTTCATTCTGTTGTTCCTTCCGATACCACTGATGTTGTTCATCGTTGAATAGCAAGTAAGCTCGAGGAGGATTGCCAGGCCATCGACTTCATCGTGGCCTGATGGGAGGGGAAAGCCGGAATACATACCTGTGATACATATTCCGGCTTGTTGTTACAACACTGCTGCATACGGACGAGACCACGTCCATATTTCAATCACCGTTTGATGCAGATAGTTGCTGCCAACTGACAACCCCTACTTCAGCAATGCCAAACGGTCGGCATCGTCAGCAAAGACTTCCTTGGCATTGTCTTTGGTTACCACAACCGGCGAAAGCTCGTAGAGCGGCACATCGATGGAACCGTTGTCGGCTGTGTCGTCGGCGGTCGGCAAATCCTTGCCTGCCTGCAATGCCTGAATGAGTTCGACGCTCTTGGCGACCAGGGCATCGGTCGGCTTGGCAACGGTTGACCATTGCTTGCCTTCCCATATCCACGTCACCGATTCGTTCTCGGCATCCAGACCGGTGACCACGGGAATATCCTGACCAGCCTGCTCGCAAGCGGTCACGATGGCTCGTGCGATGCCGTCGTTCGGCGAGAGCACGCCGTCGATTTTCTTGTCGGAGTAGTTGCCCGAGAGCAGAGAATCCATGCGCTGCTGCGCCTTACTGTTATCCCAGTCGGGAGTAGCGACCTGCGTGAACTCAGTCTGACCGGAAACCACGGTCAGCGTACCGTCGTCAATCTTTGGCTGCAGTACGGACATGGCACCCTTGAAGAAGTTCGGAGCATTCGGATCAGCCGGTCCACCGCCGAAGAGCTCAATATTGTAAGGACCATCGCCCTTCTTAGCCTTCAGACCTTCAAGGAGCGACTCTGCTTGCAATTCGCCAGTTTTGATAGAACCAAACTGTACAACGGCATCCACAGCATCAGTATTTTCAATAAGCCGGTCATACCCAATAACCGCAACACCAGCTTCTTTAGCTTTGCTGAGCACAGAACCGAGTTGGGTACCATCAATAGGACCAACGACAATTACCTTAGCTCCTTGCTCAATCATTGCCTCGATTTGTTGCTGCTGCTGAGGTACCTTTTGGTCTGCAGCTTGAATGAGGGGCTTAAAACCAGCGGCAGTCAGCTGATCGTTGAACATGGTTTCAGCTTCTTTCCAATTCTGTGTGCCAAGCCACGGCAACGAAACACCGATCGTTGCATCAGCAGCGAAACCCTTTTCTCCCGAGACAGTTCCGCTATCTGACCTGCTGCTACCTCCGCAAGCTGCCAGAGTGCCTACTGCTACAATCGCTGCAATTGCTGTAACTACTTTCTTAAC
Source organism: Bifidobacterium sp. (assembly GCF_022647885.1). Classification (NCBI taxonomy): domain Bacteria; kingdom Bacillati; phylum Actinomycetota; class Actinomycetes; order Bifidobacteriales; family Bifidobacteriaceae; genus Bifidobacterium; species Bifidobacterium sp. The sequence continues at coordinate 951,532 of NZ_JALCLM010000001.1, read as the reverse complement.
CTTCATCTGTCTTCCTTTCTGTTCTACTGCTGTTGCTTTGTGCTTTGTATTGCTGCCTCGTCATTGAGGAGGCAATACAACGTTCTGCTGTGGTCACTTGTCCTTTTTTTGGAAGGATTCCATGATTTTCCCGATGATTGATGGTCGTCCTTGTTGCTTGTTCAACGCATCAATCGCCACTGCCAGCAGCAGCACCAAACCTTTAATGACCTGTGTTTTGTCAGCTCCCACACCCATGAGCATGAGACCAGAGTTCAACACCGCAATCAACACACCACCGACCATCGTCGCCATAATGGTGCCGACACCTCCTGAGACTGCAGCGCCTCCGATAAATACTGCAGAAATGGCATCAAGTTCCCAGTTGGTACCATCACCAGGTCCTGCTGCAGTCGCACGCCCCAAAAACAGCACTCCGGCAAGAGCTGCAAGGAATGACATATTCGCCATAGCAGCAAAATAAGTTCTCGACACATTGACTCCGGAAAGCGCTGCAGCCTGCTTGTTACCACCGACTGCATAGATATGACGGCCAAAGCGCGTGCGTTCCGTGACTATGTGGTAAATCACAATCAGAGCAACAAGAACTAAACCTGGTATAGGGAAGGATGTTCCTGGGCGGCCTGAACCAAAGAGCCACGTTACATAGGCGATGGCAGCGCCTCCTCCGATAACTCTGACTAGCATTGGCCACATAGGCATTGTTGCAGTATTTGCTTCGCTCTTGGTCTGCTGATATTTGGTGATTTGTGACCAAGCAAGAAAAGCTATAGCGATCAGCCCAAGAAGCAGAGTCGAATTATTCATATTCGTCCAGCCTGGACCCCATTCGGGAAGATAGCCTGCGCCAAAAAACTGAAGTTCTTTAGGTGCTGGGACGGAAATCGAACCTGAGAGCCAGATAACTGCACCGCGGAAAATCATCATTCCGGCAAGTGTTGAAATGAAGCCTGGAATCCCCATTTTCGAAAGCCAAAATCCTTGCCACGCGCCAATAGCTAACCCTAAGGCAAAGCCCAGAAGCACTGCGATATACCATGGCAAGTGCAAGTCTCTTGCGGAAATAGCCACCACCATGGCCACGAATCCTGCAACAGAACCGACTGACAGATCAATTTGCCCAATAACGATCACCATCAGCATGCCTATCGCAAGAATTAACACGTAGGCATTGCCTGATATGAGATTTTGCATATTCGATGAGGTCAACATTCTGCCTCCCGATATGACATGGAAGCCAAGCAGTAATACGAGCAGCGCCAACACCATAGGTATTTGCCGCAAATCGTTGCCGAGAACCTGTTTCAGATATTTCATGCGAAGGTACCTCTCTCTTTCAACAAATCGGTTGGGGCAGATTGCACTGATACCCCGAAAAATGAACGCGAATCTTGGGGGCGACTAAGCCGCAAGGGTGGTGGTCATCATGCGCATCAGAGATTCCTGATCAGCATCTTTGGTCTGCACTTCTCCAGAGATATGACCCTCACAAATGGTGTAGATTCTGTCGGTCATACCCAGAATTTCTGGGAGCTCAGAAGATATGAAAATGACGGCTTTGCCTTCGTCTGCTAACTGATGGACGAGTTTGTAAATCTCGTATTTTGCACCAACGTCAATTCCTCGGGTGGGCTCGTCAAGAATCAACACATCAGGATCAGGGAACATCCACTTGGAAATCACGACTTTCTGCTGGTTCCCTCCCGACAACGTGGATACCCCAACGTCGACGGCATGAGCCTTAATTTTTAAGCTCTCGCGATATCGTTCAGCGACGGTACGTTGTTTGGAGAAGTCAATGAGATTATGCGTCAAAATTTTGCGCATATTTGCAGAAACTGTAGTTTCTTCGATGCTATCGAGCAGATTCAGACCCAGCAGCTTGCGATCTTCTGGCACATATGCAAGACCGTTTTTAATAGCTTCACTGACCGAGTTAAATACTGTGCGCTTCCCGCGAATGGTGACCGAACCACCTTTGTATATGCCGTAATTTTTGCCAAAAAGAGAACGAGCCATTTCGGTTCGACCAGCGCCCATCAGACCGGCAAAACCCACGATTTCACCTGCACGAATTTCAAAGTTAATGTGGTCGCAGAGCAAACGACCGGGAACGTTTGGGTCTTCAACCGTCCAATCACTGACTTTGAAGATAACGTCCCCCACCTTCGACTCGTGCGTTGGATAGCGATTATCTAGTGATCTACCAACCATGGCCTTAATAATGGTGTCTTCGTCAACATGACCATTCTCAACGGCAATCTCGCCTACCGTCTTACCGTCACGAATCACCGTGATAGCGTCGGAAATCTCAGCGATCTCATTGAGCTTGTGCGAGATCATGATGCAGGTTATGCCTTTACTGCGCAGTGAACGCATCAGATTCAGCAGATTTGCTGAGTCCTCTTCATTCAGAGCAGACGTGGGTTCATCGAGAATCAATAGGCTCACGTTTTTTGACAAGGCTTTAGCAATTTCCACGAGCTGCTGTTGACCTACACCAAGATTTTTAATAGGTGTGGAAGGATCGGCATCTAACCCTACGCGGGCGAGAAGATCGCTAGTACGAGTTTGCGTGCCGCTCCAGTCAATAAGCCCAGCTGTAACTAGCTCATTCCCGAGGAAGATATTCTCCGCAATCGAGAGTTCAGGGATTAACGCCAATTCTTGGTGAATAATGACGATGCCTGATTTCTCTGATTCCTTTATCGAATGGAACTTGGCAACTTTGCCTGAAAATACGATGTCTCCTGAATACGTGCCATAAGGATATACACCAGAGAGCACTTTCATCAGCGTTGATTTTCCAGCGCCGTTCTCTCCGCAAATAGCGTGGACTTCACCTCGTTTCACTTTCAAGGTGACCTTGCCAAGTGCGCGCACCCCGGTAAATTCTTTCGTGATGCTCTGCATTTCCAAGATGTTGTCGTGTGTTGAGACATTACTGCTCATCGTCTACTCCTTTCCGGCTCATCCTCGAGCTGGAGTGCACAGAAGGAAAGGTACTGCGGCATATAACCTCGACCACAGCAGAAGTAATCAGTTCAGCTGTGAACCCATTGCTTCATAACCTATTTTTTACTAAGTGTTAACTATGCTAATACATTAACTACGTTATGTAAAAACTTCGACACTCCGTTGATTTTCAACACTCCCACTGCACCATATTGTTGCGACAATCAAGCAATACGTGTCGAAGGCAGCGTTTTGACACATAGCCAAGTAGGAGAAAGAGAAAGAAATACTGATGTCACACAGCACAATTACCAGAGGTGCAACTCAGAGATAAGCAATGCTACGTGAGCAGCGACCTGGCAAGGAACAGTACACATAAGCGTAGCTGCACAAAAGCATATTTACAGATCAAGCATATTTACAGATCATTTGATACGGCAGCATCGACCTCATCGACTATACGACGCATACCTTCTCGTGCTGTTGCAGGCTCACCGTGCAGTACTCCGTCAGCGACTTCTTGGTGGGCATCTAAAGCTTCGGGGGCAGGTTGTTGAGGATACATTCCTATTTCAACTCTTCCTCGAAGAATCGTTGAAACGATGTCCGAAAGTCCTGCAAATAACTCGTTGCCGCTATATTTGAGCAGGAGTGAATGAAATTGGATATCGAAGTTATGGAATTCTTCCAAATTTCCTTGCTCCCCTGTCTTTCTCATTTCTACAGCCAATGCCGCCACTTTGGCTTTCACCTCTATAGGAGCATTCACTGCGGCTCCTGCAGCAGCTGCAGGTTCCACCGCAAGCCTCAACTCTGTGAGAGAGATGAGTTGTTTTCTACGCTGATTTGAGTGAAGTTTCCAATTGACAACTTGTGGATTTAACGCGGCCCAATCGCCCACTGGTTGAGCTACGATGCCCAGACGTTTTCTGACCTGCACAGCATCAACGGACTGGAGTTGTCTCGCTACCTCCCTAGCAACGGTCCTAGAAATCGAGAAACGTTGTTGAATCTGTTCGAGTGTCATTGACTCACCAACAATCCAACGCCCCTCGATGATGTCAATAGCCAATTCTTGCGCCACCGGCATGTGCATCAACACCGTCTGAGCAGGTTCTCCATCTCCAAAGTTCGCCATAGTTATGAGAGTACCAATGAGGCTTCATAATGTGATATTGCTCATTAAGTACTCTTTTTAATTTGATTGGTACTCTTTATTTGATTACTATGTGAGGTGTCAAGCAATTCGGGATGTAGACATTACGCAATATCCCGACATCGTACAAACTGCAACGACGCAGAAGGCAGGTAAGAACAGTAATGGTCATTCGCACAAATGAGAATAAACGTCCGGTTCACGTTGTGGTGATGGGCGTGGCAGGGTGTGGCAAATCCACAGTCGCTGAAGCCATCAGGGACCAGCTCGGCTTCACTATGGCTGAAGGAGATGATTTCCATCCCAAAGCAAATATCGAAAAAATGTCGCACGGCATTCCCCTCACAGATGAGGATCGCCGCCCTTGGCTTGAAGTAATTAACCGGTGGATGCTCGGTCGACAAACACTTGGAGAATCCACAGTGGTTTCTAGTTCAGCGCTCAAACGCTCATATAGAGATATCCTGCGCAAAGATGTTCCAGTGTTTTTCGTGCACTTAGTCGGCTCACAAGCACTCATACAGGATCGTCTAGCTCACAGAAAAGGGCATTTCATGCCCCCAGCACTCTTGCCAAGTCAATTCGCCATACTCGAAGCTCTGCAAGCTGACGAACCTGGCATTGAAGTGTCCATTGAAGGAAGCCAGCAGGAGATGATCGATCGAGCCATTCAAGCTGTACAAAAACATGCCTCTAAGGAAGAGTCCTTGGTCCGTTGAGTACCCTCAGCCTCATTGCCAGATATCGTTCTTCAACAGCGACTAGACACACGCAAGTTGAGATGCATGCCAATACGAATCAGGCATTGGCATGCAATCAAAGCAGTCTCAAACAAATCATTGAACACAAAGGAGTGATTCTATGAACCTCATAATTGCCGCATTACTCGGCATTTTGGTGATTGTTATATTGATTTCCGTCGTCAAGCTACACCCATTCTTAGCATTGATGCTGGGGTCCTTCGTTATGGCTGTATCCGCGGGGATTAGTTATGACAAATCCTTTACTAGTTTTACCGACGGACTTGGCTCAACCGTTTCAAGCGTAGGCATTCTCATTGCTTTAGGTGGCATCATCGGTACGCTACTCACCGTATCGGGCGGCGCTGATGTCATCGTTGACACAATTTTAAGCAAAACACCTTCACACCTGCTCCCTTGGGCCATGGCGCTCATCGCCTTTGCTGTAGGTATTCCACTGTTTTTTGAAGTGGGCGTGGTCATTCTGATACCAGTGGTGATTTTTGCCGCACATAGGGCAAACAAACCTGTCATCCTTCTGGGAATACCAGCCTTAGCAGGCTTATCAACCTTGCATGCTTTTCTCCCCCCACATCCAGGACCATTGGCTGCAATTAGCGCTCTTCACGCTAATCTCGGCTTAACTCTTGGACTTGGTCTGTTGGTCGCTATACCAACTGTGATTATCTCGGGTCCGTTGCTCGCAAAACTCATGGTTCGTTGGGTGCCCATCATGGCTCCTGAGGATACTAAGGTAAAGGAAACAGCAGAGTCTCAGAGCAGCAAACCGTCATTTGGTGCAGCTTTGAGCGTTATATTACTGCCTGTGGTGCTGATGCTTGCAGGTAGCATCATCGATCTCACAGGACAAACGGGCAATCCTGTTGGAAAATTCTTCGTGTTTATTGGGCAGCCTTTGGAAGCGCTACTTATCACCACTCTCGTCGCGATGATCGTACTGGGTACGATGCACGGTGCAGGGCGTGACAAACTCAACTCAATCGTAGGCACGTCGATTGGCTCCGTGTCTGGCATCCTCCTCATTGTGGGAGCCGGCGGCGGCTTCAAACAAACTCTGGTTGATTCAGGCATCGGTGATGTGATTGCGCAAGGTATCTCTAGCTCGTCGCTCAATCCCTTAATCGCAGGATGGTTGGTCGCCGTGCTTATTCGTGTTGCCACAGGCTCTGCAACAGTCGCAACCGTAACTGCATCGGGTATCATGGTGCCCCTTGCAAGTGGACTCAGCCCAACTCACCTGTGCTTGCTAGTGCTAGCCATAGGAGCAGGCTCAGTCATCTTCTCCCATCTCAACGACGCTGGATTCTGGATGGTTAAGGAATACTTCGGCATGAGTGTTGGGCAAACATTCAAAACCTGGACATTGATGGAAACCGTGCTCTCTGTTATCGGATTAATCTTCACCCTGCTACTTTCACTGGTCGTGTAGCAGTTTGACGACATCACATAACAAGCGTCACATCAATCGTCACAACATGTGTTATTACCAGTGACACCACACAACAAGAAAGAAGGCACTATGCAACTGGGCATGATTGGACTAGGCCGCATGGGCGGCAATATGGCTTCTCGAATCCGCGAAGCAGGACACACCATTGTGGGCTATGACCGCGCACCCGACTCGGGGCGCGATGTTGAATCACTCGAAGAGTTAGTTGAGACACTGCAAGCCCCACGAGTGATCTGGGTGATGCTACCCGCAGGAATACCTACAGATTCGACCATAACTGCGCTCAGCACTTTGTTGTCAGCTGGCGACTTAGTCATTGACGGTGGCAACACGAAATACTCGGATGACGCTCCTCATGAGCAAGAGCTTGCTGCGCATGGCGTGCACTTCATGGAGGCTGGTGTCTCTGGCGGCGTTTGGGGCCCAAAGAATGGCTATGCGCTGATGGTTGGCGGCAGCACAGAAGATTTCGACATAGCCCTGCCATTTTTTAATGCTCTCAAGCCCGAAGGAGATGCCGGGCTCGTACTCGCAGGTCCTGTTGGTGCCGGACACTTTGCAAAGATGGTTCATAACGGTATCGAATATGGGATGATGCAAGCTCTGGGTGAAGGGTACGCAACCATGACTCATAGCGACCTGATCGATAACCCCACAGAAGTCATCGACTCATGGACTTCTGGAACAGTCATCAAATCTTGGCTGCTTGATCTGTTGGCTTTAGCTCTGAAAAAAGATCCCAACCTTGCTTCAATGCCACCCGTAGCAAATGAATCAGGCGAAGCACGCTGGATGGTCGATGCAGCTCTTGATCTTGGCGTTCCTGTCCCTGCAACAGCAGCCGCACTCTTTGCTCGCCAAACTTCGCGTGGTGGCAGTGATGACGCGCTCAAAGTTGTCTCTGCACTTCGCGGGCAATTTGGCGGCCATATCACTGAAAAGTAGCCAAAAAGAGATGCTAACGACACGCCGAAATCGCATCATATCGGCACAGAATTTGCATGTCGCGCAGTTTCTTGTAAGATATCCACTTGGCTGCTTTTTGTAGCCACGGCCCCGTAGCTCAGCTGGTTAGAGCGCCGCCCTGTCACGGCGGAGGTCACCGGTTCAAGTCCGGCCGGGGTCGCTTGAGTAGTAATTGGAACCCGGTTCGCCGGGTTTTTTCAACTATTCATTGGCTCTGTAGCTCAGTTGGTAGAGCGAGCGACTGAAAATCGCTAGGTCAGCGGATCGATGCCGCTCGGAGCCACTGGAAAGAATCCCTCACATCACGAAAGTGCTTATGTGAGGGATTTTTCATATCATCACCACCCTTGAAATATGCATACAGATCGAGTGCCTTCAGCAGCTATGTTTTTACGAGCCCTTTCTGTTTCAATCTGAATTGAAATGTGCACATGTGAGACCTTTCATAGGCATATCCACACACTTTCTCACCAGTCCTCCGCTTATAGCGGCATGATGATTCGTTTGTGTAGGGATTTATCTGCAGACACCCCTGCTTCAAAGTCGTAAAACCGCGCGATTCCGCCAATCTAAAATTCGAGAACCCGCTGTTATCAGCGAAAATCCCTACACAAACGAAAACTGCTCGCAAGTGAATGCATGTTTCGCGTTCACAACTCTCCCAACAGGTACATATGCACTTAATAATTCTCAAATACTTCTTCAACAATCATCAAATAGAGCAGGCATATGTTGGTATCTATCAAGATTGCTCGTAGCCACTATCTATCAGCTATGTACGAGACGACGAGGGAATATGAGGGAAAGAAGATGGATGACTTGGCCATGACCGTAGAGGATCAACACGTCGTTAGCGCAATGTGGGCTAGACACCTCTTTCAACAGCAGGAAGAGATACGCGCCTATCAAGCTCAACATCGCAGAATCCGCATGCCTGGGATGATTCTGGGATGCATCTTTGCTGCTGTCGGCATGCTCAATATAGGAGCTGGAAGCTCCGTATTCTTCCTGTCAGCAGGCACTGACGAAGGTCTGATGCTGGTCATTGTTGGCCTTGCAGTCATACTGATATCAATCCCCATCAACCTCATTATTACCAAATTGAGACGCAACAGTCTTGAGACACAGCATTTACAGCCCAGTCGACCACAGCTTCAGTCGCGGAATCAATCAACTGACTAAGCACGCAATCAATCAACAGGATTACCAGGGCTTCTCGGCTGCACCACAATCTCAACATCCACAATCGTATTATCCGAAAGGCAACATCATTATGAGTAATGAACAATCATTCTTTGAGCGAGCATATGACAATATGCAGGAGGATGCGAAACTCCAACATGAAATTGACAAAGAAAACTTCGAAGCCATAAAAGGCTCCGAGAATGAAGACTTCAAAGAATTCCGTGAAGCTAAAGGGTTCAAGGCCAAACTCGGAGTACTGCTGAACCACGCTGAGCGCGATTCACAGTCAATCCGAGAAGATCAGCGTGAAGACTATAGAGCTATGCTCAAGCAAATGCGCGAAGACGCAAACTCGCATATACACTAAAGCGCGCAATAACCACATACACATCTCCACAGAACAGTGCGATATAGCCTCAACGTCTGCGAACCCCTCATACGTGCTATATCGCGCTGTTTTCTGTTTAGCAGTGCGCACACGGTACTTGCTAAACAGAAAACAGCAGACAACCATACTCAGCAAAAGCATTACGAGACGGCACAGAAGCTCCTATAGTTCCGACTGACTGAAAACACTATTACTGCCGTACGAACTGCCCACAGCGGGTGCCTTGAGAGGCTTTTACAGCACTGGTGGGTCCATCCTGGCACCGTCGTGCTCCCCCACTTGTAAACTCTCACAAACCCAGCAATGGAACCGAGAACCTTCTCCTGGTATTCGATCTGAAACAGGTATGCGCTTGCCAAACGGACATTCATCGTCATCGTGGTAAAACTTCGAACGCAAACCATTTTCAACATAGAACGGATTACACTTCATCGTGATCCACCCCCTTTGGCTACATACCGCTAGTCTACAGGAAAACGCCAAGTCATACAGGGTTTGTGTGGGGCGGTCGCGAGGCATGAGTGCACCTGCACATCTAGCGCTGCTGCTTGTGGCAACAATCACATGGGTGGATTAACTGATGCAAGTCAGATTACGACTAGCTCAGATATGACCCAATAGCTGAGCTAGCACCAGTGATTGCATCAGTTCATACGGCGGTACTCACGCCGGCACCTGCATGAAAACTCATAACAGCTATATCTGTTTAGATACCCAGTCAACAATATATGGTGCAGCCTGTTCTATCTGATCAATAGCAAGCTCGAACTCTTCTGGACCACCATACCAAGGGTCAGCCAAATCGAGAGCACTCTCATGAGTTTTCCCGAGCTGAGCAATCTCAGGAACAAAGCTCCGATACATGTGCACAGATTGACGTTTTTCTGTAGGGAGAAGTCGCAGCAATGAGCGCATATGCGCAACTGTCATTGGCAGCAGTAGATCGGACTCGATTGCTTCTTGGTGCGTGATGCGGTGAGCAAAATGATGCTCTGGTAATGTATATCCGCGCTCTAATAATACTTTGCGTGCGCGTCGATCTATCGGATTACCGTACTCTTCATCGCTCACACCACTCGAATCAACAATTACTGAGTCTGTGCCGATGCCCTGTTTTGCGAAAAAGTCAGCAAGCACAATTTGGGCCATTGGAGACCGGCAAATATTGCCTGTGCAAACGGTCATAACCACATAAGGTTTGGATTGCATATGTCTCATTCCTTAAAATGCCTTGTGGACTATTGGGCTTTCACATAGTTCATGAATCGGAATCGACGAACTACAGCACTGTGCTTGTTGGGGCTACGCCACTCACCAGATTCACTAATGCGCCATAGTCCTGCATCAACGAGTTCAGCAATATCAGGCGCATACGTATCAGCTTGGACTGCTGCATCAATCACAGTGACAAAAGCTTTATCTGCTTGTGAGATGACATCATCGAAAAGCTGTGCTCCCCCGATAACCCAAATCTCAGAACGGTCCATACCATCGTCTGGTATGGATTCTTGGCGGGCAATCTCTAGAGCCGCTTCAATATCATCGACGACTGTGGCGCCTGCTGCTTCATAGTGCGGCTGGCGAGATACAACGATGTTGTCCCTATTGCTCAGCGGTCTATACCGTTCTTGCAATGATTCCCAAGTTTTACGGCCCATTATCACTGGGTGTGAAATAGTGAGCTCTTTGAAACGCTGCAAGTCCTCAGACAGATGCCAAGGCATGGACCCTTCAAAACCGATCGCACCGTCACGACCGTGAGTGTCATGGGCCTGAGCCCATATGAGATTGACTGAATATGGTTTTCTCGGAGTTATTTCCGAATTGTCCCATTCTTCTTCGTCATCGGCATGCCCGGTCCTACCGGGCTTAGGTTCGTGATAGCCGCTACGACTGCTACTGTCATGCTCCATCTAAACAATTACTCCTTATTAAACTGTGTCGAAAAGTATTGTAATGATGCCCTCAGACCGCAACCGGAGCCTTGATACTGGGGTGGTGTTGATAGCCCGAAACAGTGAAATCTTCGTATTGGTAATCGAATAATGAACCAGCCTTACGCAACTCCACAGTCGGATACGGATAGGGTGCTCGCGACAGTTGTTCAAGAACCTGATCGATATGGTTGTCATATATATGGCAGTCTCCTCCGGTCCAAACAAACTCTCCAGGTTCAAGACCTGCCTGTTGTGCAATCATCAGAGTGAGCAAGGAATACGAAGCTATATTGAATGGCACGCCCAGGAACATATCGCAAGAACGCTGATATAGCTGGCAACTCAATTTCCCATCAGCTACATAGAACTGGAACAATGCGTGGCATGGGGGCAGAGCCATATTCTCAACCTCGGCGGGATTCCATGCACTAACCACCATGCGCCGAGAATCTGGTTGCTTCTTGACTAGATTCAGTACGTTTGAGATTTGGTCAATGGTTCTCGCGGGGTTATCGGCCGTCGGCGCAGGCCAACTTCTCCACTGCACGCCATACACCGGGCCAAGCTCACCCGTCTCTGGGTCAGCCCATTCATCCCAGATATGAACGTTATGTTCTTGGAGCCAGCGGATATTACTAGAACCCTTCAAAAACCACAGCAGCTCGTATGCTAAGCCTTTGAAAAATACCGTTTTCGTGGTCAGTAGTGGGAAAGAATCATGAAGATCGAAACGAATCTGCTGGCCAAATAAGGAAATCGTTCCCGTACCAGTTCGATCTGACTTCAGTGTTCCTTCAAGAAGGATTTTACGCACCAAGTCTTCGTATGGCATTGGAATGTTAGTGTCCGGACGCTGGGGAATCCTAGAACGAATATCAGCCAACTCTTGTTCTGTTAAAGCCATGATGTCTAATCTAACGCATTCTTTGACACTCAAGCGATTCTTAGCCTCCAGCTCATCACTTTTTCACACGTTCAACGGCACCCTGACTCTCAATCGGAATCGAATACTACAACAACCGAGCAGCTGTGAGAAGAATTCTCCTTTTGACGATGTTGGACACTAGATTGGAAGAGTCAGGATGTGACCGACACATCTGCATGGTGAATGACTAGATATGAGTCACACAAGTTTGGAGGAGTCATGGGCAAGAGGCTATGGGTTGAACGCAATAAGGATGGTTCTTGGGATGCTTTTTCTGAGGACGGAGCCCATCTGAAGTTCGGCAAAGGTAAAGGAGTCTTCACACCTGGCGATTTGATTAAAATCGCTCTCGGTGGTTGTGCAGCACTGTCCAGCAATTTTGCCGTTGAAAGTGTGCTCGGCAAAGGTGCTGGTGCCCACGTGGTTATTGATGGCAACTACGATGCCGAGGACGATACATACCTTGCTTTCACTGAACAAGTCACGGTTGATGCCAGTGATGCTGATCTCAGCGATGAAGATGCCGAAAAACTCAAAGAACGCATGACTCGCCACATTGAGAAGTCATGCACGGTAAAGCACACCTTAGAGCGCGAAACCCCAGTACGCATGCAGGTTACTGTCCGCCACTAAACAAAACGGCCGTCTGCAACAGCAGAGACCGTGGATGCGACGTTAAATTGCTTCTTAACGTCGCATCCACGGTCTCTTTTTGTTTTGTGTAGGGATTATTCCTCAAACGGGCCGTAGCCAGTCCCGCCGCCGAACGTCAAATGGCGCAACAGCAAGGATCTCAGCACTGACATCCGCAGAAGCTACTTGGCAAACCCTACACAAACGTAGTTTCGATGCCTCACTGCACCCCGAATAGCCCGAACGAGCAGCTATTCAGGTTTCTTCTCACCCTCATCTTGACGCAGAGGATCGATTATGGTGTCGATATCTCTAGCAAGCTGAGCATCTGCTGGCGGTATATCAACTTGGTGTACTCCACTAATCTCTTCCAGAGACATGATCGGCACATCTGCAGGCGAATTAGGAGTCTTACCAGACTCGGATGCCTCAACATATTTGCGAGGAACAACATATACAGGACTTACTGCATGTTGTAACAAACCTTGGCTGGTGGAACCGAGTAGTAAGCCTGTAAAGCCACCTCTACCACGAGATCCGACAACCACGACATCATGTTCGTGGCTCGCCTTCGTTAACGCTTGCACAGCTGATCCAGGAACAATGGACTTAAAGATGCGAAGTTCAGGATAAGCATTTTGCAAAGGCTTGATTCGCAAATCCAAATCTTCCATATACGATTCCATGATGCCATGTTCTTCATCAGAATCTGAACCCGTCAATCCATCGATGCTAGGTACAGCAAGCATAACGTCCAGCTCAGCACCCCAGCTATTGGCAAAAGCAGCGGCAATCTCCAAAGCTTTAATACCCCAACGCGTTTCATCTGAACCAACAGCGACCCTAGTAATCGTGTTGTTCAAATGCATCAATTTTCCGTCATCATCGGTATATGGCACCACGATGATTGGGCAGTATGCATATGCGGGAAGACTCGAACTGGTGGTTCCCAACAGACGCTCAGCCAAGCCGCCCTTGCCACGGTTGCCAATCACAATGAGATTGTAGTTCCTAGACAGCTCAACAAACACAGAAGCAGGATCGCCTGTAACAATCAACGTGGTGGCTTCCACGCCTTGTTCATCAGCGATGGCTTTGGCCTTTGACAATATCTCCTGAGCATCGTTATGTGCAGCCTTATCATCACCAAGAGCGGTGTAGGTGGCATCGAATGACACCGCCGCATAACTTGGCAAAGAATAAGCACAGACGATTTGTAACGTTAGTCCTGCATGCTTAGCATAGTTCGCTGCCCACCATGCAGCTTTATAACTTGCATCCGACCCATCAACCCCGACGAGTATGGCCTTATCATTCACCATGACGACCTCCCTATGGTCTTTGAATAGTGCAGCTGAGCGCTATTCACCCACTTAATACAATAGCGCGGCAAGCTTAGTGAGAACACTCGCTTTAGCTATACATACGCATAAAACAGTACAAAAAAGCACGCGCAACCTTGAAAATCAAGGTCTACACGTGCTTAGATGCACAGTTAAATTTGGTCTTGAGAACTCACATTACGCGTCGAATGGAATAACCACCCGAGAATGCATACTGAACTGGTGTATATGCTGTGCCAACAGAAGGCTTCAAAGCATTAACTACCATGCCATTACCAGCATAAATGCCGACATGGGTGCTGTTAGCAATAAGATCTCCAGGCTGGGCATCCGCCAAGCTTGCCACCGCTGTGCCAACACTGGCTTGCGCGCCAGATGTGCGCGGCAGAGAAATACCAAAATGTGCAAAGACATATTGTGTAAATCCTGAACAATCCCAACCACTAGTGGGGCTTGATCCTCCATACACATATGGAGACACCCCAACAAACTGATTAGCATACGACACTATTGCGCTAGAACTGGCACTCACTGTTGACGTGGTGGTGGTTGTAGTGCTCGTCGTATCGGTACGAGTTTGATTACGACTTGCCGCTGCCGATTGTGCTGCAGCCTCAGCGGCTTCAGCAGCCGCCTGCTCCCGTGCTGCTTGCTCTTGAGCAGCCCGCTCTTCTGCTTGCTGTTCCGCAGTAGATTTCGTTTTCGGCACACTCATAGTGCCGAGGCCACCCCAGTTTGATGTTTTTTCAACATCAACCGATTTGGATTCTGCGAGCAGATCCTTCTTGGTCTTGTTGATCTTCGGGAAGGAACGCGAAGATGTGACACCATCCTTATCGGCCGCATTTGCCATAGGCGCGGTAAAGGAAAGTAGTGAACCTGCGACAGCAACCGCCGCAAGAATAACAATATGCTTTCGTATGGTCTTCATCAATCCCACACAATAGCATATGAATCTTGCAAGACTGCTTATCGCCCACCGAAATTATTAGACGAAGCTCTGTAATTCGGGAACTACAGCACGACACGCCCAACTACGCATAAACGAACACCAAAGCAATAGCTAGTGTGACTCTGCATATATACAGAATACGAAACTCAGTAGTGGATATATTGGAAATCGTGAACGTTGGTAAAGGTTCGAGTAAAAGTCTTGCCGTTGTATGACGAACCACATTCGGATGTAACCACGGACCCGTCGGCATTGATTTTCTCAACTATTGCCACATGCCCATATGCAGAGGAAGATCCCTCTTGACCAGTACGAAACACCATAATGTCACCAACATTACGTGGCGTGTTATCAACCCAATACCCTAGAGCTTGTGCTGAGCTAGCCCATTGATGTCCATCGCCAAAATGCGAGCCGACAGGAAGTCCAAGCTGATGTCTGCGGACATACACCCACCATGTGCATTGACTAAATGAGTAGGCATTGCCGCTGTCCCCAGTGGCGTGATTGGGGTTGAACCCCGAAGGCAGCACATCTTTATTAACATCCAAAAGTTTAGATACTACATCGTTATCAGCTTTAGCTCGTGAAACTTCTGATGAAGTCACCGTGGTGTCTCCCATTGCCCAAGTGCCCTCAGAGCCACTATTAGCCGAAGATGAAACCTGCTCATTAAGAGAAACCCTGGCTTGTGAACGCGAGGCAGCAGACGATGTTGTGGAGCTCTGAGCATTGGAGACCAGAGAACTTGTGGTGCTGCTGCTTGCAACAGAAGCCTTCTGCGACTTTGGAGAGGCCATAGCAATGGAGGTGGCAGCCGTACCAAGTAGAGCGGCCATTGCGGTTCCGGCAAGCAAATGCGCCTTTTGTGCATGATGTTTAGCGGCAAGCCTCATTGCTTTGCGAGAAGGAGGAGCAACTTCATTAAGTTTTTCAGCCAACGCCATATCAAGGGCGTTTAAAGCTTCCACGCTTTGGGTCGCTCTGCGAGAAACAGCTCTGGTGGTATTAGCGCGCAATGATGACACTGCAGAAGTTCTTGCGTGCGCATGTGAGGATCTCCTCGTTTGGTGCGCGGCATTCTTCATATAAACAATCTCCTGTACAGGTACATTTGGGCACATGTGAAATCCATCACGTAACCATCACAAGAAAGCAGATTACAACGTATCGGTTACGAAAGTCCAACGGAGTGCTGTCCAGATAACGGCAAATATCCCGTGTATGAGGTCTATTTCGCGTCGAAAACCCTGAAATTTCAATGACGATGCCTTCGAGAAAAAATTCTGTAAACATCTATCGTTCACTCAATACTTTTCGGTGTGTCTAATTTTTAGAAATTATTGCCTTTCTCATGCGGATTCAACACTCAGCACCATGAGTTAAGGCCAATAATCCCGAAATTTGTGCTTGGCTCTTTGAAACAAAACGCTATTGAAAGCATCGTAAGCCCTCTGAGAATCCATCGGTGTGGATATGGTGTTGCGTATGACCAACAGTGTGGAAATCCCTGAAGAGTTACTGCCTAACGATGGAAGATTCGGTTCAGGCCCCAGCAAAATACGACGTGCACAGATTGAGGCGCTGAGCGGGGAGTGGAATACGCTCTTAGGAACCTCACATCGTCAACAGCCGGTACGCCAAGTAGTAGCATCAATTCGTCAAGGTCTTTCCCAACTGTTTTCAGTGCCCGATGGCTACGAAATCGCTCTAGGTAATGGCGGAGCAAGTGCTTTCTGGGATATCGTTTGCGCCAGTCTTATAGAGCAGCGCCCCGCCTTTGGCGTGTATGGATCATTTAGCCGCAAATTCGCTCAAGAAGCTGCCAATACGCCATTTATCGACAAGACTTACGTCTTTGAGTCTGACCCCGGTACATATAGGATTCCTGACTTCTGCGAAGACGCAGACGTCTATTGCTGGGCTCATAATGAAACATCAACAGGTGTTGCTGCCCCCGTTCAACGGATTCCAGGGAGTGCCGAGAATGGGGCTCTCACGATCGTTGATGGCACCAGTGCCGCAGGTGCTTTACACATCGACATCACACAAACTGATGTGTATTATTTTTCTCCACAAAAAGCTTTTGGGTCCGATGGAGGGCTTTGGTTTGCAGTACTCTCCCCTGATGCCATTGAGAGAGCAGAGCGCGTAGAAGCAGAGGCCAAACAGGCAGGTTCTCATCGTTGGATTCCCGCATTTCTCTCACTGAGTACCGCACTCTCGAACTCGCGCAAAGAACAGACACTGAATACACCTTCGATAGCCACGATAGCTTTGATGGACCAGCAGGTCAGATGGATGAATGAACAAGGTGGCATGCCCTGGACTGAGGCACGTTGCACCGAGTCTTCCGACTATTTGTATCGTTGGGCTGAGGCTTCATCTTTTGCGCAACCCTTCGTCACTGATATTGCCGCACGTTCAAACAGCGTGGTCACCATCGATATCGATGATCAATTTAGTGCAGACGAGATTATTAGTTCACTGCGAGCCAATGGCATCGTTGATACGGCCGGCTACCGCAAACTCGGACGTAACCAACTACGTATCGGCGTGTTTCCATCAGTTGACCCTGATGATGTGAAAAAGCTTACGCAGTGCATTGACTACGTCACCGAGCGTCTGTAACTCTGACTGAAAGACTTCGAATATGAAGGGCAGCTGCGAGAGCACAGAGCAGCTGCACGCATCGTTCTGATAGCTCTAAGTATCCCCGAATCCCCGTATTCCTCAATCACTACAGACATCGTGAAGGATTAGAACGGGGTTGACGCCAGTAGATACGAGCCTTTGGAACTCGAGCGAGATATCTCGTCAGCAGTTGCTGCATCAGAGTGTCTAGTTTCTAGCGTCTCGGTGGCAGCACGAATATCAACTCGTCCATCACAGGCAGGGATAAACACTGCTTCCCCTTGACTCAGCACCATCGACTCAGTCAACGTGGAGCATTGAATTGCACCCTCAGTACACAGCAACACTCTAGGCCCGCTCTTAGGTAGTTGGACGCGCTGACGCAAGACCGGTTGAGGTCGTAATCGTTGCAATAATTCTCCGTAGCGTCGCACCAGTCGACCGACAATAGCCCATGACGGCGTGCTGTCATCGACACGACCATAAGCCAGCATAAATTCATTAATATGTGGCTTGTATGTCACCAAATTCTGGTTTGACAAAAAACCGAAGGGCGTGTTTGACGGGTCTATTGGTGAACCTGTTTGGCAGTTGAGACTGTGCAGCAAATTGCCAATATCCTTGTGCTTGGCAGTCATACCTCCCCGTAACACATTATCTGAATTGTTCATTATTTCGGCTGCCGTACCGTGGATATAGGCGTGAGGTGTACCAGCAGGAATATAGACAGATTCTCCCTCTTCTAACGACACGGGATTCATCATCAACATGCACAGGACCGAGGGATCCGACGGGAAAGCTCTTGCAGCTTGAAGTGCATTAGATATAGCGGCATGCATCGCAAATTCCGCGGACTGATCTAAAGCCACCAACGCTCCTTCGATGCCTTCCCCAAACTGCTTTGGAGCCGTGATTGCAGCAGTGAACGCCCTAAATAATCGCTTCCTGGAATCCGGCCAGGTAATAGCACTTAACGGCATCATCTGATCAATGAGCTCAATGGTGAGCTCATCGGTGTCATCTATGTTATTAAGCGATTGATCGTCATATGAGCCATATGAACCTGCAAGAATCGATGCCATGCGTTGAGCAAGTGGGTGTTGCATAGAAGTAAGCAAACGCATTTGTGAAGCAATCGGAGCGAACCCCACAGCTGCTTCGAAAGGCTCAAGCGCTACCACCATCTCATTCTTAGCCAAAGTGTCTTTGAAGGAGCGTTCAGGGGCATTTAGAGGTATGCCTTGGGCATTCTCCCGATTAAAACCAGCGCGGGCTTGGAAATCCAAAGGGTGCACCTGCAGAGAGAGCGGTATACGCGCCGAAATGATTTTAAATAAGTAAGGCATTACAGGACCGAATAGATGCGATGCATTATCCCCAAGCATCTCTTCAGGATGTCGTCTAATGACCCCAGGGACATCCTGAGAAGATCCATCAGGCAATAACAGCATTGATGGCGACTGACGATGCCCACTGAACCACATCTCTGCGAGCGCAGTAGGTTTATCGTTATCGTTGAGGTGAAACATGGTCTGCAAACGATTCAGAGATCCCCATGCATATGGTTTCTGTACTGGCTGAATCCGATACACCCAGTCCCCCTCTGCAATCCGTCTTTGACAGCTTCTACCGTATGGTATTCGACACTCGGCCGCATGCACAAACTCGAATCAAGGTTACCCTGCGCGCTATGGTGTTGGTATGAGGCTCGCTCCAATCTTTCAGCCAGAGACACGCAGACCGTCGCCGAAACCGATTCAAGTCGATTTGCGTAAGGTTTTTGTCGTAGGTACCAGTCTGTGGTCCCTCGCTTTGATTATCACTGTCTGCCTTTGGCTTGCTGACATTGAACCTCTGGGACCTGCATTGGTTTGCGCATCTGGTGTGGTTATTGGCTTAATGTTGCTGATTTGGGAACGTATCAATCGCAAAGAATACCGTCGTTTAGGCGAATAGCACTACGCTTGTCGAGACGTTGAAACACTGAGACGCTGCTAAAACATTGATCTTAGGCGTTGGCTAAGGGCAATATGAGGCTGAATGTGCTGCCTTGCCGTGGGGCGCTCCATACAGTTACAGAACCGTGATGAGTCAGTGCCACGTGCTTGACGATTGCTAGACCGAGACCGACTCCATCAGAAGTGCGCTCATTCTGGTTGCTGCCTCGATAGAAGCGCTCAAAAATTCGCTCTCGTTCCGCTTTGACAATTCCATTACCCTGATCGATTACTCTGACTACTGCATGTGTGCCATCTACGGTTGTCTCAACAGCGACGTTGACAGCAGCACCCTGAGGTGAGTAGGCAATAGCATTTTCGATTAATTTATGTATTGCCGCGGTAATCTGCTGTGCATCTGCATTGACTGCCACTTTGGGGTCTCCCCCTATATTGAGGTGTATTGCGGCTTGCTGGGCGCTAGGCTGCAATGAGGTTACGACGCCTTGTACCAGATTCAAGAGCTTAATACGATTGGTGTCGTTAGGGACGACTTTCTCTTGTGCTTTAATCAGTAGCATTAAATCCGCAATGGTGTGTTCCAAATGCAAGCAATATTGGCGTAGTAACTTAGCGTCATTGGCGATGAGCTCTTGTGGTTCTTGGCCACTTTCCAGTCGTAATGCCAAATGTTGCAGTGCTTGAATTGGTTTAGTCAGCTGCTCAGAAACATTTTCGATAAAGGCATCTCTAGTCTGTGAGAATCTGATACTTTCACTAACATCGTCGACCAACACCACAACAAAGGCGTCGCTGATGCGACCAACAGTTACATGAATCCAGTTAGGGCGTGATACCTCACTGTGAGTTGTGGATGCACTGCGGTCACTAATCTCTCGTCGGTTAGTTTCAGCAGTTGATTCGTTGAGAAATTCTTGTGGCGTTTCAGTGGTGACGTCCAGATGATATTTTCCCCCTGAGATTCTCACTCGTTCTATTGCTTCGAGCACCTTGGGCTCAATAACAGCATCATTGCGGACCAGACCCAAACGGTATGCCTCAGGATTGGATCGAACAACCTCATTGGTATTGTCTACAACAATCGGGGCGGTGGGAAGCATCGATAGCAGTGTAGCGGTGGAATCGTCAATGTCATCAAAGCTATCTGATCCCTCCTCGTTGCCTCTTGCACTAAAAAAACTATGAAGCTTGGTTCCCAAGGAACTCATAGGTGTCTGCCTCCGAACGCTCTTGGCCGTCGATACCGACATCTGTCTGTGCACACATTGTACCCGTGGATACTCTTAGCTAGCACGAGCACAGCATGAATCGAGGGTGTCGTTGTATGAACAGTGAGCTAACTCGCAGTGTTTTTTCCGGTACCAGCGTGCCTCTGGGGTACATAACCTATAGACTTGTCGTGGATATGTAACAGGTCACGAGAGAGGGTAGCGGAAAATGCGCGTTATTTTCAACGAGGAGTTGAAACAGGTCGCAGATGACCTTGACCGAATGGCACAGGATGTTAGCCGAGCTATCCACGGCGCAGGCAGTGCACTTCTTAAATCAGATGTTGAGGCAGCGCAGACGGTCATCGATGGAGATATTGAAATCGATGCTCTAGAATCCAGCGTTATCGATCAATGCATCAGGCTCTTAGCTAAACAAAGTCCTGTGGCAACTGATTTGCGTGTGATTGTTTCTACGTTGAGACTTTCGGCCACCTTTGAGCGTATGGGCGATTTGGCGAGGCATATCGCCGAAACTGCTCGTCGCACTTACCCACAGCCAACGCTGCCCCCTGAAACTCAGGAGTTGTTTACTCAGATGCAGCAATTCCTAGATATGACTGCGGATCGCTTAGTCTCTATGCTCGCTGATAAAGATGCCACAACTGCCGAACAGATCATCGTTGATGATGACAAACTCGACAATTTGCATCATCAGACCTTTGATTTGGCCCTTTCGGACGAATGGTCAGGATCTAAGCAGCAGATGATTGATATGGTTCTGCTTGCACGCTTCATGGAGCGACTCGGAGACCACGCTGTGTCCGCTGCACGTCGCGTTGTGTACATAGTTTCAGGATTTGACCCCAGCAAAGAGCCAAGTGGCGAAGACCCAGACTGAGTTTCTAGCAGTTTGACGTTTGTGTAGGGATTTCGCCGTATACCGCGAGTAGTAAGCGTTGGTATACGGCGATTTTTCAATGTTTATAGTGACCGACTATCTGATAATCCCTACACAATCGACAATGAGCTGTGTAAATATCACAATGTGCCCTGTTTTCATGAGTTATTTCATGAAAACAGGGCACATTGTGTGTGTCTCCGTCGGAGTTACTTCTTCTGCTGACCTTGAGCAGCGACTGCTGCTGCACCCGCAGCGGCTGCCTCTGGGTCGAGGTACTCACCACGAGGCTTAATCGGCTTGAAGTTTTCATCAAGTTCATACAGCAGTGGAATAGCTGTTGGAATGTTGACCTTAGAAATTTCTTCCTCGCTCAAACCATCAAGCATTTTAACAATGGCGCGCAAGGAGTTGCCATGCGCTGCAATGAGGACTGTTTTACCAGCCTTGAGCTCTGGAATGATTTCGCTTTCCCAGTATGGCGTTACTCGCTCAACGACATTTGCAAGCGCTTCAGTCTCAGGAACTGGTTCTCCTGCATAACGAGGATCGCCATTCTGTGAGAATTCATCATTTGGATCAATTTCTGGCGGTGGAGTGCCATAAGAACGACGCCAGATCATGAACTTCTCATCGCCGTACTTCTCGCGAATTTCAGCTTTGTTCTTACCTTGCAAGGCTCCATAGTGACGCTCGTTGAGGTGCCAGCTGCGCTTAACAGGAATCCACAGGCGGTCAGCCTCATCAAGGGCAAGATTCGCTGTGTTGATAGCGCGACGCAGCAAGGATGTGAAAACAATGTCAGGAAGGACATTCTTTTCCTTGAGCAGATCGCCACCATGCTTGGCTTCTTCGACACCTTGCTCGGTCAGGGGGACATCAACCCAGCCGGTGAACTGATTGGTTTTATTCCATGCGCTCTGGCCATGCCGGAGCAATATGAGTTTGTATGTCATACACGCATTCTATGCGGACACTTTGACCGGAAAGCACCTAACTTTGAGGCCATATATTCGGGACACCTAGACTGCGTACAGGCAGGTCAGGGGCACTATAGGCATTGCGTCGCTTATCAAGCAACGAGCACCACTGCAACAATGTGAGTGACTGCATACAATAACAGGGCTGTACCGCTTCTCGACAAAGCACTCTTGAACTGTTGATTATGCACAGTACTTACCACGGACCACATAGAGCCAAGAGCTAATGTTGCACTTAAGGACAATGGCCAGAGTCGCTCTAGGTCTGAGCTGACACTCAGAAATATCGCACAGACCATTACTGCCGCAGGAATCAGTACAGCGACATACAGTGCGACTGTGGCACGGTTACGCCCTAATCGAACCGCTAAGGTACGTTTAGCTACCGCTTCGTCTTGTGACAAATCTCGCAGGTTATTAACCATCAGCATCACGCAAGAGAGTAAGCCTGTGCATACAGCTCCGAGAATGCCTAAGCTATCGATACGAGCAGCTAAGGCATACTGGGTACCTAATGTGGCTACTCCGCCAAAACATAGAAATACTAGAAGCTCACCAAAGCCAGAATATCCGTAAGGATGTTTGCCACCGGTATAGAACCACCCTGCCAAAACACATAGAACTCCTATCGGAATCAGCAGATATTGACCCGAAATTAATACCGCAATCATGCCGAAGACGCAGGCACTTATCGCACTGATAGCCGCGGCAGTCAGCACTAGAGACGGTTTTACACCAGAAGCTACTAAACGTTGAGGTTTGTCACTGTAAGATTCTTCAACATGTCTGGCGGCATCAGTTCCTCGTATGCCGTCTGAATAGTCGTTGGCGAAATTCACCGCTACTTGTAGGAATAACGCCAATAATGCGCATGCAATGAGTACGGTAGAGAAACGTTCCTGAGCCGCCTGATACCGTTGCGTCGCAGTAATACATGCTTGTGGCACCGGATAGATGTCAGGGCAGATTGTTGATTGCTGTAACGCATGCCATGCCGATGCCGCTCCTACAAATACGGGGGCGACACTAGCTGGCAGTGTTTTGGGCCGTAGCCCTGTAACCCACAGCTTCCAATCCATAATTGAAGAGTGTAGCGATTATGACATACCGCCACTCAACGCTGTGTATATCGCATCAATCCGATACCAATACAGTAGCTATCTGGCACCTATTCAGCACTAATTAAGTGGTTTAACTAGTGGAAAGGTGATGGTCTCACGGATCGTGGCACCAGTCAATGCAATAAGCAAACGGTCTATGCCCATGCCCATGCCGCCTGCTGGAGGCATACCGACACCCAAAGCTTCAAGGAAGTCCTCATCAATATCCATAGCTTCAACGTCCCCAGCCAAAGCCATCTTGGCCTGTTCGACGAAACGCTGACGTTGAACCACTGGATCATTGAGCTCAGAGTAACCTGTTGCTAGCTCAAAGCCGCGTACGTATAAATCCCACTTCTCGACGACACCAGGAATACTGCGATGAGATTTCACTAACGGTGATGTCTCAACGGGGAAATCACGTACAAAAGTGGGCTTGTAGAGTTTATCTTCCCAGAAGTGTTCCCACAGATGCTCAACTAATTTGCCATGGTTTTCAGCAGCCTCTTGTTCAAGCCCGAGCTTGTCTGCAATCGCACGCAAATGCTCAACACTGGTCTCAGGAGTGATCTGCTCCCCCAGCGCCTCGGATAGAGAACCATACATGGTGATGGTCTTCCACTCGCCACCAAAATCGTATTCGGTACCGTCCAGCAGCGTCACCTTGGTTGAACCGAATGCATCCACTGCGGCATGCTGTATGAGTTCCTTGACCAAATCCGCGATCGTATCGTATGTGCCATATGCCTGATAAGCCTCGAGCATGGTGAATTCCGGTGCGTGTGTAGCATCTACACCTTCGTTACGGAAATTACGATTGATTTCAAAGACTCGATCGATACCGCCGACCAAACAGCGTTTCAAGAACAATTCAGGAGCGATACGGAGGAATAAATCAATGTCGAAGGCGTTCATATGCGTGGTAAACGGTCGAGCTGCTGCACCGCCATGAACTGTTTGCAACATAGGCGTTTCAACTTCGAGAAAATCATGCCCGCCGAAGGTGTTTCTCAATGAGCTCACCGTAGCTGAACGGCGACGAACCATCTCACGAATATGATCATCAGCAATCATGCCGATATATGGTTTACGAGTGCGTTGTTCCTCGTTGAGTTCCTTATGTAGTGCAGGAAGTGGCTGTAGAGCTTTTGCAGCAATAGCCCAGTCTGTGGCGAATACTGAGAGCTCGCCAGTTTTCGAAGCAATCACTCTGCCACGCACAAATAGATGATCACCGAGGTCAACCAGTTGTTTGAATTGTTTAAGAGAATCAGCACCGACTTCTCGCTTAGAAATCATGGCCTGAATACGTACCCCATCACCTGCTGCAAGTTGTGCAAAGCACAGGCCTCCACCGTTACGCAAGAACAACACTCGTCCTGCAATACCGACGACGTCTTCAGTCTCCTGGCCGGCTTCCAACGTACCGTCATATTGCGCACGCAAGTCATTGATGGACGTGGTGACATCAAGGTGTACTGGATAAGGCTCTAGGCCTTCCTTGAGCATCATGGCACGTTTTGCCACACGCATCTGCACCTGCTCTGGATGAGCGTTGCTACCGAATTCCTTGTTACTTGGGTCAATAGCTTCATCAAGCGATGAACCTTGTTCCACACGTTCTTGAATTGCACCATCCTGATCCAGGAGCAACTCGGCACGCTCAACTGTTGTCATAGTTTGTGCGGTGGAATCCTCAGTGTTCTTGTCTGACTCTTGATGGTCTGAGACTTGGCTTTGCGATGCATTCTGATTCGACTCGGTCATAAGCCCACAGTGTACGCAGAAGCCGATACACCACAGGGAAATGGAGGCATTAACCCCACTAGCAACCTTGTTTGGCGTTTGGTCTGGGGTCGGTGTAACATCTGACACGTTGTATCGCGGGGTATAGCGCAGCTTGGTAGCGCGCTTCGTTCGGGACGAAGAGGCCGGGGGTTCAAATCCCCCTACCCCGACCAAGTGACCGGAATCGTTGGAAATCAGCGGTTCTGGTTTTCTTTTATCTATACTCTTGGTGTCGCTAATAGTGTCGCTACTATATACTGATTCCATGATGATTCAGGGGTCACGCCGCAGCGACTGAATGAAGATATATCAGCATGCTACATCCCTCGACAATCAACCCATATGCATGGTGACGAGCAAATATCGTTGCACATGAACTCGCGTGCAATGATGAGCTGCAAACGTCCAGCGATAGCATCGATACGCTATATCACCAGCGCTCAGAATGCCAGCTTCTCCACAACACAGCGACAACAGTTTGTGACGGGATAATCGTAAAATAATCTGCGATAGAGGGCTGCTTCAACGCTTTCTACCTTGCCCTGATGAGTGTCTGAAGAAAGCACATATGAAGAAGAGTCTTCTTGCCCTGGCCGCGGGTGCATTCGCACTCGGCGCCGCTGAATTCGTTATGATGGGGATACTCCCCCAATCTGCCGCAGCCATGCATGTGAGCATACCGACAGCCGGCCATTTCATCTCTGCTTATGCCATAGGTGTGTGCTTTGGTACCTTAATTCTGGTCTTTGGTCGCAAGATACCACCAAAACGACTCATTATGATATTCGTGCTGCTTATCGTAATTGGCAACTTGCTCTCAGCACTCTCACTCAACGCGCCCATGCTGGTCGCTGCACGTTTTATTGCTGGACTACCCCATGGCGCATTTTTCGGTACAGCAACCTTAATTGCTAAATCGGTGGCAGATCCAGGTAAAGAAGCAAAAGCTGTTTCACTCATGGTAACCGGACAGACTGTAGCAAATATGGTTGGCGTTCCCGCTGGCACACTCTTAGCTCAACACATGAGCTGGCGAATGACCTTCGCTGCGTTAAGTATTTGGGCTGTATTAACCCTTGTACTGGTGGCGATTTGGGTTCCTGACGTTGCTGCAATCAAAGATGCAGGCATTGCAGGGCAGTTCAAATTCCTTCGTCGTAGAGGTCCTTGGTTCATCCTAGGGGCAGTATTTGTAGGTAATACCGGCATTTTTTGCTGGTGGAGTTACGTATCACCGTGGCTTATTCACGTTGGTGGCTATGCTGCGACGGTCGTACCTGCACTGATGATGCTGGCGGGATTCGGCATGGTTATTGGTGGGCTTAGCGGTGGAACTCTTACAGACAAATGGCGTCACGCCGGCACTGCAGCGCTTGGCCAATCAATATCAGCAGTTGGTCTATTATTGGTTTTTCTGATTCCAGGCACACCTATTAGCACGGCTATATTGACCTTTTGGGTAGCATTTGGATTATTCTTCATCTCTTCACCGCAACAAATTCTTATGGTTGAAGCAGGAGAGGGCGGCGGAGAGCTTATCGGCGGCGCTGCCGTTCAGGTGGCGTTCAATCTTGGTAATGCTGTTGGATCACTTGTTGGTGGCATCACTCTCTCAGCAGATGCAAATTATCACTATCCAGCACTTGCGGGTGTGCCCTTTGCCATATTCGCGGTGGTATTGCTCGTCATTTACTCTTGGCGTCATGAAACTCATACAGGTGCGCTCCAACGTATGCGTGAAATCCACCCTGAAGCTATAGGTTCCTCACCAAAAGCTTAGGTATATATAGCTGCTCGCCTCATCGCATGTGTTTGGAGTGTCAACAGTCTGGTGTCAACAATCTGTTGGTAACAATCCGGCGGTAACAATCTCATATTCTGATGCTCTGTATCTAAACTTTCTTTGCCGTTCAACGCTGGCAATTGGAAAGCCTCATATAGAGTCGCCTACACTGGTGAAGTGAAACCATGAGCTTATTGAGATTGGTTTCGCAGGCAAGGGGGCCCAGAATGGATCATTACAGTGCACGCACTAATAGCAGCACTGATCAGCACAACAGCAGTAGTGTCGACATTGATGCGTTCTTCGCAGGATTAGATGCCATATTTGCTGCCAACGCTGCACCTACTCAAGCAGAAGCTTTTATGATCAAAACACTGCATCAAGCCAGATCCACCCATGATGCTGCATCAGAGTTGACCGTACTCAATGAGCTTATGGGCTTTTTACGCTCGCAAGGTAGACATGACGATAATACGATTATTGTTCATGAATCTTTAGCTCTTGCTGAACGCATGGGTATTGTTGGCACCGAGGCATGGCTCACCACGCTTATCAATGCTGCAACCAGTTTGAGAGCGGCGGGAGAGTTCCAAGAATCAGAGAAGCTCTATCAGCAAGCGCTTGAAGCGTCAAAAAGCTTGTTGAATAGCAATGATCGCCGTCTAGCGGCATTGCATAACAATCTCTCTATGCTTTACTCGTCAACTCAACGCTACAAGGAAGCTGAACATCATCTTCTTGAGGCACTGAACATACTTGAACGCTCTAGTACCAATCCTGAGGAAGATATTGATGTTGCTTCAACTCATACCAATCTTGCTTTACTGCTCCTGAATATCTCTGGCGGCAATCACGAAGCACTCCACCATGCGCGTGAAGCAATGAATATCTATCATCAGGGCAAGCTAGAAGAACGTGCACACTATGCGGCAGCTCTAGCTGGCTTTGCGCAGGTTCTCTTCCAGACCGGCCATCTGAGCGAGGCCATAGATGCTTACACGCACGCCCTTGCAGTTATTGAATTACATTATGGAAAGGATACCGAATATTACCGAAGCACCACGCACAATCTTGAAGTTGCTCAATCAACGCTAGCTTCAACCGCCACGCTAAACGTGCCAAGCTCACCAGCAACAGTAAATCCCCATACTGAGACTGATTTCAGAGCACATCACGCCCCTAGCGATGAACAAACCAGTAACACTGTTCACGCACATACTCAGTCACCTGACAACATTTCAGGTTTGCAACTCTCCCGCGCTTACTGGGAGCAATATGGCAAAGCTATGTTGTCAGAGCGCTACCACGACTATGTCGATCGCATTGCAGTGGGGTTGGTCGGGCACGGATCAGAGTGCTATGGCTTCGACGATCAGTACTCACACGACCATGATTTTGGCCCAGGGTTTTGTCTCTGGCTCACCTCGGAAGATTTTCAAGTAATCGGAGACCAGCTGCAACAGGATTACGATGCTCTCGAACAAGAATTCATGGGATTCGGGCCCCGCAAATCAACCATTCGTGCGCAAGGGGATTCGCACAGGGTAGGAGTATTCGACATTGGCGAATTCTTTACCTCAATAACCGGATACCCCGAAGCACCTGAACAACACGAACATTCAGCATGGCTCATGCTCGATGAAGCGACGCTCGCTGCTGCTACCAATGGTGAGATATTTGCCGACCCTTATGGGGCATTTTCACGCACCCGACAAGGTTTCAAAATGATGCCCGAGGATGTGCGACTTTCGCTAATTTCTCGACGCTTAGGCATGATAGCGCAGTCTGGTCAATACAACTTCCCTCGTATGATTTCCAGAGGTGACAGCTCCGCAGCATGGTTATGCATTAACGAATTCGTAACGGCCGTTTCATCTCTCGTATTTCTTATCAACACACCCATCACTTCAGGGTATTTGCCGTACTACAAATGGTCCTTCGCAGCGCTGCGGCGATTAAGTAAAAGAATGGCATCAAGACTCCCCCAGATTGTAGCTGAACTCGAATCAATACTTCGCATTGCCTCAGCTGCCTGCTTTGGCGGTCGCGGCACCGCTGAGGGTGATCAGGGCGCCCGCCCTGCTGTAACTAGAGTGAATGCTTCGATTGAAGACATTTGTATGGCAATTGTTGCTGAGCTCCATGAGCAAGGCCTGATCAACAATGCCGAAAGCTTTCTTGAATGGCAAAGACCCTATGTTGAAGCACATATCAGTAGCGACGACCCCTGTCTTCATAGTGTCTAAGGTCGCATTCGAAGCATCAACAAGGCAACAATCCAAACCAAGCAGGAGCACCTCAAAGCACTCCAAGCACAGCAATAGTCAAATAGCAGAAAATAGCAGAAATATTATCTCACGCGGTTCACAGCAAGTGAAGGATGTATGAATGATGATACCTACCAGCGCATCTCCTGAGTCAACAACAAGCGACAGCCTGCAACAGCTCGCTGAACGTGTAGTTGTGAGCGAGTGGTCACAATTCCAACGTGTCAACAACGAGGGTGGGCCTGCCAGTTGTCAAAGCAATTGGAAAGTATTTCATCAAATGAGATACAGCCAGTTCCTCGCATGGCCAATGGATCTACTTTCGAGCTACGCTCACGATCTCGCCATTGCCGAGCAAAATGGGCGCAACCTACTGACCGAAAAATATGGGCGCATGATGCAGTCCACTGCGCCCGAAGAATTTCACCGTTCAATCGAAGCGTACATTCCGAAACTGTCAGCTGAGCGCATCACACGCGAGGAACGAATCATCGTCATACAACTCGGTTGGGCGCAAGATTTTATGCAGAGGTATCGTGCACTTGGATCATCTATGCGTACACTGCGAACCAAGGACGATACCCCTGAGCAAACATCTTTCGAAACTTACCTTCGTGGCGAGCTTGGTACATACAGTGATGCCACACTGAGTCTCTATGAGAATATGATGCACGGATTATTGGAGAGAGGCTGCAATCTCACAGAAAGCATCGTGTGTAACACCATGCGTATCGCCGGTTATGCTTCACTTCAAGAGGCGGAGCGAGCCCTAGAGCAAAAGGCACGAAACTAGCATTTATCTATCATGTGCTAATTCACCTCCCACACTAGAAGACTTCAAGGGTGGGAGTAGAGTGAACGGGTGTTTGCTATGAAACGACTAATTCCCGCTGCATGTTCTTCACTCGTCATGTTCATTATTCTGGTGTTGCTGGGCTCGTTAATGACACCTCCTTCTAGTGTGACAGCAAACACACAGCACATCAGTGTGCAAACCCGCGATACATCCATCGCAGCGGAGGGATTTACCGTCCCGCATGAAGGCACATATAAGACCAAAGAGAGTCGAATCACTATTGCACTCACAGACAGCGTGAGCATCCATGCCATTGTGAGAGAGCCAATTGGCGCGACAGGAAAGCGGCCAGCATGTCTGTTTCTACACGGCGCTGGAACCGGCGATTCGTCGGAAGTATATGGTGATGTAGCATCAGCGTTAGCATCCGCTGGGATTGTAACCTTGGTGCCTGATAAGCGTCTCGACAACTATTCTGCACTCCACCGTGATTACCCTCAAATGGCTCAGGATTACGGTAAATCCTTTGATGTACTCAAACAGTGGCCTGGGGTTGATCCGCATAAAACCGGTCTGTATGCAGAATCGGAAGGAACGTGGATATCAAGTATTATCACCGCTCAACGTCACGATATTGCCTTCAGTATTCTCACATCTGCCCCAGTTGTGTCTGGTCGGCAACAAATGTCAATGGCAGCAAGCACATATTTTGCAGATAGTGGCGCTCCCCAAGAACTCATTAACGATGTGCCGAAATTGACCTCTATGGATTTCTCAGCCATTGGTTTGAACTACGCAAATTTCAATTCCACTCCATATCTCAACAAGCTCACTCAACCTGTGCTGGTGAATTATGGAACGGACGACCTCTCCATGCCAATAGAGCAAGGCGCACAAACCATTCTCAAACATACCGCTGATGCGGGCAATACCAATGTCACAGTGCGATACTATCCAGCAAACCATCAAATGAGAACAGGAAGTCATCTGTCTGAACCTGGGCTTCCGCTTGAATCCTCATACACCAGAAATCTCGAAGACTGGATAAATGCCGTTACCATGGGTGCCACGAGCAAGGACTGGGCAACACCTATGATTGCCGGAGATCAACCATCACAGCGATATGCCGCTCCGACATCACTATCATCTGGCTTAATATCATCACTCGGAACGCTATTGGTGTTACTCGTCGCTGCCTTGGGACTATGCGTGCTCTGTGGGATCAATGGCCTTGCAATAGCAATCAGAGCCATGTTGAGACCAGCATCACAAACCAACAACAGCAGCGTTTCTGGGCATATACACCAAGGTTTTGCCAGAGGAATCGCTGCCCCTTTGAGCATCTTGATCGTGCTGTCTGCTACCAGTTTGCTGGCAACTCTCTGGTACGTGGCTTCTAGCGCCGTTCAGGCTTTGAGCCTGCACCGTGCAAGTGCTCTGTTCGTCGATGTATGGGTGTTGCTCCGTGTTGCTGCTGTTGTTCTGGTGCTCGTATTTGGATGGATGAGTTCAACTCTTATAGTTCATGCACATGATGCGCGCATTGCACACGGTCAAAGCGCTCAGGGGAATCATCAACAAGACAGTATCAGCATTGCTCGTGGCTTCGGGCATATCAGTGTGGTAGTTCTTGGCCTTCTCGCATCAGTATTAGTAATGGTTTCTTTGGCTTTTTGGGGATTGTATTCCTTCTAAACCAACGACATACTCCATAGATAACTGCGATAATTGTGGAGATAATTGATACAATTTCTCGAAATTATCTCCACTATTATCGCAGTTATCACTGTTGCATCTGCAGCACAGACATTATCACCGCTGAGATTGGGCACGGTTAATGACAGCGCTCACTGCCCAAAACAGAGAAGATATGAGAAGCACTGCACCAATCGCGCCAAACACCAAGGCAAGCGCTGCTCTCCAATCTAGTTGGAAGGCATCGGCATCGAATACTGTATAAGGGCTATACCACGCAATGACGAAGCCGATAATGCCGCAAACCAATAAGAACGAACCAAACACTACTGTTGCCGTACTTGGACCTTGTTTGCGAATAATCAGATTGCCGTGTGCGTCAACTTCGCCATTCGTATTCCCCGTGGCCTTGGTATAGGTATATAGGGGCACATCAGAACCTTTACTGCTTGCAGACGATGTGGACTGTTTGAATGTGGACTGCTCAGAAGTGGACTGTTCAGAAGTGGACTGTGCAGTAGCTGACTGTGCAGTAGCCGCTTGCTCAGAAGCCGCGGACTTGTTATGAGCATTGTGCGGAAACTCACCCGATTGAGCAAGCCCGGGGAGCTCCGTGGTATCTTCCTGATCCTCATCCGCTACGGTGCTGAGCCTTATAGTGTCTTCATCGTGTTGATTGTCAAACATGAGTCATTCCTAAGTGTGAAAGTTCTATTGTTGATTATCGTTCTGAATCACTGCTTCACGTACTGAGCAGGCAAACTACTGCGCATAAACTACGGAAAGCTCGCCGTTCACCATCGCTGAAACATCAATATTGATCTCAGGATTGTCGAGGTCATTGGCAGCTGATGTTGATTCGCCATCATCCTCCGCATGAAACCACTGCTCTAGCGACAACGATCCAG
Source organism: Bifidobacterium sp. (assembly GCF_022647885.1). Lineage (NCBI taxonomy): Bacteria > Bacillati > Actinomycetota > Actinomycetes > Bifidobacteriales > Bifidobacteriaceae > Bifidobacterium > Bifidobacterium sp. The sequence goes on along the minus strand of NZ_JALCLM010000001.1, from coordinate 918,863 downwards.
AACCACCCACTCGAGCGAAGGTTCCACCTATACTGCTGGGCGAATTCATGACTCCACCGTTATTGCTGATGCTATATGTACAATCTTTAGGCATCACCACCTTTGCAACAGTTTCTATTACCACAAGGCGGACGGCCCCTGTGGGGCAACCTGACTTTACTGTTGTACCGTCAACCTTGGTGAGTGTATGTGTTCCGTTATTCCGTTGGTATGCAGACAGATCAATAGTTGCCACGGAGCTGCTAACGTTGCGGCGGTTTTCGGTGCGATCATTGCGCTTGTTATCACTGCCATCAAGGATGAGACCCTTCGTATATCGCTGCACGTCCGAAGGAGTGGATCCCATGGTGACATCGTATGTGACTGATACATGTTCAAAGCCACGAGTGTTGTAGTCGGAAGAAGACATTGCATACCCATAAGCACCTGAAATACTTGCTAATACTGCAGTTAGAATCAGCGAGATTAGGGCAAAAGGAATCAAACCGCCGGAACGCCGTCCCATGCAACCTAGCAGCACTATTACCAGTCCTAAAAGCACAGTGCTAGCGCAGGACCATATTGCAGCAATTTTTAACGCTTGAGCAATGTTGTAATCCCCTCGTACCGTTGATATCAGCATAGCTGCGGCAGATAGCAGCAGCACTCCGACTATCGCGCTAACCACGATAGGACCTGCGGATTGTCGTCGAGCAAAAATTGTACGGGGATGGTACTGCTTTCCCATACCGGTGTATGGCTGAGCGTAAGGCTGAGCATACGGCTGAGCATACGCAGTTTGTTGAGGCCCTGAAGTCGAATAGGCCGGAGAGTTCCACATAGGTGGTGTTGCTGAGGCCGGTTTGGGAGTATATGGAGTCGAAGCCGGCGGCGTTTGAGTAGTTTGCGAGGACTGAGAAGCTTGCGGTGACGCTGGCGCCGGTGATGCTGGCGGAGTCGATGACATCGGTGAAGAATCATATGATCCAGCGTTATTTCTGCTCCACTGCATCAGCACAAACAATGCAAGACATGCAACGGCAACCACAACGAATCCAGCACCAGGGAGCATCAGCGTCACTCCGATGCACAGAAATACGCCTACGCAACTCCAATCCCACCGTCCAGCAATCAACTCTTCTAAGAGAATGGTGTTATTTCGACGGTCCGGAATCACGAACCACATAATGCCATATAACGCGAGGCCGAATCCGAAACACAGCACAGAAGCGACCATCAGGACTCGGATTAACACCACATCCCATCCAAGCCTTGTTGCGATACCGCTACTGACTCCAGCTATCCAACGCTGATCTGGACGTTCAACACCGCTATTGCGCACCCATGCGAAAAACCGCGATTCTGCACTAGGTGGTGTCGGTGCGTTCTTCTGTGAATTATTCATAGCTCTATTACACCAAGCAAGGTGACTCTGAAAGCTCAGGGAACACCCTGATTCTTCCCTGATTCTTGCCCTCCAAGCACCTGAATGTCAGCAGACAAGGCGTTATCGGGCAATAATGGCGGTATGCCAATTGCATCTACACCGGAACCCTCATCGTGGCAAACGAAGCCCCACTTCAGTAACGCTTCTGGTCATCAGCCAGCACTGTTACCTGCACAGGCAGTATTACTCAGGCCAAAACAAGGAAGAATTATTGCTGGTGTGTGCCAAGGCATCAGTGTGCACCTCGGAATTCGACCATGGATTGTCCGTCTCGTAGCTCTGGCCCTAGTTCCATTCTTTGGTGCTGGCATTGTTGCATACATTCTTCTCGTAATTTGCGTACCTGCAGGCGATCCAACGCAACAGAACGCTCAAACACATCCACAGCAAGAATTACCGCTGGCCAAAAGTAATGTTTCGCATTTGCATGACAATGCAGAACCTGAAAGTCCGATGGATATTCTGCACCGCACGCCTCAATTGTTGATAGGCCTCGCAGTCGGAGTACTGCTCTTAGCATTCGCTCTGTTATTTGCGTCACGAGGTCTACCGATTAATATCATCGTTCCCTTGTTATTAGCGGCATGCGGCATCGGTTTATCGTGGATGCGCATTGATAGCGAAGGCAATAATCTCAACGTCTTAATTATCAGCATCATATTAATGATGGCTTCACTGGTGATCTATGCATTCAGTACATATACCTTCAATCAAGCTTCGCAAATGCTCATGATTTCAGCGCTGATGCTGGCAGGAGTTACTGTTGCGCTAATTCCTTGGGCGAATTCGCTACTTCGCAAGCTCAGCACTGAAAGTGCTCTGAAGGAACGTGAAGAGGAACGCGCTGATATGACCGCGCATTTGCATGACGGAGTATTGCAAACGCTAGCGCTTATACAACTCCACGCCACCGAACCGTCAACTGTCTCCACCCTCGCCCGTTCTCAAGAACGCTCCCTGAGAGATTGGTTATATCAAGACAGAACACCAGCAGACCGCTCAGTGAGTTCAGGCATACGTGATATCGCAGCCAGCATTGAAGTTGATCAAGGCAAAGCTATTGAAGTGGTTACCGTCTCTGACGCTCAGCCTTGCGAACAGACTGAAGCCTTACTCGATGCCACTCGACAAGCACTGCTCAATGCTGCCACACACGGAGGCGAGCCAATTTCAGTGTATGCCGAAACGCACGATGGAGTCATTGAAGTGTTTGTGCGAGATCATGGCGAGGGTTTTGATATAGACAAGATCCCAGAAGACCGACTCGGCATACGCGAATCAATCATTGGCAGATTACAACGCAGGGGCGGTACTGTGGATATCGTGTCAAGACCTCAATGGGGCACAGAAGTACGTATGCGAATGCCGCTCACTGACAAACAGGAGCAGGCTGCAACGGATCGAAAATCCAGCATCCATGAGACCACTAACGTTGACAGTCAGGAGAAGAGCAATTGAGCGATCACACACCTAGCTCAGTGACAGCAGCTGATTCAACTATTCGTGTGGCAGTCATTGACGACCATGAGATGTTTCGTACTGGCGTAATTTCAACCCTGAAACCGTATTTTCATATTGTTGCTCAAGCTGCAGATGTTGAAGGTGCTGAAGCAATGATTGCTGAAAGTACACCCGATGTGGTGCTGTTAGACGTTCATGTGCCAGGAGGTGCAGGAGGCGGGGGCACCGAAATTCTTCTGAATGCTCAAGCACTCTCACCACATTCCGTATTTTTAGCATTATCAGTTTCGGATTCTCCTCAAGACGTGGGCTCAGTTATTCGAGCGGGCGCGAGAGGCTACGTGACCAAAACGATATCGGGAGATGACCTCGTGTCTGCTATCCGGCAAGTGCACGAGGGTTATGCAGTATTCTCACCTAAACTAGCTGGCTTCGTTCTCTCAGCGTTCCAAGGCACGGTGTTGAACTCTGGAGTGGACAGCGAAGATGAGGAGCTCAACAGTCTTTCTGCACGCGAGCAAGAGGTTATGCGTTTAATCGCGCGTGGCTATACCTACAAAGAAACCGCTGCTGAACTCTTCATATCCATCAAAACTGTGGAGACTCACGTTTCTAAGGTTTTGCGCAAGCTGCAACTGTCGAATCGCAATGAACTCACTCGTTGGGCCGCTGATCGACGCCTAGTGTGACCGCAAATAGCTGTAATCACCGATAACTGCGATAAAAGTGGAGATAATTGGCACAATTTCTCGATATTATCTCCACTTTTATCGCAGTTATCGTAGTTAGATCTGCAGTGCGGATAGTAAATGTGCGCGAAGAGACGCAGCATCGGTGAAATGGATGGCTTGCATACCGATTGTTTGCGCAGCGTCAACATTTTCCTGGGTATCATCCACGAATATGCATGAATGTATGTCTACCCCAAAGCGTTGTGCTGCAAGTTTGTAGATACGTGGATCAGGTTTGGCAAGTGACACTTCAGAGGAAATAACAATATCTCTAAGAAGCGCAAATTCCGGAAAATGCTCACGAACTGCATCGACATATTCAGTGGTGAAATTTGTCAGACCCCACATATGTATTCCCATGGCATCAAGTTCTTTCAGCAGCGTACTCATACCAGGCATCATGCCATGTAGGGACTGTTGAAAATGCTCAAAATAGGTGCGAAACACCCAAGCTACTGCTGGGCCATGCGACTCTTCATACTCCTTGAGTATGCGTTCCTGGCTCCACCCTTCATCGGATTTTCGATCATAGTAATCAAATCCTCGGGGGTCGGCGGGATCGAAAAACATATCGATTACACCTTGAGGGTATTGTCCCTCGAGTGTGAGCTGCGGCCGCCAGTCAAGCAGCACGCCGCAGAAGTCGAAAATCACATTGCTCATGCGATTATCATATCGAGACCCCTCGCGAGAGACTCATCGGAGTGTGCATTCTCCATCATCTGCAGCTCGCTTTTCGGTGTGTCGTGCAAGGGAATGCGGACTCTCACTCCTCCGCATGAAGTAATGCACACTCTCAGCCCTTGGATGCTTGTTGTGGAGCAGTGGCGGAAAGCCGGACATACCCTGAGTGATGCATAGTAAATCGCATACGCGAGGCGATATATACATCGGTTGCCCGCTCGAATGGTCTACCCGACTCAGTACGTGCTACTCTGCGAATCCTCATTAAAGGAGTTCCCTCTTGCACGCGAAGCAAGTCTGCCTGTTGAGCTGTTGCCTCGATAGACTCCAAAGTCTCATCAACTACAGAAGGGTGGATTCCATAGTCCTCAGAGAATCGCGCATAAAACGAAGTGGTGAGATCTTTCGTAAGAAAGGCTGGAAACAAATCACAGGGCAGATGGCTGATTTCCAAAGACAGCGGCGAACCATCTACATGACGCAATCGTGTGACATCATAAATATTCTTTACATCACCTGATACATATTCGTTTAGCTCCAGCAGTCGAATATCTGAGGGCGAAGCGGGTGCAATCACCGCTGAAACCACGTCCGACTTCAAAATGAGCCCTTGCCGTCGGGCAATAATGGGTAAAGATTCAACTGTATTAATATTTCGTTCAAGGCGGCTGTCGGCAATAATAATGCCCCCACCCCTGCCAATCCGGCGAAGTACCTCATGTGAGGATTCCAGAGCTGCGAGCGCAAGTCGCAAATCAGCACGCGTCACGCCTAACTGTGAGGCAATTTCTCGTTCTGAGCCCAAACGTTCGCCTGGCAACAATTCACGCTCTTGTATGAGTGTCCTCAACAGACGAATATTGTCTGAGCGCATGGCTCGTCTTGGCAGACGGCTCTCCCCTGATTGTGCTGAACTATATGAGTATTCTGATGACGATCCCATCGTTTCGATCATCTCCTCCTCTCAGTTCACCCAGCACAGTTGCCGAACAACTCTTAGCCATATCAAGCAGCGTCAACGGCAACTTGTGACAGTCTGTGTGCTGACACATTAGCCCTCGGACATTTCATGCAAGATGCATAGTGTTCCAAATCTGGCGGTGGCCGACATAATCAATATTGATGGCATAGATACCAATCCCATCAACATATCTGCGATAAGCACGGCTGGGGAAACGCTATCTTAAGCGTTTCCCCAGCCGTGACATCGATGGTGACGCTGCCGCTTCTATCACAGTTGCATAGGCCACATATGATACCGAACTTAGCGTGTAGTTACTTCTCGTATCAGTCTGTTTGCAGAGTTTCGATAGTCCAAGCGGCTCTAGTTTTACAAGCCTAATTGTTGCAAGGTCTTAGCAAATGCATCAGAGAACCAATCCACGTCGTCTTCGCTAAATACCAGCGGGGGGCGCAGTTTGAGAATGTTGCCATAACGACCGCACACTGAGGTTAGTACGTGATTATCTCTGAGCGTTTCGAGAATATCGAGCGCAGTGCGCTGATCAGCTTCTTTAGTTCCAGGTTTAACGATTTCGCAAGCAATATATAGGCCAGTTCCTCGCAAATCACCAATGCAGGGATGTTCCGCTTGGAATCCACGTAATGCTTGCATGAAGATTCCACCAACCTTCTTGGCGTTGCCCATGGTGTCTTCATCACGCATCACATCAAGTGTTGCTTGTGAAGCAGCCATACACACAGGATTGCCGCCGAAAGTGTTGAAGTATGGGATTGATCCAGCAAAGGGCTCAAGTACTTCGGATCGTGCCGCCATCAGTGAAGTTGGCAATCCATTGGCCATAGGCTTACCTGAAGTTACCAAATCAGGAACAACACCGTGACGCTGGAATCCCCAGAAGGCGTCACCAGTGCGCGTGAAACCAGGCTGGACTTCGTCAGCAATAAATACACCACCCAGCTTGTGCACCATATCAATCACAGGCTTGAGGTAACCAACTGGACCAGGGTAGACACCATCTGATGAGAAAATGGAGTCTGCCAAAAAAGCGGCGAAAGGAATCCCATGACGCTGCATATCTTCGACTTGCTTCTGTAATTCCTTAGCCATCCAAGCGCCAAATACCTCTGCAGAGCACTCCCCTGCGACTGTGCCATCAATATCGACTCGATAAGTGTCAGGCGTGGGAATCATGCGCATCTTCAACCCGAGTGTCTGAGCCGTGCCTAATGCAGGAGACAGTTTCGAAGTCAGCGCCGAGTTACCGTGATATGCCTCGTGCGTGACGATAACACCTTCGCCACCGGTATATGTTTGAGCAACTCGTATGGCTAAATCATTAGCCTCGGAACCAGTGCACTGGAACATAATACGGTTGACTTCATCTGGCATCGTCGAGAGAATATCCTCAGCATATCCGAGCACATTCTCGTGCAGATACCGTGTGTGAGTATTCAACATTGACGCTTGGCGAGTGATAGCTTCAACTACTCGCGGATGGCAATGCCCCACGGATGCAACATTATTGTATACATCCAGGTATTCGACACCGTCAGCATCCCAAAGGTGGCTGCCCTTCCCCTTCACCAGATGAACAGGCTTACGGTAAAACAAGCGGTATGCAGGTCCAAGAACCTCCCGCTCATGCGCCATTTTTCGCGTCTCGGGATCAAGTCCTTCTTCCATGCCAGGACGGAAGCTATTCGTATCCATAATCGTCGAGCGAACTGCCATAATTCCTTCTTTGTTGTTGATGTGTGGTGACATATGTGGTGACATACGTGGTGACATACGTGGTGACATACGTTGATGTTGCGTGATGAGTGTGTTGTATATGACCTGTTGCCTGTCTGTACTTGCAGAGCTGCCACTGTGCTCTGCAAGTACAGAACTATCTGACTTATTCCTCAGTTTTATAAATTGCTGTGCCTCCTGAGGCGGCAAATTCTTCTTCCGGAGACAACACCAAATGCTTTCGTCCGTATGCTGCAAAGAATATCAGTGCAATTACGTAGATAACGACCATTACATACACTGCGAGACGATAATCAGGATTCAGCAGCACAGCAATGAAAATCACTAAGGACACTAAACCTGCAATCACAGCCCCAGGGACACCAAACTTACTCACAAATGGGCGCTTAATATCAGGCATCCGCTTACGCAATATGACAAAAGAAATCATCTGAAGCAGGTAAGCCAGCACAGCACCCCATACCGCGATATTCAACACCACTGAACCTGCACCTTTACCACCGTAAGCAACGATGAAAAGTGCTGCAAAGCCAAAGACTGCTCCGACAATGAGTCCCCAATACGGTGTCTTCTTCTTGCCGGTCAGTGATAGGAATGCTGGGTAGTAGCCTGCGCGCGAGAGCGAATACAGGTTGCGACCATATGCAAACATGATGCCCTGCACCGATGCCAGAAGACCAATAAGTGCAAAGGCTGACAGCACTGCGGCAATATTGCCAGGTAGGATTGCACGATATCCGTCAAGCAACGGTTCATCAGATGCAGCGAGCGCTTTCGAACCTACTACGGCAGGGTTGAGGAATACGATGATTAATGCTGATAGTCCGAGTGTAAAGATGCATAAGCGCGATGATTTGGGGATATTGCGCTCGGGTTCACGCACTTCTTCGGCTGCTAAGGGGAGCTGTTCGATACCTAGGAAGAGCCACATCGCAAAGGGCATTGCATAGAATACTGCGCCGATGCCGAAGGGTAGGAATGACGTGCCACCTGCTTCAGGTGTGATGTTCAACAAACTACTGAAGTCAACCTTGCCAGCGATAAAAGCACCAATACCGAAAATGGCCACGATAGCGAGAGCGGCGATGGAGACAATCTGGGCAAATTTGAACGAGGTTTCAGCGCCTGCCCAATTAATAGCGACAAAAATGACATATAAGGCGAGCCACCAAACCCACATCAATCCGTGAGCGTCCAACGAATAACCAGTGAGATCAGCAACAATCGCATCAGCATATGCTGACGAGAAGTACACCACCACTGCTGCGGTCATCACGTACTCGATAGTTTCAGCTAGACCAGTGAAGAAACCACCCCAAGGTCCCATTGCAGCACGTGCGAAAGAATACGCACCACCTGTATGAGGCATCGCAGAGGCCATCTCGCTAATCGCGTTGAGCATCAGCACATACATGGTGTATACCACGAGCGCTGCTATGAGCATGCCGCCCCAACCTGCCTGCGCGATACCTCCGTTCCAGCCAGAAAAATCTCCTGAAATAACTGCTGAAATACCAATTGCCCACAGGCCGAATGCACCTGTGGTGCGTTTCAACTGCCTTTTGTTGAAATATTCTTCGTCTGTGGCCACATATGTGACACCACCCAGACCTTTTCTAGTGTCTTGAGTCACTGTTGTTGACATGTCCGGAACCTTCTCTCATTATCCGTATTCACCGCTGACTGTTCTTGCTGACTTTCGCAGCTGGTTCACGTTCCCGTGGAGTGTGCAGTTTTCGTAGATCAATGTGGTATCGCATATAGCGCTAAGGAAATACCTTGTTATTCCTCAGATCACCGGGTGTTGTTATTTGAGCAGCCATCGTGAATCCTGCAAATATCGCTGAGCACAAATCACGGAACCGCTGGCCTGAGTACTCGCGAGTTCAGCAGGTAATGCGTCTTCGCGATGGTTAGTAGTCCAACCAAGCATTTGCAGTCGGCGAATCATCGAGAGCGCCGACATGACATCGAGTTGGTTATCGCTAAATGTTCCAGCAATCTGCTCATAGCCTTTAACCCAAGCTTTGGCGAGCTCAGGCGCATATGGCATATGTTCGATAAAACTGAGAGATGAAGCGTAATCGTAGAGATACCAGCTATACCCCGCATCATCGAAGTCAATGATGGTTAGCGTGCCATCATCATCTCGGATGATGTTTGAGGGGCGTAAGTCAGCATGGATAAGGCCCCACGTCTGCTGTGTACGTGGCGTTTTCATCACCACATCCATGGCTTTCCACAAGGCCTGCTCACACACAGCGCGCTCTTCATTGTTAAGTTTGGCGTTTTCCCACCGGCCCCATCGCGGCGAGGGACCTACCATATCGGAAATATCCCAGTTGAAGCGTTTGAACCCCATCGGCTTATTCCATGAGCGCGAATGCTGATGGAATTTCGCCGCCCACGCACCAATTGTGGTGTAGTACGGTGCAGGATTCTCCATATCTTCCAGCACAGTACCGGTGACGAATTTGGTGGAGATGACTGTCCAACCCACGCCGTTGCCGTCGCGAACTGTACCCACAAAAGTGCCGCGTATGGTTGGAACTGGATTGATAAGGTTCACACCATCAACATCATGCAACGCGTTAAGCCAAAGAATTTCTGAAGCGACAGCTTCTGGACCGCCAACATATCCTGGCTGGGAAACTCTCACCACACCCTCATCATTTCCATCTATGCGCAACACAAAAGTCGCATTTTCTGAAACGGTAATCAAATCAAGACTTGTTCTGGCACCATCAAGCCCCCAGCAAGCACAAATACCGCGAAACAACCAATACGGCGCAGGATCACCTTTTTTCAGATTGTTGAATGCATTGAGACTGACGGATTGCGCCGGTTCATCAATTACACGCAAAACTTCTGACATCGCGAACCCCGATTCTGTCTGGAAAAAATCAACATGGCGGCAATATCACGAGTATGCGATTCAACGCATAAGCACTCGCGTATGTTGCTTCGCCGTCCTTGATGTGAATTCTTGCAGAGCATTACACATGAATCACGGTTGCACTGTTACGGAGTAGTAACGAAGATAGGGCGCTATATTAATGGTTTATTTCAGCACCACAGATCGAAGTATTAAGGATATTCGAAAGCGCATTGCTGTACCTTGCAGGTTATGACTTATAGCTAGTCCGATGCGGCAAGCGTTTATGACTCCATGCTCTGCACCACACCTTGAGCGCTGACATCGCAACAACTAATACTCCAACAGCTATTTTCGGATTACGTAACATATCTCTGAGGCTGGGCATACCTGAAACCATGTACTCACCAACCAGCACTCTGAGAGGATGTCGTGGGCGGCGCGCCACTAAATTACCGTAGGTTAACAGTCTGCTGTCATACCCAGCAGGGTCATCTTCACTGAATACAAGCAACCGCAAGGCTCTATCAGAGGCTTTGGGACCATAAGAACAGAATCCGCAAGTCGGAGCGTATCCTAAATCGATACCATCAATGTTGCCAATAAATGCATTTTTATGATCATGCCCAGAGAACATCGCAAAGTATCCAGATGTGTCTTGCAACTGTTGGAACTCCCCCACATTCTCTTCGGAACAGCATGGACCTTCACCCAGAATTCCGCCTGGCCTACAAACTTCTTGATTTAGCGTGTAACAAGCATCAGAAAATGCCCTGTAGCCTTCGACAGCATGCCACGTAAAGGGCGAAACTTTGTTGAGGCAGCGATAATATTCCGGTACAGGAATGTGTTGAAATACTAGCGATGGGACTGAGTCTGTGTCGCTCTGTGCACTGATCGCCTCTTCAACGTTGCTCAACCATTCAATCGCTTGTGCACTTGGAGATCCGTATCCTCCTTGAGGCGCAAAGTCACCCGAATTGACCATCATTAATCCCATGGCGATTTGGGAACCTGTGCTAGAAGAAATCGGTAGGCAGAACGTACCTGTTTCGCACACCAAAGGATCTTCATTGTTGTGGTGACCATCGCCAGATTGAGACACAGGATTCAAGCAGCCTGTGAAAGATCGATACATGTCATCTTGCTCATCAATACTGACACCGCATTGAAAATCATGATTCCCATAGGTCGCAGCAAATGGGATTCCACGCGAAACTATCGGCGCTAAAAACTGCTGAAATGTGGAGAGCACCTTACGACGAGAATCTTCTAGTGCGCGTTCGGGATCTGGGACAGACTTAGAACCGTCACACCCACCATTGATTACACTTTCTAAACGAATACCAAGCGGAATATCCTCACCAGATACACTGTCATGTCGTGAACGAAAGGTTGCCAGATATGCAGGGTCGTACCCACGTATCTGGTCTCCGGTTAACACCACCAAATCAGGATCAGATTCTTCTATCGCCGCTTCGATGAGGTCTATAGCATCCTGGCTGACTTCCGGGCCGTCCTGAACATCAGCCAATTGCAGCACACGAAATGTACCATCCTTGCGGAAACGAAGCTGGCTATTCATGCTCACTGTTCATCACCCTTCTCAGCTTGTTGCTCTGTTGCCGTTGCAAGGATATCCGCAACAGTATTCTCGACCCAAGGAATCTTGATTTCTTCAGCAACCATCGGGTCTGGGCGAATATCAACAGCGACACGATCACCAATGCGGTACTGTGTGCTTGGATTATGCTGAGCAACCATCTCAATGCCGTGGCCTGTCACACCGGTACGCTCAATGGACCCAAGGAAACTGGTGTTTACGACTGAAAAGTCACCGTTCTCATCTGCTCTTAACATCACATTCTCAGGGCGAAGGTACACCCGCACCAGTGTATGGGGTGCATAATGCCCTATAACTGGAATTCGTATTCCACACAGTTCCACAGACTGCCCATCCGCTAGTATCGTGCTCTCCAATCCATTGGATTGTCCGACAAAATCAGCTACAAATGCGGTTGTTGGTGAACTGTACAACTCTTTTGGAGTGCCTATTTGCTCAATGTTACCGTTATGCATGACTGCTATTCGATCAGAGACAGCAAGAGCTTCTTCCTGATCATGAGTAACAAAAATTGCGGTAATTCCTAAACGCTGTTGCAAAGCACGGATCTCATCGCGCAGTTGGACTCGAATCTTGGCATCCAATGCGCTCAAAGGCTCATCAAGTAACAACACTTGTGGATCCATCACTATGGCGCGCGCGAGCGCCACACGTTGTTGCTGACCTCCCGAGAGCTTCGTCGAATACGCTGCCTCGTAATCTTCCAGGCCAACCAACTTCAACATATCTCTGGCTTTGCTATACCGGTCCTCACGATTCAGACCTTTGATTTTAAGGCCGAAGGCGACATTTTGTAACACATTGAGATTCGGAAATAGAGAATACTGCTGAAAAACCATACCTATTCCACGACGTTGCGGGGGGACGGCAATTACGTCTTGTCCACCAATGCGAATGCTACCGGTCGTAATACTTTCGAACCCAGACAGGCAACGCAGCGCTGTCGACTTGCCACAGCCAGAAGGTCCTAGCAAGCTGATCATCTCTCCCGCTGCGATATCAAGGTTGAAAGAGTGAAGCACCTCCTTGTCTCCATAAGACTTGGTAACGTCTGCAAACTCTACGGTGTCTCCGCCTGAGGTATTTGTAGAGGTGGTATGTGCTGTTGGAATCATTACTCCACTCTTCCCATCATGACTGTTGTATTCGCATACACCAAAGCTGTGCATACGAGATTGTTCCTCAAGTTATGCCTCCATAACTTGCTTCCCGTGATTACTGCCATATGTACCAAACTGTGAGCATCATGAATCATCATGATGGTGGCGGCATGATCGCCTTTCATTACTGATGGTCTTTCTTACGCCCAAACCCACTCACTAGGAACAATGCAATAAAAGTCAGCACCAGCACGATGAGTGTAATGATGACCGATAAATACACATCGCTTTGAGAGATGGTGATGAGCTCAGTTTGCAGAGTGTCTCGATTCAACAATGACGCTATGGTGAACTCACCAAGCACTATTGCTGTGGTTATTAGTGTCGCGGATATGATGCTTTTTCTTAGACACGGCACGATAAGCCCTGTAAGTATCGTCCACCAATTTGCACCAAGAGATTGAGCGGCTTCAGTGATAGTTGAAGCATTCAAACCATTAAGATCTGCATCAATCGTGGTATACACAAAAGGCAGTGCAATCACTCCATAAGCCAGTGCTAACGTCCATGAATCCGAACTGACGTAGTCTGCCACCACAGCGAAGATGGGTGCAAAACCAACAACAAGAATGATAGCCGGAATGGCAATCGGCAACAGCATCAGTACACGCATAGCGCGATGAATTCTTGGCAGTTTGACGTGTATAACGATCAGCGCTGGTATCACAATCACATATTCAATAGCGATTGTGACGATGACCAGAATCACAGAGTTAATAACACCGGTGGCGAGTAAGTCCCATGAGGATGATTCCCCCGCCGAAAACAACTCAGCCCAATGGTCGAAAGTAAAGCCTCCAGTAGCTGATCTGAAAGTGAAATACACCATACCGGTCAGAGGCAACGCTAAAAATATCAGGAAGATAATCAGTATCATCCTGCGCGCAGTCGTGCTCGGTCGATCGTAAGGTTTCCATATCTGCGAGTGCTTTGGAGCTACGCGAGCCATGATGAAGCCTTCCTTTCCACCAGTGCATACACCAGTACTACGAGGACCATGATCCCGAGCATGCCTAGGGCCAGCGCTCCTGCTGCGCCTTGACTCCCAAGACCAGTCTCACTGACCAACGCTGCTCTAACCTGTAGTGGCGCTATTTGGGAACCTTGGCTGATAAGGGCTGCCGCTGTTGCGTACGCTGAAAAAGCATTGGCAAATAACAACAGAAAACCGCCCATAAAGGATGGAAACATTACTGGCATTCCCACCCTTCTCCAGTAAGTCCAACTGTTTCCTCCCAACATCGCAACCGCTTCTGCAAGATTTCTCGGTAGCCTCGAGATTGCAGGATAAAAGGTGATAATCATCAGCGGAATTTGGAAAAACAAATACGGGAGAATCAGCCCCATCGTGGTATACAACCACATTTGACGACTATAGATATCTATGTGCAACAAAGCCTTAATTAACAGAGTCAGCAAGCCTTGGTTCCCAAGAGTAGCTATGAAGGCGAAAGCAAGCATTACCCCTCCGAATTGCGAGAGAGTACTAGATGCTGCGTCTACCAGGCGATGAATAATGCCCGAATCTTTGCACCCAAGCAAAGCGAAACACACTACTGCGCCGAATAGTGCCCCTAGTACGGCTGTTAGCGCTGAAAGCCACACCGAATTCCAAAAGGCATCCGTCACGCCAGGCTGTGAAAATATCGAGAAGTTCTCTAAGGTGAAACCTCCTGAATCCGCCTGAAATGCACTACTCACTACCAAAGCTGCTGGCAGCACAAACAGTAGAACAACGTAAACCACAAAGGGTAACAATTTCAGTGTGGTATTGCCTTTGTCAGTCATTGAATCCTCCTAATTTGAGCCATAAGTTGAATCCTTGACTGAGATCAAGAGGTAATCTTCGACCATTCCTTTGCCAACAAGGCATTGGCGGCATCGGTCTGCGCGTTCGTAGCCAAATTGATATCTTCTGGCAATCCACCTGCCTTCTTCAATGCAGCTGAGTCAATAGTTTTCTCCTCAGTCATACTTTTTGCCATGACGGGTAATGCGCCTGATTTGAGGAACTGATTCTGTACTTCAGCAGAATATACATATTCTTCCCATAGTCTTGCTGCTGCAGGATGAGGAGCATCCTTGTTGATCGCTTGGTTGTAGTACGAGCCATACGCTTTGTTTGGAAGCACAATGGTTTTGAAATTCGCGTTTTGCTGTGCTGCCGCAACATTGAGATAGTTCCAGTCAATAACTACAGGAGTCTCACCCGATGCGATAGTTGCGGAAGTTGCATCGACCGCTAGAAAGTTTCCGGCCTTGTTTAGCTGTTGAAAGAAGTCAATACCTTTTGAATAGTCGTCCATAGTGCCACCCTGTTGCAGATTCGCCCATCCAACAGCAGCGAATGCTGCACCGGCCTGAGTTGGATTACCATTGATGGCTACTTTTCCCTTGTAAGCGGAGCCTAACAAATCATCAAGTGAACTGGGCTTAGGAACTTTGCTTGAGTCATATCCAATGGAAATGACTCCCGTATAGTCATTGACGTACAAGCCGGTTTTCTCTTTATTTGTATCTGGAATCTTCTCCCAAGATGATACTTTGTATGGCGCATAGTATGACGTACTCGTGGTGGCGACTGTTGCACCCAAATCGAAAACATCAGGAGCATTCTTCTGACCCTTAAGATTCTTAGCAGCTTTGATCTCTTCAGCACTTGAAGCATTGGGATTTGTTGAATTAACTTTGATGCCATATTTGGTTGTGAAACCTTTGATAATACTTCCCCAGTTTGCCCAGTCATCAGGGCAAGCAATCAGAGTCAACTGTCCCTCAGACTTCGCAGCTTTGACCAAACTTTCCATCCCGCCGAAATCCTTTGCGCTGGTGGCTGCCGCTGACTTGCTGTCGACTTGTGACGATGAGGAACCGCACGCAGCCATTGATCCCAGTAATGCCACAGCGCTCAGCACCGTCATTGTTTTCATCACCATTGGATTGTTATGTATGTTCATGAATGATCTCTCATTTCCCTTGTGGCAAGTCTGTTCCCAACTAGACATCTCACCATCACTTGAGCCCCGCATGGGCAATGTGAGCAAGATTGTTTGAATGCTAAAGCCGCAGTATTAACGAACAAACAGCTTTAGAAATCAGCGGTTGGTGAACCATTTACATGCCCACTAAAGATCGCCTTGGAAAAACGACTATCCGAAATCGAGCGGTAACATTCGCGCTCGCCTCAGTGGTATGCAGATTTTCTTGAGATAGAGATGTATTCGAGGGTATCTCTGTGTTTCAGCTACATGTGGCAATTGCCACAATTACCTCAACAGCAGCCACAACATCCCTAGGCTCTCAACTTCGCTTACTAGGCAAAGCACGGGCTGATAGCTCCTTGTGCTGCACGATTTGCTATATATTTTCAACAATGCTAATAATGAGTGAGTTGTCACTCATTTATTGATTGTAGGCGCCATGCTCTTTGTCAGTTCATATCAGTGAAATGCACTGACGACAACTCACACACCATGACAGATACAAACGAGCATCAATTGATAGAGGTCGGTTGCTACGCATCAACCAGCATCGCGAAAAGCAAGAAGTGGGAGGTAGAGATGGAACATACCAACAATAACGACAGCCCTGAGTCTGTTGCTATTGAAGTGTCTCACTTAACACAGGGATATGGGAAAACCATAGTTCTGCAAGATATCGATTTCAAGGTTCATAAAGGTGAAATACTGGCCCTCATAGGCCCGAGTGGATCAGGTAAGACAACCTTAATCAGCACCATTATGGGCATGATGCCTGCAAAAACTGGGTCAGTACGCGTGCTTGGCGTATCCATGCCAAATCGAACAGAGCTTGGCAACATAGGCTTTATGGCGCAAAATGATGCCTTGTACACCAATCTCAGTGGACTCGAAAATCTCAAATTCTTTGCTTCTTTACAGCAAGTGAACAAACATCAATTTGCCGACTACGCAATGCAAGCAGCACGAATAGTACATCTAGAAAACTCTTTGAAGCGTCGGGTCGCAAATTACTCGGGAGGTATGAAAAGACGATTGTCAATGGCGATCGCCCTTATCAGCAATCCCCCCGTGCTTATCCTCGACGAGCCCACAGTCGGCATCGATCCCGAGTTACGAAGAGAAGTGTGGAGTGAACTTCACCGAATCGCCGAACAAGGCAGAACTATCATTCTGACCACACACGTGATGGCTGATGCTGCAGAGGCTGACACTCTGCTGATGATTCGCCAAGGCGAGGTAATTGCCAAGGGTTCTCCCGACACAGTCAAACAACACTACCAAGTGACGAGCATCGAAGATGCCTTCGTTCGTGCAGGGAAGGAACAGGATGCGCACCTTAGCAATGATTAGAAGAGTACTGACGGAGCTTCTGCGAGACAGACGGACATTGGCGTTGATGTTCGCCGCTCCCCTGCTGATTCTGACGCTGATGTATTTCCTGTTCCAAGGAGCCACCAACATCAACGCCGATATCGCCGTGCAATCGGTCGATGCCGAACTCGTGTCCGCCATGAAGATTGATGGTCTGCATATCCACGAGGTCAGCGGTACCGCAGCGGACGACAACACCGAGGCACACGCCCGAAATATCATACGCGACAACGACTATGCCGGTTTCCTCAGCCAGAGTGACGATTCCCTGACACTGACGCTAGCCGGAGCCGACCAATCGCAAAGCGGCTTGATTCTGCAAAGCCTCAAAACCGCACAGACCGAGCTCTCCGCCAAGGCCGCCTCGGCCACCATCGCCTCGCAAGCAGCAGCGCTCAAACAGCTTCAAAGCACCGTCGCGGAGCTGAGCGCGCAACTGCAAGCCATCCGAGCGGCAAGTTCAGGCACCTCGGCAGGTCAAGCGCAGTCCTCGGCAGGCACGGATGCCCAAGCACCTTCAAGCCAGCAGAGTGCAGGGGCTGCACCATCATCGGTCACCGTGAAGTACCTGTACGGCAGCGAGGATTCCACATTCTTCGACACTCTGGTGCCAATCATGATGGGATTCGTCATCTTCTTCTTCGTGTTCCTTATCTCAGGCATAGGCTTGCTGCACGAACGCACAACCGGCACACTGAATCGACTGCTCGCCACACCGATTCGCAAGCGCGAGATCATCTTCGGCTACCTTGTGGGCTACGGCATCGTGGCCATCGTGCAGACAGCCGTTGTGATCGGCTACACCCTCGTGGTGTTCAAGACGCAGATACTCGGGAGTCTGTGGAATGTGGTGCTGCTGAACCTCATGATTGCGGGTGCAGCACTCACCCTCGGCCTACTGGTATCCTCCTTTGCGGCAACGGAATTCCAGATGATGCAGTTCATCCCCATCATCGTCATCCCGCAGATATTCTTCTCCGGAATTATCCCGGTGGATTCGATGCCAGAATGGCTGCAAGTGGTCGCCCACGCGATGCCCTTGTACTGGGGCTCACGCGGCATGAGCGACGTCGTGGTGAAAGGTGCCAGTCTGACGCAGATTGCACCAAATCTTGGTGTGCTCCTAGCATTTATTCTAGTGTTCCTGGGATTGAACCTTGTGGTCATGCGCAAATACCGTCGGGTCTGAACGTCTGCGGCTACAACGCTGCGACAACAGGCACCGCGGAGCATCTATCAGGAACGTGGCGTCAACGGGAGAACATATGGGCAAGAGCAATACGGTGGAGGATCTGTTCGCGCAGGCACTGGATTCCTCTGACCTCTCAACGAAGCAGAAGGCCGTGTTGCAGGCCAGCCTGACACTGTTCTCCCGGCAAGGTTTTGACCGGACCACCACGCAGGAAATCGCGGAATTGGCGCAGGTTTCCCAAGGCACCGTATACAAGCGATTCGCCACCAAGCACGATATCCTCGAAGCGCTCATCGAACCCTTCATCGATGAAATCATCCCGCGACTGGCAATGGACTTTTCCGAAACGGTAAGCGCCCAGCATCTTCCCGATTTCGGCGATTATCTGAGCTTCGTGGTGCGCGACCGTCTCGAGCTGGTCGTCACGAACAGGAAGCTCGTCCGCATCCTGTTCGCTGGGATATTCAACAATCAGCATGAAGCCACGGCTTTGCTCGACAAGGTTTCCCAAGCCGTCGAAGGAGTCGAGGCACGGTTTACCGTAATCTTCTCCCACTATCAACGTGAGGGTCAACTGGTGAAGTGGCCGGTGCGCCAAATCGTCAGATACACGGCCGCCGCCATCATCAGTCACGCCCTGCCAGTGGTGCTGCTGGGCGACGACGACGAAGCTGCCGCCCAGCCCCTGAATCTGGACCTCGCCACCGAACAAATCGTGGACTTCCTGCGGCACGGCCTCTCCCCGGCGACCGCACAGGGAAGACCCGACCATCGGCATCATTGACCGTCGCATCAGAGGCGTCGACACTCTATGGCGTGTTGCAGCAGAACAGGCCCGGGCACAATGCGTTGAACGTCGAATACCGTCCGCCGCATTCAGCCGGGCCTGTTGGGTCACGCCCTCACATACAGGTCGTGGTTGTGGATTCAGTCTTGCTCCTGCTCCAGCCAATAGTCAAGAGCCTTCAGAGGCTGCGCTTCATAATGCTCTTTGAACTCGCGAACTGCTTCTGGATCGTCATGCTCCGACAGATGCATATACATCGTAGTGAAGGGCATCTCACCGGTGAGCTTCACATCGATAACAGAAGGCCTGTCAGCAGCTTTAGCCGCGGCGAACGCGGCCTTAGCCTCTTCTCTGGTACGTACTGTGAAGCCAAGTGCTCCATAACCTTCTGCAACCTTGGCCCAATCAGTGTCGATGAGGTCAACACCTGATAGTGGCTGATGCGAGTCGTCACGCTGCTCTGCTTCGATGAAGCCTAATGTCTGATTAGAAAATACGACGTTAATCACCGGAGTGCTGTATTTCACCTGCGCGAGTATCTCTTCGGAAAGCATGGCAAAGCCGCCGTCTCCGCTCAGGCTGTAAACCGTCGAATCAGGATATTCGAGTTTAGCAGCGAGCGCCGCAGGGACAGCAAACCCCATTGTTGCGTGCTTACCGGATGTTGCCCATTTATTGCTCGGCACTAAGTGCGAAAGTCGAGCGAAATTGATGTTCACATTGCCAACATCAATCATGAAAATGTCATCTGGATCGCTCTGCTTATTAATGATGTCGAAAATCGGTTCAGGGCGAAGTGGCACACGGTCATCATTATTGAAGGACGCAATCCAATCTTCCCAATTGCGCTTGTTGGCCAGGCATGCGCGGTAGAAGGCCGTTCCGGGCAGTTCCTCACCTGCATCAATCATTTCACGCAAAGTCAGTTTGGCATCAGCCAGAATCGCCACGGCCATGCGGTCTTGCAAACGCTTGCCGAGCTTCTCAGAATCATTGTCAATCTGAATAATTCGCGCCTGCGGACCAACGAGTTTAGAAGCAAAGGGATTGTCATTACCAACCCAGACAATCACATCTGCGTTGTAGCTGGCTTCACTGGCTGGTTTGGTTGCAACTCTGCCTGAAGAACCAAGGAATGCAGGGTGTGTATCTTCCACAACACCTTTGCTTGGATGTGTGGAAATCATCGGCATCTTGAATTTCTCGGACATCTCGACAAGCTCGTCGTGAGCTGTGCTAGCTCCCTTGCCGAAATACAGCAACGGCGCTTTTGCAGTAGCAATCAACTCCACAGCCTGTTCGATAAGGTCATGATGAGGTTGCAGTGGAAGCGGCTTGCGGAAATTCTTCGCAGATGCAACTGGCTGCCAGTCAATCGGAGTCCAGGCCAAATCCTTTGGGATAGTAATGACTGATACCCCGTTATGTTTATAGGCTTGTCGTATAGCCTCGTCGATAAGCGCAGGAAGACCTTCGGCATTAGTTGCAGTGCGGTTAAACACAGCGACATCTTCAAAGATTGGCTCTTCGTCCATAGCTTGGAAGAAGTCCATATTCATGAATGCCTGGGGCACCTGACCAACAAGAGCGAGCACTGGGACGCGGTCTTCACGAGCATCGTACAGACCATTGAGCAGATGCACAGCTCCTGGGCCTGATGAGCCGAAGCAGACACCAATACGGCCAGTGAGCTTTGCTTCAGCTGCGGCAGCAATTGCGCCCGCTTCCTCATGACGAACCTGAATGAAATCGATGTTCTTTTGCTCGTTGTACAGAGCATTCATCATTGAGTCAAAAGAACCACCAGGCAATCCGTAAATTCGCGGAACTCCCCATTCTTCAATGACCTTAAGTACCGCATCGCCAGCATTAATTGTTGCAGACATTGTCAGCTACCTCCATGTAGGACTCCGATGTGATCGATTTGTCGTGCGCCCCATGCGTATCAACGTTTTCGACCGTTGAGGGCATCGTATTACGCCAGGATTGGAAATAACAGAATGTTAGCTGTGAGCTATGCAAGACGTGCTGTGTTCTATATCACAGTCCTAGATGTGGCGGAATCGTACCGTTTGGCAAAGCGCGCACGGCCCCCATGGAACCATCCACACAGCTACCAGTAGAAGAGCAGCATTGGAAGGATTCCAGGCCACGCAGAAGAGCTGCAGCGGTGAAAGGCACTACCCACATGCTTCTATAGAATGACCACAAGTACCACAAGCAGAACGTGTGGTCACGGAAAAAGGGTTTTGAACCGAAGTTCAAAACCCTTAGATGCGGACGGGGCGAGATTCGAACTCGCGGAGCTTTCGCTCAACGGTTTTCAAGACCGTCTCTTTAGACCGCTCAGACACCCGTCCATTGCGCCCGAATAGCACAACTGCTCTCGGGCACGAGTTTCATCATAAACCCGTTTGCCGAATTTTGGCAAACACCGCACGTCGCGAGCCATCTGCCATGGGTCAGCTAGTACGGATCATGCAGCGCAAATCAAGTCATGTGACCGATCCGCTAATCGACCTTGATTACAATTATGCTTCCCAAGCAGTGGGCTCAATAACCTCGCGTCCGCCCATATATGGTCGCATGGCCTCAGGAATCACAATTGAGCCGTCTTGCTGCTGATGATTTTCTAGAATCGATACCAGCCAGCGAGTGGTTGCCAAAGTACCGTTGAGAGTTGCCACCGGACGTGTGCCGCCTTCTTCAAGTCGTTCACGAATGTTAAGCCTCCTGGCCTGATACTCTGTGCAGTTCGAAGTGGACGTAAGCTCACGATAACGCTCCTGGGTTGGCACCCACGCTTCGCAATCGAATTTGCGCGCTGCTGACGATCCTAAATCACCTGCTGCAGTATCGATGATGCGGTAAGGAACCTCAACCTTAGCCAACATTTCTTGCTCCATAGCGAGCAATTGTTGATGCTGATCAAGCGAATCTTCCTGGCGGCAATACACAAACATCTCAACCTTGTTGAACTGATGCACACGAATAATGCCCACGGTATCTTTACCAGCAGCACCGGCTTCGCGTCGATAGCAGCTCGACCATCCGCAGTACCGTAAAGGACCTTTGCCTAAGTCAAGAATTTCATTCTCATGCATACCTGCGAGTGCAACTTCAGAAGTACCCACTAGATATTGTTCATCAGGTTCGCGCAAACGGTAGATTTCGTCGGCGTGCGAGTTCAGGAAACCTGTTCCTGCCATAACCTCGGGGCGCACGAGTGTCGGTGTGATGGTGGTAATGAATCCCTTGGTCTCTGCCTGATCAATGGCCATGGTAAGCATGGCTATTTCCATGCGAGCGATTGCTCCACGAAGGAAGTAGAAACGTGATCCAGATACCTTCACGCCACGTCGCATATCGATTCCTGCGACTCCGACGCCTAAGTCAAGATGGTTCTTCGGCTCAAAACCTTCGCTAGCGAAGTCACGAGGCGTGCCAACCTTCTTCACCACCACATAATCGTCTTCGCCACCTTCGGGGGCAACATCCTCGACGATATTACTGAGTTTCCACATTGCAGTAGTGAAAGTCTGAGAAGCTGAGTCAGCTGCAGATTTGTATTCGCCAACTTTTTGGGCAAGTTCCTTTGTTTCCGCTATTAAGGCGGCTTTCTCATCAGCTGGAGCAGCTGCGACCTTCTTGCCAATGGCCTTCTGCTGCGCGCGTGTGGTTTCGTAGTCTTTTAGTGCGTCACGGCGTGCTGAGTCAGAATTGAGCACCTCATCAACCAGCTCAACGGACTCGCCGCGTTTGCGCTGCGATTCCTTAACAACGTCAGTATGATCACGAATGAATTGGATATCAAGCATGCCCCCAGCCTAATGCTCTTAGGAGACAGTAAGCACTGTGTGCTTACTGTCGCTGTGCGCGATACTCGAACGCACTCGCTAAGCAACGGAAGCTAATAGCTTCTCCACAACCCAAGCACAGTGTGCTTACTGTCGCTGAACCGTAAATCTACAGTCCAGTGGACTGTAGATAGGTGAAGTAAGCAACCACAAAGGTTGCGAAGGCAATCGCACCAGCGATTGCGCGATACTCGAACGCACTCGCTCAACGCGTCGCGTTCAACAAAGCCCAGAGAGCGCCCACCATGAAATTGAGCACTCATCCCCCCGCCAGCGATTCCCTAATGTGTAATCACGTTGACATAGGCAACTTGTCAACGACTTCTGCGAAGAATATGCCAGAAGATCCCACCCAAAGCAGCACATAACGTAGCAATTCACGAAATGTAGCCTTAAATTTGACCTCCCTCAACCCGTATATCAGGTTGAGTGTCGTTTGTGTAGGGATTTATCAGAAGAGTCCTAAATCAAGTAACAAGAAATGGCGGTATTTCAGTCTTTGCCATAATTGGATACTTGCCCTTAGCCATAAAATCCCTACACAACTGGAATCTGCACATCGACACCGCCAAAATTGCTTCAATACAGGGCCTGTTCCTTCAAAAATATCCCGTAAATGGGTGCACAGAATATCAATATCACCATTCTTCTCAACACATTCGATGAATTCCGAACATAACTCGGAATCTTTTCGGCAAATCGTGCAGGATTGGTTCAAATTTACTGTGTTACTGACTGCACAGTGAGATGCGATATCACAATAGTTATTATGCCAACTTCAGCGATAGTAGCCCTCAGTGTGAGTCTTATGGTGATTATTGTGTTGGCTGGGATTGTGCTATTGCTGCGCTACCAAAGGCGAAAGGAACGTACTTTGCACGTTTTAAGTAGAAACAAGGATCAGGTGAAGTACGCCTTTATTATTAATCCCTCGAAGCCACGCGCTCAAGAACTCCGCAATCACATTAGCGAGTTTTGCACTCACAAAGGCATTAATGACATCCAATTCATCGAAACCACGATAGAAAAAGATGGTACTGCCTGCGCTAAAGAGGCGCTTGAGCAACATGCTGAAGTTATTGTTGCTGTGGGCGGCGACGGCACAGTACGCACTGTCGCTAGTGCCCTTGCTGGGACTGATCATGCTCTAGGAATTATTCCAATTGGAACGGGTAATCTTTTCGCTCGCAATGTCGGCATCCCTGTTGATGATGTCGATGCTGCACTTGGTGTCGCCACATCCCACGGCTCGCGCCAGGTTGATATGGGCAGAGTTGCGTTGCTGGATTCGGATGAGCCAGAGCATAAGCACGGTTTCCTCATTATTGCAGGCATCGGTTTCGATGCGTTGATGATTGACGACACCGATCCCACGCTAAAGAAAAATATCAGCTGGCTCGCTTATTTTGTGAGCGGTGTTAAGCATCTATTTGCTCCAAAATTCAAAGGATCTTTAAGCCTCACCGACAGTCAAGGCAAAACTCACGAAGTATCTGAGCTGGCATTTAGGACCTTTATGGCGGGCAATTGTGGCGAAATACCAGGTTTCTCGCTCATGCCTGAAGCTTCTTTTGATGACGGCATGCTCGATTTTGAAATCATTGATACTTCTGGTGGCCTTATTGGTTGGGCGAATTTATTTGGCGATGTAGTCCATCAGACCATTACAGGTAAAGCTAAGCAAAGTCCACTATCTACCAATTCGACCATCGAGCAGATGCAAGGACCAAAGGCACACTTACGCCTCGAAAAACCTTGTTTAGCTCAAGTTGATGGAGACATCATCGGCGAAACTAGAGATATAGCTATCAGCATCGAGCCGCGCGCGCTTTGTGTGCGTGTGCCAGAGAAAAGCTCGCAGTGAGATTTCTAGCACTTAACTGGCCCGTAAGCCAGTAGGCCGCAGATTTCCCATCCACCTCCACCAAGCCACCAAGCCACCAAGCCACCAAGCCACCAAGCCACCAAGCCACCAAGCCATAGAACTGTGTATCGAGCACGCTCAAACAGAAGTTTTCAGCGTGTCGCACACCGCAGTATTGGGTTTCATTTCTTTGTAGTCGCAATACAGTGAGAGCAGAACGGCTAAAGACGGAGATGTGTCAATTTGTGAAGTTTCGTGCACTTGCGTGTTTTTTTGTTGTCTTTTAACTGTGGCATTATATGTGTCATGGTTGCTAATAACGCGGGAATGCCCGCCACCCCGGAAGATCTGATTAACGTCGATGACGTCATCGGTAAATATTACGATGTCGCCCCCGACTCCGCGGTTGCCGCCCAACGTGTGATTTTCGGCACGTCCGGTCACCGAGGTTCCAGCCTCAAGACTTCGTTCAACGAGGCTCACATCGTAGCCATCTCACAAGCGATTGCCGAGCACCGTAAGGCCGCAGGCATCACTGGTCCTCTATATATCGGCCGCGATACCCATGCTCTCAGCTTGCCCGCCTGGAAGACTGCAGTTGAGGTGCTGGTAGCTAACGGCGTGCGCGTGCGCATCGACGCGAATGACGATTTCACACCTACCCCAACGATTTCGCAAGCAATTCTGACACACAACCGAGCAGCCGACGGCACCCAGCGGTTCTCAGGTGCTGATCTCGCCGACGGCATCGTGGTTACCCCTTCACACAATCCTCCAACCGATGGTGGCTTCAAGTACGATCCGCCAACAGGAGGACCAGCCCCTGAAGAGACTACGAATGCCATAGCAACTCGCGCCAACGAATTGCTCGACAACTACAAGTCTGTGAAGAGAATTCCTTTTGAGCAGGCCGTAACAACAGACCTTGTGGAGCGTTTTGACTACCGCGAGCACTATGTGTCTGATCTAGCCAACGTCATTGACTTCGACCTCATCCGTTCTTCTGGCGTGCGTCTGGGAATTGATCCTCTTGGCGGTGCCAGCGTTCACTATTGGTCATTAATGAATGAGAAGTATGGCCTGAATATTGGTGTGATTAACCCCGACACCGATCCAACATGGCGCTTCATGACTATTGACCACGATGGCAAGATTCGTATTGATCCAAGCTCTCCATATGCTATGAAGGGCCTAGTTGATCGCCTGAATGCTGGCGCGTGGGATAAATATGATCTGGTGGGTGGCACTGATCCTGATGCTGACCGCCACGGCATTGTTTGCCCTGGAACAGGCGTGATGAATCCAAACCATTACATCGCTGTCTGCGTTGAGTATCTCTTCTCAGGTAATCGTCCTGGGTGGCCGGAAGGTGCTGGCATCGGTAAGACCCTTGTTTCCAGCTCTTTGATCGATCGTGTTGCCGCTTCAATTGGTGCAAAGCTTGTAGAAGTACCAGTTGGTTTTAAGTGGTTTGTTGATCCACTCTTCAGCGGAGAAGTCGCCTTTGGTGGAGAAGAAAGCTCTGGTATGAGCTTCCTTCGTAGGGACGGTCATGTGTGGACCACTGATAAGGACGGTCTGATTCCCGACCTTCTCGCAGCAGAAATAACTGCAAAGACTGGTAAGAATCCTGCTCAGCTCCATCAGGATCAGGTAGACCGTTTTGGTGAGAGCTGGTATAAGCGCGTCGATACACCTACCACACTCGAGCAGAAGCAAAAGTTCTCGAAACTATCTGGCGATGATGTCGAAGCATCTACACTCGCTGGCGAGGAAATCACTGCAAAGCTCACTGAGGCACCAGGAAATCATGCCAAAATTGGCGGATTGAAGGTCACTACTAAAGATAACTGGTTCGCAGCGCGTCCTTCCGGTACTGAAAACATCTACAAGGTATATGCCGAGTCATTCACCTCCCCAGAGGCACTTGACACCGTGCTAGAAGAGGCGACACAGGTTGTAGATAAAGCGCTCGAAGACTGATTTCGCTGCGGCGTAAATCTCAAAGGGCTTGTCTTGTGCATGCTCGAAGCTAGTAATACTGGCTTCGAAAAGTTTGGAAATGCTCAAGGCGAGCCCTTTCGCATACCCAAGGAGACTCAGCAGCAGCGCTCGTTCGGTGAGGGTTCATGCCCTTATATGTACAGTTTTTTGTGCGTACACTTGCTGAGGATATATTTTTTGAAGACGCGATTTTTGAGAACACGGCTTGAGAACACTGTTCGAGGACACTGTTTTTGAGAAACTTTTTTAAGAAACGTAGCGTGACGACATCGATGAGGAGTTTGAAGAATGGGAGCACCCGTTGTGCGCACTAATACGGACGCAGTAGAAAACGTCAACGGGTCAGGACCGGTCCGTTTGGATTCCCCCTTAGTGGTCTCCACAGACGGAAGCGCACTAGGGAATCCAAATGCCGAACCGTCAAAGGGGAAGACCACCAGTCTTTCCCTAGGAGAGGTGAGCGACCCCAACGGGTCGCGGCAGGTCCGTTTGGATTCC
Organism: Bifidobacterium sp.; assembly: GCF_022647885.1. Lineage (NCBI taxonomy): Bacteria > Bacillati > Actinomycetota > Actinomycetes > Bifidobacteriales > Bifidobacteriaceae > Bifidobacterium > Bifidobacterium sp. Next base: position 891,632 of record NZ_JALCLM010000001.1, on the reverse strand, counting down.
CCCTTAGTGGTCTCCACAGACGGAAGCGCACTAGGGAATCCAAACGGACCAATGGGTTGGGGCTGGGTCGATCACCAAGGTGGTCGTCATGACGCTGGTGGCGCTAGTAACGGCACCAATCAGATTGGTGAACTTTGCGCCGTGTTACAGGCCCTTCGTGCACACCGTGGCTCTCAGGATCTCATTATCGAGAGCGATTCACAATATGCTATTAATTGCTCTACTAAATGGGTGCATGGATGGAAAAAGAACGGCTGGAAAAACGCCAAGAAGCAGAGTGTGAAGAATGCGCCACTGATTAAAGCTATTGACGCTGAACTTTCTGCCCGTCCTGCTTCGGTGAAATTCAAGTGGGTTAAAGGCCATGCTGGCAATGAGTTCAACGAGAAGGTTGATGATCTGGCGCATGGTTATGCCACTCATATCGGCGAGGGGCGTAAAGAAGGCTATCTGCCTCTTGAAGGTTGGCAGTCTTTGTTGGAATCCCCTTACGCCGAGGGCACTGATATCCCTGAAGATGTGAAGCTTGCTCTTGCAGGCAAGAAGACACTTCCCTCATATGAATTGGATGAGCAATATTCAGATTCGAGCTCAAGCTCAGCTTCAGACTCAGCTTCAGACTCAGACTCCGACTCTTCGTTGAGTGATTCATCGAGTACTCAGACCAGCTCAGCACCAGCACTCCAAGAGTCATCGTCATCGCATGAAACACTTGATTCGCAGACGCCCGAAGTATCACAAGGTAAGCAGCAAACGACACCAACGCCTCATGCGGAAACCTCGTTAAAAGATCCATCCGAGCCATCGAGCACTCGCCGTAAACCTCAGTTACAGGCATCGGGAACAATTCGTCTTTCTCCTCCCCCGTCCTCCAGCAAACGTTATAGCGGCGTGCCACTACGCGTGTGTGGAACTTTACACATTGATGCTGCCATAGATGCTGAGGGATACGTCGATGTGAACGGCTCTATTTTTACGATGGACTGGTTCAGCGCTGGCGAACAGCAAAACGCCTGAATACCACTCGGTATGAGTTTAAGTGGAAGAATGTCAGTGTGCAAGGGACGAGAACGAGAATCATGTTCGTGTTGTTGGACAGTGCACAGAATAGCGATGGTGACTATTGTTATGTCTATCAGTCAGTGCAAGGCAGCTGACAATAGCAATCATCACGGCCAAGGAGAATGATTATGGACAAAGCACAACAAGACGCTTTGAAAAAGGCAGCAGGCATTGAAGCCGCGAAGCTGATTGAGCCTGGAATGATTGCCGGTCTAGGCACAGGATCAACTGTGCGCTTTTTCGTTGATGAACTAGGCCGCAGAGTCAAAGAAGAGGGCTTGGAATTCACTGGTGTGACCACTTCGGTGCGAACCAAAGAACAAGCCGAAAGCTACGGTATCAAGATTGTTGATATTGATGAAGTCGACCATATTGATGTCACCGTAGATGGTGCAGACGAAGTCGATAAAGACTTTAACGGCATCAAAGGTGGCGGCGCAGCGCTGTTGTGGGAGAAAATCGTTGCCACTAATTCATCCAAAATCGTATGGATTGTTGATGAGTCCAAAGTTGTAGATACCATCGGTGCATTCCCTCTACCAGTAGAGGTTATCCCCTTCGGAGCAGGGCATGTAGTTAATCTCTTCGAATCGAAGGGATATAAACCAGTCCTACGCCTTGATGCTGAAGGTCAGCCAGTGCGTACTGATGAGAAGAATTTCGTGGTTGATCTACATTTGGAGCGAATCGATCATCCCGAAGAACTTGCTCAGGATCTCATCACCACTGTAGGTGTGGTTGAGCATGGACTCTTCTTGAATATGGTAAATACCGTCATCGTCGGTGACCCCAATGGCCCTCGCGTGCTGACTAACTCTAATAAGTGAAGAATTGTCTGTCTGAATTCGTCAAGAAGTGTATTAGCTGCTAGGTACGAGTCTTATATTCCAGACGAATTGATATAAGTGTGCAATAAGGCATGCGTGAGACGATTCAATTTCGCCTCACACATGCCTTTTGTGTAGTTTCACCAGCAAATTACGCATACCTCTACGTTTGTGTAGGGATTTTTGGGAAGACCGGATGTATCAGACTCAGAGCGAGACATAAGAAGCGCGGAATTCTGCCATTTTCGCATCCGACAAAAGCTCGTTATACTTTCGGATCCCTACACAAACGGATTTATGGTCTCAGATTTGCCAATTTGAGCCCATAAACGCGTGAATCCCGACTGCAATGAGATATAGCAGTCGGGATTCATGTGTATAAGAGCAATAACTCTACTTGCGCTGGTGACGAGTCTTACGCAGCATTTTACGATGCTTCTTCTTACTCATACGCTTGCGGCGCTTCTTGATGACCGAACCCATCCGAGCCTCCGTTCCTTACTTGAAAGATTGCAACTTGCCCAATAGTACACTGCTGAGGCGACGATTACAGAGGGAACTGCTTATAGAACTGCTGGACGGCGCTCTTCTCGCCAGATGCCTGCAATACAACAGTGCTGTTCTGCCAGAGTGCCGTGGCCTTTTTGGCATCAGCAGTATCTGTTTTCACAACATATGTCCCTGTGGTGCTTCCTGAGACCTTAACATTTCCAGAGCCGAGTTCTTCACCAGTAAGAGTTGCTGCGAGCGCATCATACTGCTTCTTTGCATCATCTGCAGTTGACCACTGAGCCACTTTAAGGGTGACATCTTTAGCACTATCCCCTGTGGAATACACGACGGTATATTCTTCAATCGGGTTAGCTGAGCTCCAATCAGTCGCCGCATCTGCTTTGGTGCGTGCGAACGTTGAGACAGAGTCCGGCATGGTTTTCAGAAGATTAGAGGCATCTGTAGGCAGAGCAGCTGCTGAAACAGTTGGAGTCGCTGCCTTTGAAGTTTGGCTCTGAGAAGGTGTTGAATTGGCCTCGACAGAGGATTTAACCGCCCAACGCGGCCATACAAATGCACTGAGTAATACCAAAATAATCACCACAGCCATTGCTGAGACAACTGCAACAAGTCTGCGGTGGGAGCTTGTGGATTGAGTTTGCGCCATGCTGTGATTGTCTCACAGCCAGCAGACGCTCTGCATAACAACAGGCGTTACTACACACCTTCAACCACAATCACGTACCTGAAATGACCTACCGATATGCACCAACAGTAATCGTCACCAATGGCCTTTGTCCCTTAACAGCTATAGCGTGCTGGTATGGCAAAAAGCAGCACACAATATGTTTGCACCGAATGTGGTTGGAACGGTGCCAAATGGTTCGGACGCTGCCCTCAATGTGGAGAATGGGGCACCATTGAGGAATTCCATGAGGCTCGTCCCAATGCGTATAACTCAGCATCGGGAAGCGGTCGCACCAAGACTCAAGCAGCTGTAGGAAATGTGAGCGCAGCGACACCAATTACTCAGGTCGACTCCGAACATATCACTCGTATTCGCACGGGATTCGAAGAGTTCGATCGCGTGCTTGGCGGAGGTATTATTCCAGGCTCCGTGGTGCTGGTCGCGGGTGAACCTGGTATTGGCAAATCAACGTTACTATTGGAAAGCGCTGGGTCCATATCTAAAGAGCACCAGGGCAATGTGCTCTACATCTCAGGCGAAGAATCACAGTCACAAATACGTATGCGTGCATCGCGAGTGAATGCCGTTAGCGATGAGTTACTTCTGGCTTCGACGACTGATCTGGCAACGGTTCTTGCTTTGATTGAGCAGGAACATCCGCGCCTAGTCATTGTGGATTCTGCGCAAACCATATCATCGCAAGATATTGATGGCATACCTGGCGGATCCACGCAAGTTCGTGAAGTTGCTTCTGCTCTTATTGATATGGCTAAAACGCATGATATTCCTATCCTCCTCGTCGGCCACGTCACAAAGGACGGTTCCATTGCCGGTCCGCGCACACTAGAACATCTCGTTGATGTGGTGTGCCAATTCGAAGGAGACCCCCAAACCGCGTTGAGGATGCTCAGAGCAGTTAAGAACCGATTCGGGCCAACTGATGAGGTTGGATGTTTCGACATGAGCGGCGAAGGTATCGAAGAAGTCACCGATCCTGCAGGCTTGTTCCTCTCTTCTGATGACCTGCCTGTGGAAGGCACATGCGTAACCTTCACGCTTGACGGGCATCGCAGTCTACCCATTGAAATCCAAGCATTAGTGACCAATTCCGTGTTACCAACACCTCGTCGTGCAGTTAACGGTATTGATTCCAACCGACTGGCAATGTTGGTTGCGGTGTTATACCGACACGGTCACATTCCTGTACTCGCTAATGACCTCTATGTTTCTACCATTGCGGGCGGGGTTGCCAAGGAACCCGCATGCGATCTTGCTATTGCAGCTGCCCTCGCTAGCGCAGCGGTAAACACTACGATTCCTCGCGACACCTGTGCTATTGGAGAAATTTCGCTAACCGGTCAGGTACGACCTGCGCCACGACTCGAACATCGTCTGCGGGAAGCTGCACGACTGGGATTCACCAAAGCTGTGATTCCAAAACCGAGACGAACTGCGTCACAGCATGGGAACGCTGCTATTCATATACCTCACATGGAACTCATCGAGGTTGATTCACTTCGCCAAGCTTTGCAAGCACTCGACATTCGACAATAGCCTTGTCTGTGGCTAGCCTGTGCCGCGGGGTATGGGGCACTGAGCACGGGGCACTGTGGGCACGGAGCGCTGTGGGCACGGAGCACCGGGTACTGGTGTGACATAGGCGCAGCTCGCAACAACTAATCGCCGCACTCTGCTCAGGCAGCAGCGCGGAATCAATACACTTGCGCTACTGAAAGCACCATGGCGAGCCTAGAATGCTCTGAGACACAGGCAAAAGCACCATAGCCCCCTCAGTCCACTTAGTCAGGGAAATAGGCCAACTTCGCAGAGGATTATCTAGTGCTGAGTGAGCGCAGTAGTTCGCTCCACGTCACGGTGCAATTGCGCAGTTAATTCTTCTGAAGAATTGAATTTTTCTTGAGGACGCAAAAAGGCCGTGAATTCAACGCGCACCCGATGCCCATATAAATCCAACCAATCGTCGTTGAGCGCGTATGACTCAACCACACGTTGATTCAATCCTGTTTGCTCGATGTACGTTTCTTTAGTACCGATCGAAATAGCTGCCGGCCAACGCCAAGGTGATCCTTGCGCAACTCGTGCATCTAAACTCGGAGATGCCGAAACAGTTGTCTGATCTGTTCCTGCGTCATCCGATGTATATTCACCAAGATCAACTAACCATCCGGCGTATACCCCATCAGCTGGAACGTAACCCTCTATTGCGACATCCATATTTGCCGTCGGGAAGCCTAGTGTTCTGCCGCGTTGCTCACCATGAACAACTAATCCATCTATGCTGTGTGCGTGTCCAAGAACTGCATTCGCATCGGCTATCCGCGCTCGTGATAATAGGTATCGCACATTAGTTGAGCTCCACACTCTCACTTTTCGAGCATTATGAGCTTTGCTCCAAGCCCGCAACTCTGCCTTAGTCATGGTCTCAGTCGGGTCTGTAGGCTCACCCTCGTGTTCTGGTGATTGCGGAACAATATGCTCTGGAACTCTGGTATATCCCGGGCCTAGATCATCCATCATGTCAAGTTCAAAAACACCCGTAGCCTGTGCGAGCAGATTGATAGCTTTAACATCACCAGCGCGCCCTGCTCCCATGGCGGCATCTGCGCCAAGCACTAAGGTGCGCATGCCAAGTTTTCCGACCAATTGACCGAGGAAGAATCGGTACGATTTAGCAGAAAAGGCCATGCTGTAGTTAATGATGAAAACTTGATCAATGCCAATCTGGCGCATGTATCTCACACGCTCGTCGACTCCCATCAGCTCGAGAGGATCCTCAAGCTTTTCTCCCCTACTTGGCTCGACTCCATGGTTCGCAGCAGCATATTGGTGAATAACACCAGGACGAGGATCAAACATAATCACTACTGAGAAGGCATCATGTTGCGTCGCCAATGACTTGACCCTTTGCAGCAAGGCCTGATGCCCTAAATGAATACCATCAAAAACGCCTACTGTAACAACCGATTTCTTGGAGACACTAAGCGTAGGCCATGCAACTATGCCGCTTTCATCAGGAACGAGTCTGCTGATTTTCATCCAATACCATCCGTTATCATATATTCACTGTCCAGGCATTCCAGACAGAGCGGGTATCCGCTATTGTGTAAACACCTCGGACTACTGTAATCGCATTCTATGCGGAGAGGCAACGAGAAGCGAGTAGCGAAAGCAACTAGTCTGCAAGAGGAAACACAGCTATCGGATGAGATTCTTTAATTGAAACTGGTTCAAGAATTGCGCACAGCCGTTGCTGACCATCTTGGAGTGTCTCGATTGCTGCCGTTGTAGCGTGTATCGCAATCCCGATGACTCTGCCAAAACGGCAATCTTGTGCTTGCTCTGCCGTGATTTCCACACATGGCATTGCTAACTGAGCAGCAGACACCTCGTCGAAAGCTCCATCCCAAAGATGTTGAGGATCTTGGAGCACTGCGCGATTTTTGGTAATGCTTTCACCACTTCGATTGGTGAATGTGCGCTCAACGCTGGTTAATTGCTTCATACGTCCTGCAATTTGTGGATCCGCAGTGTCAAAAGCGCCAATTCTGTTGCGTCGGAGTCTGGTCAGGTGGCCTCCAATGCCGAGTAGAGTACCCAGATCTCTAGCCAAAGCACGTATATATGTTCCACTTGAGCAACTCACTTCAGCGTCAACATCAATAACTTGCCGCATGCTGCCGTCTTGAAGCGTTATTTCTGCTGTTCTCAGATTGCTCAACATGTATGAGCTGATAGTAACTTCCCGCGCCTTCAACTCAACATCTTTGCCTGCTCGTGCAAGATCATAAGCTTTTACACCATGAACTTTTACCGCTGAAAAAGAACTCGGCACTTGAAGGATGTCTCCCACAAAATGCTGCTGCACGAGTCCGTTAAGATATTCAAGCGACAAATCTGGGCTTACTGTGCCTGTATAGAGCTCGTCACTTTCAATATACTCACCTTCAGCATCGTCGGTTTGGGTCGCAATTCCCAAACGAATCGTTGCACAGTAACTTTTATCATGACCACTGATGTAGTTCAATAACCGTGTCGCGTGGCCGAAGCCTATAATCAACACTCCGGTAGCCATTGGGTCCAACGTACCGGCATGACCGACACGTTTCATATGCAGCGCACCACGGAATGCTGCAACCACATCGTGACTGGTTACACCTTGTGGTTTGTCTGCTATAAATATGCCGGACTTCAGGGATTGCTCTTTCTGAAATCCGACCGGCTCTCCGCTACTCTCCATCGTGATTAATATCTGGAGTCGTTTCTGCCTCTTCAACCTCAGACGCAGTTTGTGCTGCTGATGGAGTAGGTTCTGCCACTGTTGTAGTGTCATCGTCAACGACGGCTGTTGTATCGGCTTCGACTGCATCGGCTTCTGCTGTGTCGGCTTCGTCATCGTCGTGCTTATACGGGTCTGCTTCACCAGCAAATGTCGCGTTCTCTCGCAGCTGTGCCAATTCAGCGTCTCTACGACGGGTAACAGTGAGGATATCTTCGATTTCAGTTGCTTCACCAGGCACCTCGTCATAGATGAAGCGCAGCTGTGGGGTCAGCCTCAGTCCAGCTTTCGATCCGACAAGGGTGCGTAACCGCCCTTTCGCCTGATGTAACGCCTGTTGAGCGCGTTTACGCTCACCTTCCTGATGACCTTCGTGACCAAGTATCGTCCAATACACATTGGCGATTTGCAAGTCGTTGGTTACACGCACTTCGGTTATGGTGATGCCATTCAACCGCGAATCATGTAAATGACTTTCCACGGATGATGCGATTACACGTTGTATCAGCGCAGCAATGCGCACTGCGCGGGGGTTTGTTCCTGCCATAAGTTCCATCCTTCATTAGCTGACCGCCATTGTATCCATATTCAGACGTCGTCAGCGCGTTCAGCTCCGTTTGTGTAGGGATTTTCATTGAGACTCATACGAGTGTCATAATAAATCCCCGAAATTTCAACGTTTTTCATTTCATCATCGCGGTGTCTACTCACCAATCCCTACACAAGCGTGTAGCAACCGCAATTATGGGCATATCAGGCGTGAAAATGCCCTCCGGTAAGTGTTCACGGAGGGCATTTGCGGGCAGTTTACCGTTTCCGGTTACTGTTTGCGCTCAACTTCCTGCATTTCGAAGGTCTCGATGACATCGCCAATCTGAATGTCATTGAAGGAGCCAAGGTTGATACCTGCCTCGTATCCTTCCTTGATTTCATTGACATCATCTTTGAATCTACGCAGTGAGGAAATCTCAAGATCATTGACCGTGACCACACCCTCGCGCATGATGCGTGCCTTGGTACCGCGCTTAACCGTACCGTCCTCGACCTTGACACCAGCGATATTGCCAAACTTGGAAGAGCGGAAGATTTCGCGAATCTCTGAATGAGAAGTCGTGACCTCTTCATACTCCGGCTTGAGCATACCCTTGAGTGATGCTTCGACATCTTCGATGGCGTTGTAAATAACCGAGTAGTACTTGATCTCCACGCCTTCGCGATCTGCAAGCTCTTGGACCTGACGGTTCGGGCGCACGTTGAAACCGATGATAACGGCCTTGTCGACCGTGGCCAGATTGACATCGTTCTGGGTAATTGCACCAACACCGCGATGGATGACCTGAATACCGACCTCGTCGGCTACCTCGATCTTCATCAAGGAATCTTCCAGAGCTTCGACAGAACCAGAAGACTCGCCCTTGATAACAATGTTGAGCATATCGATTTCGGACTTGGCGAATTGTTCCTTGAGGCTCTCCAACGAAACAACCTTGCGACGCTTTGCCAACATTGCTGCACGCTCTGTTGCTTGACGCTTCTCAGCTATCTGACGAGCCGTGCGGTCATCAGGTGCGACCAAGAACAAATCTCCTGCGGTGGGCACCGAAGTCAGACCGAGCACTGCCACAGGTGTCGAAGGCGTAGCTTCGGCCATCGGCTTGCTGTTCTCGTCGAGCATTGCGCGAACACGACCGTAAGACGACCCTGCCACAATGGCATCGCCAACGTGCAAAGTTCCCTGCTGCACGAGCACGGTTGCCACTGCACCGCGACCCTTATCGAGTCGAGCTTCAACAGTTGCACCGCGAGCATCCATGTCTGGGTTTGCGCGCAAATCAAGGGCTGCATCTGCAGTAAGCAAGACCGCTTCAAGCAGCTTGTCAACATTAGTACCCAGTTTCGCAGAAATATCTACGAACATGGTGTCGCCACCATATTCCTCAGGCACAAGACCGAATTCTGTTAACTGTCCGCGAACCTTCTCAGGGTTAGCTCCTGGTACATCAATCTTGTTGACAGCAACAACAATCGGCACCTGAGCAGCTTGTGAGTGGTTAATGGCCTCAACGGTCTGAGGCATCACACCATCATCAGCAGCAACCACCAAAATGGCAATATCGGTGAGTTCAGCACCACGGGCACGCATTGCAGTGAAGGCTTCGTGTCCAGGTGTATCGAGGAAGGTGAGCTTACGCTCGGCACCTTCGTGTTCGACTCTAACCTGATACGCACCAATACGCTGTGTAATGCCACCAGCCTCATGTGCGGAAGTGTTCGTTTTGCGGATGGTGTCGAGGAGTCTGGTCTTACCATGATCGACGTGTCCCATAACAGTGACCACTGGTGGGCGAGCCTTGAGGTTTTCGTCCTCTTGCCCATCCTCTTCCTCTTGAAGATTGATATCGAATTCTTGTAGGAGTTCTTTATCTTCTTCTTCCGCTGAAACAATCTTGATGTTCCAACCGATTTCCTCACCGAGGATTTGGAATGTGGCCTCATCCAAAGACTGTGTGGCTGTTGCCATCTCTCCCAAGTGGAAGAGAACCGTAACTAAAGCAGCTGGGTTGACGTTAATCTTTTCAGCTAGATCAGAGAGTGTAGCTCCTTGACGAAGCTTAACGGTCTGGCCGTTTCCGGCTGGAATGCGTACGCCACCGATAACTGGTGCTTTAATCTCTTCGAAATCATGACGCTTAGCCAGACGGTTCTTACGAGCCTTCGATGATTTACCGCCCTGACGTCCGAATGCACCTGCTGCGCCGCCACGACCGCGACCTGGACGACCTCCTGTTGGACCATTACTTGCTGGTGCACCTGGTGCTCCAGCACCTGCTCCTGCGCCAGCGCCGAAGCGGTTACCTGAGTGCCCGCCTTGGTTACCGCCGCCCTGACCTGGACGTGAGTGTCCCCACTGCCCTGGTTTTGAGCCGCCGCCCTGACCTGGACGACCGCCACGCTGACCTGAACCTGGACGACCGTTACCGCCTGGCCTTCCACCTCGGCCGCCACGACCGTCATTCACGGTTGGGCGTGCCATTGGATGTGGTCTTGGAATATCACCTGGTGTTGGTGTGCTCATTCCCTGACGTCGGCTGAATGGATTATTGCCTGGACGTGGTGATCCGGTCGAATGAGAACGTGGCGATGGATTTGCACCGTTGCCACCCTGCTGCCGTGGATTGCGCGGAGCTGGCTTGGAAGATCCACCAGGACGAGGTCCTCTGGACTGTTGGCCATGAGCATTTCTGTGTTGGCCGTCTTGATTACCTTGATCGTTGCGCTGCGGCCTTGGTGCATGTGGTGCAGGAGTCGCTGATCGAGATGATGAACCCGTTGATGCGCTGGACGATGCAGTTGAGGAAGCATCGTGCTGGGCTGGCTTCGGGGTATGAGCTGTCTGTCCTGCCGCGGTATGACCCTGAGGTTTTGCAGTCGGACGAGCTGCGCTCTTTGCAGCAGGTGCCATTGGTCGCGCATCGCTTGGTGAACGACGTGCTGATGGACGTGGGCTTTGTGGGGCGCTGTGTGAACCATCACGCTGAGATGATTCTTCTCCAGCTGGCTTCGACTGTGGGAAAGCATTCTTTAGCTTACGAACCACAGGAGCTTCTACTGTTGATGAGGCCGACTTAACGAACTCACCCATGTCCTTGAGCTTTTCAAGGACTGTTTTACTATCTACGCCAAGTTCTTTGGCTAACTCGTATACGCGTGCTTTGGGCACCAATTTCTCCTATCCAGACCACGCGCATTGTAGGCGTAGTCATTCTTCGGTGACGGCGAACATATCCTGTCTCATCGTGCGACCATGGTCGTGTTACCTCGTCTCTTTGCCTTGCTTCGGCTCTTATGCTGGTTGGTATTCCAGGCATAGTTAATCGAAGCTTGGATTCCGAGTCTCAAGCATACTCGTGTCTATGGATGTGCGTTACTGTTGTGCTTCGTTCTCAGAGGAAGTCGCTTCGCTCTGAGGTGCTTTAGCTTCTGAAAGCGCTTTGGCATGTGCCTCAGAAGACTCAATCCCAATCTTCCAACCTGTCAATTTTGCTGACAAACGTGCATTTTGCCCCTCTTTGCCGATAGCCAGTGACAACTGGTCATCATGAATGAAGGCAATAGCTGTTTGGTTTTTCTCACTGACAATGTTTACACCGGTTGCCACCGCTGGTGAGAGAGCAGCCGCAACAAATTTCGCTGGATCTGCTGACCAATCAACAATGTCGATTTTCTCAGGTCCAAGATTCTCCATTACCGCGCGAACTCTTGCACCTCCAGGCCCGATTAACGCGCCTTTAGGATTTACACCGTCAGCATTAGCGCGCACAGCAATCTTGCTTCTCGCACCGGCCTCACGAGCTATCGCCATAATTGATACAGCACCTGAAACTAGTTCAGGAACCTCTCGCTCAAAGAGTCTGCGAACCAGCTCTGGATGAGAGCGGGACACAATGATTTCTGGTCCCTTGAGACCGCGGGCAACGTTAACAACGTATACGCGGAGGCGTTCTCCATGCTTGTAACGCTCGCCAGGAACCTGCTCTCGTCGAGGAAGCAAGGCCTCTACATCCCCAACAGCGATATGCACATTGTTGGCGTCATTAACATCCTGCTGGACAACACCTGTTATCAGACGACCTTTTTGGCCAGAGAATGCGCCGAAAATCTTCTCGTCCTCAGCACTGCGGAACAATTGCCCGATAACCTGTCGTGCTGTCGCTGCTGCCAAACGGCCAAAATCTTTTGGAGTATCGTCGTATTCTTCGCCAAGTTCTGGGTATGGATGAGGATTTTCTTCTGTAGGCTCCTGTTTGATTTCGTCGCGTGCCCAAACAGTGAAGCTTCCTGCCCTGTTGTCAATTACCACTCTGGCATGTTTAGCAGCATGAGGTGTTTTAAGATATGCCAGACGCAACGCTTCTGCGAGTGCGCCATCTAAGGTCTCTGCGTCAATTCCCTGCTCTGCAACCAGCTGGTGCATGCCCGCTAGGTCTAGTTCCATTTCAAGACCTCCTATGAAGTTATTAAGTGCCGAATTCCCTACCGGCATGGTCTGCGTCGGATACTACTCTAACGATTCATGCAGACAGTACCAGACCCCATTCAGCTCGCAGCAGCCACCCCTAATTATAATCGGGTTACTCGCGGCTTGGTTGCTGGGATTGTGGGACTTGTGGTATTGCTCGCCTCGTCATGCAGCCCTGCAGGAATTAGTTCTCCGCGTCTCGAAGGACGCGCCGAACAGGAAACTGAGCTCAGTCCATGCGAAGCAGCCTATCAGGGTGCTCAGCAGGACCAAAAGAACTTTGACTCGGCTATCAGCACAGTTCAGCGTGCACAGGCGAGTCGTTCAGCACAGCAGCATTGGATTGATGTGGCTGCTAATTGCACTGGTCGCTTTGCGCAAGGCTCTCTCAATAGTGCACTCGCTACATATCAACTCAGTCAAATCGAGGGAAGCACGGCCTTGTCTGATGCTCTCGCTGTGCTTCCTTCTTCAGAAATCGCTACGAGTAAACTCTCCACCACTGAAGCATCCGCTATTGCTCTTGCCGAGGATCGCGCAGGATTTGGTATAGAGGTGTTAGCTGCGCGTAGTGGTGCTTCTGCAGATTTGCTCGCATTAAGCGATAATCACAAAAGCCTTGCCCAGTCACTCGTATCACTACATCCAGAAGCCAATGATCCGCGTGAAAAAATCTATTCTGTGCAGCAACTGCTTGCTCATCCAGACACCGTCACTGACTCCGCAACCGGCCTAAACACCACCACTACCGGACAGATTGAGATGGATACTGCTAGAGCCGTTATTGAGGCAATGAGTTCGAGTGAAGACGTGACTAGCTCAGCAAACACTGAGGACAAGAATGCTGACAGCAGCGCCAGCTCTTCCAGTAGCACGGATTCCGACTCGAGTGACACTCAAACTAATAATCGCAGCACGGCTGAGAACATCCAAGCTCTTACTGTTGCCGCAAGAATTGTAGCTTCGCGAGCCAGCACCGCATTTGCCCTCGGATTTCCGGCCTTCGACGCTGCAGTTCTCACCGAAACTACCAAATAGTCGGGTTATTTTGAGATAACTGCAATAAAAGTGGAGCAAATTGCAGAAAAATACGTGGGTTTGCTCCACTTTTATTGCAGTTATCTCTTTATAGCCATTGTTGGACTATCGGAGAAGCCTGTCTGCTCCGGTGTTGGGGATACCGAGTAAGTCGTGACGCACAATTTGCGGATCATATCGTCCGAGCAGCTCCCAAAAATCCAGCGCAAATTGTTTGCGTTGATGCAGCGTCGGCTGATGACAGCACAACATCATCAGATATGCGAAAACAGATTGTGCATCTACCTTGCGCTTAGCCTCAGTACGCACCAGCCTGGCTTTTCTAAGATTTACCGTGTTATAAATTCGATTGCCGTGTGCGCTTTTATTACGGAGTCGCACAATGCACAAGAGCGCATTCTGCAAGTTATCAGCAGTACTGTTGAATTGTTTCGCTACAGCTTGCCTGTCCTGACGCTTCAAACATTGGTAGTATCGCACCAGCCTAGAAAACGGCATCGTTTCAACCATCACCCACAGAGGGGCCGTCTGCCTATAGCTACTGTGTTTATGTGACCAAGGAGTGCTCTGATCTTGCTCACCCTCGAACGAATACGCTTCAATTATGGAAAGCGCATCCCGTTTTCGATAATAATATTCAGCTTTGGTGTGCTGATTGTGAGGGCTCTGCATACAGTGCGCTGCAGTAAATACATGAGATATCACTGCTCGAAGCTTTACCTCAACTGCTTCCGAATACCGCAGCAATAAGAATCGCAGTTCCTCATCAAAGTGGTAGATCGTCATAATGTCGCAGAACTGTGTGCCGTCTGCACACCATGCAGTATCGTGCTGAGCTCTGTATTGCAAGCTGTAACCGGTTATCCGGTAATAGTTGATACGTGAGAGAATCTGCTCAACATCATGCGATGAATAACCATCAAAACCGATGTTATGAGCAGCTAACTGCTCACGTTGCATCGAAAGAGAAAATGGCGGCTTCAACGCATGGTGCTGACCGTGAGTTTGAGAGGAATTCGCAGCAGGGTTGGTATCAGGGTTGGTATCACTAGCCTGCGCGGGTGCATCAGTTACGCCGTTGTCCATCATGACATCCCATTCGTTATAGAAAAGGCTACCGTGCATGCAGCCGGTAGCCTTGGCATCCAACGGTTGTTGATTACTCAACTTGTTCCAGGGTGTGGAACACCTTTGGGAAGCTCTCAATACACACCTTATCACAGCGTTTTAGCCAAAAATCGTGCCCCTGTAACCGTGCGCTGCAAGTGTGCGCTGGGCACGTGATTAGTTGAAACTGTGCGAAAGAGCACGGTAAGCTGCCAATCGATACGTCGTCGCGTGCTCATATGCACAGTTCCAGAGATAGTCGTTGCGCAAGATGAGACGTGTTGTTTGTAGCGAGGTGCGAGAAGGGGAAATGAGAAAGGCTCCGAGCGTGAGCTCGAAGCCTTATATGCGGTTGAGGAGAGATTCGAACTCTCGGAGGGTGTTACCCTCACACGCTTTCGAGGCGTGCTCCTTAGACCGCTCGGACACTCAACCATTATCGCCTGCTGCAGCAGTTCACTTAGGCTGAGATTAATGGGTAATCTCTGCTAGGTAATACAGCATCTGCATCAAAGCAACTTGTCTATTATGCCACAGAACTTAGACACCATTGAACTGTTGAGATCACTGTGTAGCTCAAGTACGTAAATCAACCGTATAGATCAACTGTATAAATCAACCCTGCAAATCAATAGATGAAACTGTGCAATATCGCACGCAACACTCGGGATGCCAAGATTACTGAATCAGCGTGCACGCTTTCGCACTTCAAGTTCAAGCACGCTGTTCGTGTACCGAAGCATTAACCCACTGCTCTTGAGTCACATTAGCTCCAGAAAAAATACCAATATCGAGCATGCAATCACGGTAATCACGTCCATGCGCGATAGTGATGTATTCATCGTTGACCAAACGATTATGAGTAGGATCAAGACCAACCCAACGATCTTGGTCATACACTTCTACCCACGCATGGGTCGCGCCCTCTCCCCCGAGCAAACCAGCGATATATCTCGACGGTAGTCCAAGATGTCGGCACACCGACAACATAGTGTGCGCGTAATCCTGACATACACCTTTTCCTAAAGTCAATGCTTCTTCGGCAGTTGTGCGAATGGTAGTTATTCCAGGAGTATACGTAAATGCTTCAAATACGTGCTGCATCACCAAACTTGCTTGATCTATCACTGATAGTTCACCCTGTGACTCAGCGATTTCTGTCTTACAATGGGCAATTAGTGATTTGAGTGACGCACCAGGGATAGTGAGCGCGGAATCAAAACGGTACAGAGGCTTGAAGTCCTCGGGTTTCGTATGGTCATTGTCAACGAAGGCAATGCCTTTTACTGAATACTCAAATGAATCGTGCGGCTCAGGAATTAAACCTGTCATCACCACAGAATCAAAAGCATCATTCTGAGTTTCTAATGCTGTTTCGGGTGCAACACTGACTTTAATATCCACAACCTGCTGACGCGGCCCAGATGCTGGTACGCAGCGCAACTGAAAACGATGATCCGTTACTGGTGCACTGAAACTCAGCTTCATCGCGTAGTCAAAAACCAGTTTCTTCACAGTCCCTCTGTTTCCCAATTACCGGCTGTTTGCAACTAACACCAATTGTGGTGAAAATTCCTTTGCAGCACCGCCCGCTTGTGACTTACCCAACTCTAGCCGACAAATGATAGCTCTTTTATCGGATAACTTACCCCTCTGGTATGCCATCAGCCGTAAGCCTCACGTTTGTGTAGGGATTTTGAATCAGATGCCAAGTATAAGGTAAACGAGAAGACTGCAATTCTGCCATTCTCAGAACACCCTACTGCTAGACTCCGTACAAATCCCTACACAAACGTAAAACTCAACGCGCAAACACCCATTTATGGGCGTCGAGCATCCATATTCATGGCATTCAGGACACTATTTCTGCCAGAATCAAGGTCGAGCACACGCCCTTGGAACTCATTCAGGAATTCCTGAATTCGAACAGCCAAACTCTCATAACCTCTTGCTGGCAGCTGTTGCAACAACAGCTTTGCCCCTGATGCCAAGCACTGTGGCAAAGGCATAGCGTCCAACGTGGCGGCATATACCGAAAGCTTTTTTAACGCTGGGTTCAATTGTTCCGCTGGCAGTCCAAAACGTGTAAATAAATCGATGCGTTCTAGGTACTTACCAATAAACAAAAATCCTTTGAGCACAGGGTCTAAAGCAGAATCCTCAATGCCGCCCCACAAGCAGAGCATGTTGTCAGTGATATCGCGCTGACGATAAATGTTCTCTGATTTAAGATCCCCCTCTGCAGCATCAGTTATAGATTTGACTGCCAATTCAATGTATTGCACCAGATTGGAACCTAATTCTGGCCGCAACACCACAACGTTATTAAACGCACTTTGTACTGAGCTACGTACCGAGTCAGGGTTGCTATCGTCATAGAGGAATGAATGTATGAAAGCATCAAAATCAGTGAAATCATCAGGCAAATCAAGTGCATGAGCAAATGGTCGGAAAGCCTCAACTTGCGTGTCCATTACTAAATCGTAGAAAGGAAAGAACTGCCTGATAGTGGTATACACACGTTCGGAGTATCTTCCCAACCAATACAAGTTATCTGCTTTCGCGGCGGTCACTAAGGCCGGAGTTCGTCTGAACGAATCTCCCAATAATTTCACTGCATCACGTTCAACTTGTTCAGCGTGCTCTGAAGATTCTTTAGGAGAAAGCACCCAAGTGTCTTTGAATCCGCCGCCTTGCGAGGAATTAACAATCATTTCTCCTGGTGTTGACGAGTATCTGGTCAAACCGGAATACCAAACATGCGTCTTTTGACCAGTCAACACAAACGCGCGTAAGTCAGCTTTACGAGGGGTCAGTAACCCGTTTTTCGGGTCAACGATGTCGATGTCTTTGAATTGAATAACCTCCTGCGCTATGAACCTGCGAGGTTCGCGCTGTATACGGTCAGCCAATTCACTTCGCTCTTTCGAACCAAGGCTCGAGCCAAAGACCACACCATATCCTCCGGCCTCCGCCACATCTTTGATCACCAGTTCTCCCAAACGATCGAGCACGGTATGCAAATCCTGCTCAAACATCGGCATATAGGTGGGTGCATTCTGCAAGATAGGCTTTTCGTGAAGATAGTATTCAATCATCTTCGGTACAAAGTAGTACATCGCTTTATCATCAACCGCACCATTTCCAGGGGCGTTCATGATTGCTACATTCCCCGAGCGATATGCCGCCAGCAGACCTGGGATACCAATAACTGAATCAGGGTTGAAGCTGAATGGATCCAAGTATTCATCGGCTAGTCTGCGATAAATCACACCAACACGATGTCTGTTTCCGGCGTAATCGACGAAATATACGCGATTATCAACGACTTCAAGGTCCTCTGGAAATGCGAGCGCTGCACCGGTTTTTTCTGCCAAATATGAGTGCTCAAAAAATGCTGAGTTTTGACGACCTGGTGTCAGTATTACCGCGATACCTTCGGTCGATACGAAATCCATTGATTTCCGCAGTAAACGTGGATAGGCCCGATTATCCCTGATGCGGACATCGCGGAATAAGGTCGGATAAATTCGTCGCTCAATGTCTCTCACGAAGAGTGGATAGCTGGCCCCTGATGGGATGCGTAAATTATCTTCAAGCACCCACCACTGTCCGTCCTCTCCTTGCACTAAATCCTCACCGGCAATATGGGCGAACACTCCACCAGGAGGAGTCACACCATTTACTTGTGGGAAGTAGCCTACCGAGGTGTACACGTATTCTTCCGGAATTACGCCATCTTTGATGATGTTTTTATCTGAGTAGATATCCCTTAAGCATGCATTCAATGCGTCAACGCGCTGTTTGAGCCCTGCTTCTAACTGTGTAAATTCCGAGGATTCGATGATGCGAGGAATCGGATCATAAGGAAAGAGTCGATCTTCGTATTGACCATTGTCGTAGATGCCGAATCGCACCCCGTTTCTACCCAGTTCACGATTAATGGACTCCCGCCGTCCAACCAATTCTCTAGCGAGATTTTGCGCAATGGACTCAAGCATGATCTGCTCCATTTCTTCGCCGATTAGCGAGTATCGAAGCAGCTGTGCATTGCTATCGTTTGTACACCAATAGCAACAACACAAGGGATACGATACTTTCTTGCACCGAATCGGGTGAATTGATTAAGCCTAAGAGTATGCGCTTTTCGTTACCGATGCTATCTGGCGGTGTTACGAATGAGCTTCGCCGTAGTTATCTGGTAACGCTCGTTTAGCACGAATATGTTCTGCTCGTGCTGCTAGTAATTCATCCGCTGGGTAAGCAATGTGTTCCAAGGTCAGACCGGAAGCATCTGCTGGTCCCGTAGAACCTTCTCGCAAAGGGTGATGCAATTTGTTGATAAACCATGCCTCGTCACGCTTGCCAAGCCCGATCTGTATAGAAGCATTTACTAGGGAGCGCACCATACTCCGTGCGAAGGCGTCTGCAACGATGCGCATAATAATTAGTCGACCACTTTCAAGCGAGAAAGATTCATCAGTGGGCTGAGTGTTGATGCTCTGGTCGGTGCCAGTAACTGCGCCAGACATTTCACTCGCGCCGTCTATGGAGGCATGATGGTGAACTCCAACGGAGTTTTCGCCTGGATGAGTATTTGATAATCTGCTCCAACGGACCGATTTGACTTCACGTATTGTGGTGCCACCCTCATTTGGTGTAGCAAAAGAACCAAAGTCATGTAAGCCGATGCAATTGGACATCGCAGCGTTCATCGCTTCTATATTGAGATGCCCTTCCACTCGAGTTACACAGTTGCGAATTCGTGGATCATAAATCGTGGAAGAATCACTGACACGATATACGTACACTCGCTCAAGAGCGGAAAAGCGGGCGTCGAAACCTGAAGGGGCCACTGATATGCGGTGAATGGCGATATCTGGGGGAAGAATGTGTCGGAGTCTATGTTCAAGTGCGGCTACTGGGGAAAGCGACATATGACCGACCGCTCGTTCCAGCAATTCCTCTTGTACGTCCAGGTGACAGCTTTGATGACTGGCGTGAACTCCTGTATCAGTTCGACCAGCGACAACGAGACGAATCGGCGGATGCTCTGTGTCTAGATGCAATATGCGGCACAAACAGTTCTCCATCACACCCTGGACTGTGCGCAAATGCGGTTGACAGGCCCATCCGTGGAATTCCGAGCCATCATATGCGCAATCTATTCGTAATCGAAGCACATCAACCATTCTTTCATACCCCGTATTCGATTGTGTAGGGATTTTCGATAAGACGGCAATCACGATTGTTGCAATTCCGCCATTTTTGGCATGGTAAACGGTCTATATCGAAAGAAATCCCTACAGAAACGGCAGCTCAGCACGATTGGCCTCAAAAATGCACTTGAGGTCGGACAATCCAGTGATTGTCCGACCTCAAGTATGCTCAAAATGCTCAGCTAGCAAATCAAACGCTCTCGTAAGAACGTACATTGCTTGTCGAGTGAAGCTTACTCAGCCTTCTCGGCATCCTCAGCGACGTCAGCATCTTCCTCAGCGGCAGCTTCGGAAGCATCTGCAGCAGCCGCATCTTTTTCGAGATCAATTGCGGTCTCGTTTGCGGTTTCCACGTCAGTACCCTTGTCATTCGCTTCGACAGCCTGCTCGACTGCATCCGCGCCAGCACCTTCAACGATTGCTGCATCAACTGCGGCGTTCACTTCTGCTGCTTCGTCCTTAGCTGCAACCTTAGTAGCGGCTTCGGCTTCTTTAACAGTCGACTGTTTTGCTGACAATGGCTCAGTTACGAGCTCAATAACAGCCTGAGGTGCATTGTCACCATGACGTGCAGCAATACGAGTGATACGTGTGTATCCACCCTCGCGCTGTTCCATCTGCTCAGCAATCTGAGTGAAGAGGATATGCACTACAGTCTTGTTGCGAATGACGCGCATTACGCGACGACGGGAATGCAGATCTCCGCGCTTGGCGAAGGTAATCAGGCGTTCGGCCACAGGGCGCAGACGCTTTGCCTTAGGCAGCGTGGTCGTAATCTGACCATGCGTAAACAGGCTCGTTGCCATGTTGGCGAGCATCAGCCGCTCATGGGCTGGGCTTGAGGCCAGACGTGGGCCCTTCTTTGGTCTTGGCATTATTTCTCCTTATAGGTTCCGCACTCCCCAGGTGGGCATATGCCCGATCATCCAGAGGACGGAATAGTAAACGATGGTGAATTCCTCCACCTAAAAGACGACAACCATAACGGTGCGGATGTTTCAATCACACCCGCACCACAAGGCTTACTCGTCTTCAGGTGAGAAGAAGGTTCCACCTTCGAGATTGGTGGTATCGAATCCCAGCGGTGAAGCCTTGAGAGACATGCCCATAGTTTGGAGCTTCTCTTTAACTTCGTCGATAGACTTCATACCGAAATTGCGAATATCGAGCAAATCCTGCTCAGTATGCGCGACAAGCTCACCAATGGTGTGGATGCCTTCACGCTTGAGGCAGTTATATGAACGCTGCGTAAGGTTCAGATCCTCAATCGGAACGGCCAACTCTGGATTCGTCTCTTCGACGACTGGAGCTGGTCCTACTTCCACGCCTTCAGCCTGCGTGTTAAGTTCGCGGCACAATCCGAAGAGCTCAACAAGTGTTGAACCTGCGGATGCGACTGCATCACGAGGTGAAATAGCTGGCTTAGTTTCTACGTCAAGGACTAGCTTGTCAAAATCGGTACGCTGCTCGACACGAGTAGCTTCGACCTTGTAGCTGACCTTAAGCACTGGGGAATAAATTGAATCCACAGGAATACGGCCGATTTCGTCGCCATCCTGCTTGTTCAGCTGAGCAGACACGTAGCCGCGTCCGCGCTCAACGGTGAACTCAATTTCCAGTTCCCCATCCTCCGCGAGATTTGCGATATGCAAATCAGGGTTGGCGATAACTACACCGGCGGGAGGAGTGATATCTCCTGCAGTTGCCTCGCCATTCCCGCTTTTACGCAGATACATGACGACCGGCTCGTCATACTCGCTGGTCAGCACGATGCCCTTGATGTTGAGCAGGATCTCAGTGACATCCTCCTCGACGCCTGGCAGCGTGGTGAACTCATGCAATGCGCCGGAGATGCGAACCGAAGTCACAGCAGCCCCCGGAATGGAGCTCAGGAGCGTGCGACGCAGCGAATTACCGAGCGTATAGCCGAAACCGGGCTCAAGTGGCTCGATGGTGAAACGAGAACGTTGAGAATTGACGACTTCCTCAGTAAGTGTTGGACGCTGTGCGATAAGCACTGTTGTTATCCTTTCAGCTCTGGTCGGTGGTGCACTCACCGACGTCAAGCGGGTGGATGGATGGGTTTCTTAAGTGCTCAGACGCGACGGCGCTTGGGTGGACGGACGCCGTTATGCGCTTGTGGTGTGACATCGGAAATTGAACCGACCTCTAGTCCTGCGGACTGCAGGGAACGGATCGCGGTTTCACGACCTGAACCTGGGCCCTTCACAAAGACGTCAACCTTCTTGACGCCGTGCTCCATAGCCTTGCGAGCGGCTGACTCAGCAGCCATACCTGCGGCGTAAGGAGTGGACTTCCTTGAACCCTTGAAACCAACATCGCCACCTGATGCCCATGCGACGACAGCGCCGGATGGATCGGTGATCGATATGATCGTGTTGTTGAATGTTGACTTGATGTGCGCCTGCCCTACCGGTACCGACTTGCGATCCCGACGACGGGGCTTGCGCGCGGCTTGCTTCGCAGCTGCCATTGACCCTCGTTTCCTAATACCGAATTATTACTTGTTGCTCAGACGATGGAAAGTGATCTCTGGAAATTCCATTGATTCTACTCCGTGGACTGAGGCAAGGCCTACTACTTAGTAGCCTTCTTCTTACCTGCGACTGTACGCTTCGGTCCCTTGCGAGTACGTGCGTTAGTCTTCGTGCGCTGTCCACGCACTGGGAGACCTCTACGATGACGCTGACCTTGGTATGAGTTGATCTGGATCTTACGGCGAATATCTGCATCGATTTCACGACGCAAATCACCCTCGATCTTGTAGTTGCCTTCGAGGTAATCTCGCAGCGTGATTAGCTGCTCATCCGTGAGATCCTTGACGCGGGTATCTGGATTGATTCCAGTCTCGGCAAGAGTTTTCTCGGCGCGAGTACGGCCTACACCAAATATATAGGTGAGGGCTATTTCAATACGCTTCTCATTGGGGATGTCGACTCCGGCAAGACGTGCCATTGCGATTCCTTAGTGTTCCTACGCAGGTTATGCACCGAGTCGTCCGGTTTCCCGGCCCAGGCCTGCGTGCCCGGGGTTCAGCATTGCTGTGACTCAGCGCCTTATGCTATTGCCGCTGGTTGGTCTGCTCAGCCTTGACGCTGTTTATGGCGTGGGTTGGTGCAGATCACCATGACGCGGCCGTGACGACGGATCACGCGGCAGTTCTCGCAGATCCTCTTCACACTTGGGCTGACCTTCATGGTTTTCCTTTACTTGTACCTTTTACTTGTAACGGTACGTAATACGTCCACGGTTCAAATCATATGGACTCATTTCGAGCACGACACGATCTTGTGGAAGAATGCGGATATAGTTCTTACGCATCTTTCCTGAAATCGTAGCGAGCACAATGTGTTTGTTTTCCAGTTCGACGCGAAACATTGCATTAGGCAACGCTTCCGCAACTCGACCTTCAACTTCAATCACACCGTCTTTTGCCATGAGCCTCATTCCGTTCTTTGGACGTATTACACTGTTATGTCCGAAGACACACCAAATTGCAAATATAGCAGTCATGTCGGATATGTGCTATAAGGGCTTTATTGGCGTGTCGCGAAAGTTACCCCCAGCTCTAGCGCGGGGAAATGGGATAACTGCATCAAAAGGGCAGCTTTTGGTGGGATTTCCATGCCAAAAGCTGCCCTTTTGATGCAGTTATTGTTAATTGAAGTGAATTGCTCAGCTTTCGATAGCTATTGTGTGGGACTGCTCAACCTGTGGAGTAACGTTCTTAGGAACTTGCAGGCATAGTGTGCCATTTTGATACTTGGCGTGAATGTCCGACTCTTTTACATCTGAGCCGACATAGAAGCTGCGAGAGCATGAACCGACATAACGTTCACGACGCAACCACTTGCCACCTTTTGTAGAATCTTGCGTGCCACTCTTCTCGGAGTCATCTGCCTTTGCGCCGTCCGCGGCGCCCTCGTTGCCTGCGCTATGGTTTTCCTCGCGACGGGCAGATACTGTCAGATAGCCATTGTCGAATTGAACCTTAATATTGTCCTTGTCAAAACCTGGCATATCAATGTCAACATCGTATGAGTCTCCGTTATCCTTCACGTCCGTGCTCATAAGTTCAGCACTAAGCATTGGTGCAAGCGCAGAGTTGTCAGGGCTTACATTCGCCGTGGTATTGCCACGAGAACCACGCCATCCCGCGAAGAACGGATCATCAAAGAGATCACTAAAAATTGAATCATTCATCAAAGCTGGAAACATTGCCATAATCAATACTCCTTCATCGTGCATTAAGGAGGAGAAGCAGTTTGGCGACAGGTCGCGTCGGCATCCGGTATCGCTCTGGAATACCCAACCTGCTTGGTGGCTGCTTCCGGAACCCTTTGTTCAGGTTCCTTCGTTACCTTTCACTTCACACAATAGGCAAGCGGGGCAGAGACTTCCTGTCTTTTACCGACAGTGAAAACTTGAGCATACATAGCTCAAGTTTTGAATTTTTATGCACGAAATTGATGTCGAATTTTCCTGGTCATTATCGCAAAATATCCATGTGCCAGTGCATCCTGAAAGCCCACTCCTCAGCTTTGACGCCTGCAAATCAAAGGCACCAGTCCAAAGACAGCTGCTGAAGACGTCTGTTAGAAGGAATTACACGCGCAAAATCACACAGTTCCAGAAGATGTCACATCAGCTGACTCGTTTGCGATTACGTAAAAGCATGAAGACAGTCACCGCGACGACTATAAACAGCAGCGCAGCGACACCTAAAATCACCATACGAACAAGATGATCCCCGGGTGCATCATCGGGATCTGGGATCGGCACAGGTATACCCTTTTGTGTCGCCGACACCGGCAGACGCTGCGTATTGATGCCAATCGCTCAGCAAGTCATCAGGGTTATGCGATCCACTTTGTATCCCAATGTTTCCTTCATGGTTTGCACATAGAAGAAGTCGCCTTCTTGCATCTCCCCCAAACGAGAGAAAACACGGAATAATATCTCAATAGGTGAAAGCCCGATTCCCGAGCGAACTCATTCGTGACCGCATTCGAAGACTTATATTATTGACCTCCACGCTTCGAGTCTAGGCTCACACAAGTCGTCCCAGAGCTCCGACTTCGACGAGGTCAGCACTGGGTGGCGGATCATCGCAGCTCCCCTAGCTACTCTTCCTGCTTTGGTTGCCGATGCTGCACGGCATGGCGCTTTCGTTGTACCTTCAGTGCCTTACGCGACACCCGTTGCCGGTGCGCAGGCATGTCTTCGCGCAAGCGCAGCAGTTCGATGGGAGTGGAGCCGGTTCCGATAGGATCTAGGCCATCGAACCATTCAAGGCGATTCAATACACGGAGTACGGCTGCGAGAGTGATCAACGACACATCATGACCATTTTTCCAAGCGACGAAGCGTGGCGATACCGAGATCCGCGCGCTCGGTGAGATCAATCTGTGACATCCCTGCGGTTATACGCAACTGTCTGACTTGGTTCCCTACTGATTCGGTCGCCCCGCTGATTCGTGCCATGGTACCTACATATCAAATATGATTGTTTATTGCGGTCTGTGACATTATCTACTCAGATACGATATGTTAATTCATGACGTTACAGGAGAGGAACAAGATAACTGCAATAAAAGTGCAGATATTCGACGACAATTCGTCTGAATATCTGCACTTTTATTGCAGTTATCTGCTACTAGCCCGGAGGTTCAGAGTTTGCTGATGATTGTCGCGGATATTTCAGCGATTTCACCAACACCGTCAACCTCAACAAGTTTTCCGCGGTTACGGTAGATATCGAGGATAGGCGCAGTCTCGTGTTCATACACATCAAGACGCTTAGCAATGGCTTCTGGGGTGTCATCTGCACGAGCTTCAATTTCAGCGCGCTTGGTCATACGCTCCATCAGTACTGGACGGTCTGCTGTCAGTGCGACCGCAGCGTCTAGAGGTGTGCCGAGCTCTTCAAGTATGGCATCGAGCGCTTCAACCTGCTCGGCATTTCGTGGGTACCCGTCAAGAATCCAACCCTTGGCTACATCTTCTTGAGCCAGACGATCTTTCACGATGTTATTCGTCAGTTCATCAGGGACAAGCAGGCCCTTATTCATGAACTTCTTTGCTTCTAGTCCGAGTGGGGTGCTGTTCTTCAAGTTGTAACGGAAGATATCACCGGTAGAAATGGCTGGGATGTCAAAATGCTTGGCTAACAACTCAGCCTGAGTGCCCTTGCCGACTCCCTGCGGTCCCATAATCAATAATCTCATTGCGTGATCCTTTGCTGTCAATATATACCGTGAAGTATTACTCCTCCACCTCGAAATTGTGCAAGTAAGCACGTTCGCGTGCGTAAATCTCGCTCTTCGCGTGTTTACTTTCACAGTTTCCGGGTGAATACAGAGAAACTGTGCAAGGAGACACGTTAAGCCCCGCCATACGCAGAGTGTTGCGTGTTGTATTGCACAGTTTCCGAAAACTGAACAGTGAGTGAGTGCTCAGTCCTTGTGCTCTTTGCCTTCGAAAAGGAAGCCAGCGTACTGGAACTGCTCGGTCTGTGCACGAGCCTGACGCAGAGTATCCAAACCAACACCTGCAATAATCAGAATCGTAGTACCGCCGAATGGCAGCTTGCTACTGATGCTGAGTACCATAATCAATACCGTAGGAATGAGTGCAACGAACAGCAAGTACACAGCACCAACGGTGTTTAAGCGATTCATCACATAGGTGAGGTATTGACTGGTAGCGCGACCTGCTCGAATCCCCGGAATGAAACCGCCATACTGTTTCATGTTGTCTGCAGTCTCGTCAGGGTTAAACGTGATTGAGGTGTAGAAGAAGCAGAAGAACACAATCATCAGCGAATACAGACCTATGTACCACACTGAAGTGGTGCTCGCCAAGTTCTTATTAATCCAAGTCACCCAGCTTTGATCTGTCTTACCGAACTGAGCAAGAAGTGTTGGGATTGCCAGAATTGATGAGGCAAAGATTGGTGGGATAACACCTGACATATTGATCTTCAGTGGCAGGTAGGTGGAAGAACCACCATACATTTTGCGTCCAATCATGCGACGAGTGTATTGCACTGGGATGCGGCGCTGGGAAAGCTCAACGAACACCACGAAGATAAGAATGACAAGTAGCACAGCGGTAACAATACCGAACTTCTTCCAGTCACCATCAGTTCCGTTGGTGCCCCAACCAATTTCCCAAAGCTGTGGCAGGAAGCCCGAGCAGATGGACATGAAAATCAACACGGACATACCGTTGCCGATGCCCTTATCGGTGACCAGCTCGGCCATCCACATAATCAGGCCGGTTCCGCCTGTCATGATCAATACCATAACCAACAGGTTCCATGGAGAGCTATCTGGAATGACCTGACCACTGCATGCATAGTTGAATAGCGCGCCCGAGCGAGCTGTAACCAAAATCGTGGTTGACTGCAACACTGCAAGCCCAATAGTCAGATAACGAGTGTACTGAGTGAGCTTTGCCTCACCTGACTGCCCTTCCTTGTGGAGAGCCTCAAAACGTGGAATCACCACACGCAGCAACTGAACAACAATCGATGCGGTGATGTAAGGCATAATACCCAGTGCAAAGATTGAAAGTTGCAGCAAAGCGCCACCCGAGAAGAGGTTCACCAGTCCGATGAAGTCCTCGCTACTCGCTGAGGTGATGCACTGCTGCACGACCTTATAGTCCACTCCTGGGGTAGGAATAAACGAGCCTATGCGATAGATGATAATGATGCCAAAGGCAAACAGAATCTTGTTTCTGAGCTCTTTGGTCTTGAAGGCCTGGATTAAGGTCCGCACCTGGGTTTCCTCCCTGTAAACATCCAAAGCATGGCATTGAAACGGTCTGCTGCAGCCGTGGCAGCCCAAACTGCTCAACGGCAGCAATCACCGAATCAATACATATGCCGACACACTAGTATCTGAGTCTAGCCCAATCGACACGGAATGACACACACATATGACAATGACCTCCCCCAAAACGGGGAAGGTCATTGATACATTGTGGTGCTCATCCCCTTGGGACTAATAAATCAGTCCTCGGAGATTGAGCCTCCAGCGGCCTCAATCTTAGCCTTGGCGGAAGCCGAAGACTTCACACCTTTAAGTGTAAATGGTGCGGAAACTTCACCCTCACCAAGCACCTTGACAGCAAATCCGCTGCGGACCGCGCCCTTGGCTACTAATGCCTCAACATCGACATCTCCACCCTTGGGGAACAGCTCAGAAAGAGCTGAAAGGTTCACTACCTGGAATTGCTTCTTGAATGGGTTTTTGAAGCCACGAAGCTTCGGCAGACGCATATATAGCGGCATCTGTCCACCTTCGAAACCAGGACGAACCTGATAACGAGCCTTCGTACCCTTGGTTCCACGACCTGAAGTCTTACCCTTCGAGCCTTCACCACGACCAACGCGGGTGCGATCCTTCTTTGCACCTGGAGCTGGACGCAGATCATGCATCTGCAGGATATCTACCTGCTGTTCTTCAGTGTTAGCCATGGTCAGTCAACCTCCTCGACGGTGACCAGATGACGAACCTTGTTTACCATACCGCGGTAAACAGGAGTGTCTTCACGAGTCACGCTCTGGCCAATCTTGCGCAGTCCGAGAGAATGAACATTCTCTTGCTGCTTGATGTTGGAATTCACCAATCCCTTGGTCAGTGTGATCTTGATCTGCTTCGCCATCACTCACCTTCCTTCTGGTCGGTGGCTGCCTTGGCCTTAGCTTCTTCACGAGCCTTGCGAGCCTCAGCAATGCCTTCTGCACGAGCGCGAAGCATGGCGTCAGGAGCAACCTCTTCTAGAGTCAGACCACGGCGAGCCGCGATCTCTTCTGGCTCTTCGAGCTGCTTAAGCGCTGCAACGGTCGCACGCACCATGTTGATAGCAGTTGCTGATCCCATGGACTTGCTCAGGATGTCGCTGATACCGGCGCACTCGAGTACTGCACGCACAGGACCACCGGCAATAACACCAGTTCCTGGAGCGGCAGGACGCAACAGCACGGTTCCAGCTGCTTCGTGGCCAATTACCGGATGGGTAACAGTGCCGCGAACGCGTGGGACAGTGAACATGTGCTTCTTGGCATCCAGCTGACCCTTAGCAATAGCTGCAGGGACCTCGCGAGACTTGCCATAGCCAACGCCGACGGTGCCGTTACCGTCGCCCACAACAACGAGTGCTGCGAAGCTGAAGGTACGACCACCCTTGTGAACCTTGGCTACACGGTTGATGGTTACCACGCGGTCGAGAAGCTCATCACGATTGTCATCGCGATCATGACGACCACGGCGACCTTCACCACGACGGCCACCTTCGCCGCGACCACCGCGACGACCACCCTTGCGGTCATCGTTGCGATTGTCATTACGGTTGTCAGTTGTGCCCTGGGTGCTCTGTGATTTTTCAGCCACCTGAGTTTCCTTATTGTTCTGGTTCTCGCTCACAGTGCCAAACCTCCCTCACGTGCGCCCTCAGCAACAGCTGCAACGCGGCCGTGATACTTGTTGCCACCGCGATCAAACACGACGGCTGAGATGCCTGCATCTTGAGCCTTCTTGGCTACCAGCTCGCCAACCTTCTTGGCTGCCTCTGCCTTAGTTCCCTTGAAATCTGAGAACGATGCAGTCAATGTTGATTCGCTTACCAGAGTGACACCCTTGCTGTCATCAACAATCTGAGCGATGACATTGCGGTTCGTACGGGTGACGACCAAACGTGGACGCTCGGCAGTGCCGATAACGTGCTTGCGCAGACGGGCGTGACGACGCAGACGAGCTACGTTCTTTCCTCTGCCCATAATTCGGACTGTCATGCTTACTTACCAGCCTTTCCGGCCTTGCGCACAATGTGCTCGTCCGCATACTTAATACCCTTGCCCTTATAAGGTTCGGGAGCGCGAAGCTTGCGGATGTTCGCGGCCACCTGGCCAACAACCTGCTTATCCGTTCCGCGGACGATTACTTCGTTCGCGTTAGGAAGCTCAAAGCTGATGCCCTCAGGAGGGTTCACAGTGATGGTGTGGGAGTAACCGAGGAAGAACTCGAGGCCCTGTCCCTTAGCTACCACACGGTAACCGGTTCCTACAATCATCAGATGCTTTGAGAAGCCCTCGTGCACACCCTGAACCATCGATGCAATAATCGAGCGGCTCAGACCGTGACGTGCACGGGTTGGCCTGAGATCATCAACAGGAGTAATGAGGATGTGTCCATCCTCGATCTTTCCGGAAATGCCCTCAGGGAGAACGTATGAATCTGTACCCTTTGGTCCCTTGGCCGAGAAGGTGCCGTTGTCAATTGCAACGTCAACACCCGCTGGAATGGCGACAGGGAGCTTACCAATATGCGATGCCATGTGTCAGCTCTCCTTTCTCACCACACGTAGGCGACAATTTCGCCGCCAATGCCTCGGTCGAGGCACTCTTTTTGGGTTAATAATCCCGAGCTAGTCGAGATAATAGCGATACCAAGACCTCCAAGAGGCATTGGTAGCGAATCAGACTTCGTGTAGCGACGCAGACCAGGCTTCGAGACACGCTTGATGCCCTGAATGCTCTGCTCTCCGTGTGCTCCATACTTGAGGTTCAGCTCAAGAGTCTGACCGACCTTCGCCTCTTTGGAGGAGAAGTCAGCGATGAAGCCTTCACGCTTAAGAATCTGTGCGATATTCGCTTTAAATTTTGAATACGGCATATCCACGGTTTCGTGTTTTGCCGCACTCGCATTACGCAGACGCGTCAGCATGTCTGCGATAGGATCTGTCATTGTCATGTGGGCTTGTGCCCTTCCTCGCGGTGGTTTCCGCCGCTCTCACACTGAAATCAGTGCTCGAACCGCGGACCTTCAGCGTCGATCTTTACCAACTGGACTTCGTAACTCCGGGCAGTTCGCCACGGTGGGCCTTCTCGCGAAGGCAAACGCGGCACAAGCCGAACTTGCGGTATACGGAATGAGGACGACCGCAGACCTCGCAGCGCGTGTAGCCACGTACCTTGAACTTCGGCTTTGCGGCCGCTTTGTTCTTCAGAGCGGTTTTCGCCATATCAGTTCTCCTTGAAAGGGAAGCCGAGGTGCTTCAACAGCACGCGAGCTTCCTGGTCATCCTTGGTGCTGGTCACCACGGTGATATCCATACCGCGCTGGTGATCAATCTCATCAGGGTCGATCTCGTGGAACATCGACTGCTCCGTAAGACCGAAGTTGTAGTTGCCGTTGCCATCGAACTGCTTGCCATCGATGCCGCGGAAATCGCGGATACGAGGAAGAGCCAAGGACAGCAGACGATCCAGGAACTCCCACATACGATCACCACGAAGGGTAACGTATGCGCCAATAGCCTGACCTTCACGCAAATGGAACTGTGCTACAGACTTCTTAGCCTTAGTAACCTTTGGCTTCTGGCCAGTGATATTGGTGAGATCCTTGATTGCACCCTCAATAAGTTTGGAGTCGCGAGCCGCGGCACCAACACCCATGGAAACCACAACCTTTTCAACTCGAGCAACCTGCATTGGGTTGGAGTATGAGAATTCCTTCTCAAGCTCGGCCACAATCTGCTCGTTGTATTGCTGCTTCAAACGTGGGAGAGCAGGTGCTTCAACTGTTGTGTCACTCATGCCAGCTCCTTGCCTGATTTCTTGGCAACGCGGACGCGCACGGTTTTAACCTTGCCATCGCGAGCCTCTTCCTTCACGGTCACGCCAACACGAGTAGGCGCTTTCGTTTCAGGATCTACAAGCATTACGTTTGAACGGTGAATCGGAGCCTCAACTGAGACGATTCCCGACTGCTGACCCTGCTGGGTAGCACGCACATGCTTCTTAACGATCTGTACACCTTCAACAATGAGGCGATCATTGGCGAGCACGTTTGAAACTGTGCCCTCCTTGCCGCGATCTTTGCCACGGATGACCTTGACTTGATCGCCTTTTCTAATCTTGGCTACCATCTCAGATCACCTCCGGTGCGAGAGACACGATCTTCATGAAGCGCTTGTCGCGCAGTTCACGACCGACCGGCCCGAAAATACGAGTACCCTTCGGCTCACGACCGGAGCCGAGAATAACAGCTGCATTCTCGTCGAACTTGATGTAGGAACCGTCAGTGCGACGGTGTTCCTTAACTGTACGGACGACGACGGCCTTAACCACTTCGCCCTTCTTGACCGACCCGCCGGGGATTGCATCCTTGACGGAGGCGACAATCACATCGCCGATGCCGGCATAGCGTCGCTTCGATCCACCGAGCACTCGGATGGCCAAGATCTCCTTGGCACCCGTGTTGTCGGCGACATGAAGCCGCGATTCCTGCTGAATCATTGATTCTCCTTAGCCGAGCTGGTTCTCCCCACACACTCGCATGGTGCGGTGCGAACCCTTGAGGATTCGAACGCGCACCATACGTGTGTGTGCGGAGCCTTGCCGAACTTGTTTACTTAGCGCGCTCCACAATGGATTCGAGGCGCCAACGCTTGGTCTTGCTCAGGGGCCGAGTTTCCATGATACTCACGAGGTCGCCAACATGCGCCGCGTTCTGCTCGTCATGAACCTTGACCGTGCGATTTGAACGAACGACCTTGCCATACAGTGGGTGGGTCGAACGCTGCTCGAGTTCTACCGTGACCGTCTTGTCCGCTTTTTCGGACACTACGTATCCACGACGAACCTTGCGGAAGTTGCGCTCTTGCTTCTCAGCCATGCTTACTTCTCCTCAGCTTCGCTGGTTTTGGACTCTGCAGCTTCAGGCTCTGGGCTGATGCCCAGTTCACGCTCACGCAGAATGGTATACATTCTGGCGATATCGCGCTTCACGGCCTTCAAACGTGCGGAGTTGTCGAGCTGACTGGTGGCCGACTGGAAACGGAGGTTAAAAAGCTCCTCCTTGGACTTCTTCAGGAAGTCCTCAATCTCCACGTTGGTCTTCTCGCCAAGATTCTTGATTGTGTATTCTGCTGTTCCGACTGACATCAGATGTCACCGCCTTCACGAGCGATAATTCTGCACTTCATGGGCATCTTGTCGATTGCACGACGCAGCGCCTCACGAGCGACATCATCGGTGACACCACCGATTTCGAACATTACGCGACCTGGATGAATGTTGGCCACCCAGAATTCTGGAGCACCCTTACCGGAACCCATTCGGGCGCCGAGAGCGTGCTTGGTCAACGGACGATCTGGGAAGATCGTAATCCACACACGACCGCCACGCTTAATGTAACGGGTCATGGCGATACGAGCTGCCTCAATCTGACGGTTAGTCACATACGCTGGGGCTAGAGCCTGGATGCCGTAATCGCCGAAAGCGATTTCGGTTCCACCCTTTGACATGCCTCTACGCGTAGGACGATGCTGCTTGCGGTATTTAGTCCTCTTTGGGATAAGCATCCGCTCACTCCTTTGCTTCCGTTGCGGCAGGAGCCGACTCGGTAGCAGTTGCTGCACCCTTAGTAGGTGCGCTCTGCTGAGACTGAGCTTCTGCTGGGCGTGAGCCTCTGCGCGGCCTGCGATCTGAACCACGGCGGCCTTGACGTCCACCCTGTTGCGCTTGCTGCTCTTCAAACTCGCGCTCGGTCATGTCACCCTTGTAAATCCATACCTTGACGCCGATGCGGCCGTACGTGGTACGAGCTTCAAAGAAACCGTAATCAATGAGTGCACGGAGAGTCTGCAGAGGAACGCGTCCCTCGCGGTAGAACTCCGAACGGCTCATTTCAGCTCCGCCGAGACGACCAGCGAGCTTGATACGGATACCCTTGGCGCCTGCACGCATGGCATCCTGCTGAGCCTTGCGCATTGCGCGGCGGAAAGTCACTCGGTTGGTCAACTGCTCGGCAATGCCCTGAGCAACCAACTGAGCGTCAATCGTGGCGTTCTTCACTTCGAAGATGTTGAGCTGAACCTGCTTGCCCGTCATCTTCTCGAGCTTTGCGCGAACGCGCTCCGCTTCTGCACCACGGCGACCAATGACGATACCCGGACGTGCGGTGTGGATATCCACGCGCACACGATCCCTTGTGCGCTCGATGATGATGCGGGACACGCCTGCACGCTCAAGATCCTTGTTCATAGCCTTGCGGATCTTGTCATCCTCCAGCACGAAGTCACGGTAACGCTCACCGGACTTGTTGGAATCGGAGAACCACTTGCTGCGGTGATCCTCGGTGATGCCGAGGCGGTACCCGAAGGGGTTAATCTTCTGTCCCATTATCGGGCTCCTTCCTTATCGGCGACAATGACTGTGATGTGGCTGGTGCGCTTGTTGATACGCGCCGCACGTCCCTGGGCACGAGCCCTGAAACGCTTGAGGGTTACTCCCTCGTCCACGAATGTCTCCCTGACCACAAGGTCATTCTCGCGGAAAGGCTCATTGGCTTTGTCCGCCTTCACGCGGGCATTGGCAATGGCGCTTTCGAGAACCTTGCGAACGGGAACAGCCGCATCCTGAGGAGCGAACTTGAGAACGGTAACCGCCTCGGTCGCCTGCTTGCCTCGGATGAGGTTGACGACGCGGCGAGCCTTGCGCGGCGTCACGCGTACGTGACGAGCGATAGCTTTAGCTTCCATGTGTCTCTACTCTTCCTCGCCTCAGCGGCGTGCTTTCTTGTCATCCTTCACGTGACCCTTGAAGGTACGTGTAGGGGCGAACTCCCCGAGCTTGTGGCCAACCATGGACTCGGTGACGAACACCGGCACATGCTTGCGACCATCATGGACAGCGAAGGTGTGCCCAATGAAGTCAGGTGTGATCATCGAACGACGCGACCATGTCTTGATGACATTCTTCGTGCCCTTCTCGTTCTGATCGTCGACTTTCTTCTGCAAGTGGGCGTCAACGAATGGGCCCTTCTTGATGCTACGAGTCATCTTTCCGAAACTCCCTTACTTGCGGTTCTTGCCATTGGGACGACGACGAACAATCATCTTGTTCGAAGCCTTCTTTGGATGACGAGTACGAACCTCACCCTTACCCCAAGGAGACACTGGTGGCTTACCACCGCGTGTACGACCACCATGTGGATGGTCAACAGGGTTCATGGACTCACCACGGGTAATTGGGCGCTTGCCAACCCAGCGGGCACGTCCTGCTTTACCAAGCTGCAAGTTAGCGTGATCGGAGTTGCCGACCTCACCAACAGTTGCACGGCAGCGAGCATCAACGTTCCTGATTTCGCCCGATGGCATACGCAGCTGAGCGTAAGCGCCATCCTTGGCGACTAGCTGAACGGCTGCACCGGCGGAACGTGCAATCTTTGCGCCACCCAAAGGACGGAGCTCGATAGCATGAACGACGGTACCAGTCGGGATGTTGCGCAGAGGAAGGTTGTTGCCTGGCTTGATATCAGCCTCAGCACCCGTCTCAATGCGATCACCCTGATGAATGCCTTCAGGAGCGACGATGTAACGCTTCTCACCATCTGCAAAGTGCAGCAGTGCGATGCGAGCAGAACGGTTTGGATCATATTCAATATGAGCAACCGTTGCTGGCACGCCGTCCTTGTCCCAACGCTTGAAATCAATCAAACGGTACTGACGCTTGTGACCGCCACCGCGATGGCGGCTGGTGATACGTCCATATGAATTACGCCCACCAGTCTTGCTGAGCTTCCTCAGCAGTGACTTCTCAGGCGTTGAACGCGTGATCTCGCCGAAATCGGAGACCGACGCGTTGCGACGACCAGCGGTCGTCGGCTTGTATGTGCGGATAGCCATAATCTAGTTCTTCCTAACTTTCTCGGCTAGCCTTCAGTTGCCGAAGATGTCGATGGTCTGACCCTCGGCAACGGTGATGATGGCGCGCTTCTGTGAAACACGCTGACCAAAGCCGGTACGGGTGCGCTGACGCTTGCCTGCGCGATTAAGGGTGTTGACGTTCGTCACCTTGACATTGAAGATCTGCTCAATCGCCTGCTTGATCTGAACCTTGTTAGCGGTCGGGGCCACCACGAAGGTGTACTGGCCGCGGTCAGAACCCGCGTAGCTCTTCTCAGAAACAACTGGCTTGATGATGACATCGTGCAATGGCTTGTGGATAGCTGACATTGAAATCAGGCCTCCTTAGCGGATTCGGTCTTGGAACCGGTCTTCGCCTCGAGGAAAGCAGCAAGGCCATCCTTGGAGAAAACGAGATCCTCGGCTGTCACCACGTCATACGTGTTGAGCTGATCGGCGAAAATAACATGCACGGTGGGAATGTTCCTTACGGAAAGCCACTCGTTCACGTTTTCGCGTGAAAGGACAACGGTTGCGAAACGGTTCTCAGCAACAGGCAGCAACACGGCGTTGGCCGTCTTGGTTGAAGGCTTGTCGGTGATACCGAAGTCGACGACATGCACACGACCTGCATTGGCGCGATCAGAAATCACGTAACGCAGAGCAGCTGCCTTCATCTTCTTCGGGGTGCGCTGGCTGTAATCACGAGGCTGAGGTCCGTGAACCACAGCGCCGCCTGCCCACTGAGGAGAGCGAATGGAGCCTTGACGAGCACGACCAGTGCCCTTCTGCTTCCATGGCTTCCTGCCGCCACCGGAGATGGTGGAGCGGGTGCGTACTGCGTGAGTGCCCTGACGAGCTGCAGCGAGTTGGGCTACAACTACCTGATGCACCAGCGGAATGTGAGCTTTGATAGCGTCGGACGTGATGCCGAAGATATCTTCAGGAACCTCCACCGAACCGGCGGATACGCCCTTTGCATCGGTGACGTTCAGAACTGTAACGTTCTCAGTTTTGCTTGCCATAATAATCAGGCTCCCTTCACTGCTGAACGGACAACTACGATGCTACCTGCTGGCCCTGGTACAGCGCCCTTGATAGCGAGTACACCGCTCTCGGCATCAGCCGAAACAATGACGAGGTTCTGCACAGTGGCGGTATCGTTACCCATACGACCTGCCATACGCTTTCCCTTAAGAATGCGACCTGGCGTTGCGCATGCCCCGACTGAACCGGGACGACGTTCGTTTTTGTGCGAACCGTGTGTACGGCGGTAGGACTTAAAGCCCCAACGCTTAATAGTTCCTGCGAAACCCTTGCCCTTGGTGGTACCGGTCACGTCGACTTCTGTTCCCTCAGGGAGCAGTTCGACGGTCAGTTCCTGGCCAAGCTCGAAAGAACCGGTGGTGTCGGTGCGAACCTCGACAAGATGACGACGAGGAGTGACACCGGCTTTAGCGAAATGACCTGCGAGCGGCTTAGTCACCTTGGTGGGATCAATCTGGCCGTAGCCAATTTGTACCGCCTGATAACCGTCCGTCTCCTCAGTCTTCACTGCGGTGACAACGTTGGTGGACACATCCACCAGCGTCACAGGGACGAAGAAACCATTCTCATCCCAGACCTGCGACATGCCCAGCTTTTTGCCAAGCAGCGCGGTTCGTTCTGTCTTCTGTGAAGTCATGATGGTTCCCTCCCCTCTAGAGCTTGATTTCGATGTTGACATCCGCAGGCAAGTCGATATGCATCAAAGAGTCCACAGCCTTAGGTGTGGGATCGACGATATCAATGAGACGCTTATGTGTGCGCATCTCAAAATGCTCGCGGGAATCCTTGTATTTGTGGGGAGAACGGATTACACAAAACACGTTCTTCTCCGTCGGCAGAGGAACCGGGCCAACAACAGTTGCTCCCGCGTTCGTCACCGTCTCGACGATTTTCTTCGCCGACTGGTCGATGACCTCATGGTCATAGGACTTAAGCCTGATGCGGATTTTCTGTCCCGCCATTGCCGTCCGCCCTTTCCTAGCGATTTAGATACTGTTTACCAGCCTGTTCCTAGAGGGCACTAACGCAAGGCGGTTATCTAGCAACACGCCCTATTACAGGCGATAAGCCGTCTAACCGACCACATCAATGCGCGACCATACAAGAAAAGCTGTTATGCGCTCCTTGTGCCGCGCTCGCTTTTTTTAATTACAAAGTGCGAGCCCAAAACAGGCAACTTCTCTATTAAAGCACACGAGGGCCCTGGAGGAATCCGCGCGTGTCGCACGGATGCCGTTCCAATAGTCGAGCTGAAACTGTGCGTATCAGCACGCTAAAGAGGTGAAATTTGCTCCTCAGCGTGCGTATTCACACAGTTCGCCATCATGAATGCTGAAACTGTGCACGAAGGCACGTTAGGAGAGTCAAATCCGATACATAGCATGCTTGTTTGCACAGTTTCACAACTCACCAGGCTGCGCATGAGTGGAAGCAGCTCGGGGAACACCAAATTGAGTCAGTAGTTTGGCAAAACGGATCGGATCACACACCTCGCTGTAGTCAAAACGCATAATCGCTACATTCTTGATAGATAATCGCGATTCTCGCCTTCTCTCATCACGAAGCACTTGCTCAACGGATCGCCCTCCCCTCAACTCTGGATCCGTGTACTTCTGCATACCATCGAATTCGCCGATAATCTGATGCCCATCTGCGCACGTCCAGAGGAAGTCAACCCGGTATTCACGATGATTGACAGGATCTTCAAAGGGTACCTGCAAATCGGGGATTGCAAAGCCAAGTTCAATTATTCTCGCTCGTGCCATTGATTCTCCGCCATTCTCGGCACGACCATCTGCATGCAGCCACACCCTCAACGCTCGCTTCCAGCGGCGGTGACGAGCCATGCCACGCAAATACTCCGCCATCTCATCCACTTCGCACAGCTGATTTCGCAACGCGGCGTCACAAATAGCCAGAGAATCATGGAAAGGTAAGAATCTTGCGCAATCGAAGATTGTCCTCTCGGGCAAAGTCACCTGGATTCCGGAACGCAATGTGTAACGTTCATCTAAACCTTTACGTATGAGTACTCTTTGAACACGTCCCTTAGCACACACATGAGATTCGCACATCGTGGTCACAAAAATCCGATCCAACAATGCATAGGATTCCGTGATGCCCCACACCCAAGCCGCTGTAGCTGCACAGAAAGTCCAATTTGGATGCAGCAGCACCAAAGAGCGAAGGATATGCCAGCCTTTTTCGCTATAGCTCAAACGAGACCAATAGCATGTTCGCACAAACATTCGAGGAAAAGGAGTAAGTACATCCCCCGTTTCGAGTCTACGGTGCAGTGATACCTGTGAATTGCGATCAGTCGCAACCAAGCAATGGCCTGCTTCCTCTGAACGTAGAAATGCTTGTGTCAACTGGGATTTTTCTCTCATACTGCAATCATGAAGCAGCGGGCTCCCGGCACAAATCCAGGGAAGACCATGTGCATGAATGTGAGATTGGTGCTGGAACTGTGCATGAAGGCACGTGAGGCGACGCCGGTGTCGCGCTTCGCGTGGATTCATGCACAGTTACTGGATGGGGCAAGTGCTGCGGGATATGAAACTGTGCAGATAAGCACGGGTGAGAGGCCGTTTTGCCTGCTGCCCGTGCTTATCTGCACAGTTGGTGTTTACTGTTTGCTACTTTAGGCGCGCTCGGAGGCTTCTTCGGTGGCGTTGGCGCCTTCGCGTTCCACACGTTTAGCGTGTGCTGCTTCTTGGCTGATGCCGTAGTAAGCAGCGATAGCGATGTCTTTCATGTCCTCGATTTGTGGGATGCGTGGATTAGCAGGCGCGCATTGGTCTTCGTAGGCGCGCATACCGATCTGGTCGAGCACACTCCAGAAGTAGTCTTCGTCCACGCCAGCGGCCTGGAACGTGGGGTCCATACCGAGCCTGTTATCACGATAGTCTTCAACTGCGGTGGCTAACGCTTCAACCGCGATCTGGGGGGTATCACACTTGAGTCCGAGGTTGTGGGCAAGGTCTTGGTAGCGTTCAGCAGCGATGTATTCACTGTACTTAGGCCAGCTCGTGGGCTCTTCAGGGATCTCAGCGTTGTAGCGAATCACGTAGGGTAGCAGGATCGAGTTGGTACGCCCGTGAGCGATATGACATAGAGCACCGATGGTGTGGGCCATCGCGTGACACATACCCAAGAACGCGGAGCCGAAGGCCATACCAGCCATAGTGGCAGCGTTATGCATTTTCTCTTGTGCAGCTTTCCTGGTTTCAGGGTCTTGCGCGTTGACCGCGTTATCAAGGTTATCCCACACGAGCTTGGCTCCATGCAGGGCCATCGCGTCAGTGAAATCGTTCGCGTACACCGACGCGTAGGCCTCAAACGTGTGGGTGAGTGCGTCAAAACCTGCATCCGACGCGAGTCGACGAGGCTGGGTACGAGCCAACACCGGATCCACAATCGCTACCGATGGGGTAAGCGCGTAATCAGTAATCGGATACTTGTATCCGGTCTTATGATCAGTAATCACCGCGAAAGGCGTGACCTCGGAGCCCGTACCCGAGGAGGTAGGGATACACACCAGCTTGGCCTTGGTACCCAGTGGAGGAATCTTGAACGCACGCTTACGAATATCGAAGAACTTCTCACGCACATCAGCAAACGAAATTTCGGGGTGCTCGTAGAGCAGCCACATAATCTTCGCGGCGTCCATCGGGCTACCACCACCAACCGCGATAATCGTGTCGGGTTCGAACTCTTCACGCATCATTTTCGCGCCACGCTCTACCGTTTCCACGCTAGGCTCGGGCTCAACATAATCAATAATACGGAAGGTCACGAGTTCAGGACGAGCACGTAACTGGTCAATAACCTTATCCACGATACCGAGCTGTTCCATGACTTTGTCACACACAATCACGGCCTTACGAATACCATACATATCACGCAGGTAGCGCACAGCATTCGCTTCGAAATAGGTTTTCGAGGGAATCTTAAACCACTGCATATTATTATTCCTCCGAGCGATACGCTTCACGTTAATCAGGTTCACCGCCTGCACGTTACCCGACACTGAATTACCACCATACGAACCACAACCCAAGGTCAGGGACGGAGCAATAGCATTGTAAATATCACCAATACCACCCAGCGAGCTCGGCTGATTCCAGATAATACGACACGCATGCATCCGCAACCCATACTCACGTACCAGTTCCTCATCATCCGTATGAATCGCAGCAGTATGCCCGGCACCATGCACCAACATCTGCTCACACATCACGAAAGCGTGATCCTTGTCCTTAGCCTTCAACAACGCCTGCACAGGCGCGAGCTTCTCCATCGTCAACGGCTCCATCTCGCCAACTTCTTTACACTCAGCAGCAAGAATCGTGGCATCAGAGGGAATCGAGAACCCAGCATGCTGGGCAATATACTGCGGAGACTTACCAGGAACCACCGAATTCAACTTCGGCTTCTCCCCGGAATACGACGTACATCCGAACATATACTGTTCGAGCTTCGCCTTCTCCTCACCAGACACG
Organism: Bifidobacterium sp.; assembly: GCF_022647885.1. Classification (NCBI taxonomy): domain Bacteria; kingdom Bacillati; phylum Actinomycetota; class Actinomycetes; order Bifidobacteriales; family Bifidobacteriaceae; genus Bifidobacterium; species Bifidobacterium sp. Next base: position 850,610 of record NZ_JALCLM010000001.1, on the reverse strand, counting down.
AAATACGCCTTGCGGTGCTTCATCTCGGCAAGAAGACGATCATAAATATCAGTATGAGCAATAATGGCCTGCTCCGTGGCACAAATCATCCCGTAATCAAAATGCTTCGAGAGAATCAAATCATTCACCGCACGCTTCACATTCACATGCCGATCCACATACGCTGGAGCATTACCTGCACCCACACCCAACGCTGGCTTACCTGAAGAATACGCAGCCTTCACCATGCCAGGACCACCAGTCGCTAAAATCGTCGCGATCCCTGGATGCTTCATCAACGCACCAGTCGCTTCAATCGAGGGATGCTCAACCCACTGAATACAATCCTCAGGAGCACCAGCAGCAATAGCCGCATCACGAACCACACGAGCAGCCGCCACCGAACACTTCTGCGCAAAAGGATGAAAACCAAACACAATAGGACAACGCGTCTTCAACGCAATCAACGACTTAAAAATAGCCGTCGACGTGGGATTCGTTACCGGAGTCACACCAGCAACCACACCAACCGGCTCAGCAACCTCGACAATACCGTTAATATCATCCTCACTAATCACACCCACCGTGCGCTGCTTGACCAAGTGATTCGTCACATGCTCACACGCAAAAATATTCTTCGTGGCCTTATCCTCAACCAAACCACGACCAGTCTCCTCAACAGCCAACTTCGCCAGCACTAAATGCTGATTCAACGCCGCAATCGAAGCCTTCGCCACAATACGATCAACCTGCTCCTGATTCAAACCCTCAAACTTCTTTAAAGCCACCAAACCACGAGAAACCAGCGTATCAACCTCACGCTCAGCATCAGACGATTCAGAAGCAACAGCAGACACTTTATTCGTCGCTGCTGTATTTACTGTTGTGCTCTTCTTGGCTGTAACCACGGGTCCTCCTTGGACGTGCAGAAAGCAAAGGCGTCGAATCCTGCTAAGGCATGCTTTCACAGCATGTGTTCATTTAGGATTGCGTATCATCAGTTCTCAAACTGTGACTTGCATCACAATTTAGCGTAGAGGGCGTACTAGAACAATTTATGTTCGCGACTTGTGGAATCTGAGCGTGTCATGTCATTTTGATTGCTGTTTTGTAGCTTTGTTGTTTATCTGTTGGACTGTTGTGCGCGTTTGTGAACATCGTATTTAGCGCATTCTGGAGGAGTTTCTATTGTGTAGGGATTATTGTGCGTTCAGCAAGTACAATGACTGAAAAATGGCGAAATCTGGCTATGGATAGTTAGGGAATAGATAAAAATCCCTACACAAACGTAAACAGCTCGCTCAGGGGAATGAAAGAGGGCGCATTGACCTACGCAATATGCCACAAAACTGAAGTCAAAGCAGCGTAGCGCACACTCTTAGAAAAATCGTTGTGCTTCAGACCCCATCTACTCACGTTTGCGGAGAATGTACGTCGATAATGCACAGAAAGGCCCACTACACACAGGAGAATAACAAAAGAGGCCCGAAACCGAAGTTTCGGACCTCTTGATGACACCAACACATAGCTGCCAGAACAGCTTTAGCGCTTTGAGAACTGAGGTGCGCGGCGTGCCTTATGTAGACCGGCCTTCTTGCGCTCGACTGCACGAGCATCACGAGTCAGGAATCCTGACTTCTTGAGTGCTGCACGGTTTGCGTCACGATCAATGGCGTTCAGTGCACGAGCTACACCAAGACGGATTGCTCCGGCCTGACCAGTGGTGCCACCGCCATCGACGAGTACCTGCACGTCGAATTTATCTTCGAGCTTGAGCAGAACGATTGGGGAATTCACCTCACGCTGCTGCAAACGGCTTGGGAAATACTCCTCAAGGGTGCGGCCATTAACGGTCCACTTACCCTCACCAGGAGTGAGGCGAACGCGTGCGATAGCTTCCTTACGGCGGCCTGTGCCATAGCCAGGAGCTATAGCAGAAGTGCCGGTACCTGCACCTGCGTTGGTCTCTGAAGTGTACGAAGTCAGTTCCTCTTCGCCCTCGAGGACTGCGGAGTCATTGCTTTGATCTGCCATGTCAGTATTCTCCTTCGGTCCTACTTGGCCTGCTGTGAGATCTGAGTGATCTCAAATTGGACTGGCTTCTGTGGCGTATGCGGATGATCTTCGCCTGCAAAAATACGCAGACGATCCATCTGCACCTTAGCAAGACGATTCTTTGGCAGCATACCCTTGATTGCTTCGCGAACGATGCGCTCTGGGTTCTTCTGCATCAAATCACCGTAGCTATCTGCACGCAGACCACCAGGACGACCAGAATGTGTGTACAGCTCTTTGCCGAGCTTGTCACCGGTCAGCGCAACCTTAGAAGCGTTAACGATGATCACATGGTTACCCGAATCGGCGTGAGGCGCGAAAGTCGGTTTGTTCTTGCCACGCAGCAGGATTGCAACCTGGGTGGCCAGACGGCCAAGCACCACATCTGTGGCGTCAACGATGTACCAGTCATGGGTTAAATCGGCTGGTTTAGGCGTGAAAGTCTTCACAGTTCAACCTTTTCTTTGCATTGTGTTTCGGGCTTCACATCAACGGTAACTAAACTCCGCGATGAAAAACCTCATTATCCGTGGGCTCCCTGAAAGTCCTATGGGCGAGTGGGAAACGCTTCGAGGACCCCTGAGGGAAACACAACAATCCTCTACTATAACGCTTACTCGCTGACTGTCAAAGCCCACCGTGTCACAGCACTGCAATGTGGACAAATTCTGCCCACCTTGACGACAATCTGCTCGTGGCAATCTATGCAGCTGCACTGTCCGCAACTGTGCATACGTGACAGTGCATACGTGACTGCAGTGAGAGGTACCTACGCAGCCCGCTATTAGGCGGTGCGCATGATGGCTGCGAGCGATTGCAAGCGTTTATTAGTGAACAATTCTTCGAGGTACACGTTATGCCCCTCAGAGTCTCCTAATGGAATTCTCCAGTTTGGATATTCATTATTCGTTCCAGGCTGATTCTGCGCTCGTCTTTCACCAACTCCATCGGTAAGCGCAGCAGCCAAGAGTTTACAAGGAGAAGCAGCCAATGCGTGATACTGCGCTTCTACCACTTCTTGTTCAGTAACAGTGTTGTTTTCCACCGCCGAGCGGTCCAAGAATCCACCCTCAACAAGCATAGATAACATAGCCTTTTGCTCAGCAACAGCAGAAGCCATGAAGTCCTCAACTGAACCTGTGAGTAGGCCAAGACGCTTGTGCAGCTCAACGTGTTCATACTTCAAGTAGCCAGCAGCAGGTGGCATATCATGAGTATTCACTGATGCCAGAGCACACTCGCGCCATTGCTCAGGAGGACGGAAGAGACCATTGCGTTGTTCAAACCACTCCACAACACAGCCAAGTACTTCATGCTGAATCAAAGAATCGGCAACATACTGTGGCACCACACCCAAATCTTCGCCCACGACAATGCCATCGACTCGACTTGCTTCAATAGCAAGAATACCTAGTAGCGCATTGGCGTTGACATTGACATATACCCCCTGCACAGCACTCATACCCGCGGGAATCCACCATAATCTGAACAGACCAAGTATGTGGTCAATACGTAGAGCCCCTGCGTGCGCAAACATTCCGTGAACCATATTGCGATAGCTCAAATAGCCAGTTCGTTCTAGCTCGAGTGGATTCAGCGGTGGCTGACTCCAATTTTGGCCTTGCTGATTGAAATAATCGGGCGGAGCGCCAACAGTGACGCCTTTGACATACCTGCTCGGATTCCACCAAACTTCGGCGCCCTGCGGATGCACCCCCACTGCCATGTCCGACATCACGCCGATACGCATTCCTGCTTCTTGTGCTTGGTGTTGTGCTGCATCCAACTGTTGTGTTGCTATCCACTCAAGCCAACGATAGAAATCCAAAGTATCGGGATACCGTTCGCGCAGTGCCGTAATCTCGCCACTATTTTTGTCACAACGATTCACCCAAGAATCGGCTTTCTCGCTGGGGGCTCCCCATTTGTCGTAGGCAAGACACCACGTCGCATATGCTTCCAGATCCTCGCCGCACTGGGCAACATACTCTTCAAACTCATGCTGCCGTTCAACGGAACGACCAAGCTTATAAATAATCCATAACGCACGCATCTTGTGCTTCCACATGGTGTCACGGTCGATATGATTTGGATCATCATTGAGTGGCAGACAAGATTGATATGCAGACTCAACCTCCGCTAAGGATTCCTTACCAAGAAGAGCATATTCCTCGATATTTTGCGGACGTATATACGTGAAATTCACCAAACGCCTCGACACAGGCAGGTATGGGGAAGGCGTTAATGGCGAGACTGGTTCTGCGGCATGCATGGGGTTAACCAACACAAAATCAGCTCCGGTCTGATCCTTCGCCTGGTTCAGTAGCTGTGCAAGATCCGCAAAATCTCCCATTCCCCACGAAGAGTGAGACCTCACGGAATAGAGTTGAGCCATCCACCCCCAAGGACGAATTTCTGGCTCACGTACAGACCATGGCACCGAGCTAGGAGCACAAATCAACGTAGAAGTTTGAGTCCTTTTACCAACGCTCACCGTAAGTTGATGATATCCGACGGGTATATCGTCAGGGAGTACCAGTGCTGCATTCACGACGAGTGTATTGTGCAATGGATATGCTGCTGCACCGTTACCAGCCGTTGGCATGAGAGGGTGAGGGTAACGTTCACCATTTTCAAGTGTTATGTAGCCTTCAGGTATATCCAGTGCATTAGCGTGTACCAACACTGTGGCAGTCTGCCCAGCTGTCTGAAACACCGTTGCTTCTATGAGCTCCTCATGACGCTGGTCAGACAAGCTTTTCAACGTTGCTGCAGCCTGAGTTGAATCAGTCGCATCGAAACCTAGAGCTTTCAACACTGCTATCAGTACATCATCATCGGTTTCGTGATAGTCATCATGTTGACCTACATAACTTGTTGACAATCCCACAGATTTCGCCAATTGAATCAGCGGGCGATGCAGCCGCTGACTACTCTCTACGTGCTCCATAGTCCAAGTGTAAGCCAAGCATTCCCAGCGGCACACATCAGCATAGTGAACTTATGACTGACAAGACCTGCTATGGCGGTGAACTTAGCGCTCAGATAGGGCCTGCTGTGCGGCTTTAGCCACATCGCTTAGTGCATCTTGTGACAGGGTTTGCAACATTGCTGTACTGGTATTCGGATTTAATGCCACTGCTCTGCGAACCATCGAAGACAGCACCTGTGGAGCATCGGTCTCACTGTCAACTCCTAATGTTCCTAACACATCTAAGGTTGCGGTATCTGTCTGATCACTTTGAGCGCCCTCAAGACGCATCTTCCATGAAGTCTGAGGATTTACTAGAGCAGCAGCGCGCACTTGTTCATCCTCATCCTTCGTTAAATTCCCAACGAGCCAGTTCTTATCCGACACGTTAGCCGCTACTGCTCGTCTGACCTCGGCATCTGGGTCTTCAGATAATTTCACCAACACATTTGGAAAGGGCATATTCTCAGCCAGATATATACGATCTTCTAGGGGCGTATGAGGGTTGCCTGCAACGGCCTCAAGCAATGCCGTAGCTCTTGAAAAGGCTGATTGATTCGTACTATCAGGTAAATCTTTACGTGCAACTTCGCTGAGTTCTTGACTATTAATAGAGTGACGCAGACGTTCGTACGACACACTCAGTGTCTCTTGTACCACGCTGGTAACTGTTTCCTGAGGAGCAGGTGTGGCCTTATCATCAAGCTCCTGCGCTTTAGCTTCAACCCTATCTTCGGCGAGATTACCTTCTTCGAGATTCTTATCTTCAAGACTTGCCGACAAATTCTTATCCTCATCGTTATGTGCTGCCATATTCTCAGTATCACTCATACTCAACAGCATAATTGGGGTAGGGGAAGTCACCGTCTCAGTGAGACATATTCGCTATCTATTCGTGCCGCCACACAGCGCCATAGCGTTGAGCACCAGCCCAACAATTCAACAGTCCGCCAGCAGAACAGCAGAACATTAGACCGGCAGAACGACAGAACGGCAGTCTTAAATGCTTGCAACAGGTACTGCAGCATTCATAGACCCCACTCGTTGAGGTACCACCGTAGCGTTAAATGTCTGTCTGATACGCAATGCACAAGCTTGTTCCTGTGATACTGGAATCGTCGCCTTTGCCTCAACATGATCAGAGTAGTCCAAAACCTCAAATGTTCCATGAAAATCTGCCACTATACGTTTGCACATTTCGAGCTGTGCATAGCTGAGAGCACAGCGATACAGCGTACACGGTACCAACTGAGCTAGCTGCGCGACTTGGATTGACTTCGAAGCAGCCGTCGAATATGCGCGGATTAGTCCACCCGATCCGAGCAAGACCCCACCAAAATATCTGGTTACCGTAACCAGAGTGTCAATGAGATTTTGCTGCTGCAAACAGTCGAGAATCGGCTTTCCTGCAGTACCGGATGGCTCACCATCATCGCTCATTCGCTCGGACTGATTCGCTATCGAATCGCCCCAAATTGCCGCATACGCGATATGACGAGCCTTCGGATGCTGTTCGTGCATCCGACTGAGTATGTCAGCAACCTCGCCACTCGCCGTAATATGCCAGCAATTGCCAATAAACCGCGAGCGCTTTTCCTCGAACTCTGCTTGCGCAGGCGATTGCCCTGCGTTGAGCACCGTATACATCTGAGAGTTACTCATCGAGAGTAATCACACCACCACGTTGTACTGCTCACCACGGTAGAAGGCGCTAATTCCCTCGAAACACTGGTCAATCACATTAACCACGGCTTCCTTGGTAAACCAAGCTACGTGGGGTGTGAGTACCACATTAGGCATGCTTAGCAGCGGGTCTTCCATATTCATAGGCTCTTCGTCAAATACATCAAGCCCTGCCAGCACATCACCTTCATTGAGTCGCTGTGCAAGTGCGCCCTGTTCTATGAGCTCGGCACGTGCAGTGTTTATGAGCATGGCTCCCGAGTGGATTTTCGCGAGCTGTTCGCTAGTAATCATTCCCTTGGTTTGCTCATTAAGTGCCAGATGCAAACTAATAACATCACTGCTTTCCATGACTTCGTCGATGGATGAAGTCCAGGAAGCTCCAAGCTCATCGAGTGTTGCTCTATCTTCATGCCTAGAGCAAACAGTGATACGCATACCTAATCCTCGGGCAATCCGTGCCACAGCTTTGCCAATACCACCAAAACCTATAAGCCCTAAGGCCTTGCCGTTTAACTCAATTCCTTCCATCTCGACCCACTTGCCTTCATGTAACTGTTGGTCAAGATATCCAGCACGTCTCGCAAGCTCAAACATCAGAGCCACAGTATGCTCTGCTACAGCACTGTCACCATAATGCTCGATATTGCATACTCTGATACCGCGTTCCTTGGCCTCGGCGAGATTGATGTAATTTGCTACTCCGGTGCCACCAAACACCATGCAGCGCACATGTGGAGCTAATCGTTCAAGGAGTGCGTCACTGACACGAAATCCGATTACCACCACCGAATCTGCGTCCTTGCAACGGGAAGCAATGGTCTCTTCATCAAGCACTGAATCGGTATATAAACGAACGCGACAGATATTATCAAGCTTGCGGAATGCACTGCGGAATGGTTCGACCATCGAAGACATGCATGAAGGAATTACCAGCAGTGGCAGGTCTTTGCGGGTTGATGCTGTTTCGATAACGCTCATGGGCAACAGGGTAATACGAGATTGCAACAAGACGATGAACCGATACCGTTTTGCCAGCGTTCACAGGCATTCTGCTGCCCCATTCTTAGAACATTTCAGGACCCTTTTCGCGCACAGCTTCATCCTCGACCGACATTCAATGGCATTTCAGATGCTCCGAAGCATATGGGGGGGTCGGCTGTCGTTTGTGTAGGGATTTTCTGGAAGAAAGCATCTATCGGCACGCGAAATCGTTGAATTTCCAAGGGCGCATACTCGTCGATACTTTCAAATCCCTACACAAACGGCATTTGAGCTAGATCAGCAGCGAAAAACTCTCAGTCCTCTTGCTCAAGTTGTGCTAGTTGAGTACGTGCCTTATGCAGTTTGGCATAGACTTCATTGCGCTGTGTGGGAGTCTTGGCGCGAGCATGGTCTTTGGTAAGTTTGGCGTCGAGTGCCTTCAACTCTGCGATTTGTACACGCTTCGCTATGCGCAAATCAAGGTCCTCAGAGTTGGGCGAGTTAAGGATTGCTTGGGCGTTCAAACTTTCCCAAATCTGTTCGATGCTATTCCCGTTAAGCTCCACGGTCGTGTTCTTCGCTTCCTGCCACTCCCCCACGAACACTGTGTTTTGTTGTATGTGGCCCGCTCTTCCTGGAATTGCTCGACGCACTGCAAACGCACATTCGTCAGTACCTTCCCTGTTCCTTACACATACAAACAGGATTCCCGAAGGACGCAGTTTGGCTATATGTTCCAAAGCATCGATAGGTACGGTCTGCCCGCTCAGTAAAACTCCGATGACCAACACTTCTTTAAGCTTTCCCTCTGAGATAGTTTTAGTGTTGGCAGCGTTGAGAACACTGAGTACGGTTATTTCTGTAATGTCATTGACGAAACGCTGTTTAAGTCCAGCTGACACTGGAGTTTTCACATAAAACATTTGTTTAGGAAGGGTTCCCTTGCCCTCTGGCATTGCGGATTGAAGAGGAAGTCCTAAACTCAACGCGGATACTGAAGCGCACGCTGAAACTGTCATAGTCTACCTGCCTTGTTCGAGGATTGCGAAGGATCTGCAAGAGGTGACTCCATCCTATCCTTTATGGCTGGGTGGTATCTGATTCGCAATCACATCGCGCTGGGCAGACTCTCATAGATAACTGGATCAGTAGTGCAACTATTCAAAGCACTGTCGGAAAATAGCTGCATTGTTGATCAAGTTATCTATGTTGTAAGGATGTCAACGGAATCTCATACAAAAAATCCCAACGAGTGCACAAAGCACTGTCGGGATTCTTGTAATTACCGCGGAGACGAGGAGATTCGAACTCCTGGACCACTTGCGTGATCAACACCTTAGCAGGGTGCCCCTTTCGGCCACTCAGGCACGTCTCCATTGCGCAAACCATTTCGATGAGCGCAACAGCATATTACACTACCAGCAAATGTGGATGGAATCACCCATCAAGGCGAAACTGTGCATTGTGACACGGTAAACACGATTTTTTCAGCGTGTCGCGCGCCGTTATGCACAGTTTCGACTTTGCTGGTGCTGTAGGCAATCGAGCCATGAGACTGACGCCCCTTTACCATCCTTGCAACATTTCTCTACGCTGCAGCTGTGCCGCATTGGCGCATAGGATAGAGCTATGAGCAACACACCAAGACTAGAAGCTGCAAAACGCGACTGGGGACACGATGAAACAGGCTGCCATGTGTTGCACATTGATATGGACGCCTTCTACGCCTCATGCGAAGTAGCAAGACATCCTGAACTTCGCGGCAAACCCGTAATCATTGGGACTGGCACACGCTCGGTAGTAAGCGCGGCGAGTTATGAAGCACGTCCATATGGGATTAATTCAGCGATGCCTGTTTCGCGAGCGCGTCGTTTATGTCCGCAAGGCATCTTTTTACCTGTTGACATGCATTATTATCGATCCACATCGAGAAAGATATTTAGCGAAGTCTTCTCTCTTATCACCGACCAGATTGAACAAGTTTCAGTGGACGAAGGCTATATGGATGTATCTTCAGCCATGCAGCAATGGTCCAGCCCAAGCCAAATAGGCGCATGGATACGTCAACAAGTTTGGGAACACTTTCATGTGACCTGCTCTGTAGGTATCGCAGCCAATAAACTGGTAGCAAAGATGGCTTCCACAAACGCCAAACCAGACGGCATGTTGCTGATACCAAAATCTCAACATGCAGCGTTTGTGCAAATCATGCCTTTACGAGGCATACCAGGTATTGGTCCCTCATTGGAAAAAAGGCTGTCGCAATGGGGAATCAGTAGCGTTGCTGAGCTCTCCAAACTCGCTGAATCGGAAGTCAATCGTGTGGTTGGTTCAAGCACTCTCGGCCATACGCTATTCCTGGCAGCTCAAGGTCAGGATGAGCGCAAATTAAGCACGCACACTCAGGAAAAATCAATTGGTGCAGAACGCACCTTTGCTAAGGACACCACTAATCAGGCTACGGTGAATGCTCTGCTGAGACAGTGCAGTGATGAAGTTGCATCATCACTTCGCAAACACACACTGCTCGCACGAACAATCACTGTAAAACTGCGCTTTGCTGATCTTAGCTACGTTACCAAGGCTCACACGCTTGAACGACCAGTTGATACAGTCAGTCTTATCTACCCACAAGCCGTGTCACTGTGTAAGCAGATATTCTCTTCACTTGGCAATAGCAATTCCACTGCTCCTAGCCGCACGGACACTGACGGTGCTGCCACCAGCACACTCGCACGAGCAGTACGACTCGCTGGTGTCAGCGCATCAGGACTCAGTCGCTCTCAAGAAACACCAATCCAACTGACTATTGATGATCTCATATCTGAAGACGCCACCAATGGCAATCGGCCCGAACGCTTATCTGATGCAGAACGCACCCTCGACACTATTCGACATCGCTACGGTAAAAATTCGGTACATCTAGGTTGGTAAGCAGCGATGTCATAGGTGTAATCCGATAACAGCGACTGGCAGCCTAGATTCGTGCAGCCTTCGCCAACCGAGCGGCCGCCTGTGAAATGGCTTCATCACTAGCAGTGGTTGAGAAACGAAGATATCGAGAATCTCCGTAGAATTCGCCAGGACTCGGCACAATACCTATATTTGCCAAATGCTGCATATCTTTCCAACAGTCATCAGACAAAGCTCTAACCCAGATGTATAGCCCTCCTTGTGGCATATGGGCGTCATATCCGTAGACAGTCAGTGCTTGAGTCAACTCATGCAGGCGTTTCTTATACCGTTGGGCTTGTATGCTCACACCTTCACCATCCCTCAATCCAGCAACCATGGCTGCTTGGACAGGACCTGGGATGATCAGGCCAATCTGCTTGCGATACTGTGTCATCTCAGCAATCAAGTGCTCGTCACCAGCAATCAATGCTGTGCGATATCCAGCCATATTGGACTGTTTACTCAGTGAGTACAAGCACAGCAGGCCTTCAGCGCTACCCTCACAGACGTCATCATCAAGTATGCAAGGCGTGGCACCTAATTCGAAGGTTGCAGAGCTGCTACGCCAATCCATACGTGCATAACACTCATCGGAGAGTACCTTTGCCCCGATCGAACGTGCAGCACGTACTATCGTGCGTAACTGCACAGTGTCTAAGACAGCCCCCGTAGGGTTACTCGGGGAATTAATCCATAATGCTTTGACCCCAGAGTGATGAACCCAACTGTCTACATCGGCAATATCGTCAATCTTGCAGACAGTAGCACCAGCGATTTGCGTGCCAATCTCATACGTTGGATACGAAATACGTGGCTGTATCACCACATCGCCGTCGCCACAACGCAGCAGGCTAGCCATCAACGCAACAGCTTCTTTTGAGCCAACTGTTGGTACAGCATCGGCATGAATATTCGAAAAATCAACCCCACGCTGGGTGTAGAACCATTCACGTATCGATTCGCGCAGCAGGGCGGTCCCAATAGTGGCGGGATAACCATGCGCATTTACATCGTTAACCGCCCCAGATATCGCTTCACGTACCAACTGTGGTACTGGATCTACTGGAGACCCGACGGAAAAGTCCAACACCTCGCCATGTTGTGAAGCGATATCGCGGTACTTCTGCACACGTGACCAGTCATAGGGGGTACTAAACGTCTTAAATCCCAAAGCTCAGCCTTACTTGTTTCACAGTGCGATAACCCTGAAATCAGTGCACTTGTTAAGCCTTACAGCGCTCACCCATCACCACTCAGGAAGTAGCGTTTTGAGGAGCAAGAGCCGCTACTTGAGCAGGATCATGGTCAATTGGTCCAGCTGCAGCCGCACCACCTAAATCTCCGACTTCTTTGAAGTAATCCACAGCGGCATCTGTATACCAAGTCCACTCCTGTGGCACATCATCTTCATAGAAAATCGCCTCAGTAGGGCACACAGGTTCGCAAGCTCCACAGTCAACACATTCATTGGGGTTGATGTAGAGAGAACGTGGGCCTTCATAAATGCAATCCACTGGGCACTCATCCACGCAAGCTTTATCTTTGACGTCCACGCATGGCTGTGCAATAACATATGGCATAGCAGCCTCCCTCTCAACTATTTCCGTTGATGACATACCCAATCATCACGTACTTGTCGTTTCAGCGTACCGCTTCCTTGAGACGCAGTTTAGCTATTTAGTCGGTGTTTTCGCCAACTCCGGCACCTCCCCGGCTAACTCATTTCGACCTAAACGGGAGTGTTTGTATGAGTACCCGAAGTAGATTGCAAAACCGATGGCAAGCCACACCACGAAACGGACCCAAGTCAGCACTGTCAGATTGAGCATCAACCACAAGCAAGCAAGCGCAACCAGTATCGGGATCCAAGGGTTGCCTGGCATTTTGAATGAGCGATGCAAGTCAGGACGTTTACGACGCATAATTGGAACGGAGATAGCCACCAAGGTAAATGCTGACAAGGTACCGATATTTACCATGTCCGAGAGCACATCAACATTGAAACAGGCGGCAACTATCGCCACCACGATGCCTCCCACAATTTGAATCTTGGCAGGCGTGCCATGTGAGCCGGTAGTTGAGAAGCTGCGAGGCAATAGTCCATCACGACTCATAGCAAAGACAATTCTGGTTAAACCAAGGAGCAGCACCATCACCACTGTGGTCAGGCCCACAACGATACCGAAGGAGATAATCTTGGCAGCCCAGGTTGCACCTACCAATTCAAATCCAGTTGCTAGAGATGGGCTGTCCGCCTTGGCTAGTTGTTTATACGACACCATACCGGTTGTGACCACGGCCACGAGAATGTACATCAGGGTTACCAAGCACATGCCAATAAAAATACCTTTAGGAACCGTACGATGCGGATCCTTTGCCTCTTCGGAGGCAGTCGCAACTACGTCGAATCCGATAAACGCAAAAAAGACCAGAGCTGCACCCGAGAGGATTCCAGGGATACCATACATACTCGGTGCCATACCCGTAAACCACTGCCATAGTGGCTCTCCGAAAGTACCAGAAACACTGCCTGTTGTCGTGACAACAGCCTGAGTCGGGGGAACAAAAGGCTGATAATTTGAAGCCTTCACATAGAAGAAACCAACAATAATGACAAAAAATACGATACCAATTTTGAGAATAGTTAAAGCACCATCCACACGTGCTGAAAGCTTGGTACCTAAGACCAATAGCACGGTAAAGAAGGTAACAATAATAATTGGGGCAATATCTATATGAAATGATCCCAGACTGAGATTCGTATTGAAGTTAATCCCCACAAGATGCAACAAATCATTGAGATATACACCCCAATACTTTGAGATGACCGAACTGGCCATCAACATCTCCAAAATCAAATCCCAACCAATAATCCACGCAATAATTTCTCCGACTGTGGTGTAGGTAAAGGTATAGGCAGATCCTGCTACTGGCAACATTGAAGCAAATTCTGCATAACACATTACGGCTGCTCCACATACCACGCCTGCAATGATGAAGCTCAGAATGACCGCTGGTCCTGCATGAAATGCAGCAGCCTGCGCGCCTACTGAGAAGATTCCAGCACCAACAGCGACAGCAACACCCATAACCGCCATATCCCAAGCGTTGAGTGTACGTTTAAGCGTCCGTCCAGACTCGCTTGTTTCGGCCAAAGTCTGCTCAACGGATTTGGTTCTAAAAATACTCACATTCCCCCCTGCGATGAGTTCAAACACAGTGCGCTGGGGGTGTGGCATAGAGTCTCAACTGGTGATGCCCTCGGCAGCAGCATACAAGGAGGTCGGCAGTCCCAACCGGATTGGTGCTGCCGCGCTAATCCTCACACATCTGTTAACAGCACTACAGTCTAGTACCGAGTTTGTCATCAACACAGATCACATAGCAATAAACCGTCTTGTCTCGCGATAAATTTTCTGCGACAAGACGGTTTATGGTAACGACAGACGAGAAAATTGATAGAAAGTGGGAGAAGCGTCACATTGCACAGGGCAGTAATTGACCAAATTGACAGGATGATTGACTGACACAGAGATAATCGAGCTGTCTTATTGGTATCACACTGTGCCGCTGAGATCTGACTGTGTTGAACTCGAAGAGTCACTGCCGGAGGTGCCACTACCATTGTTACTACTTGATGAGCCACTATCAGAATTTCCGCTGCCGCTTTGACCCTGCATCTGGCTGTAACCACTCCCACCCATTTGAGGCATGCCACCTTGGTTAGAAACCTGCGAGCTGCCGCCAGAAACCGCTCCGGCAATCAAACCGCCCGCTAGACCTCCGACCAGACCGCATAACAGAGCCAAGGCGCCGATAGCGGCAATCACGCTGACCTTGATGCCTTGCCAAGTACGCGCAACTTTAGCCTTTGAATTCTGCAGACTAGGATTCTGTCCCTGTCCGTTCCAGTTCCTCTGTTGGTTCCACGCACCCTGAACAGGTGTTTGTTGCCGCGGATCGAAGTTGTGTTGCGCTTGCTGAGTGTAAGGCGCATTGGGTGTTTGTTGGGCATTAAAGCCAGCTTCAGAAAAATCTCCCTGTGGCTGGGCGAGGGTAACCCTCGGAGGTGTGGATTGAGCAGGAGTAGCTTGATTCTGGTTGTATGCGACCCGAGCAGCCTCGTTGGCTTGCTGTGGTCTTTCAGGCCTCTGCGCTGGCTGCTGAGGATTTGCTGGCTGAGCAGGCCGCTGCGTTGCCGCGGCTCGTTGTGCTGAAGTCTGCTCGGATGCGTTGCCGGCTGCATTAGAGACTGCCGTTGAACTAGTTTTGTTGTTGGTGGTTGGGTCGCTCATTCTGGGTCCTTTCATCGGAATACCCACTATTGAAACGCCCATACCATGCAATAGGCTGTGATGAATCTGCGCAGCCACATGTATCTTGCATGAGGTATCTGGAATATACGCTGAATGCCAGCTGAAGACTGTGAGTTTCAGTTACCGTTCAGGGTCAAATTACCAATGAATACAGGTTCCGGCACTAAACAGATACCAAATTGTTGCTGCACACCCTCGCGCACAGCTGCAGCCAGTGCAACAATCTCATCCGATGATGCTTTACCCCTATTAGTCATAGCCAGAGTATGCACCGTAGACAGGGATGCTTGGGCACTCCCTTTCAATGAAAAGCCCTTCTGGAAGCCGGCATGATCAATCAGCCAAGCGGCAGATGTTTTGATTCCAGAAGACCCATCCGGCATATGCGAGGGGAAGCGAGGGGCCTCTTTCGGTAATGTGTCAGCCTGCTCAACAGTCAGCACAGGATTCATAAAGAAACTGCCGCAGCTACAACGATT
Organism: Bifidobacterium sp.; assembly: GCF_022647885.1. Classification (NCBI taxonomy): domain Bacteria; kingdom Bacillati; phylum Actinomycetota; class Actinomycetes; order Bifidobacteriales; family Bifidobacteriaceae; genus Bifidobacterium; species Bifidobacterium sp. The sequence goes on along the minus strand of NZ_JALCLM010000001.1, from coordinate 835,188 downwards.
TCTGTCCCACGAGTCACTTTCAATCAAGGTGTGCAAAGCCTGTAATGCTGCGTCAACATGCTGTTTGCGACGAGTACCTTGCATCCATACAACAGCATAACGATGAGGATCTTCAAGCATTCCTTTGGCAGCTCTGACCTCAAGCACCTTCTGGCGAATACTTGCTGTCGCTACTCGCTGCCCTATCTCAACCTGCAGTGCTCTGGCGAGTTGTTCAAAAGCGACCACACCAGAGTCACTATGCCGCAGTGCAAAGCTGACCGACAACACCACATATCGTGGTGTCGGGAAAAAAGGATTATCTTTAGAGGTCTCAGGCGAAGAGACCGCATACATGCTGCGTTTCAACGAAGAGGTGCGGTATCCAAAACCCATCTCCTGACTAGAAAGAGTGCGAACTACCTTGTCCTGACGATCCCAGACTTCAACACTTGAAACACTAGTAGCCACTTCTTGACCGTAAGCTCCAATATTTTGTACCACCGAAGCACCTACTGTGCCAGGAATGCCTGAAAGCCCCTCGATACCCTCGAGCCCAATCTGGATGCTAAAAGCAACCAAATCATCCCAATTTGTTCCAGCATCAGCTGCAACATGGACTGTGGTGTCACGCCCTTCAACCGGAGCAGCCTCATCTAAAACGAGAATTTCGTGCCTAGCATCGCGGACAACCACACCATCAAAATCATCGTCAGAAACCAACATGTTGGAGCCGCCTCCAATCACACACAATGGCAGTTTCTTGCTATCTGCGTCCTCAACCGCTTCAATCATGCCTACTCGACTGGTCGGTTGCTCAAAACGTGCGATGCGACCTCCCACACCAATGGTGGTCAACTCTGCAAATGTAGGTGAGGTAGTAGTCATGGGCTACAGCATAACTCGAAGCTGGTGCTGGCATGTGCTGTTTCAAAAATGTATGCACTGATTGTGCGCACCGAAATTGTGTAAGGATTTTCGAGACGGAGATTTTCTCGAATGCTGTTGCCTGAATATCAGAATTTCTCAACGAACACTCATACGCTCGCTAGACGATAGCAACACACTCTTTCTTGTATGCTGTTTTGACTGAAACTGACCGAAGAGAATACGAAAAAACCCGACCTAAGTCGGGTTTAATGTACGTTTCGCTCCGCGAAGTTCAGCGGGTTTCGCGATGAACCGTCTGCTTGCCACAACGTGGGCAGAACTTGTTGAGCTCTAGACGATCCGGAGTGTTACGACGATTCTTCGTCGTGATGTAGTTACGTTCTTTGCACTCGGTGCACGCCAGCGTTACGCCTGGACGAATATCTGCGGCCTTTGCCATGGTTCACCTCTGTAGTCATTACTCATCGACTCTTTGCCGATGATTGTAGCGAGGGAGAGACTCGAACTCTCGACCTTACGATTATGAGTCGTACGCTCTAGCCAGCTGAGCTACCCCGCCATAGAGCCTCGAGTGAGAATCGGACTCACGACCTCTTCCTTACCAAGGAAGTGCTCTACCACTGAGCTATCGAGGCGTGGCGGATAGTGGATTCGAACCACTGAAGCATTACGCGGCTGATTTACAGTCAGCTCCCTTTGACCGCTTGGGAAATCCGCCATGCCGCATCCGACCTAAGCCAAAAACGGCAACTTCGTTATATTGCCACGGTTTCACTGAATACGCAAGTCGTGTGTTCCCCGTGTCGCGACAATGTGCGTGGGACGTCTACTCGCCTCGATCCAAAGATTCAATCGCGCAGAGCCGTGATTGGAACGACGCGCACTCCATCGGGACGTGTGTATGCATACGCGGTCATACCGCATACCGCATACTGCACAGAGCACCGACGGTGGGGAGCTCGCGGATAGTCCTGCATGTCACGCTGCAAGGCCAAGAGCTTCGATGCCACTTCATTGATTTAATGGGCACCCAGCTTGATTTCGATGGCTGCCCATCTCCCGTCAGACACCGCGACGACGGCGCCGATTTTGGTATCGACAAGCCGGATCCGATATCTTTCGCGCCTCATGCCGATTGCAAAACTCTCCTTATTCCGTCATTTTCCGTCACTCTGATTTGGATTGGCCGCTGTCTGCCAAATCCAGGAAGCTGCCGGCATACCACGGCGCATGGTTTCCCCGTGCATCACACCAGCCACCGCTCTTCCTACGAATCTCAACCGGTCAAAGCACTTAAAACATGACACACTCAGCGGCACGCCAGTACCGTTTTCCGATCTGCGAACCACCATGTCTGGACCAGACATGTGCGCTCATGCCACCTAGCCCGTTCTCGTAGGAGCTCTTTCACATTGTTGTTCCCTCTACCAATTCGTAGAGGATATACAAAAGGTCTGAAACCGAGCACATTCGGTTTCAGACCTTCCAACAACTTCTGTGGTCAAGCATGACCTCAGAGCAGTCAGGACTTCCTAGAAGTCCCAATCATCGTCGTCGGTTTCGACGGCTTTGCCCATCACATAGCTTGAACCAGAACCAGAGAAGAAATCGTGGTTCTCATCGGCATTCGGACTGAGTGAGGCGATAATGGCGGGATTCACATCCGTGGTGTCGGAGGGGAACAGCGCCGGATACCCGAGATTCATCAGAGCCTTGTTGCCGTTATAGCGCAGGAACTTCTCAACATCCTCAACCAGACCAACACCCTCATACAGACTACGAGTGTATTCAACCTCGTTATCATAGAGATCGTTGAGCAACTCATAGGTGTAGTCACTCATCACCTGACGCTCAGAATCCGAAACTTTTTCTAGACCCTTTTGATACTTGTAACCAATGTAATAGCCGTGAACAGCCTCATCTCTAATAATCAAACGAATCACATCCGCGGTGTTCGTCAGCTTCGCATGACTAGAGAAATACATCGGCAGGTAGAAGCCTGAATAGAACAGGAATGATTCCAGAAGCGTAGAAGCAACCTTACGCTTTAAGGGATTGTCACCCTCATAATAGTCGAGCACAATCTGTGCTTTCTTCTGCAGGAACTCGTTCTCCTCACTCCAAGCAAAAGCACCATCAATCTCTTTTGTAGAGGCAAGAGTGGAGAAAATCGAAGAATATGACTTCGCATGCACAGACTCCATAAAGGAGATATTCGTGTACACAGCTTCCTCATGAGGAGTTAAAGCGTCAGGTATCAACGAGACAGCACCGACAGTACCCTGAATGGTGTCAAGCAACGTCAAACCCGTAAATACACGCATCGTCAATGTGTGCTCTTCATCGGTCATTTTCTGCCAGCTAGGAATATCGTTGCTCACCGGAACCTTTTCAGGAAGCCAGAAATTACCTGTCAGACGATCCCACACCTCAAGATCTTTTTCATCCTCTAGACGGTTCCAATTGATGGCCGAAACACGATCAATAAGCTTCAGCGGCTGTCTTGGCACAGAAACAGGTACCATGATATTCCTTTCACAACTCATGTTGACCGGCGCAGCACCCAACTATGCGCACGGATTATGTCTTAAAACCTCAATACGAGATAACTGCTTCAAAAGTACAGCTTTTTGGAGTATTTTTCACGATTTTGCTGTCCTTTTGATGCAGTTATCTCGGTTTGCTGTAAATCTTCGAAACCTTCGGTCTAAGCAACCGAACACTTCGCCCGAATTTTGGGAAGGTTGCGTTACGTAGGGACCTCGTGTGGCGATCGCTTCGCGATCCTTCGCAGCCTTTGCGACTGCTCACTGAGCCTATGCGAAGCGCACAGCGCTTCGCACTTAACGGCTCAGCCCACTGGGCTGTGCGCTTTACGCGCGATCACAAACACGATCGCCTTCGCGCCCTTGGCGAGCGCTCACTGTAGCTACGCACAGCCCACTGGGCTGTGCGCTTTACGCTACAGCATGCAGCTTACGCAGCCTTCTACTTCAGTACCTTCTAGAGCTTGTTGACGAATACGGATGTAGTAGAGGGTTTTGATACCCTTGCGCCATGCGTATATCTGGGCTTTGTTGAGATCTCGGGTCGTCGCAGTGGACGGGAAGAACAGCGTCAGCGACAATCCTTGATCCACATGTTGAGTCGCCTCGGCGTAAGTGTCAACAATCTTTTGCCAGCCAATTTCATACGCATCTTCGAAGTATTCCAGATTCTCATTAGTCATATAAGGCGCTGGATAATATACACGTCCCAACTTGCCTTCTTTACGAATCTCAATCTTCGAAGCAATCGGGTGAATCGAGCTGGTGGAGTGGTTGATATAGCTAATTGAACCGGTTGGCGGTACAGCCTGAAGATTCTGGTTGTAAATGCCATCCTTAAGAATCTGGTCTCGTAACTCTTCCCAATCCGCAACCGTGGGAATCTCAATACCCTTCTCAGCAAAGAGTGCGCGTACTCGTTCAGTCTTCGGTTCAAGTGAACGACGTCCGTCAGTATATTTATCGAAGTAATTACCCTGCCCAGCTGGCTTCGCATAATCAGATGTGGGGAAGCTTGCAAAAGCCTTGCCTCGCTCAACAGCAATGCTATGGGAGGCCTTGTAAGCATGGAAAGCAACCGTCATGAAATACATATCGGTGAAATCAAGGCCTTCTGGTGAACCATAATGGATGCGTTCACGAGCAAGGAAACCGTGCAGATTCATCTGTCCTAGACCAATTGCATGTCCCTCTTCATTGCCACGGCGGATAGAAGGTACCGCATTAATGCTGGTGTGCTCAGCAACAGAAGTCAAAGCGCGGATAGCTGTCTCGACGGTGTCACCGAGGCCATTATCAACAGCCTTAGCAATATTGAGTGACCCAAGGTTGCATGAGATATCACGACCGACGTGTGAATACGTCAAATCCTCGTTATAAGTGCTGGGCTCCTGAACTTGCAAAATCTCGGAGCACAGATTGCTCATTGTAATACGACCATCAATAGGATTGGCCTTGTTAACTGTGTCCTCAAAGAGGATGTACGGGTAACCTGACTCAAACTGAATCTCAGCGATGGTCATGAAGAATTCACGAGCATCGATGTAGCTTTTACGAATGCGATCATCAGCAACCATTTTTTCGTAATTCTCTGAAATCGGAATATCTGAGAACGGTTTGCCATAGACGCGTTCTACGTCATACGGGCTAAACAGCGCCATCGGCTTACGCTGCTTAGCAAGCTCAAAGGTGATGTCAGGGATAACTACGCCCAGGGACAGTGACTTGATACGAATCTTCTCATCAGCATTCTCGCGCTTAGTATCAAGGAAACGCATTACATCCGGATGGTGAGCGGAAATATAGACGGCACCAGCTCCCTGCCTAGCTCCAAGCTGATTCGCGTAAGAGAAGGAATCCTCAAGCAACTTCATTACAGGAATCACGCCCGAAGACTGATTCTCAATGTGCTTAATCGGAGCACCCAATTCACGCAGATTGCTCAACAACAGCGCCACGCCGCCACCACGTTTGGACAGCTGCAATGCTGCATTGATGCTTCTAGAGATGGACTCCATATTGTCTTCAAGTCTGACCAAGAAACAGCTGACAGGCTCTCCACGTTGTGCTTTGCCGAGATTCAGGAAGGTCGGAGTTGCAGGTTGGAAGCTGCCAGAAATGATTTCGTCTGCGTATTTAAGTGCCATTTCCTCATCACCGGCAGCAAGTTCCAGTGCCACGGCGACGCTGCGCTGGGGGAAATCTTCCAGATATTGCTTGCCGTCGAAAGTCTTCAAAGCATACGAGGAATAGAATTTGAAAGCACCAAGAAAAGTGTCAAATTCGAAGTTGAGCGATTCAGAGTGAGCATAAATTTTCTCAAGGAATTCGCTTGAATACTGACCAAAAACTTGTGGATTGTAATACTGATTGTCTACCAGGTAAGCGATGCGCTCAGCAGTGGATGCGAAAGACTTCGTATGCTGGTGGACGTGGCCATGAACATACTCACGCTCAGCATCCTGATCCTTATCAAATTGAATACGACCATTGTCGTCATACAAGTTGAGCATGGCATTCAAGGAATGATAATCATGGGCAGAATCGTAAGTCTCCTCCCCTGTATTATCGAGGCTCAGCGCCGTGTTATCGATTGCAGTCATCTGCATTCCCTTCCATTAAAACTAAACATTATGACGATTCAACAGTGATGATGCTTTACTCATCAGCGATACTCATCAGTAACGCTGATGTATTCAATTCACTAAGAATTTTGATGCTATCGGCCGCTGCCAGTTAGACCATTCAGTCCATGCTGCATAAGCCATATTCATTGCTTACTAGAGTTGATTGTTTGATTACCTACTGGTCATTCTTATTCGTGATGGTTATGGAAGAAGTCTCGTATACCGTTTCTCACCTTCGTTTCGTCTTCCTTGGTCCCCATCAATTCAAAGTAGTAGAGAAAAGGTACCTTGCATTTGCGAGCTATGATGTCGCCTGCCATGCAGAAGGCATCTCCAAAATTCGTGTTACCTGAGGCAATCACCCCACGAATTCCAGCTCGATTATCTGGATTATTCAGGAAGGTTCGAACCTGCACAGGTACTGCTTTCTTGGCGTTACCCCCACCGTACGTTGGCACCATAAGCACATAAGGCTCATTCACATGGAGCTCTCCTTGCGAACGCCTAAGGGGGATGCGATATACATCGATGCCTTCGTTCTGCAAGCCGCAGTTGGCAACAAACCTTGCGGTATTCTCCGATGCTGATGAAAAGTAGACGATTGCGCCAATCTTTTCGCCCTGTGCCGCATGCTCAGGCACACTAGCCTGCAACTGCGCGGTGGCGACCTCACTCATATTGTTCCTCCTCAGCACTCTTCAAACGAATGCAGAAACCACTATATCTAGTTTCTGATTCTATACCGCAAACTATATATAGTGTTTTATGTGGTCTATATCACACTATTGTCATTTGATTGAGAATATGCATTGAGTATTGTGCGCGCGTGATGCGAAGTACCCCAACGATGAGTGCACATTAAGAGAAGATTCATACTGAGCTCGAAATTTCACGGTGCACCGAGGGCGAAACACTGCGGATAGGGGGTAGGGAAGGACACTATGTAAAGGACACTATGTAAAGAAGTTCATGCAAAGAAGACCGTGTATCGCAACAACAGACCACAGAGTTCAGTTCTCAGGAACTTCTAGCACAGGAAAAGAGTGCATCGCTTGCGAGAGACTCAAGAGCCTTCTGGCTACTTGAGCATTGATTCAACGCTCAAGTAGCCAGATAACGCTCAAATACTGAGCACAGTACAAATGCACAACACAGTCCAACAGACATCACATGCATAGCACTTTCACACACTGAGATTCCGCGCTGGTACACGTCCTGCTACACATATAGCTTTCTGCTGAGAAATCGGGGATTAGACGACTCAGTGGTTCAGACGGTGACTGCCTGTGGGTGTGCAATCTCGAAAGTGCGTGCACAGACGTCAATCACTAGGTCGTTCGCTTCTCGTTCTGCGATGGTGATACGAATGCCTTCACCGGAGAACACTCGTACTGATAAACCTGACAGCTCAAAATAATGAGCTATCTCGTCGGAACGTTCTCCCAGCTGCAGCCAGAAAAAGTTTGCATATGGTTCTGGAATTTGCCAACCCTGCTCGCGAAGCTTGCTGACAACTCGTTCTCTCTCCATAATCAGTGCATCAACACGCTCAGAAAGTTCAGCATAAGCATCGAGACTTGCTACCGCGGCTACTTGCGCCACATCAGAAACGCCAAAAGGCAGTGCGACCTTACGCATACCGTCGATGACATCTTGCGGGCCGACCGCATAGCCAATTCGCAATCCAGCCAAACCATATGCTTTCGAGAAAGTCTGTGCCACGATTACATTCGAATATTCATGAAACAGATCAAGACCTATGCAAGTTTCTGCATCAGTATTGAACTGCACATAAGCTTCGTCAATGAGCACTAGTACATCATCAGGAACTGCCTCTAGGAGTCGACGAACGTCCACGTCAGACACCGATGTGGATGTTGGATTGTTGGGGTTATTAACAATCACTAGACGTGTACGGTCGTTAATCGCTGCAATCATCGCATCGATATCGTGTTTACCCTCGGCAGTGAGAGGAACTTGGACACTCGTGGCACCTGCTGTGGTGACAATGATTGGATAAGCTTCGAAACTGCGCCAAGGATAAATCACCTCGTCGCCCTTCCCCGCCACCAGATTAACCAGCTGTGTGATGACCTCTGTGGAGCCGCATCCCAGTTGAATATTCTCCGAGCTCACGCCTAGCTGCTGTGCAAGCTTCTCAACTACAGCCCAGCCTCGCATGTCTGGATACCGATTAATGTGTCCAAGCGCCTGATCAGCGATAGCTTTCTGCACACTGGGCAGTGGGTTATGCGGATTCTCATTGCTAGATATCTTAAAACTTCGTTGCCCTTCGACTTGTGGGGCAGGTTTGCCCTGCTTATATGAAGGGAGCGTATCGATTACCTGACGATGTCTGAATACCATGTACCTATCCTAAGCCGAAACACTGGCATGGTGTCATTCTAGAGTGGCGCAATTATCTACGCGATAGCTGGGCAGGTATACGTTTGTGTAGGGATTAGGAAATACATCATCCTTGGCAGAGAGCAGAAATGGCGGAATGACGGTATTTGTAACGAAGGCATACTGCTGATTACTCCAATAATCCCTACACAAACGAAACATGACCAATACAGGTCACCAATATAGGCAATTTGGGCATGCCTGGCACGTATTTCAGTGCCAGAATGTCTCCTTGTTGCATACTTTCCGCTAAGCAAGGCCTGTCGGTGAATCACATGCAGCGATATTGAGTCAGGATCAGGGTCAGAGCTGGATAATCGCAGACAGGTATTCGCTTTTTTCTATGACGCACTCAAGATGATTGGTAAATCAGGGAAACCCAAACAATAGCTGTGGTGCGAGGAGTAGCGCAGTGTGATAAGTATGGTTTATGGCTTCATCTTTCACCCATCAGGGCTTCACCAGCGATCACCAACAACTCGGTTTTTCTACGCGTTCCATCCATTTAGGCAATGGCACCGATGCTGAAACGGGTGCGATTCGTAGACCAATAACCTTAGCCAACGCTTACGCATTACCCGAGGATCCATCAGACATCAACTGGTCAAGCTCCGACACCAATCTGTACACGCGCAATGGTCATCCGAATCAACGCTATCTTGAGGCAAAAATCGCCAACCTGGAAGGTGCTGAAGATGCTGTGGTATTGGCATCAGGAGTAGCTGCACTCTCGGCCACGTTCACAACGCTGCTGAATCGCGGTGACCACGCTATTTTTTCGGATACGACCTATATCGCCGCATACCGCTTATTACACGAGATTCTTCCAAAGAAGTATGGCATTGAAACTACTATCGTTGATAGCTCCAATCCTGACAATGTTGCACAAGCAATCCGTCCGAATACTCGTCTAATTCATATAGAAACCCCTGCGAATCCAACACTAAAAGTTTCTGACATTGCCGCAATTGCCAGTTTGGCGCACCATGCCGATCATCAGATTCTGCTCAGTGTAGACAATACGTTCAACTCACCGTTCAACGTTCGTCCTCTCGATCTGGGAGCGGATATTGTGATTGAAAGTCTGACCAAATATATTAACGGCCACGGAGATGCACTCGGCGGTGCGATAGCAACTACAAAAGATATCACCGATGAAATTCGCTTCACAGCACAGGTGAATTATGGTGGGATCATCAGCCCATTTAATGCATGGCTTATTAATCGAGGATCAGTCACCCTTCCTCTTCGTATGAAGCAACACAATGCTTCAGCACTGGCGATAGCCAAGCATCTCGAAACTCACCAAGCCGTTCGATTTGTGGCATATCCAGGTTTACCCTCGCATCCTCATCACGATGTAGCAGTTTCTCAACTCGCTAACAAGCACTCTGGTTTCTCAGGAGTATTGAGTTTTGGCCTGCACACAGACCATGCTGGCCACAACCGTTTCGTTAACAATCTGAATATCATAACTTCCGCAGTGTCGTTGGGTCATGACGAAAGTTTAATAGTGTTTCTGGGAGAGGATGATGAGCGGCAATACCTATATTCTGAAGAGTTCCATCAGGGATTCCTAAGATTTGCAGTTGGGCTTGAAGATACCGAAGACCTGATTAATGATATTGACCAAGCAATCCTCGCTGCCGGTATATAGATTCCACTTTCTCAATATCTATGTATCTATACGTCTATTAACGTCATCAACACTGCGGACCTTATGCCATGAGACTACTGAAACACGGACTTTGGCAACATCGTAAAGCGCAAACGATATATCCACAGCATTGATTGGCGTTGAGATTCGAATATTCGCGATACCAGCAGTCTGCGCAAACCTTCGACCTCATCACGCGTAGGTAGCTGAGATACGGGTGTATCTGATGACAGGAAGTCAGCTTCCTTGTCGGGACTGTGTTCCGTGGACGATGACGGCATAAACACACCACGATGAGCGCTGAACATTCCCCACACCGCCCCTTGGGCTATACGATTCAACAGTTCCAGACTTCGCTCACTGGGTATATCTTTCAGCGCTTGCTTGGCTTCATCATTGTTCTGTGTTTTTTCGCCGCTAGGGTTCTCCATTATTATTTCAGTCAATCGTTGAGCAAGCTCGGCATCACTAAGTTTGTCAGAAACAACCATGCCTGCATCTAGTGCAGTATCAACAATCTCATGCCATAATGCAATCCATACAGCACCTTGATCAGTAGTACGCGCTTCTGATGCTGATTGCTGTTGAGGCGCGGTCGAGTCTTGAACTGCGGTTGTATCGTTAGGAATTATTCCGTCAGGAGTCCCTGATTTGTTATCAACAGCGGAATTGCTGCTTTCGGCGAGGTAGTGGGACAACAACTGATATCTGTGATCTCTGCGTCTGGTCCTCACTATCAGAGGCAAGGTAATGCATAAGAGCAGCACAGCAATAAGAAGCACAATGCCTAGTGCTGCGAGAATACGCAAGGAATTGGCATCGTTTGCAGTAGCAGAGGTGCCAGATTCCGCATTGCGCTGCGCATCGGCGCTTTCAGTCTCGCTCTGATTACTACTCGAATTCGAAGGTGTTGGAGTTGTCGTTGAGGTGGTTGGACTTTGTGTTGGCGTATTTTGTGTAGGAATCGACGTGTCAGCAGATGTGGCATCAGATGCAGTGTCTGCATTAGTCGTTGAGGGGGTTACATCAAAAGGAACCCAGCCAATACCGTCAATATATACTTCCACCCAGGCGTGCAATTGCTTCGCCGCAACCGTATAATTTCCCGTTCCAGTACTTTCACCTGGCGTATAGCCCAGCACCATCCTGGTCGACAAACCCATGCCACGACCAAGCACAGCCAATGCGGAAGCGTAGTGAACACAATAACCAGATTTGCTGCGCAGAAAGCCTCCGACCATCGTCATATTGTCACGACCATTACCATCTGGTTCATCCAGGGAATAGACAAAATCGCTCTGATTGAAGTAGTTCACCAGATACCGCATAGCATCTAACTGGCTGCTTGCACTATCGCCGTCAGTGGATACTCCTTGACGTTTAGCTTGATTAATCACCCCTCTCACACTCGCAGGAAGCACTGAGGGCAGAGTCCCGTATTGCTGTCTCAAACGCTTACCGGTGCCTGTATCGTCAACCGTTCTGTCATCAAAAGTACTGGACCACGAACTGCTATCAGCAGAAGTGCCCGTAGAATCAGCATTGTCAGCCAACCGCTGTTTTCGTTCAGTAAGCTCAGCACGTACTTCACTCAGTCTGCGGAAGTCACTCACTTGGGTAAGCGGTTGAAGATACACACTTTGTATCCGATATTGCATACCTGAGGACGTACTCTCAAGATTATTACGGAAAACACCGTCGGCATCGCGGCGCCAATTGCCGTCATTCGCTGCACCGGAAGCTCGAATTGCTTCGCCTGGCAAGGGTAAAAATCTGGTTTGCAGGGATTCGATGGTGATTGAAGAGTCCAGAATGTAATGGTTGTCATCATTTGGTGAGGTGATATATCGTCCTGAGTTGGAGTCATCAACATCCGCAACCATGTACTTCATCAGCGGCGATACCCAGATAATATCGCCGCTGTCATTATTGCGTAAGAGATATCCGTCACCGACCTGTGTGTACATGCTCCCCGTCGAAGACGTAAATTCGTCGCTTGTTGTTGACGTTGACGATGAGAAAGACCATGTATCACCATTGAAGTTATCCAATGTTGAGAGTCGCAAATACACCCCTTGTGAGGCTCGATACGTCAACACTGTGGAATTAGAACCTTCTTGTAAACCGCGTTTGAGATCTACCATCGGGTTGATAGTCCCACTAGAAAACAGTCCAGCATTGGACGCTATAGGAATCGTTACGGCACGCGCCACTACCATCATCGGGGTTAATAAGGCCATACTCACTGTGACTACAAACACCGACATTGTCAATGGTGTAATCGGATGAATCTCACTAGTTGCAGTGGTCCATATCAGCAGAGCCCCGGCAGCCAACACTAGGATTATTACCCAGGTATATGGCGCTTGACCCGTCACTTGATAGGTCATTGACATCACTGCAACAGGCAACAATGCAACTACTGGAGCTAAGCGAATCTGCACCAACATGATACGAAACAACACCAATATGGAAGCCACAGCAACTATCAGGAGCGCATCTGAATCAGCATTAATCTGAACTGGCGGATACTGAGCATACACGTGAGCAAATCCACGAACTAGCACATCCCACAGGGTGGTTGTCACTGATTCCCAATCCTCCCCCACGCTGCCAGCAGGCACTGCAATTTGCTCAGTATGGGGTATAAATAGCCAGTATCCACTGCTCGCATGTATGCGGAATACGACGGCAAGAAATGCTGCAATAACGATACTTATAGAGGACAAGAGAGCTTTCACTAAGGAATGAGCACTATGCTGTGCGGCCAAAATTGAGTCGAGGGCGACGAGGGCAAAACTCACGCCAGCGAAGTACGTCCACCACACGCCTTGTGTTGAAAACAGCTGGCTCAAGGTAATGATGGTTGTTGCCGCGAGCGCCCATAAGCTCGCCGTACCCGTCACCATCCGCAACATACCTTGCGTTGGTCTTGTCGATTTACTCATCGCCGTACTTTGAGCATCCACATGCTGCACAGTGTTGGAATCTCGTCTAGGAAACTCATGAACACTGTGAAGATCGGAGCTAGAACCCTCTTGCCGCTCTGCGCCAGCCTGCAGTATCTCATCGTCACTGACTTGCGGGCGCACTAATCGGTATGCTTCACCCTGACGCGAAGAGGCCATCATCGACGTAATATCCTCTGACGCTCGAGTGCTCACTATAAGTATTAGCGGATGAGGCTTGCTGCCATGAGTGAAATTCTCAATGACCTCCGGCAATGTTGACCACGCTTGTTCACCAGCTCCATCGCCACTCGCTGATTCCAGAGTTGAGCCATCCGCAGCTATTGTTTGTACAGCAGCCAATTGACGCATGATTGACTTCGTATCTAGATATATGCCTGTGCCGTCAGAGTAGAAATTCCCACCGTGTCTCGACGTGGTTGAATCCAAGTGGCGTAGTACTTCCCGCACACAGGACTCCACATCCGCATCTGCAGGATCTACAACCCACAGCGTATCGCTAACTGTTTCTTGGTTAGTCTCTCTGGTCATTAACGAACCGAAATGTGCGGTGTATTTCCAGGCAATCATGCGTGGCGAGTCGCCAAATTCATATTGACGTACCCCGTTCATACCCTGATGCTGCCCGGAAGCAAGTGTATGAGCAACTTTGCTGGATGGAGTTCTGTCATATTCAATATCAGGCAACAACATCACTTCATCAATGTGATGCTTTACACGCTTGCGTGCTTTGTATAGCCCAAAGGGATCTGTCCAACAGACCATCAACGATTCAAGATGGAACAAGCCTCGCTGGCGTGGCAATACACCACGAAATCGCTGTACAAGCAATCCTCGATGATTGATTTGTATCCACTGTTCAACAGGCTTGGCGTTACGCGGCAGCATGAGGCGCTGTCTACGATTGCCCGTGTGAACAAGGTCAACATATCGAGGGTTAGCGCTGGACGTTGTATTAAATAGTGAGGAAGACCATAAGGTCCATTGAACGATGGTCATGATGCACGAGAGCACTATAAGCGATATCAACGCCACAGACACAGCCAATAACACGCGATCATCGAAGGATAATCCCAAAACCATACAGATAGCTGCGACTAACAGCAACATCACCGCAGCTACTGTTGGGCGAAACATCTGATGCTGACGCCCTAGTTGGTGCGCCCGTCGATGGCTCCTCAAAGGATTCACCAGACGACCTTTGAGGCGGTCCACTGGTTTACGCACCACAGAGTGTCGCCCTGTCATCGTTATCGCCGTCGCATTAGGCTGAACGGAGCGCTATGAACGCGACGATCCTCGGCAGCACTCGGCACAGGAAGCTCTCGGAGTATACGATTAATCGTCTCATGCCGCTTCCCCACCGATGAATTGATTCGCGAATCGTTGAACACCAAACGATGAGCCAGCACCGGCTCGGCGAGAATCATCACATCATCAGCAATCACATAATCTCGACCTTGCAACAGCGCCCAAGCCTTGGCCATACCAGCTAGAGCAAAACCAGCTCTCGGCGAGGCACCAAGTATGATCTCTGCGTCATTCCTTGTCTGGTTCAAAATCGCAACAATATAATCGGCCATCATAGGGCTAATAAACACCTCGTCAGCTCGCCCTCTCAGATCGAGAAGATCATGTAGCGAGCACACAACTTCAAGTCCAGCAAGGGGGTCAGCACCAGAAGCCCTAGCTATTGCAGCACTCTCCTCGCGTTGAGGAGGATAGCCCATACTGGTACAAGCAGTAAAACGATCAAGTTGAGCCTCCGGTAAAGGGTAGGTTCCTTCTAACTCAATCGGGTTCTGGGTCGCAACAACGATAAAGGGATCCGGCAGCGCATAAGTATTGCCGTCAACGCTGACATTTCCTTCTCCCATTGCCTCAAGCATCGCGGATTGCGTTTTGGGATTAGCGCGATTTACCTCGTCAGCGATGACGACATTCGCAAACAACGGCCCTGGCTTGAACACAAACTCTTGCGAGCGCTGATCAAAAATACTCACACCCGTCAAATCACTAGGCAGCATATCGGGTGTGAACTGGATTCTGTTAGCTTCACCTGAAATTACTCTGGCCAGACCCTTAGCCATGGTGGTCTTACCCACGCCAGGGACGTCTTCAAGCAGCAGATGACCGCCTGCACAAATCGTCGTAACAGCCAGTTGAATAACAAAACGCGGACATGACAACACAGCATCAAGAGCCTCAACAAGACGATTCGCCAGATGGTTCGTTCCCATTTCTATCCCCCGCCATACACGTCACCAGCCCCGACATATGTTCATCATTCTACGCAATAGCCCCGCTGAACACCTTGTGGCGATCAGCGGGGCTATTGCAATAAATATGTGCTAGGGATGCTCTTAGTTCAGCACAGCTAGTACATCGCGAGCGGAAACAATAAGATAGTCCTCGCCCTGGTAACGGACTTCGGTGCCACCGTACTTGGAGTACAGCACCTTATCCCCTACCTTGACATCGACGGGAACGCGCTCGCCGTTATCATCGCGACGTCCTGGACCTACAGCAAGCACTTCGCCTTGCTGAGGCTTTTCCTTGGCCGTGTCGGGAATAACCAGACCTGAAGCGGTCGTGGTCTCTGCAGCTGCCTGCTTGATGACAATCTTGTCTTCCAACGGTGTGAGTGAGATCGACACTGTGGACCTCCTCTTTCTTATAAGAGAATCGATTATTTTCGCGCCAGAGCTAGGTCGAGAGGCTGACGGGACACTCCACGTTGTTCTGTTGCGCTACAGGTTATGGTAGCGCGTAATTAGCACTCTGCCAACTTGACTGCTAATGCTGTGTACACGCAGAAGCCCAATAACTGTGCTTGTTATTGCGATTTTTCGCCAAAAAGCGGTTTAACATCTGGATGCTAAGTACGGTTATCAAGAATTTCTCTATTTGAGGAATTCTGCGAGACATAAGGTTAATGAGGCCTTCGCCCAATTCAACGGGGCTATAGGACTTGGAACAGACCACATTGTCGTGCTGCCGTCACGCTGCTTGGACACAATATGGTTGTAGCTTTCAGGCAGTAAGTTTGGCGCTACAACTTTGCCATCAGCCGAAATCATGCCTTCGCCGGTGACTTGCCCCAAGGCTCTATTGAGATGGCGCACAGCTGTTGCACGCAATGCCACTACTAGTGACTGAGGATTTTGCAGATATCTTGACTCAGCTGCAGAGTCTGCTGCTGAAAGCTCTTGACCGGATTCAATCTGCTGCGCCACGAGTAAACAGCATTTCGCATACCACGAGTCAAAAAACCACTCAGCTTCAGTGCCTTCAATGAAGCCTGCTTCACGCTTGAGATGACTTTCAGGATCAGCATCAGGTTTGATGTCATGCCACCAAAAGTTCGCAGACTGATAGGTGTCATGGTCGTAACGCTTGATGCCGTAGTCCCCGATAAGCGATCCAACAATTGTTAATATGTGCAGTTGCTCATCAACGCCAAGGCCATGAGGACTGGCCGGATATATTAGCGACAGTAGAGCTGCATCGGCCTCGCGTCTGCGCGAATCACCGAGATCGTAGTCGGGCGATTCCCCTCCCAGTGATATTTGCCGATGCATCACAGCAGTTCCGCTGGCGATAAGCTTCGCTATCGCCTGTTCATTAGCAAGAGGTATTACCCGCAACGACTTCATCGTCCGATGATAAGCCTGTACAAACGCTTCTCGTTGATCGCCAGTAATTTGCCAGTGCTCAGTGTGCTGCTCTGTGAGCATACTTTCTAAACGTTCAAGTGCAGATACGACTATGCCAATTGAAGAAGTGTTGCGACGCGCTTGTTCCTCCCAAGCGCCAGAATCCTCCATCTCATAAAAATGCACAGCATTGAGATACGCTACGAGTCGAATTAATGCAGCTAAGCGGGAATCAGCTAGAGCAGAATCTGCTTGTGTTGCATTTATCTTGGCTGAATCTGCCATGGCTGAATCTGCCATGGCTGAATCTACTACGAATGTCGCCGTATCATTCGCAGCGGTTGTGTGAAGAGGCTCAGTAAGCTCATCAAGACTCAACAAGCCTTCAGCAAAGGCCGATATTGCTGCTTCGAGCGCCAGGCCTAAAGCATCATTTTGTTTATGAGTCCACGACTGAGGTAGACCGTTCTCAATTACATCGTCGTAAGTGGATGAAGCTCCATTAAAGCGAATATGAATCGCATTCATCGATCCCAAAGGATCTGGTAAATCAAGAAGTTCTGGTTGAGCAATCGCTGCGTTGATGCGGTTAACTTGAGATGCCAAATAATCCAGTTGGGTTAGTAGAACTGCCTTAGCATCTCCATGTCTGCTGGTATCGGACAGTAAAGCGTAATAGCCCCAGATTGAGTCACGAACCCATATGGCATCGTAATTCGTTGCCGAAGCCTCTTCTTGAGATTCAAAAGAGGCTGCATTGATGTATGTACCCCACGGTTGTTTCACCACGTTGATACGGCGTAAATCCTCAGTAGCAGCCGCCAAGTGCTTCAGCTCAGACGGAGAATACTCAGCGCGCAGTAACTTAGCAATGTTGCCGTTATGCACACTAGCCCTGTAGGTATGGCTGGCAAGACCGTCAACGTATTCTACATTCAGCGGGGAGTCAAACATCACATCAGTTCCCAAAGGGATTGTGCCGTTGGCTAGGTTTTTCGCATATGCTTCGAAGTCGGTATACATGTCTTCTCCTATCGCCGTACTGAGTTCAGTGAAAGCTCATTTGCCGGCACTAGGACAATCAGGATTGACTTCTGCGGGCAAGAATCGATTCGATATTTACACCTAGTGAGTCAGAAGTCTGCTCCGGTGCATCAACTTCTGCTTGAGTTTCACTATCGTGGAAGTGTTTAACGTCCGTTGTTGACTTATCAGCCGAATCCTGGGATGAGTCTTCATGCGAATCATGCGTTAGTGAAGTTGATGCTGGGGCCTGCACCGTTTTGGGCGCAGCTTTAGGCACAGCTTTGGAAACCTGGCGTACAGACTTGATTTCGAGGCTTTCTGCCTCTGCAGGTGTTGCAGCAACACTGCTTCTTGCTTCTCCTAGTGAGAAGGAAATCAAATCCTGCGATGCGGCCATCTCAAAAGCATCTAACACAGGAGAAGGTGATATTCGTTTGAGTTCATTGGTGGCATCTGGGAGCTCTTGAGCTTGAGGCATCAGCGGGGTCTGTCGTTGAGCAACACCAGCCTCATTGGAAGACGTTGAACCAGTTGACGGACGAGTATCACTCTTCTGGCTGGGTTTGCTGTGTTGTTTGCCTTGCTGAGACGAAGCTGTCTGATGTGATTCGCTAGCCTTGACATCAGCAGGTCGACTATTCTCTGCTTGATGCTCACGCTTCGCTAAAGCACGCTGCTTGTCTTGCTGCGCTTGACGCAGTACCTCGTGCACCTCACTAGCTGCAAGCACATTAGTTGCACTCTCATCTTCATCAGCAGCGCTGCGAGAAGCCAAATCATCAAGTTCATCAACAGTCATATACACAGCTTGAGGACGTTCCTCTTCCTTGGACTGTCTCTGGTACCCCAATCCTTCACCCTCGGCATGCTGATTAAGCTGATTATTACGATTATCTGCGCGGGTACCTTGCACGGCTTTCACCACATGCTTAGTGGTGGCTGCAGAAAGTTCCTGCTCCCAACGCCGTGCATCACGCGATGCCTTGGCACCTAGCACAAGCGCGAGAACAGCAAGAGCCGCAGGAATACAGGCGAACAGTGGACTGAACTGCATCGACACAGCCAACAAAACGACCACAGCAGTAATCACCAGCAGCGAGGCAACAAGAATCTGTCGCCTACGAACCGCTTGCCGCCTCATCATTCTGATGTGGGCAACTCGCTTCTGCGAGAACGCGGAATCGTGTCGTTGCTGCTGTGACTCCATGGACAAACCTTTCGTTTGTTGCACGCCCTCATCGCTGAACAGGGTCGCATTGTTCGCATCAACTATATGCAGCGAAGGTGAGAACCGGTCTTCACGGTGCTCTGATGCTCGCTTCATGCCTCTTTTGGTGCGTCTTGGCAACCACCCCAGAACAAGGACCGCGGCCATCACTGCCAGCACAACGCTGCTCAGTGAATCGTAATCCATACGCCCCACGATAGTTGAGAGAAGTGCGGAATGAAAAGATTTACATGGTGTGTCGGCAATTATCTTAGCTTTGTAGTCGTTGTATTAAGGGTTCTTGTATGTCTTCTGGCATCAGTACATACACCTCATGGTCTCTCCAAACACCATTGATGAACATATATTTCGTGCGTAAACCTTCGTAGCGAAGCTGCAGTTTTTCTACAACCCTCTTTGAACGCTGATTTTCGGGCAGGATGGCAATCTCAATGCGATGCAGTTGAGGACCTTGCGGATCGAGTATTGCCCAATCACTAGCCATTGCCACGGCTAAAGGAGTAAATCCATGACCTGCCCATCGTTCATCTATCCAGTACCCTAAAGTCGCTGTGCGCATAGAACCATAGGTAATTGCCCCAATTGAGAGTTGTCCAACAATCTGTCCGCGATACTTCATCAGGAATACCACGCCATTGCCGGCTTCTTCACTCTGCTTCTCCTTGTGCACCCACTGAGCAAAGCTCATACTCGGCCCCTGCATTGGGTCACCAGATTCCCAAGGTTTTAGCCATTCGCTGTTACGCCAACGGACATCATTCCACTCCACCTGATCCTCAAGGGTTAGGCGTTGCAAACTCAAGGGCTCAACCCCTGCAGGAGCATTAATCTCGTCAGGAATGCGCAGAGCCACATCACTGGGGTGGAGCTGCAACACCGACTTCAACGATTGAAACACGGACATACCTTTATTGTCGCATCATTTGCATTAGCGCGAGGCTCAAGGATATTAGAGCACGGACCAAGTGCTGCTGCTCTATCTTCTGGTAGAACGAAGGTATGAGATCTCAACTCAGTGCATCAGATGACCACATAGGAAAAGACCACGTGCAGAAGAAGCAAGTACAAGCGGACAAACAGCGAGCACGAATTGCAGCTCTGGCAATTCGGTCCAAACTCAGCGCCGAACAGTGTCTCGAGGCAGGCACGAGCTTGGCCAATCGCGTGATGCACTCCTCATTAATCACCACTGCCAACACTGTCGCCGCCTATGTCTCTATGGGTACAGAAATATCTACATTTCCTCTGCTCGCCACTCTGCTCAGCCAACAGAAGCGTGTCTTAGTGCCACGTCTCGGTGCGGGTCGTGACGTGTTGTGGGGAGTTCTGGACGACGTTGCCACCATGCACAAT
The DNA here is from genome assembly GCF_022647885.1 of Bifidobacterium sp. Taxonomy (NCBI): domain Bacteria; kingdom Bacillati; phylum Actinomycetota; class Actinomycetes; order Bifidobacteriales; family Bifidobacteriaceae; genus Bifidobacterium; species Bifidobacterium sp. The sequence goes on along the minus strand of NZ_JALCLM010000001.1, from coordinate 814,850 downwards.
ATGGGCTCTCACAGACCTCAAGAACCAGAAACAGACTTACTACCTCCTGAGTCTGTGCAGGGCGCTGAAGTCATCTTTGTCCCAGCTCTAGCTGTTGATTCCAGCGGCAATCGCTTGGGACGTGGTGCTGCTTGGTACGACGAAGCATTAACACATCGTCGCAAAACTGCACTAACTGTTGCGGTATGTTGGCCTTGGGAGTTTCGATCAGACGTAGTACCTTCACAAGATCATGATGTCCGAATGGATGCTGTATTAACACCCGAATCTTTCACGCTGCTAGCCTCTAACAAGTCATACGACAAGAAGTAGTGCAATAATACGGTGTTGGGGACAACACTTACCATGAGCGCAACCCCTAACGATTGTTGAACTTGAACGAAGGACAGAAGCGGTGCCTACCTACCATTACCGTTGCAAAAGCTGCCAGTATGACTTCACGCAATATCAGTCATTCGACGACCAGCCCATCACTGTATGCCCTCGTTGTGGCGAGGAGCAAGTGCGTAAGGTGTTTTCTGCAGTACCCATCGAGTTCAAAGGTCACGGTTTTTATCGAACTGATGGTGGTTCAAGCAGTTCAAAGAAGTAAGTTGCCTACATTCCTCCTCACCTCATCAACTGCTAGAGACTGTTCGCTTGTGCACTAGCATGCGGTTTCGAGAACACTGTGCATAGAACATCGTGTAACGGGGCATTTCACGTGTGGCGTGGTTTAACTCTGAACACCTTATTGTGCGCCCTTTCTCATTACTGCTGTTGGTGCTTGGTTTGCCTGTGTATAAGTAGTCATTCGACCACAACTAGTTCAACTGGCCATTGGCGAGTATGGAATACGGCAATCTGTGTCCATGATGAACTTTCAACTACGCCATAATGATTTGCCACTGACAGACAGTTTGAAACACCGTCGCATTCGTTACCAAGCCAGAAGATTGGCTTGCGCTATGCTGGCATCCCTCAGCCTCTTCACGTTAATGCAGTACCTTTCCTCAATCGCCTCTGACACTAGTCCACTGGTTGTTGCGAGCAGTGATATTCAGCAGGGCGATGCCCTGAAACAGTCATCTCTCCAACTCATCCAAGCACCACAAAGCGATGTGTTTCGTCAGGCCTTCACCACAGTTGGCGAGGTGGAGAATCTGATTGCTCGCACTGAAATTTCTCGAGGGCAGGCGATATATCGTAATGCAGTCACCACGAGTGTTGAAACCCCCAATGGGCTCACAAAACTCAGAGTCAATCTGGCAAGTATCCCCAGTGATTTACATCCTGGCGACCACGTTACATTGGTCACTTCTGGGAGTTGTACCGAATCAGATCATGGCGAAGAAGCAAGCTTATGCACTCTCAGTGAAGATGCCCAAGTGCTGAACATCAGCAAAGACGAGGAGGATTCTGGCTTATTCTCATCGGTTTCCACAGATAATCCGAGCTATAACGCTGTCGAGTTTGTGTTGTCACCTCAAGAAGCGTTGGCCATCATTGCCCGACAACAAGAAGGGCCTATCCTAGCCGTAGATATCCAGTAACGTGAGTTTCATCATGTTTGAGCGATTCAACACACAAAATTTGCACAGTCGGCCATAATAAGAAAGTGGGATTCATTTTTTAACACGGCGATCTCGTCGTAGAAGGAGCAATAATGGCTTCATCGAGCAATTCAGCACATCGTATGACTGATAGAGCGCTCAACGCCTCTCATCAGCTTTCAGCTCTGACAGACAAGGGACCTTTGGGAGGGTTCAAGAAATTCATTTCCCGCGGGTCGATGGTTGATATGGCTGTCGGCGTGGTTATGGGCTCAGCGGTAACTGCAGTAGTCACATCCATTGTGAAATCATTCATCAGCCCATTAATCGCCATGATTTTTGGAAAAGCCGATATGTCAAAGCTTCTGACGATTTCCTATAACAACGCCACCATCTCATTTGGCGCGATTATCGGAGAACTCATTAACTTCTTGATTATCGCCGCTGCAGTGTACTTCTGCATTATTCTGCCAATCAATAAGTTGCGTGACATGACCCGCGCTGCCTCTGGCGTCGAAGAAGAAGATTCCGCAGCCGAACCAAGCCCTGAAGAGCAGACAGTTATCCTGCTTCAGGAGATTCGCGACCAACTAAACAATGGTGCTTCAGGCAACTCAGTGCCTGGTAATTCGGCGCCATTTACTCCTTCTCAGCACTAAAAACACCCCAATGTGGGGGCAGCTCGCCCAAGATGCGTTGATCGTCATCCGCATCTTGGGCGCTTTTTGTTGTCATATCGGCAGCTTCTTCCTTTACGCCATCGGCATCGAAACGCTCAGTCCCTTTACGAACAACACGATGATGTATACGACGTTTAGGCGCTGGTTCGGATTCGTAATCTTTGCTCATTGCGAGTCCCCATACATCTGAGCCAATTGAGCAACGATACGATCGACTTCTTTTTCGGGGTTTACGAATGCAGCAACACTCCACACCGTGATAACCGACCAACCAAGCATCTGCAAATCTTCTGTCAAGAAACGATGTCGTGCTCGTGTTGACTGCACGCTCATGAAGTCAGCGTTATCCGTAAGCACTGCCAAGCCGAAAGCCTTGCCTTTGATACCGACAACGAGCGGAATTCTCGGTCCCTGCTCTCTGCCAAAGTCAACTGCAACCTCTAATCCGCGTGCCTTAATACGTTCTGCGAGGTCACTGAGCAAAATATCTGACCCTGAATCGTGCCCTGCAGGAAGTACATCATCGGCGCTCTTATCGAGCTGCTCTGCCCATGCCAGCAGGATCTTTAAGAGCTGTGGGCCTGACTGATGAATGCGGTCATCCTCAAGATCCTGCGAGGAGAAAGCGCTGACGATATCAAGGTTTCTGTTTGCCAGAGCCAAAGCATCCAGCAACATTCCCTGACCCCCTTGACCTTCCAACTCACCGAACTGTTGCAATAAGCGGCCATGTAGCGTCTTGGCGAAACCTAGCGACAGAATGACATCGCTTGCTTGAGCACCAGCAACTTCATCGATACCGATGATTCGCACATGTCTGAGAAACGCGCCAAATGCTTTGTCTCTTGCTGCGTTTGATTTGAGCTCAGCACCCAATCTGGTGCGATGCGCCGGAGACAAGGTAACTACACACAACACGTACGATGCCGGAACAATGGTGAAACTGTTGGCCCGATGCCTGAGCATCTCCACAACCTTGTCGATTTCTTGTTGACTGGATTCAACAAGACCGGATGACATGACCGGCACACCACTCCCCTTGACCAGCGTGTAGCTTACGGTACCTCGTACATTCTCACAGGCGGGATCAGAGTCAATCTCACCATAACCATGCTGTTGCAGGAATTGGCTCAGTTGCGGAGCACGTCGATCTGGTCGCGTCTTCACTGGAACGCGTACCAACATATTCATCAAGGCGCGCAATCCTTCGGAGGTCACCGTCGGACCGTGTGCAATAATCACCACTTGCCTTACACGGCTCAGGATACTCAGCAGCTCTATGGATGGCACATGTGCCGCTGCATCGATAATCGCCACATCGGTCAGCATCTCAGGCTCAGTCAGAGCTGCAAGCGTTGCCGGAGTGGCAATCATAATCGGTTTTGCTGCCGCAAAAAGCGTGGGATGGGATTGACGGAGCTTGCTCAAAGAGAGCTTATGCTTGCCGGCTAGCAGTGTGTGAAGCTGATTGGCTTCCTGAGTTCTTGCAAAGAGCTGCTCGGATAGTCTGCGCGTGGATTCCTGCGCTACCATCGCACCAATGCTACGCACATGTTCAGTATCAACCTGGTTAAAACGTTCTGCCGCATTGGAAAGGGCTGAACCATCCTGATTAGAAATAATTGCCGAGGAACGCACAATATCTTCAAAGACTGTAGTCCACCATGCTAACTGCAATTCGGCTGCTACACCCTCACGTTGAACCTTCCTAGCGTGCAAGTCTTCAACGAGTTCGCTCAAACCCATCGTTTGGAAATCACGTTCTAGAGCGCTGCGTTCTGGAAGCGACTCTAGAGCCAGATGATCCTCGAATAAACTTCTGAGTCGATTTTCAACATCGTTAAGACCGATAGATTCTAAGTCGCCACCTTCGGGAGTTGAAGACAGCACCACATTCAAGGCTGTCATATCCCTCGAAACAGCTTCTTCTGTCTCAATAATGTCATCGAGCCGATTGGGAAGCACCGGCCAACCACCGTGTGGAACCAAGGTTCGCCACTGAGCTGACTGCTTGGCAACAACTACCAGAGCATCGTGCAAGTTCTCAACCTGTGCACCTGCTCGGAGTAAACTCTTTGCTTCTTTAACGTGACGGCGACGCTCCCAGAATCCCATGGAAGTACCCTCAGTCTTGCGCTTAGCTTTCGACTTCGAAGCTTCAATCATTGCAGCCACATCACGTTCAAAAATCTCAGGCTGGAAAACGTCAAGGACGCGCCGAAGATTCTTCAGCACCACAACCTGACGGCTCCAATCTTGTGCCGTGGCAGGAACAGGGAAACCACAAGTATTGACTGTTGCAGCGACCTGATCACGGGTTGCTGGTAACAGATTTTCGAGCATCCTCACCACACGTTCATAGGCGCTTACCGCCTCATCTTCGGTGAAGAGTGATGCATGATACCAAGCTGTATCATCCGGGCCAATAGTAAATTCTCCAAGTTCAGCAGCACGCTCGAGTTTTGTGCACCATTGCTTCATGGTAGAGACCAGTGAACGCGTTGTCTGGGGGCTCAACCGCACGTGTGTAGCTGGATGTGTGGGCAGCGCAGCGATATTCGCTAGGTTCTGTATTGTCTGATATGCGCTGACGCCCCACTGCTCACTAATGCCATGTAAATCACCTAAATATCTAGTGAGCCTAGAACGCACGCCAACAAGCTCATCCGCAAGCTGATCAAAATGTGCTGATGCGCTCCCTGCTTGGAAACCGACAGCATTAATCAGTTGACGATCAATTTCCTTATTGGTGTTGCCCTCAGTGATATCCAACATCAGGTTGTTCATTTCACTGCTTCGCAACTCTTGAGCGAATCGTTTTTTCTGATCAGCGACGCATGGAACATACAGCACGCTTCTGCCATTCATTACGCAACGAGAAGCTATTGCTGCCGCATGCTGTGCACTAGATTTGCCGGTCGGCTCGTCTACAAAGACTGATTTTCCGGCTGCCGCAAGCTGTGCAGCATACCTCACAGAATTATCTACATCACCAATATCAAATTCAGCATGAGGATCTGCATCGAATGGGCTAAAATCTGGTACCTCCTGATGTTTAAGCTCCTCAACAGCTGAGCTCTCACCTGTTAAAGCATCCAACACCGGATTGCCGAGCGGGCCCTCCTCAAGATCGTCAATGATTTGCAAACTCTCACCCATCAACAGTGCTGAGGGCTCCACAAAACAACCGAGAATAACCTTACGGTCAATCGTAAAATCGCTAATGACACGCTCAGCCTGTGAGGTAATAACGCTAAACAACGCCGAAGTCTCGGGGGTGCCACCCTCGTAATGGGAGGTATCGAAGAGTGCTTTAGCGTCAATATCAACCCCACGCTCCCGTAGAGCAGATACTAAGGCACTGTTGATATTGACCTTGCCTGTGAAGCGAATCAACGATTTCGAGAAGGACGAGGCATTTCTCTCGATGGTGACGGGGTATAGCAATACCGGCATCGAGTTGCCATGCCATGCAGCTACGCCAATGATGAGCGAAAGTTCAGCACAGCCACTAATTCTTTCCTTTGTAGCTCTGTCATCAAGTACTCGTTCCAGACGACGGTTCGCCGCTCTCAGCATGCCGTTGTCACGGAACAGCCCATCAAGATGGACCTGTCCGCTAGCGAAAAGCTGAGCGATACCAGAGGGATGCGCATGCGTTAAATCCAGGTTGGCTGAAAGCTGCGCAATATCTTCTAATGGTGTTGGGCCCACTCCGGACTGGTATGTGCGGCGCCATTTGCGGATGCGATCGAGAGATAGTTGCTCTTGTTCTGGCATGCTTGTTGTTTCTGTGTCTGAGGTACTTGGTGATTCACTCATTCATTTCTCACTTCCGTGTCGCCGCCAGATACTCCTGATATCCCTTGTTCTTGGACAGAGCGGTATCCACATCTTGATTGCCTTGTGCTGCAAGCCAGGCATACAAATCGTCATATAACGCCACATTCATGGCAAGGAACGGGAGCAGTTCAGGATGCTTCGCCATTTCAAACTGTTCAGCAAAGTCCCTGCTGTTTCGCGCATCATCAGAAGTCATTCCCTCAACCTCAACCAGAGGCTGGGGTGGCTCGAATCCACCTTGAGAGACGCGCTCAAAAACTGATCCTGGCTCAAAAATAGCTGGAGATTGTGCAGCACCGTTATCGTACTGACTTGCATCGGAGTGTTCGTATGCCTCCTGCTGTCGAAGCTGCTCTTGCGACGATAGCTGAGCTGCTGCCAATGGTTGAAAGTGCACTGTATTAGCAGGAGTACCGGCTACTTGTGCAGCGTCATCCGGTGTTGTTTCACTCTCTCCACTAGTGGCACCTTCACCTGCGAACACATCATCAAGTGCATCCGCAAAGAGATCACGCTGCTGAGTCGGCTCAGCAGTCTGTTCTTCAGCTGCAGAAGGTTCTTGGCTAGCAGTGGTGTTGGCATCGTCCGAAGGAATCGCGTGCTGTGCTTCCACTGCATTGTCGCGATTGTTGGCATCATCAACATGTCCGTCAGCTTCGACATCTTCAGCCGGATGCTCGGTATCTTCAGATTTCTGAGCTTCCGATGAGTGATCCGTTGTTTCAACCTGACTGCTTTTGTCAGATTCATCTTCCGTTTGCTGCTCTTGTTCTGCCTGTGGAGTTTCTACTGCTGTGGAGAGAGCACGTTGAGCATCTTTGGGAGAAAGACTAATAACTCTGGTGCTCTCACCTTCGTCACCAGTGCCTGACGTCTGGGTATTACTTGCCTCGCTACTCGGGAATTGAATGGCTCCCTCTTGTGGCGTGTTGAGGCCGGTTTGAATGCTGTTATCGGGAAGAGAAGCATCACTATCGCTATTGCCATAGTCTCGCTGGTCCCGAAGTGCCTGATCATGCAGTGCATGAATTCTGCTACGCACACTACTAGCGTCAAAAGCACTTGTCGGTTCACCAGCACGCAGATCGAGAATGTCATCAACAGACATATCAGCTGCGTCCGGTTCTTGGACCACGTCAGATGTGGCATAGGTAAAGAGATCAGAAACGTCTACAGGTGGGCGTTGCTCAACCGTCACATCGACTTTGACAAAATCGACCGGGACATCACCAAATTGGAATCGCATAGGTGAGCGCGGCAGCAAAAAGTCTGTGTCTACTGGAACACGAATGAGTCCACCGTCGTTACGAATGATATAGGAACCATTCGTGGATCCTAAGTCACGAAGTGTTGCCGAGCCTGAAACCGTCACCTGAAACAGGGCATGACGTTTTGACATCGATTTACTATTATCTGGAACATCCAGACGTCGAACATTATCTGCCGCAATGGGGCGCATCGGCTTTCTACCGATTTCAATACTCTGGCCAGGCGATACACGGATTTCCTCGGCACCGCTGACTTTGACGATCCATTGCTGCGACGGTCGCTGCTCACCACTCACTGCTGTCGTCCTCCCTGAAAGATGTCCAAGACTCCACACTACCTGTCATTGTGTCATGAAAACTCTTGATTGTGAGGGATATGGGCGGCATTCTCCCATAATCATTGAATTCTTGACCCTAGTTTCACCGTATTACCGCTGAGAACGGCTTCGCTAGCCGTGAAATAGCTGCTGTATGGCAAATTTGAAGGATTTCGAGACTGAAAACATACCTAAGTTGCATTTGTGTAGGGATTTGTCTGGTGATACTGCATCTCTCAGCGGCAAGAACGGCATGATTCCGCCATTCTACAAATCAGATACACCATGATCTCGTGAAGAATCCCTACACAAACGACAAACATCGACATATATTGACATCGTCAGCTCTCAAACTGTGCATATGAATGCCAAAACCCCGCATACATTCACCATTCGCAAGGAAGAGTGAGTATATGCGGGGTTTAGAGTAGTTGAAACTACTTGAGTTCGACAGTTGCGCCGGCTTCTTCGAGAGCAGCCTTAGCCTTGTCGGCATCTTCCTTCTTGGCCTTCTCAAGAACAGCCTTAGGAGCTGCATCAACGAGACCCTTGGCCTCAGCAAGACCGAGGTTGGTCAGGGCGCGGACGGCCTTGATTACCTGGATCTTCTTGTCACCGACGGAAGACAGGATGACATCGAACTCATCCTTCTCTTCTTCAACGGCAGCAGCAGCGCCAGGAGCAGCGGCGACAGCAGCTACAGGAGCAGCAGCTTCGACGTCAAATTCGTCCTCAAACTTCTTGACGAAGTCAGAGAGCTCAACCAGGGTCATTTCCTTGAACGCATCAAGGAGTTCATCAGCAGAGAGCTTAGCCATTATGGCTTCCTTTCATTCATACGATTACTCACCTTGCGGTGTGTAATCGCCACATCTTATTGTCGTTACCAGCGAGACGGCCAAACCTACGGCATACACCGTGGGAATTATCAGGCAGCCTGCTCTTGCTTCTCGCGCAGTGCATCGATTGTGCGAACAGCCTTGGTAGGCAGTGCGACGAATGCGAATGCGGCTTTGGCCATCGTGCCCTTGAGCGCGCCAGCCATCTTGGAAAGCAGAACCTCGCGGGATTCAAGATCCGCAAGCTTGGTTACACCCTCAGCGTCATAGATGGTTCCATCTGCGAAACCGCCCTTGACGACGAGCTGTTTGTTTGCCTTGTTGAAGTCACGCAGCGTTTTTGCGGCCTGGACGTAATCGCCCTTAACGAAGGTGATGGCGGTGGGTCCGGCGAGTAATTCGTCGAGTCCGTCTACACCAGCCTCCTTGGCTGCAATGCGCGCAAGCGTGTTCTTCGCCACGGCATAGGAAGTATCGCGGCCTAGTTTGTCACGCAGGTCTGCGATCTGCGGGACACTGAGCCCGCGGTACTCGGTGAGCAGGATTGCATCGGCTTCGCGGAATTTACCCGTAAGCTCTGCAACCACCTCTTCCTTTTCGGGCCTTTTCATGGCGTTCCTTCCTAAAACGGCCGTCAATCAGATTCAATACATACTTATATGATTTGCACGAAGTTAATAAGCACTCGTCGAGGCAATAAAAAAGCCCCGCACGCAAGCGGAGCATCAATCTCTGTTCGTTTTGTGCTTTCGCACCACGAACGCCCTAAGGGCAATTAATCTCAACCTGCGATGGCTTGGCGAACCAAACTTCGTGAACCAAAAAAGTTCCGACCAACGGTCTGTGGTTTACAGGTGGCGACTATACACGCTATATCGCACTTGCGCAAACTCTGTGATTTGTCGTCACACTCGAGTGTGCGATATGCGATGTTTGGCGTCAAACAGTCAAAGTCCCTCATCTGCATATGCACACTCTGAAAATCATGAAATCAGTAGTCTAGAGCTTAGAGCTGAGCGAGAATACGTATAACTAGGCGTGCTGCAGTATTGGCATATTCGCTAATGTCGAATTCCTTGAACACCTCGTAATCAGTATCAGCATTGTCACTGAGTGCTCGAATAACTAAAGCAGGAACGTGATTACGCGCTGCCACATGAGCCACTGCTGCACCCTCCATCTCTACGGCGTCGGCACCTGTCTCACGAATTACTTGTTGTGTTTTTTCAACAGTATCTACGAAATAGTCACCGGAGGCGATAATTCCTACGATGTGCTTGATGTCCATCTGTGAGAGCGCGTGGTCCGCCACATCGAGCAAATGCTCATCCGAGTGGAATTCTTCCGTTTGAGGAGCGAATTGCCCTATAAGACGCATATCAGAATCTAAGTATCGCAGCGTCCCACCTAATACCACATCATTGATGTGCAGTGCTGGATTCAAATTACCTGCGATACCAGAGAATATGAGCGCATCAGGGGCATACACATCAATCAAATGCTGCGAGGTTGCTGCTGCATTCACCGTACCCATACCGCCGACCGTCGCCACAACTCTTACGCTACTTCCATCATCTTTCCGTAAAGTCCCGCTCACTACGTCAAGGCTAGCTTGACTAGAGCGCGCCATATGTTCCACCCCGTCAAGTGAGTGTGCAATGAGCTCGACTTCTTCATCCAAAGCTCCGATAATCGCCACTGTTGGCATGGAATCATCGGAATACTGCTCGTCGGTCATAGGATTGCCTTTCAATATTTGTGCCCTAGTACAGGAACACTAACTGTGCTAATTGGCATGTTAAGGGTCAATATTTCTCTGGTATGTATGCTTATGTGCACAGTGTTCATCACGTATCTACACGGTAGCTATCTACACCATGTTTATCTACACCATGCCCAGCAAAGTTCGAGCTTTAGTTCCACCTGCGAGTGCTGACTGCATTCGCCAGTTCATGCAGCAGAAGTTCGGTATCGGACCAAGAAATACAACGATCCGTGATGGATTTGCCATATACCAATTGCTTTAATGGTGCCGCAGGTTGATTGCCACCTTCGATGAAACTTTCCATCATCAAGCCGGTTATTCCTTCTTCCCCTGCGGCGATTCTCGAAGCGATGTTGCGCACCACTTGAATTTGGCGCAATTCATCTTTCCCAGAATTCCCGTGTGAAGCGTCAATGACTAGACCATGCGCTGCTGCAGACTTCTCGGGCAATTCTTGCCGCACACTCTGCATAGCGGATTTGACCGAGTCCTGATCATAATTCGGCCCTTGTGAAGAGCCTCGCAACACCACATGGCAATCAGGATTGCCCAAGGTTTCAACAGCGGCAGCCCGTCCCTCGTGATCTATACCGAAGAAGGTGTGCTGCTGTGCTGCTGTGAAACAGCCGTCTACTGCGGCTTTAACACTGCCGTCAGTAGCATTCTTGAACCCCACTGGCATAGATAATCCGCTGGCAAGCTGTCGATGAATTTGACTCTCAGTATTGCGAGCGCCAATCGCACCCCAAGTAATTGCATCAGATATAAATTGTGGTGAGGTCGGTTCCAGAAATTCAGTGGCTGCAGGCAAACCTGTGCTCAATACATCGAGGAGAATTTTTCGCGCTAGCAACAAGCCTTTTCGAATATGGTGGCTACCGTCAATATCAGGATCATTAATCAGACCCTTCCAACCAACAGTAGTCCGCGGTTTTTCGAAATACACACGCATAATTATCAGTAATTCACCCTCCAACTCACGCTTGAGTTGGGCCAATCTTTGAGCATAATCTAATGCAGCTCGGGGATCGTGTACCGAGCACGGCCCGACAATAACCAATAGACGGTCATCTTGGCCATACAAACACGCACGTAACTCATCACGCGAATACGCCACAACGTCACGCGACGAAGCCGTCAAAGGCAAATCACTGAGCACACGAGCTGGGGTAGGTAAGGGGTCAAGCTCCAACACACGACGATTCACGATGGGGTCAATGCCAACTTCATCCTCCCAACGCGCGACACCATCTATTGACAGAGGGTTCTCCCCTGCTGCTATGGCTTTACGCACAGCATCACGCTGTTCAGATTCATCTTTGGCTTGATTGGCGTCCATCAGCTCCTCCGTTTCTCGTCCTATAGTACCCATGCGGATATAGTGCGATCTTTCACCATGACATACAAGCAACAGAGAACTCTACGCATACCATCTTAGGGATAGGAGCATTCTTTAAGCCCTTCATCGCGCGCATATGTGGAATCTCAGGCCTGCCCTAGCGGATATTAGTACGACGGGTGTGCATGGCATCAGCCAATGTGTGTAACAGTTCCTCTGTGCGATCCCATGGAATACACGGATCAGTCACCGATTTACCATATACCAATTGCTCTAAAGGAGCTGGTGGCTGATTTCCTGACTCGATGAAACTCTCCATCATAATGCCTGAAATTCCAGTCTCTCCTGCTGCCAATCTCGCCGCTATCTGCTCAACAACCTCAGCTTCGACCATCTCGTCTTTCCCGGAGTTACCGTGTGCAGCATCAATAATCAAACCATGCAAGCTCGGGCCACTTGCCTGAGAATGTGCCAGAGCCTCAATCGCATCGCGTACTGATGCCGCATCATAATTTGGCCCATGCGATGAACCACGCAAAATCAGATGGCAATCCGGATTACCTCGTGTCTCGGCAGCGATAACGTGTCCATCTAAGTTAATAGACAAAAAGTGATGCTCAGAAGCCGCCGCAAAGCACGAATCGGCCGCAGCCTTGATATTACCGTCAGTAGAGTTTTTGAATCCAACGGGCATAGATAATCCGCTCGCTAATTCACGATGCACCTGACTTTCGGTGTTGCGAGCGCCAATAGCTCCCCAACTAACCGCATCAGAAAGGTATTGCGGGGTAATCGGGTCGAGCCATTCGGTTGCCGCTGGGACTCCTGCTGTCAGTACATCGAGCAAAGTTCTGCGCGCAAGCCACATTCCCTTGCGTATGTCGTACGTTCCATCCAGATCAGGATCGTTGATGAGGCCTTTCCAACCGACTGTGGTACGAGGTTTCTCAAAATAAACCCGCATAACTATGACCAAACGATCTGAAAGTTTGTTGGCAATTGCAGCCAAGCGTTGAGCATAGTCTTTTGCTGCTTTGGGATCATGTATTGAACATGGGCCCACAACGACCAGTAAACGATCATCTTGACCGTTGAGCACATCGCGTACAGCTTGACGCGATTTCAACACTAGATTCGCCTGCTGGACGCCCAGAGGTAGTTCTTTAATAAATGAACGAGGAGCAGGAATTGGGTCGAGCTGTCGGATGTTCACATCGACCGTCTCGGGGAACACCGCTTCATCGCCCAAACGACGACGTTTCATATCTTCCGAACTGTCGGGCCCACGCAGCTCCGCCATTACATCTCCTCATAGAGCGAATCATTATCCTCAGTGTTTCGGCCTCAACCTTTCGAGTTTACGGTCGACATACTGCGACTCCCCACAATAGCGGATACTGTACAGATGCGAATCCACTCCGTCCATAACCGTGTTGGTAGATATGAGTTCCACATGCCTTTTTATGTCGAAATCTAGATATCGATGAATTCCACAACGCTAATGATTACTACACCGCCCTTAACAACGAGCTATTATTTCAACGTTGTTAAGGGCGGTGCACTCAACACAGTGCTCTCAACACAGTGCTCGGAGAATCTACATAGAATCTCCGAGCACTCATATGCTCAATGCGATATACAGTGAGCGGCATTGCTTATCAGACAGTGCTTATGCAAGAGCACCCATGGGATCCCATGCAGGGAGCTTGATAGCTGGCTCTTGCAAGGCTTTGAGATATTCTTCTGGGAGCATTGACTTTGGTATAGCAACCTCATAAACAAACTCGCTGAACCAAGGATCATCCATGGTGAAATATCCCTTGTCAGCTATCTTGCATCCCCAAGAGTTCTCGACACGCCAACGACGAGTGCTGGTGCCATCTTCTGCAACATCCACTCCGACAAAAGCCATAGCATGGTTCATTGCTGAATCAGCAAAGCGCACACGTTGCTCTTTATCTAGATCGAAGTCAACGTCATACACGCGACCATATTCAAACAAATCGGTCGCCCAAGCGCCATTCTTGCGATCCATCATCGGATGGCAGTCAGCTCCGAACCACACCGGAATGCCCTCTTCGCTGAGAATCTTGCGCGCACAATCCTTCATGAATTGGCCAGGAACATTCAGATATTCGGTTGGTGAGCCACCAACAACATTACCTAAATGCTCAATGCCGATTTTATGTCCCTTTGGATGCTCAGCACGAGGATCATCAACTAGGCAAACATAGTCTTCAAGACCTGCGTTCACATACTTATGCCAGAACTCCTGTGGCGTAATCTCACCATCTCTGTGGAACTCGCCATCAGCATCAGTCCACTCCCAGTCAAAGCTGGTGGGAGGAGTGCCAAGATGAATGGTCAGCATACGATGGCCAGCTTCAACGGTATCTTTGATGATCTGTTCTATATCTGCGCCATCAGCATACATGTGTGCAACTGCCTGATGCAGCAGCGCTCTAAGCTGATGATTCATTTCAGTAGTATTTTTTGACGAGGCAGTTTCAGGGAACAAATCCTTTGGCACTGCACCGTACTTGGTATAAACGTTCATGGCCATCGTCCACTGACCACCATCACCCATAACGTCCTGCAACAGATGCTGAATCAGCCGTGAATCGCTGGCCTCTCCCTGACGAATTAATGCGGCAACATCCTGTACGAAATAATTGACGCGCTCCAACTTGTCAAAATACATCGCATAGTTCTGGGAAAACTCAAACTCTTTGAGATTCAGCGCACGCTTAGCAATAAAACGAGCAACATTCAGCGAGCTGAACAGCCAGCAGCGGCCAGAGCGCTCCTGAGAGGTTACTTCACCATTGTCAACCGTTACCGAGAATCTGCGCTGCAACAGTCGCGAACGATCATAGTTACGTGATACTTCATCTATGCCCGCAGCAGTTACTGCATTCATTGCCACTCTATTGGCTGATTTCGATGCGAATTGTGCATCCAACTCGGTCAACGTCTCTTGATCTAGAGCCTTGAGAGTATCTGTCATGTTGTGATAATCCTTCATCTACACATTGTCTGTTGACAGATGGTGTTTACACTGCTTGCTTACACAGTGTTCCTCCACGCTGTCTACCAACACACTGTACCTACCCATTACTTATCTGCTCAATGTTGATCTACACATTGCCTATCTACACATTGCCTATCTACACATTGCCTATCTACACATTGCTCAGATAATCCGTGTGCAATCCTATAACAATGAATCGCCGCTCCCTGTTACAGGACGGCGATTCATGGAGTTTCCATTTTTACAACAAACTACATCAAGAGCACCTATTGAGGTCAACAAGCGCTTTAGAGCAGGTACGAAGTCATCGAGACTCGGATTCCTGCTGTTCTTCGTCAGGAACTGTGTTCACTACGGGCACATCAGGTCCTTCTTGTTGATTACCATCTTCAGACTCCTTAACGGGAGTGTCTGAATCTGTATCAAGTGCGAAAGATCCAAAGGACTTTGTGAAAATGGAGCGGAGCTCGTCAACGCGAGCAGTAATGGTCGCTTCACGCTGTTGCAACTTAGTAATCCTAGCGTTGAGCCCTTCAAGCTCCTCCTGAGCAGCTGTTCGGCGCTCTTCGACTAGAGATTGTGCCTTTTTCTCTGCTGCATGCAGCATATCAGTCGATTCATGCTCAGCCTGAGCGCGCTTCTGTGCAGCATACGCATCTGCCTCTTCACGCGCAGCTTTGGCTTGTCCAAGTAAATCCTCAGTCTCAGCTGCTGTCTGTACTCTGCGTTCTTCAAGATGCTTGAGCAACTCATTGACCTTTGCCGTTGCCTCGTCCTGCTGGGCAGAAATATCCGCACGAATCTGCTGAACCTCAGCAGAAACTTTAGACATGGTATCTGCCCGTGTCACTACAGCTTCGTCAACGATTTGTTGAGCCTTCGTCCTCGCGTCATCAGTAATTTCACTGGCCTTACGCTTGGCATCGGTTAAGGTCTTTGAGACTTGTTCACGCACGTCACCTAAACGCTTATTAGCTTCTGCAAGAGCCTGCTGGATCTGGTCGTTAGCTTCACCCTTGAGCCGAGTAATCTCAGCATCAGCTTGCTGACGCTGCTCAGCAATTTTGCGTGCTGACGCTGCTTGAGCCACAGAAATCTCATGCTCTTGAGAAGCCTTTTGAGCAGACAGACGCTTACTGTGCTCTTCACGCGAATTCTGGAGTTCCAAGTCCAGCGCCTGACGCTGCTCTGCGACTGTTTTAGACGCACTAGCCTTCTGCTGTTCAGCCTGTTGCTGTGCTGCTGTGGTGATAGTTTTCGCCTGATCCTGAGCATTGCTAATGATGGATTTGGCCTTTGCCTGAGTTTCGTCCATCAAGCGACGCGAATCAATCTTGGCATTGTTAACGAGAGTGTCTGCTTCTTCTTGTGCGGAGCGGCGAGTTGTTGAAGCATCTTGCTTGGCTCTGTTCAGCAGCTCGGTGCTGGTCTGCTCAGCTGAAGCCAACAACTGCTGTGCATTTGCACCAAGCGACGCAAAAGAGTCCTTAGATCCTTTGGTTTTACGAGCCTTCTCTTCTTGCAACTCAGCTTCCAATTTGAGTACTCGCTCGTCATACGCACGAATTTGCTCTCTCAGCCGTGCAATATTTTCACGCGTACCTGCAAGTGCGGCATCTACCCGTTCCTTGTCATATCCGCGCAATGCAATCGGAAAATTGTCCGCCATATTTACTCCTGTTCACCATCACTGTGCTTGCGCTAATCGCCCATTAATCAGCGTGCTTGCATGTCTGAACTGTAGCTCAAAAGCTCTAGAAAAAACCTGAATGATTTCTATCCGACACATTCTCAGCGCAACACGCCGTGCACTGTCAGGTCATGATTACACATGGGCTCTGCAACATCTCATACCAGCAAGATATCAGAGGATGTGGGCTGCTTAAAATAACGGACACTTCTTTTGATCACTGCCTGGCCTGCTGCAATTTGTTGTTGCAGTGGCAAACCATATTCATGACTAGCTGATTCGTTCACTAAAGGGAAACTGACAAAGCCTGAAAGCACATGCTGCTGTTGTGAAGTCCAGTTCAAGAGGTTATAGAACAAACTGTTACATACGTACGTTCCTGCATCTGAACTCAGGGTAGCTGGGATGCCGTGAGCACTGAAATCTGTAAGAATTGAACGCAACGGTAGTCTCGTCCAATATGCTGCTGGGCCATCAGCTCTGATGGGAATCAATTCTCCGGTTTTTCCATCTTGCTCAGCGTTTGAAGCATCACGCTGATTAGTAGCGCAACGTTCAAGTGCGATGCCTCGAGCTGCATGTTTCAAACCAGTTGCGATGACAATATCGGGGTGCACACGATTGAGCACTGTTTTCAGTTGTGGCCAAGCTTGCGAGAAACTCACCGGCAGCATCACTGCGGTGATATTGACTTCAACACCATCTAGCGCATCATCATCACCAGAGTGTGGCACCAAACCCTGCTGCTCAATAGCTTTGGGCACCTCATATGAAGGGTTGACCTCAACATCCTCATATCGGTCAAACCCGGAAACCACGACGTTGAACTTCTCCATGCCCCAAGTCTATATCGAATCCCTCAATTCGGCTCGCATCATGACATCTGTGAGGCTTTGCTTGCCTTCAGCATTGAGCACACACGCTTGTGTAGGGATTTATGAAGCAAAGGAATGTATATAGTAATCAGAAAGGTTGAAATTCCGCCAATATCAGAGAACAGTGATACGCAGTACCGACGGAAAACCCTACACAAAACTGTGTTCGCTCTATGCAACCGATCTTAAAGAGGCGTGGAAGCGTCTCCAAAGGCATTGGCCAACATACGATGCACACTTTCCTTGGCTTTTGCGCGTTTACGCGACTCAGCTATGTGCACTGCGCGGGGCACATCACTAGGACGCGTAATTTTGATATTGCTTTCATCGCCAGCAACAATTGCCACGCTCACATCAGGTAAATACTCCACCACTGCACGGGTATCATCACTTGGATGAAAGTCTGGATCTTCTCGGGCCAACTCATAAGCCTCACAAATGGTGTGGAATCTGAAACACTGAGGAGTCTGAGCACAAAAAGTATTTGTACGTTCAGGGACAGCACGTATTGTTTTATGCCCTCCTTGCTGTTCCCCGCTGTCTTCAGTGAGCAACACTGTGTCAGTAGATTGAACTGCAAGAGTAGCCGCATCGAAGCAATCTAATGTTGCAATGCATGCAGTAATGGCATCCGAGCTCACAAATGGTCTCGCGGCATCATGAATCAGGATCTTCGCTTCACTAGGGATTCCAGCATCGGCCAGTGCGCGCAAAGCAGCTGCAGTGCTATCTGAACGTTCTGCACCACCTGAAATCACCATGCGCAGCTTGCCACACTTCGAGAGAGCAGACTCTGCACTCTCTCGAACCGTTGGGTTCACAACAGCCACGATATCTGTTACTTGAGTATGACTGTCAAATGTCTCGAGTGACCAAGCAATCATCGCCTTGCCATCAATTTCCAACAGTTGTTTTGGTGTTTCAGCGTCAAAACGTTTCCCCAAGCCTGCCGCTAGCACCACTGCAACCACCGGCACTGTTGCCGGTGTCTTGATGGATTCATCCTGATGATTCTGCGAAATTGGCTGTTGAGAACCTTCCCTGCCAACTGTATCGGATTCATACGCGTTATTGACTACCACATTGCTCATAGGCATTAGAGTAAAAAACTCAGAACGCCGAGGAAGCCCATCAACACTCATCTGCACTGAACTTGCATGTGTTGAAGCTTCGTTTGTGTAGGGATTTGCATCAATATCATGATACAAAGATGCGAGAAATGGCGAAATTCCGCCCCTTTTGAAACATGCATACTTGCGATTACATACGAAATCCCTACACAAACGAAATCAAGTGCGCATAATCAGCGCCAACATGCGTCCTTCATGCTCTTTGTGGTGCAATGCCGATGCGCGATGTGAAAACCACAAGGGATTTTCGAGTGTGCACAGGCTATGTTTCATTTGAGCAAGGCGTTCGTCCAGTTGTTCCCCACCATCTGCATCACATATCGTTCGCAATTCTTCATCAGCGTTCAGATATTGAGTTGCGGCATCCACACGAGGCTGTGATGAGACAATATTGTTCACACCCGATCGCTGCAGCTCTTGTAGCGCTGCACCAGCGATATCAACGCCTGGGCCGCCAAAGCGCGTAATTGTCCTAGTACCTGGGAAGTGCTTCTCGAAATCTGTGGCAATCTCATCACCAACTTCATAACAGTCTCCGCAAATACAAGGGCCACACGTGGCGACAATCCTCTGACGATCAGCTCCTCGAGCCACCATCAAATCCACAGTTTCTCCGATAATTCCGCGGAGCAAACCCATCCGACCACAATGTGCTGCAGCGATCACACCAGTGGCTGGATCAGCTAGCAACACTGGTAAACAGTCTGCAGCAAACATGCCTATCGCCAGCTGTTGGCTCAAAGAAACCTGACCATCAGCTGCTATCGCAAAGACCTGTACATCTTGCGCCACATTATCTGCGTGTGCTTGCGACTGTGAAGAAGCAGTAGATCCACTAGCGTCAAAGCCATAGGGGGTATTGCGAGTCCAAACTTTATCAATATCAATGGCTGTACCGGAATGCACCTGACTGATAATGGATAACTCGCGCCCGAGCTCTTGGGATAGGGCTGTACGATTCGCTACCACATCTAGCAAATCATCGCCACCTTTGCCGCCAAGATTCAACGAAGCAAAATCACCATGAGAACTACCACCCAAACGGGTGGTATACACCACCGAGACACCAGGAGCTAAGGCAATCGGGATCGTTACAGGAACCGGTGATCCATCGTTGTAATGGCTCGGTACCAAACTTTCGTCGAGTATCTCAGCATTCGTAGAATCATCTGGGGATATAGCCGCGTTGGCTGCGTTGGCAACATTGACTCCACCGTCTACTGCCCGATCAGGAACATCAACCACCCAAGGCTCAATGGTGATACCTTCAGCGAGCATCTCATGACAAGCTTCAACACCCAACTCTTCACTTACCGGAACAGTAAGATTGCTCAGCACACGTACCTGGTAACCAAGTTTATTGGCATCTAATGCTGTTTCTTTAACGCAGTGCGATAAAGCAATACCCACCACATCCACGTCGCTGATCTGCCGCGATTGTAAGGCAGATGCTAAAGTGCGATGTTGCTGCCAAGCTTGTGTAACTTGTTCTCGGGTGGGCACATCAAGATCCTCAGCTAGTTCCACACCTTCAAAACCAGAGTATGCGGCTGCATATTGGCCTTTTTTGAAGTGGTGTTGAATATCTAGAGCCGCGATAGCTGGGTGCAGCTGTGCATGTGAGCTTCCTGCCAAACCGTGAGATGGCCAAGTATCAACAAAATCAGGTGTTGATGAAAAATGGTCACCTGGCTCTATATGCCAATCCTGTGTTGTTGCTATGAAGTCGTAACAACCACCTTTCGCAGTAACATAGTCAGCGATCCGTTGGGCTGTGTCATTGCCTCCTTCAACTGCCAGCTCACCACCTTCACAGAATGTGGGCTGTACATCGACAATTATCAGTGCTCGGGAAAGATTCGAGGTCATCATTCCTCCTGCTTATACCTGTTATCTGCATATCTCTATGAACTGTAAGTATGCCGCCGTATCAGTATGAATTGCGCTACTACTGAGTAACGCAATTGCTAAGAACAGCTCTGCTGTGGATGACTCGCGGAGCGGTCCACTAGCCCAACATTGTCAATTCTTCAGTGCTGAGTTGAAGTTCGCCAGCGTGCAACGAATCAAGTATTGTTGCCGGACGATGTGCTCCTGGAATAACAAATACGTGCCTACCTTTGCTCAATTCCCAAGCGAGCACTACTTGTTGATAACTGACACTACGTTGCTGAGCTACCTGCTTAAATGGGTCGAAGAGCGTCTCATCCTTGGATTTACGAAATCCTCCTAGAGGACTCCAGCAGACAAAGGCAAGACCTTTCTCGGCCGTGTATGACAATGTATCTTCCGTCTGTCGATACACCGGAGAATATTGATTCTGCACAGCTACCAGATCATCGCCCAGAATTTCCAAAGCAATATCTATCTGATCGATACTCGCATTGGAAATACCTACCGAACGAGCGATACCTTCGTCGACGAGTTGCTTCATCGCTCCAATGGAGTCAGCATATGGCACTTTAGGATCAGGACGGTGAAAATATAACAAGTCGATACTAGGCACGCCTAGTGCCTGAGCAGATTGCTTGCCTCGCCGAATAAGATTGGCCGGACTACCATCAACATCCCATGTTGGCCGGCCATCGGTGAAATTCCTAAAATGGCCAACTTTGGTTGCTACAAGAACCTCATCGCTGGGACCACTCCATGATTCCAGTGCTTGACGCACCAACTTCTCACCAGTCTGTTCCTCACCGCCTGACTCGTAATACGCCCACGCGGTATCAATATGGCGGCACCCTGCATCAAGAGCAGCATGAATAGTTTCAACCGCCTGCTCCAAATCCGGTTTGCCCTCTATGGTCAGCGGCATTTCTCCCAAACCTACAGCCGTGGTGCTATGTTGTCCAAGATTTCTGGTGAGCAGCGACATCAGCATTCCTTTCGACATGACGATTACCTGTCAACAATAACGGTGAACCTAGTGCTTGCATACTCCTATGCAGTCGCTCGGCGCAAACCCTGCGCATATGACTAGCTGTGTTGTTGACCTTATATTGTCAAGAGTCTTAACACCGTGCTTGCATCAACTCTGCTTCAGATTTGAGCTATAACGCTTCACAACAGTAGTGGAAAGAACACCCTCAGGATACACGTCAACACTGTTGATCATCTACCGCCGAAGGAGCCACCGCCAGAACCTCCACCACCACCTGCGAAGCCTCCACCTCCGAAGGAACCTCCGGAAGACGAGGACGGCGCAGCCGCTTGGATCGTTGAATGGATGGATGAGAAACTTGAAGTCAACTGACTACCTATATCACCGAAACCTGCACCAATATTAGGGGTTTGTGTAGCTCCTGGAACGCCAGCCGAGGTGTTCATTCTCGCGCCCATTCCATAGCCATATGCAGCACCTGCAAATGCCCACGGTCTATAAGTCCAATACAATAACGATCCCGAAGCATGCTCATCCAACCATTGCGGATCACTGAGTTGTGGATATGCAAGCGCAAGCTGTTTCAACGCCTGATTGCTGATACCAAATGCTGCTGCATAGACCAAATAACGATCCCAGAGTACTAAATCGTTCACTCCTCGGTCTTGGAAAGCGCTGAAATCAAGCAGATAGCGCCGTAATCCATGGACTTGACCAGCGTAGTGCTGTCCTTTTTGGGTTAGGACTGTAAATTTGCCATATGTTAAAGCGAAAATCGAAGTTGTTAGTAGCACGAATCCAACAATCAACCCCACGGCTAGGCCGGAGCCCGAAGAACTGAGTGCAGCAACAACCAGCGCTACAACTGCAAGAATCACACCTAATGTGCCCCATCCCGAGGAACTGCCTCGTATAGCCGTGGCTTTCAACACGGCAAATTCTCTAGCTACAGCACTGGTGAATCGTTCCTGTTCCTTATATCCTGATTCCCATTTTTTGAAGTTTTGCTGCATCTGCTTGAGATCAAACACTGGCGTCTGCAAACGGCTCGCGGCAACTTCTAAAATATGTAGAGCCGCATCCTCTGAAGCGCTCAAATGTAAAGATTCACGATTCTCAGTGCATACAGGGCGAATGACTATTGTCGAAGTTGAGTTGAATGCTTTCTGCGAACGTTGATCTTGATTAGCTAGCATCCCAGAGATATTTACAGGAGAGGTTTGGAGTAAATCAACGCCATAGTATGACGAGACTGGACCAGGATAGATGGAAATTGCCTGCTTTGATGCCAAAGAGAGCACACTTGAAGCCATTTGTCTCGATGACTGATTGGTACTGGCTCCTTCTAGGAAATCGTTGAGTTCTGCTGCCGCAGCTGGACTCATCTCTGGCGGATCACGCCAGTACTCAACATCGCCGCTATATCGTGATTCGCCATATGTTGAAAAAGCAGAACGTATTGCTTTATAACTCACCAATACAGCGAGTATGGCGGCGACGATCCAAGCAGCAATAGCTAATCGTGCTTTCAACCGCGCACTATCACGAGCTTTGCTTTCTTGCTGAGTTTCGTCATCCATAATGCGCTGCTTCGCATTCGTATTACTACTCCGCACCACCTGATCACTCGCTGAGGAATCAAACATAGCCACCACATCAAGGTGTTGTCCAGGATTCACATTGTGTGCGGTAAGTTTTAGAGTTCCGTCATCTGCTCGCGAGGTTTCGGAGACGCCTGAATAGTGCAACCAAGCCCATGAGTTGGTGCTGGTGATTCCTTCAGGGAAGCGAAGAGAGGCAGTCACAGTTTCGATGGGCACCTGGTTACTAGCTCCAAATGGTTCCCACTGGAAATTAGTAACATCTGGGTGCGCTGTGCTCACACCATGGAAAGTCATCGAAATCTCAAACACCACGCTGTCGGCCTGATTGGTCTGAGGAATATTCCAACCAATCTCAACCGGATACTTGCCAGTGCTGCTTGTTGTGTCAGCTTGGTACTCACTGGGATTATCTGCGTCACTCACATTGGCGACATACCAATGACCTGCTTGCTCCTGATCCCAATTCGCAGTACTTTGCACTTGGCTAGGAGGTATGGGACTACCTTGCGTATACGTTTGATCATCGCTGATGTTTCGTACCGATATATCAGAGATTGAGGTCAGATTATCTGGGTTGATGGTGTATTGCTGATACAGCTGACGCCAGGGCTTCGTATCGCCCTCATCATCCTCGCGGTGGGCGAGTCTGATGTTAATACGTTGCTTAATCCGCAGATCGCCATTCTTAAGAACTTGTGTGTCGTAGTGTAAGGAGTTATAGCTCAAGTCCGCGGTACTGACACCGCCGGCACTTATTCCTATCGCTACCAGCGACAACACTGCTGCCACGATTATGGCAATCAGCATACAGCCAATAAACCTGCCAGTTTTCCATGACAAAGCGCGTGTAGATTTCTTCTGCACACTCTGAGTGTCTGAATCTTGCGTTGTTGGCATCCCACAATCCCTCGTTATATCGTTATCCCATCAGGCATTTATTCAACAGCCTGTTTCCCTATCGGATAATTTTGCTAGCAGATAGTGAAGTCTCTCAATTCCCCAACCAAGCTGCTTAACAGCCTTATTATCGACGCTGCTCATCATCTCGATGACAAGATATTTATGAGCAGCGCGGCGACTCACAACTAGACTCCTACGGTTTCTATAGGGTTGAATTACTTCGAGAAATTCACTTGTGGAACCACACGATCCTGCTCAACAGCCTCAAAGAATTGAGCTTCTGTAAAGTGGAAGAGACCTGCAATGATGTTGCTGGGCACGCTTTGAATCTTGGTGTTGAACTTCTGCACAACGTCGTTATAAAACTGACGAGCGTAAGCGATTTTTTGTTCCAACTGATTCAGCTGCTTCTGTAAATCCATGAAGTTCTGATTAGCTTGCAGCTGTGGATAAGCTTCGGCAGTCGCCTGCAGATTAACTAACGCATTGCTCAATTGACCTTCAGCTTCAGCGCGCTGTGCTGGTGTGCCACTTTGCGCGGTCTGTACTGCATGCGCTCGAGCTTCAGTGACTTTCTGGAAAACTTCCGACTCGTGACTTGCATAGCCTTTAACGGTCTGTACAAGGTTAGGTACCAAATCAGCTCGCTGTTTGAGCTGAACATCAATCTGCGACCAGCCATTTGCAACGCGGTTGCGCAAATCTACGAGTGAGTTATAGGCTCCTACGCCCCAAAGCACCAGTAGGACAATCAGAACCACAATGACGATGAGTGTAATGGTTAATCCGTTCATGGCACCATTGTCTCACAGCACATTCAGCTTGGCAGCTTTGCCAGAAATGCGAAAGTGTGCAAGTCCGCACATAACGCGCCAAAAATATCGGCGGTAACGTGCGGAATTGCACACTTTCAGGAACTATCTCCGCGTGAGGTATTCAACCTCACGGTTCAGCTCAGTCCTTGTCGAAAGGATCGAAATCATGACGCACGCGACGGCGAGGACGCTCACTACGCTCTTCGCGATCTGCACGATACTCGTCATAGTGCTCATCTGCTGCATAATGAACATTCTCACGACGACCACGGTAGCCACCGCGATCTGAACCACGACGGTCATCACGATCACGTGAGCCACGACGGTCGTCACGATCGCTGTGCTCGCTGCGATCAGAACGGTCGTTACGATCTCGGCGGTCGTAGCCATCGGAACGATCAAAATCACGATCGTCACGGCGACGACGAGGACGCTCATCGCGGCCACGGTCATCGTAACGGCTTGAACGCTCATTACGGCCCGAGCGGTGTTCGTCACGTCCGCGTCCACCACGGCGATCATCACGACGGTCGTCACGACGATCATCACGGTCACGTAAGCCACGACCTGAAGCATGTGAGCTTTCTTGATCTTCGAAACCTGGAATAGCCAAGGAAATCTTGCCACGGTCGTCTACGCCCTGAACGACTACCTCAACCGCGTCGCCTTCCTTGAGCACATCTTCAACAGCATCCACGCGCTCACCGTTGGTGAGATTGCGAATCTGCGAAATATGCAGCAAACCATCGGTACCTGGAGTCAAGTTGACAAAAGCTCCGAAGCTTGTGGTCTTAACAACCTTGCCGTTATAGTTTTCTCCTGCTGCAGGAACATGCGGATTGGCTATCTGGTCAATGATTTCCTTAGCCTTTGCAGCAGCTTCGCCACCCTCAGAAGAGATGAAGACAGTGCCGTCATCCTCGATGCTGACATCTGCACCGGTATCTTCTTGAATTTGGTTAATCATCTTGCCCTTGGGCCCAATGACCTCGCCAATCTTGTCAACAGGAACATTGGTGGTGATGATGCGTGGAGCTGTTGAATTCATTTCCGCTGGCTCATTAATGCACTCGTCAATAACCTCGAGGATTGTGGTGCGAGCTTCCTTTGCTTGCTGCAGTGCAGCTGCAAGGATATCGGCAGGAATGCCATCAAGCTTGGTGTCAAGCTGCAAAGCAGTGATGAATTCAGAAGTACCTGCAACTTTGAAGTCCATGTCGCCGAAAGCATCTTCAGCACCAAGAATATCGGTAAGAGTCTTGAAAATGTGTTGACCGTCGACGTCACCTGAAACCAGGCCCATGGCAATACCGGCCACAGGAGCCTTCAGCGGCACGCCTGAAGCGAGTAGTGACAAAGTTGAAGCGCAGACAGAACCCATTGATGTGGAACCGTTCGAGCCAATAGCTTCTGAGACCTGACGAATAGCGTATGGGAATTCTTCGCGGCTAGGAAGCACTGGGACTAGAGCGCGCTCAGCAAGAGCTCCGTGACCAATTTCACGACGCTTCGGTGAACCAACGCGACCAGTCTCGCCAGTTGAATATGGAGGCATTTCGTAATTGTGCATATAACGCTTAGAGGTCGGACCGGAAAGCGCGTCAATCTGCTGCTCCATTTTCAGCATATTGAGAGTAGTAATACCCAGAATTTGGGTTTCACCACGCTGGAAGAGTGCAGAACCGTGAACACGAGGAACGATATCTACCTCGGCGGAAAGCGTACGAATATCGCGAAGTCCGCGACCATCGATGCGGTAATCCTGCGTCAGGATGCGACGACGAACAATCTGACGCTGCAGTTCCTTGAAGGCATTGCCGATTTCCTTTTCCTTCTCAGCATCATCCATATCGGTGAACTCTGAAGCAAGGCTTTCCTTGACACTCTTCTTGATTTCGCTGATGCGCTCTTGGCGGGGCAACTTCTCTGCCATGGAAAGGGCCTCATCGAGATCACCGTGAGCAATCTGTTCAATGCGGTTGTACAAGTCTTCGGTGAACTCGGGGAAGAGCTGGAAATCCTTGGTGTCTTTAGCTGCTTTGGACTTCAGTTCATCCTGAGCCTCACAAATAACCTTGATGAACGGCTTAGCAGCCTCAAGGCCCTGAGCAACAACATCTTCATCAGGCTTGATCTGACCTTCGTCATAAATCAAGGTCCAAGCGTTCTTGCCAGCACCAGCTTCAATCATAGCGATGGCGACATCTCCGCCTTCGACTACACGACCAGCTACAACAATTTCGAATACTGCGCGCTCACGCTCGCTCCAACGTGGGAAAGCAACCCACTGGCCATCGATAAGTGCGAGACGGACGCCAGACACAGGACCGCTGAATGGCAAACCAGAAATCAGTGTGGATGCTGATGCGGCATTCAAAGCCACCATGTCGTATGAATCTTCAGGATCCAAAGCGAGAATAGTCTCTACAACCTGAACCTCGTTGCGCAGTGTGTGCGGGAACAGAGGACGAAGCGGGCGGTCAATAATGCGGCACGCCAGAATGGCCTCAGTAGAAGGACGTCCTTCACGACGGAAGAACGACCCTGGAATCTTTCCTGCGGCATACATCTTCTCTTCCACATCGACAGTCAGCGGGAAGAAGTCGTAATTCGCCTTCGGGCTGGACCCTGCTGTAGTGGTAGACAACACCATGG
The DNA here is from genome assembly GCF_022647885.1 of Bifidobacterium sp. Taxonomy (NCBI): domain Bacteria; kingdom Bacillati; phylum Actinomycetota; class Actinomycetes; order Bifidobacteriales; family Bifidobacteriaceae; genus Bifidobacterium; species Bifidobacterium sp. Next base: position 787,686 of record NZ_JALCLM010000001.1, on the reverse strand, counting down.
AATCATCATCGAGATACGCGGCAACTGCCCCATCCGCTTGCTGGGCGAGACGACCCGTCTCGAAGCGCAAAGTGCGCGTGCCAAATGAACCATTGTCAATAACGGCCTCAACGGCCTTGATTTCGGGACCCTCCACGGGTTCCTCCTTCTATAACTGTTCAATCATCTGTTCCATCGTTTATGAACCCCATGCTCATAAACTGCTCTTGCAACGAGCGGAATAACTGTCTACCACTCAACGGGCATATTCACCGAATGTGCCCGACATGCTGGACGCGGCATACCTGGCCGCGTAATCCTCGCCGGAGATTCCTCGTGAATCTGTTGTAATTCGTCGTTGGCCGTCATGACCTGTATTCACCTGTCTGAATGCCAGCATGCAAAAGCGCCCGAGCACAAGGCCCGGGCGGAAGAATTCAATTATCGGCGCAAGCCGAGACGCTCAATCAGGGAGCGGTAACGTTCGATGTCAACACGCTTGAGGTAATCAAGCAGACGACGACGATCGCCAACCATGAGCAGCAGACCACGACGTGAATGGTGATCGTGCTTGTGCTCCTTGAGATGCTCAGTGAGATCCGTGATGCGCTTGCTAATCAGTGCAACCTGAACCTCGGGAGAACCCGTGTCGCCTTCATGCGTCGCATACTTGGTGACGATCTCTTGTTTTTCTTCAGTCGTAAGTGCCACGACTCCTCCTTATTATCTGCTGCGCGGTGCCACGACCTTATGCCGAAACGCTCTGTATCCGCGGGCGGAAACACGCCACCCGCCAGTATACACATAACCCCTCACCATATTTCCAGCCAATGTGATTCTTCAGATTTTGGCATGTGTGGGCACAAGTGAGTGTGCACACTGCGGCATTACACGCTACAAACCACAACCTCGGTACAAGGACATGCACACATTGAATACTTATATAGAGAAATGCACGCCGTCACACGACGGTTAATAAGCCGCCAAAGAGAACGATAATCAAGGCAAGGACCTCGATAATGGCGAATAAAGACATAGCTGCCCAACTTCTGGTAAGTACATTGAGTGGTGAATCTTTTTTCACCAAGACCAATATCGCAACAAAGAGCACAGCAAACACCACTACACCTAAACCTGCAGCGATAATACCGAGATTCGCAGCGTTTGCTAGATAGGCTTTACTGCCGAAGACTACATACGTGCTATACCAGAACGACATTTTTAATAGGCACAGGCCTGCAATGAATTGTTCTGCAGCAACGCTGAGTAACAAGACAATTCGCCATGCCCAAGAGCGTGCCTCAATAATGCACATAGCTATGCTCACAATGGCCACAAAAGCCGCTGTCCAAGAAATGAACGCAATACCTCGCGGCTCGAATACATCAAGATAGCTCACCAGACTATGTGTATGGCGCACCGCCAGTGTACGGCCGATGCCATATGGAGCAGTAATGGCAATCAGCAAAGCAGCAATAAAGAACGCCCAACCGAGTGGTTTGGAACGTTTACGCTCAATATCCGCAAGAGAAAGCTTGCGATCGGTCATGTGTTCAGTCGATGAAGAATAATCGTTGTCTACAACGTTGTTGCTCTCATTCGTGCCGTCTTCGATATGCTTTGAGGTAGTACTCAAGCTGGCACCCTCCTGCTGCATCATATCTTCTCACCAACTTGGTCGTTCGTAACCTTACACATGTCACATTCGCAGATAGGTTATCACGAAAGCATGCAGATAGTGCGATAGATTACTAGAGCACAGCTACGGTAAAAGTGTTACCTCACCCTTTCTCACCACAACAACAGCAAAGCTCCCGATCTCACAGGAGTTCGGGAGCCAATTACTCATCGTTAGCCTCGCACATTGGGCTTATATCAGTATGTGAATGGCTGCAAATCAAAAATACCAATCACTAACGTCGCTATAAGCGCCAATATTGAGATGATGATGCCTACGACTGAGAAGATATATGTTGCTCTGTTTCGATCCTCTCCCTTTTCAGGAATCAGCAAACCAACGACAGACATAACCAATCCGACTGTTCCAAAAGGACTGAGATATTTGTTGTATTGCCAAACAACTACAAACAAACCGATAACCGCCAAGATGAAACCAGCTATAGCAAAGCCTTTAGCTGCACTGCTCTTAGCTTTCTCATATTGTCCTGGCATTGCAACTGGCTGAGCCGGTGCCGGCATCTGGGCATACATAGGTCGTGGTGCATACCCATACGTAGGTGCTGCGCCATGGTTGCCATTGCCTGGGTTGATGTTGCCAGGATTGGCACCATTTTGGTTAGTGCCGTTCGGATTAACGCCAGACTGTGGTCCATTGGGGCGGTACCCCGAAGCATTAGCATTGTTGTGATTGGTCCCTGTGACCGTATCCCCCGCATTGTTCTGAGGAACAGGCGTTTGCCCTTCAGTCATCTTGCACCTCTCTTATCTTGACTCGTTCCTGCCGGCACTTCAATCCATCACACAGCGAGTAGCAGGCAGGCTTGGTGTCTTCCATCGTAGCGGAAGGCACTCGTGAATACTGGACAATCTCCGTTCACCACTGAGTAAGTAAAAGCACAGAAGGCACTCAGCTTATCCTCAAGAATGACCGTTAGGGTCTGATAAAACGCAAGGAGGCGTGTACACATGAATACTCGAATAGCCCGCAGCAATGCTCCTCGCGGCAAAGACTCAGTACTGAATTGTTCACCGCCAGGCAGCGCAACAACAATCCGCTCCCTACACCACCATGCTCAACGCAATCACGCGGATTCAACCGAGGAATTAACAGTAGTGTCACCATTGGCATGTCACCACACGCACCACAACAATGATTATGCCAAGAACGATACTGACAACGACAATACGGACTGGGGGAAAGTCTTGAGCGGTTTCAGCTCATAAACATCACCTACATGCAATAGCTACTCTATTTGTGTCGCGGTTATTGAGGGAACAATCGTGCATGCACATACTCCTCTGCATGGTGCTGTCCTCCACAGTGCTGTCCTCCACAGTGCCTGGAGCTATATCATCAGTGAAATTTCAGCGAGTCATGTCATAGTGGTGTCGCTATGACGATTGCCAAATCATCATAAATTCGTCAGTATTGATTTGCAGCGATTCTGCTGTCAAGGAGCACATGTGTCAACACCATTCCTATCATCCGTAGGCAACGGCATATCAACAATCTTCAGTGATATATGGAGTTCTTCAACCACTGCGCTTGAAGGACCTGATTCACGGATGATACTGAGCTCGGTGCTCATCAGTTTGATGCTGGTATTAATAAGGCCAGTGTGGCGTATCGCCAGAAACGCTATCACTATTGCACACGAGGGCGGCCACGCCGTTGCTGCGCTACTCACCGGCAGAAAACTTTCAGGTATCCAACTCCATTCCGATACCTCTGGTGTAACCGTCAGCTATGGAAAAACTCACGGTTTTGGCTACTGGCTCACCTGCTTCGCTGGGTACTTAGCGCCCGCACTGTGGGGATTGGGATGCGCTGCACTAGTCGCGGCAGGCTACGCGACGGGGGCACTATGGTTATTTGTCATTCTGTTGGTCCTCATGCTCACCCGTATCAATAACGGATATGGCGCTGTTAGTGTTGTTGTCTCACTTCTTATAGTTATAGGGGTGTCTTGGTGGGGTTCAGCGAATCTACGCCTCTTTGCGGCCACAATTCTTGCAGCATTCTTGCTACTCGGTTCAATACGTCCCCTGATAGAACTACAGGTGCAACGATCACAAGGACGAGCTCAACAATCAGACGCAGATCAACTAGCACAACTCACACATATCTCTGCATTAGTGTGGATTCTCCTGTGGCTACTGATTGCTATGTTCTCACTCTGGTACTCCGCTCAATGGGTGACTGAGTCAGCAGGCGGAATTCACGCCGTATTCTCCCTGCAAACACTGCAATCAGTGCTGAGTAATTGGCAACGGTAGAGTTTAAGCGTTGCTGTGAAACAGCAGGGTGCAGCATTCTACACAGCGTCTAACACTCATCCTCTAGCACTCCCTGTGAGGGCCATGAGACATTGCCCTCACTGTCACCATTCATAACTCACTATCGAACAATTATTTACTATTGCCTCGGCGAAGAGGAAGTGTCGCACACCGGAATCCACCAGGGAACTTGGTCACCTCAGAGAAATCGAGTGGGACCGGCTCAACATGATGGGCGCGCAAAGCATCTGCCAAACGAGTTGCTCGAGAATCGATGATTATACGGTCAGGAGCAAGAGCAACGGTGTTAACCATCAACGCTCTGGCTTCACTATCGTCAGCCTCAATGAGATCAAAACGTGATGCAATCAGGCTACGTGAATAAGGGGTTAATGATGCCGAATGGATATACCCAAGTTTTGGCCCGACCATCGTGAACTTCGTATCCAAGTGCACTACTCCCCTACCGGAAAATTCAATCGGGACTATCTCCCTATCAACACCGGCATGGGCAAAACATTCTCTGAGCGCGCTGATTCCTTTAAGGTTTGTAGCCTCACTGAGCCCTACAAATACCACGTCATCGGTGACCATAACATCACCGCCCTCGATATGACCGAAGCTAATTTTTTCCACTTGAGAAAATTGCGAAAGGTACGGTTCTAGAGCCCGCTGCTCTTTTTGTCTAATGGGATCGCGGGAACGTGACAGAAAAATGGTGTTATCTACAGCAAAAGCGATGTCTCTTGGATAGAGCTGAATATCAACATCAGGCTGCGAGGAGAGTGTATGAACTTGAACCCCGGCATCTATTAAAGTTTGAACAAGTTGCTCGTGCTGACGTCGAGCAATATGGTGGTCAGGCACGCGTACAGTGTTATTTTCTACATATCGCAAACTTGCAAAATCGGGGTAGCGTATTGAACCCCAGATAAGGTTCCACCAATTAAAGGTCTTATACGGACCGACGATAACCTCGTGAAGTTCGGCTATGTCGTTCGGATTTGAAATCTGAATCATTATGCTTCCTTACTGTCCTTGGCATCGCTGTTGGTATCGTCACAACGCCTATATCACTTTCGTCGTTACCGGTAGTGTCACCATTGATGAAAGTCTCTAGATGGCAAATACATACAGGAGTGACAATGCTATGTTTATATTGGCCACTTGTTCAATATAAACATAGCATTGTTTCACGTCAACTATTGGCGTTTGATTCGGGGCGCATGCTCGCTATGCTTAACTTCCATGAGTAAGATTGTGAACCACAGCGAACGCCGAATCGAAATCGCTGATGCTTGTCTTAGAGTGGTATCAAGAGCAGGACTATCAGGGGCAACCACACGAGAAATTGCCAAGGAAGCGGGAGTATCCCACGGAGTTATCGCCCATTATTTCAACGGGAAAAATGATATCCTCCGTGCAGCCCTACAACGCTCGTACCAACAACTTGCTGCACGCATTGACACTAATCTCAGCGGGCTTTCAGGCACCCAAGCGCTGCGTCGCGCGGTATATGACGCTCTGCCAATTGACCAAGAAGACAAAATCGGCGAACAAATCGAATTAGCATTTTGGGCATATGCATTGGGTAATGCCGAATTAGCAGAAGAGCGGTGGCGTTCATATAGCGAATGGCGTCGAGCTCTCGAACTACTGATTCGAAGCGCACAAGCACAAGAACACATCAGCGAACCTGAGCCTTCATTGGTTGCTGAAACTATTATCTGCACACTCGACGGACTCGGTGCACAAGTAGCGCTGTACCCTGATCGAATAACAGCAGAACGTATGTACGCCATTATGGATGCCACCCTGGCGGGTTTCGGCTTCGTTACGAACGTCAACACATGAAGTAAATTCCCATCTCAGGCGTAGCATATCTTCGAATTTATGATTTATATTGACCATATGGCCAATATAAACTGTGACACAACCTCACTGTCCTCAAGTCCTATGCAGGCAATCTCTGACGCTGTCACCATTGATGAGACATCTTCAAAACCCACTATTGGTCGCGGATATTATCCGGCACTTATCGCAGCTAGTACCAGCATGTGGGCAATTCTCTTAGGGCCCGTGCTGAGCACCATCCCTAACCAGGTCAACACTCTTGCACCTCACAACAAAGTTGCCGCTTTAGCCATGGTGACCGGCATTGCCGGAGTGGTTGGCATCATCACCAATCCACTTATTGGACATCTTAGTGACATCACAAACACTCGTCTGGGCAGACGAATTCCCTGGCTACTGGGAGGATTAGTAGTCATTTTCCCAGTATCGCTCTTGATTGGTCACTCCCGTTCAATCGGCGAATTAGCTTGTTGGTGGGGACTGTTGCAGATTGGCGCAAATATGCTCATGGCGCCTACCTCGGCAACTATTCCTGATGTCGTCCCAGAGCATCGTCGAGGCATGGCATCTGCCTGCTTGGGCATTGCTGCAGCGGCCGCGCCCGTACTCGGAACTGGTATACAAACGCTACTATCATCTCCACATCTGGTGTATTCCTTCTTGGGAAGTCTGACAGTACTAGCAGAGATAATCTTTATATTTACATTAAGACACGATCGCGGGCACGAACCAACAGCTCCCAAAGTACGACGTGGCATACAGTGGCAACAACTCTTGCCTCACAGCACTGACTTCTGGCTAGTGTGTGGACACAGATTCCTATTTGGCCTCGGCCAAAATATGGCATTAGCATATCTGTTCTTTTACCTGCAAGATATCATCCACTATGCAACGGTGCATCCTGGTCAGTCCACAGACGACGGAGTGCTGATACTCACTGCAATATATGCCCCCTGCGTCATGGTCGCCGCACTCATCTCAGGGTCTATAACGGATCACACACAGCGCTTCAAATGGTGCCTCACCATAGCAACACTAACCTTCGCACTTGGAGCAGTCTTAGGTGCCATTACCGGTAGTTGGTCGGGAGTAATTGTGCTGGCTGTACTCACTGGCGTTGGATATGGTGTTTATGCATCAACCAGTATGTCCATGGCAGTTCATTTACTTCCAGATGATAATCGCCGCGCACGAGATCTTAGCCTCATTAATGTCGCCGACCTCAGTTCGATTGCGCTAGGCCCAGTTGTTGCAGCAATTGGAATCGCAGCATCCGGCTACTCGTCAGTATTTATTGCTGCCGGAATATTAGTCCTCATTAGCGGAGCACTTGTCCTACGTACTAGGAGCGCTCATTAGCTTATTAGTGCATTAGCGCATTCGGTTAGGATCTCATAAGGTTTGAATCTCAGCGTCACAGCGGTTAATCCGACAGAGTTTATCGTTGAGAATAATCACATACTATCGTTGGCATTCCAACGTTTCTGAACTCCGTGAGTGGAGCGGGCGACGGGAATCGAACCCGCGTAATCAGTTTGGAAGACTGATTACAATGTCAACTCAGAACTACTCTATCTTAACACGAACTTTTCAAGTGGGGACTAAGTGGGGACTATCGCCAATCATCTCCACTTCCGATCAAGCGCTCGCAGCACACGTATAGGTGCGCCGTATTTGATGGTGCGTATATCGTCCTTGACTTCGCGATGCTGGGCCTCGAGGAGCTTACGTTCTCCCCTGCTGAGATCAGGGTCTGCCAATGCGTCGAGGATGGCGTCTTTGCGTTTCTCGAGGAGTGTGCGGGTGCGCTGGTTGCGTTCCTGGTCGGTGTTGCCATGCTGCTCAGCCTGTACCTTTGGACGGGTGGTCACATCGTCGTAATCATCGAAATCGGGCATATTCCAGATGCTAGTGAATCACGTTCCGTTCTGCTGTCGTCCTAAAACAGTTTGGGCTTCAACGTGGCAATGGGCGAACATACATAGACATACTTGTGTACCCCGTTTGTGCTGTTCGCCAGCTCTAGCATAAACTGCTCTGAAAATATGAACAGGCCAGAACGATAAGAGAGCTATCATATATCTGTTGTTCACTGAGAAGCGATGAAGGGTTTCAGATGGAAGCAACCGATTGTAGATGTTGTAAACATGGTCCAGTGAATTACAGATGGGCCGGTGAAGATATAGAACGACAGGACGGGGAAACACTTTCTCGCGCTATTGCAAGGTGGTTTGCTTCGAAGTGTGCAAATTCAGAACTTGGCTGGGGTAACCTCGACTTCAACCGCTTTGACAAGTACAAGCAGCGTACTGAAGCGTACATAGAAGAAAAAATCAATCGCATCGAGCAGGGGAAACTTACTCCTGGGAGCGAAATAGTAGTATCTGAGAGTGCGCGCAAACTGGGAATTGTAATGTTTGAATTCAAGTGGGAACGCAATGAATTTCAGCTAAAGCAGAATAAAACAGAGCATATTAGACACTATGATGCAGAGCCTGAAGAGCTTGCGGGATATGTATTCGGACTGCATATGCATCTGAAGGATGTCCGAATCGAAGACGATGTTGTTGTGAATCAAAAGCAGGACCATGAAATGGCCGTCGCAATAAAATTCCACCGACAACACGAAAATGATGGCTGGACTGAGTGATATAGTCGAACCACCAGTAATATTACAAATAGTTATATAAAAATAGCGGGAGAAGAGCATGACTAGCGAAGCCGGATACGACTATCGTGAATTGGCATATGATCTCTACAAAGAGGGTAACGACCTCCTCAACAAACTGGTAGAGATTCGCACATCTCGAAACATGACACAAGAGCAGCTGGCTGATGATATGAACGTCTCTCAAGCTTACATATCCAAAATAGAAAATGGGCAGGCGCAGCTTGTGACGCTCCTGACGAACTACGCTTTGGAAGTCGGTGCACGGATACGATATACAGTCGAGCCTGCACAACAGCATCCAAGTGGTTTACGCGCAATTCATGAAAGCTCACAAGATTCCCAATTCCCTTATTGCGTAACGAAGCCGGATGGAAGCATGTCTATGTCTACCGGATTAATACATATAGGTTATGAAATTGACCAGGAAGATGCAGATTCAAAGATTCAACCTATGATTCAGAATGGCTTGATCTCTGATACCAGTTCTGATATGACTGAACTTACATTTAGCCGCAGTGCTGCACTGGAAAGTATTCTTGATTAAGGATTTCAATGGTACAGATTAACAGGCTGGTTAAGTTGTCTGAGCAGAGCGGATATACTCAGAACTTCACTCCTAATAAAGTGCAAGAAGGAGATTTTTCTCTAAACGTTAAGGTCAACAAAGTGAATAACCAAGACTGGCCTCTTTCTCTCGAGATTAGTCTTTCACTAAATACTCCTAGCGAAAATAACAAGGAAGTTCCAATATTTATCTGTAAAATTTCATATGCTGTGTGGCTGGATGAAAAAGTTGATACGACTTCTTCGAATTTTAAAGAAGTATTGGGAACGGTACAGATTCTATCTTGGCCGTATAGCAGAATGACGATCCTTAACACACTTCAGTCTTATGGTTTACCCAAACTTACGCTCCCATTGGGAGTTAGGGAACCACCACAGGAGCCACAGCAGCCTCATACAAATTAAGAGACGCCTATTCGCACTCTAAAATGAAATTAATATTTTCCCCTATTCAATGTCAAGCGTCGTATTGAAGACATATCAGTGAGTTTACGCTCTGAAACGCAAAAAGCCCCGCCCTCGGCATGATGCCGTGAGCGGGGCTGAGTGTAAACATGTACGAATTCGTACAGATTAAATGTTGACCAACAGGTCTCTACTCAGGCTGTGGTGCTCGCCTGGGTAGCGTCCAATGCCTTCTCGGCAACGGTTACATGCGCGATGCCTTCTTCCACTATTGCCGGTTGCGGAGCGGCAGTGACGCTGACTGGTGTGGTGTCGAGATCAACGTAAGCTTTGGCGATGATCGCATACACGGTCTGTGCCACGCCCATGATGGCTGCGATGATGACTGCCGCACTGGTTGGGCTGGTGAATCCTCCGGTCAGCCAGATGGCGGCCACGGAGACCACCGCGCTCAGAGCGAGGGAGAACGGCAGTCTCCATTCCGAGGTGATGTATCGCTTGACGAGCTGGACGATGACGCTGGAGGTCACACCTCCGGCGATGATGGTGGCGAGTTGAATCGCTGATGCTGTATCCATGAAGATGCTCCTTAGAATTTGCCTGTGTTGAGTCTGGTTTGCAATGTTTTGACGGTCGCGTGTCCGAAATGGCCGTCAGCGGTCACACCGATATGACGTTGGATAGCTTTGATAGTGGTAGGTCCGAGTAGCCCATCCTGTTTCAAGCCCAATTTTTTCTGGACGGCTTTAATGAGCTGGCTGCCAGTACCACCGTAGGTAACAGATTCCAACCCAACTCGGGTATAGCCTCGCGGTACGTATTGGCCGGAAACTACACCGTCAGTGGTGGTGCCCATGATCTTCTGCCAGAGTCCGATAGTACCTGAACCTGCTGCACCGTCAACTGCAATCCGTGATGTGGAATGGGTGCCTGTTAAAGATGCTTGAGTAGCTGGGCCAGCATAACCGTCTACCTGCAGTCCGTGTTTCGACTGGTAGTCACGCACTGCTGCTTTGGTACCTGGCCCGTAATAGTCATCTACAGCGAGTGTGTATCCCTTGGCGTTAAGGAGTCGTTGTGTTTGAGCGACTGAATATCCTAGGTATGTGCCGTGTGGAACTGTGCTCACGGTCGTAACAGTGACCGGCACAGTGGTTGTTGTGGTGCCGTTGCCGAATGCTCCTGAACGGGCGAGATTCGTGTCTAGGGAACCGTTATAGCCGGATACCCGTCCGACCGAGGTGTACTGGTGAATCAACCATTTATCCCAGTACGCCACAGAAGGTGAACCATGATAGGCACCATTATTTGAACCGTAGTTCGCTACCCACAGTTTCACGCCTGACGCGGCTACACTGGACCAGTTGTAGGCTCTAGTCACTGAGGAGCTCATATACACGTACACATTCGCAGTAGCACCAAGACGTGCGCGTACTTGTTGTACCCATGCCATGACCTTGGCTGGGCTCACGAATCGGGATTCCTCAGCGTCATACACCAGCGGATCACCGGCCTGGTAACCCACCAGACTGTTGACGAAACTATTCGCTGCAGCAGTCGGATTCGCATACCCGTTGTAGTAATAATGACCGAGCTGTTTACCTGCTGCTCGTACGGCTTGAGCATTACGTGCGTACATGGGGTCGGTGTAGTAGTAGCCAATATCCGAGCCGCCCGCTTTGACGATGACGAATGAGCCGAGCGCACTAATATTGATGGACCCTTGCCAGCGACTAATATCATGGCCCACTGTGTCTGCTGATGCTAACGGGGTTAACCCCATGCACAGGATTGCTGACACGAAACCCGCAGTAAGCAGTCGTTTCATGTTCCTTGGTTCAGGTTTACGTTCATGAGGGCTGCGATGTTTCCGGCTCATTTGGCCTCCTTACTAGTAGCAGCAACGGCAGTGTTTGCTCCGCTCCCGCTCTGTATAGTGGTTTCCCCATCCAGGGTGATAGTCACGGTGATAGTAGAATCGGCAGTACCGTTCTGGGCCGCCACCGTGAGCTTCTGGCCAGTAATCAACTCGTAGGATTCCGTGAACGGGAGAACAACATTCGGGTTACTGTCCGTTTGCGCTGTGCTATCTCCTACGGTTTGATCACCATCGCTCGGAGTCGCAGAAGCCCCTTCCAACCCTTCAGATCCTTGAGTGGGATGTAATCCTGTATCAGGATCGATAATGCTGACCGTCACATCAGTAGCCGTCCCAGTACCCTCAACCCTGACCGTCGCCGTATGCGTCTTGACTTTTTGACTAGACGACGGTAATGGCTTCGTAGTATCCGGTACGGGCGTGCTGGTGCCGCACGCGGCAAACGAGCCGAGCATGACCAGCACGGCCAACACTCCCAGTAATCGTTTATACATAGTTATCTCCTTAAATTGGGCATAAAAAAACCTCCGAATATTCGGAGGTTTGAATAATTGAGTATGAGGTTATGGGCGGTTATGGGTGTAATCCCAGTCGTCAGCGGCGACGCGTTGCGCGTAGTTGTCCTCGAGCTGGCTCAGGCGTTTATGCCCGACACCATTCCCGCCGAGGCGAATGTATTCCTCGCCGCTCTCGATCGCCGACTGGTGACTGTTCTGGTCATACGGGTGAGCGAACAGGCATTGCCGCAACTGCGTCAATCTGAACTCACGGAGCTCACGGTCAATATGCTCCATATGCGCAAAATCACGGTTGAGCTTCTCCCCCATACCAGTGATGGTCGGTGAGGCAGAGAGAGCCGACTCCAACTCCGAGGCGAGATCGCCCCTACGAACCACTGCATGATCACGCGCCAGCCACCGGTCGGCCAACCTGCCCGCGAACGCCATAAAACCGCTACTACTCAAAGCCGTCACCAATATCCACGCCCAGACAGGCATCGAATCAGGCATCACGCCTCCTAATATGTATAAACTGTGAGAGTAAGCTGAACGACATGAGAGAGCAAGGTCAGGCAAAACCACGAAACAGCAGCATCGAACTATTGCGTATACTGGCCATGTTCGGCATAGTCTTCCATCATTTCGTTTGGTTCAACGCGTTGGATATCGATAGTCGGCCTTGGTCGTTCAACCGTGTCCTTCTGGAGTTCGTAGCTAATCCCATGGGGAAAGTAGGCGCCGCACTGTTTTTTCTGATAAGCGCCTGGTTCCTGTGCGAGGCCGGTCTGGGTGTCCGCGATTGCCTTAAGCGCATATGGTTGATGGAGCGGGAGGTGCTGTTCTGGTCGTTTACGCTTGTCATCCTCTCAGTGCTGTTCCGCTTACCGGGTTCTTCGATGAAACTGGTCCTCAAATCGATGCTGCCGACGCTGACGGGTGCATGGTGGTATGTGACGGCCTATGCCATGTTCCTCGTGCTGGCGCCGTTCCTGCTCGTCGGGCTCAAAGCGCTCGGGCAGCGTCAGCACCAGATGCTGTGCATCATGACGATCGTATTGTGGGCCGTCTTGGCCGGGGTGGTCCCGTCGATCAGCCTCGGCATGAGCCTCAACTTCGTTCCGTTCTGCTTCATATTTGTCCTGGTCTCCTATTGGCGTTGGCATGGACGTCCGGCGAGCCGTCGGGAAGGTCTCATCGCTTTCCTCACCGGTTTCCTGCTGACCGTCGCCATGGGTCTCGGAGCCTCGTTGCTGCAAACGACCACAGGCCTTGGGCCCGCAATAGTCGCGGTCACCAAGGGGGAAATGTGGTATCTTCGTGACCTCCTCATGGCGTTCGGTCTGTTCATTTGGTTTGAACGGTCGCACTTCTCCAATCGGGCGATCGATTTTCTCGCCCGTTCGGCGTTCGCCATATACCTGATCACCGAATTCCCGACCATCCGCACGCTCTTGTGGACCAAGCTGTTTGATATGACCCCGTACTGGACTTCTCCATGGCTGTTCATATCCGCGGCGGCCGGGATTGCGCTCTTATCCGGCGCATGCGTATTGGCCGACCTCGCCCGGCGTGGATTGTTCGCTCTGACCGTGGACCGTCATCGCGGTGCGTGGTTCGATCGGATTTGGGACTCTGCCGTCACTTTGTGGGTATCGCATGAATCATCAATCACTAGCGTTCATTAGTAACGAAATTTTAAAATTTACTACTTCTATGAAATACAGAACGCCTCTACTCGTCAGCAGAAGAGACGTTTTTACAGACTGATCTCGATCTTCTACACCTGAGATCAAAGCACAGAAAATGCGGGTAAAATTATCGGCTGAACCTCCAATGTGATGGAATCTCCCTTTCTGAGGGAATAACTTTGTCGCACGGTGGTACCGTCAGTAATGCACGCAAAAGTCATATCAAGCCGGTAGAACAGGTCGATTGTATTATCAGCGTTATTGACTGCATACAATGCGGCACATCCTACATACTGTTGGTTGACCATCGGAGTGACTGGGTAGTGAGAAACGATATCAATTAACAATCTATAGTATGTGGCAGGGATTGTGCACAGCTTCACTTCAATTTTTTTGCTCCCAATCCAATCTGATTCGTCTGCAACATTAATTGTTTGCGTACCGGTAAACATAAGTAGATTCTCGCCGATCCGATTTAGAGAATAGTATCGTGTGGGAGTATTCACAACGTACTTCGGATCGTCAGCAAGCTGAAACTTCAAAGGTAATGATATGTTCGAACCAGCTGCAGATGCAGTGCCACCGTTATAAAGCGATTCGATATTCGAAGCAATGAATCTGTGTCCCATCTCATTCGGATGCAGATTATCTTGCTGCGCCATACTGTCAGTACCTACCAACCAAGTCATTGCGCCCTTCGCTACAAAATCAGCACCATTCTGTGCTGCAGCACGGCAAATCATCTCGTTAACACCAGTCTTCTGTATGACCGTCTGGTCATTATACTTATTACAAACAAGACACGGCACGACCATAAGTTTTGCCACTGGAAACTCCATACGGATCACTCCGAAATCCTTGGAAGCTTCTAAAGTGATGTCATTTGTGCTCACATCGTTGATACCGCCACTTACTATCACTAGTCCAACCCGATCATTATCGAACGAAGTATCATCTATTGCCTGATCGATCTGATTGGCGAATGGTATTTTATTTAAATATCCAGTGCCTGACACCGCATAATTTTTTTCAGTCAGCCCCATTTCCGAACAGAATAGACTTGTCCATCGTTTCGTTGGCTCGACATTTAATCCGACTGCAATAGAGTCACCAATTACCACGCAAACATCATTTGTAACAAAATCTACTGCATCCACGCGTTCCCGCAGGTTCTTGATCGCTGTTAAATCCGACGCTGTCGCATTTAGCGCAGATCTTGTTTTCGCATCGACATCGGTAATATATTCAGCAACTGCTTCGTCAGTAGGCAAAGCGTTCACACCTGGCAAGCCTTGCCTTCCATGATTGCCTATCAGCCCCGCGTTTACGCAATCGATGATCTGATCCACCATAATTGTCTCCTAAAAATCGTTTTGTTAGTCTGTCAGATACCAATAGCCCCATGCGAGCGTGCTAACCACATTCGCAGGACTCGTTACCACGCATTTCCACTGGCCGGTACTTCGACCATGCCACACGGCGGCAGTAAGCGTGTCAGAAGACATGTCAGTCACTGCATACCCGTCGTTCGTCATGTCGCATTGACCGCTCCACCACAGCACGCCAGACATCGAGCGCAGTTCAACAAAGCCCGACCATCCGGTTAGATTCACTGGTATCAGTTTGCCCGCAGCATCATACGTTTGGCAGATAGCTCCCAGCCGATGTGAGTCGCCGCGGATTAGTCTTATGTCCTGGCGTGCAACTTTGTAGCCATTAACGTTCATTTAATGGCCTCCATTTTTATTAACACTAACGAGTCCTTGTTGTATTGTGTGATCGTCGTCGTAAACACCTGACATGTTGGGTGCCTTTCTATGCGATACTCATGATGGACAAGCTCATTGAGACTCCACTTACTGGGCTCGCATCAGCAGTTGTTGATTTACCACGTAGCACCACTGGCTGATCTGTAGTGATGGTCGCGCCGGCAGTGCCGCCGAAACTGTCACCATTAGCGGTAACGCCAGGAAAACTGGCTACCCTGGTACCGCCCACCAAGCATTCCAATAATGGCAATCCATCTCCTGGTTTCACGGCTGTAACTGTGATGGTCACTTGTGCTCGTGTTTTCCCGTTCGACGTGTCACGTTTAGCAGTCAACGAGATCAGATTCGTCCAACCAGAACCGAGCGAGCCTCCTGCTGAAGTTCCTGGCACAGTACTAATAGTGGGAGTAACTCGTTTAATCTCATCTTGTGCATCCTCGAGTTTCTTCTGCTGCGACTGTAATTCTTGTTGCGCGACCTGTAACTGTTGCTGATTTTGTGACAGTTGAGCAGTCAAACTCGTAGTTAACCGTTGTTGAGTGGCTAACTCTTTGGTTAACGCATCCAATTTGATAGTGGTCTGAGGGATTTCTGAACCAGATGCACTATTCGCCTGATTCTTCTCCTGATTACGCACTCGTTCGGCTCGTAATGAATCTTTCGTCCAATCCGCACGCCCAGGAGCATATTTACGTACCCCTAATGGTTCAACAGGATTCAGGTCAGGAGGATCAGGAACATTAATATCAGGGATCAACGGTTGCATTTGCGTGGCTATCAGCGTATGACCCGCCTCGTTAGGATGCACGCCGTCTGACTGCACATCATCCACATGGTTAAACAGCCAATCCCACATGTCCACAACACTGTCCGCACTCACCGTTCGAGCAGCAGCAGACAAGCCTAAATAAAACGGCTCAAATGTAGTATTGAAATCATCCTGTTTAACACCTTGCGGACCAATCATGACCACGATTTTCGCATTCGTGTACCGTTTACGTAGCGTCGTGGTAATCGTAAACAATTGACTAGCTGTATCACCAACATCACCACCGAGTATGGCATCGTTATACCCTGCAGCGATACACACTAACCCCACGGCATCCGACATCACGCTAGTATCTGCAGCAGCAACCGTCAGCTGCGAGAGCACACTCCCACCCCCAACGGTGTATCCTGCTCCCTCCACCGCATACACATGTGGAGTCAACGAGAGCGCAGCAGCCAACAATTGCGGCCACCGATTCGATTCAACAGCCACACCAGTACCAGCCGGACTACCATCACCAAACATCAACATATGCGTATCTGTCATCAGCCACGCTCCCTCGCCTGAACAGTCAACCAATCCGAATCCGAAGACCCATCAACATCAGTGATTTTGAGCTGTAACATCATGTCACCCAGGAAATCGTCCTCAACCCACACATCCGCATAATCACCAGGACGAACAGGAAACTCTTCACCAACCTCAAGCGAAAACGTTTCATCCGGATACGCACCATACGCAACACCAGCCTGCGCATAAGCTCTCAACGTTGCTAACTCTGTCGCCGTGGTATGCGTCGTATCAGCCGACTGAATCAACAGGGGAAGCACACTCGAATTATCAGTGACACGAGCCATGACGGTCTTATCACCATGCTTGCCACCAATCACATACACCTGGTTCGTCATACCCGAACCACTACCAACAACAGTTTTTAACTTCACCCGCTGTCCAGGAACATCCGCATGCCAAGCGCCAAAATCAGTATCTTCCAACCACGAGTGGTCAATAATCTCAGCTTCATGACCAACAATGTTTGAACCACTACGCAAATCAAACGTGAGCGTACCATCAGATTTCAGCCTAGGATCGAAACGTATCTCGTTACCATCAGCCAACTTCGCTAACTCATCCAAACGGTCAGACACTTTCGCCACGTCATAACCGTTATACGTACGTGTACGCGAACCACCCTGAACACTAGGCAGCGTAATCGGCAGCGCTCCCCATTTCATCGCCTCCGCGACCAAACCACGAGCAATATCGGAATAACTCCCAGTCAACGTCAACACCCACGCGCCAGCAGGATGCTCCTCATCCACCAGCACATCACCATCAACCCAACCCGACTCCAACGTGTGATTCAACACCAAACGAGTAGACGTTAAACTCCAACCACCACCACACGTTAACTGCAATTTGCGCGACTGATGATCCCACGTGTAATCCGTCAATGGGCCAGCATGCTTCACCACATCAACCCCAGACACCAGGTCAAACCGGTGCGCAGCAATAATCACACCCCACAATTTCAACAACTCACGCAAACCCCGTGGAATACGCAACACCTCACGCGAATAATCCACATCCAGTTGCAAACTCCCAGTCTCAGAAATCGAATCCGACCAAGAAGCCTTCGAATACGGCAAACGAAACATCGGATCACCCAACGGGCCAAACACATCAACAACCAACGGTTCCAACATGACTACCTCCAAGCGGATGGAATAAACAAAGGATTATGATTTTCATATGAAAGCTTCAGAACTGCTGCAACGAATCAACGGATGTGACGTCAAAGGCTGCCAGGAAAAGGCACGCCGCGTATTCAGACCTGCAGGGAAACAACCGTTCCAGGTTTGCGAATTCCACTATCTCGAACTGAAAACAGAGAACGCGTTCATGACCGATAATCAAGGCCGGATCGTCGTCGGAGACGAAGTACCGCCACTGCTCAAAGCAATGAGCATCAAGATCAGCTCCGCAGCGCCGATAGTCAACATGACCCTCACGAAACCGGACGGCAAGGAACAGACCGTACAATTTCGCGTTCCAGCGGAAGACGAGGACAAGTGGCTACGCTTCCTCGATTTCCCCTTCGCAGATGAAGAGCCTGCCGTCGGTTGACAATCCAACCCCGATGCCGTCGTCACTGGCTGGAATCCTGCAGAACGCCCGCGTATAAGGGCAGTTCATAATGTCTTCGCAGCTCTCGTCATGCTTCAGAAACAGTCCGGCTTTCGTCATTTCAATCATGTGAGCCATGAGTCACCTCCACGCAGGGCTAACAGTCAATATCAACGAACCATTACCAGACCAAGAAACAGGAACTGCACTCACACCAGGAGGAATCTTGAACGCCTGACCAGAAACCACACCAGAACTGGGAATCATGTCGCGTAAATCAAGATCAAGCCCATTAGCATTGCCTGTCCACTGAACAGTTCGAGAACCCAACATCAACAACATTGCAGACACCGAACCATTCACACGAACACTCGGATACACAGCAACCCTGCCCGCATTCTCAACACGCACCACCGAACCCGACGACACAAACGACACCGCAGGCCCATACTTCAACGGATCAGGACAATAGAAAATGATGGTGAAATACACTCGGTCACGACTCCACCAAATGGACGGTTCGAAATCATCAGCGATAAAACCGGAGAGTGTTTTCACTCCGCTCTCATCCTCTACACGCAACCTGAGGGTTTTGGTCATTAACGCGCTCAACCGTTCCAGCACGTTCGCTGTTTCAACACTCGTTCGACATAGCGCGCCGCATTTCAGGGTTATGGTGCGCCCCCCCTGCGTGAGTCGTGACGGCCAGTACTGTCCGTCCATTTGGGGAATGTCAACAGGAGTTTCCCGGATCCCCGGAGAACCATACAATCCGTCAATCCCGCCCGCCACAATCCAAAACCCGGTGTAATCCGGGTACATGCCGTTAGCGAACGGGATGACATCATCGTCGGAAACAATACTGATTCTCATCACATGCCTCCCGTAGATACCAGAGCATCTCTCATTGCCTGATCCGTTTTGACCTTGACTTTCGCCGCCAACACATCAAGGCTCTGGGGGAACGGGCTGCTAATGGTCTGGTGGAGTTCCACACGCACTGGCCTCTGGGACTTCCCCACCGGTACGCTCTCCGGCAACGGTGTCGCCTGATACTGCTGCACCAGCCCGCCGGTTGCATAGCGTTGGTAATTCAACTGGTCGAACAATCCCACGCCATAATGATCGACCGCGGATGCTCGAATGACATACTCTCCATTGGATAAGCGTGCGGGTATCGAATCTGATGTGGCAGTACCCGGGCCGGAAATATAACCACCGGAAGCTTTGACCAGGGTTCCACCATTGCCACCAACTGCTACATGCAAGCCTTGGGTATTCCCAGTTGTGACATAGTTCATGGTTACCCGTACTGTTTTGTCATTGATTTGCAGCAAATCGTTCTTGATAACCCCGATTTTTGCCTGGGCATCGCTGATGTCACCATTGATTTTTACTATCTTCAACGCCGGCACATTGTTGACGGACTGGGTGAGTCGGTTCACGGCATCCTTGGTGAGACCGGACTGGTCAGCCAGTGCGTTTGCCTCGGTTGTGCCCATGCCCATTCTCACGGCGAAATCAACGAATCGGTTCCTGGCATTATCAATGGTCGGCAGGATCTGGTCTACACTCTGTCCGTTACGGGCCTGCGCCTCAGCCGCATCCAACGCTGATTTAGCCACGTCGTTCAACGCTGACTGATTCGCACGGCCCTTCTCCGTGTTGAGATCCAAGGTTTTACCGTTATCGCTTATTGCCTTATCAGCATTATCGAAGGAATCATGCAATGCAATAGTGGCATCTGAAGCATCGAGTGAGAAACCGTAGTAGGTTTTCAGTGCATCCAACGCCTCTCCCAAGGCTGATGCCTGATCGTCAATGCCCTTGCTGGAGGCCCCGAAGGATTCCGCGAGGATATCGTTCGCATCGGCTGCTTCTGATGTAGCATCCGTGTTGGTGGCGGTCGCATCGGTGAGCCCAGCCGTCGCCAAGGTGTTGTTCACCTTTTCGGCAGTGGCTTGCTTGTCTGCCTCGGCTTGCTCCTTCATGGCCTCCTTGGAACCGGAAACAGCTTTGGTCTGCTGCTCCAAATGCGCACGCAACTCATCCGTTACGGTTCCGGCACCGCCATGTTTGTTGATGTAATCATCCAACTCTTGGTTGAACGAGGCTATTGCGGTTTTATCACCCATCGCCGCGTCAACGAAGGTCTTCTGACTGACACCAGCCTTATCCAGCGCCTGGGCGAGGCTATCGGCTCCCGTGCGTGTCTTCTGGAACCAACCCCAATCAGTGTCGTTCCCACTCTGCAGATTCTGTGTGAGTTTCTGAACCGCGGTCTGACCAGATTTGAGCGCACTGGTCATATTGTCCGTGCGCGTTTTCGCATCAGCAGTCTTCTGCGACCAGATGGCAAGAGCTGCTCCAGCGGCAGCGAACGCTACCCCCCAAGGCCCGCCCATCATGGACATGAGTCCGGAACCGACGCTTTTGAAACCATTGGAAATAGCCTTCCCACGGCTCATGGTCGTGCCGAACAATTCCATTTGCCTAGTCGGGCTTTGAAATGCCGTGGCCATAGTTTGCGCCCCGGTACTCAACCCACTCCACAACCCCTGCAACCGTTGCATGGGGTCAAGCGCGAGTCCCATACTCCGCCCAAACCCACTGGAAGAAGTGGAAAGATTTCCGAACATCTTATGAAGTCCAGCGGTTGCACCAGCCGCAACACCCAGCAGAACTACGGTCTGCTGGATATGCGGGTCTAACGTACTGAAAGCAGTAACAAGATCGGTCGCACCATGCACCATCGTACGTAACGGGCCGTTCGCGCCACCGCCAATCTTGATGAGCATTGTTTCAATGGAGCCGGTGAACTGTTCGATGTCACCCTTGAGGTTGTTGGTACGTGCGGCAGCCTGCTCGGAAGCATAACCAGAGTCCGAAACAGTTTTTGTCCACTTATCAATCCCACTAGCACCCTCTTTGTAAAGGACGCCAGCAGACCGCACCGCGTCAGTGCCGAAAATGGTAGCCATCGCTTGCTGACGTTGCTGATCAGTCAGCCCCGCCATCTTAGTCTGCAACTGTCCTGCAAGGCCGGAGAGACCAATGAAATTACCCTGCGAGTCCCAAGCGCTGATTCCTAGATCGTCAAGTGCCTGTTGAGCTTTCTTGCTCGGATTAGCAAGGGCAATCAGCATGGATTTAAGCGAGGTACCGGCATCGGAGCCGATCATGCCCGCGTTCGCGAACGCGGCGAGCGTGCCCGTGGTCTCCTGCATGCTCACATCATACTGATTCGCCACCAAGCCAGCTTGCGAAAGAGCATTGCCTAAATCACTGGCTGAGCCTTGAGCATTTCCTGCACCTGCTGCGAGCGCGTCCGCTACCTTTGTGGCGTCCGTGCCTTTGAGGTTGAATTGTGCGAGTGTGGATGCCATGAGTTCAGCGGCGTCACTGACAGCCATGCCGTCCGATGCCGCGAGATCGAGTGCTCCGTTGAGCCCGCCGTTGAGAATGTTGGCGGTGCTCATACCTGCTTTGGCTAGCTCGTTAATTGCGTCAGCGGATTCTGTAGCGCTGTATATTGTGCGTTGCCCCGCGTCTAGTGCGGCGTCACGCAGCTTGCTCATTTCGCTAGCGCTGGCTTTGGTGTTTGCCTGTACGGTGCTCATGGATGCGTCGAAGTCCATGAAGCTCTTCACTGCTGCCACGCCCACAGCTGCGGAGAGCGCTCCTACCGCGATGCCTGCGGTCATGAAACCGCTTTTGAGCTTGTCCGAGGTGCTGCGCGGTTTCTCCATCGATGTTGCGAGTTTTTCGGATTGCGCGCCCGCCGCCTGCATCTTGGTCGTGTAGTTCGACGTATCCGCCATGAGGCGGATGATGATGTTCTCATTAAGCGCCAAGACGCACCTCTATTCGGTTGTTGTGACGAGTTTCGTGGTCTGGGAGTTTGGAGCGATCACGTCGCCCGACTCGGCGAACGCGCGCATGCTTTTCTCACGCATCTCACCGACGAAACATGTGGTGACATCGCTGCGTTTGAAAACGCTTCGCACCTGGTGTTCGTCATGGCAGAAATCGATGTCCATGCCGCATACTGGGCAGACGTGCGCGTTCTCGTAGGTTTGCAGGGCTAGCATCCACTCGCGTTCTGTGGAGTCCCATTCCACCGAATCGTCAGGTGTCGGCTCCCATCCGAGAAACCGCTTGTAGCTCACGCCGAGGCTCTTCGCGCATCTGAGCTCCGAGAGGATTTGCGGGTTATCTGCCAGCAGGTCAGCTAGAGACGGTCCCGCAATTCTTTTGGGACCGAGGCCACAGGAGTGTTCAACGTCTGAATTTGCACCATCAGCTCCTGCGCCTGCGAGTCTGTCAACGATTCGAGCAGTTCATGCAACTCATCGTTCGTCAAAGCCACGTCCTGCACGCCGTCATGCGGGAGCTTCCAGCGCACCCCGTCCAGCATGCCGGGGATCGCATCCATAATCAGAGCGGGCCAATCCTTGACGACCACATTGCCCTTAGCGGATGAGTGTTTTACGACCAAGAGGTTCCATGCACTGGAATTCAACCCGTGCAAAACGAAGATCAGCGTGGATTCATCCACCTGTTTCATGATTTTACGGGTCTTGGTTTTCTGCGCCTGCACGGTCTTGGCGGGCTTGTTCGCCTCTTGCAGCTGGTTGAGAACGTTGAACGCTTCGATCAAGTCCCTCAGCACATTCACATCGGTGATGACCTCCACCTTCGCGGTGGGTTTGGTAATGGTGATAGTCAATTTGTCGCTCCTAAAGATATGCGGCCGCTACCAGAGGAAGAAGTAAAAAGCTTGCCTGAATGCGGGAGCGACCCAGCGCACACAGGCAAGGGAATCAAAGGTCAGGCTCCGGCAGAAACCGTGGCGGTCTCATCCTGCGAGCTGGGGTCCGCCGAATAGCTGATGGTGCTCATCTGACGTGCGTTCGCAGCATGGGCTACAGGGGTCTTGATGCCGATGGTGACCGCGTACACGGATACGATGTCGCCAGCGGCGAAGGGTTCCTTGTTGTCCCTGCCGCGACGGCGCACGATATATCCCTTCATCCCCTTGGTGAGTTTCTCGACCGCCACATTCTCCTCATCTGAGATGTTGGTGTTGTCGATCACCTGCAGGGAGCCGTCCGTGTATTTCTCCTGGCCTGGAATCTGGCCGACAGCAGGTGATGCCTCGCGGTCATCATCGGCGAAATCCTGCGAGTGGGTGATTTTGAAACCGTCGGCTACCAGGTAATCCGACAACGCCACCAGTGGGGTTGTGAGTTCGGCCACGGTGGGTGTGGTGATGTCGGCGATAGTCGGCACGAACACGGTGAGGAACTTGCCATCTTCGAGGGATGCCTTGGGCAATGCCATGTGTTACTCCTTAATTTGGGTATGAAAAAAGCCCTGGCGTGATACCAAGGCTTGAAATTGTTGATTGTGTTGTGTCAGGCGGGCCATCCGGTGCGCCAGGTGAGCACGCGCATCAGGAACGGTACGGAGGTGTCCGGGTCGATGAGTTCGGACGCATACACCCCTGAGTCGATGTCAGGGACCAGAGACCCCACACCGCCGCCGGGCGAGGCCCCATCCAGCGCTGAGGTCAGCTTGTCGCAGATGACGCCGATGCTGGTCTCCGACGTACTCACCACGCGCACGTCCAGCGTGGCGAGATGATTCGTGGTCGCCAGCCCCTCGGTATGCTCACGCCCGTTCTCCGAGAGGCTGACCACAATCCATGGGGGTTTCTTCCCCGTGGCTATGCCATCCATATACACGGTCCATCCTGTGAGCGCGGGGATAAGCGAGATAATTGCGGCACGGGCTTGGGAGTACGAGGTCATAGGCCTTCAGCCGCCTTGCGCACGTAATCGGCGGCTGTCGGAAGCTCGTCCTCACCATGCCCGTAGAACTTGTGCGTGCCACCGCCGCGTTCGGTGCCGAAGAAGGCGATGTTGGCGAGATTGCCGGCACCTTCCTTGCGGGGTCCGATGTCAGCCTCGATGCGCGTGCTCTCGGCTTTCATCTCATAGGCGATGGGAATGCGGCGGATGGCCTTGTTGGATGACCCCTGCACATCCTCTTGGATCGCTTCCTTGATGTTCTGCGCGCCCTTCTTCACCGCCGCCGCGACCAAAGCCTGCTTCTTCAACGGGGCCGCCGCGAGCTTTTGAGCGAGCGCGTTCACTTGGGATACGTCAATCATGGCCATGTCAATCTCCTTCCGGCATCTCCTGGACGTTCCACCGTCTGGCAGTGGCATGCGATTTCTCAGATTGCAGATTTACTAGCCGAAATTTCCTGCCTATCAGGTCGGGATCGTCCGAGGCGGTGCATACCGCCACGTCCTTCTCCTTGAGTCCGGTGAGAGATGCGGGGAAATGCAGGTACAGGCTCCATACGGGCACGTTGCCGCCCACGTTGCTGCTGTCACCGGACGCGGTGACCACCTGGGAGGCGATGCCCCCCGAGGTCTGCACCTTGCCGATGGTCTCGGCCACCGGCAGCACTTCCGGCGTATCCACCCCCGTATCAGGGTCGGTGACCGTTTTGCCGGTGTATCTCTGGATGCTGAAGCGATCGGTCATGAGCCGATCAGCCTGTTCACGAAGTCGCGGCAACGCAGTCTGCACCATGCTCAGCACATCCATGATGACCTCCTAATAGCCGTAGGGGTATGAGGGCAAGGGGAAGGCGTCCGGTTGAGCCTGCGCGATGACACTGAACGCCGTGGTGGAAGCGCTTTTCAACAGTATGGACCACTCGGAGTCGAGTATGACGATCTCACCAGTAGATCGTGAGTTATCCACGGTTTGCTGGAAGTTGCCGTCATCGATCTGTGTCATCATGGATCGCATACCATCGGGGTTCCGCGCTTTACGTTCCACTGCCGAAACTTCCACGTCGTTCACAGACGCCTTGTAATCAGCATCGGCAGCAGCCCAATTATCCAATTCGGTCACTCGGGCACGGATATTGCGCTCAGCCCTGTTGAGCCACCGTTGAATCTGTTTCCCCCGTGCGCTTTCTTCGACGATATCTTCGCCTAATTCATCGGCAACATCGGAGATCGTCGCGTATTTGGCCACCTGTGAATCGTCAGGCATGGCTACCTCACTTTTTCGCTGTGGCTGTTGACTTTGGCTTTGCTGGCTTGTCTTCCGTAATCTCGTATCCATGACGTTGGAAGTACGAGATGTCGGAATCGCAGGTGCCGATACCGTTGTGGAAATCAACACCTGCGACGTCACCGGTGAAGCCCTTGACCGGGGTCTTCACTGTCCAGCTCATTGCACCTTCACCCCGCGAAGGACGGCTGCTGCCTTGGTGGCCTTCAGCGCGACGGCGATGGGGCCAAGTTCGACCTCGCCCTTCTTCACCGCATCGGCGGTGGTGAAGTCCGGGAGCCATGTCTGTACAAGCTGACCGCCAGAAACGGAGACGCCATGGAAGCCGTCAAGTCCGACACGGTATGCGTACACGTCCGACGTACCGGTAGTGGAGTCCACTGGAATGATCGGATCGTTGGTGCCTGCCTTAGCACCTGCATCCACGAGCAGAATGTTGCCGTAGGTCTCACGGGTGATAGGGCGGCCGTTCGCGCCGAGGAGATCCTCGATGGGATCCTTCACATACTGGCTGGTGCGACGTGCTGCCGCACGAATCTTCGCCAACGCCTTCGCATTGCCAACGAGAACTGTTGGGTCACCGTCGAGCAGACTCAAGAACGAATCAAGTGAATCAAGGATCTTGAACCCATTGTCGGAAACGTCTGTCCAGTCAGGCATGGAAGTTGCATCCTCGGTGCTTGAACCGGTCAGCGCCTTGTCCAGACCATCGAACGCGTTCGCATCAGTGGCGGTGTCACCGTTGATGATAGTGTCCTGGAACAAGGTGGTTGCAGCCTTGACCTTCTGGGTGATGTTCAAGGCGATGGAGCCGGAAGCCTCCGGTCCAAGGTTTGCGAGCACGCGGTCAACTTCGAAGCTGCCACCGAGAACCGCCAGATCGACGGAAAACTTCTGCGTGGTGACTTCCTGCGGGGTGTACTCGCTGTTGATCGCACGGAAAGCGGCGGTCGGCTGGGTTGCGAGACGGCGGTATGAGTAGGTGAGCGTCGCACCGCCGCCAGCGGGATTCACCACATCGTCGAAGATGAGGGAGTCGAGGATTTCCGAGTTCTTGCGGAACTCGTCGATGACCATCGGGTCATAGTCTTCCAACGCATTGTTTTTGGCTTCCGCCAGTGTTACTGCCATGTTTACCCTCCTTAAGGGTTATTTCAGATGTCCAGCAATCGCCGCAGACAGTGACGCAGGCTTTGGCTTGCCGCCTCTGCCCTGGCTCTTGTCGGGCTTGGGAATGTTCGGCTTGGTTTGCTGAATCAACGGGAGAAGTTCATCTGCATCAGCGAGCATGGCATCCTTGTCCGCACCATGAAGTCGTGCGGCGAGCTTCAAGGGGATACCTTTCTCCGCCGCAACCTCATATTGCAAGGCCTTTCGAGCGTTCTCGGAATTGGATTTCTCCAATGCCTGCAACCGTTCGGCTTCCTTCTCGGATTCGGTCTTGTCTTTGTCCTTGAACGCTTGGATCTGAGCCTCGTATTCGGCAAGCTTGGCTTTCGCGGCCTTGTTCGCCTCACGTTCGGCCTTCAAAGCCCTAAGACCGTTCTCGCCAAGTTTCTCGGACTCGACGCCCTGCTGTTCTGCGTGGTTTTCATCCGGCTTTGGTTCAGGATCGCCCTGACCGCTGTCTGTTCCGCTGCCTTCGCCGCCATCAGCGACGATCATGCGAACATGCCGAAGAAAGTTCCAACGTGTATGCATAGTTTCTCCTTGTTGATTGCGCCACATCGCATGGCAAAAGCCACTCGCATCGCACGAGCGGTAAAAATTAGATAAGAGAGGCTGTTTACAGCCACCCGTAATTGTCGAGCAGTCTCATCGCTTTGGCATGGTCACTGCCTGCGATCTGGTAGATGCTTTCAGGCATCAATCTGGGCCGGTCCGCTCGCCAGTATTTCGACCCGTATTTCACATGCCCTTTGACATATCCGGCCTGTTTCATACGGGAATACGCCCAGCCTCGCTTCGTGGTTCCATCAGACGTGTATTTGATGGTTCTGCCGTACAACTGCGCGGGCCGCACACTGCCGCTCCTGCGGTAAGCGTTCACCAGTTGGTTGAGGTCCGCTCCGTCTTTCCACGCTTGGGCGTTGGCTTGAGACCCCAGGGTCTTTGCCAGGTCTTGCGAACTCAGCGAGTTCAGATAGTCCGTGGCATTCGCATAATGCTTGGCCAGAGAACGTTCATCAGTGCTCCACGCCGCCACGCAATCGCAATGCGGATGCCGTTCGAACGCTTTCCTGCCTGAGGGCATCCCCGCGAGAATCGCACAACGTCCGCAGGACGGGGGTGTCAGCATGCGCACATAATGTGCGGCGAAACTGTGAGACTTCGCAGACAGCAGCGAAGATGCCCGCGCCGTATCCGCGAGGATCGTGCGAGATCGGAGCGCCAGACTGTTCTCTATTATGGTGAGCGCCATGTTCGTCGATACGCCGTCTGCTATCGACTGTTTGCCGAGCAGAACACTGCTCCACAGGTTATCGAAAGTGTTCTGCCCGTTACCGGCCCACCCGACCAGCTGAGTGGTGTTGACGGTGAATTCCGGGGAGTCAAGGTTGCGGCTTCCCAGGCTTCGCATCACGTCGGGCGTGGTTTCCGCCATGTAGTCGGCCACGTCCCGTTGCGCTGAATCCAGTGCGGATAGCATGGGCGCATAGGCATCCGCGTAAGCCTGGTCGAAGTCATCGGACCGGTTTTGCCGCCAGGCTTGTATGACTTGCATCACTGCCCTGTTGCTGACCGTCCGCAGGTGTTTGCCCTGTATTACCGCCAGCTTGGGCATTTCCTGTCCCGCCATCGTCTGCATTCGTGGCCTCCGGTTTCAACAGGCTTTCCCATTGAGCTGCATCGGTTTCATCGAATCGCTGCCGTTCCAGATCTTTGCGGGCCTGAGACCAGCCCATCTCGTCCCAAGCACCCTCACGGCTGAGAATCCCTGATGCTACGAGTTTCTGTATGGCATCAGCCTTCTGCGAGAACGTGGGGGTGTTCGGATCGTCCCAATCGGTGCGGATACGATTGCCATCAAGCCACTCGCCTTTGCCGAACCGGTATGCCAGTGCCATCACGTCTGCCCAACAGTCTCCATCGGTCATGTTCTTCAACTCGACGTTCTTCACCAACCGCACCTCATCGGCACGAATCGCACCCTCGGCTGCCGGGTTGGCTGTATTCTGCCCGAAATATCGCATAGGCAGACCGGTCACGGAGCTCACCTGCTCAGCAAGCATGTCAATCACCGTCTTGAAGTTCGTAAGCTCAGAAGCCTGGAACTGACCGAATTTTGCAGTTTGACTCTGTGTCACGGTCATCGCCGTGTAATACGCCTGCCATGAAGCCGCCATCTTGCCGGTCTCTGCATCGATGAAGTCATCCTTGTTCACGCCTGTGGCCCACTTACCGGGCACTGCGTGGGTTTCCATCGCAACCTGCAAATCCATGAGCGCTCGAGCAGCCATGTCCGTGGGCTTGAGCACATCCTTCATCTCCGATTCGCCCACAAAGTTGCCAACCCGAGGCCGATTCAGGAACTGCACGACCGGGACACGATGCAAACCGTGATCATCGCGATCACTGATTGCCCATTGCCATCCCTTGACACGCTCCAGGTAAATAGTCGAATCAGGTAGGTACAGCGTCGCTTCGGTGGGTGCGGCACGTTGCAGCGGATCATAGTAGATTCTGAGCGCAGCAGTGATCCTGCGTGTGCGAGGGTCGATTTCTGCAATCATGGACCGCGACGATTCAACCGTGATTAGAGGGTGCTCTTTATCGTCCTCATTGGTTCCCACAGAAACGAAGCCATGCCCTTGCACGCGCGTTTCGAGGTGGTTCAGCACACTCTGGGAATCCATGTTGTTCGATTCCCACACCTCGGAAAGGTAATTATTGGAATCGGGATCATCAGGAAGGCTGAAAGAGCGTACACGCTGGCGTTGCACTACGGTATCCACCGTCACCCGAGGCCAATTCAATGGGAATTCGAACACGCGAAGCTCGGGAGGAACGGCGAGCCCTATCGTCTGGATACGCTGCTCGCCGCGATAGTAGTGATCGAGATCCTCGTGGATCTTACGTAAACGCTGCAAGCGAGTGTACAGGTGACGCACCATTGCGGATTCATCCGAAGACAACTCCATTACTGCCGCCATAGGATCCTCCTAACGTATTCGTTTGTCCGAGTAAGAAAACTTTGCTGCTATTCATTCCCCAACCAAGTGCGCGCATGTCACATGCGGCCTCGTGGGCAAGAATGTCAGCCATAGAAATATCAATCTTCTGATTCTCAGAAGGTTTACCAAGCACAAACCGGTCACCGGGTTTAGCCACCATTCGAGCCGCCATCATGTGTAGTTTGGCGGTCAAATCTGGACTATGGGATGTGGTCTTATCTGCTGTATCCTCACGGAAACGGACGAGAGCGTTATACATGCGACCAGGCTGGTTGGTAGGCCATTGCACGACCACATCCTCCCCATAACGTTCGCTCCATGCGTCCACCTGCGTCTCCCAAGGGTGCGGATCGCAGTAGAATCTCTGCACTTTGTAGTGGTCGAACAGCTCGGAAACGCAAGCATCCACCTCGCTGCGAGGAATACGGCCTTCCCACTCCTTCGGATTCCAGAACGCGGGCCGTTTCGCAGGCCCATACGTCGGCGTCCACCGGTAGCCATCCACGCTCTCCGCGCGAAGCGCCGTCCAATCACCGGACTGCGAGCCATCGAAGCCCAGACAAATCTCAACGCCGGACGACGGCGGCACGCGGTCGCTCGCGGTCGCGTCATACAACGCCTCGGGCATGTAGGAGCCGAGGCCCTGCACCAGCTCGCAGCCGAAAAACCTTCGCGCCTGCGCCGGATCGCGCTGAAGCAGCTCCGAACAGGTCTTCTCGATCTGATCGATATTCACCCACGGGCTGCCGTCGTACACGAATTCGAGAATCTTGCGCCGGTCGGCGTCATCCATGAAATCCAGTTCCGGATCATGCCTAGGGAAGTACTTCATGATGTCGTCCGAGCGCGACTCGTAGGTGGCCTGCCCGAACGTGGCGTCCATGGGGTCCCACGGGTTCGTCAGCTCGAGCATCCGCCCGTCCATGCCGGAGACGCCGCGAAGCACCGTGTCGGCGACCTCGAACATTCCCGAACGCTTCGTGTACACGCCCGACTCGTCCAGCAATGCGAAGTTCACCGGGTTGCCCAGCTTCGACTTCGCCGAAGACGTCACCGGGTCGATGCGCCCCCCGTTCGGCAGCCGGATGAACCCCTCGCGCACCGCCATCAGGTCATCCAGATTCCCGTTGCGTATCATCGTCTGCAACGGCCTGTACACGTTCGCCGTCTGCTCCTCAGAATTCGCGAACAATTGGACGAGCGCGGTGCGCCTCGGCATGCCCATCGGCTCGCCCGCGCGATACTCGTACTCGAAGCCGCACGAGCAGCCCCAATCCTCGCACCGGAACGTCTCACCGCCCTTCGCATACCCGGCGAACACGCACGGGCCAACCGCCTCGAAACACACCACGGCAGCGCCGAACGGCGACTTGCCGAGCTTCTGCCCGCCCACGATCTGCCCGCGCCGCCATTTGAAAGCCGCCGCCTGCGCCGGACGCGACGCATTGAACGCCACATCCGGCTTCACGCGGTAGAAGTCAATCGCATTCCTCGCCTGCCATCCCGTCATGACGAACGGCGCATTGAGATCGAAGCCAGCAGGCACCACGCAGTGCGCGGCAACCCAGTCGATCAGCAGGAAGCCCAGCGAGGAAATCATCACAGCTCCAAATCAGCATACCGGTCGCGCGACGACGGAAACGCCACGATCTTCGAATCAGCCTTGCGCCCCTTCGGACGCTTCGGCTTCGCCGCATCGTCCAGAATTGTCCAGCCATTGATACGCAGCCCTTGAGGGGTAAGGCCCACAGTATCCGCGAATCGACACAACGCCGTCCGGTCAGCGGCCTTAGCCTCGCCGGACTCGCAAAGCACATACTGCCGCACATACTGCGCCAACGTCACCTGCAAGTACGCATATTTAGGACGCGACCACGCGAAGCCTTGAGGAAGACGCCACAACGTGTCCCATACCTGCTTCTCGCGGTCATTCCACGCATCGCTGCCGGAGTCGTCATGCTCCTTGTGCGTTCCCTCTTCATCCTTCCAGACGTCCCAAACCACGTATTTCGGCAAGGGGAACTTCGGATGATTCCGCTTATATCCGCTCGCAGGCAAGGCGAACAAGCCCTGCGCCCTCGACTGAAAACGCTCCGACGAAGGGTCAGGCATGCGACCGCCCGCAGGCCGAGGGCTACCAACAGGCATCACGCACCCCACAATCTACACAGCGATATCCAGAAGAGAACGCTGCGGGTTTAATATCTTGTCACCTTTGGACACATTGCAACGCAAATGCGCCAATTGAACATTCTTGCGAGTATGCATACCGCCTTTTGACAACGGAACGATATGGTCAAGGCTCGCGGACATCGGGTCGGGATAGGCAAGGTCTTCATCTACCTTCAGGCCACAGATACCGCAATGCCACTTATCGCGCTCGTAGATATCCAAGTTAGTGAAATCTTCGACAGGTCCATTCGAATTCTTGCGTGCCCGGCGCTTCTCGTAGTTCTTGCGCCTCCGCTCGTCCCAAGGATCCCGCAATTTTCCTTCAGCGCGAAGAAGACGCTTGTAATGCATATTGCACATGCCACGCGCACGAACGTGACGGCAGCATCCGCCCTCGGAGCAAATCTTCGTCTTGCTGTCTTTGCCATTATGCTTTTCCATGCACCAGGAAGAGCAATATTTCTGCTTGGTGGTATTCTTCGCAATGAACTCGATTCCGCATTCAGGGCAAACCTTTGTACTGGAGTCCCTTCTAGCCTTCGCTCTCGCAGAGCGCCTAGCAGTACATTCGTCTATCCGGCATTTTCTAGAGCAAAACTTCTGATGACTGCAACTCAAGGTTGTAAACTCAACGCCACAAAAAGCGCAAACACGAATAATTGAAACTTTCCTGATCGGCTTGTAATGCTTGGCGTTATATGCCTTCATATACGAAATCTGATGCTTTTTATTGCACGGTTTACATCTTTTACAATACCATTCAGAAATAATCTGACAACCACAATCAATACAGATAGACTTAACCATATCAACTCCCTTACTGAGTTGGTCAAGCCCCCGGAAGCGCCAACTTCGCGGGGGCATTCACTTACCCTCCATCATACTGGAAAAATTACGAAAACCTCGGAAAACTCAAATCCCTAGTTATGATTTTCTTGCGAGCCAGCTCACCAGCGGTCTTTCACCCCACCTTGAGGGACCCTCCCCCGGGGGTGTGTCGGGACCGTTCGAATCGGTTCAGGTTTGACGAAACGTTTTGTTTTAGTCGTTTGTCTTTACGTCTGATCTCGTTGTCGCTGTCATTTCCATCGCTCGCGCATGCGGATGCTGTTGGCTTGCCCTGCGCTCCTGTTGCAGTGTGCGTGTTCGGGTCCGGTCCATCGGGTGCGGTCGTCACTGTGCCCCAAGTCCCAAGCTTGATTCGGTTTGACAATCTGTCCGCATCGTTTGCACACGGGATGCGCGCCCTGGGCTAGTAGGTGTTGCCACCGGGTCCGCTCCATCTGGTGCGCCCTGCCGTATCCGCGACGTGCGGCACTGCCCCGCTTCCGCTCATGCGCAACTGTATGTTGCTTGCAATATCGAGTGCCAAACGGAACAAGCTGCGGGCAGTTCACCCACGCACATCTACGCATAGGCATGGGGTATCACCTATGCCATGCGGGGATGTTCCCTGCATGGTTGGGGTAGAGGGGTTCATGTGTGTCTTCGATCTGATATGTAGGCAGGTATTCGACATGTGCCGACCCCTCGCAGCGACTGCGGCAAAGAGACGGTATCCGCACCTGCGTGAAGTACGACACCAGTCTTTTCGTGGCATCGTCTATGATTTGTCGGCCTTCGCCGTCAAGGGCGACAACATACCCGTAGAGGTACTCACCATCGGTGAACACCGTGTTGCCGCGCTCGAAGTCGAGGGAAGGTTCGTAACTACTGCTCACCGCTTTGAAGAATGACTCGCGTTCAGAACCATAGAGTTCCACTCGTTGTACCTTCACGGTCAAGGGAGACGAGACGCGCTGCACATTCCAAGGCCATTGCAGTTTGGCGGTTGCCTTTCCTCTTGTCAACATGTCTTCCACCACCCGTTTCGGTTATGCGTTCGTTCGGAAATGTGAATGCCCTGCTCTCGTCTGCCTTGTTGGGCTCTGAATGTTGTGGCGAGGCAGGGCAAGTGTTTATTCTTCGATGGTGAAGCAGTCTGCACCCATGCTGAATAGTCCGACGGTGACGTATGGTGCTTGGGCTGGTGGTGATACCCAGCTGATGCGTCCGTTGCCGCCGCTGTTGATTTCCTCGAGTGGTGTGGTGTCGCATACGAAGGCGAATGGTGTGCCGTATGGCAGGACGGGTTCGAGGGCTTTGCGGATCTTCTCGCGGAAGGCTTCGGCTTCCTCTTCGCTCATCGTGTGCCTCCGTGTGAAGTGTGGTGCCCGGTGGTGAAAGGTGTAAATGCCACCAGGCAAGTATGTGTGGTTTCCACTTGGGCACTTGGGAATTCTCGGCTTTCGCCTGCTCCCATTCGGGAACCCAGTGCGTGTCCCTATCACGCAGAAACCACAAGAATATGTAGGCAGAGGCTTGGACGCTGCTTTCGGAGTAATCCATTTGAGCTTGCCTGACCTCTGGTGAGGATTATGGTGGTGCCCACCAATGGTGGGCAGTCGCATAGCGATCAACCTATACGGGATGCACTCGGATCCATTGACCTTGCATCCATCGTTCCTCTGGCGGGAGTCGAACCCGCTCTCTTAAGTTCATGGAGTTGCCGTCTCGATCAGAGGATGCTCATGAACCTAGATCCGTGAGCCCATGGGTTGCAATGGCGAACCACCGCATCCCTACGTGTTGCCGCCCGCTATTTGACGGCAAGAATGTGTTTAGCGGTAGTGAGGTTCGCTATTATCCCTAACTGGCGAATCGATTGAGTGCGCAGGTAGATACGTGTAGTAGCGGATTCCTGAATAGGTTTCTGTTGCTGTGAAGGTCACGTGATGTTCCCAAATTGGGTTCCCTACGTGATCTAGCTCGTTGGTTGGGGTGCCTTGTATCCATTCGCCTTCATGGTAAAAGTGCAAGGAGTTGTCATCGATGTGGATGGTTTCTGGGATGCCATCTACTGCTATGTCATGCACGCGAATCTGGACATCAATCATGTTTCACGACCTTTGATAGCACTCGTAACGCGGAGGGCCCGGTGTTCCCGAGCCCCACATATGAAAATAATCAATCTAGATAACTTTACGTCCACAGTTTGTGAATGCAAATAACGTCCACAGTTAGCGGGTGACCGCCGCCCACACGTCCCAGAGCAGGAATACCGGTTTACCGTCTTGAGTGCTGACGCTGTTGATGATGCCGCGTCGTTTCCATTCGCTGATGGTCTGCCTGCGTACTGTGATTCCGCAGTTTTTCAACAGTTTGCTGAGTGCTGCTGCAGTGCCTTGTGCGTCGGATATGGCTAACTTGAATATTCGTTGTTCTTGGACTGATGGGATGTTGATGGTTTGTCCGCAGTTGCATGGTTGCCAGCCTACGGCTAGGTCGTCTTCGCTGCTCCATACGTCGTCTCCACAGTAGGGGCATTGTCCGATGAGGATGCGGCTTTGTGGTGGCTCCAATTGTCGGTCGAGGCGTCTGCTGGCGATGGTGGCGAGGGTGTGGATGCTGGCCGCGTCCCTGCGTTGCATCAATGCTGGCGTGCGTGATGCTGCGCCTTTCAACAGGCTTTCGGCGGGGAGTTTCCGGTATGGGAGCGTGAGCACGCCGGCGAGGGTGACGGCGTATTTTTCGATGCTTTGCTGCAACTGCCATGCTCCCGCGTTCAAGGGGATCGGGGCGACTGTGCGTGCCCCGTGGCCTTGTTCACGCGCCATGACGGTAGCTTTCTTCGCGGCGACAATACGCAGGTCGGGCAGGCGCGCGGCCAGGTGACGCAAAGTGTGCGCCAGCTCGCTCGTGCAATTGCCGCACACCCTGCCTCCGCTGGTTTCCGCGCCGCATACTTGGCAGCCGACGATAACGCTTACCATGTTGGCCCCTTGTCTGCGAGTGATTGCCTCAATCCGTTGATGACGTTCTGGTTGTAGCCGAATTCGCGGCGAATCCGTTCATCGTCGGCTCCTTCGCGGATGAGTTGGATCGCGTGCTCGTACTGTTTCTCACGACTCATCTGTTTTCTCGCTTTCGTAGGGGTTGACTGGTATTTGGTCTGGG
Source organism: Bifidobacterium sp. (assembly GCF_022647885.1). NCBI lineage: Bacteria > Bacillati > Actinomycetota > Actinomycetes > Bifidobacteriales > Bifidobacteriaceae > Bifidobacterium > Bifidobacterium sp. Next base: position 752,084 of record NZ_JALCLM010000001.1, on the reverse strand, counting down.
TGACGTATAGCGAACGCGTATCCAGCGTCACTGCCTTCCTCCCACGCTGCGGCTTTCACTTGGTTAATGAATCGTTGCCAGCGGAGTTCGCTCATGCCCCAGCTAACATCCTCGCCACGCTGGTACGCGGTTTTCACTTCACTCTCGGTTGGCGTGAACGTACCTAAAACCATTTCTTTCGTGGTCTGAGCGTCTTGGGAACGGTAATGGCTATCCTTATCGGTCTTGATGTCTACCGGGCCGCTCTGAGGGCTGATATAGCGTTCAGTCATGTTGTTTCTCCTAAAACGTCGTGTAGGTTCATGTGGTCGATGCGTCCTGCGAAGTGGTGGCCGATGTGTTTGCGGGGTTTGCATTCTGGTGGTTCGAGTATGTGTCCGCGTGACTGTTCGGCGGCTTGCGCCACGGCTTGCAGGAACGAGATGCCTTGGTTGACGAGTTTTGGTACTTGCTGTGCTGCTAGCCATAACGCGTCACCGTCCAATCCCACGTCGATGAGCGCGGTGTCGATCTCGTTCTTAGTGAGTTTCGCGGCGGGACGGTTGGCTTTCACTAGGTCGGCAATATCGCCTGGTTGGATCATGCCGAAATCGTGGTGCGTGCCGAACCATCGCGCCACCGCAGCCAGACACTCCTTGAGGGTCGGGTCGCATGCGTCGTTGATGATCTGGGCGAACAGGATCGCGTCGTCCTTCGTGGCGCTGCGATGGTCGATGTGCTTGACGGCGGTCATCAGATCCCAGGCATCAATCGGTGAGAGCAAGACGACCACCTCCCCTCTGCTCCGATTCAAGTTCGGCACGGATGCGCCGATCCTCGTCCCATTCGGCCTGAGCCTTCTGCGCCTTCGTGACATAGCCGTTGAAGCGTGGCGACTCCGGTTCGTTGCCCCATGCGCCTGCGTTGAGCCATGACGCCGGATACTTCGTGTAGCGTTCCTCGCGGTTGGGATCGTCGCGGTATCGTCGGGCTCCATCGCACAGTTCCTCGAAGGTTGTCTGCTTCAATGCCTTCACGAACGCTTTGCGTGCGTTCTTCGGATCCTTCTTCTTCGGATAGATCGCATACCATTGGTCGAACATGTCGCTCTCGGTTTTTGTCGTTTCGCGACGGTTAATGGTTGTAGGTTGTAGGTTATGGTTAATGGTTAAAGGATGTGGATACTCTGGCGATACGGTATCCGATACCCTATCGGATACCCTATTTTCAATCAGTTCGATAGGGTTTATTTCCGGCTCTGAAAACAGGTTCTCCACCTTGCTGAAACCACTCCAATCGGGACGGTCCTCATGCAGTCTCTTGACCTCGTGGACGATGACGCCACGGAGTTTGGGAGACACCACGGCGGCGTAATTGTTCGCCACCGCGACCGCGACCTTTGGGCTTTTCAACGTCTCATCGTTACGCAGGAACGAACGAATCAGCACCTCCTCCGTGTCCTCGTCCGTCACGATATACAGGCCGTCCTCAAGCTCCCTGCTTGCCTCCGTTACCCGACGTGCCGACTGCCCCTTGGACAGAGCAGCCAGACGCTTGGGACGCCAGTCAGCCACCCCACACAGACTCAACGTGGGATGCGTGAGCAACTTGAAATATAACGCCTGAGCCTGCTCCGAAAGACCAATGAAATCACTGTCCCCCCAAATCTGAACCGCCACCTTCGCGTACTGTCGAGTCATCACCACCACCTCCTTTCATCCATACGATCCAATGTGTCCCGGTCTGCTTGGGTTGCTTGTTGCCGAACAACGGAGCTGCATCAGTGCAGGCCAGGATGCGACTCAACGGGATCTGCGTCTCGTTCCACTTGAAGATCAGCACCCCGTAAGGCATCAGCACCCGGAAGCATTCGAGGAACATGCGCCGCAAATCGTCCTGCCATGTCTCCCTGTCAAGCGCCCGTATTTTTTAGCCATGTACGAGGTGGCACCCACGTTCTCCAAATGCGGCGGGTCCAGCACCACCATGCGGAACGAAGCATCAGGGAACGGCAGTTCCCGGTAGTCCATCAACTGGTCGGGTTTCACATCGAAGCGACGCCCATCACACAACTCCCACGACTCGTCACGCACATCACCGAACAGCACACGGTCATCACGTTTGTCGAACCAGAACATGCGCCCACCGGACGCCGGATCAAGCACCGGCTGCAATGCCACCATCACCGCCTCCTTTCCAATGCTTGTATTGCGCCCTGTACCGCGTATGAAGGGCGAGCCAGCCGACATGTTCCCAACTGCTGTAGCAGCAGTCGATGCAGGCTGATCCGTGCCATTTCTCACGCCACCACTGGCCGCAGTCAGGGCAGCGGGCCACGTGCCCGCCAAGCTTTGAAGCACGAGGCAGGGAACACTGCTGAATAGCATGCTCACTCATCGGTGGCTCCTTCTCCTATGTCGTAGTGGTGTCGTGCGGTCATAATCTGCCAAAGCATCTCCGAAGATTGTCGCTTTCTATACGACTGGTCCTCACCCATTCCCAGAAATGCACTAATAAGCGCAGTCCGTGGCTTGTTTGGCACCAAAACCCCATTGACTCCCCTAGGCAGCATTATCTTCTGATGAAGCTCTTCGGCGAATTCCCTGGTGGTCACCAAATAATTCAAATCCCCATAGAACGTGAGACCATTACCGCTTTTGAAATCAGCCATGCACGACTTAACCTCGTAAAACTCGAATCTCCCAAGCTCCACACTCGCCGGTTCAACCACATAATTCGGCGTGAAAGGCTTGAACCCCACGAAATCAACCCTCCGATTCCTAGGGGTACCCTTGTCAAAATTCACCTCTGGAGCCCAGAACATTCCACTGCTACGCAACCGCTTCTCCACCAAAGCAGACAGCATCTCAGTCGTCTCTCGTCTATTACTCATGAGACACCGGCTTATAACGATCGGGATACCCCACACCAAGCTTGTTGCACAACGCTTCCCAATCAGACTCAGTAGCGAGATCGTCCGGATCGAGATACTCTTCGTAGCTGATGGACCAACCGTGCCCATGACGGAGCCAAGCAAGGACAGTCTCATTCGGACATTCATCCTCAAACCCGCCCAGATCGAACGGATCAAGGTAAGGAACTCGCTGCACCCGAACATCAGTGAATTCCATACCGAACAGGCCCGCGGCATCAGCTTTCGCTTCTCCAGCCGACCTGTAACTGCCGCAGTAGTAGATTCCCTCACCGTTATCAACCTCAAATGCCTTCAAATCACTCATCGACTTCTCCCTCCTGTTCCTTGACCTCCTTGTACCAACTGCAGCATTCAGCCTTCTTCTCTTCGCAATCGGCACATACGAAATGACCGCAGTATTCGCAATCGAAACGAACATCACCGGTCCTATGACAGATGGAGCATTGATAATCCTCGGGGATACCAAACACTTCGGCCCGCGTGGATGACGGCTTGGTGGTGGAGTATGAAACGATGATGTTCCGCGTGAATTCAATGACGCGGCCGCATTCATCGCATTCAGTCCAGCCGTTCTCGTCATTCGGACTGCACTCCCAAGATTCACCAAACACGTTGCCGCAATACGGGCAAACAATCTCATCGGTATATTCATGATCAATATCACTCATCGACGCTCACCGCCTTACGTGCAGCAGCAAGAGCGATACGAGCGTATTCTCGATACTTCTTCTGAAGTGAGTTTTTTGCTTCATCCCAATGCGGCATTCTCTCTATGTGTCCACCGCGATTTCGGTCTTCCTCGCACATTGCTACGGCCGCCGCCTCAATCTCCGCTTCAGTAGGCTCACGCTGGGCCTGCCATTCAGCACCATCAATGAACGCAGATTGCATATATCCACGAACAGCAAAACGCGGATACGACAGGTCTATGTACACCTCGTCACGTGGCCAGCGACGTTCTGCTTCCTGTTCAGTAATACTCATTGCTGCTCCTTGCGATGTTTTGCGATCATTGGGAATAATCCGAGGCTCAATTCGTTATTAATTCTTCGAAATTCTGCCTGGCGGCGGGCATAATCAGTAATTGTGTTAGCCGAACAGACTTTGTCTCGATAAGATTCGCTATACAAAGCATCAACAACAAGCTTCTGCTCATCCTCGGTAAGCGTGAGTGCTTCCGCGCGTATCTGAGCATCATGAGCAGCCAGCCAACGGTCAAAATTCTCTTCGTTCCGCGCGATCGCCTCAACAGGGATCTCCGTATATAACCCCAGCCTTCCTTGCACGAAAGCGTCATTAATGTTCTGCGTCGAAAGCAGATGTTCCTGTGTCATGATTCTTGTTCCGTTCCTAGTGTGATGCCGTGGTTCAAGATGAGTGCCAGGCTTTTGAGACTGAGTGAAATGAATCCCGATCGTTCTAACGGTCCGAAATTCATCGTGTTGTTCAGAAAGAGATCCTGTGGTGCTTCCCGTCGCATCATATGGATCACTTCTGGTGTCGTGTAGGCGAGCTGCTGTCCTAAAGTGTCGATGCTCCTAATACCGATGCCCGGCACTTTCTGCACCACGAAGTAGAAGGGGGCATCCAGATTCCCCGCCTCTACCGCCGCCTCGCGCAGATGCTGTTTGTAGGCTTTCGCCGCAGTGTTCTTACACTCAATACAGACCTTCTTCCCCATGAAGCACACGTTCGCAATATCGCCCATATCCTTGCTGCCGTGGAGTCTGGGACGCATGATGCGTTCATCCTGCAACGCCCAAGCCAGATAGTCACGCACCGCGGTCTCGAACCTCGTGCCCGCCGTCTTCGCGCTCTTCCTGTTCCTGCTCATGCCTGCTCCCAGTACTCGTCGAGATAATGATTCACGCCACTCATGCACTGATGCTGAGCGTTGAGATCGTCCCCGCAGTACGGGCAATGCTTCGACTCGGGAGGCGTCTCAGCCGGATACACGTACGCGCTAAAACTCAGGGTCGCCATTATTGCCTCCCCAAGGGTCGGATTGCGCCTGCGAAGTGCGCGGCTGGGCTTGTGGTGACCCGTATTGCGGTTGCTGTCCGGTGCCTGTCTGCTGTCTGGGGATGATGGTCACGTCATTGCGGTCCAGGGGGATGAACACGATGTCCGCGCTCATGTCCAGGTTCGTTTTGCCCTGGTACTCGTCGGACGTGACCAGACCGTACGCACCCACCCGATCACCTTTGTGCAGGCTGTTGAGCACGTGCTCCGCCTGGAACGTGTCCCACACCGTGACCCGATACCACAGCACCGGCGCATCCTGCCACTGGCCCTGCTTCTTGACTCTCGGTGTGACACCGATACTGATACGTGCTATCTGCTTGCCATTGACCTGCTGGAATTCGGGGTCTCGCCCCAGATTGCCGATCACCAGGCTTGGAATACCATTAAGCATTGTTCATTCTCTTTCTACGATTCACATACGGGTTATTGCCCTTGACCGGGCGAGGCTTACGGTTTTTGCACGGGTATTTGTCGCCCATCGCGTGAGGACAGCGATCCTGGCCGACATCCGGGTGATGACAGAATTCACATTCATGCACCGCACCATGCAGCAAAGGAACATCCACGGTCATAGCTCCACCTGCCTAGCAGCAACCCACACACCTATCAATGACAGTGGGAACAAGACGATCCAGGGCATGAGCCCCACACCGGAAGCAGCGGCGCATGCCAGCCAGACGAAACTCAGGAACGCCATAGCGCTGGAAACGATCAGCAGCAGGAACATGAGCGTGAACCAGACCGTGTTGATAGTGGTATCACTCATGGCGTGCCCCCAATGCCTGCTGAGTGCGGGAGACGACTAGTTCAGGTGCTGAGAGCAACTGTTCGGCTTCCACCATCGTCAGTTCGCTGGTGCTGGTGATGTCCCTGCCGGTCAACGCGTGGAACGCTACTCGTGCCGACTCTGTGTCGGTGACACCGCCCTGTTCCATGAGCTCGGCAACATGCTTGCAGTCCTCTTTCGACGGGGACGGCTCCAAGGGAGCACTCTGCACGGGTTCCGTGTCCGGTTCGACGTGAGCGTGCACGTCGTCAGGGATATCCTGCAACTCGTCGGGCGTGTAACCGGCACCGTAGAGCGCTTCAGGGCATGCTTCACGAGCCACCGCGGTAATGGCACGCCAGGTGAGCATCGTCATGGGCTGCTTCTGATAGTTCTGATTGCCCGCCAATCCCATGCTTTTCGCCCACGCTAGGTCACGGGTCACGCTGATCGGATAATCAGGATCATCAGAACGGAGCACTGTCGCGGTGACGCTCTGACTGGCCGAATCCTTCTGGATGCGTAGCTTGTGGCCAGCACGACGCACCTGCGAGGCGATCAGCTCCGCACTCATCGTCGGTTTGCCCTTAATAACTGAGATGCGGTACAGGCTCTCCGCCGGTGATAATCCCATCGACGCGCCAAACCCTACGGCCACAAGAATGTTCGCGGGCTTACCCCGATACGAGTCGGGGATAATGTCGGACGCTTCGGCGAGTTTTGCCCACTGCATCTGCGACTGCAAACCAGACTGGCTTTGCGTGGCTAGATCCTGTCCCATTCCGACACCTCCTTCTTCTTACTGCCACTGTCGATACCAAGCAGTGCGCCCGCCTGACGTTGCGCGGTCAGGTCATTCATGACCTCGTTCCACGCTTTGACCTTCGATGTGGCCACCGAGTCGGCCCTGCCGCCCGACAGCTCCACACCATCGGGCTGTTCGCCAAGATGATCGCGCACCAGTTTCTCGATCGCATCCGGTTTCGTAATGAACTCCACCGGATACAACACCTCCTCCACGCTCGACTCCTCACCATTACGTGCAAGCCACTGGCCAAACGCAACCGGATCCTTCACCCGCCATTTCGCTTCACCGCCACGCTTATAACTCACCACGCCCAACGCCGTAGTCAGATGCTCCTTCGGGTCCAAGTGGTCGGTCAGATAGCCACGCAACGCACTCTCCGAATCCTTCAATTGGTGCAGCATCGCCGTCACCAACGCCAACTGTTGCGCAGCCTCGATGGGGGTGATCTCACCCGCCTCAATTAACTCCGCCACACTCGTGCTCTCACTCATTTCAATGTCCTTCCAAAGTTTTCAATCAACCCGTTCTCATGTGCTTGCAGCGTGGGAATCACCAGGTCATCCAGTAACGCGTCAACCTCGTCCGCGTCATACAAGTCCGCACCAAACAATCCGAACCGTTTCACCGTCCGCAACCTGTGAATACGCACCTCACTGCTCGTGATCAACGACATGAGACACCTCCCACCGGCGAATCAACTGCAACGTGCGCGGATCCAAACGCTCAAAATCAAGAGGCAAACTGTGATCAGTCAATCCACTCACCCCCAGCACTCTCAGGAGCACGCCTAGCCCAGGCACGCACATCCTCAGCGGCAGCCTTCGCCAGCTGAGTATCGAAAAATTTGATAGGAAACTGGCGCGTCCGATACGCGGCCGACACGTTCTTATAAGGGATGTTCAACACGTAATGGGCCTGCAACGCAGTCCAATACTCACGATCCTTCAACGGGACAGGGTTCTTCTCAGCCATGCTCACGCCGCCTTCCCGATGCTGTTGTTGAGGATTGCCCAGATTTGTTCGAACAGCGGGCGGTCGAACTCCGTGTATGCGTACACTTTGCGAATCTGCCCTGAACCCGTGGTGATATCGGCGCGGCCTGGCTCCACGCCACGACGGGTCTTGTAGAGCTTTTTCAACTGTTTGCCGAACATGCCGGACCTGTGCTTGAGCTCTCTACTGTTCAACCCGCGTTCGCGTAGGAAGTCCTGCACGTACAAGGGGCGCTTCAATGGGTCGATCTCCGGCACCTCTCCTGTTTCACGGCCTAGGATGATGCGTGCCTTCGCCTCCAGGAAATCAGGGTGGATCAGACCCTCGGCTGCTTTCAACAGTTCGATGTTTTGCATGCGGCGCAAGTGCTGGGCGTTCAACAGGTGCTCGTTTATGGCCACACCGGTGTTGAAATACCTGTCCAAAGCGTCCGCAGCCTCACGCTGATAGGAAACCACCACATCCTTGGCGGCCTCGTTCTTCAAACGGTTCGTGTCGATGGTGGCCAGCCACATCGTGAACGTACGACGATCAATCATCGTCATGTCACGTTGCCTACCGTCTGCACCAACTGTTCGTGTGACACGAACAGTTGCCCAAGGTTGTCGTTGCAGTCTCTCGAACTGCCCAGTGAAAGAGACTCCGAGGTTTTCGCAGAGAGGCTTCAAAGCGACGAGAACCGTGTCCCCGTCTTTCTGCGCTTCGATCACCTGCCCGTTGAATGGAATCTGCGATATGCTGTTAGTACTCATAGTTATTTTTTCTTTCTGTGATGAGCCCCGGTGCAACGGGGCTCTATTTATTTGTGGAAGTAGATACCGTGCGGGTTAGGAGTTCCGCACGGCCCCTCCTAAAGTGGTTGCTAGCCGCGCATTACCAGTACGTGACCTCACAATTAGGAGAAGAATCATGAGTGCTTTAGACCCGCAGTCTTTTAACCAGGGACTGGAATTTTCGGAAGACCTTGCCAAAAACATCGGCGAATACGGTAAAGCGTTGAAAGCATGTCTCGATGTGATCATCAAGATAAAGGAACTGTTCGGCAAGAAGAAAACCAGCAGCGAGCAGACGGAAACCCCACTTGAGGCGTCCGGGGTGTCGACGTCTTCTCACAGTGTCGCTGGCAACAGCACAACCGAAACGGGAAATAACGAGACATCCACGAATACTCTTGAGTCGAGGATCTCTGACTGCGAGAATGCGATCTATGAGATAGCCAATGTGCTCGAGGAGATCACCAAAACGCTCAGCATGCACACCGATGCCGGAGGCGAGATCACCAAGACCATTTCTCAACAGACCAACCTCAGTGGACAGAGCGTCAAACAGCTCGGTGATGTCTCGAGAATCATCATCGATCAGGACCAACGAATCAAGAGTTTGGAGTCTCGACTGAATACCAAGTAGTTGCCCTCGTTGACGTTGCAATTCCAGTTGGCAGGCATTCAGTGCGATGAGTTGCAAGTGTAAACGTTCGACTATTGTTGCTGATCCGTTCACTCTGTTCATACCGCCCTTCTTTCTCGTTCCTTGAGGACTCTGCTCAACTCGTCCGGGTTGTTCGGATGTATTTCAAATGGGATTGAGTGCACCTTGGTTGGTGATTGCTGAAGAATCTGTTTAATTGCGCGCAATTCGCGTATCAGTCTCGGCTGCCCTTGAACGAGAACCAAGCCGATAACGGCGAGCCCCATTAGTTGAAAAGAAACCCCACTCATGACTGCTCCTCACTGTTGAGGATGCGATCCACGAGCAACAAAATCAGTAGTACTGGCGCACCAACTATCCAGGCAAACGCCACGATATTCACCAGCACATGCACACTCACCGTCTGAGAAAGCATCCAAATCAACGCCAACACCCACAACAACGCATGCACCGACAGTGCCACACTCAACAGCACATACTTCAAAACATGACGATTAATGTTCCTCATGATTCCTGCCCCTTGCTGGTTTTCATCAGTGCGACAATGAGAGCACCCAACCAAAGAAGGGAGGTAAGAAAATGGCGTGGAAAATTCACTTCAACGGACAAGAATTCGGGCCGCTTAGCGACGCTGATACCGAGAACATCAAGGACAGCATCGTGACGGCCGCGAGGGACGGAGAAGTAGTCGTGTTCGGCTCTGTTCTGCACGACACCCAAATCGACGGAATATGGACCACAGGTGCTCCGATTAGTTTTGAACACCTCACAGAAGACTGACGATTCCCCATCTTTCCCCTGCGCTCGCACCGTGGGGGTTTTCTTCTGTCTGCTCATGCCGTCAGCTCCTGAGACGAAACGGGTTGGGGTGCCAACAAAGGGTTGGGTGATATTTTCATTGCGTCCGCTATTGCATAGATCTCAGCAACAGTGAATGAGCTGTAAGCTCTGAGCTTCGAGTTCAATGTTGAATACGGCATCCCGGTTTTTTCGCACAGAAACTTTTTCTTAATTCCTGATTGGTCGATAGCAGAGTTGACCGCCTGAGCGATCTCATGGTCAATATCTGTGTTGGTCATATTCATAACAGTATTGGTCATAACGCTATTTGTCAACTTGAAAAGTTATGGGTTTTGCTAACAATGTTGTTTATATCTGTAGTATGATGGCGTTATGGCTAATAACATACAGAAACGATCAGAGCGGTTTGCTCAACTCTTCGGAGCAGAATTAAAAGGCACCATCGCCTCTCATGGGTATTCGCAAGGACAAGTGGCGGACGAGCTCGGGCACGCTCGCTCCACGATGTCAAAATGGCTGAACGCGAAGCCTCCCATAGACGTAGCAGTCGCAAGAAAGATATGCGATTACATCGGTGCCGATATATCTGATGTCACAAACTCCGCGAACAAACGCCTTCATGATGAGCTCGGTCCCTGGCCTCCGATCACCGTGAACCCCGATGCTCTGAGCGAAGAAGAGAAGAAGCGCCTGATAATGGAGAAGGTACGCAGAGGCGACATGAGCCTCGCGGCGAACTACGATCCAGACAAGGAAGCGGAGAGGGATTACTACCCAGATGCCGGAGCGTGATTTTCACATCGACTGCTCAATGACCTATGGCGACATGCGACGCTACGCGGAAGCGTTGGATGTCGCCATCAGCAGCGAGCTGCTTCCCGCTGGCGTCAAGGGCATCTACGACGAGAACCTCAGAATGATCATCATCGACCGTTCACTCGATTACACGCAGAAACGATGCACACTGGTGCACGAACTATTCCACTGGTCGTACTTCGACAACTCCTGCGACCCAGTGTTGCACGCGAAAGCAGAGAAACGGACGCGACGGCTCACCGCCGAACTCCTGGTGCCAACCAAAAGATTCGAATGCGTGGACCCCGAATACGAAGGTGACGCAGCATTGATCGCCAACGACATGAACGTAACCATGCAGGTGCTCAAAGACTACAAGGATCTTGTCCTTGACCGCCGGCAATATGCTTGAGCATTTTTGTGTGCGCCGTCGTTTTCGTGAGAAAACGATGCTGTCATAGTTATGTATAACGTTATGTATTAGTTATGTATACATGCGCCACTTAATAAGTAGTCTAATGGTCATAATATAAACTGTTTCCACGCCACACTATTTAGTGTTACACTGATACTATATTAAGTGTCACGTTATGAGAAGTCCCCGCTTCTCGGCAAAGAAAACACGGGGAATTCGAGGATAATACCTCACTAGCGATTATACGCCATGTGAGGGGGAAGTGTGGACTTCGTGGGATTCAGAAACACAACGATAGCCATAAAGAAAGCAGGCGATGGTGGCACGCTCAAGCTGCGCAAGGATGATGTCTTCGGCATCGACAGCTTCGCCACGCTCGTGCTGCTCTACATGGCAGCAAAAACATATGACTATCCCAAAGACGAGAATCAAAACCCTTCGATACCTGCCAGATACTACGACCAAGGCTGGAAGACAATAGCCGAAGGTCTCGGACTCTTATATGCATCGGTAAACAAAAACACCACTGATTCTGAAGAAGCAGCCTTGATAAAGAAACGTAAGGCAACCGCGAAGAACCGTATAAGCAGGGCATGGACATTCCTAGCAAAGAAGAATCTCCTCATCCAGTTGAAACCGCCATCCCTTGGTGAGAACGCGGGCTACGTGCTCCTACTCGGCGACGACGAGGAGAATGCCGAAGTCATCGAAAACGCCAAGGAAATCATCCAATAACCAGAACCATCGAGGATCGAGGAATCATGAAGTTTGGTATGCGGACGCCGAGTCTGAAACGATCGTTAAAAGCCATGACCACGTCGAAGTGGAAACGCCAGGCGAAGAAGGCCATCATCCCGGGATACGGGAGGAAAGGCGCGGGATGGGTGAAGAACCCGCGCAAAGCCGCATACAACAAGGTCTACAGGAAAACCAGCTTCAGCTTCTGGGACCTATTCAAGTAAACACCCAGCCCCGATTCCGCGGGGCTTTCTTTATTTAGTGGGCTCGACGGTCAGCGCGGTTTTACCGGTGATGTCGGCCAGCGCCTTGGTGTTCCAATGGGTGTAGTTGGCGGTGGTCGCTATGTCAACATGGCCCATGATGCTTTTGCGCGCATCCTCGGACGCTCCGGCTATGGCGAGCTGTGTGGCGAAATAATGCCGTGCGCTGCGTATCGTCACCTGCGGCAATCCCGCTGATTCCAACGCCCGGTACCAGCGGCGTCGTTCGACCGTGTTGGTTAATGGTTGTCCCTTGCGCGTGAAGATCAGATCGCCCTTCTTAAGGTCACGGTCGGAAGCCCACGCGGAGAGGTCATCCCAGAGGGCTTTGCTGACGGGCACGATGCGCTCGCCCTTCTTCGATTTCGGCGGCACCATCCATATTCCCCCGGCGACCGGTTCCGCCTTGAGCCATGAGGGTATGACCGCGCCCTTCGCATAGCGCTGCAGCTCGTGGCACACGTGGATCGCTGGCGTGCCATCGACCTGCACCAGGTCGGCCGAGGTCAGGGCGAACCGCTCCCCCTGTCTCATGCCGGTCTCGAAAGCGAGCCGCCACATGAGGCCCCACATCGCGTCATCCTCGGCACTGTCCGGCCACTTGTTCTGCCCGCGCCTGCGTTTCACCTCACCAGAACCACTTGAAGCGGCCTGTATGAGCTTCACCGGCTGCCCGGCATCAAGTATCACAGTCGGGTTCGCCTCGACCCTGGGCGGGTCGCAATGGTCGCACACATTCGATTCCAAGAGTCCCTCACCAATGGCGTCATCAAGAGCGTTGCTCAGACGACGATACGCATTGAGCGCGGTCTTGCTGCTGCGGGTCGAGGTGATGTCCTTCTCCAGTTTGCGCACATGCGCCGCAGTGAGATCACCAATGCGGACGGCCCCAATACTGTTCATGATGTTCCGGCAGTCCGAACGGTACGACTCCCAAACTCTAGGCTTGACGTTGGGGCGTTTGAATTCCTCGAGCCACCGATCCAGCCAATCCGCCAGTTTCGGTGTTTTCACGGAGGGCAACACACCTGTGGCTATGAGCCGGTCTCGTTCCTTCTCATATTTTGCCTTCGCCACGGCGGCTGTTTTACTGGTGAAGCGTTTATGTCGTCGTTTTCCTGTTGCTGGGTCTGGTGGTAGTTCGAGTTGGTAAATGGTGTATCCGCGTGTGTCGGTGGTGACGCTTCCTGATCCTTTAGTTCGTCTTCGGTCTTTTTTCCTGACCATGATCTGCCTCCGTGCCCTACCATTTTAGTGGGGACTATAGTGGGGACTATGGGAGCCGAATGTGGCGCAATGTGACGCAAAAGGCGCGTTTTTGGCGTTTAGTCACCCTGATTGTTCTATATGGATTATAGCGGTTCATCGTTGAAATTCCGCCGTTTCTGAACTCCGTCAGTGGAGCGGGCGACGGGAATCGAACCCGCGTAATCAGTTTGGAAGACTGAGGCTCTACCATTGAGCTACGCCCGCAAGCGTGTTGTTTCTAAACAACCTGAGTCATTATACACAACGCAGCGACCAAGCGCAGACTCCGTGCCGTTTTCTGTATACAGCAGTCATACACTCCGCGCAGTTACTCCGCACATCACCCCTTGCGCAATAACTCTGACACATAAGCGGTATCACTCAAACGTGCTCATCCGCTATGCATGGATTTATTGGAGAACTAAGTGTGCTGCAAGCAATACCATCACAATGCCTATAGTGGTGTCAAGCGCAATCCAAGCAATCCGATTATTGAACAGTCGCGCCATCTTACTGGAGACAAAACCCAGCAACAAGAACCACACCACACTGCACAGCATCGCCCCCGTAGCGAAAGACCACCTCATATCAGTCCCGTAAGTTGCAGCAATACTACCAAGCAACACAATCGAATCAAGGTACACGCTTGGATTAAGGAATGTGAATCCAAGACACGACAATATGCTTTTTTTCAACGAAGTCTGGGCTGGTTTAACCATCGCCGGAGGTGCTATTTCAGATGATGTAGTGCCAAGATTGGCACTGTTGCTATTGTCGGAGCGTTGGTTTGGCCATTCTTCCGATATATGGCGTTGCATTCTCATAGCTCGAAATTGGATCCAGGCTCTTCTAAAACCGAATATGCCATATAACAAGAGCACTACTGCCCCAGCCCACGTCAATCCTTTGATGACTAAAGGATGACTTTGCACCACCTGTCCCATACCTTGAGTTCCCAGAGTAATCATCAGCAGGTCAGCAGCGATACAAATTGCCAAAATCTGTGGCACATGTGATCGAGCAATGCCCTGACGAATGATGAAAGTATTCTGCGCGCCTACAGCCACGATGAGACCTGCCTGGCTGAGAAAACCAGAGAGCAGTATGGGAAGGAAAATCGAGTTCATACTTGGAGATTAGCTGTACTAATGAAGTAAGTCCAAGTAATTATATTTATAATATATTAGAATTTCTTATATGAGAGAATATCCTGGAACGCCTCGAATTGACAGGTCAGCCGCTTCGCAGAAGCTAACCGACGTTAGCGATACCGCTTCGCAGCTACAGACGCATGACTTATCGGCAAACATCAGAGCTATACCACTCGATCAATTACTCGCTTTGCAAAGTATCGTAGAGGAGGGCAGTTTTGACGCTGCAGCTGACACACTGCACATTTCACAATCAGCAATCAGTCAGCGTATCAAATCGTTGGAATCGCAGGTCGGCCACATCGTTATACAACGCAGCAAACCTGTGCAAGCAACAGCCATGGGGCAATTTCTACTTCGTCTAGCCAGACAAATCACTTTGGCACAAGAAGAGGCCGCCCAACGTATTGACAGCGAGCAACGCAACAGCACAGTAAACATTCGTATCGTTGTTAATGCTGACTCATTAGAGGGGTGGGTATTACCTGCTCTGGCACCGATAGCAAAGCAATCTATAGCGCTGGATATCAAACGTCAAGATGAACATATCTCTACACGAATGCTGCGCTCAGGCGAAGCTATGGCTGCTATCACGGCCGAGGAAACACCCGTCCAAGGTTGCACCATGACCAAACTCGGGTCCATGGCCTATTTCGCTGCCGCCACACCAGAATTTGCAGCCCGATGGTTCCCAAATGGACTCAGCAAGGAATCACTGGAAAATGCTCCATTGGTGCAATACGACCGCGATGACCAGTTGCAATATCACTTTATTCGCAGAATCACTCGAGCCAAAGTACATCCGCCCATGCATTTCGTCCCGACATCGATAGGCTATAACGATGCCGTCTCATTAGGCTTCGGATGGGGTCTCATCCCCTCCACAAGCTACGCCACATATCCGAAAAACACTTTGGTCCAGCTGTCACCACAAGAGCCCTTATTACTCCCTCTATTCTGGCAACAGTGGAAACTCTCATCTCCTGCTCTTGACACGGTGGCAGAGGCAATCATCCGTGCCAGCAGTAATGCCTTAGTTCAAGATTGATCTTTTATGCACAGAGTTAGACGATAACTGCGATAATAGTAGAGATATCTCGAGCAATATTCAGAAAAAAACTCCACTATTATCGCAGTTATCAACGTAATGAGTTCACTATGAACCCAGATAATCAGATTCCTCTGTCGGGCTCGAAGGAACTGCACGCCCATGAGTGACGATGCCTAAACCAGCGAGATATGCTTCTCTACCTGCTTGCACGGCATGTTTAAATGCACGAGCCATTACTGGAATGTTCTGAGCACTAGCAATCGCCGTGTAGGCCATTATGGCGTCCGCTCCCATTTCCATAGCCTCTGCAGCTTGGCTAGGACGTCCTATCCCTGCGTCAATAATTACCGGAACCTTAGCATTGTCAATAATGACTTCTATTAGATCACGTGTCCCCAAGCCCTTATTTGAGCCGATTAATGAGCCCAAAGGCATCACGCAAGCTGCACCAGCATTCTCAAGCTGTTTGGCAGCCAGAGGATCAGGCATCATATATGGCATAACAACGAAACCTTCATTCGCCAATTGTTCCGTAGCCTTGATTGTCTCCGTATTATCTGGCAACAAATATTTCGTCTCATGCTCGATCTCGACTTTGATAAAATCAGTGCCGCAGACTTCTCGAGCAAGTCTGGCAATACGCACAGCCTCTTGCGCATTACGTGCCCCTGAAGTGTTGGGAAGCATAGTAACTCCATCAGGAATGAAATCGAGAAGATTATTCTCAGGCGTTCTGCACCTACGCAACGCCATGGTGACAATCTGTGTTCCTGCATTTTCAATGGCCGCTTTTATGAGCGATACATCATATCGACCAGAGCCAAGGATGAATCGACTAGTGAATTGGTGCCCACCAAGAACTAGCGGATCGCTTCCTCCTGTCGCTAAGTTGTCAAAGGCATGTTCACCAGGAACTGGTAACAGAGCAACATTGTGCGCTGTGCCGATTAATTCATCGAGCTCTTGAGCACTCAGCGTCTGCACATTCTCAGCAGGCGAAGATCCACCAGACTGTTGTGCAATATCTATCGGGTCTATCGGGTTACTACCACTCATCATCGTACTTTCTTTGTATTGACAAATTCAATTGCACTTAAGAATTCAAATACCGATCACTGCATCATTCAGGCAACATTTTGACCAAGGATAAGTCGGGTAATCATATTGGCCTCGTGACATGCAACAACGCCAACTCGAGGAGCCATAAGCCCCTCTCCTGGCACAGGGGCAGTCACGCCGTCGCCACAGAAATAGAAATGCTCCGAGATACGTTTAGTTTCGATGGTGTTTGAACTTCCAAACCCCGCCATTCCAGAGGCAGTCAGCAGTTGAGCATGAGGCAGATATTCGAGAACCGCATTCACTAAAATACTTTTGTTCTCGGGCACATCAAAAGCTTCCGCGATAATCTCATCGTCCGCAAATAATGAAGCTACATTCTGCTCATTGACTGCTACAGAATCAATACGAACCTCAACATAGGGGTTAATTTGAGCAAGGTTCGATCTCAGTGCCTCAGTTTTCAGCTGCCCAAGATCTTTGAGGAAGTACTGTTGCCGATTGAGATTCGACATATCTACACGATCAAAGTCCACCAGGTGTAAATGACCGACTCCTATGCGTGTTAACGCTACAGCTATGGTCGAGCCTAAGCCTCCCAGACCAGCAATAGCAACATGGGCGGCATCTAGCTGACGTTGTACCTGTTGAGTGTGACGCTCAAATAGAGCGTTCTGAAGCTCTTGTTTACTCACCAAACTTTTTGGATCACCACAGCGATTAAATGCTGCGCGACGAGCCTCGATCTGTTCGGTGCTAGCTGATATAGATTGTTCTTGAGAAATCATCACTCAGCCTCCCTGAACGAAAGTTACGATTTCGACGGTATCGTCATCACTCAGCATCGTTTCAGCGTGCTTGCGCAACGGTATGATGCCACCGTTGACTTCAACCTGCCACTCGTTGAGCCTGTAAGCCTCGCTCTTTGAGCAAGTCAGACACACTAAGCGCAACGCTTCGCGCGTATTGCTCCCCATTAATAATCACTGCACAATCCCCCTTGTTGCCACAAGTTGCGCATCCAGTACGCACGAGTACCCCCCCAACATCCATGGGACGAATCTCGCGACACCATCATTCGTTGGTGCACTACTGCATACGCAACATTGAGTTATCGGGAACGGAATCCCATACAGCAATACCGCCACACCATTGAGGGGAATGACAATACCTTGCCCATGCTTCTTCATCAGGGTGGGTACTTCTTATCACCTACAACGGGTGACGGGAATAAAGAGTCAACGTCATTTGACGTTAGATAACCATTTCCTTACGGCGGCATTACCCGCATCAAGTTCTCGGTCGAAGTCTAGGACTTCCTCTCAGCCTTTTCAGGCTCCCGTTCGATTACGATTATGATATTCGCCTCAACCATCGACATTCTTGTATGTTCAGATTCTCAATGACATCAACACTGAGATAGCAATGTCTTGCTACTTGGCATGATGTAAGCATGACAGCAGCACACGAATCTGGTATCGATATCCCCGAGGGCAGCGCTCCACAGCGCAAAACCGTTGAGCATCAGCGCGCTCAGAACTACACGGTTATTGAGCGTTATCTTCACTCAGGTCATGGCGAAGCGCTACTACAACGACATAAGCTCTTTTGCGAAGATGGTATTTCAGGCTTGTGGACTTCTGACAGCGGCTCCCCAGTCTTTGCGCAGGGCCGTGACAGTATCGCACAATACGATATCTGGTCTGCAGAGCACTTCCCTGACTGGCAATGGCACAACATCCGTATATGGCAAACTGACGATATTAACCAGCTGTGGGCTGAGTGCGACGGCGAAGGTACCCTCATACTCCCCAGCCATCCACCCGTGCATTACCGGAATCATTTCATTTATTCCTTCGAAATGCGTAACGGTCAGATTCTGCGCGAGCGTGAATTCATGAATCCGATTACTGAGATGAAAGCCCTAGGTATGCAAACACCAACCATAGATCTGGGTGACTTTCCAGAAACTCATTAATTCCGCTTACACGCCACTCGAAAGAAGAACAGCAGCGATGACATCAACCACAACAATCAGCGCCATAGATTTTGCCGGTTATACTATCCCGCGCTTAGGCCTCGGATGTATGGCTCTGTCTATTGAAGGTCGCCCAGCGTATTCCACAGCTGTTGCTACCATCCATAGTGCACTCGACGCTGGGGTGCGTTACCTTGACACGGCATGGTCATACTACCTACCGCGATACTCGCCTCAATCTCACAACAACGCCTCAAGATTGGAACAATCTGACTATGGAGAACGCTTGGTCCATGAGGCAGTAACAACTTGGGATGGCCCACAACAAGATGTGCTGATAGCAAGCAAAATCGGATGGTCTCGCACCGTAGATCAATATGGAACATATGGATGGCAGGCTGACGCACGGCCAGAGACCATTATTGCTCAAGCAAAAGAATCAGCACAGCGATTAGGGGTTGAAAGCTTGGGACTGCTGTACTCACATTGCGATGACCCCAATGTGCCTTACGAAGATCAGATGGGAGCTTTCCGTCAGCTAGTTGATGAGGGGGTTGCTCGCACTATTGGAATCTCTAGGGTTGATAACCACAATATCGACGTTGCACATCACATTCTTGGCAAAGCTTTGGTAGCCGTGCAGAATCAGTTCTCACCCTCATACCCAGATCCGCTGCACACCATGGACCATTGCAAGGCCTTAAACCTAGCTTTTGTGTGCTGGTCACCGCTGGGAGGATTTCTTGATCCTGTTGATGCAGGCGCTTATGATGCTTTCAAAAAAGTAGCCCAACGACGCGGCATCTCCTATCAACGAGTAGTACTCGCTTGGGAATTATCTCGCTGCGAGACACTTATCACCATTCCCAGTGCCCGTAATCCACATGAAATTCAAGACTCGTTCGCAGCCACACAATTGCTACTCACTGAGGAAGAATTGTCGCAACTGCCGTAATGCTGGTGTCTATATGAGATGACAGCTGCTCTCATTCAACAGGTGGTAAAGCACATATGGCTACTGCGGACGCCACAGTCCCGTCATGGCTGAGCGAGAGATGCCATGTAATCTCATCATGTTGTGTATCTGCTTCGCGTCTACTGGCGCGTCCTACAGATTCACGCAAACACTGTTCTACAGCTACGGCAAGCACCACATGTGGTCGTCCACGCGAATCATCAAGTATTTCAATTTGAGCCCACGGGATAGATTCCACTGAATATGGAGATGGTCTATTCCCCAGCGCTTCTTCCCATGCCTTGATCACTGCTTCTTTACCTGCCCAGCGTGCTGCGAGGTGCACATTCTCACCATCGCCTTTGAGCTGAGCTCGTATCTCACTCTGCCTACGCTCTCGCACTGAAAACAACGATTTGAAAGTGGAACCTGGCATGTTGAGTTGCTCAACAAAGGCAGGCACATCCACCACATCGTGCCCAAGGCCAAGAACTGCCCCTACTGCCGCATGTTCAATCACCATATCTTCATTCTCTCGCTCTTTACCCGAATATACATACTGCGCAGAAGCACTAAACAGCACGCCATGGAGTCATTATTCAGCTCCAATCAGACGTAGCGATTATTGTGTAGGGATTCCAAAGTGCAAATCACTGCACATGGCTCAACAATGGCGGAATAACAACAACCGGTTTATTCAAAGTGTCAAGATAACGCAAAAATCCCTACACAAACGAATTCGCCCCCTTTGTCAAAGCAAAAACTGTGCATTTGGACACGCGCAGCAGACCAACAATCGATGTCTAGCGTGCCCAAATGCACAGTTTCAACGAGAACTCATGAGATCAGCGCTCGTAGTATCCACTCTCACCGAGACGAGCTGCTGGATTAAGCAGCATAGCCTTCTCAACCTCGTGACCGTCATAGCCATGACCATCTTCATGGAAGCGACGGTTATCAATTGGCGTATACAGTTCAGCGCGGCCCATCATGCCTTCGATGAAGTGACGCTGACCTGCTGCCAAACGAGCATTAGCCTTCTCACGCCATTCCTCCAAAGCCTTCTTACCAGCCGTATTTGCCACAGCAGCTTCAAACGCACCCGGGTTAACGATTGCACCGAAGCCAGAGACATGACCGAAGCCCAGTGAAGTTACCAAACCTGCCTTGACTGTGCCAACAGGCAAAGGCTTGGTCAGCCATACCATATGGTCATCATGGCGAAGTTTAGGATCAACACAATCTAGAGAAGCATTCGCTGGGACTACACCTGACTTGAAGAGCTGAGTCAAACCATTGATCTGGAAGATGCAAGCACCACCCTTGGCATGACCAGTCAAACTCTTCTGTGAAATCACATACAAGGGATTACCATCTGCACGGCCAATAGCATGGGCCAAGGTGTTGTGCAGCTCAGATTCGTTCGGATCATTGGCATTAGTTGACGTGTCATGCTTGGATACCACACCGATTTCATCTGGAGAAACACCCAAGACATCAAGGTCGTGAACCAGCTTAGAATCCTTGCCGCCGAGTCCGGCCGCAAGCGCGCCCAGACCTGGTGCTGGAATCGAAGTGTGTCCACCATCCGCAAAGGAATGGATGTATCCAACGACACCGGCCACTGGCAATCCCATTCGCAATGCAATGTCACCGCGTGTTACCAGAATCGTGCCGCCGCCCTGTGATTCAAGGAATCCGCCACGTCGACGATCGTTAGCTCTCGAGAAGAAGCGAGGACTGATACCTTTTGCAGACATCTCAGCAGAATTGGCAGTGGCATTCATGTTGCCGAAACCAATCACTGATTCCACACCAATGTCATCAATCGCACCAGTGACTACGAAGTCAGCCTTACCCAGAGCAATCTTATCGACACCCTCTTCAAGGGAGACGGCTGCTGTGGCGCAAGCCGATACTGGCTGAATCATGCTGCCATAACCGCCGATGTAGGACTGCATCACGTGTGCAGCGACCACGTTTGGTAGCGCTTCTTGCAGGATATCGGTCGGTACTTCCTTATTCAGGTAGCGATCCAGATACAGCTTACGCATCGAGGACATACCACCGAAACCGGTACCCTGTGTGCTGGCCACCATCGAGGGGTGCACGGCTTGCAAAATCTCGACTGGTGAGAAACCAGCTGAGATATATGCATCCACGGCTGTGACGATATTCCACAGAGCAATCTCATCAACTGCGCCAACCATAGAAGCAGGGATACCCCACTTCAACGGGTCAAAGCCCTTCGGGAACTGTCCGCCAACTGTTCTACTCATCGTCGCACGACGAGGTACGCGCACTACTGAACCTTGATGTCGGGTAACTATCCACTCTCCTGATTCTTCATCAGGTCGGATAGAAGTATGAGAATCATCCAACTTCACATACTCTCTAGCAACGTCTTCTGTTGGTACTGAGAACTCAACATCGTGGTCGAGGAATACGTCAGCCGTTTCCTCATCAGTATTATCTTTGTAGTCGTTGCCCATACCTTCGTCGAATGGGCGAATACCAGAACGAGCCACAACTTCATCGTGATATCGCTCAGCAATATCTTCTTCAGGGACCAGATTGCCCTCGACGTCATACCAGCCAGCCTTCGGACTATCCTGCCAAACGAGTAGACCCATATTCCAAGCGAGCTCGAGCACACCTGCAGCTGTGAGTTCAACTTGGCCGTCAGAGTGGATACCTAACTCAGCTTCAAAACGTGTACGTCCTGAACCCCAAGGACCAAGCTCACCTACCGACACAATGACAATCTCATCCTCTGGTTTGGCACTCACGCGCTTCCACTCAGAAAGATTGACATGTGGCTGGCTAGGTACATGAGGAGTAGGCAAGGCCTTAATCACGGCTGCAGCAGAGCCTGTGTCTGCACGACTTCCCTCATTTGCGCTGTTAGCAGCTTGCTCCGTTTCATTTCTAGCAGCATCAGCCATTGCTTCTGCTCGAAGCGCCTTGATATCGATAGGCGAATCACCAAGCCCACCAGTCAGATCAACATCGAGAGGCGCACTAATAGCCTTAATCCGAGCATCCACCGTGCACAGTGCGAGCAACTCGGTCGAGATTTTCTCTGTCGAGTAAGTCTTAAGACCGTGACGTTCAACAACTTCCACTAGAGGATCATTGCCACCCATCAGTCCAGTGCCGCGAACCCATCCAATTCTAGGATGTGCAAAGGTGACACGATCGGACCAGTTCTTTTCTGCACGAGCGCGGTTGACAATGGCGTCGAAGGCAGATTTGACCTCACCATAAGCTCCATCTCCGCCGAAAATACCGCGATTCGGAGAACCAGGTAGCACCACGTGCATCTTATGCTGAACATCAATACTTGATCCGAGAGCCGCAAAACCTCCGATTGCACGTTCCACACCCCAGAGCATCAACCTAGCCTGAGACTCAAACAGTTCACCTGAATCAGCCAAAGTACCGTGCACAGGAGGAGCAGCGAACGGGAAGAAGAGACTTGGCTCGTAAGCAGGCTTAAGAATCGTAGTAGTCGCGCCTGTTGTTTTCTTCTGTTCATTACCAACCCAAGACACCAAGGCATCCACGTCACGATAGCTGGAAAGATTGGCCGGAACCAGCCAGAGTTTTGCCCCACCAACTGCGTGTTCGCGATAAGTGCGCTTGGCCCATTCAACGATGGAAGGCTTGAAACTGTGCGAAGTTGCCACGACTGTGGCGCCTCCTGCAAGCAAACCAGCCACAACTTGAGCTGCTATGGAATTAGGCGCAACACCAGTAACAACTGCCACGTCTTTGGCAAAACGCGATGCCGTAGCATCCTGCAAGGTAGACTGACCTGCCTCTTGCGCTATACGCATGAAGGTCTGCGCCAGTTCATCGTCACCAGACTTACGAGACTTGGTGGCATACCATGCAGCCTGCTCTTGCACTTGTTGGCCTGCACCAAGGAAGCTCAATGACATCAGTGCCTTGTCGCGGGTGTAGAAGATACGAGCAAGATCTTCTCTTGCTGTGGCCCATCGATCGTCAAACAGTATCGCCTTGCGATCGTCAAATCGAGGAGCAACCTGTTGAGGCCAATCGGCACCAAGCTCAGCCTGTACAGCTTCGACAACGGCTGCACTCTCATCCTCTTCCTGTTCAGGAAGAGCTTCCTGAACGCCAAGTTGGTTGAGAACAAAGCGAGCAGTTGAGGCCAGTACACCCTTCGAACCAGTCACTTGTTGCGCGAAGGCATCGAGAGCTGCTGAATCCACAACTGCACCGCCTGCGGCACCACCAGCACTGGGCAGCCCAACGCTCACTGAATGTGCCTGAGCTACTTTCTGAACCGCCTGATCGATGAGATCATTTGCTGCGGCTGCTGTAGAAACTGGATCAGATGCAAGTGTGGCTAAATCTCCACCTCGAGAGGATGCACCTTCCCGAGTGTCTAGTAGCAAGGCAGCAACAGTGAAGTATGACCAACCGGCACCAAGTTGCCACGTATCGGTAACTCGCTTTTCGATTTGTTGTAGTTTCACACCGGCAGCGCCAAACAGCGCACGGAGACGGTCGCGCACAATATCAGCTAAGACCGGGCCGAAAGGCTTGTAATTCGGAGCAACCTTGTTAACTAGAGCATTCAAGGCTGCAATATCAGCCTCGGCAGCTCCATCAACGCTAGCGACTCCCAACTCGGAACTGATATCCATCAGCAGCTGATTACGACGTGACGATACACCGTTGGTCAGAGTGTCGGTGGTGTCATGCTCTCCTATTTGATCCAAACGTACTTTCGCGGAATATGCCAACAATGTTGCAATCGCATCGGAAGCTTTGAACGGAATGTCAGCAGGGCGTTCACCACTTGTTGCAACTGGCACAGCCGCAGGAGCTGGGGCGGATGTGCTTGTTGCTGCAGCAGGTGCACTTGGTGCTGTTTGCACAGTTTGTGTAGCAGCTGCAGCTTGTGCAGGTGCTGAATCTTCGACAACATCGTCATCGAAGTCCTGTGCCAGTGAATCGGAGTCAGTCATATAGACACGGCCCTCATCACGTCCAACGTTATAGACCGTTACGTGACGTCCAGAGAATTCGGGAAGAGCCAAAGTTTTGGCACCTAAATTAGCTAAAGTCGGAGCATTCCCTAGACCAACTTCAACATATTCTTCGACACCAAGACCTCCCTGTGTGCTGGATGCAAAGAGCAGCGCTTGAGTCTCAATCCAGCGTACAGGAGAAGCAAACTGCCAAGACAGCAGCTCTGTCAATAACAGACGACCGAGCTTCTGGTCATCAGCGGCATACTCATTCCATACCGCATCGTCATCAAGGGCACGTTGGATGCGTTCGGATGGCACTACTTCGAGGATTCTACGTGCAAAATCCTTCGTCATCGCGAATGGCACCGCCACCAAATTAGGAATGTACCTACCTACAAGACGGTTGTAATCGATATATTGCGGCAGCAGCGCATCGAGCTTGTCGCGGAATTCAGGCACACCCTTGCGCAACAGCGTTGAGTGGAATGGCACATCAATGCCTGGCACCATCATAAACGGTGGTTTTCCGCCGTACTCCTTGGCACGATGGGCAGCATCAGCTTGCAAATATTTCAGACCTGCAATAGTACCGGCAATAGCATATTGCTGACCGGCAAGATTGTAATTCACAATCTCGAGGAATTCACCTGAAGCATCGGAGACGCTCTTGATGTAATCCTTAATGCCGTCATCACCTAAACCGAACTGGTTCGGACGCAAAGCTCCCATACGATAGTTAGAACGGCCACGCTCATCACGCTCAATAAGGTGATGCATGGTGGAGCCACGGTGGAATACTAACTCCAGCTCCGTTTCCAAAGGAATAATACCTGCGAAAGAGCTCAACGCATTGTATTCACCAAGGGAGTGCCCCGCGAAGTATGCAGGCCAAATATCCGAGCCAACTTCACTCAGGCGGGCAGTCTGAGCGAAAGCAACTGTTGCTAATGCAACCTGAGTAAACTGCGTCAGATTGAGCAGTCCTTCAGGATGGCGATACGTCACACCATTTGCTGTGAGTTCCTTCGGGTTATCACGCACAACAGCGAGTATTGAGAACCCGAGCTTCTCACGGGTCAGCGCATCCGCGCGTTCCCATGTTTCACGAGCAGCTGCAGATTTCGCACGCTCATCCAGCACCATGCCTTGCTTCTGAATACCCTGTCCTGGGTACACAAAAGCAGACCTAGGCGCCAAAGCAATTGCCGTTCCTCGAGATACCAGCTGACCGTCAATACGGCTGGTTACTTCGAGCACCAAACCGCCGTGATTTACTTTGCCTACACGTTCAACCGAAATCTCGACTTGATCGTCCAACTGCACCATGCCGTACATGTTGTACGTCCAGCCAGCGATTTCATAATGTGTGCCGGAATCATCAAAAGCCTGTGCGATATGTTGTGCTGTTGCAGAGAGCCACATTCCATGCACCAAAGGCGCACTCAGACCAGATACGCCAGCGCCACGCTTCGACGTGTGAATCGGGTTGAAATCGCCAGATGTTCTAGCAAAAGCTGTCATGTCATGAGGTGCAGTGACCTTGACGCGACGCAGCAGACGACGAGGCGTACCTAAGGTCTCTTCCTCAATACCACCGTAATCAGGTGCTTCAGGAGGCAAGGCGTCGCTGTAAGCGCGTCCACGAATAGCGAAACGTTCGACTTCTTGAGCGAGCACTGTACCGTCAGCAGCACTGTGCGTGACATGAATCGTCACAACACGACCGGACGCTGATTCTAGATAGTCCTCAGCCCAGCTGGTTAAGGTAATTTGTTCGCCAACATGCTGCAGTAATTCATTCTCAGTGACACTCAAGCGGATGAGGTGGTCGAGATGCACTGCATTGAGCAGACCCTCAATAACAGGGAAACCATCGACATATACCGAACCTAGTGCTGCATAGATAGCAGGCCACGCAGGTCCGACCAGAGCGTCGGGTGCAATACGTGAAGGCACTAGTCCAGCAGTGAGCGCGCCACCCGTGGCTGCTTCATGGTCGAAACCAAGATTCGCAGAGAAAGTATATGATCCATGAGCTTTACCAAATGGATAAGTTTGAGTGTCCTCAACCATATCAATTTGGGGCATCTGAGTCAGTACATCACCGGTGATAGAAGTGTTACCAATACCTGCCGTAGCTGCCAACATCGCATAAACGTGTTCAGGAAGTCGATTACGGTCAACTACTGGGAACAACCCTGCTTGCGAGCCGTCAACCACTAGCGGAATCACAATGTGGCGCACTGCATGCTTGCTCACACCATGATCGGGGTCATTGTCCCAATAAGTATCGAGATGCAGATCAAGGTCAAACAGTTCTCCTGACTCATCTTCACCAATCTTAGTGATCTGGTAGAAAGGATCCCCATCTGCTGTGCCAAAGGCTGGATTTGCCATCAAATGGCCCACCCACGAAATGTGTGGGCTCTGACGAATAAATTCTTCCGCAGTTGCAGCACTAGAGAGCTCAGAAAACGCAGTTGTGGTATGTGCGGTTGAAGCGTCAGTAAGCTCCTGACGAGATGCGTTGTTGTCGCGTACACGTTCCAACGCTGCTTGCTCGAATCGACCGAGAATACTCGCAACAGGCTCATCAACCGTGGTGATACCACCGACGGAAATTGGACCTGGAATAATTCGTACTGAATCGGCAGAATAGCGAGGATCTTCAGACTGCCAGAGCTGATCCTGTCCCCACCAACGCAACAAATCATTGTCAATAACTGGCACGAACGGCATCGGCTTAGGATATTCGCGGACCAGAGTTGGGAACCAAGCGACATCAGTAGGTGTAATCAGCAGATGTGCAATCTGCGGATAGGTTTTCTCCAAGCGATCCAAAGCTTGATTTGGTTCACTGACATCAGCACGGTCAGCAAAAAGCGAAGTAAATTCGCCGCTTTCTTGGTCGCATACACGAGCTTCAATGCGATGGAGTAAGTGCAAGAAGCGGTCTACGTATGTACCATCGGCCCACGGATAAGCAAGCTCAGCAAAACGCTGTGCCCACTGCAAGTAGGTCATGCTCTCCAAGTCACCGAAGTACGGTTTCGCCGTCTTGCTCAGCGCTTCAATAACCTCATCACGTCGAGTGTCGATTTCCTCTGGATGCTTCATCATACGAACCAACAAACGACCGCATTGCGCAGAAGCGTTTTCGAGCTCATAAATATCTGCGTGAAGATGACTTAGTCCGGAAGTCACGCCTCCCACTGAGCGTCCACTCGGCACCCACTTCTCGCCCAAAGGCGCGAATGGATCAGCATCAGGAGTGTTGTCGCTGATTCCTGGCGTATCCACCAGCATCTGCTTGACCTGTGGGCTAGTGTGAGCTTCTTTAGCTGTCATCGCTGCGGTACCAACCAACACGCCATCAACAGGCATATTTGGTAAGCCGTAGCACTGTGACCAGTCACCGGAAATATAATCAGCGGCACGCTCAGGGGTTCCTATACCTCCACCGACTACCAGTACGAGGTTTTCGCAAGAACGCATCTCGGCATAGGTGCTGACTAACAAATCATCCAAGGATTCCCAAGAGTGGTGACCTCCCGCAGCTCCACCTTCAACTTCGATAAGAATTTTGGTAGGTGCTACTGCCTTGGCGATTCGTACAACCTGACGAATTTGATCGATCGTACCTGGTTTAAAGGAAACATAGGGGAAACCATCTGCCTGCAAAGAAGCGATAAGTTCCTTGGCTTCATCGAGTTCAGGAATTCCTGCAGAAATCACCACACCATCAATTGGCGTTCCCGAGGAACGTTTCTTAGGAACAATACGCTGGGTACCGAATTGAAGATTCCACAGGTAACGGTCCATGAACATGGCATTGAACTGCACCGTGCGACCCTCATCAAGCTCCTGTTCAAGGCGCTCAACGTGCTGGTCAAAAACTTCTGCAGTCACCTGACCGCCACCGGCAAGCTCAGCCCAATATCCTGCGTTTGCTGCGGCAGCAACAATTTCTGGTTCCACGGTGGTAGGGGTCATACCTGCAAGCAGTACTGGTGCTTTACCTGTAAGCTCGCTAAACCTCGTGCGAATCTTGTCACCGGCAGGAGTATCAATCACACTAGGAGTGAAGCGCTTCCAATCCTGTGTACGAGATGGTTCGCCTTCCAGCGTGGACAGCTTTGCACGGTCTGCAGTGGATGACGCTTCGATAATTCCTACTCCACTACCCTGCACCAATGCGCCCACAAGCTTGCCCAAAGTAACACCAGGGCCCATATCAACGATCCACAACTGCGTTGGGTCGCTGTCATCAAGCAACTGCTTGATTTGCCCAACCCAATCCACATCGTTGAGTAATACTTCGGAAGCCAACAGACGCGCACGCTGCGAATCCAAACCACACGACGTTGCCCATGTCACTGTTTGCTCCACTGCATCGCGCATTAATGGCGAATGGAACGGCAGTGTTACCTCAAGGTATTCCAGGACTGGTGCGAATACTGCCCCACCGCGAATTTTCTCTTCACGCAGCTTAGCTTGGCGACGATGTTCCTTATCAACTTCAACCCAGAAAGCTGCGAGATCCTCTGGATAACCCGACAACACATGATGACTTGGCGCGTTCCTCACTGCAATAGAGATTGGTCCTCTCGGGTCGCTGACGCGCGCAATAAGTTGGTCAACCTGGGCACGGTTCGCACCCTTTACCGAGAGCATTGGTGTTGCTCCACCCTGTGTGATAATCCCAAGCTGTCTGCTCTGACGTGTACCGGCAGCGCCAATCAATGTAGCTACAGCAAGAATTTCATCAATTCCAGCAGCGGCTTTTGAGAAGGAACCTGCTGCAGTTATTTCTTGAACCATATGTGCTGCAAGGACGCCCTGTGAATGGCCAAGTACAGCCTTTGGTTTGACTGTAGCGATATCGTAACCAAGGTTTGCTGCATCGAGCAAGGCACCAAGCTGTGAAAGCGCAATGCCAGGCACGCTTACCGTTGCTGCTGCAGCGGCACCCAAGGTTGCAGGATTCGGGGTAAAGCCAAATAAATCACTTGGCTTTCCTGTGGTTGCCAAAAGATCAGCTGCAACCGGTGAGAGCAAGCGTGAAGCAGCATCGACATGACCTTTCAGTGACGCTTCAATCGTTGGGTCTGATATCAGTTCCGAGATCGCCACAGTCCATGGCGTGGATTGCCCAGCGAAAACTAGGGCATGTGGCTCGGAAGCCAGGCGGTTCAGGAAAAAGGTGCTACTCATAATGTTCCTTTTGCTATTCGGTTGCTCTTGCGAGAAGTTCTTGTTATCTACTGTGTTGAATGCGGATGGTGAAGACAAAGATGTGGTGATGGTATTACTCACAAAGGCTGATTTCCGTGATGTTTATCGGTACGTGTAATCCGACGTTTACTGGCAAGCATTGTCAAAGACTCTTCAATAACTTCTCGGGTCTGTTCTGGATCAATCATCGCGTCAATCTCACCCATTTCGAGAGAGAGATTCGCATTAACAGTACTTGCCTCATACTCTGCAGCAAGCTTGTTTCGCAGAGCATCGACATCTTGACCTGCTTCTTTGGCTTTTTGCATATCCTTGCGATGAATGATATTGACTGCTCCAGTTGCGCCGAGCACAGCAATCTGCGAAGTCGGCCAAGCAAAATTCATGTCTGCCCCAATCGCCTTGGAACCCATAACGATGTATGCGCCTCCAAAAGCTTTTCTCAAAATCACGGTGACCATGGGCACCTGAGCATTGGCGTATGCATAAATTACTTTGGCTCCGCGTCGAATGATTCCTGCGTGCTCCTGATCGCTTCCAGGCTTATACCCTGGAACATCAACCAGAGTGACCACAGGAAGGTTGAAGGCATCGCATAGTCTGACAAAACGTGCGACTTTTTCGGAGGCGTCGACGTCAAGAATGCCTGCGCTCACAGCGGGCTGATTAGCGACGATGCCGACAGGCTTTCCAGCGATGCAAGCAAAACCTACAACGGCCGATTGCGCGAACAACTCATGGACTTGTACGAATTCGCCATAATCTACAATGCCACGAATAACGTCTAACACATCATATGGTTGACGGTCATTCTCTGGAACAATGGTCTTCAACCGTTTCGCTGCTTCTCGTTCTGCATGACCCGACGCATATGCATATGTTGGGGCCTGCTGATCACTGCTAGAAGGCAAGTATGCCAGCACACTTCTGGCATAGTCAATCGCATCAGCCTCATCCTCACCGAGATAATGAGCGACACCGGATTTAGTGCTATGCACATATCCCCCGCCAAGTTCGTCCATACTAATGGTCTCTCCAGTAGCGGCTTTCACTACATCAGGTCCAGTGACGAACATATTGGAGTTCTCTTTAGTCATCACAATGAGATCAGTCAGTGCAGGGCAATATACGGCACCACCAGCACAAGGGCCTAAAATAATGGAAATCTGTGGAATGAAACCGCTGGCCTCACAAGTTTTACGGAAGATTCGACCATATTGTGTCAGCGCAGCCACGCCTTCTTGAATGCGAGCGCCGCCCGAATCAATAAGAGAGACGACAGGGACCTTCATATCCAAAGCCATATCCATCAAATGACAGATTTTGATGCCTTCGGCTGTACCGAGCGTTCCACCACGAACCGAGAAATCCTGCGCATATACACCCACTTTGCGGCCATATATTTCACCGAAACCTGTAATAACAGCCGATCCGGCCTTCCCCTTGGCAATATCGCCTCCTGCGAAGCGGCCTATTTCTTGGAAGGTATCAGTATCGAATAGCAGATCTAGGCGTTCACGAGCAGTATGCTTTCCTTTCGCGTGTTGCCTGGTGCGAGCATGCTCTTCTGCACCTCGAGCCAACTCAGCAGCCCTAATAATGGCTTCGCGTACAGGTTGCTTATTAACGTTCTCAGGTGTCTCGTCTGCCGCTGAGTTTCGTTGTGGAGCGATAGAAACTGAGAGGTCTGCTGGCTTCGAATTCGCCATATCGATGATATCGGTCATGCTTTCGCCTCCTGCTCATTGTCAGCGTCGTCGTTGCTCGGTGATGAATCATGGTCCGTTTCGGATGCTTCCTGTGTTGGATTCTTCTTCGAAGCAGCAACGTCTAATTTGACTAGAGTTTCACCGGGATCGACGCCATCGGCAACAGAAATCATGACGTCACTGACCACACCAGCGCAAGGTGCGTATACGTAATTTTCCATCTTCATGGATTCAAGTACAACCAGCAAATCACCTTTTTCCACATCTTGGCCTTCAGCGACATTGATGCGCGTAACCACTGCCTGCATTGTGGCAACGATGATTCCAGAACGACCGGAATCAACGTGTGAAGTTTGTTTAGCAACATCATGCAAACCATGTCCTCGTAATGGCTGAGTTGGCCTTCGCGCACCTCTCAGCGTTCCTGCGCCGGATCCCATACCAGCGAACATCGTTTGCGGAACAGCCAATTTCACTCGTTTATCGTCTACTTCAATGGTGAAGGTTTCTACGGTATCTTTACTACGGCTGTCTGCTTCCCCACTAACTGAAGCTGGCTGCCCTGTAGTGGTAGTTTTGGGCTCAACATTGAGGTAGTTACGTTCCAACCATTTGGTTGACACGTCAAAACTATGATCTTCTGCTGTGAATTCCGGATTGGTGAATATTTTTTGGAAGAGGCTCGCAGGAGTAGGTACGCCTTCAATACTCATCTCTCTGAGAGCACGGCGAACTCTCGCCACTGCCGCAAGACGATTCTGAGCGGTGATAATTACCTTACCCATCATTGAGTCATCTTTAGGCGAGACCGTATCTCCAACTTCAACACCTGAATCCACACGGATACCAGGACCAGTGGGCCATTGGATACCTTCCAGTGTGCCCGCACTAGGAGTGAGATTAGTGGCAGGATCCTCACTGGTGATACGCAACTCGAAACTGTGCCCGCGCGGAGCAGGAGCAGATGTCAGGATTCCACCGTCGGCAATGGTTAACTGTTCACGAACCAAATCCAGTCCACACACTTCTTCACTGACTGTGTGCTCAACCTGAAGTCGTGGGTTAACCTCCATGAAGTAGACCTTGTTTGCTGGTGTCACTAGGAACTCACAGGTACCAAGCCCCTCGTATCCCACTGTGTCAAACAGTCTGTGTGAGAAACCCTCGAGTTGTGCGATGGTATCTTTCGGCAAGAATGGGGCCGGTGCCTCTTCAACCAGCTTCTGATTTCTACGCTGCACTGAGCAATCACGAGTCGAATACACAGTGAAGTTACCATGTGAATCTCGACCGGATTGTGTTTCGACATGTCGAGCGCGATCGACGAATTTCTCGATGAAGTAGTCACCCAGATCACCGCCCTGCAAGGCATCGTGATTCATGTAAAAGGCACGCAACTCATCATCATTACGAATTAAAGTGATACCGCGACCACCACCGCCATCGGCCTTCTTCATCATCACTGGGTATCCACTGGTATTAGCAAAATCCAACAGGGTACGCATATCGCTGACGGGCTCAGCTATACCCGGAACTACAGGTACCTTCGCTCGTTCAGCCACCTTGCAAGCCGTAATTTTATCGCCTAAATCATCCAACACTTGTGGGCTCGGACCAACCCAAGCAATACCAGCATCTTTCACCTTGGCAGCGAATGAGGAAAATTCCGATAGAAAACCGTATCCTGGATGCAGAGCATCGGCCCCCGCACGATTGGCAACCTCGACAATCAGATCCTCATTGAGGTAGGTCTGGATGTTAGTATCTCCAGGCAACAAATAGGCTTCATCAGCCATCTGAGTGTATGGCGCATTGCGATCCTGCTCAGCATAGACTGCAACAGTGGCGATACCCATCTCCTGTGCAGTACGCACCACGCGCAACGCTATTTCTCCTCGATTGGCAATCAGCAGCTTCTTCATACAATCCTTTCCGAATTCCGCTTGTTGTAACAACCCAACTTGTGTCCACCGTGTGATATCGCTGAGTATCGGCTAATGACGACACTCTCGAATTAAGCGCTCATCTCATCAATGTCATCCAGGTAACACCCCAACGTCACCCGTGGTTACCGTGCGCTCAACACCGTCGTGGCATTGAATAACTAAAGACGCATCGTGCTCAATACGCAAAGCTCTGCCGACCACACTTTCTCCTGAAGCTAGGTTTGCTCGGACTTGACGACCAATGGTCCAGCTGTGTGCACGTACCTCGGTAAGCGCCTGTTCGGAGTAAGTATCAGGGTCAGCATAAAAGCTCGTAAGCCGCTCACGTAGATTGACACTGATGGCGGCAGCAAGTCGATCTCGGAATTCTTCATAGCTCGGCAGCGGTCCATATTCCAGCTGCAAAGAAGTTGCAAGGTCAATGGGTGAATCCGACTGAGACATGAACATATTGATACCAACACCGAAAATAACCGCTGAACTATCTTCATTAACCGGCACCAGTTCGCTGAGAATTCCGCCAAGCTTACGTCCATTAACAAAAATGTCATTGGGCCACTTCAAAGCTAAGACTGATTGTTCTCGAAGAGCTGTGGCACCACACGCAGTCAATACTGATTTCAAACCCTCATACACACACAAGCCAGCAATCATAGTTAGCCAGCCAGCATGCTGAGCTTGTAGCATCCTTTGTGGAACAGGCAACACCCAGGAAGCCATAAAAGACTCGCCTGGTTTGTTCGACCATTTGCGCCCCAAACGTCCTCGGCATTGTGTCTGCACATCAGAAGTTGCCACACTAACTGGAAGGGTATTGAGCTCTTGGGACTGCACCGTTGATTGCTCAGACATCGGACTATCTTGGTTAAACAACTCTTGGTTAAACAGCTCTCTTACCAAGGTGTATGCATCGTGATGATTGCCTAGCATCAGTGCTCTAGATAGCAATGAATTCGTCGAATCTACGCTATCCATGACCTTGATCGACGACACTGCTGCTGCAGTACGTGGCGCAGCAGCAGCCGAAATTTGATCATGGTAAGACATAGATTCAAAGGTATCAAGCACAGAATCCACGCAACAGTCAGCAGTATACAAATCCGGCATCGTCATTTTGTACAATCCCACAAAAAGCATCTCACGACCAACTTCTAGGATTGGGGCGATCGCTTACAAGTACCCTTGCAAGCTCGTCAACTCACAGAAAGCCAGCATTCATGACTGCTCATCGTTTCGACAACCGAGATCTCGCTCGAATAGCCATGTTTACCGCCATTCTTGCGGTATTCAGCTTTATTCGCATACCTGTTGGCCCCGTGCCTGTGACCATGCAAACACTTGCTGTGATGCTTGCTGGAACTGTTCTCGGACCATGGCTCGGAGCATTGTCGGTGTTACTGCTACTAGCTTTAGTATTGATTGGACTTCCTCTGTTAGGCGGTAACGGAGGCTTTGCAGTTTTCGTGGGTCCAACTGCAGGGTACTTGCTCGGCTTCGTCATAGGTGCATTAATAGTTGGGCTCATTGCTCATTCCGGTCATCATATGACCTGGTGGAAGACTGCCATAGCCTGCATCTGCGGAGGCATGCTGATCCCTTATATTTGTGGAGTACCTGTCACAGCTGTAATACTCGGACAAAGCCTGTCTAACACTGCGTGGAGCGTACTCGCCTTTGTCCCGGGCGATCTCGCAAAAATAGTTCTCGCCACATTAATCACTAGCGCACTGTGGAAAGCTTATCCAGCAGCATTCCCCGCTTCGCTGCGTGAACACCGGATTCAGCAAGCGTAAAAGTGTTGCCACAACAAGCACTATCAGTTTCACCTGCAGCAACGGAGAAATGATGAATTCAGTTGAAATCTCGTTTACCGACGTCAACTTTTGTATTGACGGCAACACCATTATTCATGATGTAAGTTGCCTGTTGCAGGTCCAACGACTAGCTGTGTTGGGTACTAACGGCTCAGGAAAATCAACGTTTCTCAGACTGCTTGATGGGCTCGAAAAAGCTAGCTCAGGAACAATCTCGATTATGGGTATGAATCCTGATCGCGATGGGAAACAACTACATAAACGTGTTGGCTTTGTTTTCACGAATCCGGACACGCAAATCATCATGCCTACGGTCCATGAGGATGTCGCCTTTTCATTGCGGGGCATGAAACTCAGCAAACAAGATGTCGAACAGCGAGTAAACGATTGTCTGGAATCGTTTGGATTGTCGTCGCACTCATCAACGCCAGCGCATAGCCTTTCGGGAGGGCAAAAACAAATGCTCGCTCTAGCCGCGGTGCTGGTTCGAGGTCCGGAACTCGTCATCGCCGATGAGCCAACTACGATGTTGGATCTTCCAAACGCACGTCTTATTGGAGATTACCTTGTCGAGTATTTGCAACGCCCAGTAATCATTGCCACCCACGATCTGGAGCTCGCATCTCGCTGTGATTATGCGCTACGCTTTGCCGATGGTCAGCTCGTTGAGCAAGGCTCACCAGAACTGGTCATCGAACATTACCGGCAGGATTGTTCGCAACGCTACAGCAAGCTCTCACCGCCTTCACTGAGGTTCGCTCAATGATTACTTCCCTATACCGTCCAGGAGATAGTCTGCTTCATCGCTGTCCAGCACTTTGGAAGCTGCTGGTGCTCATGGTGAGCGGCATATGCCTAGCACTCCCCTTCGCACGTTGGTGGTTCCTTGCCGCAATCACAACCTTATGCATTTCAGCGTTCATTGTTGGTAAGTTCGGTTTGAGTGAGCTCTGTCGCCAACTGTGGAGTGCGCGGTGGATTCTCGCATTTACTGTTATTGCCCAAGTACTATTCCAACCATGGGAACGTATGGCAGCAAACACCATACGCGTTCTTGACGTAGTATTGCTTGCCTCATTGATAACCTTAAGCACGCCTGTATCAGCCTTGTTGGATGGAGTGTTATCTCTGCTTAAACCGTTTTCGTTTCTGGGCGTGAACACAGACGGCATTGCTCTAGTAATCTCATTAGCACTGAGTGCGATTCCTCTAGTAAGCAGCAATATGCGAGCCGTCAAAGAGGCGCACATCGCGCGTGGTGGGCATGGTGGCGTAATGGCCTGGGCTGTGCCCTTACTGGTCATCAGTCTCAAACAAGCTGATGAACTTGCTGAAGCTATGGATGCCCGAGGGAATTAGATGAGCTAAACTCCCACTCTCAAGATGCTCGTCTCATATAAGATTCATATTCCATAGTCAATAGGAACAAGGAACCTTCCATGACCAGATTGTACTGGTGCTTAGGCAGTAGAATCAGATTCGATGATCAAGACAGCACGAGCAACAACCGCCGAAACTCAGATTGAGACAGCCATCAGCAAGCCAGGTAGGAAACACTTACAACACGTATCTGGTTGGGGCATAATCCGCTGGACAGTTGTAGTGATAGTTTGCGCATGGATTGCATTGTGCACAGCAGTTGGTCCTATATACCGTGCTGATGCGTCATTGACTAATTTTTCATGGCACAATGGGCTGTTGTTTGCGTTCAGTTTCTCTCTATGCTTTGCAGCAATCCTTGTGCTATATCAGTGGTCTCAACATTTTGGCAGTCGACGCAGTAGCATCTTGGGATCACCGTTCACAGTAATTTCTCAACACTTCGCTAGTTATATGGCGAAGCATACGAAGCTCAAGACCGTCGCTGAACGTTGCATCACAGTGATCATCCGTTGCACCGACCGATGGTGGAAAATAGCCATTATTCTGTTGATTGGTTGGCTGTGGGCCTATGTCACACTGCTCGTAGCGTTTGGGGCTGACGTGCGGTCACAAATCAACGAATTCAACCTTTGGTGGGCGAATATTCAAGGGATTCAACTCCCTTATAAACAGGGCTTCACACCGATGGATGTGTATCCTACAGCACACTATTTATGGCCCGACCACCCCACATATCTGACGAACCAACACAATATTGTGTTGACGATGGTATATGGAAGCATCGTTGCTCTGATGCGTGCTCTCACTGCTTCGGATGATGCTGGTT
Source organism: Bifidobacterium sp. (assembly GCF_022647885.1). Classification (NCBI taxonomy): domain Bacteria; kingdom Bacillati; phylum Actinomycetota; class Actinomycetes; order Bifidobacteriales; family Bifidobacteriaceae; genus Bifidobacterium; species Bifidobacterium sp. The sequence continues at coordinate 714,777 of NZ_JALCLM010000001.1, read as the reverse complement.
TGGTTGTGCTTGCGGGTACACAATACGTATTCGCCGCATTTTGCTTTTCTGCAACCGCCCATCGTATATTCACTTGTGGCAACCCCTATCAGCGACAGGAATATGCTGGCAAGAGTGACGTTTCTCATCACCACCGCAGTATGCAACCCGCTCCGGCAGGTGTGCTCCCACGAGTACTAGTTGTGGTTTTCCTGCTCTGCTGCCCGCTCGTGGTGTTCAGCACCATCTCGATTACTAAATCACCGCTATTCGCTTTTGCTTTCGTATGGTGGCTCGGCATTTGGTACCAACTGCAGCAGATGAAACGTCAAGGCTGCCGCAACCGCATTCCCCGACGACTTACTGTCGCGATGATTATCTCAACAATCGTCATGCTGATTTCAGTAAAATATGCTCTGTACATCGTCGCTTTCCAACTGGTCGTGTGTCTCATCGCTGACCGAAAACGTTGGAAATTTACTGTGACTGCTTTGGCACTACCACTCATTATTTTCCAAATAGCGATTACAACATTGGTTAGTACCGGAACAATCATCACCGGTGATCCAATAGAAAGCAAAGGTGTGCAACTTCAACAAATTGCACGCGTTGCGCAGCGCAACCCACAAGGGATTCCAGAGGATGCACGCAAAGCACTAGAACCAATTTTGGATCTCTCTGCTATGGGACAACAATATTTTCCAAATGATGCTGATCGTGTGAAATCTTCGGGAACCATCGAGAAAGTAACCACATATAAATGGCGCACAGTTAGCGCCGAAGATATGAAAGCTTTCAACAGCGCTTGGCTAGAAATAGGATTACGTAATCCGGTGCTGTACCTCGACGCTTTCCTCGCGAAATCTTATGGATATTTCGACGTGAACGATCCACCATATGTTTCCATGGGGTATTACGTCAATAATCACTATGTGCAAGAGAGCACCACCTGGATTAAGTATTGGTTGCACGACTGGCGTAACAATGTGGCTCAACATGCCACTAACTGGGGCAATACGCCCATTTTAGGTTGGGTCACCCACGGTAATTTCTGGGTAGTACTCACTCTGCTGCTAATGTGCACACAGCTACTTCTCAAACGTTGGGACTCACTCGCTTATCAATTCCCGCTGATATTAATTATGGGAGTTATGACCATAGCGCCAGCAAATAATTTCGAAAGACATATGTTGCCAATCGCATTTTCTTTCTTGTTTATCGCAATTGCTTTCTACCAAGAAACTTGCTTAAGAACAAAGCAAGTCGTAGACACAGCACGCAAGGATAAGCTAGGTATATGAGTCGCAGCAAATCATCTAAGTCAAAGGAACGTTCTAGCGCAGGAACGTTGGCGAAAGTTGCCCATGACGCTGTGGCACTGTTTAACCCTGAATTGCGTCGCTCGGCAGAAGGCAAGGACGACGCGCACAACGATCATAATGCCGTCGCTGACAAGTCCGACAAGGCTGACAAGGCCAACAAGCAAACTAGCTCGCATTCTTCAAGCGAACATTCAAATACCAAACGACGTCGAAGCAAACGGAATACTGAATCAGCAGAGCGAAGTACTGCAAGTACAGAAACCGTCGAATCTGAACTCGACAAAGTCGTGTCTCTGAGCGACACACAACAAGTTGCTGAGAAGATGAGCTTACAAACTCAGCATCATTCATCAGTGTCGTTACCTGATGGGGTTCAACAGGCAGTAGACAAAGCTTTGCAGCACCTTGACCGCGATTTGGCGTGGCATAGCAATCTCAGCGAGCAGGATAAGCAACTGCTCAACCTCATTATTGAAACAGCCGTTGCAGATTTTCTTGCGTGGATGAAGGAATATCGGCATAGCGCAGATGCCTCACAAGGTCCACGACCTTCGACCGATCACATTTTTTTTGTTGCTCCTCTGGAATTCACCAAAGCTATTAGTCTGAAGCAGGCTCTTGAAGTCACCAGACTTATTGTGGATATTCTCGAGCGCAACATTTCAGGCTTCAGCGATCCCGAAAATGAGCAGGAAATTCGTAATGGCATGTTGTATTATGCGCGAGAAGTCGCATTCTCAGCAGCATCCGTCTATGCAACCTCCGCAGAGGCTCGCGGAGACTGGGATACACGCATTGAAACTCTGACCATCGAGGATCTTATTGACAATGTGACTGATCACCATGTCACCTCACGCATGGGAATGCTCGGTTGGACCAGTGACTACCACTGTTTCGCAGTAGTTGGCAAACTAGCCGATGGCAGAGAGTTGGAGTCAGGCTTAGTCCAGAGACGTATCCGCGGCACAATTCGCGCTCAAGGTGGAGAGTGCCTACTGTCTAACCATGACGGTCTGCTGGTCATATTGGTTGATCCGCGAGCTAAAGGTTCACCAGAAGAATTTTTAGAACCACTAATACGATATTTTGACGATGGCCCACTCTGTCTTGGACCTTTGCGGCATCAAGTTGCAGGAGCCGCAGATACTATTCGAGCTGCCTTAATCACCTATCAAACTGCCCCTGCTATGTCTGTGTTAAGTGAAGCAACTGGAATTCCACGACCACTTCGCGCTGATGATGTATTACCCGAACGTGCACTGTTCGGCGATGTGACAGCTCGGCAGGAACTATATACGTCTGTATATGCAAGTCTGCGAGGAGACGATCCAGAAAATTCTTTGCTAAAAACTCTGAGCACTTTTTTACTCTCTGGAAGTTCCTTGGAGATAACCGCCCGAGAGTTGAACGTCCATCCTAATACGGTGCGTTATCGCTTAAAACGTTCAATTGAAATCACCGGTTGGGATCCTATGAATCCGCGCGAAGCTTATGTACTGCTGACCGCAGTAAAGATTGGTTTGATTGAAGATTCACACGAATAGCTGCACTGTTCACCCTTAGCAGGATGTGTAGTTGAGCGATCGTGGGCAGATATTGCCATACAAGGTCTGCCAATATAGTAAGGGCCCAGACGAAATATCGTCTGGGTCCTTACTATATTTCAGCGTTTCGATACTAGCCGAGAATTGAAGGATCGAGAGGAACTCCTGGTCCCATCGTTGAAGTGATGGTCGCCTTGGTAATGTAGCGGCCCTTCACCGTGCTTGGCTTGAGACGCTTAACTTCGTCGGCTACGGCCTTGAAGTTTTCGTCCAAAGAACTCTCCTCGAAAGAGAGCTTGCCGATGAGGAAGCTCAAGTTACCGTGCTTATCAACGCGGAACTCAATCTTTCCACCCTTGATTTCAGTCACAGCCTTCGCAACATCCATAGTGACGGTACCAGTCTTAGGGTTTGGCATCAGACCACGAGGTCCGAGCACACGACCCAAACGACCGACCTTACCCATCATGTCAGGTGTTGCAACCACTGCGTCAAAATCAGTGTAACCAGCAGCAACCTTGGCAATGAGATCGTCATCTCCAACCTCATCAGCACCAGCTTCGAGAGCTGCTGTTGCCTGAGGTCCACGAGCGAAAACCACTACGCGAGCGGTCTTGCCTGTTCCGTGAGGAAGGTTGACGGTACCACGTACGAGCTGGTCAGCCTTACGAGGATCAACATTAAGGCGATATACAGCCTCAACGGTCTCATCAAAGCCACGCTTTGGCAGACCCTTGAGCAGTGCAATTGCCTCATTTGCCGTGTACAGGTTGTTGCGATCGACCTTCTCGGCCGCCTCGCGATATTTCTTGGAACGCTTTGCCATCTGCTTCTCCTATTCAGCAGTCGCGGTGCGGGCAAGCGTTTGCCCTTCCGCTCATTACGAATAAATTCAGTCGGTTACGGTGATTCCCATCGAGCGGGCTGAGCCCTCGATGATCTTCATTCCGGCTTCTACGTCGCGCGCAGACAAATCAGGCATCTTGATCTCTGCGATCTCTCTGACCTGTGCCTTGGTAACGGAACCGACCTTAGTGGTCAGCGGATTTCCCGCGCCCTTGGAAACGCCTGCAGCTTTACGAAGCAAATCAGCTGCTGGAGGAGTCTTGAGGATAAAGGTGAAGGAACGATCTTCAAAAACGGTGATCTCAACAGGCACAACCTGGCCCATCTTGTCCTTCGTGGCATCGTTGTATGCCTTGCAGAAGTCCATGATGTTTACGCCATGTGAACCCAAAGCAGGACCCAGTGGCGGGGCCGGATTGGCCTTACCTGCCTGAATCTCGAGCTTGATCAGCGCTGAGACTTTCTTCTTAGGAGCCATATTCTGGTTCTTCTTTCTGTGAAGCGGTGCGAACGGAAGCGCTGCTTCCTCCCGCAACTGATAGTTCTTCTGCGACGGCGAAAACTCCGCCAGTCACAAGCTTTCTTATTATGCCAAATACGCGAGACAAGGCACACCGGCACCATCGCCGTGTCTACACAATACCTATCGCCGTCGTTTGTGTAGGGAATTTCAATTAGCCCTCGTATACGGGCAAGCTCAGAATGGCGGAATATCAAGCTTCCTAAATACGCAGTAGTAGGGGTTATCTCAATAATCCCTACACAAACGCAAGTCGCACCTACAACGCACGCCAAAGGAAGGTGTACTTCAAGTACATCGACTGCTGCATACGACGGACAACGCACCTCGGAAGGTGTTTAAGAGAGTTTCTCTACTTGCTCGAAGCCTAACTCCACTGGCGTATCCCTGCCAAAAATTGACACGAGAACTGTGAGCTTCTGAGTTTGTGCTTCAACGTCGGAAACCACGGCTGGCATAGTAGCAAATGGGCCGTCGATAACGGTGACCTGATCGCCAATGACAAAGGAAACCTCAACTTGACGCTTCTTCGCCGCAGCAGGCTTATCCCCTGCCTCTTTGAGTGCTTCGGAAGCAATCATAGGAGCCATCATCTGAACGACTTCTTTACGGCTAAGAGGAGCCGGCTCTTTGGACGGACCAACAAAACCGGTGACACCTTCTGTTTCACGAACAATGCGTCGGGCATCTTCGTCAGGCCACATGCGAATTAACACATATCCTGGGACACGCACGCGGGTAACGATCTTTTTACCCTTGTCAGTGTGCTTTTCGACTTCTTCCATCGGAATTTCAACCTGAAATATCTTGTCTTCAAGACCGAAAGAGGCAACACGGGAATCGACGTTTGCCTTGACACGCTTCTCATAACCAGAGTATGTGTGCAGAACGTACCATTTACCTTCGAGGGTGCGTAATTGCTTAGAAAAAGCTTTTACTGCAACCTGTCCTGCGTCTTCAGCTTCATCAGAAGCCTCATCATCTGCCGAATCTTCAGATGTCTCGCCCTCGGATTGTGCAGAGGATGATGCATCTTCATCACTCTCACTGAGAGATGCCTCGCTTGAAGCAGAATCACTGAGCTCACCTAATGCATCTTGATCTGGTGTCGGTTCCTCAGACAGCGCTAACCCCGCTTCAACCTGTGTGGCATCATTAAGTTCTTCATCAGCGACTGGCGCAGCGTTTTCTACATCTGTTGTATCTACCTCTACGCTGCCTACAACTGCATCATCAACAGCTGCACTATCGACAGCCGAGCCGTCAATATCGGCGCTGTCTACAGCCGTATCGTCTACATTCTGATCATCAGTCATTATCTAAATCCCTTTGCACAAATCGCATATCATCCGAACAGCCACAGGACTAGCTTGCCTAATCCAAAGTCCATGCCGGTAACAAATAACATCAGCAGAACCACAAAGATGAACACAGCGACAGACCAGAGCAGCAGCTCTTTACGGGTCGGAGTAACCACCTTACGAAGCTCATCAATAATCTGCTTAATGAACAGACCGATGCGCATAAAGAAGTTCGGCTTGAGTGACTTATCATCGGACCCAGTTGCCTTCGCCATATCTGTCCTTTGCTTGCTGGTGGCCAATCCATTGGCAGGGAAGGCGGGACTCGAACCCACAACCTACGGTTTTGGAGACCGTTGCGCTACCAATTGCGCCACTTCCCTAGGAGAACTTTGCCCATGTTACTCGCATCTCACGAAATCGGCTTCACAACTCTGGGCAAAACCGCCAAGTGAACAGTCTAGCGTGACAGAGTGAATTCGTCCACTCAGTCGCATACGCGAGTTGTATATTGCTCTCACTATGGACGATTGCTCTATAAAATACGAGCATCTACTGGCAACACCCACGGGCACAACACGCCATAGCTCAGCACTACACCGCTAAACAATGGCCTAACCAACTCAAACTGATTATTGCTGAGCGAGCACCCAATCATGCATCCGCTGCATTCCCTTTGCCAAATCCTCATCAGCCAAGGCATAGGAGAAACGCAGGTATCCTGGAGCGCCGAATGCTTCACCGGGCACTGCAGCAATATGTGCTTCAGTAAGCAGTAGCGCCGCTAACTCAGCAGATGACGTAGCGACGCTCCCTTGTGGACCCAGTGGCTTATTCAGTAAGGCTTCAACGTTAGGGAATGCATAGAACGCCCCTTGCGGAACGGGACATGACACCCCTGGAATGGCGTTCAATGCCGATGAAATTGCTTTTCTACGAATATCAAAAGCTTCTCGCATATGAGCTACTTCATCCAAAGGACCTGCAACTGCGCAGAGTGCCGCGCGCTGGGAAACATTGGATACGTTCGACGTCATATGACCTTGTAGCTTCGAAGCCGCTTTAGCAAGCTCGTGTGGAGCAACCATCCAGCCAACTCGCCAGCCGGTCATTGCATAAGTCTTGGCAACACCGTTTAACACAATGAGCTGCTCACGGATTGCTGGGAGTAATGCACCCACATATGAGGTATGCACCCCGTCATAGGTTAAATGTTCATATATTTCATCGGAAATCACCCACAGGTGATTCTCAAGCGCCCATTGACCGACCTCTCGCACCAATTCTTCGCTCCATACAGCACCTGTCGGGTTAGAAGGTGAATTGAGAATAATAGCCTTAGTACGGTTGGTGCGTGCCCGTTCCAACTGTTCCACAGTAGGCACGAATCCTTGCTCGTGGCCAGAGAATACTTCGACTGGATTCCCTCCGGCCAACTTCACTACTTCTGGGTAACTAGTCCAGAACGGCGCTGGAATAATGACTTCATCGCCATCGTTGAGGAGAATCTGAAATACTTCGTACACGGCTTGTTTGCCGCCATTAGTAACAACAACTTGATCAGCATCAACCTGATATCCCGAATCACGCAGGGTTTTAGTAGCGATTGCTTCTCGTAGTTCCGGTAACCCAGCAGTCGGTGTATACCGATGATTTTTCGGATCGAGACATGCTGCAGCTGCAACATTCACAATATTTTGAGGAGTTGGGAAATTCGGTTCGCCTGCGCCAAAACCAATCACATCAACCCCAGATGCCTTCATTGCTTTTGCCTTCGAATCGACGGCCAAAGTAGCGCTAGGGGAAACAATGTTGATACGGTCACTAAGGTTTTGCCATGATGCCATGCTCATGGCTAACACTCTAACGCCAGCATGGGAAAACAGCCTCAGCGTGTTCGATACATCGCATAAGAGTGTTACACCAACTACACCAATACCAAATCATCCCTGTGTACCAATGGATGGGCATACACATCACCTAATGCTTTACGCAATTGTGAGCTGTTAGCACCGAGCATCTGCGGTATTTCCTCTGAGTCGAATCCCGACAATCCTTTAGCGAGATGGTCTCCCTGCTCGTTGCTAATCCACACCGGATCACCTGCAGAAAACTCTCCATCCACACCGACTACACCTGCGGCAAGGAGGCTGGCACGGCCAGCCTGAATCGCCTGTGCAGCTCCCTCATCAACTATGAGGTCCCCTCGTGGTGCTGCAGCGAAGGCAATCCATAGTCGCCTTGATGAACCACGTCGCTTTACGGGAGCAAATACTGTGCCGACTGGATCGCCTGACATGGCAGGACCAGCATTATCTGCACACGTTAATACGGCAGGGATACCAGATGCTGTCGCCACGTGGACTGCTTCGAGCTTAGTAATCATGCCACCAGTGCCCACATGCGAGCCCGAGCCGCCAACTTCTATGTTGTCAAGCGCACTGAGCACATCAGGAACATAAGATATGTGCTGAGCATCCGCACGAGAGGGTGGCGCAGTGTACAGCCCATCTACATCTGTGAGGAGTACCAGAGCATCTGCACGAACAATATTGGCTACCAATGCGGAAAGTCTATCGTTGTCACCAAAGCGAATCTCATTGCTCGCAAGCGCATCATTCTCGTTGACAATCGGCACTACTGACAACTCAAGCAAACGTTCCAAGGTGCGTTGAGCATTGCGGTATTGCGCTGCTCGTATAGTGTCTTGCGCAGTAATTAATATCTGTCCGACGCGAATCCCGAAGCGACCGAAAGCAGCCTCATAGTGCGCCATGAGCAACCCCTGTCCCACAGAAGCTGCTGCCTGTTGAGTAGCCACGTCACTTGGTCGAGAATCGAAGCCCAATGGACCAAAGCCTGCAGCGATAGCACCTGAAGAAACTAGTACTATACGAGCGCCCATCGCTGACATCTGAGATAAAGCTCCGACCAACTTGCTGAGACGTTGCACATCCAGATGTCCGCTTGATGTAGTCAACGAGCTAGAACCAACCTTAACCACCACGGTACGAGCCTGAGCTATGCGCGAACGCACCTGCTGCTGTGATGGTGTTGACATGACGCATCCCTTCCTAAATACACCAATCTTTCAATACTTGGCTAAGTATTGCTGTCAGTTGAGTCAGTCTTCAGTGTTCCCCGACTCTGACTCTGACTCTTCCTGATTGGCATCTTCTGGTGTATGTGAGACTCGTTTAAGACCGAAGTGCTTGCCTTCTGGATCGTCAACCACAGTTGGATCGGCCCAATGCCCTGCTTTACGCTCAACCATCATCGCATCGCGAACTGCTTGTCGGGCATCCATCATCTCGTGATATTGCTCACGACGCTCAGTATTGCTACGTCTGCGTGCTCGTCCATCTTGATCAAGCAAACGCAGATCTTTGCCGCGTGAAACCATTGGCTCACCATCCAGCATCTCCGCGCCCGCAATAATAGTGGGATCCCAATCAAACTCAACAGCATTCTTACCGCGTCCGATATGTACTTCGTCTCCTGGATGAGCGCCAGCTCGACGCAAAGCATCCTCGACTCCCAGCTTCGCTAGACGGTCGCCAAGATATCCGACAGCCTCATCATTGTCGAAGTTAGTCTGCATCACCCAACGCTCTGGTTTCGTGCCTGTGACGATGAACCAGTGATTGCCATTGCGATCCTGTTCACGTTCCACCGAAAACTCTGAAGCAAAACCACTTTCGTCATTCCGACGTCGTGGACGCCCAGTCTCAAGTGGCCGAATAACCACACGCTCTTGATCCTGTTCACTTTCTTGCTCAGCAAGCTTGAAACGCAGCTGCGAAACCAACTCAGCCAAAGCATAACGGAGTTCTTTAAGTCCTTCATGTGAAGCTGTTGAGACTTCAAATACACGCAAACCTAGCGACTCAAATTCTGGGCGAACAAATTCAGCCAATTCCTTGGCCTCGGGAATATCACATTTGTTCAGCACCACAATACGTGGACGCTCAGCAATAGGGATAACTCCTAGTGGCAAATCCAACGCTTCGGCGTAAGCAGCCAATTCCTGCTCCAACGCATGGTAATCAGCTATGGGGTCACGATCTGGCTCAAGCGTGGCACAGTCGATCACATGCGCAATAATTTCGGTACGCTCAATGTGCCTGAGGAATTCGAGCCCTAGACCCTTACCTTGTGAAGCGCCAGGAATCAGCCCAGGCACATCAGCTATGGTGAAACGTCCATCGCCTGCTTCGACTACGCCGAGATTAGGTACCAAAGTGGTAAAAGGATAATCTGCGATTTTAGGTTTCGCAGAGCTCATGGCAGCGATCAAACTCGATTTTCCGGCACTCGGGAAGCCTACTAGTGCGACATCCGCAATAGATTTGAGTTCAAGTAGTACGTCACGTTCCTCCCCTGGCTCGCCAAGCAGAGCAAATCCAGGAGCTCTTCTGGTGCGATTTGCTAAAGCTCTATTGCCAAGGCCACCATTGCCACCATGTGCTGCTATGAATTGCTCGCCGGGGTGTCGCAAATCAACCAATGGTTTTGCAGCTTTATCACCCTTGCCACGTTTCGCTTCCTGAGCATCAAAAATGACAGTCCCAACCGGCACTGGTAGTAATACATCTTCCCCTTTACTACCATCTTTATCTCCGCCAAGTCCCATCGTGCCAGAATCTGCTGAACGATGAGGTAAGAAACGGTAGTCCAACAGGCTTGTGGCATTAGAGTCAGCGACGAATATTATGGAACCACCGTCGCCACCGTTACCGCCGTCGGGACCTGCTAGGGGCTTGTATTTTTCACGACGAATCGAGGATGCGCCATTACCACCGTCGCCACCACGAACATGGACCGTCACCCGGTCAACAAATGCACTCATATTTATGTACCTTACTGAAACAATGCGTGACAGTTATGAGAAGTGTGCCGTTCCTCACGCAAAGCGTGTTCTTTCAGCGTGTCGCGTCTGACTTTGCACACTTACGACTATCTGAGAAACAAACAAGCCGCGTCCTTTGCGGGCGCGGCTTGCCAAGCTAAAACTGTGATTCAGGCGGAAACGACATCCACAACCTTGCGGTCGCGACGTACGCCGAATTGCACGCTACCATCAGTCAAAGCAAAAAGTGTGTGGTCTTTGCCGATGCCGACATTCTGACCTGGGTGGAAGTTGGTTCCACGCTGACGCACGATGATGTTGCCGGCCACAACAGACTCGCCGCCGAACTTCTTCACACCGAGGTACTGAGCATTTGAATCGCGACCGTTACGAGAAGCGGAAGCGCCCTTCTTATGTGCCATGTCTGTTCCTTTCCGGAAAGTCTGTTATCAGGCAATCGCCGTGATCTTGACGACTGTCAGCTTCTGGCGATGACCCTGCTTACGAGCAACACCAGTCTTGTTCTTAAACTTTTGAATGTGAATCTTGGGACCCTTGGCCTCATCATCCACAACCTCTGCCTTGACTGAAATCTTGGCGAGATCTTTCGCGGCAACCGTCACCTTGGCACCGTCAACTACCAGCGCGACCGGGAATTCGACGGTCTCACCGTTCTTGTTGTCGAGACGATTGACGCTGATAACGTCCCCGACCTCAACCTTTTCCTGATGGCCACCGGCCTTCACAATCGCGTACATAGCCCTACCTTGCCTGTGTTCTTAAAGCTGCTTCTTGGTCTAGCATCCTGACATGATGAAAGACATGGCTAGACACCGACTATCCAACATACACGCATGCATAGAATTTCGTCAAGTCCATGCATATTCGGTGAGCCTAAATCCACTCACTGTGAGAAAGCTGCTTCACCTGGATAGTTGTGTTGGAGCAGCAATCTCATAAACTCGTCTGACTACGGTTCAGTCGGTATCCTCTGATGCTGACTGAACGGTGGCTGCACCAGCGGCAGCAGCAATCTTCGCTAACTTGGCCTTAACATCGGGGGATGAACCCTTTGGTGCTGCGCTCTCCTTCGGCTGTGCATGATGCTTAGGCACAGATTTAACGAAGGGATCACCACCCTTAACTGCATAAGGATCGTCATATGACGCTGAAATCGTCGGTTCATCATGAAGAATGAAACCACGTCCCTTACATGTTGGGCATTCCTCTGAGAAAGCTTCAACCAGCCCTTGCCCAACGCGCTTACGAGTCATCTGTACTAACCCCAGAGAGGTCACTTCAGCAACTTGATGCTTCGTTCGATCTCTGGCAAGACATTCCACCAAACGCCGCAACACCAGATCGCGGTTGGCTTGCATCACCATATCAACATAATCGATCATGACCATGCCACCGATGTCTCTCAACCTGAGTTGTCGAGCGATTTCCTCTGAGGCTTCGAGATTGCAACGTGTAACTGTTTCCTCTAGCGATTTACCCTTACCAATAAAGCGACCTGTGTTGACATCAATTGTGGTCATAGCCTCAGTACGATCAATCACCAAAGAGCCTCCGCTTGGCAGATATACCTGGCGTTCCATGCCCTTGCGTAGCTGCCCGTCAATTTGCCAGCGGTCAAACACGTCTGAACCCTCGTGATCGGCAGGATCCCATTTGTTGAGCTTTTGCCGTAGATCAGGAGCCATTGAATCTAGATATTCACTGATACGCTCGTAGACTTGCTCACCTTCGACAATCAACTCGTTAAAATCATCGTTGAAGATGTCACGCACCACGCGGATTGCTACATCAGGTTCACCCTTAAGAAGTTTGGGTTTCTTATGATGCTTCGCCGAATCGCGCTTCTTCTCAACGTTTTCCCACTGCCGAACGAGATTCTCAAGATCCTTGGTAATGGCTTCCTCACTGGCGTGATCTGCTGCCGTGCGAATAATCACACCCATATCTTTCGGCGCGATCTTGGTGACGATGCCTTTAAGGCGAGAACGCTCATGCTCAGACAACTTTCGGCTAACACCAGTCATTCCACCGGATGGCACCAATACCAGAAAACGCCCAGCCAGAGTTACCTGAGAAGTCAGTCGCGCACCTTTATGACCGATGGGGTCTTTGGTGACTTGGACCAGCACAGGATCCCCTGACTTGAATGCGAGTTCGATACGCCTAGGTTGGCCATCAAGTCTGGCACTATCCCAGTTCACCTCTCCGGCGTACAACACACCGTTACGTGCTTGACCAATATCTACGAATGCTGCTTCCATACTTGGCAGCACATTCTGCACGCGACCGAGATAGATGTTGCCTACTGTGGCCACTTCTTGGATATCAGAAACGTAGTGCTCCACCAGAATGTCATCTTCAACAACGGAAATCTGTGTGTGCTGTTCTTTTTCACGCACTACCATGATGCGATTGACGTTTTCGCGACGTGCTAAGAAATCCTGCTCAATAAGTTGCGTCTGACGCGAACGATCTCTGCGGTTATCCCGACGACGCTGTCTCTTCGCTTCTAGTCGAGTGGATCCTTCGATGTTGGTAATTTCATCAATGTATTGCTGTTTACGCGAACGCTTAGAACTGCTTTGCTCAGAGACTTCTTCTTCCGAAGCCTTCGCCCCTCCACGACGACGACGGCGACGACGAGTTACTGTCGAATCATTGTCATCATCATCGTTCTCTCGAATGATTGAGCGATGTCTTCTGCCCTCAGCATGCTCCTCTTCCGGCTCTGAGTCTTCAACTCGCTCACGGCGGTTGGTTGATTCTTCGGAATCTGATATCCGTGAGCGTGATCGCCGAGAGCTCTTCATGCTCTGAACGTCATCATCTATCGGATCATAGGGAATTTCATCGAATTCGAGGTCGTCTTCAATCTGTCCGACCTCAGCAGCAGCACGACGTTCTAGTGCATTCATTCTGCGAGACCGACGTGAACGACCTGCGTGATCATCATCCGAACTCCGCGTGGAATCGGCATCTCGAGAATCATTCGAATCATGATTGCGTTGATTACCGTGCTCAATGAGTTCAATAACCGTTTCCTGACGACGCTGGTTCTTGCCGCGCTTGGTCGTTGAACGTCGAGAGTTGTCTTCATCACCAGACTCCTCGTCATGGCTGGTATTTGAAGGTTTCGACGTAACGGGCAGCACTGGTTCCTGGAACAGCAAGGAAGTCATAGGTTTGTTATGCAGGGGCTGCTGCGTTGTCGCCGGCGCTGCATGCGTGGTATCCACCTGCAAGAAGCGAATTGAATCTACAGCCTTGGCAGCCCGTTCACTACGCTCTTGCTTAACACTGGCGCGGCGCTGATCGTCTTCACCTGCTGTGCTGAGAGTACGAGTAGTCGTTTTCCGGCTCTTCACCTTAGGCTCTTCAAATTCGACGGTGTCATTAACAACAGGGGCAGTTATTGCGCTGGATTTAGCAGCTCGCTGGCGCGAATTTGTACCTGTTGCAGAGTGCTCACGACGATTGTTATGGCGACTAGGCGCAGACGAGACATTCTCAGATTGCTGTGACGCTGCGTCGACAATCTCCTGGTTGGACTGCCGTGCATGTGCAATATGCTCAGCATGCGAATCATGATTCGTCTCAGGAGTTTGGCTATTTTCAATTTTGACGGGCACGTCAGCGCCGGCAGCACCAGCGACTCGCACCACTCGACGTCCTGTGCGGCGTCGCTTGGGACTAGCTTCGTGTTGCTCAGCGCCGTCTGCATGGGAAACGCTCTGGTCAGCCCTTGAAATCTGCTCACCTACGAGCTGACTACTGCTTGTGGTTTCGACCTCAGTCTTACTCAGGCCGTTATTCTGTTCTGTGGGCACAATGCTCCTCGCGGCACGCTGCAACGTGTCGTCATCCTGGCCTCCGACATATTCTCACACCACGCTTTCACCGTGGCCGCGCATACACGCAACATCTTCAGGCTACAAAAAGTCATCTAAGGCGAAAGCGGACACCATCGTTTGCAAACGCTCATTGCGGCTCATGCAAGGGGATCGACGCGATCGCTAGTGGCGGCTTTGCAGTTCCGCCGTCTCCTAGTATGTCACACTCCTGACCCGATTGTGTACAGTCAGTTAGCGCAACGTAACCATTGTTCGAGAATATCAGCCATGAGCATCAGATCAGACTCTGGAATCTGCTCATCATGTTTGTGCGCTAGCAATGGATCTCCTGCTCCGAAATTCACTGCTGGAACGCCTAACTGGGAGAATCGCGCGACATCGGTCCAGCCTAATTTTGCCTGTGGTTGGTGTCCCGTTCGTTCAAACACCAACTGAGCTAAAGATTGCGTTAGCTCTGCATCCATACCGGGCCGAGCTGCTGGCGATTCATCCTTCATTTCAATGTCAAAACCTTTGAATACACCACCTATGGCCGTAGCTGCCCCCGCCTCAAGCGCAATACCTGAATGTTCGCCAAACATCAAACTTTTAGCTTCTTCAAGTGTTTTATTGGGTGCGAAGCGATAATTGACATGCACTCGACACTCATCAGGAATCACGTTGCTTCCTTTGCCGCCAGAAATCAATGTGGCATTCAAACCTTCGACATAATCCAGACCGTCAACATTTACGGTTGCAGGAGCATACGCATTGAGACGGTTAAGTATATCTGCTGCTTTATGAATAGCGTTCTCGCCCATCCAAGCGCGCGCTGAATGTGCGGCGATACCGTGAGTGATTACATCAAAACGGATTGTGCCGTTGCAACCTCCCTCAATCGCGCATGAGGTTGGCTCCCCTATGATGGCGAAATCGCCCTGAATCCAATCAGCATGAGATTCAGCAACTTTTCTGAGGCCGTTAAACTGAGCAGCTACTTCCTCGTGGTCATAGAACACATATGTCAGGTCGTAGGCAGATTCGTTTAGTGTGGCCGCCAGATACAGTAACACGGCATCTGAAGCCTTCATATCCGTAGCTCCTCTGCCCCACATCACACGTTCGTCAGGATGTGCTTGCGCAATCTCATCACGTATCAGCGGATCGCCAGCTTCAAGCCACTTAGGGGGAAAATTGTTTATGACAGGCACAGTATCGATATGGCCCGCCAACAGTACCCGTGATTCACGTTGCCAATGAGTAGAGGCCACTACGGTATCGCCATGCCGTCTGACCTGCAAATGAGATTGTTTGGAAAGAAAATCTTCTACGGCATCGGCAAGTGCATGCTCCTGGTCACTGACTGAGTAACAATCCATGATTTGTGTGAACAGTGATGCTAATGCTTGTTGCCGTGGTGCACGAGAGTCAATGTCGAATATCGCCCCACTACCTTTAACATCTGTGTGGTTTACAGAGTTGTCTGGTGAAACTGCTGCTTCTGAGGTATTCGCTTCGGGTTGCATGCGACTATCTTAACTGTGTATGCGCCACTGCGGGTGCTGGTTTTCCAAACGCCCATCTGCTGAGATATGCAACCATCTGTTGGCTAGCTGTGGCAGTATGGATATCAGCAATACACCACCGGAAGAGTCATAATGCCACGTTTGATTAGTGCCATGGAGGGCTTCGGTGTCATCGGAGTTGTCATGCTTGCGGGTTATATCGCTGCGCGATATCGCATAGGCGGGCCTACAGCGCAAATGGTGCTCAACAGGTTCAGCTTCTTCATTTCTAGCCCGTGCCTGATGTTCGCAATACTCTCCAAACAACCAATACGAGATATCTTTCACCCAAGCATTGTGGTTGCTTTTGCCTCCGCAATGGCTGTTGGAGTGCTATTCCTGATACTCAATTCCTTGTTTTTCCACATGAAGGCCGCTGACGCCATTATTGGTTCGTTGAACTCTCTGTATTTGAACTCCAATAACATCGGCTTGCCAGTAGCGACCTATATTTTGGGTAACCCTGCCCTAGTAGCACCAATCCTCGTCATGCAACAGGCGTTGTTTACGCCGATTGGTCTGACAGCTTTAGACGTCACCACCACCGGCAGATTCTCGCTGAAAGAGGTACTGAAACAACCGCTGCATCAGCCGCTGCTCCTCGGCTCAATCGGCGGAATCATCGTATCAGCGATTGCCTCACAAACAGGGCAGTTCATCGTGCCAGACGTATTATTCAAACCCGTCAGCATGATTGGTGACTCTGCAGTTCCGATGATTCTTATGGCCTTTGGTATGTCATTACGTGGCAGCACACCGCTACGTAAGGGCACAAACCGTCGCGCTACGGCAACTGTGGTGATGCTTAAGAACGTCATCATGCCAATTGTCGCGTTCCTCATTGCATACTTTGTACTCGGATTTAGAGGAACTGAACTCTACGGATGCGTCGTACTCGCAGCTTTGCCTACCGGTCAGAACGTCTACAACTATGCAGCCCGATATAACGTCGGTCTCACCTTTGCGAGAGATGGCATACTGTTGAGTACCATCACCTCACCCATCATCATTGCTTTCATCGCAGCAACTCTGACCTGAGCAAAGATTACGTGCCGCACGACACTGCTTTCGCAACCACATTCACGAATTCAAACGCACGTATTCAGCTCTTAATCGTCGCTTCGGGCACCCACTAGAGAAATGCTTGCCGAGACTCGGTTAGCTGCCGCTACACCTACACCAACCAATACAAAGCACAGAATAATGCCCGCCAAGAACGCCACAAGAGTCCAAGGTTGAGCCATAGCTGAGCCAAAAATAGGCAGCATCAGCACCATGCTGCTACCGGCAGAAACTGCCACTACCACTCTGAGCGGAGTCATGACCTCAATGCGGCGAGCCGAGGACATAGTCTGTCTGTCCGCACCTTCCAACATCAACATCCGATACTGCTCTGACTGATCATAAACGTTCCCCGCCTGCATCACTCCACACGAAACAGCTGCTAATACCGCAGAAAAGACAAGAGTGACAATTCCACCTGTTCCGATGTCTTTCAATAGCATCGCATCTTGCGCTGAGGCCTGCTGCACTGACGATCCTATATACGCGCAGATTGAGGTAATCCCCGATATAAATACTGCGAGTGCGATACCTGAGACATTTCTCCATGCACGTTTCGGATTATCCAAAATCCGTCGCATTGCCAGTAATGTAGCTACGTTACGTGGCCGTCGAACTTTCATTCTTGCACGCATCGCAATCACCCATGGTCCTATAAGATTAATTAAGGCGAAGCACAGAGCAATCACAGCGAAGAATATTGCGATAGCAACCGCTTGTGAGAAATATTTCGACAATGGCGTTTTCATCAAGGCAACTGCGCCAATCATCACTCCCAAGAAGACCAGCAGACGCCATTTTCGTAACGCTGGTGGAGTCACGCGAGCGCTCACTCCCAAGGGTGTCACTACCACTCTCATCAATGCCGATAATGCAGAAATTAAGGCCAAACTGGTCATTGCCACGGCAACAATCAGCAATATCGTAGGGCCTACCCACAGTTCTTGAAAACTGAACAAACTGTTTTGAAATGGAATCAGCATTATGGCAGGAATTAATGCGACGTACCCAACCATACCGAGTACTGATCCGAGTAAAGCTTGCCCTGCTGCCTCAAGAGCAGTCAGTCGAGAAACCTGTCCAGATGTTGCTCCTGCCAACCGTAACGCAGACAGACGTGCATCCCTGCGCGCGGCGGCGAGTCGTGCAGCTGACGCTGACAGTGAAGCGAAAGGTATGAGCAACAGCATGCTGGCAAATAAAGAGAGCACAACATAGATGAAGTATTCTCCGCCTTGTGCTGACTGATTAGAGAAAGCATCGACAATCCTGTGCGAGGTCGAGGCTCTCCAAACGAATGCATGGACTCCCCCAAGAACCGTCAAAAATAATGCACTAGCGACTGCAAATGCGATCACTGCCAGCACTGAAGTGGCGCTAAAGTTGCGATTTCTGCCTCGATGAAAGAGTTTCCACAATGCGACGCTACTCATACTTCACGCCCCTGCGCTGTGCCATGCATATCTGCACTATGGTGATTCACCAGCAGTCCGTCGCTCATGGTGATTGTTCTGCTGCAAAAAGCCGCCACACTAGGATCATGTGTCACTACGATCAGTGATGCACCGTTTTGTTTACACGCTTGAGTAAGTATGGTCATCACACCAGCACCCGTTTTGCGGTCTAACGCACCTGTTGGCTCATCTGCGAAAACAACACTCGGTCGGATGCATAGTGCGCGCGCAATGGCGATACGCTGCATTTGGCCACCACTCATTTCTCCAGGTCTGCGTTGTGCTAACTCTCCAATACCCAAAGCATCAAGCCAAGAAAACGCCATACTGATCGCCTGCTTATATTCCATCCCTCCAAGCATTACCGGCAAAGCGATGTTTTCCAATGCAGGTAGTTCCGGCAGCAACTGTCCTGATTGAAAAACAAAACCGAATTGCGATCGACGCAGCTTAGTACGTTCGCTCTCACTTAGTCGACCTAAATCAGTGCCCTCGAAATACACATTTCCTGAAGTCGGTTTGACTATTCCAGCCAGCACATGCAGCAAAGTGGATTTCCCCGATCCACTGGGCCCCATCACCGCCAAAGATTCGCCCTCACCTAAGGTCATCGAAACGTGGCTTAATGCCAGTTGATGAGGTGTGGCTGACAACAACTTCTGAGTGTTGCGTTCCTGGAAGTAATCCATCACCACATCCTGCGCCTGGAGCACAGGACGCTGGGCACCCTTGCCAATCTGTTGTTCATCAGGAGCATTGCTAGCGTTGGTATCTTGAAAAACTCTAATATCACCTTCGGCGGCGGCTTCGAATTCACTGGTTCTTGTTTGCATACCAATCATGCTATGAGCAATCGTTCGCGCCAAACATCATGTGTAAGAACGATATGTGGCTGATGTTCTAGCCCCGATTATCATCCTCGGGAATGAGAATGTGTAAAAGATAACTGCTCTAAGAAGGCAGCTTTTGAGTGAAAAATCGCTAAAAGAGCTGCCTTCTTAGAGCAGTTATCTATGTATTACGCAGAAGCTATGCGTGGTGGGTAGGGTACTGAGCCTCAAGCTCGTGTAAACGCTGCTCAAACTCTGGCCAATCACGCTGCAATGGAGAAATCAACTTATATTCCCCTATCTTGCTTATTGGCACCCATTGCACCGACATACTCTCATCGTCATTGGCCTGCGGATTCACCTGATGGCCTGGCTTCTCAAATGCAAATACGGTGGCGTATCCCCAAGGCCCATGATCCTCACGGTAAGAACCGACTACTTGTATATCTTCAGGGCGAATATTTGCCTCTTCAAAACTTTCACGCAATGCACCTTCGAGAGGACTCTCTCCATCTGCGGTAGCTCCCCCAGGAGCACCCCATGTTCCACCTTCAGCACTCCACAACGCTCTGTGCTGCAGCAAAATATCCGTAATTTTGCCGCTGTGCTCATCTCGCCTCGCCAGAAGAACTCCTGAAGCTCCATTAAGACCCCAATGACGATGCCCACAAGCACAATCAACCCAACCATCGCCTGGCTGATGCACGTTTTCGCTGGGTGCGTTGGGATTATCCGGATTAACTCCTCGCTTCTGTTCACGCGATAGATTCCATAATTCAGTCCAGTGAATGCCCAAGGACTCCACAAGACCGCGCAATGTAGGAATGCTCAGCCCTATAACACCACTGGGGTCACCTTGGATATTGTCAATGAATGCGGAGCCAAATCCTTCAAGGGTGAATGATCCTGCTACTTCCAGCGGTTCCTTCGTAGCAATATAGTCCTCGATATCCTGATCGCTGAAGTCGCCAAAGCTCACTTGAGCGTGGCTGACGGCGTGTAGCTCACGACCGGATGCGACATCGATCAGGCAGTGTCCAGTCCACAGAGTGCCGGTGTTCTTACGCATCGAGCGCAAGCGCTCTCGGGCATTCTCTTTGCTGTGGGGTTTGCCATACACCACACCGTCAAGCGTAAACATCGAATCACAACCGATGACCAAAGGACCTAAAGTCGCTGAGGTCAACCCTTGATGAGCATTAATAGCATCTTGGATAGGAGTAACTTTGGCGATACTTCCATAACCGTCTTGGAGTGGTAGTGAGATTCGCAAATCGCCTTGAGCTTCACGCGCCGTTTGAGCAACTTCAGCGAAGGACTGTGCGACGGCTAGTGCCTTGGCTCGGGCTAATGTCGCTACACGATCCTCAGCAGGCATACTTTGAGGATCAATCCCACGTTCTTCAGCTGTTTGGGCGAGAGCGGCAGGTTCATCCACATGTGATTCACGTATGGTCGGACATATACCTGCGCTGTACAAAAGATCCCTGCGTGGCCTCGATTTTGAAGCCAGAATTAACGGCATTGCCATGCCTATCCTCTCCACCCAATGTGTTCATTCGCGTTGCTATGCCCAAGATAGTCATAGACAAAGCTGCCTAAAATCAGCACCTGCTCTATAGTGACTGTTCTACCTGCACTCCAGCAAGGTCTATTGCCAGAGGCAGAAGTCTCCAATGTCCTGATTCCAGTTGTGATGAGCTCAACGAGCGTAACTCGTCTTCAATGTCGGTGCTATGCAACACCAGCACACATGGTCCAGCGCCAGAAATTGTGGCGGCTAGCCCCTTACTCCGTAAGATTCTCAATAACTGTGCTGATTCAGGCATCAGAGCACTTCTATACTGCTGATGCAGAGCATCTTGCGTGGCACAGAACAACAATTGGTTACGGTTCAAACCACTACCTTGTATAGCGGTTTGCCCCTGTGAATCACCATAAAATGCAGGACATAATGCAGCCGGAAGTAGCCCAACACGAGAAACGTTTGCAACTGCATCGTGATATGGCACTTGGCTTGGTAAGGCGTTGCGAGCGTCTTGGGTTGATAAAGCGAAATCTGGTACGAATACATATGCGCAGATATCTGTTGAAACTGGATATCTCACAGTATGGTAACCAGATGATGGCACAGCGCCACTGTGTGATTCGCTGCTGGACGATTCACCACTGAACGATTCACTGTCGGCATCAAGCTTCCACGAAAAAGTGAGACCTCCGTATACTGCGGGGGCAACGTTATCTGGATGACCTTCAACCGCAGCAGCAGCTGCAAACACATAGTCTCTGTCTATCTTGCCGTCGTGAGCGAAAGCATATGCAGCACTGATTCCAGCTACAATCGCCTCCGCACTTGAACCCATTCCTCTTGCCTGCGGTATGCGATTTCGTGCTTGAAGATGCAGTTGGCGTAGTGGCAGTCCCAGATCGCTGGCTGCCTCACGGAAAGATTTCACCACAAGGTGTGAAGCATCTCTGGGTAGAGTGTTTGCTCCCTCACCCTCGATATCAACATCAACTGCGTCGCTACCTAACTCGCCAAGCGTAAAGCTTAGAGTGTCATGGAAATCCAAAGCGAGTCCAACCGCATCAAAGCCTGAGCCTAGATTGGCAGTCGTCGCAGGCACATAGACGTGGATACTCTCCTGCATCATGTTCATCCTTGTATCAATCAGTCCAAAACGCGAAGTATTGAAGCATCACCAGTCACCGCGTCAAGCTTAGAGACTTCATCAACCACTTCACGCAATGTCACCTCGTCACACAAATGAGTTACCAGACGCAGCTGCTGAATCTCACCGCTGTAGCCCGGATCGTGCAAAGTTGGCTTAATGTCCTGATTAACTCCATTAATCGAAATCCCATGCTGTGAGAAAGCCTGAGCTATAGCAGCAAGCACTCCTGGTTTGTCGTGGATTAGGAAGCGCACAGCGAACGCCGCTTTTGAAGCGTCGAGAGGAGCTTTGGGCAACGTGGCATAAATAGGGATGGCCGGCCCTACTGAACCTTGTGCTATATGGCGCGCTTCGGTGACTACATCGCCGACAACTGCAGAGGCTGTTGGTGCACCGCCTGCGCCTCGCCCATAAAACATGAGGTCATCAGCGGCCTCAGCTTTGACGAACACCGCGTTAAAGCTTCCATGAACTGAGGCCAGAGGATGTTCTAGAGACATCAGAGCAGGATATACCCTTGCAGAAATACCCGCCTGAGATTGGTCGACAACAGCGAGGAGTTTAATAACTTTATCTTCAGCAGTTGCTGCCGCAATATCATCCGCTGTGATCTTAGTGATGCCCTCAACCGGAACATCCTCAATCCGCACATCAGTATGGAAAGCCAACAAAGCCATAATTGCAGCTTTCGCTGCCGCATCAAGACCTTCAATGTCTGCAGTAGGGTCGGCTTCAGCAAAGCCCTTGCGCTGCGCATCTTGTAACGCCTCATCAAAATCAAGGCCTTTAGTAGTCATTTCATCAAGAATGTAATTTGTGGTGCCGTTGACAATACCCATAACACTCAGCACACGATCACCCACCAAGGATTCGCGTAGAGGGCGCACAATAGGGATAGCACCTCCGACTGCTGCCTCGAAGTAGAT
Source organism: Bifidobacterium sp. (assembly GCF_022647885.1). Taxonomy (NCBI): domain Bacteria; kingdom Bacillati; phylum Actinomycetota; class Actinomycetes; order Bifidobacteriales; family Bifidobacteriaceae; genus Bifidobacterium; species Bifidobacterium sp. The sequence goes on along the minus strand of NZ_JALCLM010000001.1, from coordinate 692,053 downwards.
ATCCACACCGCGCTCAGCGGCTGCCTGATACAGCTCAGGCCCATGCTTCGCAAGCAGAGCCTTATTCGCGGTAACCACGCTGGCACCCGATTCTATAGCCTTCATCAGGAAGGTACGTGCCGGTTCAATACCGCCAATGAGTTCAATGACAATATCAGCTCGTGTAACCAGCTCAGCTGCATCCGTAGTCAGGAGTGACTTGTCAATCCACGGGTCGCTCACAGCGGCAGGATCAAGTACGGCGACACCAACGAGCTCCATAGGGCGACCAATACGATTTGCCAACTCTTCTTGCTGCTCAACGAGTAGACGTGCGGTCTGCGAGCCGACGGTTCCTGCTCCGAGCAAAGCGACTCGGATAGGGGCATTGTTGTTCTCAGACAATCGTCTGTCCTTCCTATAGGCGTTTGTGGTGCTCAAACCCCATCATCCTACGTCAGCTTGACTAACGAAACATGATGGAGCTCATTCCATCTTCTACTGTGGTTCCGAACATCCACTGAAAATTAGTTGCTTGAACTCTGATGTGAAGCCATATCGACATCAAGATCTAGTAAATCTGTAATACTCTGGCGACGAAGCATCAGATGAGCATCTTCGGATGAAACGGCTGCAACAGCAGGAATGGGGACTTGGTTGTAATTGCTAGCCATGGTACGTCCATAAGCACCGGTAACAGGTATAGCAAGCAAATCACCACGATGTATGTCTGCGGGCAACTCGATATCTTGCACTAAGATATCTCCCGATTCGCAGTGTAAACCCACTACTCTTGCGGCAATATGTTCCTCTGCACCGCGTCTGTTGACCAGTTCAGCAGTGTATTGAGCACCATAGAGTGCCGGCCTGATATTGTCGCTCATGCCGCCATCAACTGAGACATAGGTACGCGTAATACCGTTGGGCAGATGAATAGGCTTGACTGTACCGACTTGATAAACGGTGACGCCGCAAGGGGCAATAATCCACCTGCCAGGTTCGAAGGACAGAACAGGCATGGGCAAACCCAGCCGATGATTTATTGCGTCCACAGCCGCAGACATATGTGCAAATGTATGCTCAATATCCATAGATTCGTCGTCGTCGGTATACGCCACTGAATAGCCACCACCAAGATCAGTTTCAGGTAGCAGGAATCCATCAGTTGCCCAGAAGGTTTTACGTAGCACCATCAGACGCCGTGCAGATTCGATGAAGGCATTAGCATCGTGGATTTGTGAACCAATATGGGCATGGACCCCTATGAGCTCCAACTCCGGTTGACGCGACAGTATGTCTTTGAGTACCTCAATTGCTGGCCCATCTGCCACAGCTGTCATAGCGGACGCTACTTGAGGATCGTCATCAGGGCGTTTGCCTGAAGGCACATACAGAGATGAGAGCTGTTGCATATCAGGATGCGTGTGAGTTGGTTCAGACGAATTTAGACCACTAGGTACCTGAACGCTTTGCTCAATAGCCTCAAAAAGATGTGTATCTGCGCCAACAGGGAGCAAAGGAACACCGAATTTCTGGTCCTCGTGAGCAGTGGATATGAATTCATGTCCTCCGGCATGTACTCCGACAGTGACTCTGAGCATCACTTTTGCTGTTTTGCCTACAGAACGAGCAATGGCAGCTATTCGCTCTGGTTCATCAGGAGAATCCACCACAATTTTTGCAAAGCCCTGCTCTATGGCAAGACGAATCTCGGCATCAGATTTATTGTTGCCATGCAACACTAGCCTACGACCTGGTGCTCCAGCCGCGAGCGCAATGCGCATCTCGCCCATGCTGCAGGTATCTACCAGCATGCCTTGAGCAAGAACTAAGCGGACAACCTCTTTGCTCAAGAATGCTTTGCCTGCGTAGCTGACATGAGTATTGGTGTATGGGAATGCTTCTCGCACTGCTGTGGTGAAGCGACGTGCTCTATCCACCAATTCCTGTGTGTCTACCACATATACAGGCGTGCCAAAACGTGCAGCCAAGTCTGTGACACTGTTGCCATGCAGCTGCAAACAACCTTCACTATCTCGTTGCGCGCTGTCTGGCCAAATTGCTGACATCGGAGTGGATTGCTGATCTGTGGTACTGGCTGTCGCTTCGCTCATACTTCACATCTTATCCGGAGCGCTCACACCCAACAGATCCAGACCACCAGCGATAACACGCTGGACCGCATCGTTGAGTTTAAGACGGGCAGCCGCTCGTGGAGCTTCAGGGTTTTTAGCAATTGACACAACAGACCGTTGATCCTGCTCGAGGCGATTCTCGGGATCTGTGAGATCCATAGGAACCACGCGCTCCGCGTTATACCACTTGTGATATGCAGAAGCGAGATCTTCAAGGTAGTGAGCAATTCTGTGGGGGGCGCGATGATCGCCAGCCATCTGCAGCACATTAGGATATTGCGCAAGGGCAGCAAGCACCTCACCATCAGCGGGAGTATCCAACAGAGCCAAATTAGCATCCGCGATATTGATACCAGCCAGTTGTGCATTGCGATCCACATTGCATGAACGCGCGTGGGCATATTGTACGTAATACACAGGATTCTCGTTGGTGTGAGAGGCTAACAAATTTAAGTCGATATCAACGCTCTGGTGATAATCAGTACGCGCCAATGAATACCTTGAAGCATCCACACCTATAGCCTCTAAGAGATCATCAATGGTAACGACATTACCTGCACGCTTACTCATACGCACAGCTTTGCCGTCCTTCATAACATTGACCATCTGACCAATCAAAATTTGCATATTAACTTCTGGCTTATCACCGAAGGCAGCGCAAACAGCCATCATTCTGCCAATGTATCCGTGATGATCTGCACCAAGCATGTAAATTGCCACATCACAAGGGTGGTCTGAGCGACGGCGCTTATTAAGGTAATACGCAATATCACCCGCTATATAGGCTGCATGACCATCTGATTTAATAATCACACGGTCTTTGTCGTCGCCATATTTGGTCGATGCGAACCACGTGGCTCCGTCCTTCTCAAAGATGTCTCCTTGATCTTTCAACTCGGCTATTGCTCGCTCAACCTCACCTGATTCATACAGGCTGTTTTCGTGGAACCACACATCGAAATCAACCCTGAACTCTTTCATCGAGTCTTGAATCTCGGCGAACATCATCGGCACTGCGCGTTTTCTGAACTCCTCGCGCTGTTCACTTGCACCTTCATCACCATTGTCATCTCGTACCCGAGGCAGAGCGAGAGCATCAACGCCGTCAGCTGCAGCCTCATTGATTACCCGAGTGGCAATCTCGTCGATATACCCGCCTTTGTAACCGTCTGCGGGCACATCTTCATGATGAGCTGCCGCAACCAGAGACTTAGCGAAACGGTCAATTTGCTCGCCGTGATCATTGAAATAGTATTCACGAACCACCTGCGCACCATTGGCTTGTAATATGCGGGCCATTGAGTCTCCAACAGCAGCCCAACGCGTTCCACCAATGTGGATAGGTCCCGTCGGATTTGCTGAAACGAATTCAAGGTTCAGTGTATGACCACTGAGATGATCGTTATGTCCATAAGTACTCCCCTGCTCAAGCACCGTATCAACCACAGCCGCAGCGGACGCTGAATCCAACACAATATTGATGAATCCAGGTCCAGCAACTTCTACGGAAGAGATACCATTCGAGGATTCAAGCTCGCTAGCAAGAGCAGCTGCAAGTTCACGGGGTGCTACACCAGCCTTTTTGGCTAGTTGCATCGCCACATTGGTGGCCCAATCGCCATGAGAGCGATCTTTGGGGCGGACCACTCCTATGGATGTTGCCAAAGGAATTTGTTCCTGCGTTAAGGTACCGGCCTTACCGGTTTCTAACAGGTGGTTAATACTGTGTGCAATCAAATCAGCTAATGCTTCAGGGCTCATTCTCACAAGTCTAATGTTTGCCAAGACAGAGTTCTCTCGCTTCAACGAATTCCGGAGTTTTTAGTGAATCTCAGCGGATGCTTTAGAAAGCTTGTTCGTCGAGATTACTCATCACAGACCACACCAGAGCATTCATCGCATATTCAGTGGTTTCTGCTAACTCAACATGTTCACCATCGAGTAGCCATTGCAGCTGTAAACCGTCCATCACCGCAAGTATCGCCGAAGATGCCTTATCAGCCTTAGCCATATCGATGGTGGCTTTACGCTCCTTTGCCATGTCGATAAGAGCTTGGGTAATTTCCTCACGGAGATTGGTGTATCTGTTAAGAAAATAATCATGTCCAGCATTGTGGTCAGTAATGGATTCTGAAGACAAGGTAACAAAGGTACGGGTAATGCCTGGTCGTGAAGCGTTACGCCTCGCCGTTTCAATCAGATGACGAAATAGAGCTGCTCCGCTAGGAATATGATGTTCTTCAAGATTTTCGACTTCACTAGTGTCCCTATATTGCAACACTGCGAGTAACAATCCTCGTTTAGACCCGAAGTGATGCAGTATGCCTGCTCTAGTCATCCCCACCCGATCGGCAATCTCTTCAAGAGTGCCATTTGACGTGCCTTTAAGCCCAAATACTTCTGAGGCAGCCTTGAGTATCTCACGACGCTTCTGAGATGTTTCAGGTCTATGCTTCGTGGATTTTCTGACGTGCTGTTCGTCTGCCATTGTCGCTCCAAACCTAGTTGCGATCACCATGACTGATCGGCATTATATGTATCATAACCATCACTCGATTACTGGCTGTTTTCTCACTGTTTTCGTACTAATTTTGTTGTCGTGCCGTCCCCAACATCTTCAATCCAAGGGATACAGCACCTACTACAGCTATCACTGTTGCCAAGCGGCTTCACAATCGTGTCAGCACGCGGCTCGACTATTGAGCCTGGGCATGCTGATTAAATACTCGTAGCAATAACCAGCTCTGTAAATATGCAGTCAAACTGAATGCAAACAACACCCATAGCAATAGCAATCTCGGGGCAAATAGCGGAATCACCACTACAAACACCAGCATCAATACAAACGCCAGTGCGGTAACGAGTACATGCTGCATTGACAGCGACAACGCTGATCGAATTATTGCCTGAACCGACATATCAAAACGTCCAGCAATGGGGAATATCAGCATCGCAGCAAGTATCAGTACGGCGATAATTACACAAATCGGTATCAGCACGACAACGCTGCCATGAGTAACATTCGATATCAGCCAATACACCAGCACCATCGCAGCACCAGCGCTAACAACAATCATCCACAGCACTGTACCTTTACGCAGATTCTCACGGAATGCCTTCCAGAATCTGGAGTAGACACGAACCGCGCCCTCGCTACGTATTTGGAAAACGACCTCATACAGTGAAGCGACACTTGCCCCAATGGTTATTATCGGCAGACACCCAATAATAACGAGGAGGTTTAATTCGAGGAGCTCGACCATAACATTCAGCGCACCATAAACTTTGCCGTCTATCGAAAAGAACTCTTTCATCACTCCCCCTTCGACCAGGTTGAAGTGTGTGCCACAATCGTGAGTGCAGCTTGAGATGGTAATTTGTATACCACATTGAGCTCAGCGTCACGTATGCCGATATTACGATCCTCATGCCCGTCATTGAAAAGCACAAATGCAGTTGTGCCATCGGGATTGTCGCAAACAAGACTTCGAACCCCTTTGTTTTGGCTGCTGTCGATTCGTACAGCACCTTTTGCTATGGCTGAACTAAAATGTGCAAGACCATAGTAATCAAGGGTGTATTCGACTGCTGTGCTCTTGGATATTTTTAGTAAGCCTCGGCATGTGCTTCGTCCAAAACCAGGAACTGTAGGACCATTGTGGTGATCTAAAGCGATATTCCATAAGATGAGCGAACGCGAGCAATTGCGCAATATCTCAATACCTGTACGCATGAGATTACTGAAGGCAGGTCTAAAAGCAGGTATCCATTCCCCTCCCGAGCCTTCTGTGAAATAGCTTGGGAAGTCTTGGTATCGCTGCGCTACTTCGCTTTGTCGCTCCGCCTCACCGCCATACCAATGCCATGCGATTCCATCAAACGCATCATGAGCATGTGTGAGAAGATATTCAGGATATTCAGGATGATCCCAGTTATGATCGTAGCCATATATTTCAGGAGACAGTCCAGATCGTTCCAGAGCAGGACGCAAATAGCTCACCACAAACTCCAGCTCCTCACGAGCAGATACAAGCATCCCCGGGTAATGCGGCGGTTCAAACAGTGGTTCATTCTGCACAGTCAGCGCGTGGACTTGTACACCTTCGCGTTCATAAGCCTGAATAAATTTAACGAAATACTCAGCATATGCTGAGTACCAACGTTTCATCAGCGAACCGGTAATCATTGTTCCGCTGTCTTTCATCCATCCTGGCGCACTCCATGGTGAGGCAATAAGCTGTACCTCAGGATTGATCTGCATCGCCATTTTTGTCAATGGCAAGATATCGGCGAGATCATGCTTGATTGAAAAATGCTTCAGCGTTGCGTCGCTCTCACCGCTGGGCATATCGTCGTAGCTGTACACCCATCTGGAATAGTCGCAAGCCCCCATGGGATTTCGCAATAGTGATAGACCGATACCCCGCTGTCGATCGAAAAGACGTTGCATGACTTGCTGCCGTACCGAGGTATCAAGACTGTTGATTAGGGATGCTGATGAATCCGTAAAGGAAGCACCAAAACCCATAATGCTTTGAAAACGCTTGGTGTGATCAACGTCGAGCACAACATCTGGCACAGTATCTTTATCTGCGCATGTATCCACTGTCTGTAACATATGCGTGGCGTCTGTGGTTAACCACGCTTTTACCAATTCTGATTGTGCATCTGTTGCTTCAATAGTATTGAGACCAGTGATACTCACTATTGCGTCCCTCCGTTACACTCCCGCTGACACTGCACTGTGGCAGCCACTGATGATATGCCTGCATCATGGCATTCACTCAGTGGCTGATATCACAGTGTGTCAGTGCGATGTTAGTCCGCTAGCTTCTTGACATTAGCCTTAATCTTCTGGCTTCGTATCGAGTTGACCTGCTCGATATTATTATCCTTCTGGAACTGCTTGTACTTCTTGAGGATGCTGTCAAAATCAGATTGGCTTCCAGCACGAATCATACTGACCATGGTTGTTGACCAGTTTGTTTGAATTGCAGAAAGTGAACGAGCTTCTGCACTACCAGTGTCTGGCGCGATATTCTCAATTTTGAACTGTGGCGTTAAATATTGCTGTCCCCAATCCTGCATCTGCCAGATTGCATCAACGTAGGATGCTTTGTTCAGCGCTTTGTACCGATCATGACCGAAGAGCACAAATTCACCCATACGGTATTCCTTTTGCCACTTCTCAGTCTCGTTAAGTCGCACCTGATTGGCCTGTTCTGTCCAAGCAACGGTACCATCAGAATTTTTGGTATATGTCTGGCCTTCGATACCGAAATTCGTGAGCATCTGGCCATAATCACTTAAGAGATATTCGAATGCTTGAATGGCTTTAGCAGGATTCTTGGTCTGCTTAGTGATGTAGTTAATTGACCATCCACTGAGGCCTGACTGGCTAAGCGTAGGCTTGCGACCTTCAGTGCTACTAATAGCGTCAACTGCTTGATAGGCAGAGTTAGGATTTTTTGAAGCAAAGGTCTGCAGCTGCGTTCCAGTGGAGACGAAGTTCTGCATCATGATCGCACCATATTGCCCAGTTGACACCTTCTCCTTGAAGGTATCTGCATCATCAGCGAAACTGTCATCAGAAACGTTTCCGGCAGCATGTACTTCGCGGAAAGCCTCTAACCATTTGACATAGTCCGCATCAAGATCTCGATCGTAATACCCATCACTCTTGGTAGTAATAGGTACACCTAACATGTCTTGAACCGTAGATTGCAAAGAACTGTTGTTATCGGTGAAATCGTTGAAACCAAAGGGAGTGAGATTCGGGAACTTCTCTTTAATTGCCTGCATACCCTTCACGAAACCTTCCGGCGTGGTGAAGTCCTGTTTGCCAATGGCGCTCAATACATCCTTTCTGACAATGAAGGCACTCGTCGGGTGAATCATGCCTGACTTGTAGTCAGCGGATGTGTTGGAATACGAAGGATAGCCATACACTTTGCCGTCTTTAAGCCTGTACCAGTCCAGCGTTTCCTTCTTAGCTACCTTTGAAAAGTACGGATCATATTTTTTCGCCAACTGTTCCAGAGGTAATGCCCACTGATTGGCTGTTTGAGCTACTTTTGAAGTTGAATCAAAAGTGGTGATGATGTCCGGTAACTTTCCACTGGCAAAGTATGTATTGAGTTTGGTGTCATCACCAGTAACGAAGGTAATATCCAGATTAAGATCCTTCTTGATTTGTGCGGTAATCAAATCTTTGCCGAACGATTTGTTCCACCAGTCAGCGTTGACATACCAGGTAAGGGTGTTGTCCTTACTCTTATCACTTTTCCACGCTGGAGTACTCGCCGATACTTTATACGTTGGGTCAGGAAGCGAGGCCGTCGCATCTTTGGCATCTCCTGATCCGCAAGCTGCGAGTGCAGTCAACGACAGTACTGCAGAAACAGCAGCCGCCACAACTTTCCCAGCCTTGTTAATACTTCTCATATTATGAGCTCCTTTGCTCTATTGTTCATTCCCCTAGGCATTGCCAAACTGCTTACCCACATCGACTACTCGTGTTGAAATCTTGAGAACAGCAATTACTCATTTCTTAGCTGTTCCCAGCACCCCCTTCCGCTGCCGCTGAACAACATGGTTCAGCCTTTCACCGCACCAAGCATGGTCCCGCCGACGAAATACCGTTGAACGAATGGGTAGAGCACCAAAATTGGTGCAATGGTAATCATGATGGTCGCCAGTCGCACACCTCTCGAGGTGGTGTCGAGCACTATCTGACCAACATTGCCCATATCTGATGCAGCTTGCGAGCGCACAATGATGTCGTAGAGTCTCATCTGCAAGGGATAGAGATTCTCATTGGTGATATACAACTTGGTGGTCATAAAGTCATTCCACTGAGCAACGCCGTGGAAGAGCGCGATAGTTGCCAATGCAGGCTTCGACAACGGCAGAATCACTGAGCGGAAGATTCTCCATTCACTCGCACCATCGATTTTGGCTGATTCTTCAAGTGAGGCTGGAACCTGTCTGAAGAAGTTCATCAGGATAATCACGTCGTAGTAGCTAAAGAGTGCCGGAATGATATATACCCAGAAGGAATCCAACAATCCGAGTGACTTAATCAACAGATAAGTCGGAATCATACCGCCGCTGAAAAACATCGTGATGATACCCATTGCTGAATATAATTTGCGTCCCTTGAGGTATGCCTTGCTTAGCGGGTACGCGAAAATTGCGCAGAATAAGGTGTGGGCCACCACACCGATCGCAGTTTTCAAGACCGAGATTAACAACGCGCGCCACAACTGGTTATCTTGAAGCACCGAGCGATAGTTATCCAAAGACAATGCCTTTGGCCAAAACACGAAACCACCCTCACTGAGTGATTGGGTTGATGCAAAGGAAGAAATCACGATATTCCATACGGGAATCACAATAATCAGAGTAAATATCACCAAGAGCACAGTGTTCACGACGTTAAATGTCATCGATCCGTGTCGCAGCGATTTCCCTGCATGCATGGCCTGCGGATTATCCAATTGAACTTTAGTCGTTCGTTTCATTGCTTCCTCCTACAGAACCGACTGATTGTCATTAATCTTCTTGCTCACCACATTGGTGATAACGAGAAGAACAACCGAAACGATAGAAACACCCAACCCGACTGCTGTTGCATATGAGAAGTCTCCCTGAGTAAGACCTATTCGATAGACATAGGAGTTGATGACTTCTGATTTCGGTTGGTTCTGTGTATTCATCAAAATCAAGGTCTGATCGAGGTTTGAGCCAAACAGTGCTGAGATTGAAAGCACCATATTTAAAGTAATCATCGTTCCCAACTCAGGAATGGTGATATGCCATATACGTCGAATCTTTGAAGCTCCGTCCATCTCGGCCGCTTCATATAGGGATGGATCGATACCAGCCATAACTGCTAAGTACAGAATCGTTCCCCAGCCTGCTTCTTTCCATACATCTGATAGCGCCGCTATACCCCAGTATTTATCTGCGTCGAGTAAATAATTTGAAGAAGCATTAACACCCACAAAGTTCAAGATTTCATTGAGCAAGCCATTTGTTGATAACCAATTGATAAGCATGCCGCCAAGAATGATCCATGAGAAGAAATGAGGCAGATAGGTCAGTGTTTGCACAATGCGCTTGAACGGGCCCCATGGAACTTCATAAATCATCACCGCCAGTATTATTGGCAACACAAATCCCAGCGAAAGTTTGATTGCACTAATCCCAAGCGTGTTCCACACCGAATCCCAAAAATACTTATCGCTGAGAATAATACGGAAATTCTCCCAGCCAACCCACGGCGCTCCTGAGATCGTGTCCACAACGGTATAGTTCTTGAAAGCCAAAACAAGGCCATAAATCGGGATGAAATTGAAGATAATCATGAACACGATGCCTGGTGCGATCATTGCTTGCAACTGCCACTGATAGATGAACTGACTCCACCATTGACGAACTCGCGCCACTACACCAGCTTTACGATGCTTGGCATGCGGAGTGTCCTGTGCTGAGGCCTGCATGCATACCCCCTTCTGTAATGCTCTCCGGCAGTTTTCTGATGTCATCGGACACACACCGCGCTTCACTGCGGCAATATGCGTATCCTGTGCGACGGAGAACATGTATCAGCGGCTATGAGCTGCCGGCTACCGGTTCTTCGCTCGTCTATCCAATATCGTGGTCACGAACATGTTGAAAAGCTTTCATTCTTGATGCACCGACACCTCAGGCGGCATATCAAAACTGTTAACTTCGCATGTGGACTGTAATCGGAACGTCATCGTTCTGCTCTGTACGACCATAAATATACTGACTGGTCAGTTACAAGTCAAATCTCCTTATGGTCTCTGAATATTTTCCTTTAATTTCAACAGTTTATTGAGAATATACTGGCGTTTCGCGTGCTAATAAATTTGATTTTTTACTAACTCATGAGTAATCTAAATGCTGTCTGTATACGTATTGATAACCACAACTGGCGACGGAGACGGGCATGACTCGCATGGTCGCGGGTCATGAAACAATCACGTTATGCAATACAGGTGCAAGAGGCTCGCACCGTAAGACACACGCGTAACAGCGCAAACACACGCTCCAGGAAAGCACAGGGATAGCTATGACCGACCACGGTACAACAACACCTCAGTACCTTGATTCCCAAGCCAATATCGAGGTAAGAATCAGTGATCTGCTTTCACGCATGACCGTTGAAGAAAAGGTTGGACAGCTAATGCAGCTGGACGCCCAGCACGACTTAGCACACAACATACTCAACACCCATGTTGGCTCTATCCTCCATGCTTCGCCGCAAAACCTAGTTGAAGCAGCGGCATTGGTCAAGCAAACACGTCTACAGATACCACTCATCGTGGGGGAAGACTGCATTCATGGCTATTCATTCTGGCCAGGAGCGACTATATTCCCTACCCAACTCACCATGGCTGCATCATGGAACACCGAACTTCTTGAACGTGCAGCACGGATAACAGCTATTGAGGCCTCAGCGACCGGCGTACATTGGACCTTCTCCCCCGTACTGTGCATTGCCCGCGACCTACGATGGGGTCGAGTTGATGAAACATTTGGAGAAGACCCATTACTTATTGGCACGTTGGCCTCAGCAATGGTTCGTGGATATCAAGGCAACGGTCTAGATGACCCAAGCAGTATTTTGGCGACAGCCAAGCACTTCGCCGCTTACTCCGAAACACAAGGGGGAAGAGACGCTTCAGAGGCAGATATATCACACCGCAAGATGCGCTCTTGGTTCCTGCCTCCTTTTGAACGCGTTGCCAAAGCGGGTTGTAGTACTTTCATGCTGGGATATCAGAGCACTGATGGTATCCCCATCACTCTCAACAGGTGGCTACTCAACGACGTTCTCAGAGGAGAATGGGGCTACCAAGGCATGCTGGTTACCGATTGGGACAACGTCGGTCGAATGGTGTGGGAACAGAATATCCAGCCGGATTATATGCATGCGGCAGCAGCCGCAATCAAGGCCGGAAACGACATGATTATGAGCACTGCTGGATTCTACGAAGGTGCTCTCCAAGCCCTTAAACAAGGCATGATTGATGAATCTGAATTGGATGCTCCTGTTAGCCGCATCTTGCGTCTGAAATTCAAGCTTGGATTGTTTGAAAATCCTCGCATCCCTGATCAAGCTAGAATCACCAGAGATATTGGTACACCAGAGCACACTGCGGTAAATCTCGAAGCCGCACGAGCTTCACTCGTACTATTACGCAACAATGGCGCCTTGCCACTTATCCCGCAGCAACCCGAATCTCACACTCTCAATACTCCCACTACGGGGGCGAAAATCGATGAAAAACTACCACCGAAAACCATTGCTCTTGTAGGACCGCTGGCAGATGATCCAAACAATCAGCTTGGGGACTGGGCAGGAGGTTCTGGTCAAGTCGGTTGGATACATGAAGAGCCTCGTGAGACAGTGGTTACAGCACTTGACGGTTTACGCCAAGAAGTTCCAGATGATTGGAAGATACTGTATAGCAAAGGTGCTGATGTCTTAACCCTAGAAACTGACCCTGCGGGTGCATACTTCCCAGACGGGCAGCCAAGACCCCCTATTCAACAGGCCTGTCCACCAGATCCTGCGATGATTGACGAGGCAGTGGCGGCCAGTCAACAGGCAGATATCACTATCGCCGTGGTTGGCGATGTCATAGAACTTGTTGGAGAAGGAAGATCCACTGCCACACTAGAACTTTTTGGAGCTCAGAACGCTCTGTTAGAAGCTGTCAGTGCATCATGTAAACAACAGGGCAAGCCGCTGGTCATCGTGCTTATGGCTTCAAAGCCATTGATTCTGCCTCCCTGCTCAAAGGATGCAGCAGCAATCATCTGGGCAGGAAATCCTGGAATGCAGGGTGGTCGCGCACTAGCAGAACTGTTATTGGGAAACATTGAACCACAGGGCAGACTCCCCATATCATTTGCTAGGCACAGTGGACAACAACCGACCTACTACAATCAAATTCGTGGCCAACATGGCCTTCGCTATGCAGATCTTACACAAGAACCCGCATATTGTTTCGGTGAAGGCTTGTCATATTCAAAGGTTGAATATAGTGAGGCGCAACTAAGCGTCTTAGATGCCAATGGCAACATAGACGCGAGCCGCTCGCTTGATGATATTCATATCGATGACACCCTACGAGCTCAGGTACTGCTGCACAACACCGGCGAGCGTACAGCTTTCGAGACCGTACAACTCTATATCCATGATGTGGTGACTTCAGTCAGCTGGGCTGAAAAAGAACTCAAGGGTTTTACGCGCATCGCAGTGAATCCTGGAGAGCAGGTGCTGGCATTCATCGACCTCAACGTGTCAGATTGCACACTGGTTGATGCACAAGAACATCGTGTGGTCGAAAACGGCGATTTTGACATCCTCATTGGGTCATCATCGAAGAATTCAGACTGTCAAATGCTCAAATTCACGGTACGGTAACCCTAATATTCCAGTTGTGTAGTGATTTTCGCAGAAGCAGTTATTTTTTCTTAAGTAATTCCGCCATTTTCTGCGGCTGCTAGTCCTGGTACTTAAGAAAATCACTACACAAACGGATATAGCTAGTACTTGACTACTCGTTATCTACAGCGATGGCATCAATCTCAACAAGAGCACCCTTAGGGATCATGTTATTGCCAAAAGCTACACGTGCAGGTTTCACCGAGGCAATAAATACTTTCGCATATTCCTCATTTACCGCTGCAAAATCATCAACATCTTTTAGATAGATTGTGGCGCGCACGATATTTTCCATACCGCTACCGGCGGCATCGAGAATATTCTTGATATTCTTCAAGGCTTGAGTTGCCTGCTCGGCTGCAGACTTTCCAGCAAGTTCACCCGTTTGCGGATCTATACCAAGTTGACCTGAAACAAATACGAATCCATTCGCTTTTACAGCCTGGCTGTACGCTCCTAAAGCGGTTGGGGCATACGCGGTCGCGACTTCCTGAATGGTTGTGCTCATTGCAACTCCTCGGTTGAAAGTGATCTGCTGGATATGAAACTCAAGATACCGCCGTTTACACAGACCATCAAACCTGCATCATGCGATGCAGGTTTGATGTCATTGCTTAGCGCCTACGTAACGGCCGATAGTCCCAATCCTATCGCTGCAACGAGTAATTGAACATTGATTGTCTTATCCTACAGATCGCAACATCACCTCTTGGATAGCAGCCATAACCGAATCTGGAAGGTACGACCAACGTAAATCACCAGTTCGGCGTGGCCCACGATTCAAAGATTTCAACCCAGATAGGCATTGGACTCCTTCCGTCTCCACCATGGTCAAAACTTTCTCCTTGGTCAGATATGGCATTTGTGCGTCAAAAAGAATATCGAATACTTCGTCACGCACATGCTGCGAGCGCATATTGACACTATTGTGCTCAGTGTTTGAGAATGAGATTTCAACGTGTGATGATTGCTGCACTTGTTGAATACTTACACACACACTCGAAGTGGCATCATCATATGACAGATCACATGGAATCTCAGTCCCGTCCACCCAAACGCGAGCTCCTGTTTGCTCAACACCGCGTAGGATGATTTTCCAATCGCGGTAATTCGGTAAATATTGCAAGTTCTTGGTGCCTGGCAGGATGTTTAGCCTCGCCTCGTCGACAAGCCAATCGAAGGATATGGTGGTCTCAACAAGTCCAGCTTGTTCAGCAGCCGTATCGAAATCAGAGGAATCTGGGAATTTACCGGCATCTTCACGTAACACAAACTTTCCACTATCACCAGGGAACACCACCAATTCCAAACTTTCTGGATTCGATATATCGTTAATGCTCTGCACCCCCTCTTCGCATTTGGAGCTGACACTCTGCATCGGCACAATACTTCCCGCCTTAGCAAACACTGGAATACCCTCCAAAGGAC
Source organism: Bifidobacterium sp. (assembly GCF_022647885.1). Lineage (NCBI taxonomy): Bacteria > Bacillati > Actinomycetota > Actinomycetes > Bifidobacteriales > Bifidobacteriaceae > Bifidobacterium > Bifidobacterium sp. Next base: position 677,026 of record NZ_JALCLM010000001.1, on the reverse strand, counting down.
GCCAGACCTGAATAGTACGACCGCTACTACTACTGGATACATACCGTCTGCCATCAAAGAAATCGAAATATTCTCCTTGCGGTAGCCACACGTCTGCATGACTTAATCGTGATTCCGTATCGATAGGCTCGGTGATAGGTGCCACAAGCAGCTGCGTACCAAAATAGAACTGATTTGGCACGTCATACGATTCTTCATTGTCAGGATGCTGCCAATACATCGGTTCAACCAGCGGTGCGCCTTCGTATGCAGCGCGCCAATTCATCGTATATAGGTAGGGAATCAAACGATGTCTGAGTTTGAGCGCTTCATCCATAACCGATCTCACCTCGGCATGGAAATTCCACGGTTCTTTGGTATTAAATGATGAGGCAGAAGAATGCAAACGATTGATCGGACTAAAGGTACCAAGCTGATACCAGCGTGCTTCAAGCTCCTCATCCCGTGAGCCAAACATATGCCCGCCAATATCGTGGCTCCACCATCCATAGCCAATATTGCTCGCTGTGGATGTGAAATAAGGCTGGAATTTCAACGAATCCCAAGAAACCAGAGTGTCCCCTGAGAAACCAATCGGATACCGTTGAGAGCCAGGCCCAGCATAGCGAGAAAATGTGAGTGGCCAACGACCGTCGCGCCCGGAATCAAGATAGTGCAGATGGTTGAGCATCCACAGCGGATCCAAACCTCGCATGCGAGTCACACCGCCCTGCTGCCAATCTAACCACCAGAAATCTACCCCTTGGTGCTCCAAGTCATGATGGAGGTCAAAATACGTTTGCACAAAGCGAGGGCGAGTCAAATCAAAATCTACTGTTTGACCTGTGCTTGCATCCATTCCTAGGCTGTTCGCCGCTTTCTCGTAGCCATCCTCAAAGGCTCGAATACCGTCTCTTGGATGCACATTTAACGTTACTTTCATTCCACGTTGATGCAGAGAAGACAAGAAACGTTCAGGGTCTGGGAACAATTCACGATTCCATGTATATCCAGTCCAACCTGAGCCATATTGAGGATCCACATCGACAATATGCCAATCCATATCTATAACTGCAGTAGTAAACGGCAGCCCCTCCTTGACAAAGCGATCCATCAGAGCAGAGTATTCAGAAGCGTCATACTTATAGAAGCGGCTCCACCAATTGCCGAACACAAAACGCGGCAGCAGTGGGGTATGCCCTGTTAACTGATAAAAAGCCTGTATGGCTTCACTATATCGATGCCCGAAACCGAAAAAATACAAGTCTTGCTGCTGGTGAGCTCTTGGGAAAATCCAGGAACCATACGGGTTGTCTTCGCCCCCCACCTGTTTCGCTGGAGCCAGCACATTCGACGCTGAGTCATCAATAACAGCCCAACCATCTTTGGAGCACAAACCATCTTCTAGCGGTATTGCACCGTCTGCTTCATCCAAAGTGCGTGCAGTACCCTTGAGATTATTTCGAGGCTGCTCGCCATAGTGCCAAGTGTTGAATTGTGAATCAACTCCCTTGACCACGACACTCAAACCTTCTTTTGAGAATGGCTTGCCGTCATAAATCACATGCAGTGATTCAGTGTCGATGATAGTCAAATCGCCATGCTGTACAACGTGAAATTGCGGCGTCGCATCGAATGATCTATTCAGCACAATCTGTGTTGGCAGATCCTCAAAAATCCCCTCGTCAGACCATTCGAATCGCAATAATGACTCGGTGATGACGCCAATGCGCCAATGCTCGCCCTGAACAATTGCATCGGGGTTCATGCCAGCCTTTGTGCTGGGTGTGAAAGCCATTACGGCTTGGGATTCCTTCATACTCGTATCGTTCCTTTTGAATGGAGTTTCGTCATAATTCGACGGAATATCACTTTCCGCTACCGGAAGCTATACCTGCTATGAATTGCTTCTGGAAGATCATGTAAACAATGATCACCGGAATAATGGCTATAGATGTTGCTGCGAATAGCCCACCGTAGTCTGTGCCATATTGACCATTGAACATTTTCAACCCTACGGAGAGTAACTGTTTCTTATCGTCCGTAATCATCAAGAATGGCCAAAGGTAATCCTCCCAGTTCCACAAGAAGGTGAAAATAGCTAAGGCTGCAATGGTGTTGTGGCTTATTGGCAAGATGATGCGGTGGAAAATGCGTGAATCACTGGCACCATCCAACTTCGCTGCCTCGATGAGTTCATCTGAAATTCCGCCAATTGACTGCTTGAAAAGAAAGACACCAAAACCGCTTACTAGACCTGGCACAATGAGTGATTTATATGAGTCGAGCCACCCAAAATCTACCATCATCTCGTACTGAGGAATAATGGTGACAGCCCACGGGATCATCATGGTGCTCAGCACCACACCGAATAATACGTTGCGTCCGCGGAAGTGCATCTTGGAAAATACGTATCCCAACACAGCACTGGTATAGATAATAATGACCGTTTTCACAGTCGCCACGAAGAGTGAATTAGCAAATAAGCGCAGGAAGTCAAATTTTTGTTGGATGCCTGAGTAATTAGATAGTGTCGTAGGCGTAGGGAATATGGAACCGGTGATTTTGACAATATCGCTATTAGTTGCGAAGGATGAGATAAGCATCCATAAGAACGGGACGATGGTGATGAATGCCAAGGCAAACAACAGGATCGTCAGCAAAACTGAGGCTGCTTTTTTCATGATTGCTCCATATCTCCGGAAGCTCTGAACATCAGTATGGTCAGCACTCCGGTGATGGCGAATAGGATAACGCTCATAGCCGAGGCTGTACCGAAATCATATTTTTGGAATGCCTGATCGAAAATCAAATAGCTAATGGTGTAAGTCTGAGTGCCGGGTCCACCTTCAGTCATAACAAGAATCTGAACATAGGCCTGCACATACGTGATGAGCGAAGTAATCACGATAAACAGCGTCGTAGGTTTGAGCAAGGGAAGAGTAATACGCCAGAAAGTCTGCCATGAATTAGCGCCATCAATCTGTGCAGCCTCATAAACATCTCTGGGCAGGTTCATCAGCCCAGCAAGATACAGCACAGTGGCATAGCCAAAATCTTTCCAAATGGTCATGATAATAATTGCAGGCAATGCCCAATGAGAATCATTCAACCAATTGATATCTAGACCAGTGACCTTATTAATCATCCCAAATTGGGGATCGAACATCCACATCCACACAAAGGAAACCGCCACCAATGGGGTGATTGTTGGCATGTAAAAGAGTCCGCGCAGCGAATCTTTGGCTTTCACCAATCGAGAGCTCAACAGGAGTGCCAGTCCCAAACCTAGAATGATCCTGAACACAATCGAAAACACCGAAAAATATGCGGTATTCCACAGTGATTTCCAAAAGAGACCATCACTCAACACTGATTTGAAATTGTCCAAACCTACCCAGTTATACGTACCTACCAGCGGGTTCCATTCATGAAGACTTCCCGCGAAAGCCTTGTAGATTGGATAGACCATAAAGATACTGAAATATACGATTAATGCAGTGACTGCGATATTGCGCATATTAAAGATACGCTGCAATATAGTGTCATTCCCGTCCTTGATCCGACGCCGCTTCCCACGAACGCCAGGATCAACCTTTGATGCTGTCATTTCCGCCCATTTCCACACACTCGATTTCCTGCAATGTCACGACTTGTTTCAGGGTCTGCGCCTCCAATAGATACGCCTTCAACAGATATCCAGCTCCTCTTGAAGGCGCAGACCTTACTCACGTATTTCAGACTGCTGCTTATTGCTTTGCTGCCGCCTCGTCATAGAAGGCATACTTGCTCTCCAAGGATGTGAAACTGCCACTCTTCATATCCTTTTCGATCTGAGCTTGTGCGTCGCTCACAGCTTTCGAAATCGATGTTCCATTCTGGAACACATTTTGGAAGGCTTGCTTTGGACTGGTCTCCATAGTTGAAGGTGCCGGGCCTGGCCAGATAAGCCGGTCAATACGTGGCTTAATGGCAGCCATCACTGGATTGGACAAGATTGTTGCATCATCTTGCATGCTTTTCTTAGCTGGGAAGGAGTTCAACGCCTTAACTGCATAACGCTGATAGTCATCGTTGGCCAACATATACTTGATGAAATCCTGCGCAACCTTCTGTTGTTCTTCGCTTTGGTTCTTATTGATACCAGCAGTCGATTCACCGTTGTACCGGTCATAAGCGAACGGGGTTTCTTCGGTGAATGTCGGCGTAGGGAATACGCCATAATCTACGTCAGGATACTTTTCCTTCATGGTCCCTTCCATCCAACCCCAGCGATAGACCATAGCAGTTTGAGCATTGCCAAAACTCTGAGTGGCATCGTCACCAAAATTGGTTGCCCCAACTTTATCTTTGTCGTATAGGTCCTTCAAGAATTGAAGGTTCTCTTTGGTCACGGCATTGTCATAGTTGCCTTTGGTACCAGCCTTGTTGAACATCAATTCGCCCTTTTGATAGTTCAACCCCTGCCATAGTGCATCGTAAGTGCTGTCACCGTTGATATTGAAGCCTGCTTGCACCATCTTTGAACCATTGAATTTTGTAAGCTTCTTCGCCACAGCCACCAGCTGATCCCAGGTCTTGGGAATATCGCTGTCACTTAAGCCTGCTTCCTTCCACATGGTTTTGTTGTAATAAATATTGCCTGTGTTGATAACCGAATCGATGTATGCCACCTTGCCATCAACTTCATGGGTGTTGACGTTGGTGTAGTCAGCTTCCAAATCTTTAATCGGAATGTCATAGTTGGCGAGATATGGACGCAGCAGTGCATCTTGCGAGTTGTGAACATTGAACAACGCTGGGCCATTCTTACCCTTGAGTGCTAGTGGAAGCTTCGTCCAATAATCATCCCAAGTGACCGTAACCACGTTAATCTTGACATTCGGATAAATCTTCTCATAATCCTTAATCAAAGAGAACACAGGATCCGTGCTCTTATCACCCCATGTCCAGTAATCCACACTTATCGGCTTGCCATCATTGACTAAATGATTTGGATCGTATGTGACATTCTGTCCGAGAACTTTCAAGCCTTTATCGGTTTTTGTATCCGTAACCCCAGAGGATGTACCGGAACCTCCACCACAAGCTGCCAATGAAATAATGCTAAGCGTTGCAATGCATGCAGCGACACAGCGTTTTAGATTCATTTTCCCCTCACTTCGTTGTAAGTATTGAAGAACAACATAACTGTACAACTCTTGAGTTTGACTTGTCAAAATATTAATTGATGTAATTATTTACATTTTATGCAAAGCTTTGCAGTACGATATTCCTGTATTCATATTGAGGTCTTATGCTCGGTTCTGCGCCTTGTGGGATGGTTACATAGCAGCCTTCGTGAAGCAACGTGAATTCTTCAACTCGAAGGATAGGATTACTACAGCTTGTAGATAAGGAGATAGCGATGAGAGCCAGTATCAGTGACGTCGCGAAAAAATCAGGTGTTTCGGTAGCAACAGTATCGCGCTCCTTTACTCGACCAGAACTAGTTTCGCAGATCACCAGAGCGAAAGTGCTTAAAGCTGCGGAATCTCTCAATTTTGCGGTGTCCCGCGCACCCGGGACATTGAAATCAGGCCAATCGCTAAGAATCGCACTACTCATCGGCAGTGCCGATATTGAGTGGTTCACCGCTGGAATTATGTCTGGTCTCAATGCAGTACTGCGCAAAGAGGGATACGATCTTGTGCTCTATCCAATAGATAGCCTCGAAACACGTAAGGATTTTTTTACAGATCTCCCTCTACGCCGCAATGCAGATGCCGTCATAGTGTCTTCATTCGATATTCTGCCGGAAGAAGTTGCCAGACTAAAAACGATGAACATTCCCATTGTTGGTATTAATGTCTCTTCGCCATCAGGATTTAGTGCATCTGTGAGCATCGATGACAACACCGGCATTGGGCTGGCGGTCCGGCATCTATATACACTCGGTCACACCAATATTATGTATATTCTCGAGTCCTTCGGCTCCTCATTGAGTTTCAGTTCACAACACCGCGTAACCGGATTCATAAAAGCTTGTCAGGATCTTGGAATACAACACCGAGTGTTGCAGGTCGACGACGGCGACACTTGTATCAATGTTGCGATGACTGCGTTATTGGAACAGCAGCGCAAACCAACAGCATTATGCTTCCATCAAGATTCACTTGCTGTGCCTTTCCTATATCAGATGAGAAAGTATGGAATGGGTGTTCCATCTGACATATCAATTACAGGCTTTGATGACAGCACGTTCGCTGAGGAAGTCGGGTTAACCACAGTCCGTCAAGACCCAAAAGCTTTGGGAACCATTACTGCGGGGAAAACTTTGGCGCTAATTCGCGGGGAGCACATAGACAAAGCTCACGAAACTATCCCTGTCGAGCTGATGCTCAGACACACCACAGCACAGGCATAACACCGAGAGGCAATTACCAGCTATCGAGGAAAGCCCAATATTACAGCCTTAAGGATAGATAACTATGTGGGCTTAATGGGATTCGAACCCACGACCTTCTGCTCCGGAGGCAGACGCTCTATCCACTGAGCTACAAGCCCGTGCGCCAAACGCGCAACCCGACCATACTATGCCATTGCCCCGTCATTTGCACAAAGTAGCTAGCCAAAGAAGCTGATCTAACCCCATAGCTGCCAAGAATCATCAACCATGAACAGCGGCGGTGGTTCACACATCACCGCCAAACCCTACAATGGTGGCATGAGAGACGATCTGAGCGACTTCGAATACGAACGGCGATTCTTCTGCCATACTTTCCCTGCAGAGTTGGATGATGGAGATGCGCCGATTCTCATCGTTCAGAGCTATTACGTTCATCAAGATAATTTTGCACTCCGCGTGCGCTTACAAGCCCATAATGTGCGAGCAAACATGGATGAGCACACCGAAGCATTATCAACGCTCAAAAAATACCGCGACGCTTTCACGGATGCTTTTGTTACGGTGAAAGGTCCCGCTATTGGTGGCACTCGTTATGAGGCTGAGCGAGATATCGACCCTGATGTGGCCGTTGAGCTTGTGCTGAGAGGAGGCTCGCCAATTGTTAAAAACCGTTATAGTGCATGGCTCGGCGAAGACGGTTGGGATATCGATGTATTTGGAGCTCACAATGCCCCGCTGATTGTTGCGGAAGCAGAGCGCCGTGGACCAGTCACGGATTTAGTCATACCTGATTTCTGCGTCACCGAGATTACCGACGATATTCGTTTTTCCAACGACGGTCTTGCACAACGTCCCTACACTGAGTGGCGCGACAGTTACGAATACGAATTACTCGCTAACGGCCCACATTTTCTTGAAGGTTTTGGCACTAATCGCAGAGAACAGCACTAACGATACACAGTATTGAGTACGGCAAAGCTGCGCTATGTTGTGCGAGAAATACACCACATAGCGTGATTGTCACAAATCTTGGTCTTTCACCAGAATTTACAATACATATTGGCAATAAACGAGTCATCTACTTGGATATGACTGTACGTTGTTGGCACGATCACACCCAAGCACCATCATCAGTACATCAATGTCGCCAGCTGCTGTCTAGCAGATTTTAAGCGTGGATCTGTAGCTTCAGGGATCAAAAAGAATTCCAACAGACGTTGACGTACTACCTCCATCTGATCTCTATGTCCTGCTACATATTCAAGAAGTCTTCCAAAGGCATCACCAATCTGACCGCCTATCATATCAATATCAGCAACGGCTAGCTGTGCTTCAACATCGTCCGGATGCTCAGCTGCCTCTTGCCTCACAACACGTACATCAAGTGCAGCAGAGCGGGCAAGCAGCAGCGCCTTGACCCTCTCTCTAGCGGCTAACGTATCGGTAGGATCATCCTTAAGCACCTGCTCGTAAGCTGCTGCAGCACCTGCGAAATCCCCTTCTTCTGCGAGACGATGAGCTTGTTCATGCGCAGCAGGTAGCGCAGGCTCATTCGCAGCAGCTTCAGTGTCTTCGTCGGATTGCTGAATGTCTTGATAAGGAGCGCTTCCAGAAACTCCTGACTGTTGTGCCAAAGTAATCACTTGCGGTATCAGTTCATCGCTAAGCTGCTTGAGTTCCTCTTCTGAAGGCATGCCCTGCAACACTGGCATCGGCCTGCCACCAATTAGCGCAAACAACGCAGGAGCACCTTGGACGCGAAAAGCCTGTGCAATTTCAGGCTCAGTAGCAATATCAATTCGTGCGAGCTGAACTTTACCCTCTTGAGCATTAACCACGTCGCCCAGTGTTTGTGCCAGGGGGAATAACCGTTTATCCGTTGGAACCCAAAGCAACAGCAAAATTGGAAAAGTTGCGGAAGTCTGCATCAGCGCTTGGAAACCCGCTGAGCTGCTATCAATGACATACCCACCAGCAGCCGGGGCCCCACCTACTTCCCCTGGTTGGGCCTTCGCTTGATGTTTCAGCGATTCCAAATCGACTGCGCCTGCCAGAGATACCCCTGGTTGAAACTGCTGATTATTCGTTGCCATATAACCCTCCCGCATGCTTATGCACTTATGCTACGCATTCCTTAGCACCTTGTCTGTTAAAAAATGCCTCTGCTATACCCAACTGTACTGATCTGTACGGTAATAATCCCTTGGCAAAGAAGCTTCACTGAGCCTCAACGGTGATAGGCTGACGCTCTGCTCCAACAGCCTGAATCTTGGCATCGGAACCTGCTGATGGAATATACATCGCAATAACATTCACATAGCTGGCTTTAATAGTGCTAGTTGCCTTGGTGCTGCCAAATAGAGCTTTTTCTGCATCCGAAGCCGGAAGAGACTCACGTCCTTCACCAGCGGCTCTAGTCCAAACTGAGTTGATCTGAGCAACCACCAAATCACCACCGTCAGAAGAACGCATCACTTTGATGCCGTCGGCTTGAACGCTGAATGTCTGCTGTTGAGTACCGTTATTCGCAGCCATGCCCTCCTGCACAGTTTCAGTTAACTTGGCAAGATCTTGCCGGAAGTAATCAGCAGCGAACTGGTCAATATACTTGCTCGAGCTTCCGTTCTGCAACACGTCTGCGTAATGCTGCACTGCTTGTTCGGGCGTAGCTTCCAAACCGCTATCATCGGTCTGACCCATTTGAGAACCAATACTGGGCACTTGGAATTTAGGTAGCTGTGCCCCAGGGAAGAGTCGTGCAACACCCCACAACTTAAAGTTTTCCTGCGCGGAATTCTGATCGAGTACCAACAATCTTTTGGACTGCTGATCATCAGTCGTCGTGGTAATAGTAAACACTGAGCGAGGCCAGCCACTATCGGTTGGTATTACCGTTTGCATAATATCGCTAGGAATAGTGGTCTTTGCATCCAAAGTGCCCGTTGCCTTGGCAACTTTCAACTCGCTGGTTCTGATCTGAAGCTGCGGACCTGTAACCCTCGATTCCAATCCAGAGGAATCTTTTGCCGCATTTGCTTTATTCAAAACATCGAGAATCTTTTCCCGAATTTCTTTCTCTTGCTTCTGCGTAAGATCGGGGGCTTGTGAAGATGAAGTTGAGGTGGCAACTTGAGGGACTTGCCCTTCGCATGCTGCCAACGAGAAGGCCAAAGAGGAAGCTAGTACTGCGCAGCATATTGTTTTCATACTGTTGCTGATATTCATTGATCATCCTCCTCAGCTTGCCGTTCTGCTGCATCTGCATGGGTATCACTATTGTTCGCAGATGCTTCTGCCTGTGGTTCTACTCCGCTCGGAACAGCATCTTCTGCTGAGAGTCGAGCAAAGAACGAAGCCAGATCGTCGTTACTGATAACCGTGGTGTTATCTGTTGCAGAATCCGTTTGAGCGGTGTGTGCACGAAGTGCTCGGCGTGAAGTGCGATCATCGCGTTGTGTGCGACGACCAGTATGCTCAGCACGCCCATGGGTACTCGCGTCACCATCGTTGTGCTGGTCCCCTTCAACCTGCTCCACGCTTTCAACAGCCGTAGAAACCGATGGCAAGTGACGACGGCTATGAGCGTGCTGTTGGTCAGCGACCATATTTCTTGATCCTGCATCAATAATTTTTGGAGTCCCTAATGTTTCGCTGGCTTCGCTTGGCTCCACTTCAACACTCTGAGTATCTGGCGTTCTCTGCCTGCGATGCCTGGTGTCTTTCGGCTTTGGTGTAACTGCAGACCGTATGCTGCGCCCTATTGGTGAAAGCGTACCGGTGAAGGCTTGGAGCACGGTAATCTCAGGCTCCTTCTCCTCACGTTCTTCAACTTGACGTTTGCGTCTACGCTCCGGTTCCATTGCAAATACCGAAGCGGTTATCACGGCAAGAACAGCGAGCAAACCACCGGAGAAGTACAGCGGCATAGCAAAATTAGGTAAGTCAGTTCGCACCCAACTCATAGTCAGCTGCTGTGTTCCTTGCGATTGAGCATCTCGGGTAGAGCTGGCATCAGTGTCTGCTATCAACACGGTATTTGCGCTGGAATTGGTAATCCTCATACTTACCGAACCAGTAGCGCATTCGGTTCTAGTCCACATATCGGAATCCTGGAAGGCAACCGCATTTTCAGAGGATCCATCAGCCCCAGCGGAGCTCGTTCGTTTCGCTAATGTGCTCCAACTGTCAAGACCAGTGATACGAGCGTAACTACTTCCAGCCAACCAGCCAGAAACATCCTGCGCATAACCGAGTGCCATACAGACCATTGCCTGAGCATTAGACGTTCTCAAGGTCACATTCACGCTGTTGTCCACAAGGTTTAATACGCCAGGGTCTGTAGTTATATAGCGAGATGACACTTGTGTATTCGCAGAAATATTGCTGCTTGGCTTCCATACGGTTGCATTCATAATCCCCAACACAATGCATGCAACAGCCAGCAGTCCGAGCACAGGGGTAACTACGCCCCTCATCAGCCTGCTGCGACGCGAAGGTGCTCCCCGTGTAGAGTCTTCGATCTTTTCTTGTGCTTTTCCATCCATAACACCGCTATTCTACAGGTTCCCCAATCCCTTGGCTGAATATCAAAATCAGGACAAGGCATTAGAGTTAGCCAGTATGCGACATACACTTAGTAAACACAAGCTCGGCAAAGTACTCTCAGTGTGTTGTGCACTGACAATGAGCCTTGGTCTGGCGGCATGTGGGAGTAGTTCTAGCACCGCCTCGGACAGCTCTTCTGCAAGCAGTTCCTCCACTTCCTCCACTAGTTCCAGTGTCAAGCTCTCGAAGATGACAGGTGTGAGTGCCAAAGGTGAACTTGGCAAGAAGCCCACAGTAACTTTCTCCAAACCTTTTGATGTCCAAAACAACACCTATTCCATACTGCAAGAGGGCAATGGCGAAACTCTTGAAGATGGTGACCGTGTCTGCGCACAAAGCATCGCTATCAGCGCAGTCAATGGTTCTGAACTTGATTCCACTTGGACAAAAAATACGCCAGATTGCTCAATGGTGTTGAGCACCAGCTCAATGAACGCCGCGTATTACAACCTACTTAAAGGGCAAAAAATCAATACCACGATTGCCTTCGGTATCAAAGACACTTCTACTAGCACGGCGACCACTTCTTCCAATGCCACCACATATCTGATGGTTATGACCCTCGTTTCCAAAACAAAAGCGCTCACGCGGGCTGAGGGTACTACGGTAAAAGATATTCCATCCAATCTACCTAAGATTACGCTGGACAAAACGGGTAAGCCTTCTCTGAATATGAATGGGTACAAACCAGGCAGTGACCTTGTGGTCCAGACTCTTATAAAAGGCAATGGCGCAAAAGTTACTGATTCACAAACCGTTAGCGCGAACTACACCGGATGGTTGGCCAGCACTGGCAAGCAATTCGATTCTTCTTGGGACAACGGTACAGCGACAGACTTCAGCCTCAGCCAAGTCATATCTGGTTGGAAAAAGGGACTTGCGGGTCAAACTGTTGGTTCCCAAGTGCTGTTAATCATCCCGCCAAGTTTGGGGTATGGTACCGAAGCGCAATCCAGCATACCTGCGAATTCAACCTTGGTATTCGTGGTAGATATTCTGGCCGCGTACTAATCTCCCAGCACCAGCTGCGCACATACAACAAGTGTGCACACCCACAAGAAACATTGATGACTCAACGTTTAATTGTGGGTGTGCACACTTGTTGTATTTCTGGCTAATAGCCAGAACGATTCCTCTTATAACGTTTAAGCGTTGATAAACTCGGCAACCTTGTTAATCATGTCTGGACGAAAACCAGTCCAAGTGTCTTCACCAGCAACCACAACAGGTGCTTGGCGGTAACCGGCTGCACGGAACTCTTCGAGGGCTGCAGCATCTTGCGTCAAATCGACAATGTCATACTCCACACCCAGCTTATTGAACTGACGCTTGGTAGCATCGCACTGCGGGCAATGTGGCTTCGCAAAGACGGTTATCGACATCGTGATCACTCCCAAAAAACATTCGTGTAATTCTCGTGTTCTTGGAGATTACACTCGTGTAGTCTGAAAACCAAACCACTGCTTATTGTGGCGTGTTGAGCCTATCACCACTATATCTAGTGTCAGGGCCCAAATTCCTTGATATTTCAAGCAATTCCTACACCTGCATTCCTCAGCACCAATATCTGCCTCAACACAGATGTGATAAAGGCAACATTTCTCAGAATGTTCCACCCTCCACGGTTGTGTAGGGATTGCTAAGTAGCTAGACGGAAAATAGCTTACAGGAATGTTGCAATTCCAACCCTCCCAGCTAAGCCGCTCGCTGTGATAGTTGCGATAACACAGAAGATCCCTACACAAACGAATCTGCATCAGAAAATGCACGATTCTGTGCTGACTTCTATGCTGAAATCGCCAGAATTAGCGCCCAGTGAGAGCAATAAGATTAAAAAAGGGTCAGTTCGTCGCTGTGTTTGCCCTTCATATCCTCATAGTCAAGAATTAAACAGGAGAATCCTCTGTCCTCAGCCAGAGTTTTAGCCTGAGCTGTAATGGTTTGGGCAGCGAACACTCCGCGAACAGGTGATAGTAGTGGGTCTCGATTCAGCAACTCACAATAACGGGTCAATTGTTCCACCCCATCAATACCACCGTGTCTTTTGATTTCCACGGCCACGTGCTTCCCCTCAGCATCGACTGCCATGATATCCACTGGCCCGATTGCCGTCGGAAATTCTCGTCGTATTAGCGTCATTCCTGGTCCTAGACGCTCTATCTGCTGTGCTAGGAACCGTTGCAAATGATCTTCTACACCATCTTTTATCAACCCAGGATCAGCGCCAAGCTCGAAATATTCGTCACTAGCTATACTCATCAAACTCACCGTGAGTACATCATCAGATTTCGTGGCAGCCACCCGAATAATCTTCTCCGGTAAAGGCTCGAGTGCCGGTTCAGCATCCACCATGCTGTTCACCGCGTTGGTTGAGACATCATCTTCTGCACTCACGGTATCAAGAGAGTTTGTCTGCTCCTCGTTATTCGGTGAATATTCTCGCAGGGTACAAGGTGCAACCATCCAGTTGAGTGGTTTATATGAACCAAGTTCCGAAAAGATAAGACAACTTGAGTCCTCTTTGATAAGGAGAACTCGTCTGGCGAGAGGCAGTGATGCATTCAGACGCCCCGAATACACAGCAGTACAGTCAGCAACGATTATGCGCATACGTGACACCATAGCGCGGGGTCTGTCTTTGCTACAACTAGGACCATGCGAGGAGCCACGGAGATATACACAATGACGGGTGTTGAAACACCATAATATTCGCCAAATATGGCAATTATGGTGTTTCAACACCCGTCATCACATCTCGTGAGTTCTATGGCTGGTAGAAACTACAGAACTCTCAATACTTGTTAGGCTTGCTGACCACTCTTAAGCTGCGATCCACGTTCTACAGCGACCGTCAACTTATTTGAATCGAAAGCGATAAAACCATCGTTGACTTGGAAAACGTGTTGTGTACCTTCGGCTTCCGTCACAGTAACAACGCCTTCTCGAATAACGGTCAACACTGGTTCATGGTCAGGAAGTATGCCCATACCACCCTCAGAGGCTGGTATGGTCACGGATCTCGCAGTCCCTGACCATACTGGACGATCGGAGGCTACGATGTTTACCTGCATCGTGGACTTCTCTTCGCCGGCCATTATGCGTTATATTCCTTCTGCATATCGTGCCATTTCTTCTCTAGATCGTCGATTCCGCCGATTCCAGTGAAGGCCTGTTCTGGGACATCGTCATATACACCGTCGCAAATACGCGTAAATGCTTCGATGGTCTCGTCAGCAGCAACATATGAACCAGGACGACCGGTGAACTTTTCAGCCACATAGAAGTTCTGACCGAGGAACTGTTCAATACGACGGGCACGGTTGACAGTAGTTTTATCTTCTTCAGACAACTCGTCAATACCGATCAATGCGATGATGTCTTGAAGCTCCTTGTTGCGCTGCAGAATCGCTTTGACACGGTTCGCGCAGTCATAATGAGCTTGGCCAACATACCTAGGATCAAGAATTCGCGAGTTAGATGACAACGGGTCTACAGCTGGGTAAATACCCTTTGATGCAATATCTCGAGAAAGCTCAGTCGTAGCGTCCAAATGGGCGAAGGTCGTCGCGGGGGCAGGATCGGTGTAATCGTCAGCGGGCACATAAATAGCCTGAAGCGAGGTAATCGAATGTCCTCGTGTGGAGGTGATGCGCTCCTGAAGAGCACCCATCTCATCAGCAAGGTTGGGCTGATAACCCACTGCAGAAGGCATACGCCCAAGCAATGTGGAAACCTCAGAACCTGCCTGTGTGAATCGGAAGATATTGTCGATAAAGAGCAACACATCCTGATTCTGCACGTCGCGGAAGTACTCCGCCATCGTCAGTGCAGTCAGCGGCACGCGAAGTCGAGTCCCCGGGGGCTCATCCATCTGTCCGAAGACCAAGGCGGTCTTCTCGAGCACGCCAGCCTCGGCCATTTCGCCGATCAAATCATTACCCTCACGGGTGCGCTCACCAACGCCTGCGAACACAGATACACCACCGTGATTCTGTGCCACACGTTGAATCATTTCCTGAATCAACACGGTTTTGCCAACTCCGGCGCCACCGAACAGACCAATCTTGCCACCCTGCACATATGGGGTCAGCAAATCGATAACCTTGATGCCCGTTTCGAACATCTGGGTTTTGGACTCCAACTGATCGAATGCCGGTGGATTCCTGTGGATTGGCCAACGCTCGGAAACGGTGATCTGCTCATCATCCTTGGCGTTAAGTATGTGACCTGCAACGTCAAAAACGTGGCCTTTGGTCACATCTCCGACTGGAACCTCAATTGGCCCGCCCGTATTGGTGACAAGAGCACCACGGATTAAGCCATCAGTAGGCTTCAAAGCCACAGCTCTGACAATCGAGTCACCCAGATGCTGCTCCACCTCAAGGGTGATTTCATGCAGGGTTTCACCTTCGGTATTTCCTACCGAATTGATCTTGACAGTCAAGGCGTTGTAGATGTCCGGCAGATGACCCACCGGGAACTCAATGTCGATGACGGAGCCCTGGACGCGTGTAATACGACCCTGAGTCGGTTCTGCAACCTCGTCAGGTGCCGCTGTGGTCTGAGTGCTTTGCTCTTCAACCATTGGCGTTCCTACCCTTCCTCTTTGTTCAACGCATCAGCGCTGCCGATAATTTCGGTAAGTTCCTGAGTTATCGAAGACTGACGCGAAGCGTTCAGCTTGCGTGTTAAATCGTCGATGAGATTTCGTGCATTGTCCGTAGCTGTGTGCATAGCATTTTGTCGACTTGCTGTCTCTGAAGCAGCAGCAGTCAACAGACATTCGTGAATTCTTGACTGAATGTACTTCGGCAGAATCGCGTCGAGTACTTCATCAACACCAGGCTCAAAAGCGTAGAGAGGAGCGGCTTTATCGTTCTTCTCTTGTGGTATCGGTTTGTTGTCGACGTGAATTTCCTTCGGTGTGTGAACCAACTCCACCGGAAGCATTCTCAGTACACGAACTTTCTGTGTCACCATGTTTTCAAACTCGGTGAACACCACGTACAGCTCAGCTACACCACCCTTGGCGGCAGGCGTCATGTAGGCATCCAGCAAAGCCTTGGAGATTTCCTCCGCAACTTCTACGCCTGGCTGATCGCTGTCACCTTCCCAAGTACCTGCAATATCACGATTGCGATACTTGTAATAGGAAACGCCTCTGCGCCCATAAACATACAGTTCAGGCTGTTTACCGGACTTATCAAGACCTGCAAGCAAACCTTCCGTTTCGCGGATAATCGATGAGGTGTAGGCGCCTGCCATACCTCTATCGGCTGTCAAAGCGAGAACCGCGACTCTGTCGTTGTCCTCTTTCTTTTCCACGATTGGATGAGTGATATGTGTGTGAGCAACCAGAGACTGAACTGCATCGAAAATCGCATCAGTATACGGCTTCGCATCCAAAGCCACGTTACGGGCTCTGGAAATATGCGAGGACGCGATCATCTCCTGCGCGTTGAAGATCTTCTCCAGCGACGCAGTTGAGGCGATCCTTGACTTGAATGCGAGTTGGGAGCCCATAGCTTACTTCGCCCCCGCAACGATCTGTTCCTGCTCGATAGGAGCTGGACCCGCTTCCTTGTTCTTCTTCGCACCTTCGAGCGTAGTACCGGACTTGGTAACAAATGTTCCGCGGAACTCAGTTACTGCAGCGTCCAAAGCCTGCTCGGTGTCACTAGTGAAGTCTTCAGTATCGCGAATCGTCTTGAGGATGGTGGTGTTGTGGTCGAGATAGTCCATAAGACCCTTCTCGAATGGCAACACATCCTTGATATCCAAGTCGTCGATTTTGCCGTGCGTACCAATCCATACTGAAACGACTTCCTGCTCCATTGGATATGGCGTGAACTGCGGCTGCTTGAGCAACTCAGTCAGACGTGCTCCTCGTGTCAACTGTGCCTTTGATGCTGCATCCAAATCTGACGCGAACATAGCGAAGGATTCCAGCGAGCGGTACTGAGCCAAAGAAATCTTCAGCGTACCCGAAACCTTTTTCAAAGCCTTAGTCTGTGCGGCACCACCGACTCGAGACACCGAAATACCGACATCCACTGCAGGACGCTGATTGGCGTTAAACAAGTCGGACTGAAGGAAGATCTGTCCATCAGTGATGGAAATAACGTTGGTCGGGATGTATGCAGATACATCGTTGGCCTTCGTCTCGATAATCGGCAAACCGGTCATCGAACCGCCACCCAATCCGTCAGAAAGCTTTGCGCAACGCTCCAGAAGACGGGAATGCAAGTAGAACACATCACCTGGGTATGCTTCGCGCCCCGGCGGACGACGCAGCAGTAAGGAAATTGATCGATACGCTTCTGCCTGCTTGCTTAAATCATCAAACACAATCAGAACATGCTTGCCGTTGTACATCCAGTGCTGACCAATAGCCGAGCCGGTGTACGGTGCGATGTACTTAAAACCTGCTGAATCAGAAGCTGGAGAAGCCACGATTGTGGTGTATTCCATAGCTCCGGCATCTTCTAGTGACGCACGAACAGAGGCAATAGTCGAACCTTTTTGCCCAATAGCAACATAGATGCAACGCACTTGTTTCTTGGGATCGCCTGACTCCCAATTTTGCTTTTGATTGATTATGGTATCGATCGCAAGTGCTGTCTTACCAGTCTGGCGATCACCAATGATGAGCTGACGCTGTCCACGACCGATTGGGGTCATAGCATCAATAGCCTTGATTCCAGTTGACATAGGTTCATCGACCGGATGACGGTGCATCACATCAGGAGCCTGAGCTTCCAAAATGCGTCGACCTTCACTCTTGATATCCCCAAGTCCGTCAATTGGTGCGCCAAGAGGGTTAACCGTGCGACCCAAATAACCATCACCGACTGGAACAGAAAGCACCTCACCTGTTCGTTTTACTTCTTGGCCTTCTTCGATACCTGCAAAATCACCGAGGATAACCACACCGATTTCGCGAGCATCAAGGTTGAATGCCAATCCAAGAGTGCCATTTTCAAAAGTCAGCAACTCATTGGCCATGCATCCAGGCAGCCCCTCCACATGCGCAATGCCGTCGCCTGCAGTCCGCACATACCCGACCTCCTGGGTGGGTGTCTCGGACGGCTCGTACGACTCGACGAAATCATCGAGCGCCTTGCGTATCGTGGCAGGATCAATGGTAAGTTCCGCCATGATCACTCCTTTTTCTTGTACTGTTGATAAGTCTTTCGCACGCACATCATGCGCTTACCCCAACTTTGCGACGCAACTGTTGTAGCTGAGCTACAACCGTGTTGTCATGCACTTCAGCTCCAAACTGGATTCGTAAACCTCCAAGAACCTTGGGGTCTACAACTGAGTTGATATGCACCGGCCTGCCAAGTTTTGCAGAATACGCCGAAATAATGCCGCTAAACTGATCGCGAGTAAGTGGGACAGCTGAAACAACCGTAACCACTTGCTCTCCCATATGACGTGAAATCTCATTGATTAGCCACGAGAGTGTCGAGAGGAATCTACGATTACGCAAATCCCTAGTCGCATGCTCAGCGAGAACTATAGTTAGTGGATTAAGACGTTGACCTGCAAGCAATTGCTTAAGGAACTTGATCCTAGTATCTGCACTTACTTGTGTATCCGAAAGACGCGAACGTACCTGCGGCATATTCAGGAAGGCGGAATGAATCTTCGCCAACTCAATCGCTACAGTCGCAGTTACCGATTTCACATCTGCGTAATAGAGCGTGGCGTCAACTGCAAGATCCTCAACTGCATTGGCAATGTGGTCCACCTTGCTCCAACCGCGTTGAGCGAGATCTTCAAGAATCTCTCTGGTCAGGGGCAAAGCTCCTGAAGCATCCAGAAGCTGATCGACCAAAGCCTTCTTGTCCTTCGCAGGACGTGAAGGATCAGTAAGCGCTCGTTCCAGACGCGGATTTAAGTCCAGCAAGTTGGCGAAATCAAACAATTCGCTTGACACGACACCGGCCTGCACGTTTGCTTCGCGCAGTGCTGGTGCAAACTTCTCCCGGGCGCACCGGTCGGAGTTCAGCGATGTCTCTCCGCGCATGTCACCTCCTCTTGCAATGTGTGACGAACCTGAATCTGTTCGTCAGCGCTCTTTCTTTCCGTCATTGAGTTGCTCAATCATCGAATCAATCATCGATTTCTGCACGTCTTCGCTTTCAAGCTTCGACCCGAGAATCTTGCCAGCAAGCGCAGTGGCCAAAGCACCAACTTCACCACGAAGGCTGACTAGAGCTTGCTGCTGCTGGGACTCAATCGAACGCTGAGCATTCGCAGTAATCTGCGTGGCATCGGTTTCGGCGCGACTACGGGCGTCAGCGATAATGTGCGAGGCTTCAGCCCTGGCATCATCTCGAATTTTCGAAGCTGCGACACGGGCCTCACTAAGTCGGTCCTCATACTTCTTCTTCGCAACCTCAGCTTCTTGCTGAGCCTTGTCTGCCTTGGCCATACCACCTTCGATTTTGGCGGCACGTTCATCGAAAATCGCCTGGAACTTGGGCAGGAAGAACTTGTAGAAGAACACTGCAATAATCACTAGGATTAACAACGACCATACGATGTCGTATGTCTTTGGCAGGAACAGATTAATTCCGCCTTCTGCTGCTATCGTCACTTCGTTACCCTCCTTTCACCTATCCAATTGCTGACCATACGTCTGTCGTTTAGCTGAAAAGGAAGCCGCAGACAATGCCGAGCAGTGCGAGGAACTCAATAAGACCCACGCCAATCCACATCAGTGTCTGCAAACGGCCACCGAGCTCAGGCTGACGAGCGGTACCTTCAATGGTTTTGCCAATAACAATACCTAGACCAATTCCTGGTCCAATTGCTGCAAGACCGTAGCCAACAGCACTCAGGTTGCCAGCGACCTGTGCAAGAGTAACCATATCCATAGTTGATTCCTTTCTGGTGGTTTATTCGAACTCGATACGTCGAAAAACCGGTGACTGCCCGAAGTCTAGTCGTTCTCCGGGTAGCTGAGGTTGATATATACAGTGGAAAGAATTGAGAAAATGAATGCCTGTAGGCAAGCGATGAACATTTCAAACAGTGTCATAGCGAAGCCAGCGACAAACATCAGACCTCCGAGCGGCACCATCGCTTTGTTTGCAACCTCAAAGAGGAAGAATTGCGTGGTGGCCAAGCACAATGCGAGCACGATGTGCCCTGCCATCATGTTGGCGAAGAGTCGGATAGTAAGTGACAGTGGCCGAATAATAAGAATCTCCAAGAGATTCATAGGTGCTACAAGAATCAGCACCGGTGCCGGCACACCTTCAGGAATTAATTCTTCTTTGAGATAGGTGCCAAGACCCTTCTCGCGAATAGCCGCACCCCAGTATTGGCAAAATGTCCAAATAGCGAACACCAAGGGCATCGTAATGGTTGCTGTAGCTGCAATGTTCAATCCTGATATCTCACCACAAAGATTGAATACCGCGATCGACAGGAACACCGTGGTGATCATCGGCACGTAGCGTTTACCGCGCAACTCCCCCATGACCTCATATACGATGTTGTTTTTCACGAAGTCCAAAACCCATTCAACGGCTGATTGCCATCTACCGGGGATAAGCTTCGCACGCGAAGCCGTGATACCAAGGACAAGCAATAACACCACAGTTGCAATAATGCGTACCAGAATGATGCGATTGATCGCGAAAGGAGTTCCTTGAAAGAGGATCTCTGGAGGAAGGAAGTCTTGGATAGTCGGATAATCCGGCTCATTCGACGCGGCTACCAGCGTTTGTGCACTGTACAAACCCGTCATCTAACGCCTCCTGCTTTTCCCGACCAGCATTAAATATAACGCCAGTAATCGATGACTTTGTGACGCGAAGGTTTCTTCACATCACCCATCAAGCAGTCCGCCAGCACCTTCGGGAAGCAAATCCCGTAGACGCGGACATTCTGCTCCGAATGGCTAGTGAATGGTCTACTTGCGAATGTGGACATGACCCCGAATCCCTTGAGCTGCAAGGCTTTTGCGGCGTTTTGCGCCTCTTTCTGCCTTAAAGCTTGGAATCATGCCGTTTCGTTCGTACCCCGCACGTTCTGAATCACACCATACCCGTCTTTTGCGAATATGGCGTATCCATCTTGCCGCGGACTACCAGGTTGGTGGCGAATTGAACGATCTGTACCTAAACGTTTATTGGCTCTGAGCTCTGGAACCTCTCGTAAATCGTACGGTGTGGTTTGATATACCCAGTTCAGCCAGTTACGCCACAGTAGGTTGGCATGAGCTCTCCATGCAAAGAGAGGCTCCTGTGTTGGATCGTCATGCGGATAATAATTTTTAGGGAAGGGCACATTGGTCATGCCTTTGCTCATATCTCGCGCATATTCATTGGCAAGCGTGTATTTCCCGTATTCCCAGTGCCCCAGCGCAAATATCTCAGAAAAATCTCGAGTCGCAATCAGACCAGGACCTGACTCCTCTCCCCAAGTAAGCACTTGCAGATCAGGGTTAGCAGCAATATCGTCCTCGTCCATTGAAGCAAGACGAGAATGAGGTTGAAGCGTGATTTCATCAAAACCGTTAGTAATAAAGCAGTATTCGTCTTGCAAATATTGGGGGAACACACCAAAGATTTTCTTGTCAAGAACATGTTTGCGCACACCATAGCGGTAGTTCAAAGCACCCATGGCACCCCAGCACAGGTATAGCGTGGAAAAAGCGTGAGACGACGCCCAATCGAGGATTTCTTTGAACTCATCCCAATAATCCACATCGTCAAAAGCTAGATGTTCGACCGGCGCGCCAGTCACTACAAAACCATCGTAGTAATTGTTTTTTACTTCGCTCAAGGGTTCATAGAACTTCAGTAGATGGTCACGACTGGTGTGTGTGGCCTCGTGACTAGCTATTTTCATAAAATCAACCTCGACTTGTAGAGGTGATTTAGAAATCAACCGCAATAATTCAGTCTCTGTTTCAATCTTTTTCGGCATGAGGTTCAATATCAGCAGTCTCAGCGGGCGTAAATCCTGTTGTTCGGCTTCTGGGCGCTCCAAAGCAAAGATTCTCTCCGAGTCGAGAATCGCCCGTGCTGGCAAACCACTGGGAATATTGATAGGCATACTCACCATTATTGCAAGCTTCGCTGTGAGGTACAGGCCTCTCGCTATTAGCTGTGTTTATGAGCTGCTGCAGATATGAGTAATAGCTCGATTTGAGAAGAAGGTTCAAGTCTAGGAGTGGCTGGCATTGGGCGCGAGAAATCAAGTAGAGAGGTGAAATGAATCCGGATAGGAGAAAACCCTAACAGTTAGAAATATGCGCTGACATTCTTGTAGGAGCTTCTTAATCGCGCACTATGCTGAGCACAAAACTGAGCACAGATCATTTGTTCCTGTACCACTTATATGTAGGAGTCTTATGTATCTTCAGCTTTTTCTATCTGTGCGAAAACTCATATGACTATTGCAACAATCTGCAAAGAATTACATATCTTGCTGATTGTTTCCAGCACGACTCCTCTTCCTCTACCAGCAAAGTGCGCCACACCGGTTTGACATTCTCAGCTTCACCCCTAAAGTAGATAGAGCTGTCGCAAGGCAGCCGACGCGGGGTGGAGCAGTTCGGTAGCTCGCTGGGCTCATAACCCAGAGGTCTCAGGTTCAAATCCTGACCCCGCTACTGGTTAAGGCTGAGGCTCTATGGAGTCTCAGCCTTTTTTAGATTATAGGTAATCAGAGATGCTTGTTATTGGGCCCGGCTCTTCTTACGCTCGTATGCTCTGGTATAAATTCGTTCAGTGGCAATACACACTCAGTCAGAGGACAACAGAAGCTCGAGAACTTCTTCGATGCGCAGAGTCTCCATATTTAATATTTAATATTTAATATAGTTATGAGATCACCACTTCTCGGATTCTTTTCCGTTGACTCCCAAACGATCATCTCCGCGATCGACTCAGATTAAAACACAGGCACACCATATGTCCCTCGTGTTTGAGCAGCCAGTTGTAATAGTCATCAATATCTCTGCCCGCCATATTTATGTATAGCTTTGCCCGAGACGATACCGCAAGGTTCCTAAATCATTCAACAAGGCACATGAGACTGCGATAACACCTCCGTTGAACACC
Source organism: Bifidobacterium sp. (assembly GCF_022647885.1). Classification (NCBI taxonomy): domain Bacteria; kingdom Bacillati; phylum Actinomycetota; class Actinomycetes; order Bifidobacteriales; family Bifidobacteriaceae; genus Bifidobacterium; species Bifidobacterium sp. The sequence goes on along the minus strand of NZ_JALCLM010000001.1, from coordinate 653,965 downwards.
TTGTTAACAACCCTTTTGCCAATAAGCAATGGTTAAACGTTTATCATTGCCCAGAAGGGACTCTATGAAATGAGGCATCTAGTTGCTCAATCAGCAGCTCGAAACTCTCATCGATTGAATTAGGCAGTGCAAAGCCTCCATCAAGTTCCAGCGACACAAAGCCATGTAATACTGACCTGGCAAATCGAATGTGACTGATGTCTTGCTCATTGATGCCATAGCTATGAAGCGCCGCGACCACGACCGCAATCACTTCATTGGCTGCTTCTTTCCAAGGCTCATAATCGCGTGATTGCTGAGTCAGCTGATAACAACCAGGACGCGTACTGGCAAATGATCGATATGAATTGCACAGAGCAACAAGCGCTTGTTTTCCATACAGGCCTCGTATAGCTAGGTTGATGCGTGCAGCTAAATCACTAGTCGCCTGCGTCGCGACCAGGTTTAGTAGGTCAGAGCTTCCTTTCACGTGCTTATACAAGCTCGGAGGCGCAACATGAAAATCAGATGCGAGCCGCGCCAAAGTAAGGTGCTCAATCCCTTCAGCATCGATTATCTCGCTCGCTCTTTCAACAATGACCGTTGTGTTAAGACCTGCGCGTGGCATTTGACAATCCTTTGAGAAATCCGACGATTCGTGGAGACACTATCTCAGGGGACTCCAGCATCGGGGCATGACCAGCTCCTGGGACCAACAGTATCTGACTATTCAGTTTTTCTGCGGCCCACCGTGCTTCATCGCTGGGACTTTTCCAATCAGGGTCCGCAGTACCCATGACAATCAGTGAAGGTGAGTTAATCCGTGAGAACCAAGGCTCAACAACACTATGATCGGTTTTCGTAGTGCGCGTAAACGCCCTCCAATATCTTGACCTAGTAAGCAGCCTAGTGGCATGAGCCGCGCGTACCTTAGCTTCATCCCCGAGCCCAGGCCAGAGTTTGCTCGAATATGCTTGCCAAACATACGGGCCCCATGGGCGGGCAAGCGCGCAGCTCGATGCCACCCTCGAGATAGCTCCATCACCACGTAAAAATGGCGTAACGAGAACCATTCCTGCAATTGCGTCAGGTCTTTTTCCTGCAGCGATAACCGCAGCTGCTGCGCTCATCGACGCACCAACTACATAAGCATGTCCATCACCATATTGGTCTATTACGGCAAGCAAATCATTAGCGGTAGCTTCGTCTCCGTACTTCGGAAAATCAGCATCACTATCGCCATGTCCACGCAGATCAATCTGTGCAACGCGAAATCCATGCGCAGTCAAATATTGAGCTAGTGGATCGAATGCATCACGCGTGTCTCCCATCGCTGGTGAGCATACGACAAGCGGCCCACTGCCGTGAATTTCCACAGCGAGAGATCTGTTATTCATTGACATAAAGCTAATAGTCATAGCTTATAAGATACGGATATTAGCTTTTGCTGTCAAGCTCGAATTTTCTCGTGTAAGTCAGCATTCATACACACGAAATTGCGTCAAAAGAATCGCCGTTGACGTTTACTGCCACAACAAAAATGAGTAAAAAAATCAACATGTCTTAACAGTGATATTATATTAACGAGGTTAACGTAGTACGGACAATGGAGACGTCATGAATCTAACCGAATACATCACAGGCATCCAACACGTTGGTATTCCAACCACCAAACTGGATGAAACAATTGCTTATTACCAAACTTTGGGGTTCGAGGTAGCCGGCAAATTCCCCAATGGCAGCAGCACATGTGCATTTCTGAGATTTGGGAATCTTACTCTTGAAGTTTGGACAGTGGATTCGACGCCCAATGCAGCAGGCGCAATTAACCATTTTGCATTAAATACCACCGATATCGACAAGGCATTTGAAGCTGCCAAAGAATTGAATCTCAACTTTGTCGAAGGTTCAATCCAACACATTCCTTCATTCTGGGATAATGGCATTGCCTACTTCAACGTGCTTGGGCCAAACGGAGAAACTATCGAGTTCTGCCAGATTCTGTAATGTATCGAGATTCTGTAGTTCACCGTTATTAGAGCATCATCAAGACACCGAAAACTTTGGGGGAAGTAGTGTCAACAAAACAACGCTGGGTAGAGCAGTCAGACGGCTATCTCAACCGCACACCAATTCTGCAATTCGTCCTCGTCTCAATACTATTTGCCATTTGGGCAGTTTCATCGAGTCTTAATGACATACTGATCACTCAGTTCAAAGCCGTCTTTGACCTCAGCGATCTAGCAACTGCATTCGTGCAGAGCGCCTTCTACGGTGGTTATTTCATCATTGCTATTCCTGCTTCTTTGTTTATCAAGAAAACTAGTTACAAAGCAGGCATCATCGCTGGTCTGTCACTGTTTGCACTCGGATGCTTGATGTTCTTCCCAGCATCCCAATTCGCGACCTACGGCATATTCCTCTTCGCCATTTTCATTGAGGCAATAGGTTTAAGTTTCTTGGAAACATCAGGTGACACTTATGCCACTCTGCTTGGCCCGAAACGTTTAGGAACCTTACGACTCAATATTTCACAGACCATGAACGCTCTCGGCCTGATCGTTGGCATACTGCTAGGCAAATATCTCGTTTTCCAAGATACAAATCTGAAAACTGAAATGTCTGGTCTGTCACAGGCCGCAGCCAAAGCTTACGGAACCGCGCAGCTGAGTAGAACGCTATCACCGTACAAGTATGTACTAATTGCACTTGGTGTGCTCATCATCCTGTTCGTAGTCACCAAATTCCCAACCGGACGGCCAAAAACTACCGAAGGCAAAGTTGCCTCAGCAAGCTTGAAAGAAACCCTCATCTATCTAGCAAAGAACAACAGATATAAACGAGGTATCCTTACACAGTTCATCTATATTGGTGCGCAAACGGGCATATGGTCATTCACGATGCGACTCGCACTGAATATGTTCCCATCCTTCAGCGACCGTGATGCCTCGAACTTCATGTTGTGGAGTTATGGATTCTTCTTTGTTGGCCGTTTCTTCGGCAGCTATTTACTATCCAAGTTCAGGGAAACACGAGTGCTGGCAACATACCTAGTTTTAGGTACCCTGATGCTGCTTGGAACGGTGTTCATTCATAACATTATTGCCGTGTGGCTCGCAGTTGGAGTTAGCTTCTTCCTCGGACCTGGCTGGCCAACAATCTATTCGCGCACTTTGGAAACAGTCAAAGATAGGCGCTACACCGAAACTGCAGGAGCGATTATCGTGATGGCCATTGTGGGTGGTGCAGTTTTGCCAGCTCTTCAGGGGGCACTGTCAGATGCAAGCTCAATGCAATTCTCCTTCATTCTTCCCGCGATTGAATTACTAGCGGTCTCTTGGTACTTCTGGACAGAAATGAAGCACGATACCTTAACCCCGCAGCAGAAAAAAGAAGCTGCGTTGGCAAAGTAGTAGACAATCCGACAAGTACTGTTACTAGATGCAGCGAATGCCGCAAACCTAGAGTTTCTCACTCAAGGCTTGCGGCATTCGTTGTTCTCAGTCACTACACTGCCCTATTCTTCTTCGTCGCAATTAATGAAGCATGATTGCCAGTAAAGTCTATTCCAACAACGGTGAGATACTCCATCGAGCTTTGTCGGTTGCTGTGGGATGCTGAATTATTACCAGTAACCTGACACACTTAGCTGTTTGTACCATTCGCGATATTACAAGTTGTGAGTTACACAATGAAGGAGAACAATTGAGAATCGCCTTATGCCAACTCGGTAGTTCCACCACAAATCTGAACCACAATATTGAGATGGTGATACGAGCTGCCAATCAGTGCAAGAGCAAGAATTGCGATGTGCTGGTCTTCCCCGAAGCCACGCAATTAGCATTTGGAGGTGATCTTCAAGAGGCCTGCGCACAATCGACAGCCTTTGTACACGGATTGCAACAGGCCGCACTAATCTCCCACGCTGTAGTTATAGCGGGAGGATTCCGACCGGCTGACGGCAATGATGCGCGCGTAAAGAACACCCTGTTTTTTGTTAATGAACATGGACTTGTGCACTGCTATGACAAGATTCATGGCTTCAATGCTCTCGGCTATAGGGAAATCGACACAATACAACCAGGGACTACTGTGCCAAAACCATACATGGGTATTGGTTGTGCGATTTGCTATGATTTGCGTTTCCCTTCAATGTTCTGCACACAAGCGCGAAATGGTGCAGATATTATTGTGGTTGCTGCATCATGGGCCGATGGTGATTTGAAGGCTGAACAGTGGGAAACACTCAGCAGAGCCCGCGCTTTAGATTCGTGTTGCTTTATCGTCGCAGTAGGACAGCCTGATCCTTCAACAATAGGGAATACGGTTCCCAGCAATCAGCCGAGTGGCATAGGGAGCAGTCTGGTTTGGGCGCCGGACGGTAAGTGTTTATCGCGTCTGGGACGCGGCAACGCCATAGAGCTTGTAGACATACCCACATCAGATATCACACGATACCGCTCAATTTTTAGAGTTCTTGAGAACGAAGTTCCTGGAATTGATCTGTGACAATCCGCATAAAGCGTCAACACCATGGGGAGCAGTAGCGTCACACTCCACCCCATGGCGGGTCACCGATTACTCACTTGCTAGATCTCACACAGTCGCTCGTTGGTTGACAATATATCCAACTGTTGCCATAACTACGCACACCACAGCAAGTACTGCAGCTATCGCCCAATAGCCTTTAGGCGCGAAAAAGCTTATGAACGCTGTACTCTGCCATATAAACACGGCAAGAAGTCCCAAAAGAACCACCACAGTGGCAATAATGGCAATAGTCAGAATTTTTGCACCAAAAGAACGCAATACCGTGCCATAAGTCGCTCCTATGAGGAGGGCTATCAGCGACAAAATAAACATCGTAACGAACGCGATAGCATAATTGCCTGATCCCAACACTGTCACATCAAACGCGTGAACCCCGAACCACCAGTGATTGGTCAATTGTTCCAATGCAAGTCCAAACATGGTAAATACTCCAATAGTTGCGGAAGTAGTAAGGAATCCAAGCATTGTTCCGAGCCAGAAATCTCGACGGGTTGATCCAAAGGCTAAAGCTGCATTAAATTGCCGATTGACACACAATGCACCAGCAACAATCAGGAAAGCGGGAAAGCAAATGATACCCCCCATATTCCCACTCGCATTATCACTTTGCATACCCGCTGGTAGTGGCAGCCCTGCTTTAATTCCTAACAGCAATACGATAATGGCACTGATCACCCAATACAGAGTGAGTATCTCAATAGGTATCAGCAAAGAATACTGTTTTTCAGTCAGATATTGCCCAAGAATCGCAAGAATATTATGACGCTTACGTTGTCCATCGCGATCGTAGTGGCGCACTGAGGCAAATGTATTAGTCATCGTGATCCTCCTAATAATTCTTGTGCGTCATGCTGCACATTGTTCTCCGTTTCAACCGCGCCAACCGCCGAAACCAGCTCCTGTAACGTTGCATGCCGCAATTCGGCCATACTGACAGCTTGAAGTATGTGACGGCGATCTTCGTCTAACTGCCCTCGAAATACCATTGAACTTACTGCCCCCATTGTGGAGGTAGACAGAATTTCCATCTCTCTGAGATGGTGTTCTGCAAGCTCTGTTGGCCCCGTAAATACCCAAGAGTTAGTGGTAGCCTCGTCGACATCAGCAGCTTCGACCACACAACCGTGATGCAGGATTGTCACCTTTTCCAACAGATTCGCGCACTCATCAATCAGGTGGCTCGACATCAGAAATGTTCGCGGATTTTCTGCCTGCGTCACTGCTAATTCCTCATATAGCACCCCACGCGCCGTCGCATCCATACCGAGATACGGTTCATCCAAAAAGGTGTATGGCGCACCAGAAGAAAGTGCAATGGTCACTGCCAGAGCAGAACGCTGCCCTCGAGATAGCTTGCCCGCTCTGACAGTCAAAGGAAGGTCAAGTCTGCGTACCAACCTTTGGCAGAGCAACACATCCCAATCGGGGTAGAAGCGCTGCGCCGAGCGAAGAATCATACCAGCGGTATAGACATCATGCCATCGCTGATTCTCATGAACAAAGCAGGTTGTAGAGAGGATATTGGCATTTTCAGCTGGATTTTGCCCGTCTATATACACATTGCCTGATGAAGCAAAGCTGTGGTTACAAATAATTGACATCAACGTTGTCTTCCCTGCACCATTGCGTCCCAGAAGACCATGAATTCTCCCTGGTTCAAAATTCACTGTGACATGCTGCAAGGCTGTTTGCTTATCAAAACGTTTAGTCAAGTCATAGACCATTATTCCACGAGCATCCGTGCTGTTGTCGTCCTTAGTCATGATGATTCCTCTCCTGTGTCACGATAGCGGTGGGATTGGTTTGTACAATCGCATCCCGTTCGCGAATAGTCGCAATAAGATCTTCAAGGGAAATGCCCAACAGTCTTGAATCCTGAATAAGTGGATCAATCAGAGTGCTATTGAGCTCCTGAATACGCTCAGCTCGCAATATGGCAACTGCGTCTGTGGTAGCAAACGTGCCTATGCCTCTACGTTTTTCAAGAACCCCCCTGTCTGTTAACTCGCTCAATGCTCGCCCAGCAGTGATTGGATTGATTTTGAAGAATGCTGCCAACTCTGTGGTTGAGGGAACCTGGCTCCCAGCAGGGTATGTCCCCGTTAATATCCCGTTGGCAATAATTCGGGCGACAGCCATAAATATCGGCTCTGAGATATCCGAAAATGCTTCCACAGCACCTCCATTCACGATTCTTATAATACTTATATGGTTATATACTTAGGTAGTTAACCATATAGATATAGTGATGTCAATTTTCTCGGGATTAAAGCTTGAGAATTCAGGATTTTCACTGTTTATTACAGTGCAGAACCATCAGATAGATATTCGCTTTGAACTTCGGCAATTCGTCGCAATCACTATTCCCTTCCAGCCCTTCAATGACTTACACTCGATGAGCTCATAAGCCTCCGCCTGCATCCCAAGCGTTAACCGAAACGAAACGGGCAGATATGAACGCGAAATGTTCAATGTGGAGGATGACTCTCACATCGTGGGGATGAGAACACACAACAGCTTCGTTATGCAGAGCTTTTGCTCAGGCATAAATCATTGCACCAAGCCGGATTCGATATCAATTGATTCGCCACGACGTGCGAGGGAATAACACTGATTCGGGGAAACAATACATCAGCGCGATATCTCGCAAAACACAGCGGGCACATAGCATTCGCTTCAACTTCAGCGACTTTTGCTTGGCATAGATCAATAGGAGGCATCGACATGACAGCGTCACTCAGCGAAATTGACGATTTTAGCATCGAAGATTTCACCAAAGCATACAGTGAAGGGACTCTGTCACCCGTTGAAGTGTTACGTCATAAAAGTGAACTTATGGATGAAGCAGAGCCAGTACTTCACGCCATGGCGAAACGCTACGACAGGGACGACTCAACTATTCAAGTTGCTCGAGATTCAGAGTCACGTTGGCACCGCGGAGAAGCTATAAGTGATTTGGATGGCGTCCCACTGACCATCAAAGAAAATGTCAATGTTGTGGGCGAAGTCACCACTTGGGGTTCGAAAGCCTTCGCTGACTCCCAGCCTGCAACACTCAACTCCCCTGTTTATGATCTGCTCAACGCCACCGGATGTATTACTTTAGGCAAAACAGCAATGCCAGAATGGGGCATGCTGTCATCGGGCGTTTCAACAGACCACCCAACTACCTGCAATGCCTGGAATGCCGACTGGAATCCAGGAGGCTCAAGCGCAGGTGCTGGAACTGCTTCAGCCGCAGGCTATTCTCCAGTCAATTTTGGCAGCGACATCGGCGGATCTGTGCGGCTACCAGCAAGTTGGAATGGTGCAGTTGGCCTCAAACCAACATTTGGTCGTATCCCCGTTGACCCACCGTACTACGGCCGTTCAATCGGTGTGATGGGACGCAGATTCGATGACATCAGCACCACCCTGTCTCTAACGTCAGCACCAGATTGGCGCGACCCATACAGCTTGCCACTCGCCAACAAGGGCTGGCTCAGTACCGAGCGCAATCTCAACAACATCCGCATCGGCCTATTACTTGATGCTGGGGCGGGAGCACCAGTCACCGCTGAAGTTCGTCAAGCTGTGAGCGATGCCGCAACACTGTTCGAACAAGCCGGTGCACAGGTAGAAATATTGTCACCTTTTGTTGGCAACAGTATTGATCTTATCGATATGTTTTGGCGAGCAGTTCATTACAAGGATTATGTCAATCTCCCTGAGAGCAGCAAAGCGCTGATGCTTCCCTTCATATCTCAATGGTGTCTGGCCGGATCAGATATCACCAGCGCAGAAGCCGTCAGAGGTAGCGACGAACAATTAGCTTTGGCTAAACGCACCCTTACCGCCACAAAAGATGTCGACTTCATTATCTCTCCCGTATCCCCCGATGCAACCTACCCAGTCGATTGGCCAATGCCCAGCAATGATGTCGAACATGCTATGGCGCACATTGCATTCTGTTTGCCCTACAACATGTCAGGTCAACCAGCAGCAAGCTTGAATTGCGGTTTTACTGCCGATGGCAGGCCAATCGGACTACAAATTGCCGGGCAACGATTTGACGAAGCCGGAGTGATTTGGATGAGCAAACTGTTCGAAGACATTAAACCTGCTTCAGCAACGATCACCTCATGGCCTCGTATATGGGAGCACTCAAACAATTAACTTGCTGCATATCAATAGCAACAACAGCATCAACGACATCCGCACAACAACACTTCCCAAGAACTATCTACCCATGACCACCTCTACCCAAAGACTTCTACCCAGAGACTTCTACCCAGAGACCAAAGCGATTTCGCTCAACAATACCGAAATCGGACACAACCACTGAAGGGGACACTATGAAACAACACAGGAAAGGCATCGGACGCATTGTCGCTGCCACTCTTGCTGCAGCAAGTTTGCTATTCACGGCTGCTTGTGCAGGAGGCACCGGTTCATCCAGTTCTTCCTCAACCTCAACCGACCTTAAAGTAGGGTTGACTGCGTCGCCCGCCAACCTAGACATGACGCAAACTTCCGGTGCTGCTATTCCGCAAGCACTGATGTACAACGTCTATGAAGGCCTCGTAAAGCTCAAAGACGACGGCAAGACCATAGAACCTCTTCTGGCAAAAAGCTGGACAGTGAGCGACGACGGCCTAACGTACACCTTCAAATTGCAGTCAGGAGTGAAATTCTCTAACGGTGACAGTTTCGACTCCAGTACGGTGAAATATAACCTGGAACGCTTGAGCACATGGAAAGCCAACACCCCCACTAACCTCTCTGCTATCGACCACGTAAATACACCTTCATCAGACGAAGCACAAGTGGTGCTGAAATCACCGGATCGCAATGTGCTGTTCTGGCTCACAGGCCCACTAGGTGCGATGTTCGATCCCAACGCAGTAGATTCTCTGAAAACTGAAGCTATAGGAACTGGTCCTTTCACTGTTAAGAGCTATGCAGTAGGAAGCAAACTATCCTTGGCTCAAAACAGTACATATTGGGGAACAAAACCAAGCCTGAAAACTGTAGAACTGATGTATTACACCGATACCACATCCTGTTCGAATGCACTACTCAGCGGTGATATCGACACCATTTATAACTTCACCGCATACGATCAGCTTGATCAATTCAAAAATAATGACAATTACCGAATTGATGTCGGTAACGCCCAAGGCATTCTGGTATTAGCTATGAATTCCAAAAAAGCTCCATTTGATAACGCTGATCTTCGACAAGCTGTGATGTATGCAGTTGATAGAAGCAAAGTCGTAGACACAGTCCTCAACGGTTATGGCAACGTGTTATCTTCACCCTCAATCCCGACTGATGCTTGGTATAAGAAATCCAACGCATACGCCTATAACCAGTCAAAAGCGAAGGAGCTGGTGAAGTCATCTGGAGTTAGTAACCCGACGATTACTTTCACAGTGCCAAGCCTCAGCTACGCACAATCCATCTCTCAGGTAGTGAAGACACAACTCGAAGCTGTAGGTTTCACCGTCAACCTTGAAACACAGGAATTCCCAGCCGTGTGGCTTCAAAACACCTTGACGGATAAAAACTACGATATGACAGCGATTCTGCACGTCGAGCCACGAAATGTTGTCAACTATGGTAATTCAGACTACTACTGGAATTACTCAAATGGCACAGTTCAGGAAGCCTTTGCCAACGCCAAGAAGAGTGGCAGCGACGAAGAATTCAATACCTTCATGAACCAAGCCATCACACAAATTCAGAAGGATGCTCCAGCTGATTGGCTGTACAACCCGAAGCTTCTCGTTGTCACCAAGAACGATGTCAGTGGCATCAATAAGAACGATGTCGGCATCGCACTCGATCTCAGTGGAGTAAAACGCTCCTGAGCATGAACTGAAATAATCTCTCCCCCAAGTAGGTGCGCATCCGCGTGGGTGCGCACCTCTTTATATATCCCACCTGTCAAGCAACTGCATGCTGTTCGCACGCCATACGCTTGAGCACACTTGCATCAACACAAGGAATCTCCATGCAACATATAGATATCACCGCGGTTGGCGGTTTCTCATTCGCCAATTACACCGACATTCAGGGAGCCACTGGTGCTACCATCTTTCTATTCGACGAACTCAGCCCCACCGGTGTATCCATTCGTGGCGGAGGCCCAGCTAGCAGAGAAACTCCTTTACTTGCTCCTGTCGCCTCTTCGACAGGAATACATGCCCTAGTACTCTCAGGAGGCTCAGCATACGGTCTCGATGCCGCAGGCGGAGTCATGCGTTATTTAGAGGAACACGGTCAAGGCTTGCACATTCGTCAGGCATGCGTGCCTTTGGTTTGCCAATCATGTCTGTTTGACCTACCTGTAGGTGACCAATACGCTCGCCCTAATGCTCAGCAGGCTTACGAGGCGTGCGCACACACCAGTCGTGAGAACTTTCTCAACGGCAATATCGGAGCTGGAACCGGATGCTCGGTCGGTAAGTATCACGGCATGGAACACGCCATGAAGGGTGGTCTCGGATCCTACGCTGTGCAAGTAGGCAATGTCGCTATTGGTGCCGTCGTAGCTGTTAATGCCATGGGTGATGTATTCGAAGCTGGCTCAGGTAAAGAGCTTGCTGGCATGCTCGATGATGCCAATACCACATTTGAATCATCGTTTGAGAGCATGGTTGAGGATATGGAATCTGAGCGTCACGCACCAGAAGGTAACACCACAATAGGTGCTGTTTTTACCAACGTGCAGCTCGACAAATCCGCACTTAGCAAAGTCGCAGCAATGGCTCATAACGGATACGCACGTACCATACGACCAGTTCATACCAGCGTAGATGGCGACTCTATTTACGCCGTTTCCACCGGAAACATCTCAGCCAATGCAGATAGTGTAGGCACACTGGCCGCGTATGTGATGGAAAAGGCTGTGGAAACTGCAGTGCTCAGCGCTGAAGCAGCCTACGGCTTACCATCGGCATCTAATTTTCAAGGATAACGTCGACCACACATTTTCAAACTGGCCGACCACGGAATATTGAGCTGCACGTGTACCTCGTGCAGCACAATAATGAATACACAATGATTAATACACACAACAACCACAGCGTCAATTGCTATAGACGGTAATAGCACCCATTGCTATCAGTCATACCGAGAGTCAGACAGCAACAGAGTGTAGTGGTGAGCAATACGCTTCTCACCACTACCATCATTTATTCCTTTGTACCGATGCTGGGCATCGCAGCTAGCAGAGTCTTGGTGTAAGTATGCAGCGGATTCTTATATATTTCTTCACTAGGACCGCACTCCACTATCTCGCCTTTTCTCATCACAGCTACCACATCGCATTGGTTACGAACTACATGCAAACCATGAGAGACAAATACCAAGGTGAAGGAATGCGATTGCGACAAGTCAGCCAATAGATTCAATACCTGTGCCCTCACAGAAACATCAAGCGCAGAGACCGCTTCATCTGCAATCAGTATTTGTGGCTTGGTAATCAAAGCTCTAGCAATAGCTATACGTTGACGTTGACCACCAGAAAACTGATGCGGGTAGCGTTGGGCAGATGCCGCATCAAGACCGACGGATTCAAGCATACTTTCCGATCTTGCAATACGCTCTTTCTTTGATGTGTTTACCAATGGTTCTGAAATAATTTGCCATATGCGCATCCTGGGATCCAGAGAGCCCATAGGGTCTTGGAACACTACTTGTACTTTTTGATGTACCCAAGCATTCGCTCTCATACTCTGCTCAACAATTTCTGTTCCGAATACTTTAATTGATCCTGAAGTGGCTTGGTCTAGAGCTGAAATCATACGAAGCGTCGTCGATTTTCCGCAACCTGATTCCCCTACAATGCCGAACTTCTCACCTTTATGAACGTCAAAAGAAATTCCATTTACTGCCGTAAATGTTGTTGTTGAACCGAGGCTTCTAGTTTTATAACTTTTGAACAGCTCACTGACTTCAATAGCTTCCTCATGAGGATGTGAGAGATTTGATTCACGACGATTAAATACCAAAGTACCGTGAGGCTCCTCGGGGAGAACGTCATGAGGAGCAGCAGCAAATGATGACACCTGTGGGTGGTCTATAACCATTGCCTCGTCCTGCACTAGGTAATCTTCTGAGTTCTCACTGTTCGCAGATTGGGCACCTACTTGACCCTGTTTATGCTCTCGAAACTCAAGGTCGGATAAGGTTACTAGACGGTTGTTGTGCTTATTTTTTTCCAGTTTGGATGCTGCTAATAATGCTTTGGTGTATGGGTGTTGAGGACGGGCAAACACTTCATCTAGATTGCCGCGTTCTATTATCCGCCCATGTCTCATGATGGCGACCGAATCGCACAGGCCTGCCACTACACCCAGATCGTGAGTGATGAACAATAATGAAGAACCAGACGATTGAACTTGCTGAGACATCAATTGTGTTACTTGTTGTTGCACAGTGACATCAAGCGCTGTGGTGGGCTCGTCAGCTAATAATAATTGTGGAGCATTAATCATTGCCATAGCAAGCATCACACGCTGTCTCTGCCCTCCTGACAATTGGAAAGGATACGAATCAGCTACCCTTTTCACCTCACCAAGTCCAACGCTCTGCAGCATATCGTTTACTGTGGTATCTCGTTGATTTTTCGATAGTTTTGAGTGGTGAATTTGAACTACTTCGCCAACTTGTTTACCAACTTTCATCAATGGATTCAACGCTGTCATAGGCTCCTGGAATACCATAGACATCGTTGAACCACGTAGTGTTCTCAGCTCTTCATCCATACTGGCAATCACGTCGACACCAGCAGAAGGCAACATGATACTTCCCCGTGCGGTTAATCCTGATGGGAGCAGACCCATCGCAGCTAAACACGTCAAAGATTTACCAGAACCAGATTCGCCGATAAGCCCTAATCTTTCCCCTGCTGCAACAGTGATGTCTATTCCATGAATGATCTCTTTATCTCCGGAAGACACCGTTAGACCTGAAATCTCCAGCACGTTATTTGAGCTTGCGGCTGCCCTTGGCTGAGCTCCTGCAGAACTTAATACTTTTGCTGCTGTGTTATTCGTCATGACTGTTCCTCCAAACGCGGATCAAGGAAGTCCCTCAATCCGTCTCCAAGCAGATTGAATGCCAAAACTGTCCAAGCGATAGCAATTCCTGGAATCAACACCAATAACCAATTTGAGTAAATAACTGCTGAGGAATCTCTTAAGAGTCGTCCCCATGACGCTTGAGGTGCGGGAGTGCCAAGGCCAAGATATGACAATCCAGCTTCAGCTAATACAGCGACGGCGAAGTTGACTGAGAGTTGGACGATGATAGTTCCACGAATGTTGGGTAACACATGTCTGCAGGCGATGAACATATTGCCGCGTCCTGCTGCACGCGACGCCATGACGTATTCACGTCCCATGATTTGTTTCGTCACGCTCCGTGTTACACGAGCAAAAGCTGGAGAAGCACCTAAACCGAGTGCTAAAGCAGCGGTCACTGAACTCTGTCCGAAGGCCGCTGTGAACACAATAGCCAACAGCAACGGTGGAAATGCCTGCATAACATCATTCCATCTCATCAGCCAACGCCCCATACCACTGGCTGACATACCGCAGAGGATTCCATAAGGGACTCCGATGATTGCAGCAACCACTACAGCAATACAACCAACGGTGAGTGTGGTTCGTGATCCGGCCATAATCACGGACATCACATCGTATCCCAGGCGATCAGTCCCGAGCCAATGTTGGGCGCTCGGACGCAGCAGTTTGGAATCCACCACATTCATCGCATCGTATGGAGTCCACAATAGAGATATCAAAGCCATAGCAACTATCAGCAGCAACATGCACCCGCCAATGACCATGCTTGAATTCATATTGCGGGTAGCGGCTTTCAGTTGGCCACGCTCGCGAGGTTTCTTGATGTCAGCATTTGCACTCATTACGCTCATCGTTCTCCTCCAAATCTTGGATCCACCGCAGCGGACAGCAGGTCAACCACAAGATTGACGAATAGGACCATGACCACTAGCACCATGACGATTGCCTGTACTTCGGGCAAATCTCTATTTTCAACTGAGGAAACCAACAAACTCCCCAAACCGCGTATCTCGAAAACGCGCTCGACAACCACTGCGCCGATAAGTATCGATGCCGTTTCAACACCCGCAATATTCATAATCGGCACCAAAGCATTGCGAATGCCATGTTTACGTAAAGCCTGCGGAAAACTTAAGCCTTTCGCCCGAGCAGTTCTCATGAAATCCTCAGTAGTTACTTCCAGCACTGCGGACCTCACATAACGGCTGAGAATCGCGCCTTGTACTAGGCCTAAAGAAAGTGCAGGTAAAGCAACGTGACGAAAGAATTGCACCGGATCATCGGGCGAAGACCACCCTGTCGCTGGGAACATACCCAGGCCAACAGCAAAAATGATTACTAAAATTAACCCAGCTAAGAATGCTGGAACCGAGACACCTATTTGGCTAACCACACTCAACACTGTTCCTAGTGCACGATCCCGATAAACTGCCGCCAGCGTGCCAAAAATAAAAGCAATCAGTAGCGCAATAATCATGGCGATAACGACTAGTAGCAAGGTGACTTGAAGTCCCTGTATCACATCTGATGCGATGCTTACTCCAGAGTTGGCAGAGATTCCCATATCTCCTCGAATCATTCCTCCCGCCCAGGAGAAGTATCGCAGATACATAGGTCGATCCAGACCAAGCTCATGACGCATCTGTTCCAAGGCTTGTGGCGATGCCTCCGTGCCCAACTTTATAGCTGCGGCATCTCCAGGAAGCGCGGACAGTAGCAGAAATACCGCCACTGATGCCACCGCAACAGTAACTAGGAATACCCCGATTCGAGTTAAAACTTTTTTCATACCAGCCCCTTAAGCAATCCCACCTGACTTACAGACGCCCAACACTTCGCACTCAAGCAGATTCTTATGGTCACGATTGAACATTTCGTGCACATAACTTTGCGTTACCAAGCAGTTACCGAGATGGAATAATCGCTTTCGGAATAAGCAACAGTACTGGTACTGAATACACCATGACTTCGTGGTGATATTTCGCGATGTTGGAATAATGCCAATGATGTGTGGTGGAATAGTCAGATATAGGATTCCCAAGAGATTTGCTGTGCGCAGAAAACCGTTCGCAGCAGCAACAATAAGGGACAAGACTTACTAGCGCTGATGATATTTTGTAGTGCTCTGAATGAAATTTCCGGAAAGGTGCGTGAATCGCCAGTATGGATAGCATGAATGTCGATACATCTGAGGACGACAACAGTTATGAAGACAACCGTGCACTGGAAACCATACTCACTGCATTGCAAGATTCCGGTAAAGCTGTCACCTCCGATGCTATTAAAACAACGTTGATTGAATTGTTGGAGCGACAATCTCTGCAAACGAATCAGCGGATGCCGACTGTACGCTTGCTGTCATCTCGTCTAGATGTGAGCTATGGCATGATTTCGAGCATCTACCATCAACTCGCAGTTGCCGGATATTTGATGATGCGAGGTCGCAGAGGAACCTATGTGTTGTCTCGCAACGATGATTGGACGAATCTCAGGCATTCCTCATCCGATACCGCCGATCACACCATTCTTCACGACTTATCCCTTGGTACGCCTGATATATCGTTGCTCCCAGGGATTAATCGCTTCCTGATTATGCAAGGTCAACGCACTGCATATATCGGTTCATATGACGAATCATCGATTCTCTCGCCACTTGCAGATCTCTTCCGTTCAACTTGGCCTTATCCGGTCCAAGCACTCACCGTGGTTTCAGGAGCCATGGACGGTATCGAACGAGTCTTGCGTATTTGCAAAGCCAACGGCAGTGTAATCCTGCTGGAGAATCCGACCTACCCTCCCATTATCCATCTGGTTCGCCAGTGTGGCGCTACTGCTATCGGTATAGATATGGACGACTTGGGCATATCACCACATTCCCTGCAACAAGCAATCGACAACTGTAGGCGTCATCACCAACGAGTAAGCGCAATCATTACTCAACCAAGGGCACAAAATCCAACAGGGATAACCACTACCCCTGAAAGAATCCAGTTGCTTGCCAATATATTGAATAACAGTTATGCATCCATCCCTCAAGATGAGCGCCCTCTGATTATCGAAGACGACCACAGTGGCAGCATCTCAACAGCTATGGCAATGAGTATGGGAACATACTTGCCAGAACGTACGGTTCGAATACAGAGTTTCTCTAAAACACATGGACCCGATCTGCGTCTAGCTGCGTTATCAGGGCCCAATCCTATCGTCGAGATGCTGATTCGCGAGCGCAAACTCGGGGTTGGTTGGGTCAGCAAACTACTTCAGGAACTGCTCTATATGATGCTTGCAGACTCTAAAACAAATGCACAAATTCTTCGAGCTCGTAAAGAGTACGAGTATCGAAGGTCGGTTCTGAAAAGTTTGCTGCTTGAATCCAATATCAGCATCAGTGCTGGCGACGGCCTTAATGTGTGGATGGCTGTGCGCAGCGAAGAACAAGCCATCAACTTCTTACTCTCAAAAGGCATCAAGGTCAGAAGAGGATCAGATTTCAACGTGCAAGCTACTTTCCCTGATTATTCAGATCACAGGGTAGCACCGGAGCACATCCGCATAACCATCGCTGGTATCAAAGCTGAGCAAATATCGGACATCGTTCCACTTCTCAAACAAGCGGCAGAAAAACAATAATTGCTTCAACAGGACAGTTTAAACGCCACCCACTTTGGCTAGTGTTGTCCTGTTGAAACAGTTATCGCAGTTGGTAATCTCTACGGATATCAACATCGCTCATATAATCTGGCAAAACTCGATAATCTCTCGGTTTGGGCCATAAATATTGAAGTAACGGATACCGTTGTCCCAGAAGGATGGAATTGATTGCACCTCGCTGTCTTTGAAATCCAACCCAAGCTCTTGTGCGTTGGCGAAAGCCGCATCAATGTCGGTGCAATCCAGAGCCATATGATTCCATGCACCGTCAGACATGGCAGATTGCTCAACTTCCCATGTCTCTATGGTGATATGTCCATAACGGAGAAAAGCACAACGCGCATCGCCGTTCTTGAATATTCCTGCTAGCTCAAAACCTATGGTTTTGGTGTAAAAATCTATGGTCCCGTCGAGATCTGTTGTCGGCAGACCCACATGTTGAACGTCGCTGGTATACGTGGTCATCGTATTCATCATGTTCCTCCTGTATGTGGTGCTCACTGGTAAAGCAGGCATATCATCATCGAGCAAGTTATGCACACGTCGATGGAATAACTGCCACCGTAATGGTTGCTTGTCCCAGTTGCCATTGATTTACTGAGCAAGTTTAACGACAGCTTTTGAAACTCCTGTGATCGCTCCATCGAGGAAATCCTGAACTTGCTCAAGTGCAAATTCACGACTAATCAATGTGTCTACATCCACTTTGCCACTCGATAAGAGCGCAATGGCATCGCAGAAGGTCAAAGGGTTGATAAATGAGCCTTGTATGGTCAACTGTTTCTTATAAATATCGTAGGTATTCATTTCGAACACTGCCTCTTGAGGACCAACACCAAACATCAGCACTTGGGCTCCCTTATTTGCAGCAGCGATAGCCTGTGCTTGGGTCGATGGTAGGCCTACTGCTTCGACGATAATATCGTATGCCTCTTGAGGAATACTTTCACGCATGGTGTTGAAGGTATGCACCACGTTGAAGCGTTCCGCATTGAGTTTGAGCTTTTCGTCAACGATGCCCGCCAAGTCGACCTGATGCACACCGTAGGCTTGAAGAACTTGAACGAAGAGCTGTCCCATAAAGCCATCGCCAATGACCAAGGCCTTTTGGTACGGATGGAGTTTCAATAGATCGACTGCGTGGACTGCGCACGAAACTGGTTCTACTGCAGCTGCTGATTTCAACGAAACATTATCTGGCAAGGGATACACCACACTTGCTGGAGCGCTGAACTGCTCTGCTAAACCACCATCTCGTGTAACTCCAACTGCACTGAGATTATCGCATAACTCCGGTCTCTGAGTCAGACAGAACTCGCACTGACCACAATAAATATTCGGGTCAACGGCTACCCTATCCCCCGGTTTTACTCGTGTTACCTGTTCTCCAACAGCTGCCACAACACCTGAGTTCTCGTGACCAAGCACAATGGGTGGGACTGCAGCTGCTGATCCTGGACGGCCAGCATACAAATCATGATCAGTACCGCATACCCCCGCAAAAGCAGTATTAATCAGTACGTCATGTGGGCCTATCTCAGGTGTTGGAAGATCTTCTATCGCAAATTGTTGCGTTCCGGTAAGCACTAAGGCTTTCATACCAAATCCTTTCGATACGGGAATCTCAATCAGCAGTAACATCCTTGTAGTGCATCAGAGAAACTGAGCCAGCCCCATCGCTGGTTCTCTCAAGTGAAGAATAGTCCACTGCGAGGGCTGAAACAACTACACAGTTGGATGTATGAGCGTGTCCAACTCACTCGTATTTTGGACACGCTTAGTGCTGGTGAATCGATACATATCTGCAAGCGCTATGAGCTCGCTAGAGTCGCTAGTTTTAGCGTGTACGAGACTGCTGTTTCTTATTCTGATCTTTCTCCATCGGCTCTATGTCATGGACATCCATACCGGGGAGTTTGCCCCAAGAATACAAGGTCATCATCGTTGCAAATATGGGGATTGAAACACCGAACGCAATCATCAGTCCTGGCCACTGGTAATAAGCGAACGCTACTACCAGTAGAAGGACCACAATAATGACAGAACACAACGGTCTGACGATAATTAACGTGAGAGAGGTACGCACCATCCACCAAGCGCCTTCGTTAAAGTTAGAGCGGACACCCCAACTCACTAATACAAAAAGCGCATAGAAAATATTGACAACTAGCAGCACACCAGACACGGCAAAGCCTTGAGTGCCGAGGTTGTTGTGCTGAACAAACCAATATTCCCAGAGCAGTAAGAACCATACAGCGAATTGTGGCCATCCGAAGAGGTTAGCGGATCGTAATTCCGATTTCCACGCACGATGAAATACTGACCATGTTTGGCGTACGGTCCAGGAGCGATCCTCGACGGAGAGCGTCCACGCTCGGTAAGTGGTATATGATGCAGCTAACGAGGGGAAAAATCCTCCTAGCACAAGACCCATTACGGTATGAACGATGAATGCAATATTGACCATCACCACCATCATGATGATGCGTGCAAAAAATTCATATCCGACCGCGAATCGCTTCATAACCTTCACCCTGTCTTAAGCCATTGTTGCATCGTCGATGTCAACATCCAATGCCACTGCTTCCGCACAGCCCACGCATACCCTGAGATTCTTAGCTACGAAGCAATACCTCTTCTAGAGCAGCAATAACACTTTCCGGAAGATATTGGGTTTGTGCTTGGCCCTTGTCATCCTTCGACTCATACGACATGGTGCGTAATGCTGTAAGCGCTCTGATACCACTGCCTTCTAGAGCCCAGTTTGCACCTTCCTTCAATGAGTACGCTATCTGAGCGTCATTGCAAATATTGAACAAATCATTATCAATTGGATTCTCAGCAAGGTGGAGACCTTGAGGGAAGCTGAGCACAATATCGCGATCAGTTTCTGTAACGCCTACTTGCACTTTCAGACTTAGGGTGTCTGGGTCGTAAGACGTGTGCTCACTGTGCACTCCGTCAACGAGCACTGTACTTCTGGCAACACCTCTGAATACGACTGTCCACGTTCGTTGTTTCGGCACGATACCTTCATCACCGCGAACATGTGAAATAGTGAGCGTACTAGAGTGCGAGTCAAAGATAATTGACGTATCAGCAGTATGCATACGCGAAATATCTCCGCCAGGAGCATACTGACCATCATCTTCACGTAGTGTAAAGCTGCCATCCGCTCCTGGGAACACCAATACGTCCATAGCTGCTGGGTTCTCGGTGCTGTTGCTCGTGCAATCGCTTTGCATCGGCACAATCCCGCCTGCCTTAGCGAATAGTGGTAGTGTTTCGATACCTCGCCAAGCATAGAAATTCATACCTGACTTCGCATCGCTGTGATAGCGCCTTCCGCTAAAGAAATCAAACCACTCACCCTGCGGCAACCAGACCTTCGCTTTTGCACGCATGGACGCCTTATCCATTGCCTCAGTAATTGGTGCTGCAATAAGTTCAGATCCGAAGAAATATTCATTCGGCACGTTGTACGCCTCTCCCATTTCGGGATACTGCCAATACATCGGCTCTATGAGTTCCTTACCCTCTGCGGCATTACGCCAATTCATCGTATACAGGTATGGCAATAAGGCTTGACGAAGGCGCAACACATCCACCATTGCCGAACGCACGGGTTCATGGAAGTTCCACGGCTCCTTGCCATTAAATGGCGACGCACTGGAATGAAGACGATTAATTGGGCTGAAGACACCAAGCTGATACCAGCGAGCCTCTAACTCTTCATCACGAATGCCCGACACATGGCCACCAATATCATGGCTCCACCAACCATAACCGATGTTAGATGCGGTAGCAGTGAAATACGGTTGGAATCGTAACGAGCTCCAACTGACAATCGTATCTCCTGAGAAACCTACCGGATAGCGATGGGAACCCGGGCCAGCATAACGTGAGAAGGTCAGCGGCCAGCGGCCTTCACGTGCGGAATCCAAATAGTGCAAATGGTTGAGCATCCACAATGGATCCAGTCCAACTTGTTTGGTGACTCCACCTTGCTGCCAATCAATCCACCAGAAGTCGACGCCCTGATCCTCAAGATCGTGGTGCATGTCGAAATATGCGTCAACAAACTTAGGATTGGTCAAATCGAATTCAACAGCTTCTCCACTGTCGGGATTAATCCCCAGCGTCTTGGCCATTTTTTGATACGCGTCCTCAAATGCACGCACACCATCGCGAGGATGGACATTTAAGGTGATATGCAAACCGCGCTCATGGAGTTGCTCAAGAAAATGCTTCGGGTTAGGGAACAACTCTGTGTTCCAAGAATACCCCGTCCACCCAGAACCATATGAGGGATCAAGCTCAGTTAAGTGCCAATCCATATCGATTACTGAAGTCGTAAAAGGAAGTCCTTCACGATCAAAACGATCCATCAAATCAATATATTCATCAGCACTATATCGGTAGTATCGGCTCCACCAATTACCAAGAGCGAATCTAGGCAACAGCGGTGTAGGCCCCGTTAATTGATAAAAGTCTTGAACTGCCTCTGCATAACGATGTCCGTAGCCGAAGAAATACAAATCAATTTCACTGTGTGAACGCGACTGAACTGCCACACCACCTACGCCATCTGTGAGGCTCCCATCTGCAGCATTGGCGTTCTCCACCAGCACGTTTGAAGCCGAATCATCAATAATCGCCCAGCCGTCAGGAGAATTCAGGCCAACACCAAGTTCTGTTGTACCGTCAACCCCATCTAGGGTGCGCGCAGTACCGTGAAGATTTGCGTGCTGGTCATCGCCATAATGCCAAGTGTCGCAGAATCCATTCATGCCCTTGACATGAATTTGCAGCCCCTCTTTAGTAAAAGGCTTTCGGTCATACATCAGATGAATCGTCGGTGTATCAACCACCAAGTATCCATCCTCTTCATACTGACGAATATGAATCTGTGTGGCTTCCTTGAAATTCCTATTCAGGGTCATCTGTGTGCAGTGATCCTCGAAAATTCCTGATTCTGACCATTCCACACGAACCAAAGAATCGGTGATAAAGGCGATTCTCCATCGGTCACCCTGCATAACATATTCCTGACGCATCAGTGGGTTTGCACCTTCCGGAAAAGCCTTACGGGGGTTCTGCGTAGCAGAAGAAACACTCATGGGATTAGATTCACTTTCTGGTTGGTATGGACTTATAGGTTCAGGGGAGCAACAGCCTGAGGATTGGCATTCACAGGAAGGCTCTTCAGACTGTTGCTTTCCTCAACGAAGGTGTCAGCCCTTGACGGCACCAATCATGACGCCCTTGTTGAAGTACTTCTGAAGGAATGGATAAATAATCAGCAACGGCAAACTGGAAACGATAATAATGCCGAACTTAATCTGATCAGCAAAATTCTGAGCTTGCGATGCGGATAGACCAGCATTGCTACTGCCTTGGTTGGTTTGATTGGTGAGCAGAATCATCTGCAGCACATTCTGAAGAGGATATTTATCCTGATCTCTGATGTAAATCAAACCAGTGAAGTAATCATTCCAATGCCCCACAAAGCAATACAAACCGATAACAGCAAGTATGGCACTAGAAAGCGGCAACACAATTTTGAAGAAGAAGCCGAAATACGATACACCGTCTACTCGCGCAGAATCACGTAATTCTTCAGGGATAGAACTTTCAAAGAATGATCGAGCAATAATCATGTTATACACGCTGAACGCACTGGGAAGAATAAATACCCACATGCTATTCAGCAATCCCAGCTGTTTCATCAAGAGGTAGTTAGGAATTAAACCACCGCTAAAGAACATGGTAAAAGTGAACAGGAACATGATAATACGTCTTGGCTTAAATTCTCTTCGAGACAATGCATAGGCGGCAGGAATGGTGACCAGCAGATTTACAGCGGTACCAAGAACGCTGTAGACGATGGTGTTGCGGTAACCAATCCAAATTCTGGTATCAGTAAGTATCTTGGCATAGCCGGTCAGGCCAATACCTTTAGGCCATAACAGAACTTCACCTAAGGACACTGCCCCTGGGTCCGAGAATGATGCAATGACGATAAACCACAGAGGGTAAATAATGGCGACGAGAATCACCACAATGATCAGAGCAATCACGCCATCGACGACCCAATCAGAGACTGTCTTGTCTTGACGTGAGTGCTTATTCCAGGTTCCTTTATCGCCCTTATTGGTTTCAGACAAAGTCGCCAATGCGGTTGACTTAGCTTGTTGAGAGATTGACATAATCGCTGCTTTCCTAGAAGATGCTCGTGTCACTGGTGCGCTTGGCTATGAAGTTAGCCATGATGAGGAAGAAGAAGTTCACCACCGAATTAAACAGGCCTATTGCTGTCGAATATGAGAATTGACTGTTGAGCAGACCTATTCGGTAAGTAAATGTCGATATAACCTCTGATGCATTGATATTCAAGGTATTTTGCATCAGCCAAACCTTCTCGAAGCCAACACCAAGAACAGAACCCATATTGAGAATGAGCATGACACCAACGGTTGGCATGATAGTCGGAATATCAACGTAACGAATCAGCTGCAAACGACCGGCACCATCAATTCTCGCTGCCTCATACAATGCCAGATCCACGGATGAAAGGGCTGCAAGGTAGATAATGCAGTTCCAGCCTGCAT
Organism: Bifidobacterium sp.; assembly: GCF_022647885.1. NCBI lineage: Bacteria > Bacillati > Actinomycetota > Actinomycetes > Bifidobacteriales > Bifidobacteriaceae > Bifidobacterium > Bifidobacterium sp. The sequence continues at coordinate 630,099 of NZ_JALCLM010000001.1, read as the reverse complement.
GCTGCCAGACTTCTGAAATCCAGTAAATAGGTGTGAAGGCGTTCGGATCTCCCATGATGCTGGTTCTACCTAAGAAACGACCCAACAGACCGGTTCCTGGAGCGAGGAAGATTTGGATGATAGAAACCATGACCACAGTAGAGATGAAGTGTGGCATATAGGTAATCGTTTGGACGAAACCTTTGATCTTTGAGTTGCCTATCTGATTAATAAGTAAGGCGAGAAAGATTGGTGCAATAAATCCCATCACCAAGGTCCACAAGCTGATTCTAAAAGTGTTGCCGATAATTTGCGAAAACATCGGATCAACAAAGAACTGGTGGAAGTATTTCCACCCAACCCATTTTCCTCCGGTAAGCCCTTTGGTGAAATCAAACTCTCTGAATGCTAGTTGCACACCGTACATTGGTATATAGGCAAACAGTACAACGAAGAAAATTGCTGGAATGGTAAACACCCACAACTGCCAGTACAGACGGAAGTGTCCTGTAAACCTCATCCACAACGAAGGGCGAGCGTGCGAATCACGCCGCGTCGGTATCGCTGCAGAACTACTTGTATTATTGTCCATCGGATTCTCTCCAATCCTAGATTTCATAAACGAATGCGGACCAAGGGGCTAACTCTCCGCCAGCAACTTCTTTGTTGAGGATTTCAACACTTTCATTGGAAAGCAGTACCTTCTGCGGATCGAGACCAGAGGCCAAAATCAGGTACGTTTGCTCAGGAAGGGGAACAGTATGCGAAGAGGTATTGATAACTACTAGCGCACTGTCGTTACCCAAGGATCGCTTGAAGGCGTAGACGTGTTCGTCATCAATATCCAGAGCTTCAAAGGAGCCAGCCGCAATCAAATCGCTGGTATGTCTCAATTCGATGAGTTGTCTATAGAAAGCAAAGACCGAATCTGAATCTTGCAACTCTTCGTTGGCGTTGATTGAAGCCTTATTATCATTTACGGGCAGCCACGGAGCTTTCAAAGACTGAGTTGAAGTAAAGCCCCCGTAACGGCTATCATCCCATTGCATTGGTGTGCGTGAGTTGTCTCTACTGACTTTTGCTAAGGACTCCAACATCGAATCAGCACTCTGCACTTGAGCTTCATCAACTCTCTGATGGAATGCATTAATCGATTCAAGATCCTGATACTGATCCAATGAGGTGAACCCTGCATTGGTCATACCAAGTTCTTCGCCTTGATACACGTATGGCGTCCCTTTATGCATATGCAAGAGGAGGCCTAAAGCCTTTGCCGATTTAATTCGCAACTCTGGCGTAGAAGTATCTCCCCAACGCGAGAGAGCACGAGGTTGATCATGATTATTGAAATACAGGCTGGCCCATCCACGAGATGCAACCGCTTCCTGCTGTTCAATCATCGCGCGCTTGAGCTTCGGGAGCTCCAACGCTTCCATATCCCATTTGACATCACCCTGATCGACTCCAACATGATCAAAAAGGAAGAGCATATCCAGCTCGCTATTGGCTGGATCGGTGATGTGTTCATTGCGACGTGGAGAAATACCTTGCCCCTCACCAACTGTGAGGTAAGCATCTCGTCCTTCGAAAACTTCATGGCGCATTTCTTTAAGGAACTCATCGAGACGTGGACCGTCCATACTAAAGGGCCACGGACTTGAGTAACCTTCCTCGCCTGGTGCTTCATCAGCTATGAGGCTATGGCTCTCACCTGGCAACTTACCATTGTGGTCAATGCGTTTGGAAATCAGTGTGATGACATCCATACGGAAACCATCAATGCCCCGATCGAGCCACCAATTCATCATGTCATATACGGCATGTCGCACAGCCGGGTTTTCCCAGTTCAAATCAGGTTGTTTTTTCGAGAAGGTATGGAGGTAGTATTCGCCCCGTTCTTCGTCGTACTGCCAAGCCGAACCACCGAAGGTGCCTCCCCACAGATTTGGTTCCGCGCCTGGAGTGCCAGGGATTGAACCTTCGCGCGCTGGACGCCACCAGTACCAATCGTTAAACTCGGGGTCTTTGCGTCGTGACGCTTGGAACCATGCATGTTCGTCAGAAGTGTGGTTTACTACGAGATCCATGACAATCTTGATGCCATATTCATGAGCTTTGGCTATGAGTGTGTCCATATCCGCGAGCGTGCCAAACATCGGATCTATATCGCGATAGTCAGCAATGTCATATCCATTGTCATCCTGTGGAGAGCGGTATACAGGACTGAGCCAGATAGCATCAATCCCTAGCTCAGCAAGGTAACCCAAGCGGGAAGTAATACCGTTCAAATCACCGTAGCCATCATTATTACTATCTTGAAATGATCTCGGGTAAATCTGATATACCACCGCATTGGCCCACCAAGGATTAATGGCCGCACCATTGGTATGAATCTCATCAGGCACGTGATGACGCTGCCTAGTAGTCATAGTCTCGCTTCATTCTTTGTTACGCATGAGGGCATGCGAGTTAATCACGACGTCAGTGATCCGACCGGAGCGCACTCATATCTGGCGCTACCGGTCGGATGAGCATTACAGCTCAGTCACTGAGGTTTATTCATTGAAATTGTTAAGGTTCACGCCGAGCTTGTTCATACGCTTGACGTAAGTGTCGTAGATCTTTTGCTCAGTGGCGACATTGTCTTGGAGCTTGTTCTGCTTAAGCTTCGCGACATACTCGTCCCATTCGTTATCCACGCCACCCTTGGTGACCCATTGAGCGAACTTGCTCATTGCGTACTGGTTGATACCAGTGTTATTGGCGCTCATTGCATCGTTCTGCTCTTTAGTTGCTGGCATGTTTTGATACAGAATGTCCTTATTGAAGTTGACATTCTTGTAGTCATTGTCATATACCTTGTCAACCGTCTTGACCTCACTATGAATCTGAGGCAGCTCGAGCTTCATGTCGCTGTTGATCCAACCAGGTGCTGCATCACCCAAAGCTTGATAGAACATCCAATCAGCTTCCTCATGACCAGCAGGAGCGTTCAATACCTTGTAATGGTTAGTGCCGAGCTTCTTGACTGCAGTACCGAAGGCGCCATAACGAGCCTGAACTGACATATCTGCAGAGTAGAACGCATCAACGAACTTCAACGCAGCTTCCTTGTTCTTCACACTCGATGAAATAACAGCGCTGTCAACCTTGTAAGCCAAATCATCACCGTTGTATGACCAGACTGGATCTTCCTTCTGATCTGCGCTCTGCTTGAGAGAAGGAATAGTGACATATTGATCAGCGTTTTCCTGTCCGAAGGTACCGGACGGAGTCCACATCCATTCGAAACCAACTGTTGCAGTCTTGCCATTGCCCTTTGCTGTGCTGGTGAACTTAGACCAATCGTGAGTAAATGCTTCTGGAGATACCACGCCGTCAGCCCAGAGTTGATGCATGAACTGAATCAACGTCTTATACCTTGAATCAGTGAGATAGTTCTTGACCTTGCCATTGTCTACGTACATGCCCAAAGGACCGTTAGGAACAACGATTCCCATGCTGGAAAGCAACACATTCGGCTGGAAAAGCCAGAATCCATCGGTTCCTGGAGTGTAGAAGTCCATAGGGATTTCGTCTGCTTTGCCGTTACCGTTTGGATCTTGGGTCTTAAAGGCTTTAAGCACAGTTGCCAACTCATCCCAGGTGGTAGGCACCTTAAGACCTAACTTGTCCAGCCACTGTTTGTTGATGAACATGTGGTTGCTGGTACGTGCCGTAACAGGTCGTGCCACAACAGGAGTTCCGTAAATCTTACCGTCATATGTGGTGGAAACCACCTCTGAATATGGGTCTTCCTTGAACATCTTGGAGACGTTTGGCATACTCTTTAATTCAGGTTTCAGGTTCATGAACAGGCTGCCATAGTCGCTCATATCTCCCGATCCATATCCACCGATAGTCACATCTGCAACTTCACCGGCAGCTAGGGATGTCTTCTTCTGCTGGTCCCATGAAGCACTTCCCGTGTTGGTCCAGTTAATATAGCAATCACAGGCAGTTTCTAGACCTTTTGTCCAACCCATTTTTTGCATTTTTTCTGCACGAGCATCCAAAATTACCTGAACGTTAATAACGGGCTTGCCGTCTTTTGTGGTTGCAGAATCATTACCACTTCCACAAGCTGAAAGTGCCAGTGCGCTGATACATGCCATCGCACCTACCTTCCAAACCACACTCTTTTTCACCATGCGAAGTCTCCTCCTTGACCTTCAACTGTGTGCAACACCCTCGTTGCCGCCTATCGATCCTTCGCTCTCAAGGCAATTTAGAGTGTAAGACAATAGAATTTCTTTCGCAAGTTTTCAAGCATTTTTCATCAGGAAATAGCCGTTGTACTATTTGTGGGGCAGAATGAGTGCAACTAGTTATCTTGAACGGAGCACTGTATCGTGGCAAAAACACTCGCAGACATAGCAGCCAAGGCAGGAGTCAGCCAAGCAACGGTCTCCCGCGTGATGAACGCCAAGCCAGGTGTGTCAGACGATCTTCGCGACACGGTTATGGATGCCATAAGCGCTCTCGGCATGCCTCTTGAAAGGATGCAACGCAACGGGGCACGACTTGTCGCTATCTTTACGCCCGACCTATCCAATCCGATTTTTCCTAAATATTTGACGGCGCTTACCACTCTTCTAGCACAACAAGGGTTCCTCGTGCTTACCTGCACATGCACACCAACAGGTACCTCAGAAGAGGGTTATCTCAGCATGCTCCAGAATCAACCAATTGCTGCCGCAATATTTTTATGCGGTAAATATGACACCAAAGGCGCACCGCTGTCCGTATACCGCACACTCAGCGAGCACAATATCCCCGCAGCATTTCTCAATGGCGCAGCACGGGACATGGATGGGCTTTTTGCTGGCACCGATGATGCCAAGGCTATGGCTATGGCCCTGCGCCACCTTCGCGATTTGGGGCATCGACACATCGGACTGCTGCTTGGTGATGTGAACCATTACCCGTCAATTGCCAAATACGAAACAGCTATGAAGTTCTTTGCAGATGAAGGCATCAAGCACCAGAAGAATTTGACTGCCTGGACTACTTATGGGGTGGAATCAGGGCAAATGGCGGCAAACTCATTACTGGAAAATGGCGCCACTGCAATAGCCTGTGCAAGTGATCAACTAGCACTTGGAGCGCTAAAAGCATCCAAAGCACTCGGTTTAAGTATTCCTAACGATATTTCAGTTACCGGCTACGATGACTCATCCGCTATGAAGTACATGTCACCGTCCTTAACGACCGTGCGACAGCCAGTCAATCAGATTTGCCGCGCTACAGTAAATGGCCTTATGGCGATGATGGAAAACAAGAAAATTGCTACCCGCCGCGACGAACTCCTCTTCGAACCTGAGCTCATCGTCCGCGAATCTACAGGCCGCTGTACCAGCAAATAGTTCGCTCAGCGCCTACACCAGTAGTTGATTTTGTGGCATTACTGTGCCCGACACTAGGTAATTTTCTGAAAACTTGCGCAACAGATTCAATTCATTACACTTAATCTCATGCCTCGCGACGATGCGACTAAGGCATAATCATCAACGGGGATAAGTAGAAGAATAGAAGGAGTCTCGATGCACGCCCATTGGGGGAAAACATCACGTCACGGTTCTAGTCTGCGGCAATCTGCTGTGGCTTTGACTGCTATTGGCGCAGCAATAATGATGCTAGGCAGTTCTGTCGTTACAGCGACAGCTGCCGAAACGACTACCGAATCAACAACTCAATCACAGACAGACAAGACGAATGTACAGGTCGCAAACACTGAAAGTTTGCACACCTGGTGGCATAGCAATGCTGAGAAATCAACAACAAGCATCGACAACGGTGTTGTAAGGGAATCGCCGTACTACTCAACAAGTGTCGCAAGCACATCCGATCCAGGGAATTTCTATAACTCATTCACCTATATGAGTCTGCCACGCAGCGGTAACGGCAAATTAGGATACACCGAGCAAGATGGTGCTGAATTCTCATCTGCAGCGCAGATGTCAATGTCTTGGTCAACGTTTGAATATTCCGCAGATGCTTATGTCGATGTGAAACTTGACACCGAGCAGACCATCACCTCAGCAGATCAGGTAAGCATTCGACCGACTAGCGACAAATTCGACAAAACATTTATCGGCAACAACACCGTGCGCATCCATGTCCCGTACAGCAGTGCAGGATACCGTTTCTCAGTAGAATTCGCTCCTCAATTAGTGACCTCTTACAACGATAATTCAGGCGGATCAGGCGCACTGACTACTGATTCCACTAGCGGTCAGGCTGTGAGCACAGAACCACGCAATGCCATGCTGGTTTTTGCTCAACCAATGCTCAAAGGCACTGAAGCGACTGAGCATATTCCAGATAGCACAGCAGCAAACGTCAAGCATGTGACTCAGAGTGATGTCAGCGGACTCAACACCATCGACCCCAGTATTGATACCTTGTACTTTGATACTGGAACATATTGGATGGGATCAACGTATAGAGCTGAACTTCCCGCGAATATTAAATGGGTCTATCTGGCACCAGGAGCCTACGTGAAAGGTGCATTTAAATTCCTGTCAACAGCTTCAAGTTTCAAAGTCACAGGGTATGGTGTGCTTTCTGGTGAGCAATATGTTTATGAAGCGGATACTGAAAACGGATACCAACATCGCGACCCAAACAAATCTGATTGCCACAGCTCATGTGTAAAAATGTTGCAATTCCAATCCACCGGATCTGCTCAAACACTTGATTTGCAAGGAGTGACTGTCGCCTCTCCCCCGTATCACACTTTCGTGATGTACGGCAATGAAGACGGCCCCTTCGCGATGACGGTCAACAACTACCAACAGATTGGTGGCTGGTACTGGCAAACCGACGGATTAGAGATGTATAGAGGGAGCACTCTTCGCAATTCCTTCCTTCACTCCAACGACGATGTCATTAAGCTCTATCACTCGAACGTGAAGGTAGATAACACCGTAATCTGGAAGAACGAGAATGGACCAGTGTTCCAGTGGGGCTGGGGAGCACGCAATGTCGAAAATGTCTCCGTGTCTAACACTGACATCATCCATAACCGTATGTATTGGAACGACCAGAAATACAACACCTGCGTATTCAACTCCTCCTCCTCATATCTCGATATGGGAGCAACCAACATGGCTGACACCAATCAAACATATAAAAATCTGACATTTACCAACACCAACGTGGAAGGTATGGTCAACTGCGGCATCCGTCTGTTCGCCATGCAAAATACCCAAAAAATCACTATTGACGGTTTTCATGTGGATGCTTGGAACAAGCTCAATCAGAGCGCACAAGAGAGCTTGTTCAAGGCATTCACCAACGCTGACGGTAAACAGGTAGAAATCGGCAACCAAAGCACGGATCACCAGGGTCTACTACTGCACAATTACACCGTCGGGGGCACACCCATCATTAAAGCCGGCGACAACTGGTCATCCAACGAACTTGGCCGTTTGAATTTTGATGCTAACCTATGGGACAACTGGGATGCCACTGCTGACGACCAGGCTTCCGGTGATGCACCAACTTTGGAGATTTCTGGCATAAGCGACGGTGAAACTGCAGCAAAGCGCGATTTACCGATTTCAGGGAAAAGCAATGCAACAAGTGTGCGTATTGCGGTGAATAACGGTGACAACGTGGAAGTGCCTGTGCACAACGGCGCTTTCAGCACTACCATCAATCTACCTGATGTGTCGAATACGGTGCGGGTCACCGCCGTAGGCAAGAACCAAGTAATGACCGTCAAGCGTTACAGTATCTATGCCTTCGGTACCCTTGTCGGCAATCTCAACGACCCCAAAGGCGACGACAATGGACCTGGCAGCTATGTCTATCCAAGTGACAGCGCATTCAACAAGGGAAGCTTCGATTTGCGCAACTTCTCCGTATACCGTGATGGAAACACCGTACGATTCGTAACCACCGTAGATGGTCAAATCACCAACGCTTGGGGCGGGAATGGCATGAGCACCCAACGGTTGAACATATACCTAGGAAACGCTTCGTCATCGAACGCTCGGTCTGTGGCACAGGCCACACCTGAGCTTCCTGGAACCAACACTTATACACAGGGAGCTTGGCAAAAGGCAATAGTCGCCGATGGACGAAATAACGGAGCCCGCTATGCGAGCGGAGTCTACAATCTAGGCGAAGAGCCTAGCAAGTCAGCAGACGTTAATCTCAGCATCGTTCAAGGTAACGCTATCGTGGCGTCAGTACCAACTACAGCACTCGATGGGGTGAAGTTGGAGCAGATAGCTTACCAAGTCTCGATTTTCAGCAGCGCTGAAGACTCAGAAGGCATAGGCAACGTGCGACCGGTGTTTAGCAAGGAATGCTGGGATGGATTGAATGCTTGCCCAACGTTTGTTCACCAATATCGTTTTGGTGGCGGACTCGGCGAGGTCACAGATACTGCTGCGCATGACAGTGTGACCACTGACAGCAATGCCATTGACATCATTTCAGGAACTCAAAGTCAGGCAGAGCTCATGAGTTTGAAGAAGGATCAAGTGATTCTACCCTTCCTATCCTTAAGCCAGGAAGATTCAAACAATCAAGGTGGCGAGACCCCCAAACCAACAGTTACACCTACACCTGGCACAAATGCTAGCCAAGCAACGAACAAACAGCAGGAAGCAGACAAGCAACAGCCCCTACACGGTGTTTTGGCACATACCGGTGTCAGTGCAGGATCGCTTATCGCAGTAGCTCTACTCTTACTTGTTGCCGGTGGTTTGTCGTTTAGCATCCATCAGAAGAAGAAGAATTAGTGCGAAGTTAATCTCATACAATTCGCTATACAAGTGCCCCGTGAATATTTCCACGGGGCACTCGTGTTATCTCATCGAGCACTGCCATCTACTTGATTGGCGTGGTGACTGCTGGCTATTAAAAGTGAACAATCCGTAAAACGCTTGGCGACAAATATGCAAATGCTCCATACAATGGTGGTATGACAGCACCACACCGCAGCGGGGCGCACACAGCTCAGCCCAAGACATCCGGCAAGTCACCCTCATCAAAGACCACCAATACGCGAAAAACCGCCCACAACACCAATAAGCAGGTCCGTAGCGATCACACAACACAGCTTTTTGGTCGTGTCAATATTCTCGACGTCACACCATGCCGTGAAAATGATTATTTCCCAGCGCGCGTGGAACTGGGAGAACCCCTAACTGTAAGTGCACAGGTGTTTATCGAGGGGCGTGCCAAAGTGGGGGCCACTGCCATATTGCGTAACCCCCAGGGCCGCGTTGTTCAACGTCGGCCTATGCAATGCATGAATGCAGGTCTTGATCGATGGTCTGCACAGTTGCAAGCAGGTAAACACAGCGCGGTGAATCCTTGGGAATCCGGCTTCACATCCATACGCCGACAACTAGGACTGTGGAGTATCACTATCGAGGGGTGGGAAGACCCTTATGCTCTCTGGCTGCATGATGCGACTATTAAGGTGCAGGTGAACGATGATATCGCTAATGTTTTAGATGAAGGAGCGGCGATACTGCGCCAGTGGGCCAATAGCGTTGATGCTGCACTGGGCGCCAGAGCCAAGAAACATTTGCTCAAAGCCTGTGAAACACTTTCGGACAATACTTTGGATATCACGCAGCGCTTCCAAGCAGCAGATACCCCAGAGATTCATAGACTGCACCTGAGCAATCCACTGCGAACTGGTATATCCTCAAGCCGACCAAAAACACTGCAAGTTCAACGACCAAAGTCGAGCTTTGCATCCTGGTATCAGTTTTTCCCTCGCTCAGAAGGAGCTTACCTTGATCCCAAAACTCATAACATCGTTCAAGGAACTCTGCAAACTGCAATAAGCGGTTTGGAACGTGCCCAGAAGGAAGGCTTCGACATTGTCTATCTGCCCCCCATTTTCCCAATTGGGCAGACTAATCGTAAAGGCCGCAACAATGCTCTTATCGCTGGCCCCAATGATCCAGGTTCACCATTTGGCATTGGCTCATCACAAGGAGGACACGACACTGTAGATCCTCAACTGGGGAATATGGATGATTTTCGGCAATTCTGTGACTCCGCTCATCGTCTAGGACTAGAAATTGCTTTGGACTTCGCATTGCAATGCTCACCGGATCATCCTTGGGTCAACGAACATCCAAACTGGTTCCGACATAAAGCTGACGGCAGCATAGCCTTCGCTGAGAATCCTCCGAAAAAATATCAAGATATTTACCCTATCGATTTTGATGAAGATATGCCTGGTATCGAACGAGAAGTCATCAGGATTCTTGAACTTTGGATTGAAGCAGGAGTTAGTATCTTCAGGATTGATAACCCGCACACCAAACCGGTACGTTTTTGGCAAGATGTAATTGCTGCCATCAATAAACGACACCCCGAAATATTATTCCTTGCTGAAGCATTCACCCGTCCTGGCATGATGCTGGCCCTGAGTTACGTAGGCTTCACACAATCCCACTGCTATTTCCCTTGGCGCAACACTAAAGAAGAGCTTGCTGAGTATCTCACACTTAGCAACAGCGATGTCGCCTATTATCAGCACAATTCCTTCTGGCCAACCACCCCTGACATACTCACTGATTATTTGCGCGACAATGGCATCGCTGGCCATGCAGTTCGTGCTGTGCTTGCTGCAATGGGATCAGCTAGCTGGGGAATTTATAACGGTTTCGAACTCATTGAGAACCGCCAGCGTCCAGGTTTCGAAGAACAAATCGACAATGAAAAATACGAAATCAAACTCCGCGATTGGGGAAATGCTGACCGCCTTGGCATCTCTGGATTACTGCGCACCCTTAACGACATTCGACGTCGACATCCGAGCTGCTACGGTTACCACAACCTCAGCATTCTCGGCACCGATGATCCATCAATTCTTGCTTTCGCCAGACATATTCCCGCCGATTTCACTGAGTCTAAAGAAGCAGACACCGTCATTGTTGTGGTAAATCTCGACGGTCATAATGCTCATGCTTCTGGCGTGCACTGGGACCCTGCTGATTTTGGCTTCACTAATGGTCAGAGCCTATATATGCATGATGAATTGAGTGGGCGCGACTTTAACTGGAATGGCAACGATTACGTTTCTTTGGCCCCATGGGCTGATGTGGCACATATCCTTTCGGTAAGCACAAGTCAGCAATAACCCTCAAGATACATCGATACATATTCGAACTCATACCCGTTCCCTTCTTGGACAGCGGGTATTGTGGTTCTAGTTAAGTATTAACTTATTCACGTCAAGGAGACGACATGGCTGAAACATTCGATGTGGTCGTTGAAATCCCAAGGGGTTCACGCAATAAATACGAAGTTGACCATGAAAGCGGCCGCATTAAGTTGGATCGTACCCTCTTCACTTCCATGGGTTATCCAGATGATTACGGTTACATCGAAGGCACTCTTGGTGAGGATGGCGATCCATTAGACGCTCTTGTAATGATTCCAAACTCGGTATTCCCAGGCTGCGTCATCGAATGTCGCGCAGTTGGCCTCTACCACATGGTCGATGAGGCTGGTGGGGACGATAAGGTTCTCTGTGTTCCCGCCGATGTTCGTTTCGACGATATCAAAGACGTGTCTGATGTGTCAGACTTCCATAAAGCTGAAATCAAACATTTCTTTGAGCAATACAAGGCACTGGAGCCAGGCAAAGAAGTTATGCCTGGTGACTTCTGGACAGACGCTGCAGCTGCCAAGACTGAAATCAAGAAGGCTATTGAGCGCTTAGCCGCCTCAGAGCAGTAGAATAATAGGATACGTCACACAGAATCCACGCAGTAAAATCCACGCAGTGGGGGTGCATAACAACGTCGTTATGCACCCCCACTGCCATTCTTCCTACAGGAATTCGCTACACCTTGCGTGAGGCTGAAATATACCTAGTCCACTCTTCCGAAGAATCTGAAAAGTTCAAATCTGCGATTAGAACACCAAAAAGTAGCATGCCAATGTAGCCATATAGACAGCTATTCCGCCAATCATTACCGGTAACATGGCGATACCCACTCGAGTGCGTGAATCTCCCCTGTTGTCTTCACGCCACCACGATGTAGCAGCCGCGCCCATGGATAGCAGTATGACCAACACCACCAAAATTACTAACACGATGCCAACAATATGCTTTAGCCCTTGCGCAGATTTGGCAATGGCAATCATCACTGGCAGAAAAGACCATCCAGCTGCTGATACACAAGCAATTCCTCCAAAAACTGCATGCGACAGCGATGTAATCAAATGCGAGCGCACCCGACGCATCATCTGAGTGATGAACCCAACAACCACTAGGACAGTGATCAATATTCCAAAAACAATAGCCCACGATGTCAAAGAAGTCTTTGCAGTACTACCCTCAGGCATATCAGCAACACGCGGTGCAGTGTATGCTGCAGCTACGAACGCACAGATACCTGTGACACCCGAAACTGCTCGCTCAACCAAGCTTGTTGTGGCAGTATCATCAAAGGGCCACCAGTACAGCATCACCCCAAGCAGTCCAACAGCCACCAACACAATCCAAATCAATACCACTGCAGTTGAAGACCACAATGACAGCAGTCCCGCTGAAACCACCAGTACCACGTATGCGGCAAGCTGAACAGCAACCACGCCTTTAGCTGTGCCTGATACTCGGTCAGCCGATTCTTGCACGTCTTTACCGCTCATAACCACATCCTTCGATCTCGCAAATGCCCTTGAAAGCCTCTTCTTCAGAGCCTGCCAAACTTCAATCTAGCGCGCAGTGTCCACAACTACTATTACAAAATAAAGCAATCACTTCTGCGACTGTACAATGAAACACAACATTGTCAGCAATCAGACTTTATCTCAAAGGGGAACCGGCGTGACCGACTTGACGTTGATGACGTTTGCGGGTGATCCCGCAACCGTGTTACCTTCGCTTGCGCTGCTTTCCCATCGCGTGCGCGTGTTACCGATGGATGCAGCGTCTCTGGTAAAAATGCCAGAAAATACAATCCTATTTTTGGACGCACGAGATGACTTGGCTACGGCCAAAACACTGTGCCGTCTCATTCATGCCTCAGGATTGTCTACACCGATTATGCTCGTGCTCACTGAGGGGGGCTTCACTGTAGTGAATTCACAGTGGGGAGTCAGTGATGTCGTGGTCTCTTCAGCTTCTCCTGCGGAAGTTGAGGCACGACTGCGATTAGTGTCCGAACGAGGCAATTCAATTACCGATTCCACTACCCCATCCAGTACTGCGATTGAAGGGATTGATGGGCAAATCAGATCTGGAGATTTGCTTGTTGATACCAACGGATACACAGCCAGCCTTCATGGCCGCCCAATTGATTTGGCATACAAAGAGTTCGAACTGTTGAAATACTTGGTTCAACATCCCAGCAGAGTATTCACTCGCGCTCAGCTTCTTCAAGAGGTATGGGGCTATGACTATTACGGCGGTACAAGAACCGTTGACGTGCATATCCGCCGTCTTCGCGCCAAGCTCGGTGGGGAGTACGAGCATCTTATTGGCACAGTCCGCAATGTTGGATATCGTTTTGACCCTCCAGAGGGTGATCTCCAAGAAGATGTAGCGAGAGCTCAGGCTATCGCTTCATTGCCTGATAACGATGTGCACAAGCAAGAATAGTGCCGCATGGTACGTTCCAGGACTCAGTGAGGTGAGCTATGGCTAGAGAAAGCAATACTCATCGACTGTCTCGAATGCATGAGGAATACGACAAGCTCTGTGTCTTGTACCCTGCTCCGCGTTGTGCTCTCGATTTCTCGACTCCGCTGCAACTGCTTGTGGCCACAGTACTCAGTGCACAGACCACAGATGTTCGCGTCAATCTGGTTACGCCTGAACTATTCGACACCTACCCTACTGCCAAATCTCTGAGTGAAGCCAACCCTTCCGAACTTGAAGATATCATTCATTCCACGGGGTTTTACCATGCCAAAGCTAAACACCTTATTGGTCTTGGCAATATCTTGGAAACTCAATTCAATGGGGTAGTTCCTAAAACGATGGATGAGCTTACCAGTTTGCCTGGGGTTGGCCGGAAAACAGCAAATGTAGTGTTAGGCAACGCTTTTAAGATCCCTGGGTTCCCTGTGGATACCCACGTCATCCGCCTTACTCGCAGATTGCGTTGGCGGCGAGACTGGAAAACGCCTCATCCTGATCCTGTACACATTGAGCATGAGATAACCTCATACTTTCCTCCCGAGACCTGGACTGATCTATCTCATCGGCTTATCCTTCATGGAAGAGCCATATGTCATGCACGAAAACCCGAATGTCAACGCTGTCCCCTAGCGAATACTTGCCCAAGCGCGGAAGTCATCTCGTCTGATTGAAGACATGCCCAGACTATAGACTCGTAAGTATGAAGAGAACAGAACAGGCTTCTTGGAAATCTGCCGTCATGTTCCTTGTTGCGCTTATTGCTTTGAGCGCGATCACTTGGGTCGGATGGTCACTACTCAATCATCGGAGCATCTTAGCTGGCAATCTTGTTGTTTCGGATGCAAACGTCAACGTAGGAACACTCACCGCTCCACAATCGCTGGATATACGCAGCGAACAGGGTAACGCTATCAATCAAGCTTTGCTTGGCAATGTATATCAGACTTTAGTTGGCAGTAGTGAAAAAAATGTTCCAGAAGCTGGTCTAGCTCGGTCTTGGGATCTTTCGAAGGATGGTTTGCACTACACTTTCCACCTCAACAGCAATATCCGCTTTAGCAACGGGCACACACTGGACGCACGAGATGTTGTCTGGTCGTTACAACAGACGATAACGAAAAAATATCAAGGGGCCGACGAGCTTTCTTTAATCAGTGCTGTTGATGAGGAGGATGCCCGCACCGTTCGTATTACTGTGGCATCGCCAGCACCGAACTTATTAGAGGCTCTCTCTACCAGAGCCGGGATTGTCTATGATCAAGAAGCTAAGATTAACTACTCCACGCAGGCTGTAGGCTCAGGCCCATATGAGGTATCTGATTGGAATAAGGATTCCAGCCTTAAGCTCTCTAAAAATACTAACTATTGGGCTTCCGCGCCTAAAACCGACAATATTACGCTGAAATATTATGCAGATGCCAAGCTATTGTCGCAAGCGTTGGAGTCAGGGGATGTGGATATAGCAACTCCGCTTGATGCGACTGGTTTGCAGGCAGCAAAAAGCAACGCTGCTCTTAGCGTTAGCACCGGATTAAGCCAAGAATCTGTAATTCTAGCTTTCAATACAGATACCAGTTCTGTACTTTCAGACCAACGACTCCGGCAAGCGATTCGATATCTCGTTAATGATTCCGAAATTGTTCAATCTCAACAAGGTCTTGGCGCCGCCATCGCTGGACCTTTCAGTCCTTTGGACACAGGTTACGAAGATCTCACAGGACTATTTCCCTTAGATATCAATAAGGGCGCAGCTCTTGCCGCTTATTTCCCTCCTTCATATTATTCGGGCAGCTTGCGCTTGGTCTATCCCGAATCTTACGGGGAACAGCTTGGGCAACTCATCAAAACAGAATTGGCCAAGGGCGGCATACCTGTAACCGCAACCATGGTGAATGATGCCACATGGCAACAGCAAGTTAAGTCACAACGTGCTTTTGATATGACGATACTCACCACATCGTCCGCAACTGATGCAGGTAGTTATGCTGACCCATCCAAATCCATCACCAAATTTGATAGCCCCAGCGCACAAGATCATTATCAGAAAGCTCAATCAGCAATCAACAATGATGAATATTCTCAGGAGCTCAAAGCCTACGCAAGAGCAGTGTCTGAAGGTTCACCAGCAGAATGGCTGTTTATGAAAGTGCCAGTGACGGCATACAGCAACAATCTTGCGGGAGTCCCTGTGAATAGGACTAGTGCTTACCTGCCCCTGTGGAATATCACTAAACAATAACGCCATCGTCCATCGTCGCCGTATATTGAGCACCTGCAGCATACTGAGTGAACAATAAGCGCCATATCGCAGTGGCAGAGCCTGCAATCACACATGTCACACTGGATTCATAAACTTGGTCGATATGAGCGAGAACACAGACAGCATACACGCCCAGCTGACAGCATTACCTGATCATGTAGGCGTGGACGGACTTGAAGATAAATGGTGCAAGCGATGGGAAGAGGAAGGCACATATAGTTTCCGCAACACTTCTCAACGTAGCGGCGTATATTCCATTGATACTCCTCCCCCAACAGTTTCTGGTCACTTGCATGTAGGCCATGTGTTCTCATATACGCACACTGATGTCATAGCCAGATTTAAACGAATGCAGGGCTTCGATGTGTTCTATCCGATGGGTTGGGATGACAACGGCCTGCCAACTGAACGACGCGTACAAAATTATTATGGCGTTCGAGTAGATACTTCACTAAAATACGATCCAGATTTCAAACCTCCTTTCGAGGGAACAGAAGGCAAGAAGCTCGAAGCGCGTGATCAAGTTCCAGTATCGCGACAAAACTTCATTGAGCTATGTGAACGCCTTACCTCGCAGGACGAAAAGCTCTTCGAAGCACTCTGGAAATCCCTTGGCCTCTCCGTTGACTGGAAACAGACTTACCACACCATCGGTGAGCATCCTCGCCGAGTTGCACAAAAGGCATTCCTGCGTAACTTGGCCAGAGGCGAAGCCTATCAGCAACAAGCCCCAGGCCTGTGGGACGTTACCTTCCAGACTGCTGTTGCTCAGGCTGAGCTAGAATCCCGCGAATATCCTGGCTTTTATCACAAGATCGCATTCCGTTTCGAAGACGGAACCCCTCTGTATATCGAAACGACTCGTCCCGAACTGCTTGCGGCTTGTGGCGCGTTGATTGCACATCCCGATGATGAACGCTACAAAGCACACTTCGGCGAAATGGTCTATTCCCCTCTCTTCCACGTAAAAGTGCCAATTCTTGCGCATCCGGCAGCTGAGATGGATAAAGGTGCTGGTATTGCCATGTGCTGTACTTTCGGAGACGTTACTGATGTGCAGTGGTGGCGTGATCTGCATCTTCCAACTCGTTCAATCATTCAACGCAACGGACGCATCATCATGGATGTGCCGGATTGGATTGAGGATGAAAATGGACGCTTAATCTTCGAGCAGACACAAGGTAAAACTGTATTCTCTGCACGAAAAATAATTGCAGATGCCCTTCGCGAGTCCGGCGATATGGACGGCGAGCCAATACCTACTAAGCGTATGACGAACTTCTACGAAAAGGGCGATAAACCCTTGGAAATCGTTACTTCTCGTCAATGGTATTTACGCAATGGCGGCACCGATACACAGTTGAACGCTGAATTGATTAATCGTGGTAAGGAACTGAACTTTCATCCAGACTTCATGCGTGTGCGCTACGACAACTGGGTGCATGGACTTAATGGCGACTGGTTGATTTCTCGACAACGTTTCTTTGGTGTTCCATTCCCATTGTGGTACGCCGTTGACAGCAACGGCAACACTGATTTCACTCGTGTTATTACACCCAATGAAGCCTCACTACCTATTGATCCTACGACGGATACACCCGAAGGATTTGACGAATCCCAACGCGACCAGCCAGATGGTTTCACCGCCGAGCGTGACATTATGGACACTTGGGCAACTAGTTCATTAACTCCGCAGATCGTCACACATTGGGCGGAAGAGGGCAAGGAAAACGAAGCCCTTCATGCAGCCACCTTCCCTATGGATTTGAGGCCGCAGGGGCAGGACATCATTCGTACCTGGCTCTTCAGCTCGGTAGCTCGTGCTCATCTGGAAAATCATTGCCTCCCTTGGGCTCATACAGCCCTTTCTGGTTGGATTCTTGACCCAGACCACAAGAAGATGAGCAAATCTAAGGGCAACGTGGTAGTGCCAAACGAACCCATTAGCAAATTTGGTGCAGATGCTGTGCGCTACTGGGCGGCCTCAGCAAGACTCGGCCTGGATGCCACCTATGACGAAGGACAGATGAAAATCGGTCGTCGTTTAGCCATCAAACTGCTTAACGCCACCAAATTCGCACTCGCAATCGGCCGCGAAGATGACAATCACCATGTTGCCACGTCTGCGACGGCTCAGTGGAATCTTGAGGATGTCAGTGAAACACTTGACCGCGCAGTCCTAGCTCGCTTAGCAAAAGTTATCACCGAAGCCACCAACAGTCTCAACGCCTACGAGCATTCCAAGGCTTTGGAAGTTATCGAAAGTTTCTTCTGGGACTTCTGCGATGATTATATTGAGTTAGCCAAGAACCGTGCATACGGCACTGCTGACGCCTCTGGAATCATCCCAAGCGAACACGCTATAACTTCTGCACGCACCACACTTGGGCTTGTCCTTGATGCTTTTGCGCGCCTCCTAGCACCATATCTGCCATTTGCCTGCGAGGAAATATGGGGATGGATGCACGCGGACTCATCATCCGTCCACCGTACAAGCTGGCCTGAAGCGGCAATCTATGCACAGGCTGCTCAAGGTGTAGACCCAGCAGTGTTGATGTGGGCTGGTCAGGCACTCGCAGAACTTCGCAAGATTAAATCAGAAGCGAAAGTGTCAATGAAAACCCCGATACTCAGCGCCACGCTGGCAGTTCCTGCTGAGGGGCTTGACGCCGTGCACAATACGCTTGCCGATATTGCAGAGGCAGGGCGGGTAAGTGGTGAGCTTCAGCTCGACACAGCCGTGAACGACAATACTGCGGATGTTGACAACAGTGAAACAACAATATCCGTCATTACGAGCGTGCTAGGTGAACCGCCAGCAAAGAAGCCCAAGCACTAAATTAGCAACATAATGCGCTGCTTCAATATAGATGATTGAAGCAGCGCATTATTTTTGCGGTGAGTTAGGCGAAAACGTCTAGGACTCCAGGATCCCCGCCAGCCTGAGCAATCCTTCTGTGCCGTTTTTTTGCTTCAGTGACAACAAATTCTCGATACATTTCTGCAATATTGGTATCAAGCCCTGCATCCTGCGCTATATGCCGGAGGCGTTCGATTTGCTGATGTTCTCGCTGATAGTCTGCTGGTTCGAAACCAGCACGCGCTTTTAGCACGCCGACTTGAGAAGTATATTTGAAACGCTCTGCTAGCAGTGACACAATCGCTGTGTCCACATTGTCAATAGATTGACGCAAAGCCTCTATTGCTTCCACACAATGAGCAACCTCTGGATTATTACTCTCGCTGTGCGAATCGATCGTTGTGGAAGCCTCGCTTGGCTCTTCTATTTGTTCATCTGGCCGAGGCCAGTTGCCTGCGTCGTCTACATCACTCATGGTTCCTAGAATACAACTAGGAGGCCCATCAAGTCCGGCGACGCAAGCATCACTACTTTCGATATTCGAAAATACCGAGTGAACTCTTACTTCACCTGCGGCATCGACGAGGTAATTGCAGCCAAGAAATCACGGTTGCTCGGAGTTTTTTTCAGACGGGGGACCAAAGTCTGATAAGCCTGCTCTGGTTCCATACCGCCGAATGCTCGACGCAGTCTATAGATCACTGCAAGCTCTTCTGGCGGTGTGATAAGTTCCTCGCGTCGTGTACCTGATGAGATGATATCGATGGCTGGGAAGAGACGCTTATCAGCAAGCTCGCGCGAAAGTCGCAGCTCCATGTTGCCAGTGCCCTTGAACTCTTCGAAAATAACCTCATCCATCTTCGAACCGGTTTCTACCAGTGCCGAAGAAATAATCGTGAGCGATCCACCATTTTCAATGTTACGAGCAGCTCCAAAGAATTTCTTTGGAGGATACAGAGCCTGAGCGTCAACACCACCCGAAAGAATACGCCCAGATGCCGGAGCAGCAATATTGTAGGCTCGAGCAAGACGAGTCATGGAATCAAGCAACACAACAACATCTTGTCCCAGCTCAACTAAACGCTTGGCACGCTCAATAGCCAATTCAGCCACCGTGGTGTGATCAGAGGCAGGGCGGTCGAAAGTTGAAGAAATAACTTCACCTTGTACGGTGCGCTCCATATCAGTAACTTCCTCAGGGCGTTCATCAACTAGAACAACCATCAGATGAACCTCAGGATTATTTGTAGAAATGGAATTCGCAATATTCTGCAAGGTGATAGTCTTACCGGCCTTTGGCGGCGATACGATAAGCCCACGCTGTCCTTTACCAATTGGCGAAATAATGTCAATCAAGCGTCCGGTAAGTTTATTAGGTTGCGTCTCCATGCGAAGGCGTTCTTGAGGATATAGCGGTGTGAGCTTATTAAAATGTGAACGATTCGAGGCATCTTCGATACTCATACCGTTTACAGAATCTATGGATTGCAACGGCACAAACTTCTGGCGCTGATTGCGTCGATCTCCCTCGCGCGGTGGTCTAATAGCACCGTGAACAGCATCGCCCTTGCGCAATGCATACTTACGGACTTGCCCCATTGATACATACACATCATTTGGACCAGGCAAATAACCTGAAGTCCTGATGAAAGCGTAGGAATCCAGAACATCTACAATGCCAGCTACAGGAACTAACTCCTCCTGCTGCGTCTCATCACGACGGTCATCTTCGCGGTTCTCGTAATCTGCTGAGCGATCACGTCTGTTGCGATTACGGCGTTCGCTATTACGCTCGTTACGGTCATTATTACGATCGTTATTGCGCTCTGAACTACGCTCGTTTCGATTATTGCGATTGTTGCCGCGTTCATTGCGATCTGAACGATCACGCCGACCTCGACGAACGGTCTCATGCTCCTCGACTGGAGCTTCTGTATCGGCCGTATGTTGCTGATTGCGTTCATTGCGATTGGGCAACACAGCAAGGATGTCATCGAGATCGCGAACTGGACTATGCTCAGCATTTTCAGTATGAGCACTTTGAGTTCGATTTCGTCTACGCCGTGGCAAAGTCAGAATTTCTTCGTCTTTATGAGAGCTTGGAGCTTGTTCTTGGTCGGATGAAGAGCGCTTGGATTTTGGTTTGTCACTTGAAGCATCATCAAAAAGACCTTGGACAGATGCACCACGCGCTGCCTGAGCATCTTGGGTATGCACTTCTTCAACAACGGTTTTATTTCGATTATCTCTGCGTGAACGAGACTGTTTTCCAATCGAAGAGGCCGGAGCTGATTCTTGTACGTCATTACTTACGGAATGCTGTTGTGTTGTTTCAGAATCAGCAGGATTCTGTGAGTTTGAGTTGACAGAAGAACGTACTGTCACCCCTGCAGGTGCTTCTCCACCAGAGCGTGCGGCTTCTATAGTCGCTACCAGTGCGGGCTTGCGCATCGTCGAAGTGCCTCGCAGACCGAGCTGCTTGGCAAGCTCCTTGAGCTCAGGCAGTTTCATATCAGTGAGTTTTTGGCTTGTTGCCACAGTAATAATGCCTTTCCTACCGCTTCGTCGACGCATAGTCTGACGTGGCTAGAGAATTATGGCGGAATATCCGCATATTGAAGTCCGATGCTGTCTCAGCATCAGGAACTTTGAACACTGTACAACGAGAGCACTCATCTTGCAAAACGAAACGCCAGAAACTCACCACAGCATCTCGTGCGTTGCATCGAAATGCATATGACGGCGGCCCAATCACCAAGCCCAAAGGCTGATGGTTGAACCGCCGTCATATGCTACCTCGGCACGCAACTTAACAATGCAGCGTGTAGAGCAGGTGTAAGACCACGCTATTTCTCTTCGTGGTAACTTTTCTCGGTATTGACATTCCACACATTCGTTTTCGATGTGCGACCAGTCCTGATATTGTCAACCGCTTCCATTGAAGTGGCCATTGAGTGATCCTGGTTGTTGTAATGATGTTGCCCGTTACGACCGACGCAATACAAATTACCAAAGGAATCAAGCCAGTCAACCAACTCTGGCATTCGAGCATATGTATCGAAGTACGCTGGGTATGCCTTTTGCACACGTTCACGGTGGGAATCCATCACATCCTGTGGCCCTGTAATGATGCCCATACGAGTCAGCTCATCTACTGCGAAAGCAGTGGCTTTTTCATCACTGAGATTCCAGAAGTCATCGCCCTCTTCACAGAAGTACTCAAGACCAATCCACACAGTCTCATCAACATTCTTAACCAGGTAAGGACTCCAGTTATTGAACACTTGCAAACGTCCCACCTTGAAACCAGGATCCTGAACATAAATCCAGCAATCTGGCACCACAGGAGGATTTCCAAGCGTAGGAATATCCGTGGTATTACTGATACTCAAGTTCTTAACCAAAAGTCCGACCGTCACAAAATCACGGTATGGCAGTCCGTTAGCAATTGTTGTCATGTCTTCAGGTGCAGATTGAGGCGAAGCATGTACAGCGTTGACCAAATCTTTGATAGGCATGGAAGAGATGACATCATCAGCCTGCAGACTGACCCGATTACCCTCAGCGTCAACATATACCACTGCTGACAAACGTCCGTCCTGTTGGTCAAGTTCCACCACTTTGGCATCAGTAATAACCTTGACTCCAACTTCACGACAATTTTCTTCAACTGTCTCCCAAAGTTGGCCAGGTCCGAGTTTCGGATACCAGAATTCCTCAATAAGGCTGGTTTCAACCTCATGTGCGTCGCGTTTCTTCGGTAGCATTTTTTGGACTGCATTCTTTAACACGCCCATAATGCTGAGACCCTTAACACGTTGCGCACCCCAATCAGCGCTAATCTCCTTAGGGGCACGTCCCCACAACTTCTCGGTATATCCCGCAAAAAACATCGAATACAACTTGCGCCCGAAACGGTTGATATAAAAATTCTCAAGATTATCTTCAGGAAGTTTATGAAATACCGACTTGAGGTAACTGAAACCAGCAACCATGGTCAGCCTAAAACCTAAAGCCTTCAAAGTATTCATCGAGAGAGAGATTGGGTAGTCAAAGAAATGATGATTCCAGTAAATTCTGGAAACACGGTGGCGCTTCAGCATCACCTTATCTGTAGTCTCCGGATCAGGACCACCTGGTTCAAGATCATGATGACGGTTGAGCTTCTTGTCGTCATAAGACGGTGCGCCTTGTAATGGAAGCACATTCTTCCACCAATCCATGATGCGATCGTCCTTGGAGAAGAAACGGTGACCACCAATATCCATACGGTTACCGTTATGTTTCACCGTTCTCGAGATGCCACCGAACTGCTGAGTAGCCTCGAGTACAGTCACATCATACTGATCACTACCGCCGTCTTTAGCAAGCTCCCACGCCGCGGTCAGACCTGCGGGGCCTCCGCCAATAATCACCACGGATTGTTTTTTCGTCAACTTAACCTCCTGAGCCCAAATAATCCTGTTTAGTCTATATGAACACCCCCACGTCACCGTTGGACATTCACTGATATGTCACACAATCTTGTAATGTTTGCCACTATCGTTCAGCAAAAGACCGCAAACACACGGATACTGTCATCGAAAAAACGCTTATTAGCCCATCGAATCAGGGATATCTATGTCTGTTTTCTGTACTTCTTCCACATTGACATCTTTAAATGTGACAATACGTACATTTTTAACAAAGCGACTTGGCCGGTACACATCCCAGACCCACGCATCAGTGAGCTGGACATCAAAATACACATCCTGTCCGGCACTGCGAACATTGAAATCAACCTTATTCGCTAAATAGAATCTGCGTTCAGTTTCTACTACATAAGTGAAGAGCTTGATGACATCTCTATACTCACGATACAGGGCCAACTCAGCATCGGTCTCGTAGTTGTCCAAATCCTCTGCACTCATTACTTCAGTCCTTCTGGGCTTCATCCGTACGACTACGGCTGCGTCCGATATTCCTCCACCAGGCCCTCTTTGAGGTTTTCCGACTACTTTGATTGTATGGCCACTCTGCTTGGTCGTCACTGTGATCGTCTGTTTGCGCGGCATCGTGCTCCCGTGACGTATCACTACCGGTCATTGAAGTACTTTCAATGGCCTGCAAAGACTGCTTGGGGAGGGACACCGGTGGTGCCTGCTGAATACGCTTTTCTACATGAGACGTGGAATCGCCAGTCCCAACCTTCTCAGAGTGTTGGTTCAGACGAAGAGCCATTGAGTGTTCCTTGGCGCTAAGTGCTTCACGCACGCCAGGATTATCTTCAATGACATGCATACCGAAAGCGTCAAGTGATTGGATTGGATCATATTCGTCAACCAGTGTATCCATCACAATGAGGTCTTGATACTTACCATTTTCAACATCCCAGAGAGCATCGCGTGAGCTGCCCTGCGGAACAAAACCAAGCGACTGATACACCGATGTTGAACGAGTATTTTTTTCAGGTACGCTCACCCAAATACGGTGTAAACCTAGACCTGCTGGTTCAGGGGCAAAGCCATAAGTCATCACTCGTGGCATTGCATCACGCGAATACCCTCGTCCGCGATAGTTCTTACCAAGAACTACCTGAATACGTGCAGAACGCGACCAACCATCAATATCAATAAGAAAAATCATACCGATGATAGCGTCGCTACCCTGAGCAGCAGTGACGGAGTCGTCTCCCGAATCCTCAGTACTGGCTAGCATTGCCCATGCGATAGTACGGCGTGATTCAGGATCGCCAACGCCTGATTCTCCAGCGGTTTGTCCCCAACTCCATGCAACTGAACGCTTTACCCAGGTATGCAGCACGGCTCGTTCCGCCTGTATACCTTTACCTGTTATGCCAGAAGCGTTATAGAATGCCTCCAACTGATCCATGTATGGAAGATCGTCGAGACCTGCCGGACGCAGGTGCACCATTTCCCCTTTGATTTCAGGAATGATGAGACGCTCCGGCAGCTCTCTACTCTGCTCCGGCTCTGGACTGTTGACCTCGTTGGCTCGTACCATATCCCGCCTTCGTAGTTGCTAGCCGCTTAGAACTTTTAGGTATGCACACCCTTGTTGGGATTACGCGCATACAGTGTACATCACAGTGAAGCGACTTTTTCCGAGACGATAGAACGTACCGCCTTGGCATCAGCCTGTCCATGGGTAGCTTTCATCACAGCTCCGATAATTGCTCCCATCGGCTTCATATTGCCTGACTTAAGTTTCTCGACGATATCAGGATTGTTTGCAAGTGCCTCGTCGACGGCTGTAAGCAATGCGCCGTCATCAGAAACCACCTGATAGCCATGCTTAGCTACAACCTCAGCTGGCGTACCTTCACCTGCAAGCACACCTGAAACAGTTTGTTTCGCCAATTTGTCGTTGAGCGTGCCTTTAGCAATCAGCGCCTCAACCTGAGCAACGTCCTCAGGTGTAATAGGCAATTCAACTAGACTTAGCTCCTGTGCATTAGCTTCTCGCGAAAGCTCACCCATCCACCACTTACGTGCACCAGCTGCTTTAGCCCCCGCTTTGACTGTTTCTTCAATGAGATCCAAGGCGTCAGCATTTACCACATCACGCATCTCTAAGTCAGAGAATCCCCATTCAGCTTTAAGCCGTGCACGACGCTCACGTGGCATCTCAGGTAACTGCTTGGCGAGTTCAGCGATGTGGTCGCTGGTGACATGCACCATCACCAAATCAGGATCAGGGAAATAACGGTAATCATCCGCATCGGACTTTATGCGTCCACCTGCAGTGCACTGCGAACCCTCATCCCAATGACGAGTCTCCTGAAGTATTTCGCCACCAGCTTCTAGAATCGCAGCTTGCCTACGAATTTCGTAAGCCATGGTCTTTTCGATGCCTTTGAAGGTGTTAACGTTCTTGGTTTCCGAACGAGTACCCAATGCATCTTCAGGATTATTGCGTAAAGAAACGTTGACATCTGCACGCATGTTCCCCTGCTCCATGCGAGCGTGAGAAATATTGAGTGCTTTCACGATATCTCGTATCGCGCGTACATAAGCGCCAGCAATTTCTGGTGCCCGCGAACCAGCACCCTCAACTGGCTTTGTCACAATCTCCACGAGTGGCACACCTGCACGGTTATAATCACACAGCGAATGGTCAGCACCTTCAATGCGCCCGTCAGCACCACCTAAGTGAGTATTTTTACCTGCGTCATCCTCAACATGGGCGCGTTCAATTTGTACGCGGAAGATTTCACCATCTTCAAGCTCGACATCGAGGTATCCATTGCCATTGAGCGGTTTATCATATTGAGAAATCTGATAATCGCGCGGCATATCAGGATAGAAATAGTTCTTACGTGCAAACTGGCTCCACTCAGCAATTTCACAGTGCAAAGCGAGGCCTAACTTAATGGCATAGTCGATAGCGGTCTTATTCACTACCGGCAGGCTTCCTGGCAGTCCTAGAGATACTGGTGTGAGCTGAGTATTGGGCTCACCACCGAATTCTATGTGCGCAGGGCAGAAGAGCTTGGTGTTGGTGCTCAACTCAACGTGGACCTCAAGACCGAAAACCGTATCGAACTTAGAGACGGCATCGGCGTACTTCATCAATTTATCAGCCATATCGAATGTAATCCTTCCGATGCTTACTTGTTTAGGCCATCAAGCCAAGGGGTGTTCATTGACTGCCAGATAGGACCATGGTGCTGTTCCAGCAGAGCCGCTTCCAGTGCTGCGGCCGGCTTATACAGTTTTTCGTCGTGCATCTGTGGAGCAAAGAACTGGAATCCAGCAGGCAAACCATCATCACTTAACCCAGCTGGAATAGACATGGCAGGCACACCTGCCAAATTGGCTGGAATTGTGGCGATATCTTCCAAATACATCGTCAGAGGATCATTCATTTTCTCGCCGAATTTGAATGCGGTGCTTGGGCTAGTAGGTGATACCAACACATCGACCTGCTCAAAAGCCTTCGCAAAGTCACGAATAATCAATGTGCGCACCTTCTGCGCTGACCCGTACCAAGCGTCATAGTAACCCGCGGAGAGTGCATACGTTCCCAGAATGATACGTCGTTTGACCTCGTCGCCGAAGCCCTGTTCTCTCGTTGCAGACATCATATTTGCAGCAGTTTGCGGTGTACCTTCCTTAGGCATCACGCGCAAGCCATAGCGCATACCATCGTAGCGAGCAAGGTTGCTCGAGACTTCCGAAGGCATAATGATGTAATACGCACCTAATGCATAAGAGAAATGCGGGCAAGAAATCTCAACTACTTCAGCACCCATAGCTTCTAGTGCAGCAACGCCCTCACGGAATCGTGCCTCTACGCCAGCTTGGAATCCCTCACCACTAATTTCCTTGACAAGACCTACGCGCATACCATGCAGGTCACGCTTCATTCCCTCGCGTGCAGCGTCTGCCAGTTTAGGTAATGGCTTAGGAATTGATGTGGAATCGCGCTCATCATATCCGCCAATGACTTCATGCAATAGTGCAGCATCAAGCACTGTGCGCGAGACTGGCCCAATCTGATCGAGCGATGAGGCCATGGCAATTGCACCAAACCGTGACACACCACCATATGTAGGCTTCACACCGACTGTGCCGGTTAAAGCGCCTGGCTGACGAATGGAGCCACCCGTGTCAGTGCCAAGTGCCAATGGAGCTTCGAAGGCGGCGACTGCTGAGGCTGAACCACCGCCCGAACCACCTGGGACACGTTCTGTATCCCAAGGATTATGTGTGGTCTGGTACGCGCTGTGCTCAGTTGAAGAACCCTGTGCAAACTCATCAAGATTTGTTTTACCAAGAATAGGCATGCCCGCTGCCTTGAGCTTACGCACAACAGTTGCGTCGTAAGGAGGCACCCACCCTTCAAGAATTTTGGAGGCCGCCGTGGTGGGAATCCCTTTGGTAACGATCATATCTTTGACAGCGATAGGTACACCGGCAAGTTCAGAAAGCCCTTCGACATCTCCTGCCTTACGACGAGCATCGAATGCATCAGCCTGATGCAAAGCTTCGTCGCCAGACACTTGCAGGAAGGCTTGTATGCTTGGTTCAGCAGCCGCAATTGCCTCTAGCTCAGCTTCTACCAGCTCTCGGCTCGATACTTCACCGTCTTTGATTTGCTGCGCCATCTGGGCAGCACTCATCGTAACGAGTTCACTGTGTTGTGTCATTACTTCCCTCACTCCTCACCCAGAATGCGTGGGGCTACAAACATACCGGCTTCAGTTGCCGGTGCACCACTCAGTGCCGCTTCCTGTGTCAATGGCTGTTCCGCCACGTCAGGGCGCAAGTAAGCTTCCAGAGGAACAGGATTCGCTGTAGGTGGCACATCCTCACCTGCAACTTCCTGAACTTTTGCGATTGACTCAGCGATCACGTTCAGCTCACCCTGGAGTCGGCTAATCTCATCATCGGTGAGGGCTATACGAGCCAGGTCTCCCAAATGCTCGATTTCTTCTCGTGTGAATGTTGGCATAGCCCTTACTATATGTGCCGTGTGTGACACCTAAACTTCGCTGTGTGAGGCAATTCGTACCTAAGAATTACTGAAATCCTTATAACTCTGACAATTAGTTAATATCACGATGTTTCACGAACAATGTTCCCAGTACATAAGACGCAGCTGACCAAACTGCCAACAGCAATAAGCTTTGCCACCAATTTGGATCGAAAGCGTTTGACGAACTAGTGGGTAATGACGTTCCTATCCCCGCGCCGACTGCGCCGTCCATCAATGAATTTGGAAGAGCTGCCGTAACGGTACCAATCCAATGGAAGCCATTACCGAGCTGCGCAATCACCGCTAGTATTTGGGGAACGATCATCATGAAAGCGATAAAGGTAAATACTGCACCCACAGTTGATCGGCATATTCCTGCAATGCCTAGCGCCATGACTGCAATAAGCGCAGAGGCAACTGGCGCGCCAAGAATGATAATCAATGGGACAAAACGCTGCGAATTTGGTAAGGGGGTAAGAGTTACCCCAAGGAAGAAGATATGCGCGACACCCCATGCCAGCAAAACTCCTAGCAAGGTTGAGAATGCGGTGAGCACTGAAATCGCAATGGCCTTAGCCGCCATCAACATGCCACGACGTGGATTAGCTGTGAGGGATGATTGAATTGACATATTGCCAAATTCAGAAGTCAAGGACATAATTGCAAGAATTCCTGCCGCCAACACTGCTGTGCTGACAAACGCTCCAACTGAGATCCAGAGGTTAGCCATTTCAATCGGCTTGGTGGTGCTGAGAATATTACCTTGTTCATCTATAGAATTCACCAGCTTGGTACTCCACGCTACCAGTAAGGTTCCCAGAGGTATCAGAGCAGCATTGATGATAAGTAGGATATAGCTCGACTTAAGACTCAGCAGTTTAACCAACTCTGCATGGATACTCCCACCAAAAGTCACGTGAATACGACGTGGTGAGAGCCTACTGCCCGAAACGTAGCCACCTTGTCCAGTTTCCTTCGATGTAGCGATATTCCTTGAACTCATCGTATGGCCTCCCCTGAAGACACCGTTTCAGCTCGCTGTATCGGAACCTGTTGCGCGGCATACTGCTCGTGCCCATGTGTGAGTTCCATATATGCCTGCTCAAGCGAGGAATGCTCAGCACACAATTCGTAAACCCTAATATTGGTCTGAGCGATAGCCTGTGCCAGCTGTTCAAGTGCTACGCCAGAAATATGAAACACCAGCGCACCCTGAGGATCCGTTGGGGCGGCAGGAATTTCTTCAATCTGCGCACCAGGTGTATTTTCAACAAGATTC
Source organism: Bifidobacterium sp. (assembly GCF_022647885.1). Taxonomy (NCBI): domain Bacteria; kingdom Bacillati; phylum Actinomycetota; class Actinomycetes; order Bifidobacteriales; family Bifidobacteriaceae; genus Bifidobacterium; species Bifidobacterium sp. The sequence goes on along the minus strand of NZ_JALCLM010000001.1, from coordinate 600,566 downwards.
CTCATCAACTCCACATCCGGAGTGGCAAGGCGTATAGCAGCACTCGAATGCTTTTGAATGAAAGCGTCAACTGCCATATTTTCTAATACTTGACCTTGGCCTATGATTACCAAGTTATCTGCAGTGAGGGCAACTTCACTCATCAGATGAGAGCTCAACAACACTGCTCTGCCCAAGCTGGCATAGTAACGGCACAGTTCTCTTACCCAGCGCACTCCCTCTGGGTCCAATCCGTTAATTGGCTCATCTAATACCAAGTTATGCGGGTCACCAAGCAGCGCGGAAGCTATAGAAAGCCGTTGACTCATACCCAAGGAGAATGCTCCCGCACGACGTTTTTTCACATTCGCGATACCAGTTATCTCAATAACCTCGTCCACTCGAGCCTTGGGGATGTTATTCGTTAGCGCCAAAGCATATAAGTGGGAATATGCAGATCGGCCTTTATGCGCCGACTTTGCATCCAGCACGGCACCGACCTCTGACATCGGAGAACGCATAGATGCAAAAGTCTGACCATCAATGAGAGCCTGCCCACTGTCTGCCTTGATCAACCCCAACGCCGTACGCATTGTAGTGGATTTGCCGGCACCATTTGGGCCAAGGAATCCAGTAACTTTGCCATCTGCAGCAACAAAGGAAACATTGTTAACTGCAACTCTACCTTTGAAGGTTTTGCTGAGATTCTGTATTTCTATCACTCTATGAATCTATCAGCTCATTCCAAGGCAAGGTTAAGTTGATAATCGTACTGCAGGAAATACCTCCTCGTTCAGGCCGGTATTTAGCCACTCATGCAGAACTCTGTAATAGTAAGTTCAATATAGTTTTTGGCGTGGCGTCAAGATGACGTGCATGCGTCGGCCATAGCATTATGTATCTATAGCGAAGCGCCAGCTATCAGCTATGTTGCATAATCCAGCAGTGCATGGCAACTGCCGCAGCTGCTCCTGCGTTGATTGAACGAACCGAACCAAACTGCGAAATGAATACCACGTCTTCAGCACAATCTAATGCTTTTTGCGACAAACCTGGCCCCTCTGCTCCAAAAAGCAATAGGCATCGTTTAGGAAAGACAAAATGCTCAATAGCGACTGCACCAGGCACATTGTCGATTGCTATGATGCTCGTTCGCTCGTGATCTCCACGCGCAGCATCGTCGGCCTCTACCTGATTCAGTAAATCTTGCATTGAGGGGTGCTGCTCAACATGCTGGTAGAGCTCCGTCATCAATGCACCTTTGCGATTCCATTTGTGAGGACCGACAATATGCACTTTTGCGGCAGCAAAAGCATTAGCTGTTCGCACAATCGAACCTATGTTGAAATCATGGGTCCAATTTTCAATCGCCACCTCAAACTGGTGACGTCCTTGTAAATCAAGATCATCTCGTATCGCTTCAACGCTCCAATAACGGAAACGGTCGAGGACATTTCGTCTATCCCCTTCGTCGAGTAGCTCTGTATCAAATCTCGCGTCATAGTTGGATGACGACGGGTCATCTGGACGTGCTTGGTCTGGATGTGTCTGCGACCATGGGCCAACACCTACTGTACGAAACACGGGTTCTCCTGAGGCCAACGAAGCTTGAGTGAACGCTGAGGGTTTGCTCACTCCCCCTCCTTAACATCCATATGCTTGAGCGGCGTGACCGTCGAAAATTCTTCTTCATCAAAAACACGCACAAAAGGTAAGGTGTGGTGTTCACCATCGAGCGGATTAATAGCTTCTATCCCTGCAGAGGAACACGATGATCCAACTAGAGCGGCTATACCAATAACCTGTGCACCCTCACGCTGCAATATGCCAAAATCAAGACTCAGCTCGTTGCCATTTCGCAAAGTGACTAAGGACGAAGTCTGAACGTATGATTTCTCACTGAGCCATGCATCCAATAACATCACTCTTTTCCCCCGAATTGAGGGACCTTTGATACTGGGGTAAACGAAATCCATAACAAAGGCGTCAAGGTTTTGTCCTCTAGAGGCCGCAGCCTGAAGCATGGAAATAGCCAGAGGAATTGATGCAGCTGTTAATGCTCCTACAGCGTCGAAATCATCGATGCCGAAACCTGACTCTTCAAGTGTATCCAGTAGAAGGTGTCCAGCTAGCTGCGAACCCTGATGGTCATACGTCACTGCTGAAAGCTCACTAAATGGCTTTGTTGAGACCTCTGGAATCAGCAGGCGTTTGAGCTGCTCTCGAGTATCAAGAGACTCTATATTTGCACTGACCTGCGTTTCACGTAAATCAGGAGACCCTGTTTGTCTGAATGATCCGGATTCTCTTTGAGATGCCATGACTACCAGAGTATAGCGGGGCACACCCATCACCATTGCTTATGGCATGCCCTGAACGCAATCAATCACTGCTTTCTGGACCAGTAGGTAGCGAATCACCAGCTACTGAGTCTTCAGGCTTAGAGTCGTCCTGAACTTCAGGGGAAGTGAGCTCACGAATATTCGCATGCTCAGAATCGATAAGATCAACTTCATCAATAATTTTTGACTGATCCAATTTTTGTAATTTACGTGCAGTGACCAGCACACGAGATTCTAATGAAGATGCGAATTGATTGTATGCTCCCACACTTTTGGTAATAGCCTTACCCAAAGCGTTCGCCCGTCCTCCAAGCACTACGAAACGTTCATAAAGTTCTTTGGAAAGGGTGAATAAAGTTTTTGCATCATCCGTCAAACTTTGTTGCTGCCAAGCATAAGCAACAGATTTGAGAACTGCCCACAAGGTCACAGGAGAAGTCAAGGCCACTTTTTGGGCGAAAGCGTCGTCCATCAGTGTGGGATCAGCTTCTAGTGCAGCTTGCAGCAGAGATTCATTAGGAATAAATGCCACCACAAAGTCTGGAGCTGTGTCAAATGCATTCCAATAGGCTTTGTCACCCAGTGTTTTGACATGTTCGCGTAAATCTTTGGCATGCGATTTAAGTAAAGCTGCACGCCGAAGTAGCTCATCTTGTGGAGCTGTCTCAGGTATATCGCAAGCCCTTTGATAATTGGCATAGGGAGCCTTCGCATCAATAGGAATTGTTTTACCACCAGGCAAATGCACAATCATATCGGGTCGCTGTATATGACCTTCTCTATCCGTGACCACCACCTGCGTATCAAAATCAACATGTTCAAGTAAGCCAGCCGATTCCACGATATTTTTGAGCTGTGCTTCTCCCCACGCGCCGCGGATTTTGTTATTACGCAGAGCCGAAGCCAAAGAACTAGTTTCCTTGTCGAGTCGCGTCTGCTGATCCCCCAGTCCTTTAAGCTGTTCGCCCAGCATACCCATCTCATGTTTACGGCCCTCTTCAATCTGAGCAACCTTCTGTTGCAAGGTCTCAAGATTCTTTTGTACCGGAGAAAGAGCACTCAAGACTTTGCTCTGCTCTTGCATTTGCGAGCGCTGCCGCTGTTCTCGCTGCTCTGCTTCATTTCTACTACGGTCTTTTTCCTGCTCCAAACGACGAATCTCAGACTGTTGCGCTTGCTCTAGTTGAGATTTCACATACTCCAGTTGTTGTTCCAAACCTTCAGAGCGCGTGGCATATTGCACTACTTTGCCATTTGCTGACTGTAATTCTTGACTCAAGGTCTCGCAGCGTTGCGATATGGCTGTATAGTCTTCCGCACTGTGCCCATCTGAGTCTTGTGCATGAGATGATTTTGCGAGCGAATATCTGCCAAACACATACCCGAGACCAGCTGCCAACAACACAGCCAAAAGGACGAGAAGCATAGCGAGAGGGGTAGAGGTATTGTCGAACATATGTTCTATGGAATCATTATCACTGGACCTCAGCAATATCATAAGAGAGCACAGTAAATACGTGGTCTCCGTGTACAAATACCTGTCAAGGTGTTGAACCATGAAGGCAATGAGATGATAAGAGTCGAAGGAGGACACTGATGGGATTCGATATCTTCATGCTTGGAGCCACGATCGTCGCAGCTGGCGCCTTAACATGGTTTGTGCTTTGGTATTTTTTCTCTCCGACCACCGACCTGGCATCTCAACCAGCGCCTAACGATCCAAGCAAGCAAAGTAGGTCCTTCAACTCGCCGAGTAGCGATGAGGCCTATGCAGCGCTATACGGAGACAGAACACATGAAGCGGCAAAACTTACACGACTGGTCGCAGTTGGCATAATTCTGACAGTAATCGTTTTTATTCTCGGGATTCTCTCGTTCTTTGGCACTGATAACAACGACAGTTGGTTACATGCCGCTTGGATACAAAGCCCCTGGCTACAGGCAATTCTGATTACGCCTGTAATGTTCTACTGCGGGCGGCCCATTCATCACATCGGCTTACATGCCATCGCACAACGTAGTCCAGATATCAATTCATTGATATCTATCGGCACGAGTGCGGCATATATATATAGCCTCGCTGTGTGCCTCGCTTCCGATCTCATGCCTGAAGGATCGCGCGAACCCTATTTTGAATCTGTCGGAGTCACTATCATTCTGGTGCTACTCGGACGATTAATGGAAACCAAGTCACGAGCGCTTTCAGATTCATCCGTGCAACATCTGGCGAGTTTACTTCCCAAAACTGCCCATGTACTACCTTCCACAAATGTGACTGATATTGACTGCTCTAGCGCCGCCAACCTGGGCGTAGATGTTAACAGCAGCGCGCTTCGTACCGGGAGCCTTGTGATTGTCAAAGCTGGTGAGGCTCTACCTGCAGACGGCAGAATTGTTAGCGGGGAAGCTCGTATTGACGAATCAATTATCACCGGTGAAGCCGAGGGCCGTTATAAAACTTCCGACGACCAAGTCTTCGCTGGCACAACGGCTCTTACCGGGACAATCATATTGCGCTGCACTAAGGTAGGTAGCCAAAGCACTCTTGGCAGCATTGTAGATGTTGCCACCCATGCTCAAGACAATGAAGCTCCTGTCCAGCGGCTAACAGACAGAATCTCTCAACTTGTTGTGCCCATAGTTATGCTCATTGCCATATGGACTTTTGCCATATGGATTGTCATTGGTCCCCAACCACGGCTGTCACACGCTGTAGTGACGACTATCAATGTGCTCATTATTGCTTGCCCTTGTGCACTAGCGCTGGTTACGCCACTATCTGTCAGCGCAAGCGTCAACTTAGGAGCATCAAACGGCATCCTATTAGCGTCAGCACGAGTATTGCAGCAAGGCACTCATATTCGCACATTGCTTATCGATCAAGCCGTTATTGGCAACTCCGAAGGGAATAACACTACGGCAAGCGCCGCACTCGCCGTTGAAACATTACGCGCTCACGATGTACGTACGGTGCTGTTGGGCAGTAGTGACACAGCATCATCCATTGAACAAGCGCGAGAACTCGGCATCGAAGAAGTCATTGCCGCAGTAAATCAGCGTGACAAAGAAGCCTGGGTCAAACGCTTTATCGCAGAATCCACACCAGGACATTTAGTGGCGCTTGCCAGCGATGGTATTGAAAACGCCGAAGCGCTTAATGCCGCAGATGTAGGTTTTGCCATTGGTTCAGGGATTGATGGCATGTTGCAATCAGCGGATATCACTGTGGTTAACGGTGATTTGCGTGGCATACCAAAGGCCATACAGCTGTGCGATATTACTGTGCGAAACATCAGAGAAAACTTCATATGGGCCATGGCCTTTAATCTGGCATCGATTCCGATTGCTGTTGGAGTGCTCTACCCCTTCACTGGCTGGCTACTTAATCCGGTTATTGCGGCTTTAGCTATGGCGTTATCTTCACTATGCGTCGTACTCAACGCACACAGATTGCGTCACCAAGTTATTCGCGTCACTGGTGGCTTAGGCACATCACACTCCACAACGAGAGAACCACGAATACTCTCACGCTCTTAAATCTTTACCGTGAATCCTTACGGTGAACTCTTACATCGTTACGCACCACGGTGCTAACTTACACGGTGCTAACTTACACAGTGCAAGCTAGCACCGTGGTGCGGAAGATGCGTATCACTATGCGCTAGATCCGAGAAATCCGAAAACCTAGCGCATAGCACAAGAAGATCAACGCTGAGATTCACTGTCTGGGGTATGGCCCTCAGCCTCTGGACGATCACCTATCTGGTGAATCGTAGCATCGTCAATCAGTGTGTCCGTTGGCCACACTGTGAGCTCCAAATGCTCTCCACCTGTTTGATCCACCAGCACTGTATCACCGTCATGGACTGACCCTGCTAGCAACATACGTGCCAATTGGTCACCAACTTCGGTTTGCACCAATCTGCGCAGAGGTCGCGCACCATAAGCAGGGTCATATCCTGCGTCAGCAAGCCACTCACGGGCCGCATCTGTGACGTCCAAACTGATGCGCCTGTCTGTCAGCCGCTTTGCTACCTGCGACACTTGAATATCCACGATACTTCCCAACTCATCGCGAGTCAGCGGGTCAAAGACCACCAGTTCATCAAGTCTATTTATGAACTCAGGCTTGAACTGTGCATGCACCGCATCCATTACTGCGCGATGCTTGGCCTCAGCATCCAAAGCGTCGTTGACGAGGAATTGTGAACCAAGATTCGAGGTCATAATCAGAATTGTGTTTCTGAAATCAACTGTTCTACCCTGACCATCGGTTAAGCGCCCATCGTCAAGCACCTGAAGCAATACATCAAAAACTTCCGAATTGGCTTTTTCAACTTCATCAAATAGCACTACGGAATATGGACGACGACGAACCGCTTCAGTCAGTTGTCCTCCTTCTTCATAGCCTATGTATCCAGGCGCTGCACCAATCAGACGAGAAACAGATGCTTTCTCCATGTACTCGCTCATATCAATGCGAACCATAGCTTTCTCATCGTCAAAGAGAAAGTCTGCGAGCGCTTTTGCTAACTCCGTTTTACCAACACCTGTTGGTCCTAAGAATATGAAAGAACCTGTAGGACGATCAGGATCGGAAATGCCTGCTCTGGAACGGCGGACTGCATCAGAGACCGCAGCAATCGCCTGGCGCTGACCAATAACACGCTTTGCAAGGAAATCCTCCATGTGCAGCAGTTTCTCGTTCTCGCCCTGCATAAGTCTGCCAACAGGGATGCCAGTCCAATCAGCAACAATCTCGGCTACCGAATCAGCATCAACATGATCAGGAACCATTGGCTCTTTTGCGGAGCCACCAGCGATATCAGCGCCATCTGGGGCCTGTCCTGTTTGACTTTCCTGAGCGTCAGCATCCTCTTCAGCTATAGCCAACTCTTTTTGAATGGTTGGAATTTCTCCGTAAAGAATCCTAGATGCCTTCTCTAGGTCACCTTCACGAGTGGCTTTATCCGCATCTACTCGCAGTGAGTCGAGCTGTGCACGCAAATCACCGACCTTGTTATGACCAGCTTTTTCTTCATCCCAACGAGCTTTAAGACCACTGAGTCTCTCACGGGTATCAGCAAGATCAGCCTGCAATTTCTCCAAACGTGCTCTCGACGAAGGGTCTTCGGCCTTTTTAAGCTGCATTTCCTCCATCTCAAAACGTGTAACCTTGCGTTGCAACTCGTCAATTTCCTCTGGCTGAGAATCGAGTTCCATCCGCAGATGTGCCGCTGCCTCATCAACTAAATCAATGGCTTTATCAGGAAGCTGACGCCCACTGATATAGCGATTTGACAGTGTTGCTGCAGCTACCAACGCATCGTCTCCGATAGTTACCTTATGGTGAGCCTCATAGCGCTGCTTGAGTCCACGCAAGATGGCTACTGTGTCCTCAACAGAGGGTTCACCAACGAAGACCTGCTGAAAACGACGTTCCAGCGCAGGATCCTTCTCAATATTTTCTCGGTACTCATCAAGCGTAGTGGCGCCGATCAACCTTAATTCGCCACGGGCAAGCATGGGCTTGAGCATATTACCCGCGTCCATCGATCCTTCAGCGGAGCCTGCGCCAACAATCGTGTGCAACTCATCGATGAAGGTAATAATCTGCCCGTCAGCGCTTTTAATTTCGTCCAGCACTGCCTTAAGTCGTTCTTCAAACTCGCCGCGATATTTGCTGCCTGCGACCATAGATGCCATATCAAGTGAAATCAACCGCTTGCCTTGCAACCCAACAGGAACATCGCCTGCAACAATACGCTCTGCGAGCCCTTCGACTACTGCGGTTTTACCAACACCAGGCTCACCAATAAGTACCGGATTATTTTTCGTGCGTCTGCTGAGAATTTGAATTACTCGACGTATCTCTTGGTCTCTTCCAATAACTGGATCAAGTTTGCCGTCCTTGGCTTGAGCGGTAAGATCTGTTGAATATTTCTCCAAGGACTTATATGTGCCCTCGGCATCAGCACTGGTCACTTTAGCCCCACCTCGAACTCCAGGAACTGCTTCGCGCAATGCCTTCGGGGTTAATCCATGCCTCTTGAGCAAATCGGCAACCTGCGATGGTCCAACTGCTAATGCAATTAGCAGATGCTCTGTGGAGACATACTCATCTCCCATATCTTGCATTTCTTTCTCAGCCTGCGCAATGGCTGTGCTGAGCTGTCGGCTCGCTTGTGGCTGTGTTGCAGTCGAACTGCTTGCACTTGGTAATGCAACAAGCGCATTACGCACTTCAGCACCAATACTGTGCGCGTCAGCTCCCGCAGCGGCTACCAAGCCAGGTACTGAGCCCTCTTGTTGACGCAGCAATGCATCCAACAAATGCAAAACATCTACCTGTGCATTGCCGGCCGCCGAAGCGCTCTGTATTGCATCCGAAATCGCCTCTTGCGACATCCTCGTAAATTTTTGTTCCATATCTCCTCCGTAACATTCAGTTGATGTCTTCGACGAACGTAGAGTCTGAAATTCTTGTGGGTAACACCCGCGAAGAACCCCTCGCTCTCAGCTGTTACGCTCTCAAATCACATTCCGTGAAGTCTGATATGCACAACACTTCAAGTTACGAGTATATTCCCAAACTTGAGTCTTATCCACTCAAGTTTGGGAATAGTTCTGCTTGGAGACACGCTTTGATGCTGTTTCCTCACTGAAACAACAACACTGCGCATACAGCATGGAGCCTTACCCAAATACGGTGGCTCACATGCCGATATGCACAGTTTTGGATAGATATCCCTGACTCAGGCAGACACCACTACATTGCGCAAACTACCAATACCACCTATATGGACTACGGCCTCATCGCGTGGAGCAAGAGAACCAGATGCGTGCGGAGTACCAGTCATAATCACATCACCAGGTAATAGCGTTGAAAAACTGGATATGAAGGCAATCTGCTCGGGAATTGAATGAATCAGATTGGCTGTATTACCCGAGGCTTCCGGCACGGTCTCACCGTTGAGGGAGAAAGAAATATCGGTATGAGCAAAGTCCAGCTCAGTCTCAATCCATGGGCCTAAAGGGCACGATGTATCAAAACCCTTGGAGCGAGTCCACATCGGATCCCCCTGCTGTAAATCACGCAAGGTGACATCATTAACGCATGTAAAACCTAAGACATAATCCATCGCTTTTTCTTCAGCTACATTTTTCGCGATGCGACCAATAACCACAGCGACTTCAGGCTCGTAACTCATCTGATGAGAATACGAAGGATACACAATCGGATCGTCAGGGCCAATAACAGCGGTTGACGGCTTAGAAAAAATCATCATGCGTTCCGGAGGCTCAGATATGTCAGACATACCGGATTCCGCCATGAATTGTGTATGGGCCTGATAATTTTTGGCTAGACCATAGACCTTTGAGGGAATTACTGGGGCCAATAGACGTATACCATCACCATCTAGTGCATAACGTTCACCGGTAGGTTTGACGGCTTGTGCAGACAGCGGGTACCCATCAAGAGCAATCAGGTAATCCTTATCGTCTGCATCATCATGCTGGACGAAGGCATATTGGGGACGGTCGTTAAACGAAAAGCGTGCGATTCTCATGACCCCTAGCATAATGCCGGACCCATACTGGTCAGTCCGATGGTCAAGATTCGAGTGTAATGAATTCGCTCATAACTGATATATGGCATCTTCAGATGCTTATCGAGAGACAAGGTGTCAATATGGAAGCACGGTTTCGGGTCATGTATACGCAGAATTGCAGAGCTGTTCATTGGACCGGCCAAGATCATATACCGCATGAAAGGAAGGACGAGGATGTCAGATTTAAGCTCACGAAAAGTTCTCATTGTGGTTCACGACTGGGGTATCGAGGAGACTGAGCTCACCAGGCCTCTCGGTGATTTGCGAGAAGCAGGGGTCCAAGTAACTCTTGCCGCCCCTACGCTCAACGATGTTGAAACACTTCAGCACGACCGATATCCCGGCGCTGCAGTAACTCCTGACGCTCTAATCTCAGATGTCGCAGCTGCAGATTTCGATCTACTCGTAGTGCCAGGAGGAACCTGCAACGTCGATCACCTCCGCATCAATCCCTCAGCGATTCAACTGGCGAAAGATTTTGCGCAATCAGGAAAAACTATTGCTGCAATATGTCACGGACCTTGGCTCTTGGTCAATGCAGGGGTACTTGGAGGCAAAACCCTCACCAGTTGCCGCTACATTAGCGCAGATGTTGAAAATGCTGGTGGCGTGCATGAGGACCGTGAAGTTGTTGTTGACAATGCGAGCGGATGGAAACTCATTACCTCGCGCAAACCGGATGATCTTGATGCCTTCGTGGGAGCTATCAAAGAGGCACTGTAACGCGTATCCTACTTCATTGCGTTAGCGTGCAATGATCTACATAAATATATGAGAGTGTGTATCTCCCCACATGACAAGCAGAAAAGCGTGCTCCACATGTTTCAGTATGCACACTCTCTATATCCGTACAACAACTTCGCTCAGATGAACGCGCGCTCACCAAAGATTGCAGTTCCTACCCGAACAATTGTGGAACCCTCTTCTATCGCGTAGACCATATCGTGAGTCATGCCCATTGAAAGCTCTTGGCACGATGCTGTTCCTGATTCACCGGATCCAACGATAGCGTCCCGAAGTCCCCGAAGATGTGCAAAACCAGTACGAATTCGCCCCTCATCATCGACATGTGCTCCAATGGTCATCAGTCCGCGCAACTCTATACCGTCCATTGCAGCCATTGCATACGCCAACTCCTGTGCAGCTTCAGGTGAGCAACCAGATTTTGACGCTTCACCTGACTCATTAACCTCAAGCAATACGCCGACAACACAGCCACGAGCCACTGCACGTCGAGAAATACGCTCTGCAAGCACCAAATTATCGACCGATTCAATGGTGGTTACATAGGGCAAGACTTTATTGATCTTGTTACTTTGCAGCTGCCCAATAAGATGAAAACCCATATCTTGAGATGATGAGCTGTCTGACGTCAGCGATGACGCTGATGCTTCACTGTGATTACTCACCGCAGCTGTATGAGCCTGGTGGGCGCCTAAAACCAGACCTTGCTGTGCACATAATTCTTGCAATCGCAAAGCTTTCACCTCAATTTCTTGAGGACGGTTTTCACCAATCAGACGAACACCCGCATCGATTGCAGCCATAATTTCGCCGACATCGCGAGTTTTAGTTGCTGCTAACAACCGTATATCGTCGACATTCCTATCGCTCCTCTGCGCAGCTGCCGCAAGCCCATCCATCACACGATGCACACCGTCGCGAATCTCCAAACCTCGCGCAGAGTCCAATTGCTCATTCGCAAGATCCTTATGCTGCATATACGCGACCATAGTTACCCATTCCTCCAACTCGTGCTGCACGGCATCTGCGTACCCAACGACACCTGTAAACGCCCATGTTAGTATCCCTCCAATACGTCAGACGTCTATACCCCAGGCATTGCTAAGTTTGCGATCCTGTTGGTGATTGCGAAGGTATGAAAATGAGAAGGCTTCAAGCAAATCCTTGGCACGGGTCGGCTTATAGGACGTCGTTAAGCCCAACAAGTGCGCACATAGTCCAATGACCTCACTCGGTCTACGACCTGCATTCCTCAACTCTTGCATATCCAGAGAAGCAAAACGTTTCGCCATTCTTCGTCCATCAGCACCGTCGATTAGCGGAAGATGCGCCGCAATGACTTCGCGAGCAGGGGTTGCCGGACTTGAAAACTCCTGAAGATTCACACCCTCACAATGCTCTCGTATCCAGAGCTGAATCGCCGTTGAACGGAGTAGATCACGTCCACGAACAATAGTGTTAACACCCATTTGCCAATCATCCACTGCGGTAGCGAACTGATAGGCATATACGCCATCCGAACGTCTAATAATCACATCACCCAGTTGTTTGGATAGCGAAAAACGCTGTGCTCCAAAAATCTTGTCAGCAAATATGACTACATCTTGAGTATCCGAAGGCGACATAGGTACAGCTATGCGCCATGAATGACGCGCACCAGATACCAGTCGGCGTTGTCGCTCAGCATTATCTAGATGCCGGCATGTCCCCGGGTACACCGAGAAACCATCGCCTTCATTCGGTGCTGAAGCCGCTCGTATATCTGCACGCGAACAGAAACACGGATAGATCAGAGGCTCGCCGGAAAGTAATGTTTGCTGTTGAAAATACTGGAATACCGCATCATACAAGTTCAAACGCTGTGATTGATATACGACAGTATTATCCCAGTGCAGCCCTAGCCAATCTAAATCTTCCATAATCCACGAGTCGGCATCTGGCACCACACGATATGTGTCAATATCCTCAATACGCAAGCTGAGTGTTCCGTTGACTGCTCGCACATCGAGCCACGCCGCCAGCGCAGCATACACATTTCCAATATGCATACGTCCTGTCGGAGAAGGAGCCAAACGGCCAACACGGCGCTGTAACTTACTCTCATCAATTGATTTCACGATATCCACAGTATTTCACGATATCCACAGTTCTGAATCAAGCGGCCATTCATTAGGCGAACATCCTCGCAACGATATGGACTGTTGCTGCATAACAGGTGCAGGGCCACCACTGACGCTGCACGTAGCCTCATTATCAAGATGCCCAAGGCGATGACCAACCTCATGATTAATAACTAGCTTGCGGTACCGTTCTACGGTTCCACCAGCATTCAACCAATCACTTGTAGCTGAATTCCAGCGATCTAGATTAATAATGACTTCATCGTTGACTCGGCAACTGTAGTCCTCACTACAACCGTCAGAGAAAGATTTCATCGTACTTGCTTCCGCCATAATCAAGGTCATATCGCACTGCGTACTTGAATCCGCAGAAGAACTCGACGATGATTCGTGAGCAATATACTCAAAAGTCGCACCTGCTCTTGGCCACCCTTGCGTTGAGTTCAATATCGAAAACACTGCATTTTCAAAGACTTGCGTGTCGCCAACATTACCTTTTCCTGAGACGCAATAGCGATATTGATGGAGTGTTTTACCGCTAGCCTGTGCGGTTTTCAACGCTTGCGCTGCAATATTGTCACGCTGTTGTTGGGTTAATACACTAGAACTTCCTGACGATGATTGCGTCGCACTTGCTGAAGACTCTTCCGTTTGTGTAGGAGTCGAACTCTGTGAAGCAGCACTTGTTGAAACAGCAGACTGCGCACGCGTGGATGCAGCTCTATGTCGATTGGATATGCCAGTAAATGCCGAAACAGCCACAATGAGGATAAGTACACACAGCAGTGCAGAAACTACGACAACAAAAGTTTTGCGTGCACGATAAATCTTGCGAATACGCGATACTCGGGTAGCGCTATCAACTGACTTATCCTGTGTGACCCGCTCTCGGGCTTTTGGATGAAGTGCATAGATCATTGCCTTGCACGAGATAATGCAGCGTTTGACTACTTTGCTGATAGCCGCAATACAAGAACGAGTTACACGCCTGCATTCTTCGAGGAATGGTCGCATCATTCACGCACCTTCAGCCGCCAAATATTTCAATACATACAATTCAGGACGCGCACTAAGCCGCAATAGCTTTATGCGCGTCCTGAAAACATACTTGTAGCATACTCAGCTGCGATAATGCACCAAGCTGCAGAGAATGCTATAGCGACATACCATCATGCAAAAATCGCGTGGAATAGCCATGCGCCAATGATTGCGCCAGCAATTGGCGCCACCACAGGAATCCACGCTTCTTTCCATCGAGAAGAGCCTTTATGAGAAATCGGCAGAATCTGGTGCAGCACACGTGGCACTAAATCTCGAGCTGGGTTAAGCCCAGGTCCTGTAGGACCACCCAAGGATGTCACCAAGCCCCAAACGATGAAACCAACAACCAAAGAAGCTACAGCGGGATCCTTCTGTCCCCATGGTAACGACAGGCTGCACAATGCACCGAGTACCAAAATCAATGTGCCAAAGAACTCATTGAGAAAGTAATTGGAACGGGAACCAGCAGCATCAGTGGTGGAAAAACTGGCAAAAATCGCATCAGCTGAATCCGTATCCCGATAGTGTGGGTAATACGTTACATAGACGATGAGCTGACCGACTGCTGCACCTATAATCTGAGCAACTATATACGGAGCAACTTCACTCCATGGGAATAAGCCATTAGCAGCGAGCGCAATCGTCATTGCCGGATTGATCTGTGCGCCCGAAACTGCGCCGAACATCATAACGGGAAACATCACACCGAAACCATATCCCATAGCAATGGTGAGCCATCCCGAATGATGACCCTTCGTTGCTTTGAGTTCCACATTGGCGACGGCTCCATTGCCGAATACCATAAGTAGAGCTGTTCCGATACATTCTGCAGCGAGCCTGGTTATCAGTGGGTAATCCACGAGGGTTCCTTAAATTGTTTTCTCACGGTAACTTTTTCAAACGAATCGGATCCTGCATCGATGCACTACTCACTGAAGATACAGTTCACCCATAGTATTTGGAAAAATTGTTTGAACGCCATAAGGACCCGCCCTAGGACGGATCCTTATTTTGTGTGCCCCCGCGGGGGCTCGAACCCCGGACACGCTGATTAAGAGTCAGCTGCTCTAGCCAACTGAGCTACAGGGGCAGTGGCACACACTTGAGCCGAGGAACAACAGTACTCATTTTTTCAAAATGCGCAACTTGTGCCGTGTCCTCGGCTTAGCTTTGCCCTAATTCTCGTCAAAATCACACTATTTTTGGCATAGGAGTAGTCAACGATGAAGTCAGATTCACCTGTACTAAATCAGCGCCAGCGTGCACTTCAACCTTCTTCAAGGTCACCGTACGATCCTGTTCCGCAGCACTGTCATCATCAGTCATTGTGGCAGGTGATTTAACTGCAACAACTGCCATATCTTCAAGTGTTTTCCCTAGCGAAGTGCACAGCTCATGCGCTGTTTGCAACGACTGCTCAAACCCATCACGAAGTATTACTCGCTCCTCTGGCACACCGTAGGCGCTACGAATAATCCATTTCACATCTGCTAGAGTATCCATTCCTCGGTGACTTTCCAGCGATTCTTTTGTCGCAGTATCACCGCTGGTATGGATAGCCTCAATAAAGTCATCCAGTTGATCAGCAAGCGCATCTCCACCATCACGGAAGAGATTACCAACGATGGGTTTGCGGAAGCCAAGATCGGCAGCTTGCTCACGCAGCTGAGGGACTTGATCATCCTCACCCTCCCAAAGATTAATCAGAGGGAAGGCAGATAGTCCCAGTCCCTCAAGACGGTTGATATGGAATGGGTAGCGCCAGCGAAGCTTAGGATCATCGCGCCATGTTGTTGCTCTAGTCACCACCACAGCAGCAGCAGGCCATTGAGCACCGAATTCACGAGCAGCGATGTCAAGCCATTTTTGTGCACCTGCATCTGTACCATAACCAGCTTCGACAATCACCACGTCATGTCGCGCACACGCTAATTCCACAGATACCAAGCTCGGAATACCGATAGAGACATTCGCGAACGGACCGCAGTGAACATACACAGGCGAGCCTTGCTTCGTTTCGGTCAGTGCAGGCTTAACAGCATCAGCAAGGATGTTGGTGATGCGCCATAAATCAATGAAATCTCCGAATACAACAGGCTTACCATCGAGAGTGCCAGCAACCATCGCAGACACTCGCTGCGCGATCTCCTCCATACTGCGTGAAAGCACCACGATTTGCATGAGCTCACATGTTGGCGTGAGCACCATTCGCTCTGGAATATCACCTTTGCCACGATCTACTGAGATCTGTCGTAATGAACGTGAAGGAGTTTCAGACACCCGAGGCACCAAAATCGTGTCAAGACGACCATCATCAATAGCTTTTTCCGCGAAAGCCACTAGCAAGTTCTGTGCAGCGGCAATTGCAGCCATCTCGCCGCACAGACCCCAATCAATCAATTCGGGATGCGTTAATGAAGCCTTGCCACCTCCGGATGCGCCACCTTTTGAGCCTGCTGCGGTAATGCCCATACTTGGCTGTCTCAGCACAGCTGCCGCATCAACACCACGCTCGCGAAGAGCGTCAATCAGCGCGATAGTTGTTGTGGTCTTGCCCTCACCCCGTGAAGCTTTAAGAGGAGTGTCTGCAGTTACTAGCACCACTTTGCCGTGTTTTCTTGGCTCCTGGGGATGCTCATCCAGATACTTCATATACGCGAAGGCATCAATCTTCTTGACCTGTCCGTATTGGGTGACGTAGCTCTCGTAGGTGCTCATGAGGTCCTCTCTGATTGTTGAAAGTCTTGGACTTAGATAGCTGTGCAGTGATGTGGCAACTCGAGCAATTGAGTTGCCACGCGAGTTAATTATCGGACATGCGGAAGCTATTGTGCATATCCATGCTCACGGTGTATAACACAGCGCTGAGCAGAGCATCAGTCTCTTTCTTCAGACGCTGCGTGAGCGCAGTATTAGATGCTTCTAGAATCTCATGAACTTCACTATTAGCCGTGGATGTATCGGAGGATCCAAGTCGTGCAACTTGCTCATCTGCAGCGGCGACAATACGGTAACCTTCGGCACCGGTTTTTTGTCTGTAGCTTTCTACAGCATTTGCAGTGCTGGCATATGAGTGATCGCACAGCGCCGCGATAATCCTATTGGCCCAGTAGAAGTTTTCTGTTGTCACTCGGTCAGTTGTGCCCTCAAGATATTCAGGAGTGTGCTCCACATTGGCGAAGAACGGTACCAAAGTATTAAAGGCGTTAGAACCATAAGCAATCCATTGCAGAGAACGGCACGATTCTGGGCGATCAGGGCGAATTTGCATCACCGCCAGCTGGCTGTTGCGGTTGATACCAATTGGGCGAAACATGCCGCGCGTCTTCTCGTCACCCTGATTGCCGTAGGGATCGTATTGAGTGCCTTGATAGTGCGATGCCAATACATAACGAATATCTTCTATAGTAATTTTGCGCTCAGGCTGGCGTCCCCAAGGAATATCATCCGACATCGGCGTGTGAACAGCATCGGGGCCGTCCCATACTTCATCATAAGGATTCAAGTATCGCTGCATATACCAAGCCCGCGGCGTGTTATACACATGATCCGAATCTGAATGCGACCCAAAAGCATCGCGAGGATTGAAGAGTGACTCGTGCTCAACAGCTACATCAAGGTGATTGCTTTCGATAAATTCGCGCAAATCTTCGGAGCATAGATGAGACTCCTGCTCACCGAAAGCGTCCTCTATATCGAATTCATCAATACCTAGCTGGTTCGGCATAGTCACATATGCTTCGTCTGGAACTCTTTTGGCAATCCAGTGATGGCCCCCTACTGTTTCCAGCCACCAGATTTCATCGACATCGCTGAACGCTATGCCATTCATCTCGTATGTACCATAGCGTTCAAGCAAAGCACCGAGCTTAAGCACGCCGTCTCTAGCAGAATGAATGTAGGGCAGGACTAGGGTGACCATATCTTCTTCACCGATACCTCCCGCGGTTTCGGCTTGATAATCTGCTTCGCCTTCCCTACCGCGAGCGGCCACATATTCAACCAGCGGGTCAGCGCCGAGCACACGCTCATTACTGGTAATTGTCTCTGTGGCGCTCATAGCCACATTTTCAGCATTAACTCCAGCCTCAGCCCAGACACCTTGTTTTTGAACTGCATCAGACATCGCGGTGTAGCGCAAAGGCTTTTGCTTCGCGTACTCAAGATCTAAATCAATGCTTAAGTGACTGATGACGCTGGTATATTTGCGTGGCTGATCTTCAGGACGCACCACCACAAAACGCTTTGCAGTGAATTCTCCATCACTTGAATCTTCATTGCGGGCGATAATCGTAGACCCGTCATAGCTGACATTTTTGCCTACCAGAATTGTGGTGCAGGGCATGCGTGGCTTCCTTTCGACAACGACTCACGCTTTCTCTGCATACTGTAGCGCTCAGCTATGCCAAAAGTGGTGTCAGACCCCGCGTATTACGCTCTACTTGACAAGAGCACAGTGGCACTTACACGATAAGCGTCTGCTTCGCGCAAAGCGCGCTGCAGACCATTGAGCCAAAAACCTCTACGTAATCCCTCAAGCTTGTGAGTACCCGCCCATACACGCAACAGATAATCGTGCGCATGATCTGGCGGTTGCGGTCCGTTGTAATTCATAATGATCTCTGGGTCGCTGTTACCAACAAAAGGCGATGCAGCTGAAGTACGTCCTTGTATTGCTGAAGGGGCAATTGTTCGCTGAGTGCGTGAAAAATCGGCAGGAATAGACACCGTAGCTGATTTGTGTCCAATCTCAGATATCAACGCGTTGGCTACAGCCCAATGAATCCATTGGAAGCCACACACCGGAATCGAATCTGGATCCACCAATTCCCAATGCAGCACTGTACAGTCTTGAGGAATATCCTCAAGCCTAAAGGGGAACGAGACTACCGGCACACCATCTATACGCCCTGATGCATCCGCATACTTGCCATATTGATCTGGTATCTGCGTGAAATCAGTGGAAATTCTCATATCTCCAGTATGCCATTATCTGGATTGAAGAGAACTGCACCACAAAATCAGCATGTATGAGCACACAGCGCACTGTTGCTGTCCTGATGATGCAGCTATCTCATAACGCACTGTTTTTAGACGACTAGAGCCGAGAAGAGAGCTTCAAAGACCAATTGCGGTGCTACATTGCCAGCCATACGGCGGCGGGCGGTGGCAATATGCTCCAAACGAGCGATTGCCTGTGCACGATTGAGTCGCACCGAGAGCTCAGTAATTGCTGTGCGGTTCTCCAAATTGATAATGCCTACAGCATCTTCGGCATTATTCTGCAACACACAAACATCTCGATACACACTGGCGATAGAGTTCAACGCTCGATCCAGCACATCGCGCGAGCGACGTGTCACTCTTCGCCGCACATCGTCTTTGGCGCTAATTGCGTGGTATGCGGAACGTAAATTTGACGGCATACGCTCGTTGTGATCCAAACCGTTTATGTTGCGAAATGAATGTTGCTCTGCCTCAATCTGTGCTGTGATATCGTCTTGCGCTTGTTCTCGCGCACTTGCAATAAGCCCCTCGGCTAGCATCACTGCGTCTGAGGTTCTCGACATATTGAGCACCCCAACCACTAGCGAATCGCGGTCGGCCATTACCCGCTCATTTGTGGCGTACAAACGAGCGATACCGATATGCCCTTCGGCCAGACGTGCCGCTCGTGCTGAAACATGTGGATCTGCATCTGTATGTTGTTTAAGAAATTCCGCAACTGCGGCAGTAGGGGGAACTGCGAGATTCACGATTCTGGTACGAGAACGAATCGTAGGCAGCACGTCTTGTGGGCTCGGTGCGCACAATAACCATATGGTGTGCTCAGCTGGTTCCTCAATCTCCTTAAGCAACACATTAGTGGTGCGTTCCATCATTCGATCAACATCTTCGATAATGATGATTCTCCACGGAGCAGTGCTGGGCATCTGTTCGGATGTAGCAATCAGGTCACGTACTTGATCGATACCAATAGTCACTTTATCGGTGGCGAGTATGGTCACATCCGGATGCGTTCCTGCTAGAACTTGCTGAGTTACCTTAGTCGGTTGCGACTCTAAGCCGTGATCTGGGCTCTCCATTGCTGCAGCGAATGCTCGGGCAACATTAGACCTTCCTGATCCAGGAGGTCCGCAAATCAACCACGACTGTGCAAGAGCATGTTGACGGGCATCCTGTGCTGACGAAAACTGAGAGGCCTGAGAAATCCGTGACAGTAAATCCACCACAGGTTGTTGACCAACGATGGCATCCCAGACGCTCATCAGAGCCCTTCCTCTGCATGTTCGCAAGAGCGGAGTTCCTGTAACAACTTATCGAAATCGTGTTGAATGGTCTGCCACACATCATCAACTGTCTGATTTGCATCCAATACTAGAAAACGTTCAGGCTCAGCCTCAGCCAGTTTCAAAAACTCTTGGCGAGTACGTTGCTGAAAAGCATCGCCCTCCACTTCGAGCCTATCAAGCTGATGTTGCAAACGAGCATGGGAGAGTGCAGGGTCCATATCTAAGAGATACGTCCTTCTGGGCATTAAACCACCGGTCGCCCAAGCACTTAAAGCTCTCACATCATCAATCGTTAATTCGCGACCACCAGCTTGATATGCCAAAGAGGAGTCAACATAGCGGTCACTAATCACTAACTCGTCACGATCTAACGCGGGTCGAATCATCTGAGAAACATGCTGCGCACGGTCAGCAGCATAGAGCAAAGCCTCCGTCCGCGGGCTGAGGTCCTCGCTCTCGTCAACGACATCCGAGCCTCCAGCAACGGCAAATGATGGGAATGCAGCAATGCCATGCAATACCAATTCGCGAATCGCCAGACCTACAGGAGTTCCACCAGGCTCCCTTGTCAGCAAAGGGTGTTGGCCTTGCGACAAGGCATACGCTCGTAGACGGTTCACCTGTGTGGTCTTACCTACGCCGTCAACACCTTCAAAGGATATAAACAAACCCGCCATAGCCTCTCACCCACGCTTACTAACAGTCGCTGTATCACCCTTTGCAGAGGCTGATCTCGCCTTAGACTTTGCTGATGATTTGGCTTTGGTAGAGGTCTTTGCAGTAGTTCTGCTTGTTGACTTGCTTGAAGTTTTAGTCGCTCTCGCAGTTTTACTTGTTTTCCTACTTGATGCTGTCGTAGAACTCTTCTTACGAGTACTGCGCCCTTTCCTCTTCACTGGTCCTGCAGCACGTTTCTCTGCTAATAAGCGGAACGCTTCTGCAACTTCTATGGACTCGGGAGAATATTGTTTCGGCAGAGTACGGTTAGTTTCTCCATCGGTGATGTACGCGCCATAGAATCCATCTTTGATGGTAACATTCTTGCCATTCTCAGGATCTGGGCCCAATTCACGCAACGGCGGCTTCGCGGCACCTCGTGCTCTACGACCGTACTTAGGCTGAGCAAAGAGTTCCTTAGCCTTGTCGATATCGACGGTGAAAATCTCATCCTCACTGGCGAGGGAACGGGTATCTGTGCCTCCACCCTCAGCAGTTTTAGTCAGATAAGGACCGTATCGTCCGTTGTTAGCAGTCACCACTGATGGCGTTGTTTTACCACTTTCAGCATCTTGCTCATCAAGAGTTCCGACGGTTCGCGGAAGTTCCAAGAGACGAAGGGCATCTTCGAGAGTCAAGGTTTCTGGATCCATGGTTTTGAATAATGAAGCCATTTTGGGCTTGTCAGGCGTACTTTTCTTGGCACGCTTCTTTGGTTTATCCGCAGCAGTGCTCTGTTCGGATTCCTTGGCTGGATCTTGAGCTTGAACGAGCGCGACATATGGGCCAAAGCGCCCTTTGCGCACCTCAACGCTTCCACCGGTTTTGGGATCTTTGCCCAATTCACGAGGACCTCCGGCATTATTGGCTATCAACTCATGACCGGCTGCAACTGTCAACTCGTCTGGTGCAATGGTATCGGGAATCGATGCACGTTTCGGGTTGCCGTCATCATCAAGTTCAACAGTATCCTCGAGGTATGGGCCATAGCGGCCAACCCTGACCTGAAGACCACCACCAATTTCGATAGTATTAATCGCTCTGGCATCAATTTCCCCGAGCTGTGCGACCTGTTGCTGTAGCCCCTCACGGGCCTCGTCAGTGCTGTGTGCCGACTCTTCTCCACCACCGAAATAGAAACGGGTAAGCCAGTCCTGCCCGCTCTCCTTGCCGTGGGCGATCATATCCAGACCATTTTCCATCTGGGCAGTGAACTGATAATCAACGTATTTCGGGAATTTACTTTCTAGAAGTTTAATGACAGAGAACGCCAGCCACGAAGGAATCAGTGCGCGCCCTCGTTCATAAACATATCCACGGTCAATAATTGTCGAAATAATGCTTGCGTATGTGGAAGGTCGGCCAATTTCCCTAGCTTCCAAAGTTTTTACCAGCGTGGCCTCGGTGTATCGGGCCGGTGGTTGGGTCTCGTGACCATCTGCTTGCAAGTCGGTGGCGTGGAGCAGATCGCCCTTAACCATGACTGGCAACGACGTATTGCTGTCATCTGCAGATTGAGAATCAGCATCCTTCTTGTTCTTCTTCTCAGTCTGAACCGCATGGCGACCTTCGCCCAATGCTTTCAAGAAACCAGGAAACTCGATAACTGTGCCAGAAGCTTGAAATATTGCAGTACCATGGCTTTCACTCTCTGCCGCGATTTTGACCGTGGCCGTGGAACCAGTGGCATCAGCCATTTGAGAAGCCAAGGTTCTACGCCAAATCAGCGTGTACAACTTCAACTGATCTGGGGGAAGTCCCGCGAGTTCATCGGGGGATCTGAAGTGCGATCCCGCAGGACGAATGCACTCGTGTGCTTCTTGTGCTCCTGCTGTCTTGGTGGTGTATTGCTTCGGTTTATCAGAAAGATAATTCTTGCCGAAACGTTCTTGTACGCTTTCACGAGCTGCAGCTATAGCTTCTTGAGACAAGGTAACCGAATCAGTACGCATATAGGTGATATAGCCATTCTCATATAGCCCTTGCGCAGCGCGCATGGTTGAACGAGAACTCATCGCTAGCCTATTACCTGCAGTCTGTTGCAACGTTGAAGTGGTGAATGGTGGCTGCGGGCGGCGTCGGTAGGGTTTAGTATCCATCCCCTGCACCATGAAATCTTTGTCTTTGAGCTGATTAACCAACGCTTCAGCTTCGTCCTGACCAAGGCGCACCGCGGCATCGCTAATGGCAGCTGAGGTGGGTTTACCAGCTTCGTCGAAATCCTTCGAAACTGCTAAACGTTTACCATCAATCTGCACAAGTCGGGCATCAAATCCTTGAGAACCTGCCTCTTCACCATCTTTGTTATTGGTGTTCAGAGAAGCTACTACATCCCAATAGGAGGTGCGAACAAAAGCCATACGCTCGCGTTCTCGCTCGACAATCAGTCGAGTTGCAACCGATTGGACGCGGCCAGCACTCAGACCTGGACCAACTTTGCGCCACAGCACAGGAGAAAGTTCATAACCATACAGGCGATCTAGCACGCGACGCGTTTCTTGAGCGTCAACCATATTGCCGTCTACATCGCGGGTCTGATTCAACGAAGCACGAATCGCTTCAGGTGTTATTTCATGGAATACCATGCGCCGAACAGGTACTTTTGGCTTTAAGGTCTGCACCAAATGCCAAGCTATCGCCTCGCCCTCGCGATCCTCATCAGTTGCTAGGAAGAGTTCATCAGCTGATTTGAGTGCACTTTTTAGCTCAGCGACTGTTTTTTTCTTATCACCATCAACTATGTAGTAGGGGGTGAAGCCGTCCTGCACATCAACCCCGAATTTACCGAACTGCGCTTTTTTCGCAGCTGGTACCTGTGAGGGCTGCGCTAAATCACGGATATGTCCGACGGATGCCATAACGGTATAGCCGTCGCCGAGGTATCCGCCTATTTTCTTCGCTTTAGTGGGGGATTCCACAATGACGAGCTTTGAGCCGGTTGCCATCGACATCTCCTTATCATCTGTCGTCTTATCGCAGGTAATCATACCCACGCGACGTGTAAGACAGTACACATCGGTGTTCCGAACGCTGGATTACCAATCTTAGGCTGCTGTCTTCGGAGGTGCTGGAGGTGCTCCAACAAGACCGATTTTGCTCAGCGGCGACGCGGTCAGGTGACGCATTGCCAACAACAAACCGAACGTGAAGGACGTAAGGCCAAGTTGCACCACCATGAAAGAAATGTGAGCACCAGAACGTGCCCATTGTGCGCTGAACTGCAGACCAGGTTGTATCTGCCATGCCACATATGCACCATAAATGAGAGCCACTACACCAGCCGTAATCATCACGCTTGAAACTATTTGCACACTGGCGGATGAAGCCCGCGTCCCCGCAGCATCCATACCGGATTTTCGCGTGAATGCCAACATAATAAAGGCCACTCCTAATGCAATCAGCAGTGCCATAATGGTGTCAGTTGGCCGATGCCACTGCCCGTCTACCACGGAAAGCGCCACGAGAAATGACAACGCTGCCGCAAGTATCGCTGCAGCTGCACGCCAGACACGCGGTACTGAACACAGCAGTACGACACCAGCAGCACAGGCAATCATCGTGTGGCCTGAAGGCGCCGAATTACTCTGGCTAGCAAGCGAGTTGATGAGAACAGGTCTCGGCAATGTTGACTTCAGTACACCGGGCAGCACTGCGCATAAGGCAACCACAACCACCATCTGCCCAATAAGCCACCACCTTTTGCGCACCACCGCCACCACAAGAGCAATAATCGCGAGTACACCGACCACAACAGGTACGGCATACGTTGAAGTGAACAAGCTCATCGCTGGAGCCAACCATGCAGGAACTGCACTGTGGAAATGAGTCCAGACTAAATCGTCGTATTCCTGGCCGGTAACCGTACGAACGCCGAGCCACCAGACTAGTACCGCACAGCATAACAACAGCACACCAATCACAGCGCAAAGAATTCTCGACGATTGCCGCGGACGAATTGTCAATGGATCTGTCCGAGCCAGCTGCGAACCCAGATCCTCTACGGATTCCGCAGTTTCATCCTTCTGCTGCCCTGATACTGGTATTTGTGAAAAGTTGCTCATAGTTATGACTGTAAGGCTCTCGACCCCCAACTTGTTACACGACTACCAAATCCTGCACATCGTTCACAGGATTCAGCGCTGCATACCAGACTCCTAAGCGTTGCTGTACATCACACCAGAGCACGACCGGTACCAGCAGCTAAGAACAGCATCACTAGAAAATAGAAAACTCCTACGCACCCGTCAGAGGCCACTTACCCTTGCTGCATTCCTGCCCTGGGGGGATTGGGTGACATAACGCCACGTAGGAGCAACGACCATATTACCCGAAGACCTGACTATCGCAAATCTACATTCACAGCATTCACATACCGTAGCGCCGACCGACACGGTAGTTCGTGGAATGTACTATGAAAGTACTTCGCGTGGATGCGAACGATGGACAGATGAAGTAATACCGGCACAGTCGATATGAGCAAAGGGTATACATGAACGCTGATTTAGTCATTGTAGGCGCAGGATTATTTGGACTCACTATCGCGCAACAAGCAGTGGAACACACTGGCGCCACAGTGGAAATAATTGATATTCGCGACCATATTGGCGGCAACGCCTACAGCTATTTCGATGAAGAAACTGGCGCAGAAATTCACCAATACGGCGCACATCTCTTTCATACTTCCAATCAGCGTGTTTGGGATTATGTCAATCGCTTCACCAGTTTCACCAACTATGTGCACAGGGTTTATGCGACTCACGAGGGTGAAGTGTTCCCCTTGCCTATCAACCTCGGTACAATCAACCAGTTCTTTCACGCTCATTACACGCCTGCTGAGGCCAAAGCTTTGCTGGATGAGCAAGCAGGTGAGTTGGCAGGTACCGATCCAGAAAACCTCAACGACCAAGGAATCAGCCTGATTGGCCGTCCTTTGTATGAGGCCTTCATCAAAAACTACACTGCCAAGCAATGGCAGACCGACCCGAGCCATCTACCGGCATCGATTATCAAACGTTTACCGGTCCGATTCAACTACAACAATCGCTATTTCAAAGACACTTGGGAAGGGCTTCCCACAGACGGGTACACCGCATGGTTCAAGCGCATGATTGACGACGAGCGCATCCATGTGCATCTCAACACCGACTTCTTTGACAACAGCCAAGCACTCAATAAGGACGCGCTGGTTGGAAAGGTTCCTGTGGTGTACACCGGCCCTGTCGACCGCTATTTCGACTACTCATTAGGCGAACTGAAATGGCGTACCGTCGAGTTTACTGAACGCCGGTACGACGAAGGCGATCATTTCGGCTGCCCAGTCATGAATTATCCTGATGCAGATGTGCCATTCACACGAGCTATCGAATTTAAAAATTTCAACCCCGAACGCCGCGAACAACAGAATGCCAACAAAACAGTAGTGTGGGAAGAATATTCGCGATTTGCACAACGTGGAGATGAACCTTACTACCCCGTTAATACCGCCGAGGACCGTAATCTATACAACGCTTACAAGCAGCAAGCTGCCGCAGAGTCCAAAGTTGTTTTTGGGGGCAGACTTGGCACCTATGCGTATTACGACATGCATCAGGTTATTAATAGCGCTTTGACGTGCTTTGAGAAACAGATTTTGCCGCTTATCTGAAAAAATCCCTACACCAACAAGACCGCTGCGCAGATTGTTCGGCTGCCCTCACAGCATCTTTCTTATGGGAGTAAGGCTGCTACAGAGTACATCGCAGCCTGGCAGAAGTGCTCTCTCGTTTGTGTAGGGATCACAAGCAATACATTGGCCCTTAAACCCAATATCTCAGCGGGTTCAAGGGCCAAATGCAGTTAATGGCAGCTATGCGCTATGCGCGCCATACATCTTTGCCGGCAGCCTTCGCTGCTTCGACATCGGCATCAAGCTGATCTTCAGTGGACTCTACGCGGCCCTCAATGAATTCCTCCACCAAGCGACGTGCTTCATTATCCTCGTGCTGCACAGCTGGAGACTTCATAAAGTATGAGCTCGGAGCCAGAATTGGACCGCCGAGATGACGATCCATGGCAATCTTCGCTGCACGCACTGCATCGATGACGATACCTGCCGAGTTCGGCGAATCCCACACCTCAAGCTTGTATTCCAAGTTCAGAGGAACATCGCCGAAAGTGGTTCCTTCCAAACGGACAAAAGCAAACTTGCGATCGTCAAGCCAAGCTACATAATCTGAAGGTCCAATATGGACGTTGCGCTCTTCCAGCTCGTGTGGGACGACTGAGGTCACTGCACGAGTCTTGGAAATCTTCTTGGATTCAAGACGTGAACGCTGCAGCATATTCATGAAGTCCATGTTGCCGCCAACATTCAACTGGTAGGTGCGATCGAGACGCACACCACGATCCTCGAACAAACGAGCCATCACGCGGTGAGTGATAGTGGCACCGACTTGGGACTTAATATCGTCTCCAACAATCGGGACACCAGCATCGCGGAATTTCTGTGCCCACTCTGGGTCGGAAGCGATAAACACCGGGAGGCAATTCACAAACCCGCATCCGGCTTCCATGGCTGCTGTAGCGTAAGCCTTATCAGCCTCTTCTGAACCAACAGGCAGGTAGCTGACGAGAATGTCGACTTTCTTGTCCTTCAGGACTTTCACCACGTCAACTGGCTCGGCCTCAGACTCAGTAATCATCTGGCGGTAATACTCCCCCAGACCATCATTAGTCGGTCCTCGCAGAACCTCAACGCCGAGATTCGGGACTTCAGCAAACTTGTAGGTATTGTTCTGAGAAGCGCCGATAGCTTCGCTCAGATCTTTTCCAACTTTGAGGGTGTCAACATCAAAAGCGGTGACAAATTCGATGTCGCGGACCCGATATCCACCGAAGTTGGCGTGCATGATGCCCGGGATTTTTGCGCCGTCTTCGGCATCCTTGTAATATTCGACTCCCTGCACCAACGACGAGGCACAATTGCCTACGCCAGCAATAGCAACGCGGATACTCATAAAAAACTCCTCTTACCTGAAGATGTGGTACTTCAACCCTTAATCATACATATCCAAGCCTGTAACATGCAGTCAGGGAGAGTTGTTGGCTTGAGTTAATCTCATTTCAAGCACTTTTATGATAGAGCATTCGTTCGCAAAGAACGAACAAAACGTACAAGAATCATGGATATTTCGCCACTCAAAGCCCACTTCTCAAGAGCGCAGGTTAGCGTGGTGGGCATGTCATCTCAGACCCGAAGTGTCAGCTCGAAGGCGGGACGCTCTAAAACGCAGAGTCCACAGGCAAGTAATTCGAATAAGAATAAGGCCTCGCGCAACTCTGCGCCCCGTCGTTCGTCCAAACACAGCAAAGCCAAGAAACCCCACAGAATACTCAAGTGGATACTTGGTATTTTCGCGTTCTTATTGGTGTCAGGTGTAGCCGCATTTGCCTACCTCTACATCACTACCGACGTACCCGAACCTGGGGCCATGGCTCTGGCACAAAAAACGACTGTGTATTATGCGGATGGTAAAACACCAATTGGCTCATATGCAGAGCAGAATCGTGAAATTATCGACTGCTCAACACTGCCAAAATACGTAGGAAATGCCATTGTGGCTTCAGAAAATCGCAGCTTCTACCAAGACAATGGCTTAGATCTCAAAGGCATTGGTAGAGCTTTATTTAACAATGTCACACAGGGAACTCGCCAAGGCGGTTCGACCATAACCCAGCAGTATGCAGAACGTTATTATTTAGGTGAAACCACCAGCTATACCGGTAAATTGAGAGAAGCACTACTCGCGCTCAAGATTACTCAGACACAAGATAA
The DNA here is from genome assembly GCF_022647885.1 of Bifidobacterium sp. Classification (NCBI taxonomy): domain Bacteria; kingdom Bacillati; phylum Actinomycetota; class Actinomycetes; order Bifidobacteriales; family Bifidobacteriaceae; genus Bifidobacterium; species Bifidobacterium sp. The sequence goes on along the minus strand of NZ_JALCLM010000001.1, from coordinate 571,904 downwards.
AGACGCCATTCTGTGCAACTACATGAATACGATTTATCTCGGTCGTGGCGCTTATGGCATACAAGCGGCAGCACAAAATTACTTTGGTAAAAGCGCCAAAGACCTCACTATGCCAGAAGCAGCAATGCTTGCCGGAATAATTCCAGCTCCAAGCACGTGGGACCCTGCTGTGAATGCTAAAGAAGCCGAAATTAGATTTAAACGCGTGCTCAATATCATGGAGGAAGATCAGTACATCAGCGCCAAAGATCGCGCAGCTGCCACCATGCCAAGTACTATCAAGTACACGCAGGAAAATGTATATTCCGGCCCCAAGGGTTACCTGCTCAACATGGTGAAAAGTGAGCTCGTATCAAATAAGGCATTTACTGAGGAAGAATTGGAAACAGGCGGCTACTCGATTGTTACCACCATTGACAAATCAAAACAGGACTTGATGTATCAGGTGGCCAGCCCAACTGCCGACGATAAATCTTTGCCTGACGGTGTGCAAGTTGGTGGCATCAGTATCAATCCTAAAGATGGGTCAATTATCTCGCTGTATGCGGGTGACGATTATCTCAAACATCAGCTCAACAATGTTTCACAAGCAACCTTCCAAGTAGGTTCCACTATGAAAGCTTTCACGTTGCTGGGCGCCATTCAGGATGATGTAAGTTTGAGCACCACTTTTAATGGCAATTCTCCGCGCACCTTCTCTAGCGTCGGAAAATCCGTAGCCAACTCGGGCTATGTGAGTTATGGAACAGTAAATCTCTATTCAGCAGTTGCTCACTCAGTCAACACTGTGTTCATGGATCTCAATCAACATGTCACAGCAAAGAAAACCGCTGAGATTGCGCACAGTGCCGGCATCACTGGAAAAATTGATGACACCACAACCTTTAATGCACTCGGTGTTGACGCATTGAGTGCACTAGACCTCACCAGAGGATACGCAACAATCGCCAATGACGGTAACAAACCCACCTTGCACATTGTTAATACGGTTAATAGCTCTGCCAACAAAGAGTTGTATAAAGCATCGACGAAAACCGAACAAGTTTTTGATACCAACGACGTGGCGTTATTACAAAAAGCACTCACCGGCACCATCCGTTACGGCACCGGAAAAGCTGCAAATTCTATTAGTAATACTCTGGCTGGCAAGTCTGGAACCGCTAATGATGACACAGCTGCTAGCTTTGTTGGTTTTACACCTTCAGTGCTTACCACTTTTGGCATCTGGTATCCAGGGTCAGACGGCAGCGCGCAAAAGGTACCCACATTTAGCGGTTATCCTCACGGATCGGGGTACCCAGCCCACCTCTTTGCTCAATACATGTCTCAGGCCCTATCTGGGGTTGCTGACGAGGAATTCCCAACTGCCACTGACAACGGCAAAGTTGGGGGCCCTGACGGCACGTGGGGATATGGAAGGGCGAGTTCATCCTCCTCCTCGAGTGGATCTCAAAGCAGCCGTCAGCCGTCAGCTAGCAGCAGTAGCTCGTCAAGCGCTACCAGCTCTGCTTCACCGTCACCATCGACGTCGTCAACTTCCAGCTCTGCATCATCCTCGTCCACAACGAGCACGCAAAGCAGCGGCGGCACAAATAATGACGGCACAACAAATGGTAATTCAAATAACGATTCTGGCAATAACAACTCAAATAACCAGGGACAAGACACAGGAGCCGGTAACGGAGGATAATAATCATCTCACGGTTTCATTATTTGGTGCCCCAATTCTTTTACAGAATTGGGGCACCAAATAATTTCTTACCGTTACTACACACTGCCTGTTTCGAGCGCTGGTCAAGGAGTACCGCTGCATATACGAAAGTGTGCATATCAGCACGCGACGCGCAGATTGTGCGTTCGCTCACGTGCCGATATGCACACTTTCCTTGTATTTGAGTACTAGTCCTTAGCGCTCGAAACGATTGACCGCGGAGATAATCGCCTTCAACGTGCTAGTAATCACTGAGGAATCGATGCCCACACCCCAAATCACACGCTCTTGAGCGGGTTCTCCTACTTTGCACTCCACGTAGGAAGCTGCGAGCGCATCTGAACCAGAGGTCATAGCATGCTCCACATAATCTTCGACTGAGATAGTCAAGTCAAGAGCACTCAGAGCATTGAGGAAGGCGTCAAGGGGACCATTGCCTTTACCCTCTATCTGACGCTCCACCGGCTCATCAACTCCACTCAGACCGCGATCCAGAACGCTCGCCTTCAGCTCAGTATCGGAACCATCCTCACCCGAGCTCACGCTGACTTTCAGCAGCTTGAGACGACCCCACTGGCTCAGACTTGAATCCTCACTGTCAGCGACTGCACCCGCCACAGCTGTACTTCCTGATTCTTCAACAGGAAGATACTCATCCTTGAAGAGTCTCCAGATATCTTCGTCACGTACCTCACGCTTCGTTTCATCGGCAAAATGCTGGACGATGCGATCGAATTCAACTTGTAGACGCTTGGGAAGGTCAACATGGTGATTGGTCTTCAACAGGTACGCCATGCCGCCCTTGCCAGACTGCGAGTTGACACGAATGATGGCTTCATAACTACCGCCAACATCCTTAGGGTCGATAGGCAAATATGGAACAAGCCACAGATAGTTATCGATATCTGCATTATCTCGTAGAGCAGCTTGCTGCCTTGCTTCAAGACCTTTTTTGATTGCATCTTGATGCGAACCAGAGAAAGCAGTGAACACAAAGCTGCCGACATAAGGATGACGCTCTGAAATCTTAATCTGATTACAGTACTCAACCGTTCTGCGGATTTCTGGCATATCAGATAGGTCAAGCTGTGGATCTACACCTTGCACCAAGAGGTTCAAAGCAACCGTACACACATCAACATTGCCGGTCCTCTCACCATTACCTAGCAGACACCCTTCAACACGGTCAGCCCCAGCGAGCACACCCAGCTCAGTAGCAGCTACTGCCATACCTTCGTCATTGTGTGGATGCAAGGAAAGCACCACAGAATCGCGTTCATTAAGGTTGTTGGACATGAACTCGATTTCGTCTGCAAATACGTTAGGCGTAGTCATTTCCACGGTATTCGGCAGATTGATGATGATTGGATGTTCAGGGGTAGGTTTGATGACATCGATTACAGCATTACAAACTTCCAAAGAATATTCAGGCTCAGCACCCGAGAATGATTCAGGAGAATATTCGTAGAAGAGCTCAGTTCCCTCAGCATCAGCCTCCAAAGATTTGCAGAGTGTAGCTGCATCGGTGGCTAGCTTCTTGATAGAAGCTTTGTCCTTACGAAACACCACCTCACGTTGGAGCACAGATACTGAATTATAAAAATGTACGACAGCGCGTTTTACCCCGCGCAAAGCTTCGTATGTTTTGCGAATCAGATGCTCACGAGCTTGTGTAAGCACCACAATGGTCACATCGTCAGGAATCAGCTCACGCTCAATCAACAGACGAATAAAGTCATAATCAGTTGACGATGCCGAGGGAAATCCAACCTCAACTTCTTTGAACCCCATGCTCATCAGAAGATTCCAGAACCGCAATTTACGTTCAGGATCCATCGGATCGACCAGAGCTTGATTGCCATCGCGAAGATCCACAGAGCACCAGCGAGGAGCTCTTTTCAAAATCTTTCCAGGCCAAGTCCGATCAGGATAGTCGAAAGGCACTTGCTTGTTGTAAGCAAGATACTTGGCATATGGCATGTTGCTAGGCCGTTGAGGGGCGCCCACGAATCGCGCTGGGGGCAGCAGTCGGTCATTATTCCCTCCGTTGGAGCCCGCCGCAACTGCGGCTAAATCAAACACGGATGATTGATTCCGATCCATACTTCCTCCTTTGCTTTCTGAGATGAATTCACACCACAAACGTGACACTCTGTCACGCCACAAATGACCATCCTACAATCTAGACAAATTCAGCAGGCGCGGACGTTCACATTTCATTAAGGAATTTGAGCAATTACAACGCTCGACGGCGCTGCAACTGCTTGGTGTAATGAGTAGAAGTGTCTACGTTGTCAGTGGAAGAGACTGATTCCGCGGCGTGCCTGACAATAGGCGTTCCCCAGCCAAGTATGTTTGGAATTTGGCCACACCGATCCCAGGCGAGGAGCGTTCTGACTCATCCAGATACTCGGCACACGTCCATCTGCACTACGAGAACCAAGCAGATTAAAACCATTTTTCTCACGTAACCACTCAGGGTGTTGTGTTGCAATTGCCAGACCCTCCTCAAGAGTCAGAGGCAAACGGTTGTCGGAGTCTATGAGCTTACGCGCCACATCTGGCTCGCGGTTGACGTAGGCCGTGCCAGTGTGTGGTTCTATGACTAAATAGAAAGGGCCCTCTGGCGGTTCAAAACCGTCTTGAGGCAGAAAGCTGATGATGTCTCGCGGTGGCATGGTGGTGAAACCTGCCATGCGGTTAATGCTGGTACGCGAAATCAACGATTCAGGCGACACCAATTCTCGAGTCGGCACCAACAAAATCGACTCCCCTAAATCATGGCGTTCCAAGGCTTGAATTAGAGGTTGAGCTAGGGCACGAAACGATGCAGCACCAATATCCGCCACATCTGGGTACCCTAGCGCCACAATACGATCCAATTGACGTTGTGCTTCCTGCGACGCTTTCGACATATCCCCAGTATCTCACCATCGTGATGCAAACTTCATCTATAGTTTCCCGCACGGATGATGTTAGTACAGAGCTAGCATTCTCTAGGGCATACACAGCAGGGACATAAATCGCACCATGTGTACGATTTATGTCCCTGTCAACTTAGAAAACTGCTCAATTCTGAAAAATGATATTTAGAGTTGATCGGCAAAATGCTTGCGCACCAATACTTCAGCGATTTCAATGGCGTTGAGTGCTGCTCCTTTGCGCAGATTGTCATTGGCAACAAAGAGCGCTAAACCTTTATTGTCGTCAACAGCCTGATCCTGACGAATACGCCCGACAAAACTATTATCTTTGCCTGCGGCCTGCAAAGGGGTAGGAATATCACTGAGTTCAACGCCAGGTGCATTGGCCAGCAGCTCACGCGCTTGATCGGGAGTTACTGCTGAAGCAAATTCAGCATTCATGCTCATACCGTGCGCTGTAAATACCCCTACACGCACACATGTGCAGGAAGCAGCAAGATGAGGCAGATGAAGAATCTTGCGACTTTCATTACGTAACTTCTGCTCTTCGTCAGTTTCCTCACTCCCATCATCTACAATCGCGCCGATAAATGGCACGGCATCAAAAGCGATGGTCCGAGCAACTTTAGTTGGTTCTGGAAAATCGATGGAAGAACCATCGAATACCAACTTGTCTGCGCCTTGATCAAGCGCGGCCTGCGCCTCATTCTTCAGCTGCAGCACACCGGCACGCCCAGCACCTGAAACTGCCTGATATGACGAAACGATGAGTCTGGTGAGACCAAAGGCATCAGCTAAAGGTTTCAGCACAGGCATACATGCCATGGTTGTGCAATTAGGGTTAGCAATGATACGTCCGGGAACGTCATTCAAATCATCCGGATTCACTTCCGCAACTACCAGCGGTACGTCATCATGCATACGCCATTGAGAGGAATTGTCTACCACGTAGCTGCCTTCAGCAGCGAAACGAGGAGCCCACAACTTTGAGGTACCGCCGCCTGCGGAGAAAATAGCGATATCAATATCTCGCAAATCAGCTTGCTCGACATCCTCAACCGTGATGTCGTGACCTTCCCATCGCAGATTCTGTCCCGCGGAGTGGGATGAAGCCATAAAACGCAATTCTTTCACTGGAAATGCACGCTCAGCTAGAATGCTGCGCATCACCATACCAACTTGGCCAGTGGCACCTAGTACCGCAACATTCACACCGCGATCATTAATCCTTGCCATTTCAGCGTCCCGTCCCTCCGTAAACAACAGCTTCTATTTGTTCAGCATCAAGATTAAACGCTGTGTGAATTGCTCGCACTGCGTCATCCAAATCTTCCAATGGCACCATCGCTGAGATACGAATTTCTGACGTGGAAATCATCAACACATTAATATTCTTTGCGCTGAGTGCTTTAAAGAAGGTCGCTGTGATCCCAGAGTGAGTTTTCATGCCAACACCCACTAAAGTAACTTTGCCAACTTGGGTATTAACTTCAAGACTGTCATACCCCAACAGTCTCGCCTGCGATTCCATCAAAGTCTCAACTGCATCGGTTTGAGCCTGAGGCATGGTGAAGGATATATCAGCAGTGCCAGTGGCAGCACCAGCCTGAACAATCATATCGATGTTGATACCACCCTCTGCGAGGATGGTGAAGAGCTGAGCTGCAACTCCGGGAAGGTCCGGTACTGCACGAAGTGTTACCTGAGCCTCACTACGATCGTGTGCCACACCAGAAATAACCGGAGACTCGGGGCCATTGAGGTCTGGGAACAGCTCGCCCATTGATTTGTTCTCATCGTTATTATTCATGAATCCGCCTCATGTTTGCTGTGTTGTTCTGTTCTAATCTTCGGTGTGACATGTTGCATCTACCCGTACTATCACGAATAGTTTGGCACGATTTGTGGGTTCATACCCTGCGGCACAATCAATGTTCCAGAGCGATGGGAAAACGAGCTGCGCACATGGATTGGCATGTGAAAACGCTGAGCATACTCTACGCATCGCAACGCTAGAATCTTTGACCCTGAAGCTGCCATTTCCATCATCTCTTCGTAAGAAATAACTGGAATTCTGCGAGCTGTGGGAACAATTCGAGGATCGGCAGTAAACACACCATCCACATCTGTATATATTTCGCACACATCAGCATGCAGAGCCACTGCCAACGCCACGGCAGAAGTATCAGAGCCGCCCCGCCCGAGAGTGGTGGCATCACCATCTGGGTTCACGCCTTGGAATCCTGCAACTATGCCGACCTCACCATTGCTGAGCGCTTCAGCTACACGATGAGGATGCACAGCGCGGATATGCGCTGCTCCATATCGTGCATCAGTCATAAAGCCTGCCTGTGAGCCAGTAAATGAATGAGCTTTATCACCTTGCGCATGGATTGACATGGCTAGCAGGCTCATTGAGATACGTTCACCTGCAGTCATCAACATATCCATCTCACGAGCAGGAGGGTTGGAATCCATATCCAGCGCCTGATCGATAAGGTCATCAGTGGTATCACCCATTGCAGAAACCACTACAGCAACATCATTACCAGCCTTCTTGGTCGCAATGATGCGTTTCGCAACGCGTTTGATGGAATCTGAATCCGCGACGGATGATCCGCCGTATTTCTGAACGATAAGGGCCACTTCTATCCAATCTCGCAGCTGGTGTTGCACCGCTTCGCGACATTTTATGCAATTGGGACGATTATAGATGTCAGGGTACCCTCACCAAGGTTAACTCCCAACATATGAGCACCGACACCGCATGAATGCCAGTGTGTCATCAGACGCTGCGACGTCCGGCAAGAGCGCGACCAAGTGTGATTTCATCAGCGTATTCCAAATCACTACCCACGGGCAGCCCACTTGCCAAACGAGTAACTGTTAATTCCAACGGTCCAAGAAGTCTATTGAGATAAGTAGTTGTGGCTTCACCTTCGATGTTGGGATCAAGGGCAAGGATTACCTCGCTCACCTCATCATCTTTGAGTCGATTCAGCAGTTGCGCAATTCGTAGATCTGCAGGACCAACATTCGCCATTGGATTAATAGCACCACCAAGAACGTGATACAAACCTCTAAATTCGCGCGTGCGTTCAATGCTCATCACATCTTTGGGCTCCTCGACCACACAAATAACACTTCGGTCACGGCGTGGATCCTCACAAATTGGGCAAGGACTGCTCTCACACACGTTTCCACACACTTCACAGAATCGAACTTTCATCTTTACTGTAACGATTGCATCAGCAAGATCCTGAGCCTCTTGCATATCAGTTCCCAGCAAGTAAAAGGCAATTCGTTGAGCACCTTTAGGACCTATCCCCGGCAGCTTCGCAAAATCATCGATCAAATCTTGGATTGCACCGTCATATGCCAAAGCCATTACTCGTGTCCTTGCTGCTTGTGGTGTTCAACATTGATTGGGTTAAGAGGATCATCAGCCTCATACGTCTCAACCTGTTTAACGTCGAAGAGCCGTTTAATCTCTTCAATATCCAACACATTGCCACTGTTTAGACTTTTGTCTTGCAAAGTGTAAGTATCATCATCTGCGTCGACCTGCGGAGCAGATGGCAGCGCATCAACGGGACTCCCCGCACTATTTGTCAGACTCGAAAGATCGTTTTGTGCAACGTCAGAGTGCGAAGCAACGACTGAATTCTGCGATGCCTGATTATCTCCATCGGATGTTCGGACTCCAAGGAAATGCTGTCCGGCTTGCAAGGTTGCCTTTGAAGAAGCTGACGTCTCATCTGATGCTGCTGGGGCGTGTACCGCGGATTCCTGATCTGTCTGTGGTGAAGGATCAGTAGGATTCAGCCAGGGGTCATCATCATTTGATAAATCCGGCACAGCAACGACTTTTTTTTCATGCGTTGCTTGATGCTGCCCACCATCTGCCCGACCGTGTGGAATCGGCTCCTGTTTAGCAGCGCCGACAGTCCTATTGCCTTGTGCAGCAGGTGCCGGAAGCGCCCAAGGGTCGTCCTCTACACCTGAGGAACTTGCCTCAGCACCCTCTCGGTGATGTGATGAGTCGGATTCATGTCCAGCCTCATCGTGTTTTGCATCGGTGGATTGTCGAGAATTCTCATGCCCGCGTTGCGTCGATATCGAATCTTGTGATGCCGGTGATATGCCAGATTTTGTATTGAGGTTTGGTTCAGATTCTTGATGGACTGCGACGCCAAGTTGAGTTGCAGAAAGTCCGGCCTTCTCAAGGGCAATGCGGCGTTTAACATCAGCTAGCTGCTGAGGGGACATTTTGCGCGTCGATTCCACCCGTTTTCCATCAGCTGCGGTTGGAGACGGCGCGATAAAGGTGTCTGGCCCAAAGGAATGTTTGACCATCAGCAACACAATTTTTGGAATACTAGTCTCTCCTTCGACGCTTTCACTCGCCACTGCTAATGCAAAGGCGTGCTGGCTCAAAGGCGTATCAAAGGTCATACGCAGACGCTGCCGACCCGTATTCGCAACATCAAGTGCAACATCAGGAACTTTTGCTCTGACTACGTATGCCCTGACATCAGCCGGCAAGGATTTGACCACAGAATCCCACTGCTCATCAACACTTGAGAAGGTCTGCTTCTGTTGTGCTGTCACTTGTGCATCCGCTTGCGTAGTCTGTGCAGTCTGTGTAGTTTGCGCAGTCTCAGCAGCAGCTGCTGTTGCTTGTGACACCGGTACTGCCTGTGCTGCAGCAAGAGGTAAGGCATGCGGTTCTGCTTCAGCACCACTGCTAGTATCACCCGTTGTTGTGTGAATTGCCGTTAGCCTTGCCTCAGCATCATCTGTTGATTTCGGCAAATTGTCGACTGTGGAAGCATGCGCTGTTATAGCAGTCGTTACAGTGTCAGAATCCTGGCGAAGTTTGGCAGCATCATCATGCTGTTTTGCCATGTGCGAGTTTATATCTTCACTCTTGCTTCGGCGAGAACCAATGAACCCACCTCCCTGAGCTCGATGCGCAGGTGAGCTGTCTCGCTCTGATGCTGATTCATGAGCTACAGCAGGTGTAATAACACCATCTCGCTGAGCGAATCGATATGATAACAATCTGGCAGCCAGAAGCTCCAAACGCATACGCGGTGAGGTTGCGCCACTCATCGAGGCAAATGTTTCATTGATGATTTGCGCAATCTGAGTGAGAGAATCTAAACCAAGGCTCGAAGCTTGTCGCTGCAATTGTTCAATGTTTTCTGCTTCAGCCCCATCACTCAAGACGCTTTGAGCGTGAACTCCCCCGAGCGTGAGCACCAGTAAATCACGAACTCTGGCTAACATATCCTCTACGAAACGCCTAGGGTCAAAACCTCCCACGACGACTTTCTGCACCACTTCATACAGACTTTCACCATTGCACTCGATAATCGCGTCAATAGCGGCACCTATCAGCGTTTCTGGCGTGAATCCCAGTAAAGCGATCGCGGAATCCTGAGTAATCGTATTATCTTGCGCGCCAACCATCAATTGATCTAGGACTGAGAGCGTGTCACGCATAGACCCACCGCCGGCCCTCATCGCGAGTCGCAGCACACCAGATTCAGCTTCGATGCCCTCCTTAGAGCACACCTCTTGCAAGTATGGACCCATAACTTCGGGAGGAACCAGACGGAAAGGGTAATGGTGTGTACGCGAACGAATGGTTCCAATGACTTTTTCAGGCTCAGTAGTAGCAAAGATAAACATCACATGCTCAGGAGGTTCCTCAACAATCTTGAGCATAGCGTTGAAACCCTGTTGAGTCACCATATGCGCTTCGTCAAGGATAAATATCTTGTAACGATCACGAGCGGGGGCAAAGCCTGCGCGTTCGCGCAACTCCCTAGCATCATCGACACCATTATGGCTCGCGGCATCAATCTCCACTACGTCGATGGAACCCGGACCTCCAGTTGCCAGATCCTTACAACTGTCACATTCACCACATGGGTGACTGCTTGGCCCTTTTTCACAGTTCACGCATCTCGCGAGAATTCGAGCACAACTAGTTTTTCCGCAACCTCTGGGGCCTGAAAATAGGTAGGCATGCGTTAATTTTCCTTGATCCAATGCACGCCCAAGCGGCACTGTCACTTGATTCTGTCCGATTACTCCGTCGAAAGAATCAGGACGGTAACGTCTATATAATGCAAGAGCCATATTTCTAATCTACCGTTCCTCTTCCACATCCCAATTTGCGAGCGCTAAGAACAAGCCCTTAGCGTGCGAGCGCTATCAACCTTACAAGTATCATCCACATGCTGCTACGCCTCGAGGTAAATGCGCTTATGGTCTATAAAAGAACAACTCAGCTGTTATTCACGGAATATTGTCGTCACAATCTTCTGGGCCCGCGCGAGAACGCTGCTGAACATACGGCAGGAATTCGAGCATAGTGCTTTTCGACACATCCACTACTGCATCTTCACCATCAATCTGGCATTCAAGCACATGCGCACCTACCATCTGGACGCTTTCGAAGCCAGCGGCACAAGGATCAATCTCACCACTTCTGTATGCTGCGGCGACAGCCAATGCAGCCATATCTGCTGCAGATCTCGCTTGCGAAAGACAGACAAGAGCATTTCCTACTACGGCAAGAAGAGTTAAGGCTACAGCTATACACAAAATCAACAACGCACCTGCCATAGAGCCCGAACCATCATCACCAATCCCTTTGAATGCGCGTTTACACCGGTGCAGCCCTCTGCAACGAATCACTGTTCTTGACCTAGTCATCGATCAGTCCCGCAGCTCTACCATTAACTGAAAGCGGTAACCAACCTTCAGTATCTGGAACAATTGGGCATGTTGTGGTGATTACCACCTGTTTCCCGCTGTGTTGGATTTTCATAATGGTGTCCTTACCAGCGGCGAGCAATGCCGCATCACGAGCCTGTTGAACATCTTCTGAAATCACTAACTGTCTGATAGCAGCGCTCGCAGCATCTTGACAATCCAGGTGAGCAGTAACCGCTGATACAAGAGCCAGCAATAGCGCCACCAGTGCCATCACTGCTGGCAGTATCATGGCAAATTCAGCAGTTACTGTTCCTGTGTCGGATATGGACTTCTGCCCTGCGAAACTGTTTCTCATCGGCACTCTGGCTTATCCGATGTTGAGAGCCTGTTTGACGATACTCATCAACAATTCTCTAACATCGCCCGATTTAAGAATGGCAACAAGTAGGCCGGCGAAGCCTGTGGCAGCTATAAGCACTACAGCATATTCTGCCGTTGCCATTCCAGACTCTGGTTCTGCCATTGCAGTACGCATTCGAGCATCTAACAGACAACATTGGGATGATATTTTTTCAACGATATCGTTCAACAAGCTCCGTATTCGCCCGCTGGTGGTGTCTTCACTATCTGGCGCATTCGCAGCCGGTTGTGGTGGTAAGAGATGATGTTGTCGCATAGCGATTTCCTTTCAATCAAGCACGGCACCTTTATGACGTATTGGAATTCGACCATGTAAACAAATAACGATGGGAGTAGTACCTTTTGGCTGTCCTTGTATGACTGTCGAATTTCTACGGTGCCTTCGTGTATCACCACTATGGCTGAGAACAGAACGCAGCAACTGTTCTGCATGACTGTGTGGTTAAAGGTGAAGCAGCGCTGCTCACTGTGGATATCTATCCGTATCTATCTAGGTAGTTATATGCACTATTGCATTACTGCATGCAATTGCTACCGCTACGCAAAAATACCCTGCGCAAAAGCGGCGATACAAGGTATAACTCCAAGAAGGACGAATGCAGGAAGAAAACATAAAGCTGTAGGGAGTAAGAGTCTCACAGTAAGGCGAGCTGCATCGGATTCAATGTGATTACGCTCCTGTGCATCCAGTTGAGCTACAACCGCTTCAATTCGAGGCAGCGGAGATGCTCCCAACCGCCAAGACGCTTCCAATGAATCCCTTAAAATCATGCATGATATGCCTGTAACCGTGTGCTTGTTGCACACCGTCACCCAAGCTTGTGACCATCCAACACCTCGATGCAAAGCTGCTGTCACTGTGTTGACAGATACACTGAGTTCTTCGTCAATCACAGCAGCTACGCTTTCGAGCGCATGAGTTATGGACGCTCCTTGACGAATAGCCACAGCCAGCATTTCCAAAACGAGCACGATGTGTAGCCGAGACGACGGTTTAACTGCCCCATAACTACTATGCCGAGCATCTGTGCGCCCGTAAGAGCAGCACTGCGCCAGCGATAGCTAGGGAAGCAACAACCGCTTCCACGCTTCACACACCCAACCTTTGCAGAGCATTGACGCTGTCTGTATGATCCGCCTGCGCTAAAGCATGCATCCACAGCACTCCCAATATGTAACATAGGCTTCCCAACGTAAGACATATCAGGCCTGGCATAGTGGAAAAGAGGAAGGAGAGCGCTCTAACACCTATTAGCTCCGCAACAGCCATAGCAGCGATGGGCAAGGCTGATAGCAATTTTACCGTGGCTTTGGGCATCGAAAACGCTTTGTTTCTGAGCTCATCCACTTGATGAGCACGTCTACAAGCTGCAGCAGCCGCATCAATACAGCGAGCAGCTTCGCAGCCTAATTCTTCACTGAGCCTATAGGCCGCACTCAACGACATAGCAACCATGCGAATTTGCTCCGGATTTTCATCTCTGCTGTGACATTTCCACATCACCTCGTAACACCTATTCAATGTCAATGTTCTTGTTGCGAATGATCGTCCGGTCAGCACTTCGACACTTTCCACAAGGTTGCCGCCACAACGCAACATCGAAGAGAGCGTTGCCAGCCCAGCAATAGTTCCAGCACCGGAACCTTGATTATCACGCAAGTGCTCGTGCACCCGCAAGCGTCTAGGGTGTTGTAGAGACCGCTTGGGCCACAATAGAATCAATAATCCTATATAGAAAGCTACATTCACGGATTCATGTTGTATGAGCATCAGCTTTTACCTCTTGTATGCGATGAAGCTGATAGCCACTCCGGATTCCATCGTTCAAGAAATTGACACCACAAATCATTGCCGAGTACTTGCTTCTCACCGTGCCATGAAGACATCACCACGCCTGATAATTCGCCATGCCGTCGAAACTCAAGACAACCAATTTGTGTAATCCTACGTACCCCAGAAATCCTTTGTACATGTACCAGTGCATCAAATGCGCCGTCGAGCAACAACGCCGTCGCCATGGCATCAAGCCCAGCAAGCATGCCGAGTGAAATGAGTCTTGTAGGAACTCTGGTAACACCATCGGCGTGAATTGTAGCCATTCCACCTTTATGACCAGCATTGAGCGCACGAAGCAGATGCACAATTTCAGCTCCTCGGCATTCACCCAGAATCACACGATCAGGGCGCATTCTGAGAGTAGCCCTCATCAATTCCTCAAGACCAATTTCACCAGCCCCTTCAACATTGGCCTCTCGAGTAGCCAAGGACACATGGTTCGGTGCCGCTAGCTGTCCCAGCTCGCGAGTCTCTTCAACGGTAACTATCCGATCATTAGCATCACACTCAGCAAGCAAAGCCTTCAGCAATGTTGTCTTACCCGCTGCTGTGGCTCCCGTGAGCAAAATTGACGCTCTACGTCGCACTAAGGCACGCAATGTAGATGCCCAAATTTCGGGCATCATTCCCACGGCGCTTAACTGCTCGAGCCTGGGAGCCACACGATTGGGGAAACGTATCGAAATAGCAGCACCTCTTGAGACCAGAGGCGCAATTACCACATTGATACGAATACCTTCTGGTGTCGAAACATCAGCAATAGGGCAGGAATCATCTAACCTATGACCTAACTGCGAACAGAGTCGAACAGCGAATTCTCGAACAATCTCAGGACTGTGAAAGCGTAGTCGTGTAGTGCGCTCACGCATACCATCACCTGCATCCACCCACACCCTGCCATCTTCAGTGACAGCTATATCGCTTACCTTCGCTTCACGAACAAATTCATCCAGTGGGCCAAACATCAAACCGCTCTCAGTATTATCTATATGCATAGCCATCACTCCTCATTCCGTGCACGCTCGACGTCGAGAGATGATGACTGTTTGCGCCCATCCTTGGCCAATGCCCCTTCGCTACGCGATTGCTCAATCACGTGCAAGGAATTTTCCCCTTGATGGTTAAGCACAGCATCGGCAAGCACATCAAGTAGAGGAAGATACTGCTTGGGTATCCGAGGTATTCCGAAACCAGACAGCATGGAGTCACTCAATCGTTTACACCAAGACATCACTCCTATTAATTCCACGCCAAGATAATCTTGAGCTTCATCAAGACTTAGCGGTGTCATCTGCCGTGGCATGCTGCGAGGATGTATCCCAACGAGAAGCGGCTGCACCGAATTATCCCTCGAATTATCAGACTTCAGCAGTGCTTTCGTCCGCGCTAATCCAAGAACACTGAGTTCAGTGAGTAACACAGTTTGTACGGTGGGCGGTAATGCCAGTTCACCAAGATGAACACCAAGTCCAGCGTCAATAACCAACACATCGTTGACCTCTTGCAATGCTGTAATCGCAGCCTGTTGCTCCCACCAATCAGGACATGCGGCATTCCAGGGGTTAACGCTGAGCACCCCTATACGCTCCCACGATGGCAGTTCATGATATAAGGCAGTACCATCTAGCTGTCCCAGAGGTGCCGAAATATCGCCAAAACGCATGCCGCTTTCAGCTTCTATACCAAGCAGCACATCCAATCCGCCTCCAGTGATATCGGTATCAACAATGGTGCACCGTAACCTTCTACGAACAAAGGTCCAGGCAAGTAGCGAAGCCAAAGTGCTTAAGCCTAGTCCTCCACTTACTCCCACGAATGCAATAATCTGGCAACCGGCATGCTGCATTCGAACAGCAGAATGCTGGCTTGAATCACTCGTACGGAGATGTACATTGCGTGACGCACTTTTAGAGCCTCGCAAGGAGTCTTTATGTGTTTTTCTAGCATTCATTGTCATGAGGTAATTCAATACAGAGCAGTATCTGTATCCAAAAGAACAACCCCTTGTGGTCGAATGTGCAAGTCTGCACTGATCTCAGTGAGTAACTGTGCAGTTGCGTTTATCTACCTACTTATCTACCCACTTATCTACCCACTCGACACGCCCACGAAAGCCACTAATCTCATCAATGAACACAAGCGCACACAATCCAGTTGAGAAGGAACGCAAAAGTAACTTCCTAGCCTTTATGGCAACCATTTTTTACCACTTTCGATAAGAAGATGACATTCCTTGATTTGGACTTGCATACACACGTTTAAAGAGCATAATTGTCAGTACAAGGACAACAGAACAGAGCAGAAGCCCACAAAGGTAGATGGTCACGATGACCGGTACGTTGGACGGGCAATGGATAGACTTACCGTTGCAACGATGATGTTGTGCAGAGATTCTGCTGAGTTGGACTTGTATAGGAGACCTCCCAAACGGGGGGTCTCCTTTTTTGTTCAGTTTTTTATTCACATACGCAACATCGCACGATTGCGTGCTTTTCGAGCGAAAAGGGTAGTAGGCACCGTCACCCTCGAATGCCAAACCGTTGTCAATAACTCCACAATGTGAATTCATATTGAATTCTCACAAACTCGACATGAAGTGTTATACCCCTGCATCTAGGATGGTGCTATGGTTCAGATTTTTGATGCCCCGTCAAAGGCGGTCCTGCGTAGTCAAATCGCAGAGCACATTGCAGAAACCGACAAAAGTGACCGCCGAGCAGACGGTTTAGGCTCGGATGTTGCTGCCCTGCCCGAAGATCGTTTTTTCGACAGAGAAATCAGTTGGCTTAAGTTCAATAAGCGCGTACTAGAACTTGCCGAGGATGAAACTCAGCCAATGTTGGAGCGTGCAAATTTCGCAGCAATATTTGCCAACAATCTGGATGAGTTCTTCATGGTCCGCGTCGCTGGACTCAAGCGTCGTATTGATAGCGGTATCGCAGTAACAGCCGCGAGCGGACTGAGCCCAAGGCAACAGCTTCGAGCAATTTCCGATCATGCACATCGTTTACAAGATGAACATGCACACTATGTCAACGAACATATTCTTCCTGAATTAGCCAAGGAACACATTGTTCTCTTACGTTGGAATCAGCTCAACGCTAACGAGCAGGAACGTCTCTCCCGAATCTTTCGGCGCCAAGTATTCCCTGTGTTAACTCCACTCGCAGTGGATCCTGCGCACCCCTTCCCTTATATCTCTGGCAATTCTCTGAATCTTGCCGTTATCGTAGAAAATCCTGCTTCAGGGAAATCACATTTCGCACGCATAAAAATCCCTGACAATATGCCTCGTTTAGTAGCAGTAGAAGATCTCACCGACGAAGAGGGCCGCGAAGAGCGCTATGGCTTCATCACTATGGAGAATCTGCTGATTGCCCATTTGGAAGCCCTATTCCCTGGCATGATTATCAAAGAGGCGCGCTCTTTCCGTGTTACGCGAAACGAAGATATCGATGTCGAGGAAGACGATGCTGAAAACCTGTTGAACGCCATGGAGAAAGAGCTCCTCCGTAGGCGCTTCGGGCCGCCAATCAGACTAGAAATTTCTGATACTACCTCACCGTTCTTATCTCAGTTACTTGCCGACAAGCTTGGTGTCAACGAGGACGAGGTGTATCGTCTGCCCTCCCCCCTGGACTTCACTGTGCTCTTTGAGTTACAGTCAATCGACCGTGCAGATCTGAAGTATCAGCCTTTTATTCCTGCTACAAATAGACAGATTGCAGAAGTCGAATCCAGCAGGGCTCAAGACATCTTCGCTGCAATACGCGAACGTGACGTGCTGTTGCATCATCCTTATGATTCGTTCTCGACATCTGTACAGGCTTTTCTAGCGCAAGCGGCTGCTGACCCGAAAGTACTCGCTATCAAACAAACGCTGTACCGCACTTCGGGAAACTCGCCGATTATTGATGCACTAGTCGATGCTGCGCATGCGGGCAAACAGGTTCTAGCGCTTGTCGAAATCAAGGCTCGATTTGATGAAGAAGCCAATATCGCTTGGGCTCGCAAACTTGAGCGAGCTGGAGTTCACGTGGTGTATGGCATTGTCGGCTTAAAAACACATTGCAAATTGTCACTGGTCATTCGACAAGAACAAGAAGGCCTACGCCGGTATTGCCACGTTGGCACGGGAAATTACAACCCGAAAACCGCTCGTATCTATACTGATTTAGGTCTGTTGACTTGTGACCCTGTTGTGGGCCAAGACCTCACCAGACTGTTTAATCAGCTTTCCGGTTATGCACCTAAGTCCAGCTTCCATAGATTGCTTGTCGCGCCGCGTACTGTGCGCACTGGCCTTATCCAGCGCATACAGCGTGAAGAAGCTGCAGCGCGTCAAGGCAAAGATGCATGGATCAAGATTAAAGTCAATTCTCTGGTGGATGAGAAAACTATCGATGCCTTGTACCGTGCAAGCCAGGCAGGTGTCAACATCGATATTGTTGAACGAGGCATCTGCGCACTCAAGCCAGGAGTTCCAGGGCTCAGCGAGACTATTCGTGTCCGTTCCGTGCTCGGACGTTTCCTTGAGCACAGCAGAATTTTCGCTTTTGCAAATTCGGAAGGACCTCAGATTGGTGAAGGGCCAATCTCTGGTCCGGAAGTGTGGATTGGTTCCGCTGATTTAATGCATCGCAATCTCGATCGGCGCGTTGAAGCATTAGTGCGTATCACCGCTCCCGATGAGATAGATGAGCTCATCAAATACGTCGATTTACAAATGGCAGATACCACCAGCTCTTGGCATATGCAGGCCGATGGATCCTACATTCGACACTCACGAGATGAGCAGGGGCAACCGCTAATCGATTGCCAAGAGTACCTCATCAAAAAACACACCCGTGGACCGCAGCTCCCCCGTTAGTGCGGAAGAGCTCAAGGACTTACCATGTCTAAGACCGTTGAGGCAGCCGGAGCGATTCTCATAAGAATACGTTCCGGAAAACAGCTACCTATTAGTGTGTCATCGGGTGACGTGCTCAGTGATGAAGACTTCCATGCTCTTAGCGACTGCGTCGAAGTTTGCTTAGTACATCGTCCCAAATACGACGATTGGAGTTGGCCGAAAGGCAAGCAGGAACAGAATGAGTCTTTGTTTCGGACCGCTGTTCGCGAGGTTGGCGAAGAAACAGGTACCCCTGCAAGTCTTGGACCATTCCTTACAACATTGGAATATCCGCTCAATGAAGAGGGCGGACGAAAGCGTAAAGGCGTCTCGGGCTCAACCACCAAAAGGGTCTCATATTGGATGGCAACACCACTGGACGCCCTACAGGAACAACAGCGACACGTTGCCTTTGGCCCTGTCCACGAAGCAGATATTTCTGAAATCAACGATGTGCGTTGGACATCAATATCAGAAGCACGCCATATGCTGACACATTCCACGGATCGTACAGTGCTTGACGCTTGCGTCACACGACTGCGTGAATCTGCTTTAGATGCGATTTCTTTCACCATTGTGCGCCATGGCAAAGCAGAACCACGAAAATCTTGGATAGGAACTGATGCTGTGCGGCCTCTCACTCCACTTGGTGCTGCTGCTTCATTTGCTCTCTCTCGGGAGCTTGCATGCTTCGCGCCAGCGCGTATTGTCAGCTCTTCGTGGACCAGATGCGCAGATACAGTGCTCCCGTATGCGCTTCAAAGTGGCATCCCTCTCGAACGCAATGACGACTTCACCGAAGATGCTTATAAGACGCATCATCAGACTGTGCTCGATGCCTTAGAAAGTTGTATTCAGACCGCTCTACAAGAAAAACGCAATACCCTCTTGTGCACTCATCGTCCACTGTTCGAAGGAATTTTTGAGAATTTGCGCGGTATGTGTCTGGGAACATCCCTCGCGAAACGACTACCAAAGATTTCGCCCTTCATGCAAACAGCTCACGCGTTGAATCTAAGTGTAGTAAATTCTGCTCATGGACCGATTATCATCGATATCCAGAAAGTAGCACCTATTGTCTATTGATTCTTTCGCTTCAGGCTCTGTTCACTCATCATCCCACTCGTTCTCATCTGCACGCCTTGGGTCAAATCGACCCGCACGCCCTGCCCAGCTTGATCAAGCTGTTGCAGACCACCTTGCAGGTGGAGTGGACCCTCAGCAAATCAGTGAACTTAGCCATACATCAGCTGCCTCACTCCTTGATCGCGTACACCATAGCGAAGATCCACAAGTTGTTCAGCGCGTACTCTCACTGATAGATCATGAGGGCATCGACGTCGTAGCCGAACTGTGGAGCAGATCCGAAGCTGATTCCTTACCTGGAATCCTTTGGCGCCTCTACACACTTCGCACATGGATGCATCGTAACCGCGAGTCCATCAGTTTGCTATGGCGATCAGGTGAACCTTTTGATACAGCCGCTTCTGCGATTGTCGGCATCGACCAAGCCCCTGTTGCATCTGATATTGCTAAAACAGCAGATTCAATTCTTTCGGGTGCTTTTACTGGGGATTTCGCAGTGGCACTCGAACGCGCATGTGTATTCTGCGAGGTCATTGCTAGCGGACTGTCCCGTGAAGCCGACCGCCGTGGCAAGGAAAGTATCAGCCAAGAAGCTCTAGGCGTAGACAGCGGCGATCCCAAAGTTGCTTCTATGTTGAAAACTTCTCGAAACTTATCGGGCACAGCCAAGGATTTCAAGCACGGAGCATCATTGTGGCGTAGAGGCAAACTGGAATAACTCCGTCGCTCCTTAACGCTTGTCATTTGTGTAGGGATATTAGATTATCAGCAGTGCGATTTTGCTCAGAAATGGCTACATTGCAAGGCACGCATCCATCGCATACTTGAGATTACGTCAAAAATCCCTACACAAACGGTAATACGAAGGATTGTTACGCCGCAAACCTTAGATATATTCCTCGAAGAGCACAACACCCTGCTTGAGTAGTCCTCCAGTGCCGTAGAATGATTACCGCGTCGGGCCGTGCTAAAGCCCCGGGCTCCATTTGTTGCCGCTGCGAGCGGCGTTTGCGCCGACAGGCGCTTTCACGGTTCGGCGCATTTCTCTTCACTTTTCTGACTTTGTCACCTGAAACTCACTCTTCATGCAATATTGGGGTTTACCCTTAAGAGTATGGAATTAAACGTATTGCAACATCCTCTGGTTGAGCACAAGCTCACCGTCCTGCGAAATAAGAACACTCCTTCTAATACCTTCCGCGAGCTGGTAAGCGAGCTGGTCATGTTGGAAGCATACGAAGCGACCCGTAATCTCGACATCACTGACTATCCTATCGAAACCCCCGTGGCTTCAATGGTCGGCAAGAAACTGAGCACGCCACGACCAATGGTGGTTCCAGTACTGCGTGCAGGTCTGGGCATGCTCGACGGCATGACACGTCTGCTCCCCACAGCTGAAGTCGGATTCTTAGGAATGAAGCGAGATGAGAATACACTCGACATCATCACCTATGCGAACAGGCTGCCCGAAGATCTTTCAGGGCGTCAGTGCTTTCTGCTTGACCCAATGCTCGCAACTGGTGGCACCCTAATCGCCGCTACACATTATTTGGCTGAACGCGGCGCCAAAGATGTAACTGCTATCAACATCATTGCTGCGCCTGAAGGTCTTGATAGACTCCGCGAAGAAATCGACCCCAGCATCGATTTCAAAGTGGTCGTGTGCGCGGTTGACGAGAAGCTGAACGAAAAATCATACATCGTCCCAGGTCTGGGTGATGCAGGTGATCGTTTGTATGGAGTTATCGACTAGTCACTCATCATAACTTCCGACGAGATATCTATTTATTATTACGGCGCTCTCATAGCAACCTATGAGAGCGCCGTTCTATAGTTCAGCCAGTTGCAAGTTAGGCTAAAGGCACGAATGATTCGAAAATCATGTAATCGAAATAGGGACTCGAAGCCTCTTGCTCTGCACCGCTACGAACCGTCCATGAGACAGTAATCGCGCCTAAAGAGCGTGCTGTGCGCAGTGGGAAATTGTCGCCGCCGTGCCAGTCATAAGCAATAAAATCTGGACGCCCCAACCAATTGAATAGCAAATTACCCGCTAAGGACTGCTTAACTTCCTGAGAGTTGGTGAACGAGAAGGATTTCGGCTCGGACAACTGGCCTCTGCAGACATCTGGCCGATGAATACGATACCAGTTCACTGCCATAGGGTGAAAAGATTCTATAACGTAAGGGCCTTGATAACCACGAAGAATAATATCTCCACGCTTCATCAATTCTTCGTCAAAACTATCGCCCATCTTGTATTCCACGATTAGCGGGACGCGACCATCAACGACGTTGAGCACCTCCGTCAGTAGCGGAACGTATTGCGCGTACTGTTGGTCATCCTGACTGTCCGGAATCTGGTCAGTCAAACCCTCTACGTGATCGTCACCTGCTTTGGCAGGGCTAGGGAACAAAGGAATTCTGCACAACTGTGCATAGGTTAAATCGGATATTCTGCGGTTAACTCCTGCCACTCTGAGCAGGTTATCGTCATGGATCACAACGACGTGGCCATCCTTGGTTAATTGAATATCTAGCTCGATACCAAACCCAGCTTCACAGGCTGCTGCAAATGAGGCAAGAGAATTCTCTGGTGCAATCGGACCGTTGAATCCTATGCCATATCCGGCCTTCTGAGCCATTTCACGGGCCAACGTGACATAGTCAACACTCTCAGGCAGATAGCCGGCTGTGAGCCCTGAACCAGTGTCGTGCAACCCGCGGTGAGCAAAATAGACATCAGGAATTGGGCTATCTTCATATATTTCTTGGCCAGGTACTCCGTTAGGAGTGGCGCTAACCCGCGAATTAGCTCTTCCTCTTGGGCCTCTTGGAGCCAAAGCCCAGGTGCCAATACCTGCTGCCGCAACTCCAGATAGTGCAAGTCTACGAACATTTTTTGCGAAGCCCATCGTCAATACCCCTTCGTTGTTCCGTCGTTACACAGCGAATAAGCAGATATCCCCTACTCGCACTGCTACTTCGTATCATAACGATTTCTTCGGATTATGACGTGCGAAAGGTCGCTAACGGCACTAATAGGTCGCGTTCCTATCGTGCAAAACTCAGCACAGCACGAGTACAAGAGGCCAAACCTTCAGCACATGAGTTGAACTCATGTGCGAATTACACCAAAATATCGATGCTGTTTCTATGCGAAAGCCAGTTAGCACACTGTGAAATAGCATAGTTAATTAACACATAGATAATTGCCACCACAAGATATACAGGTACCAAACTGCTGAAGTTGGCAATCACTACCTTCGCGTTCACCATCAACTCTGGATATGTCACTACATATCCGAAAGTTGTGTCCTTCACGACAACAACTAACTGGGCTACCAAAGTCGGTGTAACTATTCGCAGCATCTGAGGCATGACAATAAATCGGAAATTTTGTGAGTCAGAAAGACCAAGAGATATTCCTGCTTCTTTCTGTCCACTAGGCACCGCAGCCACACCAGCTCTGTAGACCTCTGCCAGCACAGCAGACGCATATGCAGAAGTTGGAATGACAACCATCCAATAGGTGCTCATATGCACACCAAACTGTGCAGGGACTAAGAACAAAAAGTAAATGAACAACAGCGTTGGCGTACCACGAAGAAACTCAATAAGTGTGGTGGCTATCCAAGACAATGGTTTGATGCTTGAAGTCCGGCAAAGCATCAGGAACATACCAACAACCAACGCTATGGCTCCGGCTCCTAGGGCTGCACGCATGGTACCCAACAGGCCAGCACCAAGAAATGCTAATACATTGCTTTGCGCAAAAAAATACCAATAGCGATAATCGAGCTGACCCTTCTCATAAAAACGATATATAACCCATGCAAGAAGTACCGCCAAGAGGACAGCGCTGATAATCGTGCCGATCAGAATACGCCGACGTGTTTTCGGTCCGCCAATTTCGAACAGCGCCCGCTCAGTACGTGTCATCGCCATATCGCTAGTCTCCTTTCGACTTTACGTCCGAAGAAAGCAATTACTAGCCCTGTACACACATATAGCAAAGAAGCAATGAGGAAGGTGAGAATGCCCAAGGCCTCGTGGTTGTTAATTTCAGCAACCAGACCAGTCAACTCCTTATGCGCCAAAGGAACCAGAGAACCTGCAGAGGAGCTTATAACAACCGATATAAACAACGTGACCATAGGCTGTATGACACTACGGAAAGCCTGAGGTAGCACGATTGAACTCACAATCGGGCCAAACCCCATTCCTAATGCACGAGCCGCCTCAATCTGGCCTGCGTCTATGGTGTTAATACCAGTGCGCAAATTATCACAGGCAAAGGCAGAAGACACCAAAATGAGCGCGATAATAACGCTCGGCTCGTAATCAATAACCACACCTAAATCAGGCAAGGCATACACAATAAAAATTAACACGCAAAGCACCGGTGCATTACGGAAAGTCTCGACATACACATTTACAGCCCCACGTAGAGGTGGGATTGGGCTCACTCTGGCAACCGTCAATAATGTACCCAACAGAAACCCGCCAGCAAAGGCAAGCAAGGCAATACGCAGAGAAACCCAATAACTACTTAAGAACTGCGTACCATATGCATTTAGCAGGTGGCTGAGATCAGCTCCCATGGCACCTCCTTAATCGTGTCGGAATTGAACAGCATTCGACCGCCACCACTTGAAGCGGTGAAACGGCCGAATGTCTCACGAAACGCGAGATGCGTTATTCCTCAATGGTCGGAGGTGTGGGAACCTCGCTTACCCCTGTACGATCTCCTATGGTAACCTTCCAAAGTTTCGCCCAAGTACCATCGGATTCAATCTTCTTCAGCCACGCATTGACGAACTCCGCAGCATCAGAACCCTTTGGTAGACCGATACCATAAGGATCCTTATCTCCAAATGGTTCTCCAACAATTTTGAAATCATTTGGATTCTTAACAACATCACCAAGCAACAAGGTCTGATCAACAACATAGGCATCAATACGACCCTGACGCAGTGCCTGAGTAATCTCGTCATCTGTCTGGAACTCCTGAACGGTAGCCTTAGGAGCATTCTCTTTAACTACATCCGGACCTGTTGAACCAGCCTGAACACCGACCTTCTTACCGTCAAGGTCTTTGACACTGGAAATGTCGCTATTTGACTTCTTTACCAATATGGCCTGTTGCGAAACGTAGTAAGGTCCAGCAAAATCAATCTTCTGCTTACGCTCACTGGTGATCGAGTACGTAGCAAATACTGAATTCACAGTACCATTCTGCAAAACACTCTCTCGCGTTGAAGAATCAACCACAGTCAGCTCTGTATTTGATTTACCGATGATGTACTGCGCTAAGAGTTGTGAAAGCCCTGCATCGAAACCGCGAACCTTGTTATCACTGGTGGATTGCAAAGAGAACAGTGTGGAAGTTTTCGTACCACCAACTTTTAGAACACCTGCATCCTTGACGGATTTAGCCCATGAATTGGCCTCTACGGTAGCTGAATCAGCGGTGTCGCCACCGTCAATAATCTTGGTGTACGCTGCGGTATCCAAATCAGGATTTACTGTGCTGTTGGTGCTGGAGGCCGAGGGCGCAGGTGCCTCGCCACATGCGGAAACGACAGCCAAACCCGTAACCACGAAAACAGCAGCGGCTGTGGTTGCCACTTTCTTGGACAATCTGGTACCCAAAGCAAACATAGACATCTATCCTCTCCTAGTTACCTCGCATCTCAATGCTGTGCGCGGCAATCCCCTCCCTTGCATCCAAGGGATACGTCACCAATGTATGCGACGATTGCACCATAACTGTAACGAAGAATTGCAAAATTCACCTTTAGCGTTATCGAAGTAAGGTATCGCAATTATTTTGAACGTGCTAACAATGCTTCACATTCCAAGCCTTCGCATACTGTGTTCAACGACGTTTTATCGCCCTGTTTTTTCGCATGATGTCAATCACAATCCAAACTGAGAGAATGAATGCCACCACGTACCCCATAAGTCCGATAACAGGAATGCCAAATATAACAGGTTTAATACCTGCAAAATACACGATGGACGAGCCCACATATAAGCCCACCACAATCAGCGCCATTGTTATACGGTTAACCATATCTGAAAGCTGCTGCAAAGGCTGTTCAGAACCTACCAACTCGATATTGAGTTTCATCTGGCCTCTGGTGAGCATTCTAGATGCAGTTTTTGTTTCTCCCAATGCACCTAGCAATCCATGGAGAGCTTGATTCCCTTGGTCGAGTAGTGAACGTGTCTCCTCTATGACTCGTTCCCCAGTACTTTTCGAAGCAATAATATGTTGCGAAATAATAGCAATCATATTGGTCGATGGAAGGAACTCATCTAACGTCCCTTCTAAGGTCACCAATCCCCTAGCAACAGTGGTCACAGAGCTTGGCACCTCAATTGAATGTTTACGTGCTAGCTGCATCAGCGCAGTGAAGAACTCACCTATATTGAGTTCAGCCAAAGCCACCGTGCCAAATTGTTCGATAACTGCATCCAAATCATTGAGTAATGAAGCATAGTCATCAGCACGCTGTTCCTGCGACCCAGTGAAGCGCAACAGAGCATTCGCTAATGAAGGTGAGTCGTGCCTTGCCACTGCATAGAGCATGTCGCGTAAAGCCGAACGGTTGCTCGAATCCAACCTTCCAGTCATGCCCAAATCAATAAATACAATCCGACCTTCATCAATGAGGATATTTCCAGGATGAGGGTCGGCGTGGAAGAATCCCACATCAAGGACTTGAGTGGCATAGTTATCGACCAGCTTCATCCCAATTTCTTCAAGATCGTAACCTGCTCTCAATAGCTGTTTAGGGTGAGATACAGAAATACCATCAACGTAGTCCATCACCACCACATGCTGTGTGCATAACTTCATATAAGGCCGTGGACAGTCAATGTATGCATAGTCTTTACAGAAGTTACGGAAGTCCTCTAAATTACGAGCCTCCATCAAGAAATCTGTTTCAGTTTGAAATGTTTCCCACAGTTCTTCAACCACGCCTTTGAGGTCTAGAATCTGCGCACTACGAGCAAAACGTGTGGCCATATTTGCAAATGACCGCATAATATCAATGTCTTGCGCCATGATTTCGCGCACACCTGGCCGCTGAACTTTAATGGCCACATCCTCACCAGAGATTAGCTTGGCTCTGTGGACCTGTGCCAATGAGGCAGAACCCAGTGGCGTTGGATCGATGCGCTCAAAAATTTGTTCTACCGGACGGCCGTATTCCTGTGCTAGAGCATTAACCACGGTCTGGTAGGGCATCGGATCAGCGTTGGCCCTAAGCCGAGAAAGCTCCTTACAAAAAGCATCTGGAAGAATTTCAGATCTCATGGAGAGAATTTGCCCAACCTTTACGAATGTGGGTCCCAAAGCCTCCAACATCAAACGCATAGTTACTGGGGTTAGTCCACGAACTGCATCGAAATGAGTCGCGATTCGAGCTATCTGCCATAAACGACGGAACTTGCCTCGAGCTGTCAGGTGGTAAGCCCCCGGACTGGATTGCTGAGTTTTACTGCCGAACAACCCAATCGTTTGCATATGTCGAGTATCGTCTTGCCCAATAGCATCGACGGAAACTCCGCTAGGCTCAGCAAAGCCCGACGAGTGTTCCCCGTGGTTTTGCTGTCCAGTCTGATGTTGACCAGATGTCATAAAGTCTGAACGCTCCCACCTGGCCTATGCTTCTGGCTCGTTCTCATCCTTAGCCGACTGAGCCTCAGACTTATGCTGTTGCGCTTTGCGCTTGAGTTCTGTATTGAGCTCTTTTCCTTGCTCAACAGTAATTTCACCTTTTTTGACCAGATCGTCAATGATTTCTTGGCTCTTCTCCACGCCGGTAGCAAGAGCACCTACGCCAGCGAGAAATACTTTACGCAGCCCTTCACCAAAATCGAAATCTGCCATGATTACCTCCTCGTATTCGCTTGCCTATAGCTAGTCACATCCCAATAGCGATGGTGCGCACCATCGTATCGGTGTTTCAACTCTACCCCAGTAATTATTCGAGCGACATGAGGGAACTACTCACGAACGAGGAATATGCCAAAGGCAGCACCACTAACATAATCTCCAGTCAGATTGTATAGATACTAGCGGGGACGCTGCATAGCTACCGCTCTTGCTCGTTCGGCAAAATCGTTGAGCCGAGTGAGTTCTTGCTGCTGCTCAACTGTGCTCTGTGGGTCAAGAGCACCGTAACGACGCTCACATGCTTTACGGATAAGAAAATCGGTAATCGCAGGATTCTTTGGTAACAACGATCCATGCATATACGTTCCGATGACATTGTGGATGCGGGCGCCCTCAGTACCATCGGAACCGTTATTACCAGTACCCTGAGCATCCACTGTACCGAGAGCTTGTGTGCCCTCATGCAAAAAGGTTTTCCCTGAATGGTTCTCATATCCAACGATGTCACCAAACTCTTGGGAATGTTCAACCAAATTGCCTATCAAACGCTCCTCTTGGCCAATAGTATGTAAGCCCAGAACACCTATTCCTGGTAGTCGGTCACCTTCCAAAGTCTCGAAATAATCACCGAACAACTGATACATACCGCATATCATCAGCATCGGGGTGCCCTCGTGTGCCAAAGCACGAATACTGTCAGCACGCTTAAACAGATCACGAATTATTTTTCGCTGTCCTTGGTCCTGACCTCCACCACCCAGAATGAGATCGATATGCTCAGGCCAATCGCCATCTTGGTTGTACGCATGCACTTGAACCTGATATCCAAGGAGCTCAAGGCGACGACGCACAGAGAGCACATTGCCCGAATCCCCATAGATATTCATATCCTTCGGATACAGCGACAACACATCAATGTTTCTATCCATGAAGTCCTCCTTACATACCTATCAGCTCAGCACTATATGTGATCACGTTGATGAAATACCTGTGTTTCATCTTCTCTTCACTAGTGATCCTAGATACATCCAAGTGAGCATCGCGCCCCTTGTCACACGCCAGCATCAGCAACTGTAGTGAGGTGAGAGAGGCTGGAACGAATTTTAAGCATGGCGGTATAGGTGCAATATATTCTTTTCGGACGAGCAGGCCCGCCATTTGCAGACCCAGAATCGACAGAGTGCTGAAGGAATAGGTCAAGAGCATGCGAAGGCTGAGTATCAACTGCAGTGACTGGAACTTGGTCATATTCCAAGCGCAGAGCCATATCCCAGGCACGAACTCCGGAGACCACAGCAACACCCTCTGCTTTGAGTGAAGAGAAATCAACGTCCCAGAGCCAACTCATATCGCGCCCATCAGCGAATTCGTCGTTAATCACAATCATGGTGTCGTATCCCATAGGGTCGAATGATTGGAGTGCAAGTCTAAAGCCCATAGGGTTCTTCACCAGAACAAGCTCCACGGAGGTCCCATGGAAATCAATGATTTCGCCCCTGCCAAATGCGGGAGTCACTGATGAGAGCGAATTGAGTAGATTTTTATTATCAATATCACGCTGTGTATCAGAAGAACGCTGTACTGCACGAACCACAGTAAGTGCGGCTGCTGCGTTGAACAGATTATATAATCCTTCAAGCTTGACCGAAGTTCCGCTTGTTACACCGTCCATCTCAAACTGTGCATATTGTTTGCCTACAGCCACCAAGGTCACGTCTGCGACCGGAGTCCCCATAGGGAGCATCAATTCCTCGCCAGAGACATCAATCCTTTGTCCAGACTGCTCCGATCCATCTGCCTGCGCAGAGGTCTTGTAATCGGGTGTCTTCAACTCAGCAGTAGTACTTTCATTCACTGAACTTCTGTGATCTTCGGAATCTGAACTGGCTTTTGTATCGGAGTGCATGTCGTCATCCGAGGGGAACGCACTCTTCAAATCATCACTCAGTCCGAAATAGCGCACAGCGGTATCTTCAGGTACGCATTGTAATAAGTCTGCAATACGCCTGTCTTCACGGTTCAGTATCACAGTTCCGGTCGTAGCTGCGGCAACATGGCTGAGTAAACGAGCAGTATTGTCTATTTCTCCAAAACGATCCAGCTGATCTCGCATAACATTCAGCAGCAATGAAAATCGCGGCTTCACTTGTTTAACAAAATGCACGGCATAGGCTTCGTCGAGTTCCAATACAGCGATGTCCGCATCTAAGTGACCTGTTGCACTTACCTCTCCTAAGAGTGCGGAAACCACCCCTCTGGTGAAATTTGATCCGGTGGGATTGGTGAAAACACGAAAACCCTGATCAGTGAGCATCGAAGCGATCATGCGAGTTGTGGTGGTCTTGCCATTAGTACCTGAAACCAGAACCACTCCCAGTGGGAGTTGTGCAAGTGAACGTGCCAGGAAATCAGGATCCAGTGATTCGACGATTTTCCCAGGAAAGGCACTTCCTCCGTGTCGTGTAAGACGTGACAGCAGCCGTATACCTTTGCCAAGCAGAGGAATCGAGGATGAGTACCAAGGTTTGGCACTTGCTGAATTTTCTTGTTGTTCCATATGGCAGTCACACCCCCGCTTGCTGATAATCCTGCGGCATATCTTTGAATTTTGAGTTTGCCCCCAAGAATGCCAGATGGAAGGTTTCTGTAGGCCCGTTACGATGCTTGGCCATGATGATATCAGCCTCTCCAGGGCGATCTTCCTTATCGTAGAAGTCTGGCCTATGTACCAACATCACCACATCAGCATCCTGCTCGATAGATCCAGATTCACGCAAATCTGAAAGCATAGGTTTGCGGTCGTTGCGCATTTCAGGTCCACGATTCAACTGGCTCAAAGCTACAACCGGCAGCTCTAACTCTTTCGCCAATAACTTCAGGGCTCGAGAGAACTCGGAAACCTCTTGCTGGCGCGACTCAATCTGCTTACCGGAACTCATCAGCTGCAGATAGTCAATTACCACGAGTTTCAGATCATCAGTCTGCTTAAGCCGGCGACATTTCGCACGAATTTCCATCAGACTCATATTAGGGGAATCATCGATAAACAACGGAGCATCATCGAGCTTATTCCAGAAATTGTTGAGAGTATTCCACCGCTCAGGCGTGATGTCATCGGCCTTGCGCAAAGCCACTAAAGGAATATTCGTTTCAGCCGAGATAATGCGCTGTGCGAGTTCTGTTTTACTCATCTCCAAGGAGAACACCACAGCTGCATCATGATGATGCAAAGCGGCGGAACGCGCGAAATCAATACCTAAGGTTGACTTACCCATTGCAGGGCGTCCGGCAACAACAATCATCTGTCCTGGCTGCAAACCCTGGGTAACATCATCAATATCTTTGAAACCTGTTGGTACGCCCCGCTCGAGATCTCCATTTTGGAGTTTGTCTAACTGATCTAAGGCATCATGAACCACAGGACCGATAGCTTGATAATCCTGCCGGACTTTCCCTGAACTGACTTCATAGATTTCTGCCTGTGCGAGATTAACAACATCCTCTGCTTGAGACCCTTCAGCAGAATATCCCAATTGTGCGATTTTCGTTCCAGCAGCAATCACATTGCGCAAAATAGCTCGCTGATGAACGATATCCGCATAATACGTAGCATTTGCTGCAGTCGGGACTGATGCTACAAGAGAATGCAGGTAATCAGTTCCACCCACTTTCTCTAAATCGCCGTCCTTGAGCAAAGCATTGGCGACCAAAACAGCATCAACAGGTTGGGAGGCTGAGAACAGCGTAATCACTGCATCATAAATCGTTTGATTCTTAGGTTGATAAAAATCAGATACATCGATCAGCTGGCTGACTTCACCGATGGCATCTTTACTCATCAACATTCCGCCCAATACTGCCATCTCTGCTTCATCGTCGTGAGGCGGAACACGATCGAAGAGCACATCCGAAGACAAAGCCCTTGCGTTGTCTGATGAGCGGCCTTGTCGCGAGCCTTGTGTGCGGCTGCCTGTTTGACTGGAGCGCGAGAAATCAGGGAAATCATCAGAATTCATGGTTTAGATTCTACGTTCGCCCCTTGTCAGCAGATGACGAGCGTAATTCGGTATCAATGTGGACGAAAAATAAAGTTATCCACATCACAGGCGTGTTCAGGGGGATAATCCCCAGAGTTATCCACACGATGAGGATAACTCTGTGTATAGCTTGGGGATAGAGCCTTTTGAACATTTGTACGATTTCCAAAAGATGATTCATGTGCTATTAGCTTCGCTGTTATGATCTGTTAACTTTTCGTTCATTACCGTTCAAGCGTGACTTCTTTCACACATCAATAGCAAATCATCCACACCTCGAACCTGCCACTTCAGGCTTAACTCAACTGTTGATAGCCTGTACCCGCAAAGTTCAAAGCGGCCCAACGAACCGCGCGCGGCCACAATAGAGGGGTGCCATGAGCGATAAACGCGAAATCAGACATTCGATACTGTCATTGGCAATCCCTACTTTCGGACAACTCATAGCGGAGCCCACCTTCATCTTGATCGATACAGCCGTAGTCGGTCATATTGGTGACGCTTCATTAGCAGGTCTTTCTATCGGCTCCACAATCCTGCTCACCACCGTCGGATTGTGTGTGTTCCTCGCCTACAACACAACTTCACAAGTCGCCTCACTGATGGGAGCAGGCCATAAACGCCAAGGCATTGAAGCTGGCGTAGATGGCATGTGGCTAGCATTGATTATCGGATTACTTGCTTCTGTGCTGCTCTTCTTCTTCGGTGGCAGACTCTGTGAGCTCATGGGGGCACGCGGGCAGGTGCTCATCCAGGCTGAGCTATATTTGCAAGCGATTATTTTCGGCCTCCCCGGCATGCTACTGGTATATGCTGCCAACGGCATATTCAGAGGCATGCGAAAAGTTCGTATCACGCTCATAGCTGCCATTGCCGGTGCTGTGGTTAACACCATTTTGGAATTACTCTTTGTGTTGGTATTCCACTGGAGCATTGTTGGTTCAGGTGCAGCCACGCTGATAGCTCAATGGTTCATGGGCATTATGCTCACTGTGCCTGCACTAATTTGGGCTAGAAAATTCGGTGCCAGCTGGAAGCCGCGTCTGGAAGGTATAGCCTCAAGTGCAGGTGATGGATTCCCCCTGTTTATTCGTACTCTCGCGCTACGCCTCTCGTTGGTGATGACTGTCGTTTTAGCTACCCACATGGGGGAACAGGTTTTAGCCGCGTACCAAGCGGTAAACTCAACCTGGAATTTCGCACTGAATATGCTTGATGCCATAGGTATAGCAGGTCAGGCACTTGTTGCCACAGCAATAGGAGCACGTGACCGCGAAGCATCGCGCCACATGACGCGAGAAGCAGCGCGTGCTGGATTACTCACAGGCGTTGCTATCGGCATAGTGATGGTGATTCTCGGAATTATTGCATCTCCGTTGTTCAGCCCGTCCGCGAATATTCAACTGCTAATTACTGTTGGCATGATTGTGCAAGCCATATTCCTCCCCCTTGCAGGGTGGATGTGGGCGCTTGACGGCATTCTCATTGGCGCCGAAGATTACCGATTCTTAGCGTTCTCATGCACCTTGACAGCTGCCGTGTACCTGTTGACGCTGTGGGGCGCAAATGCCGTGCCCTGGCCAAATGACATCTGGAGTACTGCTCTGTTGTGGTCGCTTATCAGTGTGGTGTTCATAGGCATTCGCGCTGTATGCAATGGACTACGTGTGCGCAGCAATATATGGATTGACCGTGCAATTGACAGAATGTAATGTTGTACGCCAGTGCTTTAGTGCTTTAGTGCTTCAACATATAGGCCCGAGTAGCGGCATACATTGCCGTAACAAGTTGCTCGCGCCACTTTGACCAGCCGTAGCGCTTCGTAATAGCTTCAGCAGATGTAGCACCCAATGAGGAACCATCAGCCTTCGTCAGGTCGAAAAGCATATCCAGAAGCAGCACATCCCCTTCTAAGCGTTCACTAAGCGACGCTGCTACTGCCGGATCGTATGGATCTTTCCCTGTTGCATAATCTGACAGCGTTAGGTGTTCTCGCACCAGAACCGTAGCCATCTTCACTACTTCTTCGTGATATCCCATTCTGCGAAGGATTACCGGTACGTGGCGAGCTCCTTCGAGAGCGTGATCCTGCACACCTGGTCGCTTACCTATATCGTGAAGAATTCCCGCGAGCAGTAAGGCTTGCATATGCGCATCATCATAGCGTGCACCGCCTGGTGACCGTTCGCCAAGCCGTGCAGTAACCTCAACCATGTGTCGGTCGATGGTGTATCTATGAGCTGCTGATGCGCTCGGACGGTTACGCACCCCCAGCCACTCAGGGATCCATCTACCTGGAATATCAACATAATCGATTTCTTCCCACACTCGCGTGAGCTCACTTCTGCAAGCCAGAAGACGGATAAACAATGCACGAGATTCCTCATCCCACACATAATCGCGAATTGGAGATTTGCTGAGATTGATCAATGTCGAGTTGGCAATCGGCAAGCCAAATTCACCAGATGCAACGGCCACACGCAGAGGAAGATATTGCTCCTGCGCTGGATTAATACCTGGAGCCAACACAACTTCCCTCTCATGCTGAGCCACTCCCTGTGCTATGACATCGAAGCGAGGGGCCTCTCGCTTGCCCTGAAAGAATGCGAAACGGGGACGTTCATGAGTTAGCGAATGCTGAGCGCGCGAAGTAGTTGAATCCAGAGCAAACGCTATACGTCTACCCAAAGTGGCCAATAACGTTTGTAAGTCATCGATTGACCGAGCCTGACGCTCGCCCTCAGGTAAGGTTGGATCCGCTAAACCCAACATCGTCGACACTTCTGCTTGATATTGAGGCAACAGCAAGTTCGTATCTTTTCTGCTTGCCAGATGGATGCAGTCGCGCACATCCAATAAGCGATTGACTGCGGAGTCGTATTGACCGTGAGGACGATCAGATAACCACGATGCCGCTAGAGAGGCAATCAAGGTTGAATCTCTGAGTCCCCCTCGAGCTTCTTTAATATCGGGCTGATTGATATATGGCAGCCTGCCAAATTGTTTCAGTCTCGACATTGCCGACTCCGTCAACTCTGGCAGGCGCTTTCTAGCCGCTTTGCGCCAGCGTTCAAGAATCGAAGTTGCCGTTTGCTGGATGAGCTCAACATCACCAGCTATAGGTTGAACATCGAGCCAGCCCATAGCTGCAGGGAGGTCGTGATCAGTAACCGATTCACATTGTGATCGAGTTCTCACTGAGTGATCTAAATCAAGTCCAGAATCCCACAATGGATACCACAATTTATCGGCAAATTGGGCGAGCTGCTCCTGCTTGAGTGTCCTATCCTCAACCATCAGCACTAAATCAAGATCAGAATTTGGCCCCATCTGCCCGCGAGCAAGTGATCCCACAGCAGCGAGCCCCACACCTGTGGAAGGAACTTGAAAATTCACTGAGGATACAGCCTCGTCCCACAGCTGCTTCAATGAATCATTTACCACCTGGCTACGTTCAGCACGCTTACGAGCGCCATCACGATACACACCATCAACGTCGACATTGCTTATCGCCAGCAAATGATTATGCAACTCTCCTACGGCTTGAACCATAACCGAAGTCTCCATCTGTTAGGTATTACACAGCTCGGTTTTACGACATCACAGCTAACGCTGCTGACA
Source organism: Bifidobacterium sp. (assembly GCF_022647885.1). Taxonomy (NCBI): domain Bacteria; kingdom Bacillati; phylum Actinomycetota; class Actinomycetes; order Bifidobacteriales; family Bifidobacteriaceae; genus Bifidobacterium; species Bifidobacterium sp. The sequence goes on along the minus strand of NZ_JALCLM010000001.1, from coordinate 536,733 downwards.
CCACATTGGACAATTCCTGCATACCTGTGGTGTAGCAATTCATCACTAATATGAGGAAGGCCCCACAACGACGTGTGGGGCCTTCCTGAAATTCATAGCACTGCTGCAGATATATCAGATTGCGGCTGAGCCAGTCTCACCTGTGCGAACACGGGTAACAGTATCCAGCGGAGCAACCCAAACCTTGCCATCTCCGATGGTTCCGGTTCCCGAGGACTTCACAATAACATCCACAAGAGTTTCGGCATCAGCATCGTCAGACAACACCTCAACACGAATCTTTGGGATGAGGTCAACGGTGTACTCAGCGCCACGGTAAACCTCAGTGTGTCCACGCTGACGTCCATAACCATTGGCTTCGGAAACAGTCAAACCATGTACTCCGGCAGCCGACAGGGCTTCCTTCACGTCATCGAGCTTATGTGGCTGAATGATTGCAGTTATAAGCTTCATCTCACTTCACCTCCTTGATGATTGAGCTAGCTGTACCAGCAAAATCGTAGGCGCGCTCGCCTTGATCCGAAAGATCCACACCAGTGATCTCCTGAGCTTCGGTCACTCTCCAACCAATCGTCTTCTCAAGTGCGAAAGCAATGATGAAAGTGATTACCGCGGAGAACGCGATTGCGACAAGCGCAATCAGCACCTGCACCAGCAGCTGCTTGCCATTGCCACCTGCGAACAAGCCTGTACCCTCGCCAAAGAAACCGATGAGCACTGTGCCGACGAGACCGCCAACACCATGTACGCCTACAACATCAAGAGAGTCGTCATATCCCAGTTTGAACTTCAAACCGCATGCGAAGCAGCAGAGGATACCAGCGATTAATCCGAGAATCATGGCCCAGAATGGGGACACAACATCGGCGGCAGGAGTAATAGCGACAAGTCCGGCAACCATACCGGATGCAGCACCCATTGCCGTGTAGTGACCGGAACGAATCTTTTCAGTGAAGAGCCAGCCGAGAACAGCCGCTGAAGTTGCTGCTGTTGTAGAGACCCAGGCATAGCCGGCGGTGCCATTGGCGCCGAAAGCTGAACCAGCATTGAATCCGAACCATCCGAACCACAGCAAGAATGCTCCAAGCATCACGAAAGGAACATTATGAGGGCGGAACGGCTCTTTGGCGAAGCCCTTGCGCTTGCCAATAATGAGCACAATAATCAGCGCAGCAACTGCCGCGTTGATATGCACGACCGTACCTCCTGCGAAATCGTGGGCTGCGGCTCCTACGGCTTGCGAGATTGCACCGTCAGGAGAAAGCAATCCACCATTCCACACCATATGAGCCATCGGTGCGTAATCAAAAGTAATCCACAGTGCAACGAAAATCATCCAGGTACTGAACTTAATACGTTCTGCAAGAGCGCCTGAAATCAGTGCAACTGTAATCATGGCAAAGGTGACTTGGAAGGCCACGTCAATGCTGTGCGGATATGCCGCATCCTTAACATCTACAGACCCGAATACACCATCGGTGGCGACCATCGTGTCTTTGAGGAGAAAACCTGTGGCAGGATCGCCAAAGATTCCACCAATATCTGTGCCTGCATATGCAATTGACCAGCCCCAAAGCGTCCAAACGACGCCAGTGACAGCCAAAGCACCTACCGACAACATCAACATGTTCAGCACCGCTTTGGCGCGAACCATGCCTCCATAGAAAAACGCCACTCCAGGCGTCATGAGGAACACAAAGGACGCGGATGTTAACATCCATGCTGCATTGCCAGTGTCCATGTCTACCTCCCTCTCTGTTCGTAAACGAGCGATTCAATCTTCAGAATCCCAGGTCATTCTCAAAACCATCGGCGGGGATCCGACGGACTTCTCACATGGTGTCCCGATAAGGAAACCAACAGCAGTAATACAACGTCCGCAGGGTTACCATGACCGTTCCAGTGTGTTACGAATGTGTTAATTGCCTACTCCCACAAGCTATCTTAGCCAACCACATGATGGTTCGTACAGTGCACAGCGTGCAAACGAGAATCGATATCGCTCTTCAGTGATTCAAAAATGCGCATAACATAAGCGAAATATCGGCACCATCAGGGCATCATGTAGGGCCTATCAGGCACATGGTGTATTAGTTCTGAGCAAGGATTCCGTCAACAAAAGATTCTGGATCAAATGGTGCCAAATCATCAGGGCCTTCCCCAAGGCCAACGAGCTTAACAGGCACACCGAGCTCTTGCTGCACTGAAATCACAATCCCACCTTTTGCGGAACCATCCATTTTACTAAGCACAATACCTGTGATCCCGATAGCTTCAGCGAACACCTTGGCCTGAGCCATGCCATTCTGCCCAGTGGTGGCATCCAGCACGAGCAATACTTCGTCAACAGCCACAGTTTTTTCGGTTACTCGACGAATCTTGCCTAACTCATCCATCAAGTTTGCCTTATTTTGCAAACGCCCTGCTGTATCAATAATCAGCACATCCGCTTTATCTGTCACAGCACGTTGAGCAGCTTCGAAAGCCACCGAAGCGGGGTCGGCACCATCCTTGTCACTACGAACAACAGGAACGGAAACATTATTGCCCCAAGTTTGCAATTGATCTGCAGCCGCAGCACGGAAAGTGTCAGCTGCTCCCATAACCACGGTTTTTGATTCTGCGACGAACAGACGAGCAAGCTTGCCTGCGGTGGTGGTTTTGCCGGTGCCGTTAACGCCAACCATCATAATTACCGACGGTGTAACTGCCGCAGCTCGATTTGCTTTAAGCGTCCTATCTTGCTTGATATCCACTAAATCGAGCAGTTTGGAACGCAAGAGATCGCGTATTGCCTCAGGGTCCTTCTGACCAGTCACACGGACGTCAGAGCGCAATTCATCAACAAGCTGGCTACTGGCCTGAGCACCTACATCAGCTAAGAGCAGGGTGTCTTCGACTTCCTCCCAATCTGACTCCGTGAGGTTATCTTTAGTCAAAATTGTGAAAAGAACCTTGCCAAAAGGGTTAGCACTTTTTGAAAGCCGTGAGCGTAGACGAACCAAACGAGAAGCGGATGATTCAGGTTTGCGTGTCTTTTGTCGTGCAGCTGGGGATGCCATCTGCGCAAGTGAATTATCCGTATTCGTTGCACTGGCTGAATCGTGCGATGAAGCCAAATCAACGGCGGCTGTAGGATCAAGAATCTGTGCCGATACCGGTTCGAGACGAGGGCCTGGATCGCTGACATCAGTATGTTCAGCGCCTGCACTCCCAGAACTCTGTAGCGGAGGATTCGGGGCTTCAGCACTTCCGAAATCATGCCGGCGGCGAACTCTCTTAACCGTAATAACCGCGACAACAATTGCCAGAATAATTACTGCGGCAACGATAATACCCACAATCAGCTTTGTATCCATACTCCAACACTAAAAACGGAGTGGGACAGCGCTACATATCGCATGCCAACGTTTTAGCGCTGTGGATGTAGCGAACCCGAATCGGGACTCTGTGCGTGCGCGATAAGCTTATCGTTTGCCTGTTCACTTTCCCTCTCATCAGGTTTGAACAAGGCTCGAACTTCAACAACTGACGCATTGTTGACGTACACGGGATTTTCCATTGTGGAATCGAGAGTGTCATCACTCCTGTATTCGGGACGCGGATGACCAGTGGGTTGGAACGAGGGCGCAGTACCAGCAACACGCGGGCTCCTCATCTCGCGAGCCTCACGTTCGTTAGCCAATAAATCATCTACAGGCTCATAGGAACCGCCTTTGTGCGACTCGCCCCTCGCCAGGCGCAGCACTACCACGACTAGTGCTATGACCACAGCCAACCATATGAGAATCGCCCAAACCATGACACTCATTGTGCCAGCTGCCAGGACATTCGTCATCGTAGAAGCCGAACCCCCGCGCGTTCTCCACACGCTATCTCGCACGTGACGCCATAATTGCCATAATTCCTCGCCAAATCCTCTGTAAGGTCATAATGACACTCAGCCAATAACCTCATAAGCTGTTCATGTCAATTGCTTAATGGGAATACTTCATGGGAATATAACCCGCCGCATAAGATTCAAAAATTGTGGGAAACTGTGTACATGAGCGGATCTTCACGAATGACATCATTTCAACGGCGCGAACAGCTGATTGAAGTCGGGCGCTCCCTCTTTGCTTCAAAAGGTTTCGAAGCAGTTAGTGTTGAAGAAATCGCAGCAAACGCGAAGGTTAGCAAACCAATTGTGTACGAACACTTTGGTGGAAAAGAAGGACTATACGCGGTTGTTGTCGACCGAGAAATGCTATCTCTCACCACAGCCTTAAACCAAGCACTTAGCAAAAGCAGCGATCACCCTAGACGAATTGTGGAGCGCACAGCACTGGCCCTACTAGGTTTTATTGAGGAGCATACTGAGGGCTTCCAGATTCTCGTTCGTGACTCCCCTTCGACTGACCCATCAAGCTCCTTCAATTCGTTACTTGGTGATGTCAGTTTGCGCGTCGAGGGAATCTTAGAAGAATCCTTTAAGCAGCAAAAACTCTCAACCCGAGGAGTACCGTATTACGCTCAAATGCTTGTGGGCCTTACTGTATTTACAGGTCAATACTGGGCTGACCGTCGTAAAGCCAGCAAGGAGCAACTTGCTGCATATATCGTCAACCTTGCGTGGAACGGACTCTCTCGTCTAGAAGCAAAACCAACATTACGATTCGAAGGCAAGCACCCCACATCAAAATCTGAAGCAAAGCGTATTAATAACAACTCTGGCAAAACAGGCGATAAGGCATCGAAGCACGATAACGAGGGTCATAACTCGGAACAACTGGAAGAAGCAATCTCCGACAAAGACAACAACACTGTCTCGGATGTTGAAAATCACGCAAATACCGCAGCAAACACCCCAACTATTGCTCAGCAATAACTTTCAGAGCTGCACAGCGATTTTTGTGTAGGGATTTTTCAAATAAATATGTCTCTTGAGAAATGAGATTTGCATTATTCCGCCATTCTTAAATCTTAAGAACGCTTCTTTACGAAGTAAATCCCTACACAAACGACAATTGAGATAAACAGCTGTCTATTCATGCATTACGTGATGGCGTTTTGGAGTCAGCGCAGACAACGATGCCTGCAGAATCTCGACAATCCACTTGATTTGTGCAGGGGTGAGTGGGCGGCGAAAAGTCAGTCGCAAGGAATTCTTCGATGAAACCCGATCGAAGCCCATTGCTATCAAGGTTTGCGAAGATTCCATATGCCCAACAGCACAAGCTGACCCGCTTGAACAACTAATACCGCGCACATCCAATTCCACCAACAGCGCCTCAGCAGAAACATCTGAAAACACCATCGATACATGACCCGGCAAACGATTTTCCCAATCGCCAGTCAATTGAACGTTCGGCACTGACTGCTTCACAGCATCAGCCAGAGCTCGAGCAGAGTTAGCTAAATCCCGAGATTGCGAAACCATATGTCGACATGACTTACGCAAACCCACAGCCATAGCAACCGCAGCCGCAACATTCTGAGTGCCAGAGCGCACTCCTCGTTCCTGTCCCCCACCCGAGATTAACGCTTCGTATGGCAGCGAAGAACGCAACAGCAGCACACCAATACCTTTTGGTGTGCCGAATTTATGCCCAGAAATACTCAGGGCATCGACACCGAGAGCTGCCACATCAATAGGAATGAGTCCTGCAGCTTGCACTGCATCGGTGTGCATTACCGCGCCACAAGAGTGAGCGATATCTGATATCTGTCGTATCGGTTGTATTGTTCCAACCTCATTGTTGGCCAACATCACCGACACCAGAACGGTACGATGATTCACCATCGTCTTCAATGCTGTTAGGCTGACTCGGCCCACAGCATCCACCGGTACCGTCAGAACTCGAAAACCGCAGTTGCGCTCGAGCCAGTATGCAGATTCTTTTACTGCGGGATGTTCCACGGCTGATATAACTATTTCGTTACGTGCTTGAGCAGCCAGACTGGATTCTGAGTCATTAGACACAGACATATTCCGCTCCCTAGCTGCCATCCCCATAGCAATTCCTTTAATGGCAAGGTTGTCGGATTCTGTACCTCCCGAAGTAAATATCACATTTACAGTCCTGGCTCCAAGGTGTCGGGCTACTTCTTCTCGAGCTTGGTGCAATGTTGCAGCAGCTAATTTCCCTTGCGTATGCACACTCGCCGGATTGCCGAATTCTTGAAGCATGTATGGCACCATAGCTTTGACAACATCGGGGTCAGCTGCTTCTGTCGCTGCAGAATCTAGATACAGATTGTTTGCTGCCAAATACGATGGGCTTGGGACTCTACTATCCGATTGGGCCATATCAACCCAGCCAATCTAGACCGAGATCAATGCTGCGCACACTATGAGTCAACGCTCCGACCGAAATCAGATCAACACCGGTATGAGCCACCTCAGGTACTCGACTTAGAGACATATTGCCACTGGCTTCGACCAAGGTGCGGCCTGCCACACGACGAACACCTCTTGCGAGATCTTCAGTGCTGAAATTATCAAACATTATGGTGTCTGGCTCGCCACGAAGCACTTCTTCAAGTTGATCAAGCCGGTCAATCTCAACCTCGATATGCGTGGTATGCCCGATACGCGAGCGAATGTGCTTGATTGCTTGCGTTATGCTCTGGCCATTGGAGCTAAGAGCTGCAAGATGATTATCTTTCAGCATGACTGCGTCAGAGAGTCCCTGACGATGGTTAAATCCGCCTCCACAGGTAACAGCGTATTTTTCAAAGTCGCGTAACCCTGGCGTGGTCTTGCGTGTATCAACAATATGGGCGGGATATGGGCCTACGGCTGCAACAAATGCTGCGGTTAATGTAGCGATACCAGACATTCTTTGTATGAAATTTAGCGCCACTCGCTCAGCGGTCAGTATATCGCCGACAGCCCCACTTACTTGTGCGAGTACCTGTCCGGCAGCAAAGGCTCCGCCATCAACGAAATGTTCAGAGACTTCAATCTGAGGATTTTCGAGTTTGAAAGCTGCTTCAAATACAGCCATGCCACTCATCACGCCTGCTTCTCTTGCTACCAGTTGAGCAGCTCCCTGCATATTCGCATCTATCACATAAGCGCAGCTTATGTCCCCTGTGGGAGCATCTTCTTGAAGTGCTGCTTCAACTACTTGGCGAATACGTGATGTCGTTAGCATGGTTATCTACTTTCTTACACGAAGTTTGCTGAAGGGATCCGCGTTGTATCGGTATTCATGAATACTTGGCATAACGCATCGAAACACCAACTTCGCTCCTATTCGGGAAATCAGTACGGGCATGTGCACCTCGCGACTCTTGGCGCTGCAAGGCTGCAACAGCACTGAGATATCCGACTGTGAGTAAATTACGATTCTCCAACTGTTGCACCGCACAATCAGCTGCAAGATTTTGTGGACGAATATCTCGGTTTGCAACAACCGATTCTGCTTCTGCGAGCGCAGAGCCCAAATGAGCTATGGCAGCCGTGAGCCCTTGTCTATCACGAAGTACTCCAACATGATTCCAAAGCTCTTGCTGAATGCCCTCCCTTGTATCGGATGCCTCGAATCGCGGTAAATCGCTATTAGCAACATCAGCGCTGTGTAGACCTCGCTCGGGATGATTGACGCTAGGTATCTGCAACAATCTGAGTCGTTGATGTGCTGCATGCTGCGGTTGAGTTTGCCAGACTTGAAGTGTAGCCTGAGGTGAATTGATGAAATTCTTTGCTGCAATACCCGCCCTGTGACCAAACACGAGACCTTCCAGCAAGGAATTGGAAGCTAATCTATTTGCCCCATGCACACCGCTTCGCGCACACTCACCTGCGGCATATAAGCCAGGTACACTCGTCCGTCCGAAAACATCAGTGCAAATACCGCCCATTGAATAGTGCGCTGCAGGAGCTACTGGCAGTGCCTGATCACACCAATCAAAACCGAGTGAGCGTGTGGTGGCATCAATTGTCGGAAAGCGGCGATGCAGAAAGGCTCGTAGCAGTTCTTTATGCGAGCTTCGAACTGTTGGTCTGGCATTGCTTAGCGCATCTGAAATAACGGAATCTGGCAGTGATATCTGTGACACATCGAGATACACTGGCCGTCCCGACTGTTTCTGCATCACAGCAAAATTCGCCCTGGCAACCACATCACGAGGGGCAAGTTCGGCATGTTTATCTACTTGAAGCATGTAGCGGACTCCCTGTTCATCAAGCAAATGAGCCCCTTCACCTCTTACTGCTTCAGAGATTAAAAAGTGTTCACCGACTGCCAAAGCTGTTGGATGAAACTGATAGAACTCCAAATCTGCTAGCTGTGCTCCAGCTCGCCAAGCAGCAGCGACACCGTCGCCAGTAGCAATCTGCGGGTTAGTGGTATATGGATATAGCTGTCCAGAACCTCCAGTGGCAAGGATGACTGCCTGAGCTCTGACATCGACCATATGGTTGCTTGCAGTACTTGCTTGATTCAGCACATAATCGCTTATGCTATTGGGGTATTGTTGCGCTACTGGCTGCGCGCTCGTGTCAATTAAGAGTGTGACACCAGCAACTCGATTGTCAGTAATAATGAGATCTTTCAGCATCGCATGTTCAATTACATGAACTTTGGGATTGGCAAGCACCATCGCAGCAACATCCTGCTCCAATATCTTGCCCGTTGCATCACCGCCGGCATGGATTACGCGCGCTTTACCATGAGCCGCCTCAAGCCCACGTGACAAATTTCCATCCGGCTGACGGTCGAAATGTACGCCTGCTTCAACCAGTTCACGCACCCTTTGGACTCCCTCGCGGGTGAGCACATCAACAGCCGTAGGGTCACAAAGACCAGCACCAGCTGCTAGGGTATCGGCCTTGTGCAGACTCGGATCATCATCTTGGAATAGGGCTACCGCGATACCGCCTTGCGCGTGCAAAGTGTTAGATTCTAAAATCGGGCCTTTAGTGACCAGTAGCACATCAGGATGTGCCTCAGATGAGGCTGTGCCGTGTTCTCCAACGGTCTGCGTGATTGCTAATGCAGCAGAAAGCCCTGCAATCCCCGATCCAACGACAACAATCATGGATGCACCCTCAACATTCGCTCTAAAGCAACTCTGGCATGTCCTGCGGTTTGAGCATCAACGGTGATGCGATTTACCACTTCGCCCTCCAACAGCTGATCAAGCGACCACGCTAAATATGCGGGATGAATGCGGAACATTGTGGAACAAGGACAAACAACTGGGTCAAGACAAAACACCGTTTTATCGGGATATTGAGCTGCCAAACGATTCACCAGATTGATCTCTGTACCGACCGCAATCGCTGACCCCGCAGGAGCTTGTTCAATCTGCTTAACAATATATGCGGTGGAACCAGTGCCATCTGCTGCATTAACTACCTCCATCGAGCACTCTGGATGAACAATAACTTTGACATCCGGATACGCTGCACGAGCTCGCTTGATCTGCTCAACAGTGAAGCGCTGGTGCACTGAGCAGAATCCTTTCCACAGAATCATTTGCGCCTGCTGATATTGCTCTGGGGTTCCACCTCCTAAGGGTTTATAGGGGTTCCATAACGGCATACGATTAAGATCCATACCCATCGCTAGTGCGGTGTTGCGGCCTAGATGCTGATCCGGGAAAAAGAGCACTCGTTGCCCTCTGGCAAAGGACCATTGCAAAACAGCACGAGCATTAGAAGATGTGCAGACGATACCACCGTGCTTGCCGCAGAAAGCCTTGAGCGCAGCAGAAGAATTCATATACGTAACCGGAATAATAGGAGCCAGACCATCTAGAGTCTTATCAGACCCGCAAATTTCATCAAGCTGATCCCAACATTCCTCGACCTGATCGATATCCGCCATGTCCGCCATTGAGCATCCTGCCGACAAGTTTGGCAAGGTGACACTTTGCTCCGGCATAGAAAGAATATCTGCTGTTTCAGCCATAAAATGAACCCCACAAAACACGATATGTTTGGCGTCAGGCCGCTCTGTTGCATTCTTTGCTAATTGGAAAGAGTCACCAAGGAAATCAGCATGTTCGACAATTTCGTCGCGCTGGTAGAAATGGCCGAGAATCAGCACAGCATCACCCAACTGTGCTTTTGCCTCAATTATTCGTGCGCGAAGCTCAGCATTAGATGCTTGACGATACTTCTCCGGTAGTGGTTGTTGACGCGGAGCCATATGGGGTATGCGATCTGCGATTGAAGCACCAGGACCATATGAATTAGGTACGTGTGGGTCGTCAAAGGCCCAAGGGTCGAGTGCGAGATCGGTGTCGCAGGTGTTCTGCGCATCAAGTCGAGCAATAATCTCATCAACAGCGCTCATGATGTTACTCCTTTAACAGTGGGGTCATAGATGTATGTGGACTGTTATCCGTAGATTCTGAAATATTCGTCGTTTGTGCATTTACGTTGAGCGACGCTTCAGGTCTGAATACTGCCTGCTCATTAGCTCTATAGCGGTAAATAACTGCCGGTCGGCTGCGTCCTTGCACTACGGTGGAGCCTGTATCTTCCAATTCGTTGGAGCTCAGCATCCGACGTCGAAAATTCGCAGGATCCAGAGGATGCCCCAGAACCGCTTCATGCACGCTACGCAATTGAGCTAATGTGAATTGCTCTCCCACTAAACGTGCAGCTATGGTCGAATACTCAATTCGATTGCGCAGTCGCCACAATGCATATTCAACAATGTTGTTGTGGTCAAAAGCGAGCTTCGGCAGGGCGTCAACGGGAAACCACTGAACGTTGTCCGCCTCCTGATACTGCTTAGTTTCAGTAGCACCGACTAGAGCCCAATACACAATAGATACCATTGGTAAACCGCCGCTTGAGCGACTTGGATCACCAAATGTATAAAGTTGTTCCAAATAGCGTGGATGCATATCAGTAGTTGAATCGAGTGCCGAAAAAGCTGCCTGTTCAAGAGAAATTCCGCATTGCAGTTTGCCTCCAGGCAGCGCCCACTCACCGAAAAATGGTTGCTTCACACGCTTAACCAGTGGTATCCAGAGTTGTCCAGTGCCCGAATTCGACTGGTGAGCTTCACCGTGGCAATTTGGCTGGTCGAGCGCTGAGACTTCACCGTCTGGATCACCCAGAGCAAGAATCACCACTGAAATACCCACATCGGGCGGCAGTTGTTGTCGCTCGCTAACATTTCCTATTGGCATGCGATTCTCCTTGCTGCGTCTGTTGCTGATTATGCGGATTCAATTACCCGAGCTCAATTGCTTAAATCCTGGTAGCGTCAATGTTCGTGAGATCTACGGTGTATCGATGGTGTTGTTGATGCTGTTTAGCAGTCTACTCCACTTATAGTCAAAATGACTTTTAATGGTATGTCTTAGTTTCTTACTGCGCTGCGATGCAAGCCGTTCTGCACATCTCCTCGCCGTGAATCATAGTGATGGAGTACCCGAATCTATTGAATAACGGAGGATCCTCGTATTCCTCGAATCATGACCAGCGCGTATAGATATATGAATCTATACTGGGCAACAGGTAGAGATGTCGTTCAACGGATAAGTCTGAGCACGGATAACGAAAGCTCTGAAGGAACAAGCTTGCGAAAGGAACACTCATGGTTGATGCAATCGTGATGATTAATGCAGAATCCAATAAAATCAATGAGGCAGCTCAATCAATTGTCGAAATCGATGGCGTAAAAGACGTATATTCAGTTGCTGGTGATATCGATCTCGTTGCTGTGGTCTCCACAAAAGCCTTCGAAGATCTCACTTCCATCATTCCAGGAGGAATTGCGAAAGTTGACGGGGTTATCAACACCCAAACCTTAATGGCGTTTAAAACGTATTCTGACAAAGAACTCAGCGCAGCTTTCGACCTAGGTCTTGACTGAGCTTCATATATACAAGGTCTCGGCCTTGGTGCCTCGTAGCTTAAGTGCCTTGTAATTGCGATACCACTATTTTCCTTGTTTTCCAACGCTTCTGAGGCTCATTCTCAACTGCGCAATCGACATCATGAGCGGTGCTGAAAACTCTTTAGTAGCAGCGAATATGCAACAAAGCCACACCAATTGCTCAGCGGAGTGGCGTCTTTGCGAATTCAGTTGTAAGATGTACTGCTGTTGCCCCTCTGGCTCAATGGTTAGAGCAGCGTCCTTTTAAGTCGTGGGTTCTCGGTTCGAATCCGAGGGGGGGCACCAGCTGTTCGTTGTTCAAACTTGCGACGAACTGAGTTTGATTTCCCGTCTCGCTCTCCGCCTTGTGGCAGAGAGCGAGTTTTTGTATATCGAGGTCCGTGAGGATATCGAAGGGCTCACCGTTGCGGCCTTCGACATGATTGTCGTCCTGGGCGCAGAGCTTGGCAAAGAGCGTCTGGTTGGCGATGCGGCGCATCGAGTCATCCAGGCTCATGTACGGCTGGGGGTTTGCTATAGGTTTGGTTGACTGTTTCCCTTTGTTTGTGTTATGCCGCTAGCTGGTTGCTGTAGGCAAATATAGAGAGAAGAACGATTCCATGGCCGCGTTCTCGGCGCGACCATCCCGGGTCTTCTGGCGACTCTCACGGCCCATGCCCCGTCGCGTGATATACACGACGAATTCGATCGAATCGTTGAATTTTCAGCTACGGAAAATCATCAATAATCGAGGCCAAATCACCACCAACTGGCAACAAACCCTCGCACAACTCGCCCTGGCATACCCAGAACGAATCAACCCCTACATTTAAAAACCAAATACACCCTTACACACAACACTTGGCAAGCTCTTTCAGTGTTGTTGGAAGTTTTAATGCTGTCCATAGATGTTTTGGTAGCGATCATTGAGGCTGTCGATATCATGCTGAGCAATCTCAACCGCACCACCCAACTGCTCCGCCGCCCACACCGTACGAGCCACCTCCTCCGTCATTGCCGCTGCCTTCACCGCCGACTCCGCATCAACACCCACCGCAAACGGCCCATGATTACGCATCAAAACCGCCGGCGACTTCGGAAAACGAGCCAGCGTCTCCACCACACCCTCTCCGATGGCCTCCGAACCAATCAACTTGAACGGACCAACCGGCACACGGCCACCGAACTCATCACCCATCATCGTCAACGCACACGGAATATCCCTACCGGCAGCAGCCCACGCCGTCGCATACGTCGAGTGTGTATGCACCACGCCAAACACCTCGGGCATATGCCGATAGATATATGCGTGCGACGCTGTATCAGACGATGGCGCCTGCTCACCATCGACCACATTACCCTCCAGATCCGTCACCACCATCGACTGCGGTGTCAAAAACTCATACCTGACACCCGAAGGCTTGATCACCATCAAATCAGCCGAACGCAAACGCTGCGACACATTACCCGCCGTCCACACCACCAGATTCCACTTCAACAACTGCCCATGTAACCCAGACACCACCTCGCGCACCTGCTTCACCTCAGCACGCACCACATCCGAATAATCAGCTAACGACACCATTGTTGTTCCTTTCCTTTAAAAAACGATTCACTTCTCATAGCACATTGTTTACTGCCACACCTCAGCGCCATCTAGCCATTACAGATCGGCAGGCTGCCTTCGGGTCCGCCGCGGCATTGATGGTCGGCCCCATGATCAGAATCTCGACCCCCTCGCGCGAAAGATCACCTATTTCTTCAAGATTCCCATCAGCAGAGATAGCAATATGTCTCACGGAAGGGAAGTCGCGCTTGAAGGCACGTATCTCCTGGAGTGGGCTGGGAGGCTGCGGCGCATCAATTGACGTGTGCAGATAGAAGATGGCATCGGAGAACTCCGACAACATGGTGACGCGTTCCTCATCGCACCCGATCAGATCGATCATCATCCGCCTGCCGTGCCGTGCCGTGGACTCGTAACAGGTCCGCACGGTCTCGATTGATGCAGCTCCCATAACCGTGAGGTATGAAAATCCGCATGAGAACCCTGTATCGAATTCGTATGCGCCTTCATCACAGGTCTTGATATCACCCAGCATCGGAGTGTCCCCCGCCAAACTCACCAGCGGAGCCAGACTACGCACTCCAAACTCCATCGTCAGCGAAGTGCCCATTTCTATGATGTCAGCCTCGCCCCTCAGCTCACGAACGAATTCTTCGGCCTTGGCCAGATCCACACGATCGATGGCAACCTGTAATTTCATCATCATCCCTTCCTTCCCACCGGGCCGCGAAAGCTGCGGCGCTCTATTGGCATTGCTTAACGCAGCGTTTCCTGCTCAATGCCGACATTCTTGAATATCTCAGCAAAATACGCTTTTGCCTTACGAACGGCCGAGATGGGATCCGGGGCCTGCTGGGTCCACATCTCGATGGTGAAGGCACCTGTGTATCCGAGCCGGTGCAATGTTCTGAGACATCCCTCGAAGTCGACCGTTCCATCGCCGAACGGAACGTCCCTGAATTCACCTGGCTCGGTGGCGGTCACAGGCTTAGTGTCTTTGAGGTGTATGGAGACGATATTGTCGATTCCCGACTCAAGCTCGGCGCCGACATTGTTATCGGGCCAGGCGGTGAGATTTCCCAGATCCGGATACACCTGAAGCCATGGGCTGTGGATCTGCGTCTTAAGGGCCTTGATCTTGCGTACAGAGTTCAGGAAAGGATCATCCATGGTCTCGATATCCAACATGACCTGACGGGATGCGGCGTATTCCACGCCCTTTTTCAGGTTCTCGATGAACCATTCCCTGGATTCCACAGTTTTGGGTTCATAGTACACGTCATAACCCGCCATCTGAATATTGCGGATATCCAAGTCGTAAGCCAGATCGATGGCCTGGTACAGCATGGTGAGGCTCTTCTCCCTGGTCACAGGATCGGCAGAGCCTAGAGGAAACCTTCTATGCCCGCTGAGCATCAGGGTATGCACCCGTACACCGGAATGCCAGGCGGCATCTCTGAACAATTCGCGCTGCGAACGAGTCCATTCAAGACGCGCCAATCTTTCGTCACTCTCGTCAACCGAGAACTCCAGGAAATTGAATCCCAGGTCACGCACCGTCGCGAAGCACTCCTGCCAAGATTCCACCTTCGGCAGGGCTTTCTCGTATATTCCTAGTGAATTCATCGTTACACCTCGTTTTCCGTTGTTGCTTTGGTGCCGACGGCACCGTTGCGCCCATCCCAATGACCGGAAAGAGCGCCGAGCATATCCTGATATGTGTCATATTTCTCCGCGTATCGCGCAGCAGAGACCTCGTCGGGTTCATAAGCATGGGCGACCTCCACCATGTGCCGCACCGCCTGGATCAATGAGGGGTATCTGCCTGTCGCAACCGCTGATACGATGGCGCCACCTAATCCTGAACTCTCCTTCTGCCGCAGTGTTTCTATACGAATCTTCAATACGTCGGCGAACAGCTGCATCCAGGCCGCAGAATTTGCCGCTCCTCCAGAAACGCGCGCCACGGGCGGCATGCCCGCACAGACTGCACGCAGCTGGTCGATATGCTGCCGATGTGCGAAGACGATTCCCTCGTAAACCGCCATAATCAGATGTTCACGAGTAGTCGTGCTATCGATACCCAGAAAACCTGCCGACGCGTAGGGATCACTGTTGCTGCCATACAAGAAGGGGAAATACACCACCGGCGACGGCTCCCCGCGCGAGGCATTCAATACACGCTCAAGCTCGTCATAGATTGCTGTGCCTGTTGTTTGCGCAAGCTGCAAACGATCCGGCATAAGAAGCCTGAGTATAATATCCAGATTCCCCGCGGAGGTCGGACTTGATGCTTCGGTCAGTATCTGCCGTGCGGCAAACAGGGAGTTCATGATTCCCGGTTTGCAAGCGCACGGCTCTGCAACCGGATACACATTGATATTCCATGTGCCGGCGATAATTCCGAAACGGCTTGTATCAAGGACCCCCATGCCCAGAGTCCCCGCATCGATGTCAAACAGCCCACCGGTGATTGGGGTTCCTTCGGTCAATCCCGTTTGCGCAGCCGCCGTCGAGTCAACCGAGCTAACCAAGGATTCCGCTTCCACCAGAGGAGGCATCCAGTCAAGTGCTTCGTCGATGCCAAAGAATTCGAACAGTCTGGGGTCATACTCCCTGGTGTGCAGATTCACCAGATTGTTGCCCGATGCGTCGGCAATCTCCTGGTGAATGTCCCCAGATAACAGAAAACGAACGAAGTCCTTGGCGGAGAATACCGTGCCTATGTCGCTGTAGACGTCCGGACTGTGTTCCTTCAACCAACGCAACAGCACCGGTGCCTGACTCGGCATCACGTGTTGAGAGCTTATCGGATAGATCGTCTCCACGCGCCGCTCAAATTCGGTGGTCAATGCCTTGGCCCGATTGTCCGTGGACAAAATCCCGCGGTGACGTACCCTCCCGGTTTTGTCAAGCGTGTACAGTCCTTTGCCATGCCCCACGCAGGTAATGCAGTCCACTTCAGATCCGCTGATTCCCGCATTCGAGAGAACAGTTCGAATGACTGAAAATATGGAATCTTTGAGCGTATGCAGATCAATCTCTCTCATGCTTGGCTGGGGCTGTATCCAATCCGTTGCAAAGGAGCTCTTCGCCAACATCCTGCCTTCGTCATCGAACAGCAGCGCTTTGGTATTGGTTCCCCCATTGTCAAGGGTCAGGTATCTTCGTGGTGAGTGCGGTTCCATAATCTACTCCGCATCCATGTTGCCGGGCGCTGTGCTGGATATACGGTAGATGGCCACCTCGTTCTTCTCGCGATTGGCGCTCAGCAGATAATCCTTACCTGCCTTGCGATACACGAGCACATTGCTGGGGCCGACGCCGGAATCTATGACGGTCTCCTTCAATGTCCCATCGTCGAGCGTCACGAGTTCCAGCTCCTGTTTGCCGTCGCGATATCCGAAGAGGAAGAAGGTCTCCCCCGACACCGTCACACCATCGATCGCGTGTCCGAACGGCGTTTGTCTATTTGAGACAGCGATAGTGTTGAAATGATCGTCGTACAAACGCAGATGACATCCGTGGAATCCTTGAATCGCCAGATATTCCTTCCTACCATCACCGTCGACGTCAACTCCGGCCATGTCACTCGTCTCGTTGTCTGCCACTCGTTCAATGCGCCATCCAGCTCCGTCAGCCGGATACAGCAGTTTGAAGATCCCTTCAGCTCCGGTGATGAATGAGTATGTCCCGTCGCCTCTGCGGTATCCATGATTCTTGGTGATTCGCACGTCCAGGGGATGTACGTCTTGCAGAATATTCTTCTGCTCGTCGTACATACCCACGAATACCTTCCCAGGATCGGACCAGTCATCCGTATCCTGTTTGGAATTGGCGATGGAACACCCAATAAAGCGGAAGCCGCCATCATGTTCGATGATGTCGAAACGATGAATATAGGGC
This sequence comes from Bifidobacterium sp., assembly GCF_022647885.1. Taxonomy (NCBI): domain Bacteria; kingdom Bacillati; phylum Actinomycetota; class Actinomycetes; order Bifidobacteriales; family Bifidobacteriaceae; genus Bifidobacterium; species Bifidobacterium sp. The sequence continues at coordinate 519,432 of NZ_JALCLM010000001.1, read as the reverse complement.
ATCTGCGCCACTTCGGAGAGGTCCCAGTCCACACCATTGAAATGTGCGCGGACGATCCGGCATGCGGCGGAATTGAACCCCGGATAGAAGCGCTGCGTGGCAAGAAAATCAAGCGTACCGGGGATCTGCACCATGGTCATGGTGCCACCGACATCATTCCACACTGTGATTCTGCGGTAATGGTTGTCCAAATCATAGGCGTAGCAAGGTTTATTCTCCTCGGATGCGATCAGGACGAAATCTCTGCCCTGCTCATGCAGCCGCATCACCGCATATCCATGATCCAACTCATCTGCAAATATTTTTTGGAATTCCATACACACTCCCAACCGAAAAGCGTCTGGCACATCAGCGATCGGCGATCTCAGACACGTGGCTTACTTGTTGACTACATTTACCGGCGTACCGTCGAAGAAGCTGATGATGTTGTTCGCAGCCTCCTTGGCAAGTTCGATGCGCCCTTCAACCGTTCCCGTCCCCGCATGTGGAGACATGATGACGTTGGGCAGCTCACGCAATGCTTCGGGAATATTCGGTTCTGTCTCGAACACATCCAGACCAGCACCGGCGATGTCGCCCTGCTTAAGCGCCGTGATCAGATCATTCTGGTTGATGATCGGGCCGCGGGCGGCGTTGATGATGTAGGCGTCATCCTTCATGGCCTGAAATGCGGCCGCATCGAACAATCCCGTTGTGGAGGGCAGACCCGGTGCATGAATCGTGATGACATCCGAACGCTTCAGCAATTCATCGAATTCCACATAACGGTATCCGGTGCGTGCCTCAGTGTCGGCATCAAGGTGGTGCGAATCGTTGTAAATCACCGACATACCGAAAGCTGTCGCATATTCAGCAACGGTTTTACCGATGCGTCCCATGCCGAAGATTCCCAACGTCAGACCATGAAGGGTACGCCCCTGCAGACGGCGTTCGGATACATCGAACCAATCACCTTCACGTACGGTGGCATCGTAGAAATGCAGCCGCTTCACCGCGGCCAGCAATAAACTGAATGTCAGTTCCGCAGTAGGAATACGTACTGCCTGAGGTGAATTGGCTACCGCGATACCGTGTTCTTTGGCATACGCTGTATCCACATGGTCGTATCCCACCGCGTTGAGGGAAATAATCTTCAGGCGATCGCACGCATCAATGAATTCCTTGTCTCCTCGTTGTGCCATAAGAATCATGCCATCGTAATGATTCGCATGGTCCAGCACCCAAGCCCGTGAGAAGGGTTCATCCTGCGTGTAGGTGACGTCGAAACGCTCGAACAGCTCGTCGAGACCTTCCCTGGGAACGATTCCCGTGACCAATATTTGCTTTTTTCCCATGATTGCTCCTACTTCTTTCATACGGCCTTGATGGCCTGCGGATTGTTGTCTTGGTAAACTTCACGGATATTGTCGAGGATCATCGTGGCCGCATCCGGCTCGTATAGGCGCACAAGCAGGACGTCATATACATTGGGCGAATAGTCGAGACCCAGCCATCCCTTGGCGAAGGACATGGCTGCGATCTCGCTCATCGCCGCAACTCGGGATCGCAGCCGTAGCGGACCCGCTCGATGCGTCGTGGTCTTGTAGTTCTTGGTAACGATGCTTCGCTCATCGCGGTGTTCGAGATAGTGAAACAGTTCATGCGCAATCAACACTTCGCGCACTGCGTCACGACTCATGTCGTGTTCATTGTCCTGACATTCGCTGTATCGCTGATACTTGTCCAACGTGTCAGTGAATACGGTGACGGCATTGGGCTCGACATACTGCGCGAACACCACTCTGTCCGCCGAAAGCGGTTTGCTTTGTTCGTCGTAGGCGATGTCATAGTGGCCCAATACGTCGTCCAGATCACCACCCAAGGCAAGCACTTCGTCGGCGTATTTTTGCCCCACTCCTGCCGCTAAAGCGATGATCTCGCGACGCTGCTCGTCGCTATAGCGTTCATACAGTGGGTCGTTCGACAGCATGTGCCATTGAAAGGCCTCCTGGGGCAACGACATGGTCTGGTCGAGCAGTTCACGTGCCGAACACGCCCGCACTTTCACTTGCGTCACCCCAGGGATCGTCGTCAATCCTGGCATTCCAGAGAAACTCGATTTGAGGTCTTCACCGAGGTGCCTCCACGGGTTGCTCATCAGATCGTGCTCTTCGCCGCAACGATGATGATATCTTGGTCCGGCTCGGCATCGCCGAATTCGACATCCATCAACACCAGCAGCTGTTCATAGTCCATACTGCTGCCATCGAAGTCCATCACTTTGCCTCCGAGACACACATAGAAGTATGGACGAAGCACTGCATCAGACATATAGACGGCAAGATCATCGTAGAGTTGCCGCACGGTATCCTGATACTTCCCGACCGTGGTGCTCTCGATCCTCGCCCCATCACGCTGAACCTTGATGAATCCCTTCTTATCGATGATGCGCACGGAGGTTGTGTCGTTCTTCTGCGCAGTGAACACCTTGATGAAATCAGTTCCAGTGTCTAAGGTGACCTCCGCAACCGGCAGACGCATATCGTCGGCTGCGATCTGTTTCAATTCATCGTCACTCGCTGCTGCGAGCAAATCCTGCGACTGCACGGCTGTCGATCCAGTAGCAATCGCGGTGAGTTTCGACTCCTGCGTGTTGATGTCGATGTGCACTTCGATGGTTTCCGGTGCAGCACCGGACGAGATCGCCTGCGCAGTGGCTTCTTCTCTGATCGATCTGATGTCTTCTGCGGAGGGTGTCGGCACCACACGTTCGACCACATCCCTGATCATGGCGAGCGCCACCCCGATGGACGAAATGACCTCCGCATTCTCCGGGATCATGTATTTCACATCCAAGGTCTCAGCGGTGTAGCGGAGCAGCGATGCAGCTCCGCCGCCACAGCCAACCAACGAGATCTGCTCATGCGACAGCTTGTATTTCTCGGCCAGGGCATTGATGCAGCTTTCGATCTTCTCGTAAGATTTCGCGAGAATCTGTTTTGCCAGCTCCTCAACGCTCAATCCGCAATATGCAGCGACTGGTTCCATCGCCTTACGCGCGGCCTCCGGACTGCCGTAGGAATAATCCCCTTTCGTGACGTAACCCAGAACATTCGCCGCACAGGAATTAGTGATGGTGACGCTTGAGCCGTTTTCCAGGTTGATCTTGACGTAATCCGAGGGATCGCCCTCCTTGGGTTGGCAAAGCTCCATCTGCGGATTCACGATTTCCTCTGGATTCGTAAAGACCGCGTAATCCAAACCCGCGATGTGGGCCGATCGCGGACCCACATCAACCACACCTGATTTGTTCACTCTGACCATCGAGCCGCCCGCCACCGCCAACACACGCACATCAAGGGAGCTGACAAAAGTTTCATGGCCTCCGACCACCGAATAGTCGATGGCAGGACGACCATTCTTGATCACACCGATGTTCGTGGTGGTGCCGCCAACTTCGAAATACATACCGTTGGATGCACGAAGATACATCAGAGCACCCATCACGGATGCGGCGGGACCGGAGAGCATCGTCAACACCGGGCGCTTCTTCATCTCTTCGAAGTCCATGACCCCGCCATCACCACGCATGATCATCAGTGGCACATTCACTCCGGTGGCGCGAACCGAACTTTCGGTTTTCTCAGCCGTATCAAGCATCTTGGGAAGAATGCTGGCATTGATGGCGGCGGTTCTGGTGCGTCTGGCCAGCCCGTACATCTTGGTGATCTCCGACGCCGCAGTGGCTGGATATCCTTCGGCATCGGAGATATCGGCTATGGTTCGTTCCGAATCGTCGCCGTCAACCCCGAAAGCCGCGCTGGCAACGACAACTTGCACTCCTTTGGCACCCATATCCGCCAAAGCCTTTTTGATGGACTCGGTGGTCAGATTCTTGCTATTGATGAACTCATCCACAATATGAATCTGACGGCCGGTGCCAAGATCGATATCGTCCAGATGCAACTGACTTTTGGTCAGGATCGAAGACAGCCATCCCTTGGCCGTGCCCAGGATGCCCACGTTGGCGACATCCCCTTCGAGCAGCGCATTCGTAGCCTGGGTCGTGGAATGCGCGACGAATACCACTTCCTCCGGGGAGATGCCGTTCTTCTCCATGCATTGCTGGAAGCAGTCGACCACTCCGGTGGCAACTCCGGCCTTGTCGTCATGCGTGGTGAAGACCGAAGCTTTTCCGATGATCTCATGGGTGTTGTTATCTATTGCAACGCATTTGGTGTTGGTTCCACCGACGTCGATTCCCATTCGTACAAGTCGTCGTGCCATGATTTACCTCGTTTTTCTCGATTCGATTTCCATTTCGACGCGCACCTGCGATCATCCGTAGATGAAGAAGGTGGCGGCGCTCAGAATCGCGGTGATGATCCAACCGGTCGGCGCCGAGGACTTCAGATAGTCCTTTGTTTCGACCTTGGTGTAGTTAATGCCCCAGATAATCCAGGACTGGGTGATATCGCTGGAGATGTTCATCGTCACCGTCGGCGCGTACATCAGAGCGAAGAGGAAGTGAGGACTGAAGTTCAGGCTCTTGAGAATGCCCAATGTGGCCGACCCCGCGCCAGCCAATGTCAACGGGCCACGGAACAGTCCAAGTGGCGCGATGATGGCGAAAGCTAGGGCGACGACCAGTGTGGAGTTCGGGATGATCCCGCCCAACAGCGACTGGAAGTAAGGCACTGCGAGGCTGGAAGCGGCATTGAACATAGGGATGATCAGCATGAAGCCCATCAGCGGCGCTGTGTCAATAACGCCGTCGTAGAAAGTCTTGTTGAACACCTCAGCAGTGCCCTTCCAAGTACGCATAAAACCACATACGGCTAGCGCGAAGAATCCTGCTACAAGGAAACCGAAAATAACTGGGAGTCCGAAGGCAATGGCCAGCACGACCGGCACGAAAGGCGTGATCAAGGCTATGCCTGGAACTTTGTTGCCTTCAGTGGCACCGGTACCATTTTTAGGCATGGGTGAAGCCCACTGATGCACTTGACGCTTCTTGCGCGAGAAAACGATGGTGTAGATGATCGCTATCAGCAATTGGACTGCCAGCGCGATGAAACCCCACTGAAGGTACTGGGAGTCGTAGGAGACCGTCTCGTTTCCGTTGGAATCCAAATAGAACATCTTGTACTGCGAGAAAATGACCGGGTTGATATACAGACCGGCGCCGACCGCCAACATGAAGGATACCAGGGCTGTTTTCTTCGGGATGCCTAGGGAGAGCAGGATCGGGAAGACGATGACGCCAATGGCGACCACGGCTCCTGCACCAAACATGCTCGAGAATACGAAGGTGGTAACGATCGACAGCATGATTGAGGTGACAACAGGCTTATCGCCGCCGAGTTCAACCGTGAGTTTGATGATTTTGGAAGCGATGCCGGTCTTCAACATCACACGGCCGAACCATGCGCCGAAGATGAAGTTCACCAGGGTCGGGCCCCAGCTTTCCGGACCAGACTGGAATACGGCCTTGAGATGATCAGCCAAGGAAGTATTAATGAGAGCCTTGTTCGCGCTGACGAAGCTCGGATCTTTGATCGTGAGGAACCCGATGATCGAAAGGCTCGCCCAAATGATGGCCATGATGAGCATGCCCAACATCAGATTTCCGCCACGGAACGCATATACGATAAGGCCGAAGAAGGCGACCAGAAGCAGTACGCCTATGATTATCTGCACCATGAATATTCTCCTAACAATTCCATCGAAACCAGGGATCAGAGCACGGAGATCTTGACGACAACTTTGTGGTTATGACTGACTTTCCCGTCAACCATGCCGTGGGCTGCGTGCATGTCTTCCGGATACACCAACACGTAATGGTGGCTGCTTAGCAAGGCGCGGTTGTGCTGCGGTGGGTGGGGGTAGAAGATGATGTCCTCCACCTCGTCGTACTCGGAATTTGGTTCCACAACGCCTTTGTCCCACCAACGCACATATTCCTGCCCGTCAAGCATGTAGTGGAGATCGATATGATCGCGATGCGTCTCGTACACCATCGTGTCGTATTCGCGCGAGTCGTAGCTCTGCACACGGACTTCGATCCCCTCGGCGAGAGGGTACTTGCCTACCGGCTTCGCCAACAGCTCGTCCTCATGCGATGTGAGGTATGCGATTGCCGTATCGATACGTTGACGGACCTTCGGATCGTGTCGGTACCATATTCCTTTGCCGTTTTCCATTTAAATTCTCCTTTGAATCACTGTTCCCTGGCATGCGGCGCCAGAGTGCCATTGCCTTTATGAACATCCTCGTTCAAGGCGTTTTAATGATGTCATTGGTCAGCGTCGACCAATGCATCCAATGCGAATTGGTGTATCCTGCCGTGAGCGTCTTAACCATGAATGCAGGCTCATTCCTTTGCGAATGAAACGCGTCTTCATGAGGCTAACTGCGGTATATCGGATATCACTGTTTTGTGGAAGTGCCCGACATCAATGTTTCATTTTTAGTACGACCTTTCTGACGTTGCTTGCTGTGCCACGCACCAGACCATTCGTTCTGTGCGGTTCGTCCATACCGATGATCAGTGCGTCTCCGGCGCGCATGACGATTGAGCTACAGCTCTCAGGCGGCTCAACATGTGCCAGATCCCTTTCTTCGAGGTACTCGGTCTCCTTGGGATGATCCATGCTGACCTGAATCGTTTCCTCGCCCTCGACGATGTAGTGGATATCCAGTCGATGGTGATGCACCTCGAAAGCGATATTCTCGATGGCCTGCGTTTTGTATTCCAACAGCTGTGCGAAACAATGCTCATCAAGATCGATGTGCCTGCTGGCAGGCACCGACCAATCTGTATGTTTCAGGAGCTCGATGGCCTGTTGCAACCTGGCGTAGTCATCCACATCAACGTGGTGCACATTTGTCCATAACACGGTGGTTCTCTTTATCCGGTGTCGTTGAGGGCACCTTGTTCATTGTTCAACCCTGTCCGACTCACGTTCGACAAGGGCAGAACAAATGGTTCTGATATTGGGAAGGTTCTGCGAGCCAAGATCCCCATCAAGCAGATCCTTGGCTGCGTAATACCCCATTTTGTACGAATCCTGCTTGACGGCGGTGATGGTCGGGGAAGTCAGCCCCATCCAATCCCAGTCTTCAAAGGACACGACCCCTATATCCCGTCCTATGCGTACGCCTTTGGACTTGGTGTATCGGAGTAGCACTTTCAACGCCTCGCCATTGACCGTGAATGCGCCGTTGCAGGAACCTGACGCAAACACCGCGTCCAACTGTCTAAAGGCATCGTCCTGCGATGTGTATGAGACGAGCGCAGCCTTCTGTTTGCCTTGCACAGCGGCCAGATATCCTTGGTACCGCAATTGTCTGGTCGTGACCGAGTCGATATCAGGCGTAATGAACGCTATTGACTCGCATCCGTTTGACTGTAGACGCTCAATGGCCGCATAGGTACTCGCGAAATTGTCCGATGTAACGGTATGGAATTTCCTGCCTGCCAACGGACGGTCAATCACTACTGTTTTCGCAGGGTCGAGCTCGTCAAGGAAATCATCGTTACCTCCACATGTATTGATAATCAGACGATCGATATTAAACGACAGTAAATTCTTGATGCCTTCTCGCTCTTTGCCGAGACTGCCGTTGGAAAGTGCGAAGGAAACCATATGGTTCCTTTCGGTACACGCGTCGAAAATGCCACGCATAGCAACGGAGGAGAAAGGATTGCCGATATCTGACATCACCACGCCAACTTGTGGGGCCTGTCTACGAGCCAGACCCACCGCCATTTGATTGGGACGATAGTCCAGTTCCTTGATCACACCTTCGATAATTTTCTGCGTCTTGGAAGATACCTTGTTTCGTTCACCCTTGATGTATCTAGAAACAGTTGATTTCGAGACACCTGCGCGTTCCGCAATATCTCTGATGGTGTATGACATCTTATTTCCCTAACTGTTACAGGCATTCAATGGTGATTAGACGAAGCGCACTACCTCCATTTAAATTATCTACCATAAACGTTCAAACATTATGGTACCGGTACCATTTTACGGTTATCAATTAACACCTCCTTGTGTTATTAGCAGATAATACAAGTCTGAGGCAACGGTGTCAACACGAAGCAGTGTCGCAGGGATTTCATCACCTCTATGGAGAATCTGTGTGTCTTGTCCACATCGACACCAGTAACGGGTTTGCTGCAAGATTGGTTAGCTGCTTCGGCGGAACGGTTGCTGTCTACACCACGTGCCGCAGACCCGACCAGCAGCTCACTGGGCCACACTTGAACAGACCATCGGCACACTCCCCGAACAACACACAAAATCCTTCGATGAATAAAACCGCTTGGATGAAGAATTTGGCGAACAGCCGTCAAACTTGTTCAGTAGCAACACCACGCTTGACCTTTGGCCTTTGTGGGTGAGTTCCCCATTTATCCACACAGACAGAAAGCAGTCGCTGTTTCATCGTTCCTTGTGCATAGTTGCCTTACTGCGCGGCCCTACTTGAGGTCGGCGAGAATGTGAAAGGAACAAGCATGAGTGTTTTACGGTTCGATTCTGGTGTCCGAGTATCTCACAAATGGCGTGCTCTTCGTACGATAATAGCGGCCTTGACCGTTGCCGGATTATTAGTTGGCGGCGCTGTGGCGAGCGCTTCTACTCATCTTGGCAATCCTGGTTATGATTACAATCCGTACAACCTTTCTGCCCAAGGTGGCGGATGGAATGCAGGAAATGGTTCGGGTCTTGGGATTATAGACTGGGCGAACGGCAATCCTGTGTATTGCATCGAGGCTGGGGAACCAACCATTGATCTAAATTCCGGTACATGGTCTGAAGCGAACGATTCAGATTCTCGTATTGCAGCCAACTTAGTGGATCGCAATAAAAACGATTTGAGTGACTTCACGCAGGCCGCTGTCGCGTATGCGCTTCACGCGCATCTGGACGTCGGCTCGCGCTGGCTTGTCCTCCGAGCGCATTATGGCGGAGCTGTTACCTTAGAGGGTGGCGATATTAATGCTGTTGTTGCGCGCGGCGACCAGCTTTGGGCTGAAGCAACGAGCAGCGTGTCTTCTGTTGTTGATGCCTCATACCAATACACCCAGGCCAAGCGCAAAGGAACAGTAGATCCTGGAATAAAAAATGCATCTCATCAGTATGTTTCTGGCCTTAGCTTTACTATTACCGACTTGAATAATGCTGTGTACTTTGATTCAACAGGAACACCTACGTTCAGCGGTACCACGAATGGTTCAGCCCAACATATCGCTTGGACTGCAACCAGTAATGGAGCTGCCAATTTCAGGATTCGCTATCAGGTAGCAAAAGGATCAAAGCTGGATTCCAGTGTTCAGGATTTGTTTCGACCATCACATACTGAGTCTCAGGATGGGTTTATCACTTTTGCCGTGCAACGTGATTTTCAGCCGATAGTGAGTACGCAGGTTTCCGACACGACGTTGGATACTGGCGCAATGGTCACGGATCGCGTGTCTTCGGGTGTGGTGCCTGGTGATGAGTGGGCGGCTGGTGTAAGTGTGTCAGCGCAAGGATGGTATTTCACTGGTGTTGCTGCGAATATTCTGAAGAAGATTGCTCAGACGGGCAGTGTTAGCGATCCTGAGTCGACTGGTCATTATCTCGACCGATTGAAAGGTTTGGGGTACTCACCGGTAGCGAAAACTTCAGTATCATTCAATGGTAGTGGTCAGACAAAGAATGTGACCGCTCAGAAGTTGGATGGTTTGGGCAATTGGGTGGTTCCTGAATCTCAGGCGGGACAGTTCGGTACGTGGGTGTGGTTGATTGATAAGGAAGTTCAATCCGAGCCAGACTATATTACAAAGGATTACATTCACGAGTTTGGCATCCCTGCCGAGACTGCTGCACATCGCCGTCCTATTGCACATGATTCGATTGTGCTCGAACAGTATTCTGGACTTGACCGTGACATTATGGATACGGTCACGATAGGTTGTTTACCGGAGGATTACGGCACATTCAATGGTAGTGGATCTTACGGATTTGATAAGGATACAGACGCAACGATTCGCGTGTGGTGGGCTGGTAGTGCTACAGGTGTTAAGAGCGAGGATGAAGCTTATAAGCCTACATCAGCTGCTGAGCCAGTTGCTGATGCACATCATAAACTGATTGGCGAGTGGACGGTTCCCGCACGTAATGGCGTGTATAAAATCGGTGGCGGCAAGATCACGCTGCAAGAAAATGGGTCTTCTAGTGTGCAGACTGTTTCCAACACCGTAAACATCATTGCTGATGATACTAGTGAGACGGGTTATTACGTATTTATTTACGATTTTCCTGGTTCTGCTCGCGCTCCGGCATTCAGGAGCGCATACAACGATCCGTGGGAGCGCACCTTCGTGGAGGCAGTACCCCCGAGCCTTCCAACAATCAGTACGAATGTGACGAAAAGCGAAGTAGCACAAGGCGAATCATTCGCCGACGTAGCGAAGATCACCGGTCCGCTAGCTGCAGGCTCATACGTGACGTTCACTGCATTTAATGCAACGAAAGGCAATCCGAGTGTGGGAGCAGCGAAGCTTCTGGATGAAGTACGTGTGAATGTCACCGCTGAACAGATTCTTACATCTCAGTCCAAGCCGATTGAGGTCACAAGTCCGAGTACAAGCACGGACAAAACGGGGAACGTCTACTGGAAAGTGAGCCTGTGGAATCCTGCGGGCGAGTTGTTGGATTCGCATGAGTTGGGTATCGAGTCCGAGACAGTCACGGTGCGGGGCATTTCAGTGACCACACTGGTCAGCAATGGATCTGCCTATGTGAACGAGAAATTCAGTGATACAGCAACCATCGAAGGCAAACTGTCGCGTGGCTCCTATGTGTTGTTCGATGCGTATAATCCAGTATCTGGCAAGCCTGATACCTCAGTTGGCAAGCTTTTGGATTCAGCCCGTGTAAATATCGCTGATGCTCAGATAGATGCTTCATCATGGTCAACGAGCTTCACCATAACCAGTCCTGAAATATCCACGCCAAACGTAGGCAATGTGTATTGGAAAGCTGGCGTATACCGTGCAGACGGTCTGCTGCTTGCCACTCACGAACTAGGTATCGCTGGTGAATCTGTCAAAGTTCATATGCCAACCATTGAGACACAGGTAAGCCGGAGCATATCGAAGCCGGGCGAACAGTTCAAAGATACCGCGACTATCACCGGTCAAGTGCCGAAAGGTTCCTACGTCACCTTTACTGCCTACAACGCAGTGCAGAGTGATCCTGACATCAACGCTGCAAAGCTGCTTGACGAAGTGCGCGTGGACATTGCAGATGCTCAGGCTATCGACTCGGCAACCAAGCCGATTATTGTCACCTCTCCCAAGACGAGTACAGATACTGCCGGGAGCGTGTTTTGGAAAGCCACGTTGCGTGCGGCTGATGGCACGGTAGTTGCTTCGCATGAGCTTGGCTTGCCGTCCGAGACTGTGCATATCGCTCCTGGTGGGATTGTCACGTCGAATGCGCAGAAGTTTGGTGCTGTTGGCGAGCAGTTGTATGACGAGATCACGGTGTATGACGAGTCGTTGCAGTCTGAGAGTCCTGATAATCGTGAGCATCAGGGTGAGGGTAATTCGAATGACGGCGGTACGGTCGGGCGTATCCCGCAAGGTTCCACGGTCACGGTGACCGCGTACCGGCAGGGTGATGATGACAACGGGAATTCCGGCACCTACAAGCTCGGCTCGAAAACCATCACCTTGGATACGAATCTGTTCGAAGCGTTGAAGACCGGGCAGCAGGGTAATCGTCCGGGCAAGTTGACGTTGAAGGTCACCGATCCGAGTTTCGTGTTGGATAAGGCAGGGATGGTGTATTGGCAGACCGAGTTACGAACCGCTCAGGGTGGCGTGCTTGACAGGCATGATTACGGCGAATGGAATGCTGATCACGAGACGGGTTATACATCTTTTGAGCGCACGCCGGTGCAGAAGTTTGACACCACGGTGTCCAAGAAATGGCTCTCATCGAACGAAACATCGTATGAGGATGCGACCGTGCAGGTGTATGACGTGTTGCATCAGACCGCGTACGAACCGTATAGCAAGCAGGGGTATACGAATGGTCAGAGTGCTCAGACTCCTGATGGTGCGAAAGTAAGTTTCGAGATCTGGTCTAGGGACGGGGCACGCAAGGATACTCGCGTCGCTACTCTTAGCGCCCACGATTTGCCCAAGCTGGCGCAGTTGGGTAAGAATGATGATCCTGATACCGAGCATCCGCATGTCGGCACGGACGATCTCGATAACTATCAGAACATCAAGTCCGAGACCTTCACTGTCCCGTCTGATTGGGATGCGTCGACATACTACTATCGCGTGAAGGTCACGATGCCCACCACTACGGCAGGTAAGGGCACGAATCCTGAGAATCGCAATGAGGATATCGTCTGGTATGGCGGTACCAGCGGAGCCTACTCCCAGTCGGATCGGCAGACTGTCACCTATACGTCCACCGCACTGGGCTGGGATGATGATGAGTCCTTCGACGTGATCCGCGCTTCTACGGTGAGTACGGAACCGTTGTGGTTGGATGACATGCACATCTCTGATCAGGTGACCTTAACCGGTAATATCCCCGCGAACACGCAGTATCAGGTCGAGATATGGCAGACCGACACACATGACGGCACGGCAGTTCAGAAAGTGGATACGACTGGGAGGCTGCCCGTGCCTGCATCGGCTATCGGTGGTCATCTGGGTGGTGTGACCTTCCGTAGCAAGACCTTGAACGCTCCCGTGGTGGGTTCTTACCAGCATCGGGTGAAGATTTGGACCCCTGAACAACCTCATCAGGGTAATGCTCTTGGTACTGGTGGGGATACGGCGATGAGTGCCGCGTTCGGTGTGATTACCCCAGCCAGGATAGCCCAGGCGAATGGCTCGTCGGTGAGCTCCGATAAACAGGCCGGTGATTACTGGCAGCAGGCTAACGCCACTCAGAAGGGTAATGGTGACGGATATGCTGACCGTTGGCTGTTGTTTGATGGCAAAACCGTGGATGCGGAGCGTTTCGAGATCGTCACACTCACCACCAAGGTTAAAGGCACGGATCATGTGCATATCTCAAAGGGTGAAAGCTATGTGGATGTGACCAATGGTGTCCAGGTGCGTGATCATCTGGATATTGACGGCTATATGCTCGCCGGATACCAGGTCGGTTTCAACCTGTACCGGCAAGTGGGTGATAACCATGCTGATGACGTGCTGGTGCACACCATCAATCCAGTGGTGTTGAGTGAAGCCCAGACCGCGTTGGACTCAGCACTGGTGCATATTACTGATCCGGCTGAGTATTACTGGCAGTGGGTGTTCACCAAACCCGACGGTACCACGTTCCAACCAGATAATGTGAATCCCGCGAAGTCCGCTCAGCGCATCACAGCCGAGTCATTCCACGCGGTGCGAGTCACCACGAGCACGCATAAGTGGGCTGCGAAGGGTGGCAAGATCGCCGATACCGCACGTATAGAAGGTGTGCTGCCTGAGAGTGCGATGATACGTTTCGAGTTGCATGACTGGGCGAGTAAAGCCAAAGTCAGCGAGACTGAAGTCCGGACACTCAAATCGCTCGGATTCAACACCAATGTGGTCGATCAGGAGGTTACCGGCCCTGAGTTGGTGGTGCCTGACGCTACGGATTGGTATTGGGTAGAAGTCCTCGAACTGCCAGACGATGATATGAGCACGCCGTTGCATACCGGTGGCGACCGGGTCAAGCCGGAGAGTGTTCGCGCTATTGATGCGCGTACCGATGTGAGTGCAGAATTCATCCTGGGCACAGCGGTCAGTGACCATGCGGATTTGACGAATATCAGGTGGCAGCAATCGGGTGATATTCGCGACGATTTGACCACGGGATTACAGGCCCGTTGGCTGTTGTGGCGGCAAGGTGAGGGCAATACCAACACCGATACGAAGATTAGCACCAGTGGATACGTGCCTCTGTCTTCCGGTCAGATCGAGGCTGTTAGCCCGACGGTCACTCCGGAAGAGGTGGGCATCTACTACTGGCAGATTGAAATCAGCGATCCCAGCAACAACCATAAGGTCGTGAAACTCGGTGAGGCGCGTGATCCTCGTGAGAGCTTCCGCATCATTGACGTTTCAACCACCGCGCAGGTAATGCAACAGGTAGGTAAACCGCTGCAGGACACCGTGACCATCACCGGACCAGTACTTGAAGGCACGCTCCTGTCGTGGGAACTTTACCGTCGCTGGACACCCACACCTATAGATATAGATAATGAGGCAGAGGAAAGCGAGCCGAGTATCCAACCACTAGATGTTGAAGCTGATGGTGAGGATGCGTTGGTCGCCTCCTTCGACGGGCCGGAAACGGGTGCCCATCTGATAACCGAAACGGAAGCCAAAACCGCTTCAGAGGATGGGAAAGTGGATATTACCGGTCCTGAAACCCGTGTGGATAAGGTGGGTGAATACTATTGGGTGGCCTCACTCAGCGCTCCCGCAAAGGACCTCGAAGGCGGCGGTAGCCCGAAGCTTCCCGCTGACGCGCATGACACGTCGCACTTGGAAGATACCCCGTTCTGGACGGACCGAGTGCGCGTATTGCAGGAGACCACGCAAGTGGTCGATGCCGTGACGCTGACCCAAGCGTTCGGGCATACGGGTGAAGCGTTCCATGACACGGTCACCTTCGAGGGGCATGTTCTGCAAGGCACACAAGTGGATGCCACGCTCTACCGGCAGTCCGACGGGGACGACGTGAACAAGGACGTGAAAATCCTGACCACGAAGCGCGTGATTCTCGCGGATGGGCAGCGGAGCGTCGATCTGGAAACGGTGAGTGTCGATATGCCGGGCCGGTATTACTGGCGCGAACAGGTGTATGCGCCATCCAGTCACACAGTGCCCGACGATCCTGACGCTCAGATTCCCGTCGCCGATCAACCATTTATCACTGGTCTGCCGCGCTTGGAGAACGAGAGCATCAGCGTGGTCAGAGTCACCACCACCACAAATCGTGTAATGGCATTAGGTGAGGCGATCCACGACACCGCGCATATTGAGGGCGACGTGCCGCAGGATGCACGAATCATCTTCCAACTCTGGCAACAAAGTGACGGTAATGACGCTTCCAAAGACTCCTTGATATTCACCACCGATGTAGTAGTTCTGAATGCAGGCGAAACGCAGATTGACAGTGCACCATTCATACCTAAAGAGATCGCCACGTATTACTGGACAGAAAGCATCTATCCGCCCAGCAATCCCGACAATCCTGTGGAGCCATGCGTGCCGAATGTGAGTGATAACCCTAATCCGTGTGAATCTGCATTACATACCGAGCCGCCACGAAGCTCAGAAGAAAGTGTGGGCATGATCAAAGTCACCACCAAAGCACAACCGCAAGCCCACGCGAACGCACCCATGCACGATACAGCCCTCATCACTGGGCAAGTGCCAGACGGGTACGAACTGTCGTTCGAATATTGGCAGCAGAGCGATAGTAATGCCCCATCGAAGGATGTACTGATTTCCACCACACCAGCAATATCGGTGGAAACTGGCACTCAGCATATCGAGTCTCCATCAGTTACCACTAGCGAAGTAGGCACATATTATTGGCGAGAACGCTTGGTGGAACGTTCAACAGGAAGACTCGTTCATTATGGTGAGGCACGCTTGGCTAGTGAGACCACCAAGGTCAACGAACTTGCCAACACAGGGAGTACAGTCAGTTCAGCACTATGGCTGACGGCGCTATTAGCACTACTCGGCATGGCACTGGTTTCATACTCTCGCGGCTTGAAACAGCACACACACCGGCATGGACGGCATATGGCATGATGCCATCATATCGAGCGACGACCAAGCTGTAGGCCCTAAGCTACGACGGCATGGCAACAAAAATGTCAACACAACGTTGGGTTTGCCAACAACAATCTACACTCTCCAGCAGCCCGTTTAGACTGTCAACGATTACCGTCAACGCATCGCTCATCATTGCACTGAGAACCAGTCTTTCAGCAAGCACCATTATTAAGGTTGACAGCCATTATGTAGACTGCGCGATAAGAAGAAAGTATGGTGCAACAATCACTATAAGGAGGCACTGTTAATGCGAACATACGAGAGCAAACAGGCACTTATAACTGAGATTCGCAAACGAGCAGATTTGTTCATTAATGAATATTCAGACATAACAGACTCGCAGAAAGATAGCTTTTATGAAGGTGTAGACCGCACCCCTTCACAGATGATTGCCTATCAACTTGGATGGATGAATCTACTACTCGGATGGGAGCGACAGGAGAGCGAAGGCCGCACGGTGACGACTCCCCATCCGGAATATCGGTGGAATGCTCTCGGCGGCCTATACCAACATTTCTATGACAAATATGCCGATTATGGCCTTGTAGAACTCGCCTCACAATTTCGCGAGACAGTCGATCAGGTGATTTTGATGACCGAATCCTATTGCGACGATGCTCTGTTTACAGCCGGTGGCAGAGCATGGGCCGCGTCAACTCCCGCAAACTGGCCAGTGTGGAAATGGATACACATCAACACCGTCGCTCCATTTACATCCTTCCGTACCAAAATCAGGAAATGGAAGAAGCTGAACGCAGCAAGTACTCAGTCGATTGATTTCTAGGACAGCTGTTTGTGACACGACAACAAGTCAGTATTCACTGCTCATGAAACGATTTTGCGCACATCCGATGTATTAGCTCTGAACCGGATTCCCAATCCTCACAGAGCAGCGACGCTGCCTATCAGATACTGCCCTTTGTCCTCGGCTTCGCCATGGAGCAATACTGTCATGCAATCGCACCATCAGAGCCAATGCTTGGCAGCACCTTGGCATTGCCAACATCCGACCATGGCAGGCCCAAACTCTTAGCGAAGGCCTCGGGAAGCTCAGTATTATCAATTTGTTGTCTCTCCCAGATATGACCATTGATTCTAAATAATGGCGTAGTGAACCCACTGCTACCATTTTGGACGAGCTCCGTGCGATCAATCGTGTAAGTTGTGGCTCTATCAACCCAACTTCCATACCCGTTGGTAACAGAAGCCTCAGCAATGCTCTGACTTACTCCGGCTTTAACGGCTTGCTGCGCAATCTGAGCATCGCTGGTGGATGCATAGTTGCTTTCCGATGGTAGATAGTCTTCAGCATAAAGTTCACCGATGAAAGCGATTGCATGCTTCGGGTCATGTTCCGCCACATAAGCCAAGGATGAAGCCGCTCGAGTTGAGTATTTATCACTGGATGCACGGTTCAGGAATGTCACCGCATGAACATCAACATTGATCTGCCCTGCACTGAAGAGTTTCTCCAATGTCGGGTTCAACGCCCGGTCCACTTGGGCGCATGCCGGACACAGTGGGTCAAGATACATCTCGACAGTCGGCACATGTTTCTTTGCAGCACCATCCACAGAAATCAGCACACCTCCCTGCTTCGTGGCATTGCTCGGTTTATCAGTGACCTGTTGCAGTTTGGCATAGGCCTGGTCGATCGCGGTGCCCGATTGCTGTTTCGAGCGAACAACTGCAAACACCACCACGAGTACCAGCGCGACGACCAGCACGCAAGCCAGTGCTCCTATAAGAGTTTGTTGTCTTCTCTCCGCATTGACTGCCGCCAACTTCTTATCCCCATTTGCCACTGGTTTAGTCACAGCTGCACTTCCCCTCTGATTTATAACATTGCGGTTCTCAACTCCATTGATTACCGTACCTTTCCAATAATTATATGTATTGTATATATTTGTGTAGGGATTCTTCTCAGATCTTCGTCAACTCAATGTTCCAAGCCTTGCAATTCCGCCACTTCTTTATTGCAGATACCTGCGATACCCTCAAAAATCCCTACACAAACGCATTGTTTAAGAAATCTGGCTCTAGGCAAGGGCAATAATGCATCGCACAAACTAATTTTCGGCTCAGAGTAGCAACGAATACGCCCTGAAGTATTAACTCAACTGATCTGAAAATTCTTGGAGATCGTCTCGGAACCTGCCGACTTCCATCCGCTGGCGGAAATAGTCACACTCTTCTGATCATCATTGAGATCATAGCCTCGGATAACGTTTACTTCCTGTCCTGGTGCAATGTCATCGGCATCATCGACAAATGTTGAAGTATCACCGCGCACAATACTTTGTAGATCGGAGTCATAGTTGATATCGAGCTCTTCACCATCTTGTTCGGCAATATCCATCACCAGGTCGGTAAAAGCTATGTTTGAATCTCCGGTATTCTTCAGCGTATAAACGACCACGAACACGTCATCTCCGTTTTCAGTAGTCCCTGTATATCCATCGCTGATATTCACCACACCGTGTTGACCTGATTCGAAACCGTTAACCTTCGCATCGCTGCTAACCGTATTGCCCATCGCGTCATGTTCTGTGTATGACGATCTGCTGTGTGATGTGAAAGCGCTCTCAAATCCCTCAGAAAATGCACTGATGTACATAGAGCCAAAAGCAATACTGGCTACAAGTGCCACAACCGAGATAATCGTCCCTGCGACCGCCAGCCCCCTGCCTCTCTTGCCTTTGCCTATGCCTGTTGCGACTATGCCTGCAATTGACAGACCCAATCCAACAAAGACGAAGACATTAAGGAAAGAGAACAACCAAGAAAACACCAGGGCAACTATTGCAACAACGAATCCTGCAACCGCTAGCCCGCTGAAACTCAGATTTGTATTGTTAAAAGGAACCGCATAAGGACCAGGCATCGTTGATGTGGGAAGCTGTTGATAATTACTCTGTTGCTGATAACCATAGGTGTACTGAGGAGAATTCCCCGGTTGAAAATCCTCTCTCTGCCCATTGATTTGAGGCATACCGTTGTTCGCATACCCCTGTTGCTCTGGCTGTGTATCTGACTGCTCAAAGCCGTCAGCCCACACTGATTTCAGCTGTTGCTCTGGTTGTGAGGCATTCTCGCCATCCTCGGACTGCTGTTGATTCGAACCCTCGGGTGGCACATATCCGTAAGAATTGTTCATCTCTTCCATCGCAGTTCTCTCCCTCGTTAAGATTTATCCTCACTTCTCAGCCGCACATATGCCGTTCTCTTGTTGATCTCATGCAACGTCAATTTGGAGGCATCTATGACTACGCACTCTCTATGAGCAGACAACACATCAAGTAAAGCACTGTCTAGGATTAAGCCTCGTATGATCGTCGGGCAAATTGGCCGCAATCAATACCAAGCAACTCCGCCTCTTCCTTGCTGGTACCCGTAACTAATACGTCGCATCGCTGTAAATCTTCTATCGTGTGCGCCCCTACCAGTGTCATCAAGGAACGAAGCTGACTTTGCCATGATTGGATTTCCTCAACCAAAGCGCGAGAACCCGACTGCAGATATGTATGCAGAAAATGGCCTGACACTCCCACAGCTCGAGCCCCTAGTGCCAACGCCTTCAACACATCAAAGGGATTACGAACACCACCAGAGGCCAAAACTTCCAAGGAACTCTTGCTGCCATATCCATGCTGTTGAGCATCAAGTAGGCACAGCGCTGTCGATTGACCAAATCCCTGAAGATACGCATATTCAGAACGTTTGCGCCTACTGTTCTCAATGCTGACGAAGTCAGTACCACCTTGTCCACTGACATCGACTGCTCTCGCACCTAAGGATTGAATAATCCCTATGCTTTGAGAGCTCAGACCAAAACCAACTTCTTTCACTATTACCGGTACTTGCACTGCCTCAATGATGTCCGATATGTGCTTTCTCCAAGATGTGAAGTCTCGATCTCCCTCGGGCATCACCATCTCCTGAGCGGCATTAACGTGTATTTGCAACGCATCAGCATCTAGCATTCTGACTGCCGCAACTGCCTGATTCGGGTCTACAGTAGGACCAACATTGGCAAACACGAAGCCAGCAGTGTGTTGGCGAATGGTAGTAAAGGAAGCAGTTAGTGCAGAATCTCGCAACGCTGCATGCTGCGATCCTGAGGCAATAGCAAGACCTGTCTGTGCTGCAGCAAGAGCCAAAGCTGTATTGATCTCGTTGCTTCTGGATGAACCTCCAGTCATCGCATTGATATAGAAGGGCGAAGACCAAGAACTACCACATACAGAAGTGCTCAAGTCAACATCGCGCATAGCCATATCGGGAAAAGCATGGTGAATCACGCGAAGATCATCGAATGCATTAGAGCGCTTTATGCTCTGCTGCTTATCAGCCAAGCGAATGTGATCGTTTTTCCGCTGGGAAACATTGTTGACAATGGCAGTGCCATCGTCTGACTCATCATCCAACTGCGGATTGTATACGGTCATATCTAAAGCCTGTATGCCCTCAACTGCCCATGCTTTTCTAATCTGTTCTGGCTCAGCATCGGGGCCGCAGACAGCTATGCCACAATCGCCCCCACCAGCTCCGGAACTTTTTGCTGCTGCACCAAACTCCTGTGCTATCTCAACCAGTCTGCGCAATCGAGGTGTTTCGATAATTGTGCCTGTGATTGACGATAGATACGCTAGTGCCTGTCGTGCCTCTCGTATCGACTGACCAATTTCTGACACGCTAGATCGTGCCATTGATTCCTTCAAGTGCTCAACGCAAGCATCGCTGCGATGAAGAAATTCTTGGTATGCAGGCGAATCGTGTTGAGCGCCAGACTTAACTGTTGACTGTACTTTGCCGACGAGTTCCGGCGTGGAAGCTGGAGCACCAGTCCAACCGATCATGACGTTTATATCCTTCGGCATCGCCAAACGTTCGATACTCAACCCTGGCCATGTCCGCTCAAGCAAAGTATGTATAGGTGTTTCGCTTGGTGATATCTCTCGCTGCGCCTCAACCAGCCACACACGATCCGGCGAACTATAGGTGATACACCCTGCGAATGTGGCTGTGGCGATATCTCCTCCAGAACCGGAAGGTTGTATCGCGTGTGCCGCCAGAAACGCAAGTTGGTAAATGCGCATCTCGTCGAGATTGAGCTGATATAGCTTCACTAAAGCCTTCACCGTAGCAACAGTGACTGCAGCTGACGAGCCCAAACCGAACTTTCTGCCAGAAGAATCGTCTAAATCACTACTGATTTCAAGATCAAAACAGGTGAGCTTGTTACCTTCTTCGAGAACCAGACGCTCAACATAAGAAATCGCGCTCAGAATGAAGCCTGCAGCCTCTGGGTTGCCTTCGAGGACCTTAAGCTCGTCCCCAACATGCTGCCAAATGATAGGAGATTGAGCAAAACGACTTGAATGGATATGCCCCAGAGCTTCACTAGGCCGAGCACGAACTGTTAGAAAACGGTCGACAGCAATCAGCACGGCAGCATGGCCAGCTTCCACAACTGCATATTCGCCGGCTACATAAAGTTTCCCCGGTGCCCTTGCTGTTATCACACCAACAGTGCTGTCCATGCTCATTCCCTTGTTGCATATCGGGTCGATACGCTAGATACAACTTCTGCTCTCACGTATCCAACTCCTATTTCACTACTTACATCGTTTACCGTATACCGTCATCGGGCCACAGCGTCTTGCCATTACGAACGGTCATATATCATGCTCTGCTGGAAGCAGTCGTGCTCCTGGCCCGGCAACATGCGTATGTACTTCGAATCCAGGCAGCTTATCACGCAAAGCCTGCTCAACCTGTGCTGCTTCTGCTGCAGTGGTCAGCACCTTGACATTCGGGCCAGCATCCATCGTGGCCCAGGCATTCATACCATGGCTATGCAAGTCCTCAACCGCTTGCATAGCAGCCACACTTCCAGGCAGCCAGTACAAAACCGGTGGTTTGGCTGTCATCATCGTCGCATGCATTCCTAAGGAATTCGTCTGCACTACTGGTCCTAAAGCTGCGATATCTTCTCGTTTAATGGCGTCTAGAGCGTCGTGCAAATCCTTCGCGTTCGACTCCACCCACGCGTTATACAAAGCAGAAGTAGTTACACTCCGTTGCATAGCTTCTCTGCTTGATATTTTCTTACTACTACCTGAAATCAGAACCACCACAATCGCCAAGTCCATCGGGCACGGCACTGGTTCAGCGAAAGACGAATCGTCGTCATGACCCGCATGCCACAAGGCCATACCACCAAAGATTGAGCGTGACGCTGATCCAGATCCACGCCTAGCGAGTCTGGATAGTTCGCGTCTAGTCAATTTCAAGCCTGCCGCATACGAAGCAGCAGTAGCCAGAGCAGCAAAGGCGGAGGATGAGCTGGCAAGACCAGCTTCGTAGGGCACCGTATTATGCGAGGTCACCACTGCATGAGAATGAATTCCAGCCATTGATCGTATGGTGTCAAGCAGAGCACTCACCCGCCGGAGTGCATTCCCCTGTTGCTGCTTGCCGTCAATATATAAGAGATCAGTCTGTTCACTATGACTAGCTGTATCGAAGCTTACGCGTGTAGTAGTTTCCAGACCCTCGAGAGTCAACGACAAACTCGACATGTTGGGGATAATCAAATCCTCATCCGCTTTGCCCCAGTATTTAATCAGAGCGATATTGGCGTTAGCGGTCGCTATGGCACTGTTACTCTCGCCAGCGCTAGGAACATTGATGCTGTCCTGAGTGGTCATCGGATTCTTTCGTCAGTTCGTGAACGAGCTGAAGTATAGCCTTCCTCATCGTGTTTGACTGATTCGGGATACGTGCGAAGTGGATGTATCCACACGCTTTTCGCTCCTTGTTCGTATAGATGCTCGCGGATGGATTCAGCAACAACTTGCGTCGAAGCCAAGGCGATCATGCAACCGCCGAGTCCCCCTCCGGTTAGCTTCGCTCCTGCGGCACCTGCTGACCTTGCAGTTTCGACGAGTAAATCCAAGGTAGGGTGGCTCACAGCAAGCTGCATCAACATCTGCTGAGCCTGATTCATCCGCTCACCTAATCCGTCAATGTCCCCTCTAGCCAAATCAACCACTGCTTGTCTACCAAGGGATCCCATATTGTCGAGTATTGATTTGGTGTTTTCAAATTCATGCTCATAGCGATGTCTGACACCGCTAACAGCCTCACGCGTACTGCCAGATATACCAGAATCCGCGATAACAAGATACGCAGGAATGTCCATATTCACGGTCGATATAGCGCCATGATCCAACAAAATTGGATCTGAGGCACACGTTGTCACAGAATCAAGCCCTGAAGGATGTCCGTGAGTAATGATTTCAGCGCCATTAGTCAGTCCGAATAATTCATCAGGCGTGGCCGTCTTGCCATATGCATCAAGCACTGCACGAATAACCGCACCCGCAGCTGCCGCAGACGAGCCAAGACCTCGTTCTGCAGGAAAATCAGCTGATGTCACAATATCAAAGGTCAAGCTTGAACGACCAACAAAGGATTCAGCAACCTGAACCGCACGGCGAATTCCTGCAAAACGCTTACCGGAGACTTTTAGCTCCCCTTCATATCCCAGAGCATGGAGTATATGTTCTTTGCCGCCGGTCGGAGTCACCCATGCGCGCATCTTCAAACTCTGCAGCGGCAGAGCAATCGCCGGATACCCATACACTGCACTGTGGTCGCCGATGAGAATTGTTTTCGCCCAAGTCTCTCCATAACCCGATAAGTACACTCTGTCGAATTCATGCGCATCGCTGATGTAAGCCGCACGCGATTCTCGTGTATCCTGCGAATCTGCGTGCTCGTGTTTTCGCTGAGGTGTCTGCTCATGCAACGACTCTGCCATGGATTGGTGCCCCACCTTTCCGGTTCGGTTTCACGATAACTACCATTCGTGGCCTTACAGAGACGAGGTCTCTCCCATCTCTCATCCTTTGCTTACCGGTAGGATTATACGGTTGTGCACTTGCCATTCACAGTGCAGAAGCATGAGAATACCGTAGAGATTCACAAATAAGGAATAATTCGACGACCGCAAGTCAACAATCAATCACTTCTCAACACGCTCTTACGAGCAATGGTATTACTCACTTGAATCCACAGACAACGGCTCATAAGAGCTTCAATCTGTTGATATATGGCTGATTATCACATCACACAGTGTCACGTGCCGTAGCTCTTATAAGGACTCACAGATGCTCCGAAGGCGTTGAGAGCGCTTGTTTCGAATCTGACCCCAATCCTCCACAGACACTCATCGTATTAAATATCCTGAGTTGCTGTGCAACATCGTCAGCACTTAATCCGTCTGGATTTTCCAACCATTGCCGGATAATCCATAGAGTGCCCGCCGAAACAGCGTGGCTTGCCTTATGAAAAGGCAGCGGCCCTTCCGCCAACGCATCCATAACCGGCGACTCTCGCTCCATATGCTCAGCAACGCCCTCAACCAATTCATCTAGCACCCGTAGAGCTGCAGGTCCTTGAAATATCTTGAGGTAGAAATCTCTGTAGTGTTCCAAGACATAAGTAATTTGTCTCAAGAATGAATCAACGATTGATAGCCGCTCCTCTTTGGGAATCAAAGAGATTAAAGGATTCTCAAAAATGGGCCGCACCCGATACAACGCTGCTGCTGCAAATGCAGTAGGTAAGTCTTGGAAGTTCTGATAGAACGTTGGACGCGTCACGCCTGCTTCGGCAGCAATGTCAGTGATAGTGATATCAGATACCTCACGATCTTCAAGAAGCGTGATTGTGGCATCCAGCAATGCTTGTCGCGACCTGCTGGAACCCTGTCTGACATTTTCGGCTGACATGTTGCTAACCTCTAGACCCCGTTGTTTGGGTGTTGCCTTGCGTTTGCTTCATCCTGCTACTGGTTGCATTACAGCCGTACTCTCTACATCAGATGGGAGAACAGATTCCTCAACCTTCTTCTGAGAGATTCCACCAATTACTGACATCGGCATCTCAGCAGGATTGGTGCTTTTCACCTTCTTCATCAGAATACTCGCTGAGACGAATGTGACCAACAAAGCGCTCAGTCCCCAAATCAACATCGGCGCTATGGCTGGCCCCCACAAAGACGTTGCCGCCGCCAATTTGCGAGCGCACACCTTTGATGACATACGTCATCGGTAAGAAGGGATTAACTGCGCGGAAGAATCCAGGAGTGGTTTCCACAGGATATGTCCCACCACCACTCGTCAGCTGTGTCACCATAAGCAGAATAAGGACGAACTTACCCGGATCTCCCAGGAGCACGATACATGCCTGACTTATAGCCATATAGCAGCAAGATGCAAACATCGTGAAGAGGAATAAACCGCCGAGGTTGGCGACATCTACCCCAATTCCCCAGTGGACGATAGATACTGCCGCTATAGCTTGTATCATGCCCAACACAGCATAGGGTAAGTATGATCCGAGTGCGACCACGAGTGCAGAACGATGTTTACGCATAAGCTTGGCGCGCAGTGCAGGGCGCATCATAAACGTAGACAGTGCACCAAGCCATAAGGCAAGCCCAAGGAAATATGGCAGCATACCTGTTCCCGTGTTGCTGACCTGATGATTTCTGGTGCTGGTAACGCTAACAGGTTGAGCTGCTGTTGCACTGATAGTTTTCGCCTGCGCATCAGTGTAAGAAGGCACCTTCTGAGATCCCGCTGAGAGCGCTGTCGCTAGAGAACTGCTACCTTTCGCTATCGTTGTCGAAGCTGTGCTTAGCTGCTGGGAGCCACTTGCTGCTTTGTCAATGGATACCACCAAGGTTTGGCTCTGTGAATTCAGGGTATTCAATCCACTGGCGAGTGAAGGAATCTTAGAATCCAAGGTTTGCAAACCTCCATTGAGCGTGCCTGCTCCTGAATTCAACTGGGATATTGCACTGACGAGTGAGGTGCTTGCTGTAGTTAACTTCGCTGTCCCTTGAGTGAGTTTTGGCATATTGGCGTCTAAAGTCGACAGTCCACTCTGAAGCTTTTCGGCACCAGAATTGCTTTGCGCCGCGCCAGAAGAAAGCGTTGAAAGGCCTTGAGAGAGGGTATCTGTGCCGCTACTGAGTTGTTGGGCTCCTGCTTCTACTGATTTAGCACCTGCATGTAATGCACGCAATCCAGTAGCTTGAGCGGTATCTGTGGCATCATTTCCAACTAACTGGGCGCTTGAGGATGCGAGCTTGCTCAGGCCGGTCTGGTCTGTTGTGCCAGACAGCGCAGCAGTACCTGCGCTAAGTTGTTGCGAAGTGCCTTCGATGCTCTGCAGTGCCGCTAAGCGCTCTGCGTCATTCATGGTGTCATAGGCATCGACCAGATGTTGTATCTGTTGAGTTTGCGCAGTCTGCAGTTGTTGCAGTTGGACTGCACTGTTGCTCAGCTGCGCTGCTCCTGTTGCCAAGGCAGTCGCCCCAGTAAGCGCATTAGCTGTTCCTGATGAGAGTGTGCTTGTGGCTGCATGTAGCCCAGTGGCACCTTTCGCTAATGTTGCAGCTCCGCTTGCTGACTGTGCAGCTCCGTCGGAGATCTTCGATGTCGCAGCATGCAAACTGTTGGCTCCTGAAGACAGTGGGTGAACCGCGTTAGCGACACTGCTAACACCCTGCGCCAAGCTTTGGGTTGCCGTTGGTAACGCTTCAACCGAGGTATATAAGGTTTGGGTACCTTGAGTCAATCGTTGTGAGCCTTGAGCGAGTGCGCTAACTCCCGTGCTCACGGTGCTTGCACCGTCGGCCAGTTTCTTCGTAGCTGTCGGCAGAGCTTGGGTCTTTTGAGACATGGCGTTCAGACCAGTGCTCAATGTGTTTGCGCCTTGAGCACTTTTTTGGGTTCCAGCCGCCAAAGTGGTGGCCCCACTCGACGCCTTACCCAATGAATCATGCATACCGGATATAGTCATATAAACTTTGTCTAGATATGCGGAAGACACTTTTCCCGAGAGGGAACGCTCGAGACTCGACCCAACACTTTTAGCAATAGTTCCAGCCAAATAGTTGACTGAGTCGTCAGTGGTAATGGCGATATTCCCTTGTTCAACAGCATCAGCATCATCAGGACTCTTAGTAGCGCTAGACAATGCGTCAGCAGTGAAGGTCTTTGGGATTACCATCGTCACCAAATATCTTCCGTGCTTAAGCCCATCACTGGCATCGCTAGTACTCGTGCTATGCCAGTTGAAATTAGTGCTGTTGGAATTCTTCTTGGTAAAAGTCTTCGTCACTTGTTTACCAAGGTTCGTAGTGGTGGTGGTGCCGGAAGCACTCACAGTGGTGCCTTCATCCAAGTTGACGATGGCAGCATCCACATTACCAAGGCGATCAAAGGGATCGATGTTGGCATCGGTCAACAGCCCTGCATAGATCAACGGCAGAATTGCCAGAACAATCAACGTCGCTATCACTAGAACATCAATTGTTTGGCGAGAAGTACTTTTGCGCTGAGCTTTCGCGTTCGTCGCACCCACTGTTGGAGATGCTGCCATAAGAACCTCTTCCGATCAAACTAATATTGCCGCGTCAAACCATACAACAGTAAAATATTATTTACAAGTGTAATCTTTTGGTGTCCGTATGTCGTGGCCCGAATATATGCCTCAATGCACATCTCGAGTGCAGCTCTTCCATAGGAGAGCCCCTGCGCCAAGCACTACTGCTGCAATGACTGCTACTACATACCTCATGATCGGTACTCCTTTCTAGCTGTTCCAGTACTGGAGCGTTATCATCACTAGAGCAGTTGACTGGCCTTTTTAGTGGTTTCATAAACAGCGTCATAGGTGGCATCAACTTGAGGAGCATTCTTTTGCGTCTTATTTGCCAATACGCGAGAGAAAGTTGGGTATGCAAATAGCCAAAGAAGAAAACCTGGTATAGCTAGCAACACCATGGCAACAATAAAGCCCGCCATATAAGAGAAAGTTGCTCCTGCAAGGAAAGCGCATCCAATAAGACCAAGACTTAAAGCAAAGATTCTGGCTTTCGTCTTAGGGGCGCTTTCTAGAGCTCTGAGCTGCATGGCATAGGAGTCAAACTGCCTCTGCAGGCGTGATAACTCTGCTTTATTGCGAATCTGGCGATCTCGCTTGAATTTCAGCACAACATTGTCGCTGAGTTTGTCTTGTTGCGATGATTCAAGAGCCCATCCAAAAGCACGGTAACTATCCACATATAAGCCTTCATCTAGTGACGGCACACTGATGTTCTTATATTCATAGCCGATAAAATCTTTGGCCCCTGCACTCACCTCATTGATATTTTCCGCAATCATCGTTACTCCTTCTTCGTATGTTTCACACTTGCTGACAACACACAATGTACGGAGCGATTGTTGGATGACTATTGGTGAATTGTTCGAGTTGTGTTAGTTTCTCCACCATTGCTACGGCAGAATTACTACGACACAGCTACTACGGCAGAATCTGCTGCGTAGCGCTACTGCGCAGCAGGCAATCTCACCAACACTTCAGTTCCTTGCCCTGCAACGCTGCTTAGCGTTACAGTTCCGCCTGAAAGTTCGACTGCTCTACGGACCATTGCCATACCAAGCCCATTACCGCGAGCCGCATGGGAGGTATCTCCCTGATAAAACTTGTCAAACACATGCGCAAGCTCTTCTTTACTCATACCGCAACCATTATCACGAATTTCAACACTGACGATATCGTTATCGGAACTTTGTCGAAGTGACACATGTCCACCTCGTTCAGTGAATTTCAAAGCATTACCGAGAATATTGCTCCAGACTACTTCCAGCACTCCAGAATCAGCCTTCACCAATGCGCGATCCTCCATATCGACATCAAAAGTCACATTTTTGGCGTCGAAAAGATCACTGTAAGCCAGCACTGCATCTGATAATTGCCGAGGGAGGTCGCAATTCTCAATTTGTAAGCTGATGCCTTGATTTTCGAGTTTGCTGAGTTTAAGGATATTGGTCACGAACTGCCCCAAACGCTCGCTAGCATCCGTCACCGTAGCTGCATAACGCGAGCGCTGTTCGTCTGACAGATCTGATTTGCCTAGCAGCTGTACGTAACTCTGAATAATAGCTAGGGGAGTCTTAATCTCATGAGATACGTTCGCCACGAAATCGTTCTTCATGGTTTCAATGCTGCCAAGCTCATGAACCATAGTGTTAAAGTCCTCGAACATCTCGTCATTGGCATCCCACTGAGTTGATTCAGGCAGGTGTTCAGGCTCCAAATAGACTGAGAAATCGCCAGATGCTACTTGTCTGCTCGCCTCACTAAATTTGCGCATCGGCTCCAGCCGTTTGCGAATCTGTAAATACGTAATGAGGCTTAAGGTACCGGCCACAATTGCCCAATATCCTGTCATACCTGCGACGAACATTGGTGGGAAGGATGGCAATTTGGCATATGCACCGAGTATCAGAGCTTGTCCACCTGCAAGGACGCACAGTAGGGCAAAAGTCCAAATGAACATATACGGAGAGAACCGTCTTTCCTTGACAGCCCTTGCGCGAGGCTGACTAGATGATGAGTCCTCAAGTTGACTAGACCGACTCCATGCCCATGCCTTCATCGCGGCACCGCCTTATAGCCCAATCCTCTTACCGTAACAATGTCAAAGCCATCACACTCTGCAAGCTTCTTGCGCAAATTGGTGATGTATACATCAACCGCCCTCAACCCCGTATATGATTCTGCATCCCAAAACTCATCCATTAATTGAGCTCGCGAGAATACTTGTTTGGGGTAGCTGAGCAACTTGAAGAGTATGTTGAATTCACGATTCGTCAATGCGATTTCCTCGTCACTTATCGACGCAGTCATCTGATCAACATTCATGGCTAAATTTCCAATGGACAAGCGTTTCTCATCGTCGATATGCGCTCTGCGCAGCAAGGCTTCGATACGCAATACCAGCTCATCAAAGTCAATCGGCTTGACCATATAGTCATCCACTCCGGTGTGGAAGCCTTTTTTCTTGGATGCGATGTCGTCGCGTGCTGTCATGAAAATAATCGGCAGATGCGCATATAACTCGCGTAACTTCGCCGCGAAAGCATATCCGTCAGTTCCTGGCATCATGATGTCAGACACCACCAGATCAAATAGGCGTCCGTGCATGGCTTCATAAGCATCATGCACATTGAGGCAACCTGTGACAGCGTACCCAGCATCACGCAAGTACATGCAGGTGACTTCATTAAGGTCACGCTCGTCTTCCACTACAAGAATATCGACCATGAGGCTCACTGTACCGTGTGACCCTAAATTCACAGTGCCTTCGTGCTCAGCGCAACGAAACCCACTATGAGACTTTAGGTGATGCACCCTTCCATTCTGCAGTTACAGCTTGAACGGGCATTGTGTGCAAATCAATATCTGGATTCTCATCCTGCGTCGCAACCAGACGCGTCGCCTCAGCATGCGTTTCCACTGCCGGCATTGAGCCGATGAGATGCTTACCTGCAGATTCCGGTATCAGCCATACAGCAACACCTCCTATGGCAGAAAACACCATTACATAGAACGCCGGTACATAGCGATTACCTGTTAACTCAAGAAAAGCCTGAACAATAAGTGGAGCCGTACCCCCAAACAGTGACACTCCGATGTTGTAGGTCACAGCCATACCACTAAAACGCGAAGCCGTAGGAAAGAGAGCCGGAATTGTTGTTACTGTCACTGCAATATAGAAGGCAGCTGGTATCGCTAGCAACACTAAAGCCACGTGGAGTGTCCAGGATTGTCCTAAATGCAGCATCCAGAAAGCAGGTAAAGCCAGTATCAGTGTCGAAACAACAGCAATCGCCAGCACCGGACGACGGCCAATGCGATCGGACAATTTACCAATAAAGGGTAGTAACACTGCCACTAAAATCAGCACAGGAATGGTTGAAGCTGCAGCTGTCACCTGACTTGCACCAATCTCTTTTTCAAGATATGTGGGCATATAGCTAGTCAGTACATAAGACAGTGTATTGGTAGCAGCTACGAGCATTATGCCCAGCACAATTTCTCTGCGGAAATTATGAACAAGATTCAACAAGCTATGATGCCCGAAGAGTTTGGAATCACGACCTTCAGGATCAACTACCGCAAATTTCCACTGTCCACGTCGCTTTGACTTCTTACGTTTGGCACCCCCCTCTTCTTCATCATCCTCTTCGAAGTGTGGGGTCTCAGGGATGCGTGTACGGAAATAGATAGCGATAATCCCCAGCGGAATTGCCATGAAATAAGGTATACGCCAACCGCCGTTAGCCATAGCATCAGCGCCCCAAGCCTGTTGCGTCAGAACGCTGCAAATTGCCACCACTCCAGCACCCGTGGCAAATCCAAGGTACGAACCCATATCAAGCCAAGCACTGTAATATCCACGACGTTTATCAGGAGAAAACTCTGATACATAGGTTGCAGCACCAGCATATTCGCCCCCCGTTGAAAATCCTTGCACCAGCTTCAATATATACAGAGGAATTGGTGCCCAGAGACCGATCTGAGCTGCGGTCGGCAATATGCCTATTAGAGCTGTGGAAGCAGCCATAACTGACATCGTGAGGAACAACACTTTTTGACGGCCAATGCGATCACCAAGAGGGCCGAGAATGAAGCCACCGAGCGGTCGCGCCAAGAAACTCACTGCAAAACCCAGCAACATCACCAAGACGCCTATGGATTGAGGCATTCCTTTGGTGAACACTGTGGTCATAACGACTGTGAGATACCCATAAATACCAAAATCAAACCACTCCATGAAATTGCCAACCGCTGTGCCAAGAACTGCTTGGCGTACCGATTCCTGCTCGACTACGACAATATCTTCCTTCCGGAGTCTGCGTAGCCACATCAGGCGACGTTTTTTCTTGGCATGCCCTTGCCTGAGTGATGCCGGCTTTTCTGTCATCTCAGCCGTTTCTTGTTGCGATTGTTGTTCAACTTGTTCAGACATCATTTGTGAGCGCATTATGTTCTTGTTCAGCTCCTATCGCCGTCAAGTGGATATAGCCAACTTGACTTACTAGGTCAATCAGCGCAGTTATCAAGGCTCTCAGTACGGTGCATCAACACCATTGCGCGCTTCCAAGCGCTGTACATGCCATGTCGATATGCGGTTCTCATCGTGTCATCGACGGACGGGAATAACCGTTCCCGAACGATATGGTGATGTAAATATCACAGGCGTTTCAGGCAGCAAAACTACTTACGGTCCCATGTGAGGGAAGCTTGAAACGCAATCACCAAGCCTGCGCGAAATGGCGCGGGACTCTCCCCTCAGATCGATATCGTGTACCAATCAGCGCGCCACAAAGCCAATCCAGTCTACCTCATGAGTCTTATTGAGCTTTGCTGAGACGTATTGTGATGACGTACATCAAGTTTTCCGAGCACATACTTTGGCCGTAGATTTCATACTTCATCAGCTGTTGATTTCACCGAGCATCTTCCGTAGGCACTGCAAATCTAGGCAGGACCACTCTTGGCATCCATAGCATCGCTACGCTACCCGCCCTCATAATGCTCGACCGTGACATGCGATTCACCAGGACTGCATGAGATAGAAGAATTATTCGTACAAGTGGAATAGAATGCAGCTGACATGTGAGGCAAAAGTCGAGCAACACAGCAGATGGCTCTATTAACGGACAAAGGGGTACGCGGCAATGCAAGACACCGAGGAACAGCATACGACAACGAAGCATGAGCATGCGGGCGACACGATAGACATGCTTATCGGCGGATTTGGACAGCAAGGAGGCGGCGATTGCTTAGGCATTGACTGGGTTCGCGCTACAGTTCCTGCGAATACACCAAATCATGCTCCCACCGATTCGTCGGGCAACATTGCTCCAACTCAGTCATCTCTTCAGCATCTGAAAGCCATTGACATTGAGCATCGCGGTCTCCTTGCAGAACTTCCTTCACCCACCTGGTTAATGCTCGATAACTCTGTCGTGTACGCTCCGTTGGAATTCAGCAATGAAGTAGTTTCGCTCAAGGTGGAAGAGGGCACCGATGGCATACATCTCACCCCAATCTCTCGCGTTGCTGTAGATGGCAACACCCCTACACATCTCGCCTTGTCTCGTGATCAATACGGCCAAGCACATCTGATAGTGGCATGCTACGGCGATGGACATGTCTGCGTACACCCTGTGGATTCAGATGGCCATATTGGCGATTGCGAACAGGTGTTGACCAATGAAGGACATGGCCCCTTGCCCGCACAAGAATGCCCCCATGCTCATTGGATATTGCCGCTTCCAGACGGTCGAATACTCACCACAGATCTCGGCGCGGATCAGATACATATTCACCGTTGGAACGGCAACCGACTGGATCGCGTGTCCTCCATTGAATGCGCCCCTGGTACCGGACCTAGAGATTTGCATTTGTTACCAGCCAACAATCCCAAGATTGGCTGGAATGTCGCAGTCGTTGATGAATGGAGCTCGACTGTGGATATCTACGCTCCCGAGATTCCAGCGTCAGGTGAGGACGCTCTTAGCTCTGGATTCAGTCATGTTCAACGCCTAGGGCTCGACGCAGATGCAGCAGACCAGGCAGCCTCACTCGCCTTCGTCAGCGATGCCACGCTCACAAGTCCATCTGCAACTTCAACTACTCAAGAATCTGCTATGTCCACTTCGGGGTATTGCTATGTTGGGCTGCGCGGTTCGGATAGGATCGTCACCTTGAGATGGGATGGCGAACAGCTGTCTTATCCGGTGCAATCAGCCACCAGTAATACCTCTTCCACCCGCAGTTTCAGCAGTGGCGGCGGCCGGCCACGCCACATTAAGGCGATTGCTAACCTGCTGTTCGTTGCCAATCAGACCACAGGCAGATTGAATGTATTCAGACTCAACGCTAACGGTGAAGCAGTATCCGAGACTGAAATCGTTGTAGGCTCACCAACTGCCATAGCTCCAATAATCTAAACCTAGGAACGTACTAAACGCGCGATGGCATCCTCCGCCTCTTTGAGTTTGTCATCCGCAATGTCACCCCCCTGGCTGACGGCGGTGCGTACACAGTGGTTGAGATGATCATTGAGCAGCAGCAGTGCGACTGATTTCAGCGCTTTATCACAGGCTGAAATTTGTGTCAGCACGTCTATACAGTAAGTGTCATCTTCAACCATGCGCGTGATGGCACGCACTTGTCCCTCGACTCTTTTCAAGCGTGCCGCAACGCGTTGCTTATCGGCCACGTAACCATGGCTCTTCCCACTCTCCTCGCGGTGAATCATGTTCGCGCTCAACTTAGCTTCCGCATCCGTGCTGTGTTGAGCAAGCGCTTGCCTGCTGTTTGCTGTATCTCTCGTAGACATCGTTAAACCTTTCGACCACACACAGTTAGCTTTATCGACTAGCTGATTTCTTATTGCATTATACCCTATAGGGGTATATGGTATATAACATACTTAGCAATAATTCGTCTACACCCATATAGACCATTGGCCGTCAAGAAAGTTTGAGGATCACATGGAAACCGGCATCATCGTTATTCTGGCAGCACTGGCGCTGACCCTACTGGTTATCTGGCTCCTGTTGTCACCTCAGCATGCAGCGCGTGCCACGATTCAGCAGGGTACGCAACAGGTATCTATCACTGTCAAAGGTGGGTATTCCCCTTCTACGATTGAGGTATCCGCAGGAATACCTGTCATACTCGAATTCGATCGTCAGGAAGATGGCGAATGCTCATCCCACGTGGTGTTCTCAGAACTCGGCATCGATACCATGCTTCCCGCTTTCAAGCGCAGTACACTTAATCTCGGCCCGCTACAAGCAGGCGAATATCCCTTTGCCTGTGGCATGAATATGTTGCACGGAAAAATCATAGTGCGTGAGCAATCAAATGATGACACAACTCCCACTACAGCCGTAAGTGAACATCAGACCTCACACCCTGACAACATCAACACAACGACTGTCATGTCTCATGAGTCAGACCCGCTACTATCTCAACACACTGAAGATGAATCAAGAGCGCAAGAGATTAAGAGTCTTTGGGCGCGACTAATTGT
Organism: Bifidobacterium sp.; assembly: GCF_022647885.1. Lineage (NCBI taxonomy): Bacteria > Bacillati > Actinomycetota > Actinomycetes > Bifidobacteriales > Bifidobacteriaceae > Bifidobacterium > Bifidobacterium sp. The sequence goes on along the minus strand of NZ_JALCLM010000001.1, from coordinate 484,603 downwards.
GGGCATCGTTTTCACACTGCCCGTATTTGTAGCTACAATGTTTCACCCCATTCTCGGGCATTGGACGCCAATGGTGCTAATGAATCCCTGGGTACAGTTGGTACTCGTATTACCAGTGATGTTCTATTCAGGATGGCCAGTGCATCGAACTGGCTGGCTGGCTCTCACACACCGTTCTGCAGAGATGAATTCTTTAGTTACGCTTGGCACCTCAGCAGCTTTTCTCTTCAGTCTGGTGGTAACGGTCGCTCCACAAATTCTGCCTTCAGGTTCACGCGAGCCTTACTACGAGTCTGTGGGCACCATCATTACCTTGATGATTTTGGGCCAACTCTTGGAAGCTAAGGCGCGAGCTGGCACAGGAGAGGCCATTCGATCTCTGATTGGTCTTAACCCTCGCACAGCACGAGTGGTGCGAGAAGATGGGCACATTGAGGAAATTCCTGCGGATAAGGTCGTAGTTGGCGATGTTATTGCCATACGTCCCGGTGAAAAATTTCCAGTGGATGGAGTAGTCATCTCGGGATCTTCTGGCGTAGACGAAAGCATGATTACCGGTGAATCCATGCCGGTTTCAAAGACGGTTAATGACCAAGTTATAGGCGCTACTGTCAACGGCAACGGCACTTTGCAATACCGTGCCAGCAAAGTGGGCAAGGACACCGTCTTGGCGCATATTATCGGACTGGTGAGGCAGGCACAATCTTCGAAAGCGCCTATCCAACGTTTAGCGGACACCATTGCTCAATACTTTGTCCCGGCAGTCATCATCATAGCTATTTGGACTTTTGTAGCTTGGTGGTTCCTCGGTCCTGCACCACAAGCTCTACACGGACTCATAGCCGCAGTCTCAGTATTAGTTATTGCCTGCCCATGCGCATTGGGCATCGCTACTCCACTCTCTGTCACCATTGCTACAGGAAAAGGTGCGCAGTCAGGCATACTGATACGATCTGCACAAGTCCTTGAAAACGCTCATAAGCTGGATGTACTGATTCTTGATAAAACAGGAACTATTACTGAGGGCAAACCCCAACTTACCGACATAGTTCCTGCTCATTTGGACGATGACACGTTTGCATTGATTGCTTCAGCAGAAGAACCATCTGAGCATCCGCTGGCGCATGCGATCGTCGATGCAGCCAAATCTCGCGAGTTCAAACTTTCATCACCACAACACTTCGAAGCACTCACCGGTAGAGGAATACTCTCCACTGTGAATGGGCACGAAATCCTCATTGGCAGCCAAGAGTTATTAGAGGAGCGCGGCGTCAGCGGTATGCATTGGGAGCTTGATTCGCCAGATCCACACGCATCATCAGACCTCGCCTCTTCACTGCGAGATCTCGCATCACAAGGCAAAACTACTGTACTGGCGGCGGTTGATGGCGCCTTCGTTGCCGCACTAGCTGTTGCCGATACCGTCAAAGCTGATTCGGCACAGGCAATCGCCGCTATACAATCTCAAGGTGTCGAAGTCTGGATGGCCAGTGGCGACAATGCTATAACAGCGAATGCAATAGCAGCACAAGTTGGTATTGCCCATGTCATTGCCCAAGTTTCTCCAGGTGATAAAGCTGACGCCATTGCCAATCTACAATCTCAGGGCAAGCTCGTAGGCATGGTTGGCGATGGCATCAACGATGCACCGGCCTTAACTCAAGCAGACGTGGGTTTCGCTATAGGAACCGGGACTGATGTGGCTATTGAATCCAGCGATATCACGTTGATGTCAGGCAAACTCAGTAGTGCCGTGAATGCTATAACCCTTTCCAAAGCCACGATGCGCAATATCAAGGAAAACCTTTGGTTCGCCTTCGGATACAACGGATTAGGCATTCCTGTGGCCGCCGGTGCGCTGTACGCCATGTTTGGCATACTGCTTAACCCCATGATTGCTGGAGCTGCAATGGCATTCTCCTCACTATCAGTGGTTATTAACGCTAACCGGCTCAGAGGGCTACAACTTGATGCGAATTTCCCATCCACAAGTCTGGCATCGTCCCAACACTCTGCTCAGCCACAAACTCAATTCTTGCCAGCACCAACAGCAAGCAGTCATATGGTGGAACCGCCACACGACAGCAAGCAGCTCGCTGACCAACAGGTCCATCAACAAGAAATAGAAGGGAATACCATGTCAATATTTCACCGTCACCAAGAATCAACAGATCAGGGTGCACAACAAGCCGAGTCTTTCAAGGACCCTGTCTGCGGCATGAGTGTTAATCCTTCCACGGCTGCAGCCAGTCGAGAACACGATGGGAAGCACTACTATTTCTGCAGCACTCACTGCGCTGAAAGCTTTGACAAAGACCCCGCCTCATACGCCGCCTAAGTGACCTTGTCACAAGAAACTGTGCGTATGAGCATGTGAACAGGCTATCTTGCTTGCCCTCACATGCTCATACGCACAGTTTCTTGTGTAGGGATTTGCCCGCTAATCAGGATTATTGCGAAGATACTCTACCGTCATTCCGCCGTTCTTAGACAATTTTTAGCTCGTTATAGTTTGTGATCCCTACAGAAACGAAGCTACCTCGTGAATAGGGCAACACACATGTGCTTGTGTGCACATATACTGCTTGCCACCCTTACAAAAACACCCGCTGACGCCGGATGATGAGCCTGTGTCTCACTAATGGACACCGCAGCTTCATATACCTGCACAATTCAGTTACAATACCGACGGTCGCGTAGCCATCTTGCTCATCGCATGAACGCAAATATCTATCGGGGGATTGCAGTGGATTATTTCCGCAAAAGGAACGTCAAAGAGCTTGTCGAACAGTCGACACCGTTGCGCCGAACAATGCGCACACTCGACCTGACATTGCTGGGAATCGGAGCGATTATCGGCACCGGCATTTTTGTGCTCACCGGTAAAGGTGCTCTTACTGCAGGACCTGCCCTTTCCGTGTCCTTCGTCCTTGCAGCTATTTGTTGCGGGTTCGCCGGACTGTGCTACGCAGAATTTGCATCTATGGCACCAGTTTCAGGCTCCGCATATACCTACTCATATATCGCATTCGGCGAAGTGGTCGCTTTTGTTATTGGATGGGATCTCATACTCGAATACGCGTTACAAGCGGCCACGGTTTCTGCAGGATGGTCTGGTTATTTTACGAAATTATTGCAAGGCTTCGGTATCAATCTGCCTGTGGAGCTCACTGCGGCTTATGGAACCACCACTGGAGTTACCACATATTTCAATCTTCCAGGTTTTATAGTGGTGCTGCTCATCACTTGGCTGTTGTCCGTCGGCATCAACCAAACTCGTCGTGCAAACGACATTATGGTGGGCATCAAGTTGGCAGTAATCGTATTATTTATCGCATGCGTGGTGTGGTACGTTAAACCCTCTAACTGGCAACCATTCTCACCATACGGGTGGTACTCCTTCAAGCACAACAGCACTGTTCCGATGGGGATCATCCCTGCGGCCTCAATCGTATTCTTCTCCTTCATCGGGTTTGATGCCGTCTCATCCAGCGCTGAAGAAACCATCGAACCGAAGAAAACCCTACCGAAAGGCATTTTGCTATCTCTGGCGGTTTCCACAGTGCTCTACATTGTGATGACGCTGATTATGACCGGCGTAGTGAAATTTCCAGAATTTGCAAAGTTCATCGACGCTCCCGTTGCAGGCGTCATACTCAAAACAGGCATGAATTGGCTTGCGCTAATTGTCGATTTCGGCGCGCTTATTGGTATGACCACGGTCATGCTGGTGCAGCTATATGGCCAATCACGCATCTGCTACTCCATGAGTCGAGACGGTTTATTCCCCAAATTCTTTGGTGAGATTCATCCAAAGTATCGCACGCCTTTCAAAGGAACATGGTTTTTCGGTATTGCTACAGCCATTGCGGGAGGACTCATCAATATCAACGTCTTATTTGAATTGGTGAACATCGGCACACTCTCGGCATTCATTATCGTTTCAGCCGGAATTATCTGGATGCGTCATAAGCACCCAGAAATGCAACGTGGCTTCAAAACTCCAGGAGTTCCTTTCACACCGTTGATTGCGATTATCTTTTGTGGTGTGCTTATTGCCGGACTCAATTGGGAGACTTGGGTACGTTTCGCAGTGTGGTTTGCACTCGGTTTCATAGTGTATTTCTTGTACGCCGCTAAGCACTCCAAGATGAATACTCTTGAAAGCACCTCCCTTAAGCAATAGCTTGAGGCTGAGCTACGAATGCTGGGTCACGCGCGCGGCAGTAACCCAGCAACGCCGTAATTCACCATTCTCTGAATCACACTTGCTTACACACTGGTCGCCCGAATCAAGCTTCGACTGCGCCGTGGCAACCACGCCCTGCATGAACACATCTGACTAATCCACAGGCCAGAATTACAATAAGTAGTGTTGAGGGTGCCATCAAACAGCAAAGCAGTCACGAGCTGTGCTGCACATTCGATGCATCCCTCCCCCAGAACGCCGCTGCAACTTTGCGACGCACGCTCTAACAGAGAAAGAGGGAACTATGACATCATCTGAAAATCAGACCCTGCCTAATCTCACAGCCAACGATGGTCTGGTATTGCCTGCCATCGGATTTGGTACATACAAACTTCGCGGTTTCGATGGTTCAACCGCTATTGAATCAGCACTTAACAACGGTTACCGGTTGCTGGATAGCGCAGTTAACTATGACAACGAAGGGACTGTTGGCAAAGCTATACACCAAAGTGGAGTGCCCCGCGAAGACATTATTGTGACTTCGAAACTCCCAGGCCGCTACCATAATCATGACCAAGCTGTCGAGACTATCGAGGAGAGCTTGCTCCGCATGGATCTCGATTATATTGATTTGTATCTGATTCATTGGCCAAATCCAATCGAAAACCAATACGTCGAAGCTTGGCAGACACTGATTGAGCTCAAAGATCGGGGCCTAATTAAGCATATTGGTGTGAGTAACTTTCTTCCTGAGCACATTGATCGTCTCGTCAAGGAAACTGGCGTCACTCCCGCAGTCAACCAAATTCAGCTACACCCGTATTGGCAGCAACAAGACTTAAAAGCTTATGACGACAAACATGGCATCATTACTGAAGCATGGAGTCCTTTGCGTCGAGGCGGCGAAACGGTGAAAGATCCTACTATTGTGTCGGTAGCGCAGAAGCATGGCGTTACACCCACTCAGGTGGTTCTCAGGTGGCATGTGGATTACGGTGACATCCCAATCCCTAAGTCCGCTACACCATCCCGCCAAATTGAGAACCTTGACGTAATGAGTTTCGACTTCGACGATGAGGATCGTGCAGCTTTCGCTGGATTAGACAGCCCAGACGGTAGCCGTGGAGATTTTGATCCACGCAGTCATCAAGAAATGTAATTGCAATATGTTCTCTTGAAAGAGATACGCAGGAACTCAATTCCGACAGCGCTGCGCTACACTCATTGCGCTGCTGCGGCGGCGAGATCCTGCGGATCCATGCTGTCTAATGCGCTATAAACAGCTTCAAACAGCTCATCGGCCTTTTCAGCTATCAACAACCCCGCTGGAGTTAACTCATACGTTGAGCAAACCGTGGTGCCAACTCTCACTACCAAATGATCGTGGAGCAGGGTCTTCAAGGTGATAGAGAGCATACGCTCACTCATGCCTGCTATAGCATCTTTCAACTCTCCAAAACGCTTCGGCCCTACTCTCAGTGACGAGAGAATAAGCACACTCCAACGCCGAGAAACATCTGTGAGCAACTTGCGAGAAATACAACGATCTGAAAACACGTTGTATTGCATTGTTTCACTCGATGCATCGCTGAGCTTCGAGTGACATCGTCCTACTGCCGCCTCGGCGTTGCTATCAATTGCTGTTGGAGTATCCATATCGCCCATTCTAATCCGACACGACCGTTTTCACTAACCATTTGTTAGTGCTAACATAATGTTAGTTTCGATTTTGGATAATGATTTCTGTGAAATAACCTCACGAAACCATTGCCATTGCTACGAAGCAAAGAAAAGAACAGCATCACTACTATTAAGGAGTTGACATGAGCAAGGTAACTATTTTTGGCAAGGGCAATATGGGTTCAGCGCTCAGTGGAATAGCCGAAAAGGCAGGAGCAGAGGTACAGGCTATAGATTCATCCACAGCTGAAGGCACAGCCATTTCTGGTGAGATCGTCATTCTTGCGGTCCCATACCCAGCACTTGAGGCGATTGTCAATCAGTACGGTGAACAACTCCCCGGTAAGACTGTTGTAGACATCACCAATCCATTGGACTTTTCAACCTTCGATTCACTCGTCACCCCTTCAGACTCCTCAGCAGCTCAACAACTGGCTGAAAAACTCCCTGAGGCTCACGTTCTCAAGGCGTTCAACACCAATTTCGCCGCGACACTAGCTTCCGGCAAAATCGGAGAGAAACAAACCACAGTGTTGATAGCAGGCGATGACGCTGACGCTAAAACAGATCTATCTGCGCTTGTACAGGCTGCTGGCCTTGAGGCCATCGATGCAGGTGCACTCAAGCGAGCTCGTGAATTGGAAGCTATAGGATTCCTGCAACTCACCCTTGCTGCAGGAGAGAAGATTGCTTGGACTGGTGGCTTCGCCGTCCAGCGCTAACTACTATCTCGCTGCTGATATATAAAGCAGTATCAATTCATAACAACACAGACACAGTGAAGCCACTAAGGTCACTTGGTCTGTGTTGTTATGAATTTTGCACATTCTTGTTTTTAGAATTTAAGAATCAGGAAGGATGCGCAATCAAATCTCGTTCAATCCAAGCCATGATTAAGGCAGCTAAGGCAGCAATTTGCTCATCGCTGAGTTCTTGCCCTCGATGGATGTGATGCCATTTCTCTATGCACCCTCTACAACAAGTTGCGGTTGCATGTTGAGCAGTAAATACCAGATGCCCCCGAAACGGTGTCTGCTTACCGTCTTTGCTAGGATAGGCATCCCCCACACGACTTCGTAACAGTTCCTGCGCATGTAGAGCTATAACTGCACGACCTTTATCCCTTGCATACTGCCTATCGTGAGCACTCAGCGAAAACTTTGCTCTAAAAGGGGAATGCGATAGACGATCTAGCGTCTGCTCTATCCAAAATTCTCGATCATCTTCCACTTCTTGCATATCTCCAGCTTAGGTCGCTCGCTGCACGGGAATCCACTCAACTGACGATGTCTGCTATCAAGGAGAACGCCCATCCTTGCAGTAACGATCAGCTGAAGCGCAACTGGTATTCCTTTGTAGATCAAGAATTCAACACACCTAAATTACTTACAGATGTAAAGAGTTTTTACTGAGGACGATGCTTGAAATCCTCAATCGGAGTAGGGTGGTGACTGATAAAAATGAGACCGTATAGGCTTCGAGCCACTTGGTTTCAGAAGGGGGCAATAGATTTACATGGCTATATCAACAATGACCGTGGCAGACATGGTGGGGGTCTTTTTCAACCAGGATGCTCCAATTCATGTCAGTGCCTTTGACGGATCGAGTTTCGGCAGCAAAGACGCTCCACTCAATTTGGAAATTCGCAATTCACGCGCCGTCTATTACATTGCAGAATGTCCGAACGATTTAGGCCTTGCACGCGCATATCTTCAAGGTGATATCGCATCGCCAGAACTTGAACCCGGCAACCCATACAGTGTGTTTAAGCAGTTGATGGAGCTGAAGGAGTACACCAGAAAACCGAAGAAAACCGAGTTGGCGAAACTCAGTGCAACCATTCTGTCGCATGGCATAAGAAAACCCAAGCCACCGGAAATAGAGCTTCCATCTTTGGCTCAGCGCATGGCTGAAGGAATCATGCCACACACCAAAAAGGGTGATGCGGCGACCGTCAGCTATCACTACGATCAAAGTAACGACTTCTATGCGATGTTTCTTGGACCGTCAATGACTTACACCTGCGCCTGCTTCCCAACAGCAGATGCGACTCTTGAAAAAGCACAAGACCACAAACTCAATATGGTACTTGACAAACTGAACCTCAAAGAGGGCGATTCGCTCCTTGACATCGGTTGCGGTTGGGGATCGATGGAAATCGCAGCAGCAAAGCGTGGTATTCGCGTAATAGGCGTCACCCTTTCACAAGAACAGGTTGATTGGGGCACTGAATGGATAGCACGCGAAGGTCTTGAAGACCTCGCTGAGGTTCGCTTGATGGATTATCGAGATGTCCCAGAATCTGGTTTCGATGGCATCTGCTCTATCGGCATGATGGAGCACGTTGGACACAAGCATTATCACGCTTATTTCAAGGAGATGCTCGATAAGCTGCGCCCAGGTGGCATGCTGCTCAATCATCAAATTACTAGGTGCAACAGCTTCCAAGGCAAGCGCGCTGGTGGCTTTATCGACCGATACATTTTCCCTGACGGCGAGCTAGCCAGCCCAGGAGAAATTGAAGTCACCATTAACAATGTGGGATTCGAAGTTATTAATCAAGAGAATCTCAGGCAGCACTACGCAATTACGCTCAAACATTGGAATGAGAATCTGCAAGACCGCTGGGATGACGCAGTTAAACTAGTAGGCGAGCCCAAAGCCCGACTGTGGGGTGTCTATATGGCAGGATCGCGATTCAACTTCGAGTTGAACACCATCCAGATTCACCAGTTCCTCTGCATCAAACCAGACCCCGAAACAGGAACCACCACCTATCCTCTCCGTCCATGGTGGAACAGATAGGGAATCAGCTTTGATAACTGCAATAAAAGGGCAGCTAATTCAGGTATTTTTCGCCTGAAAGCTGCCCTTTTATTGCAGTTATCTCTTACTACAGAATAATTCTTACTCGGAAGCTTCTTGGCGGGCCACCTCAAGTGCTTTGTTAAAGGCTTCGCTTGTCCAACTCGCTCCTGCTACCTTATCGACTTTCAAATCTTTCAGAGCTTTGCCCTCAACCACACCTGGAATTGCTTTAATAAATGCATTCTGATGGTTTTTAGAAATCGTGGTGAAAGGGTGCCCAACAACTTGTACATCGCTTATATGACCGGCAGCAACAGTAATGGTCACATCAATGGTGTCCTCACCAACAGGACCATACTCACCTTTGATGGCATAACTACCATCTTTGTATGTGCCAGTATCCTTCTTGGAACCAGCTGAGCTACTCGCAGATGAATCTGAAGATGAACTTGAATCGGTATTAGCAGGTGAACTACTGGATTCATCTCCCGAACCGGCGTAAGCATCATCCATAGGAATTGCAGAAGATTCACCGCAGCCTGCAAGCAAAGTACTTGCAGCTACTAGCCCCAGTGCGGCAAGCGATGTCGCTGTAATAGTTTTCCTCTGTGCCCTCACGCTGACATCCTTTCTTGATCCAGCCGCATGCGTCATCCCTAGTATGTATGTCTCCAATAATGGGATTTCAGATGCTTGTACCGTCAGTTTTTGAAGATTTAGTAGGGTCAATGAATCCTACAGGCAGATCAGATGCAGCTCCACTCGCTTGGTTCGATCCACCGCTTATTGCCTGATCAGATCTCACCAGAGTAGGTTTTCCGCCAGCTTCCATATAGCTCTGTTGCGCGCTGTTGTCATTCCACTGTTCGCCAACGAGCACTCCATGGTTCAACATAATTTCGCGTTGTGCACAAGAGGCCACCAAAGCATCATGGGTCACCACGATGATAGTAGTTCCTTGTTGGTGAAGCTGTTTGAAGAGATCCAACACAATTTTCTCATTGGTACCGTCGAGGTTACCGGTAGGTTCGTCTGCCAGGATCAGTTTTGGACAATTAATCAAAGCTCGAGCTATACAAACCCGCTGTTGTTCACCACCAGACAATTGCCCAGGCAAGTGATGCGCACGCTCTTCAAGTCCTACCTTGCGAAGGCTTTCCATTGCTTGTTCCTCATCGACAACGGAATGGTAATACTGCGCAACCATCACATTCTCAACGGCGGTGAGATGCGGCACCAGATAAAACTTTTGAAATACTAGACCAATCACATTTTTTCGCACATCAGCAAGTTGGGTAGCATTCAAATCGTTGAGCTGCCTTCCTTCAAGCGTTACGGAGCCTTCGCTGGGAGTGTCCATACATCCAATGATGTTCATCAAGGTTGTTTTCCCCGAGCCAGAGGAACCGACGATAGCAAGCCACTCACCCTCGCCCACAGACAGACTCAGATCGTCAACTGCGTGTAGATCGCCATAAATCTTCGACACATGATCCAATTCGAGCAACATATTCGCCTCTTTCTTAACTCCACATCTTTTGTGTAGGGATTTTCACGCCGACCCACACTATCGTTTTTCTAGACCGTTGGAATTCCGCCATTCTTAGCTAACCTCTGTGGCGGACCACCGATAAATCCCTACACAAACAGCTTTTCTCGTCTTATTCTTCTCTCAGAACGACAGCGGGATCAATTCGGGACGCTCTGCGAACCGGACGTATGGTCGCAATCACCGCTATGAGCATGCTAGAAAGAACCGCAGCGAGCGCCAGCAGCCAGTTCATCTGCAAATCGTGCTCAAAAACTGTAGCGCACAGTATCCACGCCAACCAATATCCCAGAACGATACCCAACAAACCACCGAGCAGACCGTACAGTGCCGATTCTGCATAAAACTCTGTGCCTACACGAGACGAGGGAGCGCCTAATGCTTTTCGTAAACCGATTTCATTACGACGTTGCGAGACAATAGATGTCATTGTTGTGCCCACACCGACGAATGTCAATACCAAAACCACCGCAGAAACTAGCCAAAACAGAGTTTGCAACATGGTAATGATTGTTGCATTGGATGCAGTGATCTTCGTAACGGTTTGTGCTTTGACCCCCATACTGCTCATAGCATTGATGCTCTGTGCAATAGCATCTAAGGCACTTCCTGAAGCATCAACTGAATACTCAAGCACATCAGCCCCACGTGTTGAAGCAGCGAGTTTATCAAGATCCGACCTCGTCGCATACACCATCTGATCCTCAGAACCACCGGTGTCAACAATTCCCGCAACTCTAAAGCTCACACCACCTTCTTCCATGATGTCAGTGGAAACGCGGCCATCCGAAGCGGTCGCTGAACTAGTAGCGGATGGAGTAGTTTGCGTAGAACCCGAAGCAGCAGTACCGCCCGCATTGTCGGCAGAACGATACGCAATGGTGATATCACCACCAACTTTTAGACCGAGAGCTGTCGCAATATCAGTACCAACCAGCACACTACCCTGCGACGGCCAAGCACCCTGAACACTCCAATGATGATTAATTGCTTTTACAGCAGCTGGATCAATGCCGGCCATCATATACGATGAAGCATTAATCCTTACGGTGTCGTAACGGTACGTCGCCAGTTTGGTCGGAGCTTTGGCCTCTATCATTTCCGTGGTGTGTGCAACCATATCGTCAGCAATGCCAGATTTGGCTGAAGCATTCTTTTCCACCGCAGTTACCACCAAATTTGCTCCATATGAGCGCATATCTTCGCTCATTTGCTGCGGAACGGCAATGCACACCGCAGCCAAACAAAATAATGTGGCAGCACCTACAGTGGATGCGATAACTGCCATCAGAGCCCTAGACCGCCGTCTAAATACTGCGCCAAGAATCATAACCACGAACATCCGTCCGTTGGTCATAGTCCCCATCCCGAAACGCTTATTCCGCATCGATTTACCTGCCATGCAGCACCTCCGCAGGTCTCAGCCTGAGAATTGAACGAATACCCGATAATGAAGCTGCCAGAATAGTCACCGCAAGCAGCACAAACACTAGAACGAACACCATCGGTCGCATAGTGATGCCCGATCCAAACACCACATGCCCGACGACCTGAGCCATTAATGAACCCAATCCTGCTCCCACCACAGCGCCAACTATGCTCACGGAGGCTGTTTCCAACAGCACTAATCTGCTCACTGATCCGTCAGTAGCGCCAATAGCTTTCAACAGAGCAAATTCAGATGAACGCTCTGATATAGCCGCTGCCATAAGGTTCGCTACCGCGATAGCTGCAGCAAGCAAACTCAGAGCAGTCATCAGGATCATCACAGCCTGTGTTTTCTTCATCACATCACCTTGCAATGCTGCAATTTGGCGAACCTGCTTAGCAACAGAGCCAGGAATTACCTCTTCAATCTGATAAGCAATTGAGGACGGGTAAGCCGTGCAGTACCACGTTTCCCAATCCTCCTGAGAGAGCGCTCCTGGGTTGCGAGCAGCCTTGCGAGCCAGATCATTCTCAGGGGTGGTTAAAGCCTTGACCTCGACCCGATCGACCTGGTCAGGCAATTCGGCAAGATCTTGAGCCACAGATGAGGAAAGGTACACGGCATCATTGTCATCATCGCCAGAGTCATATATCCCAACGATTTGTAGTTGTTGAGATTTCTTGCCTTTGGCGACAGTTAAGGTGTCTCCAACTGTTGCGGCGAGCTCCTTAGCGAGATTGGAACCGATCATCGCCTGGTTGGTGTCATCCTTTACCCACGATCCTTGAAGCTTCCACCACGAACGCATGCCACGCACTCCAACCGTTGACGATTCACCGGTGGATGCGGTAACACGCTTGTTAAACCATGTGCCAACTAGCGGAACCGAGCGTGACGTACACGACGCTTGCGAAGACCCCTCTGAAGACTTGCAATTAACACCAATCGTTGCATGAGTGTTGAGCTGAGGAGCAAAATCCGTGATGTTGTATGCCCAAAAAATCGTCTTGATTTTCGCAATATCCGACTCCTTAATGAAGGCAGTAGGGTCGGAATTCATAGCGCTTCCCGAAGAATCTGAATCGCCTGCTGCATATAAGTCAGAAACGACTGCATCTGATTTCGGCTGAACCATGATATTAGAACCATAGGTTGAGAGTTCAGCATTCAGTTTGTCACCGACATCGAAAACCACTCCCAACATCGCAACGCTCACGCATGCCGAAAGTCCTACACTCACCGCGATAAGGACGCGTCTACTCAACTGTCTGCTTAGTGAACGTAACACCATACGATTGAGAAACATGTCATTGCCTCCCATCAGCTCTTAAAGTGACTTGATAATGCATCAAGATCTGAAGTCTGGATAGTAATGCTGCCGTTGCCAGCTTGGTATGGGAAAGGAATCGGATTACACCCACCCGCGAATCCGATGGTGGCAAGATTAATAGCCACATCGCATCTCTTGCAGATGATTTTCCCGTCTTTCTCGTAATACCCTGCATCACCACAGTTGTCGCAAGCATCAAGGCCAACCCCATAAGCACCACCATTCTTTTTGATGATGATGAAACGCATCACGGTTCCGTCTTTAGCCTTGTATTCAAAGCGGTGCAAATGTCCATCAGCGAGCTGAGAGAATTTGATGGTTGCCACGCTTTTATTTGAAGAGAGAGCATACGACTCAGGAGGCGAAAGCACAGGAACCTGATTGGTCTGTGCAACGCCGTAAGTCAAAGCCACCGTTACGCCAATCACAGCGAGAATTGTCCAAACGCCGGCAGCCTTCGCACGTCTTCTCAAAGCAGTGTGCTGCCTGACTATTGCTGTGTTTTCACCAGCTACAGGCATCCTGAATCCTGCGACGATGGATGCAATTGCAGGAAGTAGAAACACCACAATTTGAGCAATAATCAAAGGAGTTGCGTGATTAATGAGCCACGCCAATAAACGGAAAGACGTGCCCCGCAGAAACACATCTCCCGTAGTCTGCATCACTGTAAGCAATGCCGTGACATGCTGTATGAATATCAAAGCCAGTAGCAGCAGCGCAGCAGCGTCAAAAAATCGCACATGTACACAAGCACGCAAACTTCGAACTATGCAAGCCACAATAATCGAAGCCGCCAAACCCATAATGAAGCCCAAAGCACGCAGCAACATTGCTGAAGTGAACACTGGGTCACCTGGCTCAACAAAAATTGTCAGCTCAAGTATTACGTCCGGCAGCGCACGGAACACTATCAAAGCGATAGCAACCGCAGCAATCGCATTGGAAAGATCCAAACGGCGTGGATGCTCAGCACGTTCAGATACTGTTTTCCTAGCACCAAACAGCACAACTGCCAGAGCCATATCTGCGAGCACACAACATATCAATGTGGGATAGTTGACCACAGTGCGCTGATTAATAACAGCAGTCGCTCGTAATGCGGCAAAAATGACTGCAGCTAAACAACCAATACCTAGGCCGTACAATCTCCATCTGGAACTGCGAGGTTTGCTCTTGCCTTCACCCGCGCCAAGCATCACACTGACACTCATCACGATCAATGCCGCACCAAGCGTTCCAGGCATTACGGTCACGAACTGTTCAAGCATCCAGACCAGCTCCCTATTCTGGTGGGCATAGCATCCCTGTGACCCACAAATGAACCCTTCCCAATGTTATGCGCTTACGCACAAATGGGGAAGGGTAAAAAACATACAAGCGGACGATAACTGCCAAACCAGCGGGCAACTTCACAGCCGTAGGCTGCTCACCGATCCTATGGCAAGCCCGCTGGGCTTACCACCACTTAACAGCTCAGCTACGAAAAGCGCACTGCGCACTCGAAACAACGTGTTCACGCTTCGTCCTGCAATAACGGACGGCCCCGAAGGGCCGACCCAACATGTACTTCGCGCTCGATAAGTCGCGCTCACGAGCCTACAAACAGCACACAGTGCTGTTTGCTCACGGCTCTACCATTCATGAGGGGTGTAATCCCAGTCCCATGAGACGGTGATGGGATCGGTCCAGAACTTGCCTTTGACACCAGTTTCTGGATCAGTATGAATCATCCAGCCCTTCTTCTCTGGGGAATCAATCTTGTAAGTAAGCTTGTATGTTCCAGCTTTTTCCAATTTGATATTTGCACCGTAGTGAGGACCGTCAGAAGCATTCATTTGCATGAAAGTCCCTGATTGTGTATTGCTGGCATCATTTTCATCTGTGATGGTGTAGTTCACAGTCAAATCAGGAACAAACTCACCTTTAGCATATCCAAGGTTGTTATCAGCCAAAGCATGGATGTCAGCTTCTAGATGCATGTTGGCATCAGCTGCAGCTAATCCCATGCCCGCTGGTTCCATATCAACAGGCTGGAAAAATACCGTGCCAATATTCAGAGGACTTTTCTGTTGGTCATCACCGATTGGCACTTCTTCGAAGCCAGCGCCTGAGTCGCTTGACGACGAAGCTGTAGAAGAATCAGAGGAGTTGGTGTTGTCTGCAGAGCTGCTAGAACTCCCGCAGCCGGACAGGGCTAGTGCGCCGGATAGTACCAACGCCGCGACAGCCATGAGATGTTTCTTTGTCATGTTCTCTTTCCTTTTGTTTCCTGGTAACAGTAAGGATGTTGAAATCCTTTTTTTGGGGGGGGGGGTAAGCAATAGCAAGTATTATTTGGAGGTCGTCGCAAGCTTGGCTCGAGCACGCCGCTGTCGGATGACAGACACAGTGAACAGTGCAATCACTACTATGAGAGCGATTATCTGGGCAATAACCGTCTGCGCATATGGATATAAACCAATCCAATCGTTGGTTGGTACTGACGGCAGATAAGTAGCAGGAACGATGTCACCTTCTATGAGGGCATGCACTCCACCTCCGGCAAAAATCACGACCATAATAGCCATCAGAGCGCTGGTAATCATGAAGAACGGGCGTATAGGAATCTTGACTGAGGTATATCGAATCAGCAGGAAGAGTATCGCCAAGACCACAGCTGCGGCGGCGAATCCCAACCAAATCTCTCGTCCTCCACTTGGTGCCATAGTGAATATAGCCTGATAGAACATCACAGTCTCAGCACCCTCACGGAACACCGCTAGGAATGAGAGCAATGCCAAAGAGATCACACTCCCCTGCGAAACCGCGGCGACTGTTTTCTCCTTGATATAGGTATTCCAGGTTTCGACTGAAGATTTGGAGAGCATCCAATTGCTGGTATAGAGCAGCATCACCATCGCTATAAGGGCAGTAATGCCTTCCAGCAGTTCCTGATGTGCTCCAGCAGAGCTAAAGACCAAGGTAAACAGCAAGGCCATCAAAGCACTACCAAGTAATCCAGCAGCTACGCCCCAGTAAATGTAGCGCAGTTTATCCCTATGCCCAGCTTTGACCAAGTAAGCGATAATCGCTGCCACCACCAGCAGCGCCTCAAGACCCTCACGCAACAACACCACAAAAGCTTGTCCAAACGCACTGGTGAAGAATGCGGTCATAGGATTGACATTTCCCGCAGCACCACCATCTAGAGTTGTTGCATCTGCAGTGAGCATAGATTGAAGATCAGTCACCAGAGTCTTCACATGAGCGTTCGACTCGCCCTGAACCATTGCCAAGCGCGTTTCTTTGAATTGGTATTCGACTTGAGAAACGCGTCTACCGCTGATAGCGTTCATCACTGTTTTTTCGAAGCCCAGCTTCTCGTAATACTGATAATAGGCTTCATTGACCAGATCAGAACCTTTACGACCATCTCCTGAAGATGAAGCTTGGTATGACTTGTCAAGAATCTTGTTCATTTCATCGGCGACTTGTGACCAGCTGCGCTCTCCCCTGCCGGTATTTTTGTTTTTCTTGGCAGCTTCAAGTTGTTTACGCTGTTCTTCAATCTGCTTATCTAACGCAGTAGCATAAGTTTTGGGATCGGCAAGTGTGGTATTGGCATCAAGTTGTTGGGCGCTTGCAGTGAGGGCTGCTTGAAGAGTTAATACTTGCTGATTAATACTCTGCGCATTGCCTGCGGTGTATGAAGACTGCTCTATTGATTGGAACTGTTGTTGTAAATGTTGCTGTTGTTCCGTGCCGAGTATGTCGTTCACTGCTTTAGCAAAATTACTGGCAACATAAATGCTGTTATAGCTTGCACTGAACGTTGAAGATGCCCCTGCAGTGTCACCATCCGAATAACTGTGCTCCGCTGCGGTGAGCTGCTCATTTGCTGCTGTGGCAATATCACTCCATGTTGCATACTGCTCAGCATCAGCTGCATACGCAAGAGTTTGAGGTTGCAATACTGACAACACTGCGCAGGTAGCGAATACCATAGCGAACAGTCCTACCAAACGCTTCATGATTGAACGTATTTGTAATTGCATGCTGAGGCTCTTTCCGTATTCTCCTGAGAGAAAACAGTGTGGGGAAAATCACCAGTAAGCAAAACTAGCTGAAAATTTCCCTAAAGTGCAGTCTTGTTTTTCTCAGATTTGTGGTGTAAGGAGCATATTTTATACGTCACGACCACGTTAGCGATTCACGAAAAATCACTTACACAACTCAATATTCATGAGTAGAGTTTTTCACATGCAGCATCAACGTAATGCGAAGGAAGCAGCAAATAACGCTGTTATCGGCAATCTCAACCATGTCATTGCATTCCCTGAAGCGCTAGGAACAGGGATTGTGGTGCACACCGAGGACGAGATTGACACTCAACTTGAGTCCGAGCTTCAAACACTAATTGATAATTACGAAACCGTCCTTTCTCGCTTTCGCCACGATTCTCTGGTCACTGCAATGTCGAATGCAAGTCACGGTGGCAGTTTCGATTTTCCGGACTACCTCCATCCACTATTTGAGATATATGACCGCCTCTTTGCCGTTACAGAGGGGAAAATCGATCCACTGGTAGGTGCTGATTTAACACAATTAGGCTATGGAGCAGATATCAACTTTCATGCATCGGCCAATGTGAAGCAAACAGTGGGAGCGATTCATGGCAGACCACAGTGGAATGAAGCCGTTACGCGGCATGGCACAACACTAATCACTCATCGCGCGCTCCAGCTTGATTTCGGAGCAGTCGGAAAAGGGTTTCTAGTTGATTTGCTGAGTAGCGCCATCGCGCAGATGAAGGGATATGTTCTCATAGATGCTGGTGGCGATTTGCGTATGGAATGTGGCAACCCCATACGCATTGCACTAGAAGATCCCAGCAATGACGAGGATGCAGTCGGAATGGCTGAAATTCAAAACGGATCGTTATGCGCATCAGCCCCCAGCCGCAGACAATGGCCACTAGTCCTTGACCAACAGCAGACTCAACATTCCACGCACGAAAAAAGTTTCATCACTATGCACCACCTGCTTAATGCCATTGACGGTATGCCAGCAAACGATGTGGCTGCCACTTGGGTCGCTATCGACAATTCTTCAGAGGCAACACCTACCGCTATTCATAACACGACGAACTATCCAACGGCTTGGGCCGACGGCCTTTCAACTGCTTTATTTGTTTGTGACCCGGTCATCTTGAGCCGTGCCTTCGCTTTCGAATGTGCAGTAATTTTTCAGGACCGCACTGCTCTACTTTCTCAGCACTTTCCTGGCTCACTCTTTGCCCAACAGTGAATCTTTCCAAACACAGTGAATCTTTTCACACACACTATGGGCTCTGCGATCACCGCTATTCCACACTTTTCAACGAACTCACGGGATCAATACGATCCAACACTACGTTCGTAAACAACTGCACTACTAAGGCGAAGAACATCGTAGCAACAGCAGAAATTACATAGCTTGTCCAATGAACTTCGACTTCAAAAAACATGCCCGACATATTCAATACTCCTGTGAGCATGCCTCCAATAACACGTCCCAACGGCAGCCCCAAAAGAGTACCGAAGAATGCCAGTAACAGCATCTCTTTATTCACATAAACGTGGACTTCCCGATCAGTGAAACCCAGCACCTTCAAAGTAGCCATCTCACGTATACGCTCAGATACATTCGTGCTCGACAGCGTAAACAACACTACTAAAGCGAGCGCTCCAGCAAGCGCAACGATTAATGTCACGACTGCACTCATCAAATCAAAAGCAAAACTACGCTGCATTGATATGGTGCTGTTCGCAGAAGCCACTGA
This sequence comes from Bifidobacterium sp., assembly GCF_022647885.1. Taxonomy (NCBI): domain Bacteria; kingdom Bacillati; phylum Actinomycetota; class Actinomycetes; order Bifidobacteriales; family Bifidobacteriaceae; genus Bifidobacterium; species Bifidobacterium sp. The sequence continues at coordinate 465,815 of NZ_JALCLM010000001.1, read as the reverse complement.
TGAAGATTTCTTGAGATTCTCCGCATATGTGATCTGAGCATCATCACTACCCTTGAGCGTAGCCATCACCGCATTAGTAGCAAAATCTTGCTCGTTCACACCAAAAATCGACTCATACAGGCTTGCCGACATAAATATATCGCTGCCAATCAGATTGCGATACACATGCTGAACCTTAACGCTATGCTGACCATGTACATCGCTGCGCAGAGACACCGTATCGCCGTCGGATACACCCATAGAGTTCGCAGCACTTTGCGCGACCAGCAAACCACTGGTGCCCAAAGTCAGACGAGGTCGTTTACTCGGGGTTGTCGAGAAGCCGAAAGTACGACTCAGGCCTGTTGCTGCAGGTCGAAAATCAACCATGCTGCTTATATCCTGCCCATCGGGAACCACAATCAGACGGACTGATTCGCTTTCACCTGCCACATTAAGCAGGTCTGCGCCCTCCACTCGTAATTGCACTGATTGCTTCACTAGCCCATCATTCACCAGCTTCTGGCGCATGCTTGCTGCAGCATCATCTGAAACTGCGACGCTGAGCAAGTCATAGCGATCGACACCTCCATACTGTTTCACACCCAAGGTCTGAACTGTATCGTTAATGGCAAAACCGCAAACAATCAGTGCAGTGCAACCGGCAACGCCACCGACAGTCATCAACAGTCTGCTTTTGAAACGAAAGAGGTTGCGCACGGTTACCTTATTGAGAAAACTCATTCGATTCCATAACCATCTCCAGCGCTCCAACAACACACGAGAACCAACTTTCGGAGACTTCGGTCTCATAAGACGAGCAGGCATCTGAGACATCTCACCTTTGCAAGCCAACATTGTGGCTCCTACGACACCAACTGCAAATAATGCGAAGCCGCCGATTCCATATATCGAGTCGAAGAAGAATGTGGTGTTCTCAATGATGTACAAACCATCCAACACCTTCATCAAGAATGCGGGAATGCCTATAAAGCCAAGAACGTTACCCAACACGCCGCCGAGCGTGCATGCCGCGAGCGCGAAAATCACATACCGCGAAGCAATCGAGATTCTGCCATATCCAAGACCCAAGTATGTACCGATCAGCCCTCGATCTTCTTCCACCATGCGCGTCATTGCGGTCAGGCTCATCAGTATGGCAACGACCAAAAACACCACAGGAAACGCTCGACCGATTGATTCGATTGAACTCAAATCTCCCTTCAGATTGGAATATGTGGCTATGGACGCTCGATCCTGAATATGCCATTGCACAGCAGTATCGTTTGCATCCGAACCCGCATTCGAACTCGCGCTGGATTCAGATCCCTGGGCTTCATTTGTTTGCTGCAATTGCAACTGCTGCAGCTGTTCTTGTCTCGCTACTTCTCTGTGCTGTGTAACCGTGCTATCAATACGATCAATGACTTTCTGCACTTTAGCTGCGTATTCATCCGAAAAAGTATCCAGCTCCTGCGCTCCTGAAACAGCAATGGAAATGGCTGAATACACTGCCGTATCATTGCTGCCTGAGGGAACAAAAAAATCATAGCTATTACTTTCCTGTGAGCGGAAAGCACCGGTGCTGTATCCTTCAGGATTCGCAATATCCGTTGGATCAAGCACCACCGCCGTGATGGTGTATTCAGCGGCGGTTGATTGCCCAGTGACTGCATTACTTGTTGTGAGATTCACCTTGTCGCCCAACCGTGCCCCACTGTCAACAATAAAACGCTTCGTTGCCGCTACATCGTTCTTGCCTGTGGGCAATGCGCCTTGCTGCACTGAAACTTGGTTAAGCCCGTTACTACCAAGTTCTTGTATTGTGGCGAGGTGCTCTGTATGATCCACCTGCACACTCGCTGTGCTGGTATGCTCACCCTGTACTGATTGCACTCCTTCCACGTCAGAAAGAGCTTTCAGATCCTCATCTGTAAGGCCCGCTGAGGACACCACCTGAATATCGTAAAGGTGCTGCGCATCATAAAAGCGGTCAGCCGATAGCAGGGTATCTTTGCACCCTGCATATATACCTGTTAGCACAGCGACGCCGAGCATAGTAATCAATGCAATAGAGAGAAATCTTTTCCAATTCGCCAGAGATGTGCGCCAAATATCCTTGACCACAACATTTGAGCGCCGAGGTTTGTGGCTATTTTTTTGCGCACTATTGTTCTCCATATCGCACCTACCACTCGATGTCAGCTATAGGAACAGGATGGTCATTCGTAATGCTGTGTTGTACTTGACCACTCCTAAAGTGAATTACTTTGTCTGCCATCGCTGAAATAGCTGTGTTGTGGGTGATAATCACCACGGTCATCCCCTGTTTACGGCTAATATCTTGCAATAATTGCAGAATCTGTTTGCCGGTTGCATAGTCCAATGCTCCCGTTGGCTCATCACACAATAGAAGTTTGGGGCGTTTGGCTATGGCACGAGCAATCGCTACGCGCTGCTGCTCTCCACCCGACAACTGACTTGGAAAATTATCGAGTCTATGACCTAATCCAACTTGTTCGAGAGTTTCTCGCGGATCGAAATGCTCACGTCGTATTTGAGAGGCTAGCTCAACGTTTTCTAGTGCAGTCAAGCTAGAGACCAGATTGTAGAACTGGAAAACAAAGCCAATGTCTGTACGTCGATACAGTGTCTGTTCTTTGCGCTTTAGGGCAGATATGTCTCGACCATCGACCGTGACTTTTCCTGAACTGAGAGTATCCATTCCTCCGAGGATGTTTAGAGCGGTGGTCTTTCCAGCACCTGATGCACCCAAAATGATTGTGAGGCTTCCTTGACTTATTGAAAAACTGACATCGTCAAGAGCGCGGATACTTCCTTCACCTGAAGCATATTCTTTAACGACGTGCGCGAATTCGATATATGTCAACGTGTCCTCCTTAATTAGGGGATCATATTTAGGGTGAATCCATGCTCATAACAATCTTCACAAGCCTCTTGGCACCACAAGAGACTATGCTTCAAGAGCAGTTGGATTGAGTGTGCAGACGCTGCACCACCCTTTCCTGACATCATCGTATCGCACGCATGGGGAGCCTGCGCATACGTCCGAGGAGGCACCGTGGGTTCCAGCAATACACCAGAGAGCAGCGAGGCAACGCCCGAAAAAATCCAGAAGGTCCCAGAAACCTTGCACCGCACCTTGAAAAATCGGCACATACAACTCATCGCTCTCGGCGGAGCAATAGGCACTGGCTTGTTCTATGGATCAAGCGAATCCATCTCTCTAGCTGGTCCGTCTATTTTGTTGGCTTATCTTCTTGGCGGAGGAATAATTTTTCTTATTGTCCGCGCGCTCAGTGAAATGAGCGTTCAAGACCCCAAGGCTGGGGCATTTAGCTATTATGCCAGTAGATATTGGTCTAAACGACTTGGATTTATCTCAGGTTGGAACTACTGGTTTAATTACATCTTGGTCTCTATGGTTGAGCTATCAGTAGTTGGCTCATTCGTGAACTACTGGTTTCCTTCTATTCCTGCTTGGCTTTCAGCTGCTGTGTTTCTCGTAGCAATAACATGCACAAATTTATTGGGTGTGAGTCGCTTTGGAGAATTTGAATTCTGGTTTGCCATCATCAAAATTGTTGCGGTTATAGCAATGATTTTGGGTGGGGTTGCTATTCTCGCTCTTCATCTACCGAGCGACAGCGGAGTAACTGCTTCCTTTCGTAACTTCTTCGCTCTGGATGGTGGCGCACTACCCCATGGCTTAATCTCACGGACAGCCGATGGACAATGGACTGGTTTACTTATGGCACTCGCCGTAGTGATGTTCAGTTTCGGCGGCACCGAGTTGATTGGTATAACTGCTGCAGAAACTGCAGAACCTCAACGGACAATTCCTAAAGCCACCAACGATGTGATTTGGAGAATTTTAGTCTTTTATATCGGTGCTTTGGGAATCATTATGGCGGTGGTTCCTTGGAATACTATTGGCGTGCCAAATGCACAAGGAACAGTAATCAGCCCGTTCGTACAAATATTTGACTCTGTGGGCATTCACGCTGCTGCTGGAGTGCTCAATTTCGTATGTCTCACAGCAGTGATGAGTGTATACAACTCAGGGTTATACGCCAACTCACGTATGTTATTTTCTTTGTCTAAACAAGGCAACGCACCTGCATATCTTGGGCATCTTTCGAAAAATGGTGTACCAGTCGGTGGAGTACTCACTTCAGCAGCAATCACCGCTATAGCGGTTGTGGTGGTATTCCTTTGGCCAGATTTCGCTTTCAACTATCTGATGTCTATAGCCACAATCGCTGGCATTATCAATTGGGTCATTATCGTGATTACCGAGATGAAATTTCGCAAACGCGTTGTAGAAGGTCACGGCCCCGGCAAGCTCTCGTCTCTTCAAGGACAATTAGCTATTGAAAAAATCCGTTTCAAGATGCCATACCAGCCCATCAGCAATATTATTGTGCTGATCTTCCTTGCTTGTGTGGTTATTCTGATGTGCTTCTCGTCAAGCTATCGAGTCGCTGTTGCAGTTGGACCAATCTGGCTCATTTTTTTGCTGTGTGCCTACGAGATTAGCCAGCGTCGCCACAGCTAACTGTTATCCACAGGCAACTATTATTACAACAATACGACTTGGTATTGCTATAGAAAACTTGCCGTCAAACGTTTGACGCAATACAGTTCACCTTGGTGTTGAATGAACGCCTGCAACAGCGCTGTTGCATCACTTTGGGGGACATATGAACATACTTTTCTCATCCACAGATAATCAACAACACATCAGCATTGACCAGCAACATAGTGCACACAAAGCATCACACGCACGATGGTTACGGCTCGCAACAGTCATCATGTGCTCACTTACCGCGTTGAGCACCACTATCGCAACGCAACCACAGGCGCACGCAACAGAAAATACCACAGGAACAACCTCAACCATGACAAGCACCACAACAGACAGCCTAACGAGCAGCCAATTCGATCAGTTTTACCATTACAACACTCCACAAGGCTTTTTGAACGATATCCAGAGCATTTGGAAAGGCAGCGACGGATACTACCATTTCATGTATATCCAAAACCCTCTGTATAAACACGACGGGGACGGAACAGTTTGGTATCACGTCAAAACTCAAGACTTCGTGCACTACGAGAACGTTGGAGTTTCTATACCAAAATTCAACGGCGTATGGTTCTCAATGGCTACCGGAGCAATCATTAACAATGATCAAGGATTCTTCAAGGATCTACCTAAAACTGCACTGGTCGCCTATTTCACCAGTTATATAGAGGGTGTGCAAAAACAGTTTGTTGCATACTCAACTGATGAGGGGCAAAGCTTCACACCATATCGAGATTCTGCAATCATGAGTGCTCCCGATGATCATACTGACTTCAGAGATCCATATATGTTCTATGATTCCAGTTCAAAACATATGATGATGTATCTCGCCGAAGGGGATAAAATCGGCACTTATGCCAGTGAAGATGGCATCTCCTTTGACTATGTTGGCGCCACGATTTTGAACGCCGGCGCACTCAATGGCAAAGATTTAGGCACAGTCGAATGCCCAAACATCAAAACACTGCGAGACCCTGAAAGCGGAGAAGAAAAAACCATACTCTTCTTTGGCGCAAATGGGTATCAATATGGCACCACTACTGGCACGTATTACATGGTCGGCCATCTGGATGACAACAATATATTTATTCCCGAGCAACAACCCCAACGAGTCGACGACGGTTCAGACTATTACGGTGCCAATTTTATGCAAAGCAGTAACACACAAATCACTTCATTAGCCTGGATAGGAAATTGGGGTTATTCAGCCAAAGACATTAGCGACGATAATGGCATCACGTATAAACTGGGTTCGATAAGTTTGGCACGCCAACTAACCCTGACTGGCAAAGCTGGAGACTACTCACTAAGTAGCAGTTTCGTAGAACCTACTGCGCTATTTGAACAGGCTCTCACAGGCTCGGCAACCAGCATTACAGGCAACAAGAACCTGCTCAACATCACACGTCCGTCAGCGCAGAATGCTGAGTTGACCTTCACCAACGTTGACAACGCCAAAGCAGTCGACGGGCATATCACTGTGAAACTTGAACAACCAGACTCAACGGTAACTATCATTTACGACGCCGACAGCGGTTCATACACCGCTACCCGTTCAACAAGCCGGTTGACGGATGCGGATGCCATATACGAATACACCAAAGTAATCGCGGCGAAGGGCGGCGAAAGTTCACCGCACTCAGTTACCTTGCACATTGTGCAGGATCAAAGCAGCGTCGAATTCACCATAGAAGGAAGCGGTAAAACCTACACCATGCTCCGTTTGTCTACGGATAAACAGTCAACAATCAACGTGAATACCGACGGACAGAATGCACTGTCGTATACGCTAAACACCGTCAGCACTCCTGATGCGCAAAACTCATCCACAACCGAACCCACTTCAAACCCCAGCTCGACAGCTTCAACGAGCAATACTGCTGCGAAGACTACCAATTTGAAGGGTTCTCCTACACAAGCCGAACAAGAAGCAACCGTGCATGTCGCCAAGCAAAGTCTAAAACAACATACTCATGCAGCAGGAAATATGGCGAAGAAACTGGGCAACACCGGTAGCAGCATCGCTTGGCCACTAGGAATGAGTGGCATGCTTGCAGCAGTAGGTATCACCATTCTTCTCAAGGTACGCAAGGCATCACGACATGGCACATCACGGGACTTGCTGGCATTACATTCAGCCAGTTAGTAGGCACTATCAGGCAGCCTTATAGCCGGAATGGCGCACATGTAATAACAACACGTTGGCCACAACCTTTCGGGTTGTGGCCAACGTGCTACGAGAGTCAGGTGGATTTCTTTACCTGTTCATGGGATTCAATGTATGAATCCGAGTTATTACTGCACCTGTGCGCGAGCAATCTTTCCGGTGAAGGACTGCGATTCGTCGGCGTCAGCAGCTTCGCCCTTGTTCCAAGAGAACATGGCACGCAGCTTCGGGCCAACTTCCTCGATCTTCTCGTGGGAGTACTTCTCCTGCAGTTCCTTGAACTTAGGAGCTCCGGCGTTCTGATCGTCAATGAACTCCTTGGCGAAGGAACCATCCTGAATACGTCCCAGCTGGTAACGCATACGATCCTTGGTGGAGTCGTCGACAACCTTGGAGATGTAATCACCGTACTGGGCGGTATCGGAGCAGCTCCAACGAGCCTTGTTCAGGCCGCCTTCGTTCATCAGATCGACGAGCATCTTCAGCTCATGGCAGACCTCGAAGTAAGCAATCTCAGGCTGGTATCCAGCTTCGGTCAGCACCTCGAAGCCGCACTCGACTAGGTGGTTGATACCACCCATGAGTACGTCCTGCTCGCCAAAGAGATCGGTTTCGGTCTCTTCCTTGAAGGTCGTCTTGATAGCACCTGCGCGCAGAGCTCCCAGAGCCTTGGCATACGCAAGAGTAATTTCCCAACCATCACCGCGTGGGTCTTGCTCCACAGCAACAACCACAGGGACGCCACGGCCTGCCGCATACTCACGGCGGACGATATGTCCTGGTCCCTTAGGGGCAACCATGAATACAGGGTGATCTGCAGAAGGCTTGATGTAGCCGTAGTGGATGTTGAATCCATGAGCGAAGGCGACTGCTGCGCCCTCCTTGATATTGGGCTCGATGTCGTTCGTCCAGATGGTGCGCTGGTACTGATCAGGTGCCAGGATCATGATTACATCAGCCTCGGCGCTTGCCTCAGGAACGGACTTGACCTCAAGTCCCTGCTCCTTGGCAAACTCAACGGACTTCGAGTTCGGACGCAGCCCTACGACTACGTCAACACCGGAATCGCGCAGGTTCAGCGCATGTGCGTGCCCCTGTGAGCCGTAACCGATGATAGCCACTTTCTTTCCTTGAAGAACTGAAAGATCGCCATCCTGTTCATACCAGATTTGTGCTGCCATTATGAATGCACTACTCCTTATATTTTTTTCTCGGCAGAAATACGGTTGCTGCCATGCCGTTTGTTGTCGTGTACTTACAGTCGCTGTCTATCGGTGGAAACCCCGAGATTTTGTCTCGTTCGACTCCAACCGAAATAAAGTCTTATGGTAGCCGTTGTTGATTCTACCCGACTCTACCGTGCATACCCGCCCAAGTTCATTGTGTGGACTATATCAGGTTGACTAAATTGCGAAGATTGATTGTTTTTGACTATATGTTCGGTTGTAGTGATGCTTATGTCATTATTGAAATCCTTTGCCAGAAACCACCAGATAATCATTTCGGATGCCAACACCGGTGGAAGCTACCTACTAAAATCAACATCTTTAGTTTCATGGCAACTTAATACTGCTATCAAGCAGCACAATGCCATGAAAGCTAGGTATAGGCCTACTGAGCGCACACCCCAATGCGATGAGAGCCATGTGGCGATTGTCGGTACGAATGCTGCACCCACAATTGCTGCAAGGTTATAACCTATTCCGGCTCCTGAGTACCGAACGTTGGTTGGGAAAAGTTCGGGAAGCATTGCGCCAATTGGCCCGAAGGCTATGCCCATCAGAGCAAAACCGACACAGAGAAATACCATGACTTGCACAGTGTTGCGGTGATCCATCAATAAATATGGGAACAACAGACTAAACACCACCAACGCAATCGAACTAGCTATCAGTACTCTACGTCGACCCAAGCGGTCCGCATATACGCACGAAAGCACGATAAATACTGCGAATACCACGATGGATGCCATTAACATCAGCAAATATTCCTGGGTAGTGAACCCCAGACCACCGCCACCCTGACCTTTGGCTTTGGTGGCAAAAGCCAGTGACCATGTTGCCAAGGTATAGAACAATGTGTAGGTAACCGCTACGAGGAATGTCGCTTGCAACACTTGCTTCCAACTTTTGCGGAATACTTCAGCCAGTGGAGCTTTGACTACTTTCTGTTGCTCAAGTGCCATACGAAATATCGGTGTTTCTTCCATGTGCACACGAATTGTCAAACCGACGACAACAAGAACCGCTGACAGTAAGAATGGCACGCGCCAACCCCAGCTCAACATCTGCTCAGGCGTGCAAAACATCTCAAGTACAAAGAAGGTGCCATTCGATAGGAAGAAGCCAATGGGCGCTCCGAGTTCAGGGAAAGAGCCATACAGAGCTCTACGATTCGCAGGAGCATTTTCTGTGGCAACCAAAGCAGCGCCAGACCATTCGCCGCCCAATCCGATACCTTGTACAAATCGACAAATGCACAGTAATACGACCGAGAGCAATCCCCAACTGTTGTATGTGGGTAGAAGACCGATGAACACAGTAGCGCAACCCATCAGCAGCAGCGAAACTACAAGAGTGGTTTTGCGGCCCATGCGATCCCCGAAATGACCAAAAAGCAAAGAACCTAATGGTCTCGCAATAAAAGCGATAGCGAAGGTCAGTAACGATGCAAGCAGCCCCACAGTCGGGTTGGCTTCAGGGAAGAAAATCTTGGGGAAGTAATTCGCCGAAGCTGTGCCATAGGCATAGAAATCATAGAATTCAATGGCTGTACCTACCATCGAAGCACCAATTACAGTTTTTACTGAATCCCTCGCCAGCAGATCCATCTTCTGGTGCAGCGCAGATTGCGTTGTCGATTGCTCTACTGCTGTTCTTTGCTGTTGTGCAGTCGCTGTTTCGCCCTGCGCAAGGCTTGTATCAGCTGGTACATCGACTGTTGTCATCCTTGTCATCTCCTCATTCAGTATCGTTTGCCATATTTGACATGCGATACAACAAAACCCCGTGCAATTTACGGGGTTTATTGCTGAGAATGATGACGAACACTACTGAATGACGTATGTTTACGTGATTGAGGTGAATCGTCCGGTCTGCTCAGAACCCCGCTCTTCGTGGTGGGGTTGAACAGTTTGGAATGCTGTTTCAGTCCGCCAACGAAGACGGGCTAATAATTCGTGCGCATTCACTATGGGTATCAGCGAGGCAGTAATCAACATGTTGCAGATAACTCTTCATCATGTCACTCCTCACTTTCATGCCATAACCGGATGTTTATCAACCGGACTAGAGCAGACCATAGGTCTGAAGTACAGGAAAGCGCAGTGTCATGTCCACATAGTGGACATATTGGGAGTGCGTGGAAACTACAGCGAGTGTGCACATTCCCACACCACACTCCGAGAACGAGACTCCGCACACAGCAGTGTGCACATTCCCATTCCTTGTTAGTCCACTAAGGAAAACGCTATTTCACATTCCTAATACGCATAATGAGCACTGCAGCCATGAGCACCACAACTATTGCCGTTGGGAATATCCACATGTAGTTGCGACCTGACATCAGCACCACACCGGAAGCCAACATTGATCCCAACACTGTGCACAAGGTATTTGCTAAATTCAAAATGCCTAAGTCTTTACCAGCTTCTTCTGGATTCGGTAATACGGCAACATTCAGCGCCTGATCGATAGCGTTATAAACACCATAGCCAAATCCGGCTATGCCTGCGAAGAGGTACATGCCGAGAGCGTTCGGGAAGATCCAAGGCATTGCCACACCTACTGCAAATAAACAGCTCGAGAGAGATATTGGTATTTTTCGCATACCTAATTTATCAGAAATGGGACCCGCAACTAATGCTGCTACCAAGGACACCACTAAGGTGATAATCGACATTGTGGCGATGATTGTCGCTGCGTTGGTGGCCAAATGTGCTTCATCAAGACCGGAATCTTTCAGCACGTAATACTTCACGATGTACAGCTGATACATCGTAACCATGTTGTAACCGGCCATCATCAAAGTACGTCCGAACAACGCGTAATAGAAATCAGGCGCGTTCTTCGGGGGCTGGAAACTCAGCAACAACATCTTCATGCTGAAAGGCTTTCGCACCGTGGTGACACTCGAGCGCTCTTTGGGCCACACCATAACGGTGACAATACCGATTATGGCAAACACAGCAGCCCCCATGAAGAAACCACCCTGAATATGACCGATGAGCTGGGAACCAATCAAGGAACCCAATGTCTGCCCGACTGCTATACCCGCACCATAAAATCCAGAAACTGTGCCACGAACTTTATCAGGTACGCGGTCGGACATCGTGGCCACAAAAGGTGCCAGCATCATGTTGTAGCCGATTTGAGCCGTGCACCATAAGACCAGAATCATGGTTTGTGAGTTTGTAAAAGCAATGCCGAAGATGCATAGACCCGTGAGCAAGCCACCACCAATAATCCATGGTGAGCGTTTACCAAAACGCGAACGAGTCAAATCTGACAGAGTACCAAACACCACATTCGACAGCAGTGCAACCACAGAACCAACAGCGTTGATAGTGCCAATCATGGCTTCGCGCGTACTTGAATCAATTTGGTCAAGCAACTGAGGAAGAATTAATGAGCTCAGAGCCACCCATGGAATCGCACAAGCAACGGCACTAAGAGTGAAGCCAACGGTTAATCTGATGATCTCTTTGCGGTTAGGTCGATGACCGTCAGCGCTTACCATGGGGTCACGCATATCCATAAAGGCTGATTCTTTATCAGGAACAGCCGCGTCTATCGAATGCGAAGGCGACACAGCCCCTGCAGCCGCAACAGCCGGAGCAGTTTCCGCAACCATCCGTATCCCCTGAGTTTCAGGTTGTGCAGCTGAGGGAGTGGATACTCTCATATGCAGATCTGGTGGAATAACTTGCCGATCTTCATCTGATTTGCCCGATGTATTACCGTTATTTCCCTCGTTGCCGTGCTTATCAGACACGTTTCCTCCAAAGAACATCACGAGATTGGCGCCACAAAATGCTTCTGCATTCGCTTACATCGGTATTGTGGCGCCTAATCATTAATCTATTTGTGGTGGGTTCGACAGCAAATCGTCACTGCTGTGCGCTCCGGAATTATCAGTCCACGCCAACTTCGTTATGGCCTCATGATTGCCTGGCGCAAAAGTGAGCTGAGCTGAACTGTGCTCACCAGACCAAGCAAGTTCGATGGTTTCTCCTTGAACGCCGAAGGAGAATTCTCCGTCGAACGCATCGAGAGTATTTCTCAGATGGCAGAGAGCGTTCAGCGACTGAACAACTGGACGTTTCAGGTTTTCGTCAATCTCTTCAGACGTGTAGTAATGACGGTTGATATCACGACCGTTATTTGTCTTTTTCAACAGATCCATGTCGTTCTCACCGGCGAGTGCGCCCACGTAATACACCTGTGGAACACCTGGGAGGAAGAATTGCACCGCTCGCGCCGCTAAGTATTCTCGATCGTCAGCTCCAAGTGCGGAGTAGAAGGTGGAATTAACTTGGTACAAGTCCAAATTTGATGCAGCTGCACCGGTAGCTTCAGCACTTTGTCCATGAGTACGTTCGTGGATCGTTTCTACCAGCTGATCCACGGCCTCATCGCTGATTAATCCTTGCTTGCTACGATCCATCTGGTCAGGACCAATATCGATCACGCCGATGCCATCGTGAGTATCTAACACGGTTACCGCATTTGTTGGACGTATGGATACCCATTTTGCCAGCGGTCCCACAGTCCCAGTGAAGAGAGAGTGCAAGAGCAGTGGTGGCAATGCGAAGTCATAAACCCAATCGACCTTGCTCGCAATCTCTACTTGTTTCTTGTAATAAGAATGCACCTCAATGAGTATTTCCAGCCCACGCTTCGCAGCCTCTTCGCGCAAACGACCAATGAGCTGGAAAGTCTTCGGAGTCATAAAACAACTAGTGCCGGATTCCTTGGCTCCATAGCCAACAGCATCGAGTCTGAGAGACGAAACGTGAGATTGCCCCATTTTGTCGAGAATTGACATCAAATATGCCCAACCCTCAGCCGAATCGGTATCAACATCAACTTGCTGTGGTGTGAAAGTGGTCCAGACCAACCGAGTTTTGCCATTGAAATTGTAATGAGTGAATGGCAGACCAGGGCGAGGACGGTAAATATCTGTCAACTCATCCTCAGTGGCGCCCTCTGGGAATATTGAACTCATCGTAAGGAACATAGGATAGTAGGGAGAATCCTCTCCCTTGGCAAGCACATCCTGGAATTGCGCCGACTTCCAACTCACATGATTAACAATGGCATCAACCATGATGCTGTGCGTCTTCGAAAGCTCAGCAACATCATTCCATGAGCCCAATCTCGGATCTACTGCCGTGTGATCCATAGGGTCGAAGCCAGCGTCAGCCCCGTCGAAGGGAGTAAAAAATGGAAGGATGTGCACACCTTCATATGCACCTGCGAATTTGCTTCGCAACTGCTCTGTCATTGACTCAATCGTTCCTTCGCCAAGTCGATTGGCGTAGGTGATGAGCTGTACTTTGTTCAGCATCGGACCTCCTTGTTCGTTAGCGAAACGGTCACATCGTTGTGTGCAACGTCATTCGTATGCAACATGTCTCTTTACGCAGTATTCAGACCTTGCGTATCAGACACGCGAACAATTGTATCGAACCGGTTCGACAGCCTTAGATATGCACCTACTGCCTTTGTTAGAGTTGAGGTTAAGCTGTAACTCCACATGAGCGCACAGGGCATACAGGAGCTACATATCCACCGAAAATGTTGCGTGACTCGGTGTGCACAAATCTGTACCTTCACCGCACAATAAATACATCACTCGATAAGAGGAAAATTGGAAATCAATCCGTCTGAGGGTGCGAACCGAGCAACAATCCGCGGATTGCCTCATTCCAGCGTGTAGTCTGCCCCATTTTAATCTTCATCGGTACTGTATGGCCAAGCGTTCCTGCGACGCTGATTTCGTGATACGAGCTATCGTCTGTAGCACGGGCAGAGTCTTCGGCCTGCGTAGGGACAGACGCTGACTGTACCTTGTCAACAGTGCCGTTCGAATCTTTGGCAGCATTCCTCGTTCCAACACTCTGAGCATCAGTATTGATGGTTTCTAGCATGGCATCTGAAAGTTTTTTCGCGATACCAGGGAAGTCTTGCAGAATACTGGTGATTTTCATCCCAGCAGCGTCAGTAACATACGTACCATCGTAAGCAAGAATTTGCATGGATTCGGGAATGCGCATTCCTCTTCTCAGTGCCTCTTGAACGCAGAAGGCTGCGGCAAGATCCGGTGCCATAATCGCATCAGCGTCGGGGTAGCGCTCAAAAACTTGCCGAGCTACACGTTCAAATTGCGAGAGATCAGCAACGGAAGGAATCTCCATATAGTCGTAACGAATACCAGCCGCTTCTAGCACCGATTCAAATGCTAATTGGTATCTCACAGGCGGAAAGGTGCTGCGATGCTTGGTATTACCGGAGGTATCTGACTGCTGAGTGGTCTCAAGCGCAGGACTTAGCACGTTGAGATTTTCACCAGCACTGGAGTCATCTGCAGCGTCGTGGAACCGTGAGCGCGGCCCTCCTATCTCGACCACATGCCGCACACCAGTAAGTGCAAAAAGCGATGCAGCTAATTCTCCACCCTGCTCATGATCAGACCCCACAGAGGGAATGCTTGCGCCCAGCGATCTGTCAAAAGCCACTACTGGACGCTCTATTGAAGTCCAATAGTCATGTGGATAGTCAGTATGTGCGCCAAGGATTATGCCGTCCAACATACGTCGCCTGAGCATATCGACGTACGGCGCCTCGCCTTCACCGATATCAAAAGTGGAACACAGCATGGTGTACAGGCCATGCTTGGCAAATACTTGTTGCAGATACGCAGTGAGAGTTGCAAAGAAAGGGTGCTGGATTGTTGGTACTATCACGCCGATAATATGCGAACGCCCGTGATAAAGATTCCGCGCCAACTCATTAGGGACATAATCCAGTTCGTGCATCGCATTCTCCACGCGCACACGCATCTGATCAGAAACATATCCGTTCTCGTTGACAACCAACGACACCGTGCTCAGCGCGACGCCTGCCTTTTTGGCCACATCACGCATGCCAACCATAACACTGCCTTTCCATGAGTTGAGGACCGCCAAGCCTCGACTGTTCTTTCATGAATTGTAATCCACAGCAAGAATCTTTGCTGTTTTCCTCAGCAGCCTATGTCTGTTCTACACAAGGAGCTCCTCAGCAAGAATCTGTATGTTGCCATCTCTGCATCTCAATGAGTTGAGGGTTGGGGTGTGACGTTTGCACTACAACGTCACACCCCAACCCTCAACTCATTATTAATTAACGCTCTGCGCTGCTGCCGTACTTTCGTGCATTGCCAAGAGCATTAGCATTTGGCATCAATCAGCTCTTCGGCACTTCACCTTCCTGCGAGCGGCTGTACACCGGCTTGTTAGCTGAATCGAACTTATAGATACCGATGGAAGCAGAGCCTGGATCATTATTACTATTGAACGGTCCGATACCTGCCAAGCCGACATATTGAATGTCCTTCTTGTCTTTAATCAAAGCGGAGCATGCCTTGAATGTGGTGCACTTCTCCCCACCGTCGGCACCCGAGACAGCGGCCAAATTCTTCTGAACGGTCTCTCCATCTACAGCGCCACCCTTTTCTGCTGCAAGAGCAGCAAGCACAATGCCGTCATAGGTTTCTGCTGAATATGTGAAATCTGACAGTTTAGG
Organism: Bifidobacterium sp.; assembly: GCF_022647885.1. Taxonomy (NCBI): domain Bacteria; kingdom Bacillati; phylum Actinomycetota; class Actinomycetes; order Bifidobacteriales; family Bifidobacteriaceae; genus Bifidobacterium; species Bifidobacterium sp. Next base: position 450,277 of record NZ_JALCLM010000001.1, on the reverse strand, counting down.
TTCGATTCCCTGCAAACGCTTTTGGAAATCATCGCTGGGATGTGCGCCAGGAATGGTTCCCTGAGCCCCTTCAAGGAATCCTGCATCGAAGTCAGCTGAGTAATCTGCAGTATTACCGTCAGTCATATACAGTTTCGTTTTGGTATCAAGTCCTTGGCTGCTCATTTCCTTCAGCAACTGCTTGGTCTGGTCAAATGCGATAACCAATACTGCGTCAGGATTGGTGGCTTTAATTGAAGTAACCAACGATGAGAAGTTCGTTTCTGTTGGGTCGAATGTATCGCTCTCGCCATACACCACATCCACGCCAGCGTCCTTAAGACTGTTGACAATCACTTTGCGCAGACCCGTACCGTATTCTTCGTTAAAGACTGCAATAGCGAGCTTTTGTACACCATCCTGAGCAATCAAACTACTCAGTACAGCGCCCTGTACTGAATCTGGCGGAACAGTACGGAAGAAATACGGGCTGATACCAGAAAGTGACGGCGAGGTTGCACCCATAGAAATCATCGGGACCTTCGCCTCGGTCACTGCTTTATACGTGTTCTTGACCACCGAGCTAGATGCTGGACCCATCACCACTGAGGGGTTCTTGGACAACACGGACTGCGCTGCAGTGGTGTTTTGATCAGCGTGGTCAGCATCGGAGACATCAGCGCTAACCTCTTTAACATCCTTGCCAAGCACACCGCCAGCTGCATTAATGTCTTTAATGGCCAAGTCTGCCGCAGAGGTCTCTGCCGGCCCTAAGTATGCCAATGATCCGGTGAGCGGGAACAGCCCGCCGACAACGAACTGCCCATCCGAGGATGAACTTGAGCTAGATGCGCTACCAGATCCTCCGCATGCTGAAAGCCCCATCACCAATGCAGCCATTGATGCAGTGGCAGTCACTACTAACGATCTATTCTTTCGCATATTAACATCACCATTCCCTCTCTGTTTTCTCCCTGACCCTCAGTGTTGGAAGTGCAATCAACGCTCACCAGCGGTACACCATTGGGGTATGGAAACAATTTCTCTGAATGTGACCATGCAAATCAGATTAGGAGCCGCTTGCAACGGTTGCGTGTACCTCATATTTCTTGAAGATGAAGTACGAAAACTGTTGGAAACACAAGGAAAATCCGTTATCGGGCATGCTGAAATCCAGCCTGTGAATGATGAAAATTCATAGGCTGGACTCAATAGATGAATCATCTCTTAAAACAATGAAGCAGATTCACCAGAGATTCAGCGACCTTCCTCTTCGACTGTTTCCTCCAAATTCCCCAAGTAGAGAGAAATAACTTTCGGGTCATTCAGCAGCTCACGACCACGTCCGGAATAAGCGTTGCGGCCCTGATCGAGAACGTATCCACGGTCACATATTTGTAGGCATCGCCTTGCATTCTGTTCCACGATGATGACACTGACTCCGGCCTTGTTGACCTGACGAACACGAATAAAAGTTTCGTCTTGTAGCATTGGGCTCAATCCAGCCGACGGCTCATCGAGTAATAGCACTGAAGGCTTCATCATCAATGCCCGCCCCATGGCCACCATCTGACGTTCACCACCAGAAAGTGATCCTGCAGTCTGATCTTTTCGCTCACCTAATCGAGGGAAAATTGACGTGACATAATCAAAACGTTCCACAAACAGCTGCGGACTTTGATATGCTCCCATCTGCAAATTCTCTCTGACTGTCAGGCTTGGGAAGACATTCTCAGTTTGCGGCACAAAGCCAACACCCATTGACACTAATTTGTCTGCTCGCAAATTAGTGATGGCTTCGCCGTGAAGCAATAGCGAACCTGACTTGACATGAACCAAGCCGAATAACGCTTTCAATAAGGTAGATTTCCCTGCTCCATTAGGCCCGATAATCCCAACAATCTCACCTTGATGTAGCGAGAGTGAAGCTCCATTAAGAATATTGACTCCGGGTAAATAGCCCGCGACCAAATCCACGGCATCCAACAAGGGTTCACCCTCTGGCTCACCGACATGGACAGTTGCTCTATCTATTTGTTCCTCAACTACTGCTGCCATAGCACACCCTCCTACTCCATGTCCTGCAGAACGCTGTCATCACCAAGATCAATGTTTGCGTGAGCACCAAGATATGCGTCTACCACAGCTTGATCATCCATAACTGATTGCGGTGGACCTTCAGCAACAATGCGTCCTTCAGCCATAACTGTTACCCAGTCAGCGATATGACGAACCATATTCATATCGTGCTCAACAAAGAGCACTGTGGTGCCATCGTCGCGTAAGGAGACGATATGGTCCAACAAGGATTGCTTCAACGCAGGGTTTACACCAGCCATTGGTTCGTCAAGCATCACCAATTTCGGCTTACTCATCAATGCTCTGGCCATCTCTAACAACTTGCGTTGACCACCTGAAAGCGAGCCAGCATAGTCATCCTTCTTTTTCAGTAATAAGAATCTATCAAGCAGCTGCTCAGCTTGTTCGGTGATTTCGCGCTCACGATTTTTCCATAAACTTGGAATCAACGACCTCAGCATGCCTTCCCCTGGCTGATCCGGAGCACCTAGAAGCATGTTCTGCAATACAGTCAGCCTGTTCATCACCTTGGTTAACTGGAAGGTACGAACCATACCCATTCGAGCAACCTTCTCCGATGAGACCGTGGAGAGATTGTTGCCATCAAATTGCCACGAACCTGAATCTGGGGTATCGAAGCCTGTCATTAAATTGAAAAATGTGGTTTTACCAGCGCCATTCGGGCCTATTAATGCGGTAATACCATGACGCTCTATTTCAAAATGTTTCACATCAACTGCTGTAATACCACCGAACTTTCTGGTCACATCGTCTGCCACCAAGATAGAATCCGGCTTATGAGCCCCAGGAGTGTGCTCCACGAAAGAGAGATCTCTTACCACTTGAGCACTATACGAAGTAGCGCCCGATTGATTGCTCTCTGACGGCATCTGTTCTGCGGTCTGGTTTGCGCTCTGGTCTGGTAATGACATACCGCCAGGTGTGATTTGAGTATCAGACATTGAATGCCAGCTCCCTTCTGTCTCCCAACAGGCCTTGCGGTCTAAATATCACCAGACACATCAGCGCCACACCGACAATCACCCACCCCAACGCTTCAATTTGATTTGAGGAAAGTAAATTCTCGGATATTGTTCCACGCATGAATTCTTTGATGAAGGTCAACATCACCCACAACAAACACGAGCCAAGCACGGGACCAAATATGGATGCTGCACCGCCAAGCAACAGGATGGTCCACACGTAGAAGGTGACCTGTCTACCTAATGAATCAGGTTGCACAGAGCGAGGTAGGACAAAAATAATTCCCGCTAATGCACCGAACGCACCGCCAAGAAATAGCGATTGCAATTTGAATTTCGTCACAGACTTGCCTAGAGATCGCAAGGCATTTTCATCTTCACGAATACCTTTAAGCACACGACCCCATGGAGACTTGAACCATCTCCACACCAAAATCGCTGCTATGAGCACTAAAGTCCACGAAACGATTCTGATCCACCAAGAATCGGCAATATTGTTGGAATATGTCCACAACCACAGAGTTGAACTACCAGATGGGAGCGGTGAAGAATTCTCGAATTGCGTAGTGAAATCTTGAGGTGAAATTCCTCCTGAACCGCCTGTTATCGAGGTCATAGATGTTGATCTAGCCACAATACGTATGATCTCCGCTGAAGCTAGCGTGACCATCGCTAGGTAATCCGGTCCAAGCTTCAACGTTGGTATTCCTAGTAACACCGCATAAATAGCAGCCAAAGCTAGAGCAGCGAGCAATGAAGCAAATAGATTCCATCCCATGCTCTGGGTTATTGCAAAACCGTAGGCGCCCAAAAGCATGAAACCAGCCTGCCCCATATTCATCAATCCGGTCATGCCGAAGTGAACGTTAAGGCCTATCGCTGCAAGCACATACGCCGCCGTAGTTGGAGCAATGAGCTGAGCGAAAGCATTGGTAAAAATTGTCATCCAATCCATCGCTGACCTCCTTTCACTGTGCATCCATCATTTGACTTGTCGCTGCATATATCGACCGGTAGCAATATGACACGTGTCTCAAAGAACACCACCGACCTCTGCTCTGTCGTTATTCTCGTCATCTCAGCCCACCCTCTGTTGTTTGCCGAACAGACCCTGTGGTCGAATGAGCAGCACAATAATCAAAATCGCCAGGGCACTTACATAGCGCATGTCATTTGGAATAACTAAAGAACTCATATCGGCGACTATGCCGATAATCAACGAACCTACCAAAGCGCCATTAGCTGTTCCTAAACCGCCTAAGGTGACCGCTGAGAACATCAGTAACAGCACCAGAGCACCGGTATTCCAAGCGATACCATTCAGGTAAATACCGATAAGCACACCAGCGAGTGCTGCCAAGGCCGTCGAAATAATCCAAACAATACGTACTACGCGTTCAACGTTGATACCCGATGCCGAAGCAAGTGCAGGATTGTCCGAAACAGCACGGGTAGCTCGCCCAAGTCTGGTGCCGTATAAGAACAAGGAGAAGGCAATAATCACCGCGAGTGCAATACCTGCAAGAATTAATGTTGTTGCATCTGTGGTAATCGGCCCAATCTGGAATCCCTTCGGAACGGTGGTAGTGATGCCTTTAACATCACCGCCGAAGAAGAATTGGAACACATATTGCAGTGCCATAGATAAGCCGATGGTTACAATCATCTGTTGTGTCGGTCCAACTCTTTTTTTACGTAATGGGCTCCAGACCAGCTCATTTTGTATCCACCCTGTAAGAGCCCCCACTGCTACAGCAAATATTGCAGAAACCACCAAAGGCCAATGTAAGAGCTGCGTTCCCACATATGCCATCAAACCGCCTAATGAAACTTGTTCTCCATGCGAGAAGGAGCTGAGCTTCGTGGTTCCATAGACTAAATTCATGCCTACTGACATCAGGCCAAGCATCAGGCCAAAAATGACCCCGCTGAAGAGCTGCTGCCAGAACCGAGACATAAAGTTCGAAAACGCGCTTTCAGTAGTTTGCGACGTTGATTGATCAGCACTAGTAGATGATGAACTACTACCTGATGATGAGCTACTACCTGAGCTCTCATCTGATGACGCTTGCACTTCATCAAATCTCACAACCTGCCGAGCTTTAGAAAAATCTCCCTTTTTGACTTCTACCGTGGCTGTTTCTGCTTTCAACCCGTGCTCTTGCACCACAGTAGACGGTATTGAAACTTTGTATTCTCCGTCAGCTGTGACTGAGAACGCCCATTTTCCGGCCGAATCAGTTTTTGTGGTGGCGCTTTCAGAACCCTCCAAAGTGACTTCTACGTCTGCGAGTGGGGCTTTTGCTGAATCCTGCAAGACACCATTCACGCATCCGTTGCTACTTGTAGGGTTACAGGTGGTGACCGCTTCTGCGGCGGCTGCAGTAACTGGGTTCGCACCAAACAACAACACCATGGCGGCAATCGCTAGCCCGGCACATACCAAGGCAGGGCGAAATGCTCTCCTCTTTGAAACATATGCAATCATATGGCTCCCTCCGATGGGCTTTAACCTAAGAGACGGAAGTCCCTATCTGGTTGCACCTATATTTCTCGGATATTACGAAGCGAAGGGATTGGAAACATATCTGAACGACATGCCGACTATTACATCAACCGCTACACCTGACACTGCTAGCAGAATATTGCGAGCACTCACCCAACGGGAATATACAAAAAGTCCCTAAAGCACAAGGGCATTAGGGACTTTGACGACATCACTGCTGTTAACGGAAGACAGACGTTAACAGCTCATGTATCAGCGCATTAGTCGATAAGTGAATGCATAGAAACAATCTGGTCTCTACCAGGTCCTGTTCCGATAGCAGAAATCCGGCATGTGGACAGTTCTTCAAGCCTTCTGACGTAATCCTTGGTCTTTTGAGGGAAATCTGCAAAGTCATGGAGCTGCGAAATATCTTCATTCCAACCAGGCATTTCCTCATAGATAGGCACTGCAGAGGCGAACTCAGCTTGGTCTGTTGGCATATCGTGGACTGTGGCATGAGAACCATCAGCAAGTGTTACGTCATATCCAGTACAAATCGGAATCGATTCAAGACCGGTCAACACATCAAGCTTGGTCAGCACAATATCAGTCAAACCGTTAACCTGTGCAGCATAACGATTCACTAAGGCATCGAACCACCCACAACGCCTTGGTCTTCCTGTGGTCACACCAAACTCGTGCCCTTGTGCGCGTAACCACTCCCCTGAAGCATCGTTGAGTTCCGTTGGGAATGGTCCTTCGCCAACTCGAGTGATATATGCCTTGGAGACGCCAATTACCCGACTGATTTTAGTCGGTCCTACGCCAGTACCAGTGCACGCACCTCCAGCGGTGCAGTTGGACGATGTCACAAAGGGATAGGTCCCGTGATCGACATCTAGCATGGTGGCCTGTCCACCCTCAAATAGCACTGTTTTGCCATCATCCAAGGCTGAATTCAATACCAATGAAGTATTGGAAACATAAGGCTTTAAACGTTCTGCTACTGACAGCAGCTCATCTACAATGGCGTCAACATCCACAGCTCTACGGTTGTATAGCTTGACAAGCATCTGATTCTTCTGATGCAGACTTGCCTCAACCTTGTCATGCAAATGCTGAGGATTAAACAAATCATGCACACGTATACCAACGCGGTTGACCTTATCAGCGTACGCAGGTCCTATGCCGCGCCCTGTGGTGCCAATCTTGTGCTTGCCAAGGAAACGCTCAGTCACTTTATCGAGCGTGCGGTGATATGGCGTAATAATGTGAGCAGATTCGCTCACTAATAGTCGGCTGCAATCCACCCCTCGCGATTCCAGACCGTCTATTTCTGCAAAGAGTGCTTCAGGGTCGACAACCACACCGTTGCCAACAACAGGAGTCACATTGGGATGGATGATGCCAGAAGGCAACAGATGAAGTGCGTAAGTCTGATCACCAACCACAACGGTATGACCAGCATTGTTGCCACCGTTAAATCGGGCTACATAATCAACTTTGTCGCCGATAAGATCCGTGGCTTTGCCTTTGCCTTCGTCACCCCACTGGGCACCGATGAGAACGATTCCGGGCATACTGCACCTCCATTCGTGCGGCGGGGACACCCCATCCGCCACAACGAGAATACCCCGATGCATGGAGCTATCTTCTCATCGGATGCCCTTAACTCGCGTCTGAAATTGATATGCACGGTAATCCTGTATGCACGACTCACGTTTATCTGCCTCGCAAACAACACAAGACTGCATACACGAACACCTCGAGCCGATGCAGCTTATACGCACACTGGTGCTTAATATTGCTTCTCGTATACAAACACCGAATCAGTCTAGAGCGTGACCTGCGCTGCCTAACTCTTGACACGCTTCTACCACGCGCTGTGCCATGGCACTCTCGCCTTGTTTGCCCCACGATCTGGGGTCATACTGTTTCTTCTCGCCTACTTCTCCATCAATTTTTAGCACCTTATCGTAGTTGGCAAACATATGACCAGCCACAGCTCGAGTAAATGCATACTGCGTATCCGTATCAATATTCATCTTTACGACGCCGTTACGCACAGCCAACGCAATATCTTCAGCAGAAGAGCCTGAACCACCATGGAATACCAACATAAAAGGTTTATCTGTGTTGGAAAGCTCAGCGGCAGCAGCACCTTCGATACGACCTTCTGATACGGCTGCCAAGGTTTCGCGTTGAATATCTCCAAGAATGTCTGGCCGCAACTTCACAAAACCTGGTTTATACGCACCGTGCACATTACCGAAAGTAAAAGCAGCGATATATCGTCCCTGTTCACCAAGTCCCAAGCGTCTTGCCACGCGAATGGCATCATCTGGAGTTGAGTATAATTTCGCATTTGCCGACGCACGATGACCATCTTCTTCGCCACCAACTGCGCCTATCTCGATCTCTAATATAGTGTGCGCTGCTTGCGACTTATCTAACAATTCCTCAGCTATATCAAGATTCTGCTCAAGCGGCACGGTTGAACCATCCCACATATGGGATTGAAAAGCCGGTTCCTGTCCGTGAGCAATCTGATCGGCTTCGTATGCCAGCAAAGGACGCACCCATTCGTCCAGATATTGCACGGCGCAGTGATCAGTGTGCAGAGCCACTGTGATGTGCGGATAGCGTTTGGCAACTTCTCTGGCAAATGCCGCAAGAGCTAAAGACCCCGTCACCCGATTACCGACTGCCTGTCCGGAAAGATATGCAGCTCCTCCAACAGAAACCTGAATAATGCCATCAGACTCGGCTTGCGCAAAACCTTGGAGTGCGGCGTTAAGCGTCTGAGTACTGGTGACATTAATGGCAGGGTATGCATATCCTCCGCTTCTGGCGGCTTCAAGCATGTGAGCGTAACGCTCGGGTGTGGCAATAGTCATACCCTCATTATCCACTGCGCGTGAAACAACTCTTCGTTGACCCTGATATATACGTTCCTACTGTGGCGGGATTCACATCTTGGCGAAATTTGCAGCTTGCTACGTTTGTGTAGGGATTATTGGTGAGAATGCGAGTATCGATATCAATCAAAGGCTGCAATTCCGCCATTATTGAATACGGAAAACTCCCAAACTACTTTGAAATCCCTACACAAACGGATAATCAGGTGTTTTGGAGCTCCAAACGATACCCCAGACCGGTCTCCGTTTTGAGAAATTGGGGTTTCGCAGGGTCCTGCTCGATTTTTTTTCGCAATTGTGAGACATATAGCCGCAAGTTGCCGGAATCGTTGACATGTTCGCTGCCCCAAATTTCAGTCAATAAATCTTGTCTAGTTACTAAACGACCAACATTTTTTACCAGCATTTGCAACACTTTCCACTCTGTCGGAGTCAGTTGCACTCGCGTCTGTCGACCACGGAACTGTCTGAAAACCGAGTGTGTAGAAAGGTCAATAGTGACATGCCCCATGGTGATCAGTGGTGCGCCGCTCTCATGGGGAATCCGCCTGCACAGCGCACGTACACGCGCAAGGAGCTCATCCAATGCAACAGGTTTTGGCACGTACTCATCAGCACCTGCATCCAAGGCCTCAACAACTTCGGAAGTATCACCTAGCCCCGTGCCTCTTTGACCTGATACGACCAGAATTGGCACATCACTCCACCTACGGACACTACGAATCACTGTCAACCCGTCAATGTCTGGCAATTCCATATCTAGGAGTATTAAATCCGGTTTTTCCTCCGGAACCGCAGCTACGCAACCGCCTCCTTCAGACGCGATAGTAACTTCATACCCTTGCGTCAGCAGGGCGGCACGCAACATTTCTATGAATGTGCGATCGTCGTCCACAACAAGGATTTTCATTCACCCTCCCAGTGTCGCTTTCTTGAGCTGATATTCGTTGTGCTCATCAATGCCGACAGCTGCTCATACCTGATTTCACTATGGTTATAACCTTCCATCCTACCGGGAAAGGCTTGACGGTGTTGAATCTTCCGCCTAAACGGGAATAGTTCAATTAATTCTCTTCATCTTTGGCTGATGCTGTAGCAGAAGCGCTAGCACTCGTTGCATCTGTAGCCGCTGCAGCAACATGGTATTGCCGTATTTTGGGAGGAGTATATGACGCTATCCAATCGTTCAGCGATGACAACGTTGAGGTAAATAACAGTCTGTCCCTATCCTCTTGACTGAGGAAACCGTTGCTCACCATATTGTCGAACATGTTTGCCAATGGCTCCCAAAAGTGATCAACGTCAACAAAGATACAAGGATTGGCATTCAACCCCAGCCGAGCCCAAGAAAAAGCTTCGCTTATTTCCTCAAGAGTTCCAGGACCTCCCGGCAGAGCAAGGCACACATCACCAAGTTCGAGCATCATATGTTTACGGGCGGTCATATCAGGCACGACGCTGAGTTCAGTTAAACCTTTCATAGCGGCCCCACGATCTCTCAACAGCTCAGGAATCACACCATGCACTTTGCCACCACGTTCCAGCACTCTTGCTGCAACAATGCCCATCAATCCGACACTTCCTCCGCCATACACGAGTGTGCCATCATTGTCGACAATCCAGTTAGCAACTGCGGTTGCAGCCGCCTCGAATTTGGAGCTGTTACCACTTGCTGCACCGCAGTACACCACAATATTTCTGGACAATTCCGCTCCTCCGTCTATAGTGATTCGAGTTTGATGACGATGCCTCATACAGAAGGTCGAAGCAGATGGATATCCACGCTCATGCCAACTGGCTGAAAAACTTTTACATCAGCCGACAATGGTACCCCTATCCGCCTTTTGTACGATTGGCATTTCTGAACGAGGAGCTCGGAGAACTGGCTCAGGCTGTACGCACTCATGAAATAGGCAGAGACCATCCTGACGAGCGGCAACAAACCGAAACTGAGCAGCTGAATCATATCCGTGAGGAACTCGCTGACGTCTTCGACAATGTGCTGATTATGGCAGATAAGTACGGTTTAACACCAGACGATTTGATGGAAGCCAGCGAAGCTAAACTCCAGGCACGTTTTGGGACAACGACCACCCAGAATGCTGAAGACCGCAAATAATGGCGCTTATGATCTTTCTTCGGTAGACACTTCGATAACTTCTACAGTCTCGATAGCCTGAATTACCTTGGTGCCTTTGCTACGTTCATACAAGAAGGGCTCCGAAAAAACTTTGGTGAAAAAATCTATGAGTGGGCCCATGAAGAATGCTGTAATCAGCGTACCCAAACCAATCGAGGTGCCACAAAGGAATCCGACTCCGACACAAAATATATCTGTGCCAATACGACAGTATCTAAATGGAATTACCGTCCGCTCTGCAATAGTCAGAGCGATTGCATCGTAACCTGATACTCCCAGATCTGCCACGTAATACAAGGACGAAGAAAAGCACAGTACGATAACGCCGATAAGCAACAACACAAATCGTATTTGCCAGGAAACTACCGGCATCAGTGCATCAAGGATTCCCATGCCAAGCTGCGCTACGCTGCCGGTAACGAACACAGTAAACAGTGTTGCAACACCTAATCGATGGCGAGCGACAACTGCGACCGCCAACAGCATTATGACGTTAATGACAATGTATACCGTGTTGTAAGCGAAGCCTGATACCCTCCATAATCCCATTGCCAAAGAAGTAAAGGGATCTACGCCAAATGCAGCTTTACTAAAACAAGCTACGCTGGCACCGCATAGAAATACCCCTACAAAAGACATACCTAAACGTCTTCCAAAATGTTCAGTTTCAGCAATACGCTGCCGAACAATGTGTAACAACCGCATCACTGCACCTTCTTTCATGCGATAATTAATGAATTCCAAAGTAAAGGTGCGCAGAATGAAAAAGGTGCTCGAACACCGCGTATCGGCAGTCTCGTTGAACTTCATCTCTTGCGGTTATGAAGAAGGGGTTGCAGGGCAATCCTATGGACCTGCAACTCGTGACTATGACATGATCCATTTCGTGCTTTCGGGAGCGGGACACTACTACGCCAATGGGCAACATTTCAGAATCAGCAGCGGTCAGTGCTTTCTGGCACCTGCGTCGATAAATACCTTCTACCATGCCGACTCTGATAATCCTTGGACTTACTGCTGGGTCTGTTTCAGTGGCAACGATGCCCAAGCAGTGCTGCAACACTGCGGTTTTACTGATACACGATTGATTACGCGCATCCACGATGTAGAGGCCATACATACTCAAATAGAAACGATGATGGGATGCAGCACTCCGATTCCCTCGAATGAACTCTGCATTCAGAGTTTGCTGATGCAGATTTTGGCCACGGTGCAGCGTAACAGCGATAACACCTTTGCTCCCGATGAGGCCATTGATAGTTCCATCATTCAAGCAGCTGTGCGCTATGTTCAAGAGCATGGCGATAGACCGTTGAGAGTCGAAGAGCTGGCTGATGCCTTGTTCATCAGCCGTACACAACTTTTTACCTTGTTCAAGAAACATCTGTTGGTTTCCCCTCAAGAATTCATCATTCACGCGAAGATATCGGCAGCACGAGAGATGCTCGCCAAAAGTGATTCGAGTATCCGAGATATCGCACACGCTTGCGGTTATCACAATCAATTCGCTTTCTCACGTGCTTTTCGCAAAGATATTTCATTAACTCCGAGCGAATACAGAGCGTTATATCACCGCCCTACGCAACCTCTGCACCGCTGAGCGATACGGCAGAGACTCCGCTATTCAATCGATAACATCGGAATAGATCGAGTAGGCGTAGTGCTGAATGCTAAACCTTCTGGCTCATACCAACGGTATTGGCGATTGACGTCACCGTCTTCCCAGAGCTCAGGACAATCATTCAATTCCCAATCTAAGGGTTTGAGATGGATACGTTGTTGCGAGGCGATAAGCAATAATCCACGCATTTCGCATTCCTCTTGGGTAGTCATCACACCTGGCTTCGCTGAGATAAACATCGGAGTCCCACTACGAGCCAACAAATCTGACCATTGCCGGTTCATGCTCCAATCGATGCGTCCCATAATCCCTACACAGTCAGCATCCACATCGTAAAATGCTCCGTGCTGAGGGAGTCTGAAGGCCAATGAGTTTATGCCGATTTGCCGTGTTCGTTCCCAGTCCAGCCCACTGGTGTCATCGCCAATACGATTAATGTGCATCAACCCTGCCCCTAAATGGCCAATAGTGTTGCAACCAAGAATTATGGTCCCGTAGGAATGCGCTGTTTCATAGATAACCGTATACAGCTGTTTAACAACCTCAGCGTTCGTCATTGACTGGTTGTGGAAATGCCAATCTTCAGCTGTGATTAGAGGATTCATTTCAAAACCCCAGCGACCAAAGAGATCAAAGGTAGAGAAATCATGTTTGATTACTCGGTAACCCCATTCACACATCCGCTGCACATCATGAGCTATGTATGTCAGAGCATCTGGGTGCGTAGGATCGAGACAACCATTCAGAGGCGAGCGCCATGTCTCGGGGATATCTTCTGATTCGTTAAGCAGTAAACGAATCCAAATCCCAGGATTCACTCCCCTGTCAACAAGTGTGGCTGCCAGGGCTTGCATATCAGGAAATTTGCTGTTGCCCTGCGTCCATGGACCTCCGTTGTATTCATTGAGGCGATGATGCTCCTGCCAGCAGTCGTCAATGACGAGTGTGGGAGGATTAATCGCACCTTGAGTAAGGCCAAGAATATAGTCGGCATCCTTGAGAATTTCCTCCTCGGAACTGTCGCCATATGCGTAATACCAATTGTTGCTGCCATACACTGGCAGCTCTGGGAAAACGGGATTTGGGCACAGCTGCCGACAAAATTCATGTGCAGCAAAGAATGAGTCAACACCGGAGTAGTCTGTTCTCAACACCGTTGCAACAGTCAGCCGTCGTGAGCCGAGGACCACCCCGCTACCCCCGTTGCGCACATCAAGCACCAAAGTGATACCAGCGCTGTCAACCTGCCAGAAGCACATGGCGTTGGCCTGAACTTTTACACCAAAGGCATGTATGGCATCGCCGCTAACACAGAAAAAATACCAAGGCATAATTCTGTTGGGTCGTAGAGTTTGAAACCCCATCGTTCCATATCCGCGCTCCCACTCGTCACTGAGATAACGTCCGTCTGAGGGCAGATGTTTATTCCACCGAATTTTTAGGTACCGTATAGGAGTCGAGGGAGAAGATAAAGAGATTATGGTGCCCTCGCCCTGAGATACCAATGCTATTTGAGTATCCGCGAAATAGTTGGCATCTCGCACATATTCATGGCTTTCACACCCCGTATCACTAGTGACAGTAATCCAAGACGGCTCACCCATATCAACTGATGTTCTCAGCATCTACAACTCCCTTGTTGCTTGATGTATCTCTCGCTTGTTCCATTAAAGTCATATAGAGACAATAATGCGATGACGTTGCGTCTGGTCAATATTGCACAATGTTCACAGCACTACACGATCCATTGCCAGTTCATCTTCACGAGACTAGATACATCTCTACACGTCAGCTAAATCCAGCCGTCGAAAATGACCAAACTCTTCCCTGACGCGTTAGCAGCATAGCGGCATTAGTGCAGAGTTTGAGGCTGCAGATCACCTTGTTGCTTCGAAAATGCAGTCAACACCACACCCGCTATTACGACTATTCCTCCAATTATTTGCGACGCAGTGATTGCTTCTCCTGTTGTTATCGCCCATATTGCTGTGAATAGGGTAATGAGATTGAGAAATACGCCGGCTTTCCCCGAAGGTATTCGCGTCAAGGCCATATTCCACAGCACATACGACAGGCATGAGGGAAACACAGCTATGAACAACAACGATGCGAAGGCAGTGCCACTTGAAGGCAGAGTTACTCCTACAACGGGCGCTGCCAATCCCAATGCAACGGACACCATAACCGATTGGACACAAACGGAGGTAACCGGCGGCAATTGTGGCCCCATCCTCCCAGCGATACTGTATGCAGTCCATACAAGAATCGCTCCAATCATTAGTAAAGCACCCGGGCCGAAGGCGCTGCTAAACAATGTGGAGAAATTTCCATGAGTAAGCACAATCAGTACACCAAATAATGCCACGGCAATGCCGATTCCACCTCGCCAGCCAGGACGCTCGTGAAGGAACACCATCGCGGCGATTGCAATCAGCGCTGGGTTAGCCGCATTAATCAGCGATGCCTCAAATGCTGTTGATACATGCAAAGCGGCATACAGGAGAAAGTTATATGCAAACATACCCAGAACGGCCTGCATCAACAAAAATGGCCAGTGGGAAAGCACTTTGCGCCAGTCAGGATGTTCAAGGAATTGAGCGATAACAGCAAGCGGAATCACAGCAAGCGTCCAACGGAGAAAAACAATACTGAATGGAGTCATGCTTTCAACCGCCAGATGGCCGAACACATAATTGCCGGCCCAAAAAGCAGCAGCAGCTACTAGTGCAATGAAAGCTTGCGAGCGTTGCTTCATTGCCTCTCCTCAATCAAACGGTCATACTTGGCGATTTTTGCTTGTATTGAAATCATGGATGAGTCGATTTCCTCACGTCTTCGCGCTAATTCCTCAAGATGCTCTTCAAGAAGCTTTTTTCTACCGGTCAGCGTGTGACGTCCACCGTCTCGCAAAGAGTCAAATTCCCTGATGGTAGTGAGTGGGACACCTGCGCGGCGGAGCCAATGAGCGCAAGCAATTTTTTCCAAATCGAGTTCGCTGTATCGTCGTAAGCCACCTGAAGTCCGGCCCGCTGGCGATAGGATTCCTTCACGCTCGTAATATCGCAAAGTGTCTGCCGACACTCCCGTTCGTTCTGCCGCCTGGCCTATTGACCAACGCGGCACTGACCATTCTTCAGGAGCGCCATCGGATTCGCCGAGTAAACGCACTGTTGCTGTGTGACTACGCATACAGGTGATTGTAGAACTTGGAGTTAACTCCAAGTCAAGGGCGATAGCTACATTTCTTTGTGACTTATATAATCCGCAGTGCTGCTTTCTAAGAACACCCGGACGCTACTAGATCCATAACACCTCAAATTCGCACAGCTTTGGCGGCGGGCGCTGTCGCTCCTTCTGCTACAGGCATGATACTTGCCTTTTTGATACTTTATGGCACTAGGTATTGTCTGGTAATGAACATTACTTTTCAGGAATTTCCTCATACAATGGTTCTCGGGGAAGCGCAGATGAAGAATATAAGGATGAGCATGAAGGACAAGAGCGAAAAAGGCGACAGCCCACAAGCCGAAGCATATCCAGAAAACGTCGAAACTCTCGTCATTCCAGGCTCACACAAACGGAACAAGACTGGCATTATCGTAGCCATTTTCTGTGTATTAGTCAGTGCGCTAGCAGCCTTGAGCGTGTGGTTCTGGTGGAACAACTACCGTAAGTTCTCCGTGCAAGTCAACAATATAGCCGTGCAAGTCACAGGCAAACAGTCACTCAGCGACGTGCTCACTGAACATCAGGATTTTAATAAAAAACCAGGAAAATTACTCTCGCTTAGCGGTAAGACCCTTGAGAGCAAAGGTGGTGCGCCTATTTCGGTACGGCAAAATGGCACCAGTATCAGCGCTGAACAATTAGGCAGCACTTATCTTCATGAGCATGATTCACTCATAGTGCAAAACGGAAAAGACGTGTCAGAGAAACACAAGGTGCATGAAAAGGATATTCCTTTTAGCACTAGCATCACCACAGGTGGAGCAATTCAATTCGTTGAGCAGCAAGGTAAAACAGGTAAACAGGAATATTGGGTGGGCGACCGTTCAGGTGAACAGGTCGATAAGACCGTGACAGTACAACCGACTGAGCTCAAAATTAATTCCTTGAGTCCAAAACCTCCGGCGGACAAGAAAGTCATCGCTCTGACCTTTGACGATGGTCCTAGTAACTTCACAGCTCCGATTCTCGACATTCTTAAGAGCAAGGGAGCAAAAGCAACCTTCTTTGATATTGGCAAACAATCTGCAGAAATGCCACAGATGGAACGCCAAATACTGGCAGATGGTAATCAGGTTGCCAGCCATAGCAACAGTCATCCTGATTTGACCACTTTAGGCCGTGACTCGTTGCGTACAGAACTCGAGACCGGGTTCAACGCAATCAACACCGCTTCGAACACCAAGTCCCGCATGCTCCGAGCTCCCTACGGGGCGTTTAACAAGCAATGCTGGACAGACGCTGCAGACATGGTCAGCTCTAACATCATATGGACCACCGATACATTAGATTGGAAAAAGCCAGGAGAGCAGGAAATCAAGGATCAAGTGCTCAAACATGCATACTCCGGAGCCATTGTATTAATGCACGATGGTGGTGGCGATAGAACCGAGGATGTAAATGTGCTGCCTTCCATCATTGATAGCTTGCACGCTCAGGGCTACGAATTAGTCACGGTGGATGACCTCATCAAGATGGATGGTCGATTCCCTAAATGGGTTGCTAACAATGAGGTAGCTCCACAAGCGAACTGAGCCCGATTTTCACTTTTTTGCTTGCAGTTATACATCAGTGGACGCGAAAAGGTCTATCTGCAGGGCTACAACTCACGAATTTCACAGGAGCGTTCGTTTGTGTAGTGATTTATGGCGTACCCAATACTATGCTGCCCTCTAGAAGCTTGGAATTCCGCCATTCTTCGATTTTACAAGTCCCAGTATCTATCAAAATCCCTACACAAAGAGCATTCAGTCGCAAAGCGCCTCGAGACGCAGCGAACGTTCAGAAATGATTCAGAGAATTTGCCT
This sequence comes from Bifidobacterium sp., assembly GCF_022647885.1. Taxonomy (NCBI): domain Bacteria; kingdom Bacillati; phylum Actinomycetota; class Actinomycetes; order Bifidobacteriales; family Bifidobacteriaceae; genus Bifidobacterium; species Bifidobacterium sp. The sequence goes on along the minus strand of NZ_JALCLM010000001.1, from coordinate 433,036 downwards.
TTGCGTTGTATGCAACTGTGATGTTCTGTGAAGAAAACAGCAAGTCTGCTGCGTTTCTATAGAACCATGAACACATATAGGAGCACCACAGACAACAGTCCGAGGCAACATGGAGCAGCACAGCTCAGCACGGCAATCGTTGAGCGTCGTGGAGATCCCAGCTATGTTGATGCAGATATTGTGATTCCCGTTTATAACGAGGAACATACTTTGGAGACCTGCATCAAGAAACTTAGCGCATATTTGACAGCACAATCAGCCTCCGCAAATGCTTTCTCTTGGAATATCATCATCGCAGACAATGCCAGCACGGATCGGACATGGGAAGTTGCCTGCACATTATGCGAGCAATACCCAGTCGTGCTACGAGCAGTGCGAATCGGGCGTAAAGGCCGCGGAGCGGCGCTAAAAAATGCCTGGTCAGAATCACTTGCTCGCGTGGTTTCATACATGGATGTTGACTTGTCGACGGATATACAATGCACCGGTACTCTCATCGGTTCGCTGCTCGCAGGCGGCGCTGATGTTGCGATTGGCTCGCGCCTGCTCCAACAATCAGATGTCACCAGATCAACAAAACGTGAGTTCATCTCTCGCACCTATAATCTCATGCTCAGAACATACCTTGGTGTGAAATTCCACGACGCTCAATGCGGATTCAAAGCACTTACCGCGCGAGCAGCAGACGCTTTACTGCCTCAAGTTCAAGACAATGAGTGGTTCTTTGATACAGAGTTGTTGGTTTTAGCAGAGCGACGCGGTATGCAAATTTACGAAATTCCTGTGACCTGGGTGGAAGACAGCGACAGCAGAGTCAACATTCCAGACACAGTAAGTAAAGACATATCTGGCATGCGGCGAATGCGGCAAGATATACGCAAAGAAGGCAACGGTACCATCGCGAATTCGTATGCGCATCTTGGATGGGGAGCCCAAAGCCAACATGAATTACGCGGGTCGTTGATCGAACTCGCCAACGTGAAAGTGAGCGCATAATGACCGAACAATTCGGCACCCCACTCGCCTCTACATCAGCTGCATCACATGGCACCCGATCAACGCGCAAAGGCCACGAACGATCCCGAGCCGATCGACACCAATCACGTTCAGGAATTGCCTTGTACCGACTGCCTAAACGAAGACTTTCCGATTGGGTACTGCTAGGAATGCTGCTGGCGGCAGCTATAGCTGCATATTTTATCAATCTCACAGCATCTGGTTATGCTAATGAATTCTATTCAGCTGCTGCCCAAGCCGGATCAGTAAACTGGGAATCCTTCTTATGGGGATCTCTGGACTCTGGAAATGCAATCACCGTTGATAAACCCCCTGCATCGATTTGGCTTATGGCGCTTTCGGTGCGCATCTTTGGTCTCAGCTCTTTTGCTATCCTGCTTCCTCAAGCGATTATGGGCGTATTAACCACATATTTGCTTTATGCCACAATCCGCAGATATTGGGGTAATACAGCAGGCTTAACTACTGGCATTATCTTCGTTCTCACACCTGTTGCAGCACTAATGTTTCGCTTCAATAATCCTGATGCTCTGTTGATCCTGCTCATGGTAGGTGCAGCACACGCTGTGCTACGCGCTCTCGAATATGCTGCCACAAAGGCAGGCAACCGTCGACGCACTTGGTGGATGATTCTTGCTGGGGTCTTAATCGGCTTCGGCTTCCTCACCAAGCAAATGCAAGTATTCCTAGTACTTCCAGGTTTTGCTCTAGCATTCCTCATCGCATCTCCAACAGGTTTTTGGCGACGAATAGTTGACGGCTTCGTTGCAGTCGGCAGTATTATCGTCGCAGCGGGCTGGTGGGTAGCTTTGACCGTTCTCGTCCCGTCAGGTTCGCGTCCATACATCGGCGGATCTCAAAACAACTCCTTCTTGGAATTAACCTTTGGTTATAACGGTTTCGGCCGACTCACAGGAAGTGAGGAAGGATCCGTTGTACCAGGTGGCTCATCCACTGGGGGCACAAGTGGTGGCATGTGGGGCGAGACGGGCTGGACACGTTTGTTTGATGGTGAATACGGCACTCAAATCGCATGGCTTGCTCCATTGGCATTCGCAGGAATCTTCATTGGTCTTATCGCTGTAGGACGTGCAGTTCGTATTGACTTGAGACGTGCGAGCGTGATTGTTTTTGGTGGTTGGCTCGTAGTCATATGGTTAACATTCAGCTTCATGGCAGGCATATTCCACCAGTACTACACCGTTGCACTTGCTCCCGCAGTTGCAGTTCTTGCAGCTATCGCTGTGATGGGATTGTGGGTTGCGCGTAAATCGTTGTGGTCAAGAATTGTAGCGCCCGCATTGATGTTAGTTTCTGCCTATTGGGCCTTTACTCTTGCAGGGCGGAGCAGCTGGCTCCCATGGTTGAAGTGGTGCATACTCGGTATAGGAATTCTTGCCGCCATAGTGTTGATCATTGCCGCTCTGGCATCTTCTAGACGGATTGCTATAGCAGGCATCGCACTTTCAGCAGTGTCGTTACTCTCCGGACCTTTTGCATGGACCGCGTACACTATCAGCACTGGTCACACTGGGTCTATTGTGCTCGCAGGTCCGAGTGTGACATCTTCCACCGGAATGGGAGGAATGGGCGGCGGTATGGGCCAAGGTGGCGGACCTGGTGGCAATCAGGGGGGCACATCTGGAACGTCAGAATCCACAGAGTCCGATACCAGCCAACAACAATATGGCAGCAATCAGGAGCCTCCTTCCGGTGGTCCTGGCCAAAATTCTGGAAGCGCTCCTGAAGCGCCGAATCCTTCAATGGGACAGCCACCGAGTTCCGGCAATGGGAGTGGGACAGGTCCAGGCGGAGCCGCAGGCGGGACGATGGGCGAAGGCTCTATGAGCGAGGGCACAACAGGCTCAGCAGGCGAAATGGGCAACGGTTCAACTGGTGGTGGCATGGGTATGGGCGGAAGTTCCGCTAGTTCCAAAATCGTGTCAATGCTAGAAAAATCATCCAGCTCCTACCGTTGGGCAGCAGCAACAACCGGTTCGCAGAATGCCGCAAGTTACCAGCTCGCTTCGCAAAAGGCTGTTATGGCAATAGGCGGTTTCAACGGTTCAGATCCCGCTCCAACTCTCAAACAGTTCAAGCAATACGTTAAGCAAGGGCTGATCCACTACTACATAGCAGGTTCCTCAATGGGGGGCACACAAATGGGCGGTTCTGGCGCAGCATCTGAGATTGCTAGCTGGGTAGCCAAGCACTACACAGCAACTACCGTAGATGGTGTGACCATATATGACCTCTCTGCTGATGCGTCCTAAGATTTAGTAGGCAATACGCATGAAACTGTGCAATAGCGCACGATGCTCCGCGAAATTCTCGGATTCCTCGTGCGGTATTGCACAGTTTTGCGTGAAGCGAGGTGCCTCGAGACAAGACTGGAATGCCCGGCAGCTCAGGGCCAGACATCACATTGCAAGACAGTGCACTGCATAACAAGGGAAGCACATCTGATTCCAGACCGAGGACATCATAGATAGGTGTTCTTTCACCCTCCAGTAGCTAGGGTGCTTCAGCCTCTACTCTCTAGGCGTGTGGCCATAAATCTTGGTGCGTAAACGATGCTGGTATAACATCCGCATGATTCAACGACCTAGACGTATCCCGGCATTTCGCCGGAGGTTGAATTTCACCGAAGGGTTGACGACCGAAGCACGTAAGTGTTGACTTATCAATAGTTGACTTATCAAGCATTTACTTATCAAGTATTTACTAAAGGATCCTCGCAGTCCTTGTAAGACTGTGCGTTTCAGAGCAGGAAAAACTTTTGGCAGACGAACGAATGGCAGTTCTGCTAGCAACGAGCCGGCTTAACTCAAAGATCAGCACATCCTTTGAAGCTTGCACCGGCAGCAGTATCGCTAGATTTACTATTTTGTATGCTTTGAGCGATTCACCGTCGCTCTCACAAACAGAACTGCGCGCAATCCTAGGCATTAATGCCAGCGCAGTAACGCGGCACCTACAACTGTTAGAAGACCGTGGACTTATCCGCAGAAATCGTAACGCGGAAGATCAGCGAAACGTTGCAGTGTCCATAACTGAGACAGGTTCGAAGCTCATCACTGAGTGCTCAAACAAACGAGAGTTATTTCTAAGCTCATTATTTGACGGTATGAACAGCACTGAAATTGAGACTCTACTCAAAGCGGTATCCACTATCGAATCGCATCTTGACCAAGCAACAGTAGCCTATAGAAACCCGAATCTTGACAACACCACCAGCATCAGTATCCATGAAAAAGAGATTCTACGATGACCCAACTCACCACAAATAACTTCACTCAAATACTCGAGGGACGGCGTTCGATCCGTAAATATGATCCAACGGTGAAAATTTCACGCGAAGAAATGTTGCAAATGCTCAATGAAGCAGCTAAAGCTCCATCGTCTGTGAATATACAACCTTGGAGATTCCTTATTGTTCAATCCGATGAGGGGAAGGCGAAGCTCAACCCTCTTATCCGTTTTAATAAGCGACAGAATAAGAGCTCTTCAGCGATGATTGTGGTGTTAGGCGATATGCGTTGTTACGAGTATGCAGATCGCATATATGGACAAGCTGCAGAGAAAGGCATTATGCCTAAACTTATGGCTAAAGCTCAACTATCAGTCATTGTCCCAACATATAAGAAATACAGCCTCAGCAAAATGAATGATGTAGTCAAAATTGATTCGAGCCTATTTGCTATGCAGTTCATGCTTATCGCGCGCTCTCATGGCTATGACACCAATCCCATTGGAGGATTTGAAGAGGATCAGGTAGCTGAAGCTTTTGAACTTGACGCCGAGCGATATGTCCCAGTTCTCATCATGTCAATCGGTAAAGCCGCTGCCGAAGGCCACGAATCTGTTCGGTTACCAGCGGAAGATCTCACTTGGTGGAGCTGACATATCAAGTCTCGAGTTTCTATTCGTTTACTGCAACGTACTGTGTGAAAGGATTACAACTTGTTAGATACCGCCGGATCGATTCTGATATTGCTAGCTGGCGCGCTACACGGTTTCATTTTTATTCTGGAATCATTCATGTGGACCAAAGAATCCACAATGATAACTTTCTCGATTCACGATAAAGAAGAAGCTAAAGCAACGCGTGAAATGGCATTTAACCAAGGCTTCTACAATCTTTTCCTGGGCATCATGGCTGTTCTAGGAGCAATTCTGGATTTCATTGGGGCACACACAATAGGCATCACTTTGATGTTTGCCGGCGGCATATCGATGATTCTAGCTGCCACTGTGTTACTTATCTCAAGCCCTGGGAAACGCAGCGCTGCGATGAAACAAATCACATTGCCACTTCTTGGAATAATACTTCTGTCCTTCTCGCTCATTGCAGCGAATTAATTCTCGTACTCAAGATAATCGCACTGTGCACACTATGCGCACTGTTCTCGTTGTTGCCTGTCTCATGTTTGGTCTTAACGATGCTCCAAATCGGTTTAATGGGGAGAAATAGCCGACAAACTCAGCTCGGGAAATTGCAAACACAATGGAATAACAAGGAAACTCAATAGAGCGGGCGACGGGAATCGAACCCGCCTCTGAAGCTTGGGAAGCTTCCATTCTACCGATGAACTACGCCCGCACATGCAACTCCTTATGAAGGAATACGCACGAGAAATCAGTGTAGCACGACGTTTGTCGCACACTTCAAGCTGTGATGTCAGATTGTTGTTGATATGTAGGGGTTACCGTTTCGACTCCCATTTCCCCACTCATTTGCATCAAGCGGGCGATGCGCTCACTTGTGGGAGGATGCGTTGAAAAGAGTCGGCTCATTCCCTTGGCATTGAAAGGATTAGCAATCATCATTGAGGAAACACTTTGCGTACCTGCTGTCTGCGCAAGAGGTTCCTGCTGCACACCCGATTCAATCCTGTTGAGCGCAGAAGCGAGCGCTTCTGGATCACCAGTTAGGCGACTACCGTCTTCATCTGCATCGAATTCCCTAGTGCGAGAAATAGCCATCTGAATTAGTGAGGCTCCAATTGGGGCCAGAATGCTGCTCAGCAGCACTCCGATTATGCCGATGCCGCCAGAATCTCTGCTATCACGTCCGCGTCCGCCACCCATGTACATCAAGGAATAACCAAGGTAAGTAATAACTGTAGCCATAGCGGATGCTACTGCCGAAGTCAGAATGTCGTGGTTATACACATGCATCAGCTCATGCCCCAACACCCCACGGATTTCTCGCTCATTAAGAATTTGGAGGATTCCATGAGTACAGCAAACTGCAGCATGACGTTCATTTCGTCCAGTAGCAAAAGCATTCGGAGACATTGTGGGAGCGATATAGATTCTCGGCATAGGTTTGCCGGCCTTCATCGACAGCTCGCGCACAATTCGATACAGCTCAGGAGCCTCTTGCTCACTGACATGCTTCGCTCTCATTGAGGCTATAGCTAATTTGTCAGAAAACCAGTATGAACCAAAAGGTAGTTACCAGACCTATAACGATGAAAATGCCAAGAGTGCCTTGCGTACCCCCAGTGAACCACCAAATAAGCATAACAATCGCCCACATCAGGCCAAAAAGCAGGGTGGTTTTCAACCCGTTAAGATGCCCATGAACCTTCATTTTGCCAGTCATGTTAATTAGGATAACGAAATACGCTGGTGTTTTTCTGATTACACGCTGAACGCATGCTAGTCATCATCCTAAAGCGATGCGACGCATCTCATCGGGGTCAACCACTTTGATATGTTCACGGCCGGCAGCTGCACCTGACGAATGCTCATACTCGTCGATTTTCTGCCAACCGGCAAAGCTGATTGGGTGCACTCCCCTGCTCTCGAGCAATTCTTCGATTGATGTTGCACTGCGGTCTGGTGCCCGAGAATCTTGCCTCTTCTCCACAGACAAATCTTCGATGAGATTTGAAACAGTTTCCAATGCATCGGATTTGGTCGAACCAATAAGACCAACTGGCCCACGTTTTGCCCAGCCAGTAGCATACAAACCAGGTATTCTCTTGCCACCTTCTGACTCAGGGGCAGTAAAGACTCGACCACCAACATTTGCCAATGTGAAATGACTTTGATCGTACGGAATGCCTGGCACTTGAGCAGGACGATACCCAATCGCGTGATAGACCGCTTGAACAGGATAATCAACGCTCTCTCCTGTACCCGTGAGGTGACCTTCAGGATCAACCTCAGTACGCTCAACACGGATAGCTTTCACCTTGCCATCTGACCCAAGAATCTCAGTCGGCGATGAGAAGAAATGGATATGATAGCGGCGATCTGAAGGGTTTCCTTCGAAATCAGTCTCACCGTCGTCTTCCATATCCTCAGCCATTTCCCGAATGGTATAAAGCTCCTCAAGCATCTGACGTGTCAGCTTATCTTCACTTGCTCGTTGGAGTGTTTCATCATCTAATTCGAAATCGTCTTCTTCGATGATGATTTGCACCCCAGGAAGTTTCTCCAGCTCTCGGAGTTCTTGGACTGAGAACTTCGCTTGTGCTGGCCCTCTGCGCACAAACAAGTGCAGATCACGAGTCTCATTGTGTTGCAAACCTTCATACACATTCTCAGGAATGTCGGTATTGAGCAGATCATCTGGTCTACGCACCAAAATTCTTGCAACATCCATGGCAACATTGCCGCCACCAATCACAGCGACTTCTTGAGCCTGTAATGGCCAAACATCAGTTCCTGTGGGGTAACCGTCATACCACTCAACGAACCGTGCTGCGCCATGTACACCTTCCAACTCATGACCTGGTATATCTAGGAGACGATCTTCAGTAGCACCTGTAGCAAAAAGAACTGCATCATAGCGCTGCTGTAAATCATCAAGCGTAATATCCTTGCCGAATTCGACATCGGCATACAGGTGGATATTGGGGTTATCAAGAGTTTTTTGCAACGCACCGGCAATGAATTTGATACTCGGGTGATCTGGTGCAACACCATATCGAACCAGTCCAAAAGGAACGGGGAGCTTCTCGAAAATATCAACGCGAGCACTGCTACCTAAACCGAGTTCTTCGCCTGATTGTTTGAGCTGTCTCAAGAGGATATCCGAGGCATACACTCCAGCTGGGCCAGCACCTATAACAGCCACTTTGAGAGGGCTCGCAGATTGTGCGGATACTGCCTTGGCTGGTGCCGTATCGGCACTCTGAACTGGATTTTCCTGATCGGATAGCATTGTTTCATTCACGTGTACAGGGTAACTCATGCCAGAGCACAACAACAGAGGAATCACGCCGGATCGATTCGTTTGTGTAGGGATTTTATGGAGCACAGAACCTATGCTGACTCACAAATGGCGGAATTCCGCGCGACGCATTCTACGTACTCGTCAAAAACCCTACACAATCGGAATCGGTACGGAATTTCACCACAGAATTGCCGATTTTTTATGGTTTTGGACAAAAACCATGCATACAACGATAACGAATGAGGCTGTGCAGCAGAATATTGTCTGCTGCACAGCCTCATCACACGATGGTGTTCGGAATCTAGTTACCAAACAGTCCATAAGGGTCGGTCAGACCACCATCATCTGACCCACTTCCAGAATCTCCATCAGAGCCGGAGCCGCCGGAATTACCGCTGTCATTAGAATCTGATTTCGACGAACCAGAGACAGCTGCTTCCTTCTGATCCAAAGTCACACTCAAATCTAAGGTCTTTCCACTACGAACCACCGTCAATGTCACTTTGTCATTTAGTGCAGATGCGCGAACATAGCCCAGCAGTGCATAGTTGCTATTCACTGCGTTGCCGTTGAAAGCAACGATAGTATCTCCGGCTTTAACTCCGCCATTTGCAGCAGCACTGCCTGAAGTTACCTTGGTTACCTGTGCTCCTGCACGGGTAACACCATCAGCTTCAGCGGTTGCACTTTGGATGGTAATGCCAAGAACAACGTGCTGGACGGATCCGTTCTTAATGATCTCGTTTGCAACTCGCTTCACCAGATTGGATGGAATCGCAAAACCAATACCAATCGATCCCGCACTCGAACTGGTAGTAGCAGTTGAAGCGATAGAGGAATTGATACCGATAACCTGACCAGCTGCATTAAATGTTGGTCCACCAGAATTACCTGGGTTGATAGCGGCATCTATCTGTACAGCGTTCGTCACAATAGTGGTGTTGGTGTCATCCATCACGGAAACTGGCCTGTTCAATGCTGAGACAATACCTGTGGTGGCAGTGTTGTCATATCCCAAAGGATTACCGATAGCCATTACGCTCTCACCCACCGCCAGACTGTCCGAATCAGCAAATGTTATTGCTTGCAAATCACTCGGCGGATTCTCAATCTTTATCACTGCTAAATCAGTGGTTGTATCGGTACCCACTACCTTGGCTGAGTAAATCTGCCCGCTAGACAAGGTGACTTGAATCTGAGTAGCACCTTCAACAACGTGGTTGTTGGTAACGACATCACCAGAGGTGTCGATTATGGCACCTGATCCTTTAGCGGTACCACCAGATACCACGGTATCGATGGCAACCACAGAATTGGAGACGCTCTTACTTACGGCCTGCCAGTCAGCTGCCTCACCAGACTTAGCTGTTGCGCTTCCAGAACCCGAGGAATTCGAATTAATGCTAGACAGCGATGATGTTGTTGGTGCAGAAATCAACCCACTTGAAATTGCAGCCCAACCTAAACCGAGCATCAGCGCAGCGCTCAATACTGCCGCAATAACTGCTACAAGAACAGTGTTCAGAGTCTTGCTACCGCCCTTGCCACTGCCACCTTTCTGCGGCCCATTTTGACCTTGCGGAGTTGGCCCTTGCCCTGGGAACTGACCTCCAGCTGGATTACCCTGCTGATTCTGATTCATATTGCCGTATTCAGGAGTAAAGGGATTGTATTGACCCTGCTGACTGCCATATTGTGCGTTCGCACTTTGTGGTTGCGGCTGTTGTTGAGCTGTTTCTTGCTGAGGTGCATATGCGCCATACTGCGGTGCTGGACGGTACTGCGGTGAAACTGGCTGCGTTTCCTCAGCACCTCCCTGGACCCCGTTAGAAGCATTGCTGCCATACTGTTCTGGCTGCCCGTATTGCGCTTGCTCCGGTTGCTGGGATGGTTGCTGTGTTTGCTCTGAAGCATACGAAGGTGCTGCTTGGAATGAAGCATTTGCACTGGGCTGATCTTGGGCAGGCTGTTCAGGCGAGCGAGGAGCCACAAAGCCGTCATATCGCTGACTGCCGCTTCCTAAATCATTGAACGCAAATGTATCAGCATTATCTCCCGTAGGAATTACATGTGTTTGCTGATCCTCGTCATCTGCATGTGTGTCGTTCTCCGAATGAACAGTGGGCAGAGCTGTAGTACTCTGCTCATCCAAGTTTCCAGAAAGAGCAGGAATTGAAGGAACGCCAAAATCAGTGAAGTTTTGCGTTTCCTGTGTGTCCTGCGAGCTTGGCGATTCTGCTACTTCTCCGTGTGAATCCGTATGGTTATCCTGATCCGCGTTCTCGCCTTGTGATGCATCATTGCCTTTGGCTATATGGCTGGGCTGCCATGACGAATCATCGTCCGGCCCCTTCCACGGATACAGATTATGTTCTTCTGCCATTACTACTCCTTAACAACTTCCTGCGGTACGCTTACCAGCCGCACCACAGCGACCCCAACGGGAGCCTCTCCGTGCTGCCTTCATTCAACTGCTATATAGAAGTAAAGATACTGGTACTGGAAGTTTTCTGAGTGTTTGTTGTAAGAAGGGAGCGAATTCTCCACTGAACACCATGGGAAAAGGTCAGAAAATCAAGATATATAGCCTAAATGACGCCCTTTTAGCCACTCAACGTTAGGATAACAAACGTTCTGCCAATGGCGGACAGCAATCGTCTTATATCAACGAGATTATCTGCACTTCATACAATAACGCCAAATCATAGCAACATAGAACAGAACAATTAGCGGTTCCATCAGCATGACCACACTGAAGTCAACCTTTAGTCGGACCTTGACCGCTACAGTGGTGTCCATGACACCGATTGTGAACCCGCTAGGAAGTATAAAGGACAAACCCGGGGATAGAAGCGCATTCAGCTTTGACATAGTTACTCGTTTAGACGACAGTGTTAAAGGTTTGGGACGAGCCGGAAAACGGCATGGACGCACTGGCGTCATTCATACCCCACATGGCGATATCCACACCCCCGCATTCGTGCCTGTTGCAACCCAAAGCGCAATGAAGGCGGTGCTTCCTGAGCAAATGAAGGAGCTAGGTGCACAGTGTCTGCTCTCGAATGCTTTCCATTTGTTTGAGCGCCCAGGCGAGGATGTGCTAGATGAAGCAGGTGGCCTCGCTCGATTTATGAACTGGAGCGGCCCAACATATACGGATTCAGGTGGCTTCCAAGTACTGTCTCTTGGCGCAGGTTTCAAGAAGACTCTTGCTATGGATGTCCAAGGAATGAAATCCGACGACGTAATCGCCGATGGCAAAGAGCGCATGGCCTTCGTTGATGAGGACGGCGTCACGTTCAAATCTCCACTGAACGGTTCCTTACACCGTTTTTCTGCCGAGATATCTATGGGGATTCAACACAAAATTGGCGCGGATATTATGTTTGCCTTTGATGAACTCACCACCTTGATGAATACACGAAGTTACCAAGAACAGTCAGTTGAACGGACTTTTCGTTGGGCACAACGCTGCGTAAGCGAACATGAAAAACTGACAGCTGCACGTTTGGGAAAACCCTACCAAGCTCTATTTGGTGTGGTTCAAGGTGCTAACTACGAAGATCTGCGCCGACTCGCGGCCTCTCAAATTGCTTCTTTAGATTTTGATGGCGTAGGCATAGGAGGGGCTATTGAGAAGCAACTTCTTGGACAGACTTGTGCTTGGATATGCGATGAGATGCCGGAATCTAGGCCGAGGCATGTACTTGGCATCGCCGCAGTGAACGATATTTTCAATGCAGTGGAAAACGGTGGAGATACTTTCGATTGCGTGGCTCCAGCGCGCAACGGGCGCAACGGAGCTATCTTTACCCGCGATGGACGCTGGAATGTGAAGCGCGCACAGTTTAAGCATGACTTCCGCCCACTCGAGGAAGGCTGCGACTGCTACACCTGTCGCAACTACTCCCGCGCCTATGTTGACCACTTGTTGAGAGCTCGAGAATTCAATGGGTTCACACTAGCCACTATCCACAATGAGCACTTTTTTGTGAAATTACTCGATGACATTCGTCTATCCATCGACGGTGGATATTTCGATGAGTTCAAAGATGAAACACTAGCTCGTTTTTATGCAAGCGGTTCACGCGGCTAAAAACATTCTCTGGCCCTCGCGATACATCTCTAAACGTATATCGCAGCGTGAATTTTTCGGGGCGTATCAGGAGCTGAAAACCGCGACTTTTCAGACACGCGGATTTGCTTCGCGCATACGATTAGTGCTAGTTTTGTCGTTTGTCTGCGCGCGTGGCGGAATGGTAGACGCGCTGGCTTCAGGTGCCAGTGATCGCAAGGTCGTGGGGGTTCAACTCCCCCCGCGCGCACGAGAGTAAAACGAAAGTGAAACCCTCGGAACTGTTGGAATACCAACGGTCCGAGGGTTTTTCTTTATACAGCTGCATCATGCGCAGAGAGCTCTCTCTATGAATACTGAGTAATTTACTCAGGTCCGCGCTGTGAGTGAACCAATCGAGCTAGGCAAAATACATAGGCATCCAGCAACAATACAATAGCGCTGTGTGCTTGAATGATATTTTCCAAGCACACAGCGCTATGAGCAGCAAAGCTGACTAAACCAGCCGGCGTCCACTTCCTAGAAGCTCAGCAGACACCGACTTTGCAGTTAATCAGTGCTTTTTCTTCGACAGAGCGAGCCTCACTGCATACACACCCAGACCCAGAACTACTAGAATCCCGAAAGCCCAAGCTAGCCCTGTGATCGCACTTCCGGTCTTCGCAAGAGGCTTGGTATCACTACTGCTGTTATTCGTAGTGGTGCCGTTAGTTGGCGTAACAGGCTTCTTGAAGTTCTTAGCTTCAACGGAAGCTGCCTTGGGTTCAGTCTGCAACTCCACAGTAAACGGCAACTTAGCACCATCAAGCTTGTAACCAGCAGGAGCAGCAGTCTCTACAAAGTAATAATCACCAGGCTTCAACCCATCAAACGACACCGTGCCATCCTCACCAGTCTTCAAATCCGAAGCCACCTTCGAACCATCAGACTTAAACAAGTCAAACACCGCACCAGCCAAAGCCTTACCCGTATCACCATCAGACTTCGACAACTTCACCGCACCAGTCAACTCAGCATTCGAAGCCTCAACAGACGCAACCTTCTTAGTAGTCTGCAACTCCACAGTAAACGGCAACTTAGCACCATCAAGCTTGTAACCAGCAGGAGCAGCAGTCTCTACAAAGTAATAATCACCAGGCTTCAACCCATCAAACGACACCGTGCCATCCTCACCAGTCTTCAAATCCGAAGCCACCTTCGAACCATCAGACTTAAACAAGTCAAACACCGCACCAGCCAAAGCCTTACCCGTATCACCATCAGACTTCGACAACTTCACCGCACCAGTCAACTCCATGTTTGTAGCCTCAACAGAAGCAACTTTGGACTCAGTCTGAAGATCAACAGTGAACGGCAACTTCGTATCATTCAACTCAAACCCAGCAGGAGCAGCGGTCTCTACGAAGTAATAATCACCAGGCTTCAACCCATCAAACGACACCGTGCCATCCTCACCAGTCTTCAAATCCGAAGCCACCTTCGAACCATCAGACTTAAACAAGTCAAACACCGCACCAGCCAAAGCCTTACCCGTATCACCATCAGACTTCGACAACTTCACTGAACCAGTCTTCTGATCATTAGACACCTTCACAGACGCAACCTTGCTTGTAGTCTGCAAATCAACCGTGAAATCCCAATGCTTACTGCTATTAAACACATAGCCAGCGGGGGCGGCGGTCTCTACGAAGTAATAATCACCAGGCTTCAACCCATCAAACGACACCGTGCCATCCTCACCAGTCTTCAAATCCGAAGCCACCTTCGAACCATCAGACTTAAACAAGTCAAACACCGCACCAGCCAAAGCCTTACCCGTATCACCATCAGACTTCGACAACTTCACTGAACCAGTCTTCTGATCATTAGACACCTTCACAGACGCAACCTTGCTTGTAGTCTGCAAATCAACCGTGAAATCCCAATGCTTACTGCTATTAAACACATAGCCAGCGGGGGCGGCGGTCTCTACGAAGTAATAATCACCAGGCTTCAACCCATCAAACGACACCGTGCCATCCTCACCAGTCTTCAAATCCGAAGCCACCTTCGAACCATCAGACTTAAACAAGTCAAACACCGCACCAGCCAAAGCCTTACCCGTATCACCATCAGACTTCGACAACTTCACCGCACCAGTCAACTCAGCATTCGATACATCCAGAGTCTGCTGAATTTTCCCATTTGCACCGGAAATGGTGAATGCTTGTTGCTTTCCGTCCTTTACATAACCCGCTGGAGCTGCAGTCTCAACCACATAATATTCACCAGCATCCAAACCACTATATGAAGTAGTGCCCTGGGCATCTGTTGCAGGCAAACTAGCAATCTTTGTACCATCAGATTTATATAGGTCAAATAATGCGCCGGCTAAAGGCTTACCCGTATCACCATCAGACTTGACGACAGAAATCTTACCTTGCTGATTACCTTCAGCAATATCGACATTGCCTTGTGCATCGGCATTGTCATACTGCACATCAATAATCTTGCCTGCTGCTAAATCATCGGTGATTACATATCCTTCAGGCGCTGCAGTCTCAACAAGTATGTACTTGCCGGACTTGATATTCTTCCAATTTATATTTCCATCAGCATCTGTGGTACCGCTGCGGAGTTTCATCCCTTTGGCACCACCGCTGACAGACCACAACTCGAACGAAGCTCCTTCGAGCGCCTTGTTTGTATCGGTGTCTTTCTTAGTCAACAGAATGTTGGTGTTTTGACCTTGCGCAGAGCCTCCGTTATTTACCACAGCAACTGGCTTAGATTCTGTAGTCTGTTTGGCTTGCTGCTGGTCTGCGTTAAAGCTGGCCGAGTTAGTTAGAGTGTCGTTGCTTTTAGCAGAGTTAATCAACGAGCGATATTCAACCAAGTAGGCAGAATTGATCTGGTTCAGGAAGGAAATCTTGAACGTTTGTTGACCAGTTGTAGAGTCAGTTTGCACATCTACCTTGTAGTCCTTGCCGAGCACAAGAGCTTTATCGGTATTGGGCGTGTAAGTCTTACCATCCGCGCTGACTGTGCCTGGGTAGATTACTACTGAACTCTCATCAAAAACTTGGTTCGTTGATGGAGTGTCAGTGACAACAGCATTATTCAGTGTGGATTGTGACTTATTAACCCACATCTGCCACACAGCATATGCTGAATCCTTGCTATCCTGTGAACCTGATTTCTCAACGAAATTACCTTGGTTAGCAACACTGACAGTCGCCGTAAGATCAGCAGATTTGTCTGCATTGGTATAACTTGCTGTGTTGGTCACACCGCTTGGATTAGCAGTGATAATCACATCGTTGGCGAACGAGGTTCTGAAGATCAACAAATATGCCTTGGTACTACCGTCAGGAAGTGAAGCTGTCAGAGTTTTAGTTTCACTGTCATACTTCAGATTCTCATCAGTTCCAACATTGCTGCCTAAGGTGTAACCGCCACCTTTGGTGATAGCAACCTCATAGAGCTTGGCGCTACCGTCAACATATTCCTGCCCTGAAGGCATCGGATCGCTTATCGTCGCGCCTTTCAACTCACCTTGACGATAATTGGCGAGTACGCTCCAGGTGATTTCTTTAGATATAGCGTTGTAACTGCCTGATTTGCTACCATCATTGACGAAATTCGTAGTTGGTCTAAAAGGTTTATTAGACTCGTTGACGTGCGAGTCAGTACCACCTTGACCCCATCTGGCACTAGCTTTATTGGTCCAGGTATTATTATCAGCCTTGGTTAATTTAGTGGTGTCAAAAGAAGTGGTGTACGCCAGGGTATACCAACTATCCGCATTACTTGCTAAATCCCCTATGAATTGTACCGTGAAACCGGTAGCGGTGGGAGTGACCTTGAAATCTTTGCCTTCCACGTACGTGACACCGGTGTCTTTATTCTTCAATACAAAAGAACTGTAATCCACAGTGAGTCCGCTGGGGACTGTATCTGTCAAAGTCCAATTTGGCATGCTCTGACGTGCTTCGTTGATATCGAAATTCCAGCCAACGGTTTTATTGTTGTAATCCACATCACCAAGGTTTTTCACCAGACCTTGCTGACCTAAATACCCAGAGCTCTTTTCTGAGGACTGTCCGTTACTTGTGGCTTTATTGCTGATTGTTACACTCTTGTCGTCATCAATCGCGTTGACGACATGCGACTGGTAAGAAAGCTTTACAGCCTTCTTCAGACCATTGGGGAAGGTAACAGTCATCACTGTATTGTTTGCGCTATACGAAATCGTGTAATCACTGGTATCTACGGCACTGCCATCGGTATACGTCAGCTTCGGCGTACCACTGAAAACCTGTCCATCAGACAATGTGTCAACTAGTGTGGTGTTAGCTGGTAAGTTGCCCTCACCCTTGTTGTAGTCAATATGCCAGTTGTATATCTGTCCACCTTTGCTGTCTGGTCCGTCATAGCTCTTAGTGACTAGACTTGCATAGCTTGCATAGACTGTTGCATCCGCGGGGAACTCTTTACCGTCATTATTTAATGTCGCGACGTTCTTGAAAGCCAAGCTTGTTCCGTCTGGTACCGTACTGGAATCAATATCGGAATCATACTGAATCTTGAATGCGTTTCGTGTCTTGGCGTAATCGCCAACGAACGTCACAGTTCCCTGACTATCTACCGTATAGTCTGTTCCCTCAGTAAGCGCGTCACCTGTACCTGTGACATTGCCGTTGAGATCGATGGTGAGGGGATATACCGTAACCTTTTTCAGCGTGGTAGTCACAGTCTTGTCGGTCGATGAGGGCATTGGGTCGGTCACCGTTGCATTGGTCAACTGCTTACCTGAAGTATTGACGGTCACATTCCACGTAATTCCGGTTGGGTTGCTTCCCGAAGCGTTGACACCGGTGAGAGCACCGGTTTTGGAAATATCGCTGCCACCGGTTGGATTCACTACGAAACCAGTTGTTTGCGGTCCCTCTGTGGTAGGGATAGTGATCTGTTGAGCACCAGGGGTGTCGCTCGACGATATGCTGGAATTGTAGAAGAAAGTACCAGAGACATTATCTTCAGTCTCAACTTTGTCGTTGAAAGTGAAGGTAACAGTTCCATCTTCAGCTATTACATACTTGCCGTAATCGCCTAATGACCCTGAACCTGGCACGTACTTCACACCCGTAGGCAGTTTGAAAGTGAAGGTGCTTCCGGATTTCACACATCCTTCCTTCAGCCCGTTCGGGATGGCCCAAGTGTAGTCAAGCTTCACGCTGGTGTTTTGATCCACCGCATCATTGGCGACAGTGTTACCGTCCTTGTCGGTGAACTCCACACTAGCCTTAGTAATTATGGTCTTTTCAGTTGCTGGAGCAACTGGTGCTGGCAGACACTGGGTGATATCCGTAGAGGCATCTTGGTCATCAGCCATTGCTGACCTAGTTGTCCCTTGGAAAAACACCATCATTGTTGCGACCGCAACAAAGAATGTCAGCACTCGTTTAACGAGTCCCCTTCTTTTTGCGCGCACCTGTATATCCTTCATACTTCCCCCTTAGCCCCCAACGAGCTATTCGAACGCCTAAAAAGTGCGCTCGCCTAACAAGAATCCAGATGACCATTAAGTCAAATAAGCACAGCGCATTGGCTAATCATTAGAATAACACGCTATTGGACAAATAAGTGTATAATCAATTGGTTGTAATCGTTGCTATTCTGCTATTTTCTAGTGTTAGTTAAACTAAATTTTTAAATTTCATTGTTAACTGTGATATCTCTTACACACTCGAATACTCTAAGAAAGCTCAAAGATGCTAATCGCCAGTTCACGAAGGTAGATTCTCGTCCAAGACTTCATGAAGTATGACACCCATGACAGAAACTATTGCTTTAGTAATTTTTTTCTTTGGACTGATGTTTTTTGCTGTGTGCTTCATCATCAGCTGGGCGATCTATCACCGGCCCAAATATCATTCATTGAGCGTTACTAAGAGAAATCTTGTCAACAGTCAACAGGGGCAACAGTCCTTTTCTCAACACCCAATCACTGATGAAGAATCGTCAGCCATACTGGAAGTTATCGAGGTGCTCACAAAATGTCGTAGAGCCTACGGTCCTCTGACAAAACGAGTGCTTTATCTGTCTATTGCAATCGTAGCCTTGTTTGTCGCAGTCTTCTCACCAAACTCCATATGGGTGCGATTAGGACTCATAGCCGCAGTTATTGTTCTCTCTTTGCTGCTGATATTTGCAGCGATCAAACCTCTACGAGCAATTCATCGCACTGATAAAGATCTCACTGTCCGCTTTGAGAATTGGGCTAACGAACATCCAGAATTCAGCGAGAAACCATCAAAGGCAAACAAACACCGGCAATCGGTATCGCCGAGTTATGAATCTTCCATTACAACCCCAACTTATCCATCTCAGCTCTCACATAAGAACGATACTCAGAGCAGTCCTCTCGGGCCAACGGTAGCTAATAATCATGACGACAACGCAGCGCAACAACCCTGGCAATAATAATTCACATCATCGTTAATATCACAGTCTGTGAATAACACATACCGTGAATAGTTAACACTGTGAGATAAGGTGTATAGTAGCAATTAAGAACAGGGGGTGCACATGACATTTGCTGATGACGCTTATCGAGACCTCATCCAATATGCCGCCAAAAAACATTCGGAAATGATGGAACGCATGAGCCGTGACATGAAAGGCGAGCCTTTTGTGCTTACCCAACTCGGTCATCATGGCACTATGACTCCTTCCGAGCTCGCTGCTGGACTCGGTAGCAGCTCTGCGCGTATCAGTGCAGTTCTTGCATCTTTGGAGAAAAAGGGTCTTATTACACGCGACATAGATCGAGAGGACAGACGAAATATCCTCGTGTCACTTACAGATGAAGGTAGGGCACAAGGACAGAAACGGCATGAAGAAATGCATTCGGCTATATGCTGGATTTTTGAGCAGATGGGCGAACGTAAAACTAAGCAATTCATCAAGTTGACTAAGGAATTCACTATTTATACGACTCTGTGTGAACCTGGAAAGCCTCGACCTTCTGCAAAGGAGATTGAGCAAGCTTTTCATCAATCAACTCGCACTACAGTGCCAAAAAGCATCTAGCTCTGAAATCAAATTCTTGGAAGTCTGGTCGGATATTTCATACAGCCATATCTTCCATATAGTTTCTTAACACCACACAGTTGCTGCTCAACTTGAGCTATTCACTTCCAACAATCGTGGAAACCACTCACTTGCGCTCATTAACACTCTTCGATTCCTAGAGACATGAGTGATTCCTGTTACGCAGCACGCTTTGCAAGAGCCAAAAATCATCGAAAGGATAATTCGTGGTTCGTATATGTAAGTATCTCTCGAAGATGGAAATAACCCAGTTGCTCCTAGCACTGGTGTTCATCGTCGCCCAAGTTTGGTTTGACCTTAAGCTGCCCGATTACATGTCGGATATCACACAGATGGTCGAACAACCTGGTACACAGATGTCCTCTGTGTGGACCGCCGGTGGCAAAATGCTCATGGTCTCTCTAGGCTCAATGGCTTGCACCGTCATCACCGGTTTCATCGTTGCTCGTGTTGCGGCATCCTTTACCCAGCGGATTCGCTCATTGCAATTTGCCAAAGTGGAATCCTTCTCAACAGCCGAACTGAATAAATTCTCTACACCGAGCCTCATCACCCGTTCCACCAACGACATTACACAAATTCAAATGTTTATCACCATGGGTTTGATGATGCTCGTTAGAGCCCCAATTATGGCTGTTTGGGCGGTACTAAAGATTGCTGGCAAAGGTTTCGAGTGGACCTTGGCCACGGGCATAGCCGTTGCAGTATTAATGATTGCTATCGGCATACTGATGGTACTGGTTATCCCCAAATTCCGCAGTATGCAGAAACTCACGGATAACATCAATCTCGTTGCCCGCGAGAACCTCGTTGGTGTACGTGTAGTTCGAGCCTATAACGCAGAGGACTATCAGGAGAACAAGTTCGAGAAGGCCAACAACGATCTGACAGACACACAGCTATTTACCACCCGCTCCATGGCATTACTCATGCCGCTGATGAACACCGTCATGAATGGTCTGATGCTCGCAGTCTATTGGATTGGCGCTTATCTCATTGAGGCAGCATCTCTTGGAGATAAACTGACAGTTTTTTCGAATATGGTGGTGTTCTCGAGTTACTCAGTGCAGGTCATTATGGCATTCCTGTTGATGAGCATGGTATTTGTACTGCTCCCGCGAGCAGATGTGTCTGCGCAACGCGTTCTGGAAGTTCTAGACACTGAACCAAGCATTATCGACGGCACTCGGACTCAAGGTGTCGAAGGGCACGCTGGCTCCGTTGAATTCCGCGATGTAAGCTTCGCGTATCCTGACGCTCAAGACAATGTGCTTGAACATGTGAATTTCTCGGTGAGCAAGGGCCAAACCATGGCTTTCATCGGCTCTACCGGCTCAGGTAAAACCACATTGCTCAATCTCTTGATGAGATTCTATGATCCAAGTTCAGGTGTAGTTAGTGTTGACGGTGTTGATATTCGCGAATACCAACTCAAGGCTCTTCGAAGCAAAATCGGTTATGTCCCCCAACAGTCGGTGATGTTTAGAGGAACTGTACGCTCCAACGTCGCATACGGCGGTAAGGCAACAAAAGATACCAGCACGGAACAGACTCTCGAAGATGTCAAGCACGCATCGTCAGTCGCACAAGCCACAGAATTTGTGGAACAATTGCCTGAATCCTACGAAGCACCAGTTGCTCAAGGGGGTTCTAACTTTTCAGGTGGGCAAAAGCAGAGACTTTCGATTGCTCGTGCCGTCTGGAGCAAACCCGAGATTCTAGTCTTTGATGATTCTTTCTCAGCGTTGGATTTCAAGACCGATCGAGAAGTACGTGACGCTCTTGCCAAAAACGCAGCTGACAGCACCATGCTGATTGTTGCGCAACGTATAGGCACGATTATGGATGCTGACCAGATCATGGTGCTCGATGAGGGCAAAGTAGTAGGTCTCGGCACTCATAAAGAGTTACTCAACACCTGCGCGGTGTATAAGCAAATTGCACAAAGCCAGCTCAGCGAAAAAGAGCTGACTGCATGAAGGTAATGATGCATAGCAGATTGAGCACTGCTACATACCGAAGCACATATATGAACCTCATTTGGCACACGGCCACATGCCAAACAGAAGGCTGGAGGATTGATGACTAATAGCAATACAACAGCGCAGGCACCAAGCCGCGCACCGCGCAGGGGCGGGTTCGGGCCAGGACCTGGGCACGGCCCCGGTGTTGGCGGACCTGCTGAGAAGCCCCAAAATTTTAAGGAAGTACTCGGCAAACTTCTTCATTTCACACGCAGCTATATCCCGGCCATTATCATCGCTTTGGTACTGGGTGCCGTTGGAACAGTTTTCCAAATTATTGGGCCAGACAAACTCAAGGACATCACTAACCTCGTGATGAAGGGCTTGCCTGCACTCGTTCACGGAAAGCCTGTGGTTGGCTCAATTGACTTCACTCAAGTTGAACACATCGCTTTCACACTAGTTGCCCTCTATGTCGGCTATGCGATACTCACATACTTACAGAGTTGGATCATGGCCAACATCACGCAGGAAACTGCGCGAAAGATGCGTGATGCGATTTCGAAGAAAATCAATAAACTGCCACTGCGATATTTTGACCGCGTCAGCTACGGAGATATACTCAGCCGCATCACGAACGATGTCGATACTATTGGCCAAACACTTGGTCAGAGTATCGGTGCACTGATTACCTCTATCACACTTTTCGTGGGTTCTCTCATTATGATGTTCGCCAATAATGTCATCATGACACTCTCGGCAATCGGCGCAAGCTTGGTAGGCGTCATACTCATGCTGGTAGTGATGAAATATTCACAAAGCTACTTCGTGCGTCAGCAGGTCGCCCTAGGCGATGTGAATGGTCACGTTGAAGAAAAATATGCCGGTCACATCATTGTGAAATCGTACAACGGCGAGGAATCTTCCATTGAGCAGTTTGAAGAATACAATCAAGACCTTTATGACTCAGGCTGGAAGTCTCAATTCCTTTCAGGTTTAATGATGCCTCTAATGAATTTTGTAGGTAACCTCGGCTACGTCGTTGTCTGCGTGGTTGGCGCAGCTTTGGTCATCAATGGCTCAATAACCTTCGGTGTGATTGTGGCGTTTATGATGTATGTGCGCCTATTCACTCAACCGTTGAGTCAGTTCGCACAAGCCTTCCAGAATTTGCAGCGTACCGCCGCTGCTTCAGAGCGCGTATTTGATTTCCTTGCCGAAGAAGAGATGGCTGACGAATCAGAGAAACCAGCTTTACTCGGTGAGAATACCGATGGAAGTATTAAACAATTGAGAGGCGACGTCGAATTCGATCACGTCAGCTTTGGATATACCCCTGACAAAACCATTATTCGCGATTTCAGCGCCACAGTGAGCGCCGGCCAGAAGATAGCTATAGTTGGGCCCACCGGAGCAGGAAAAACCACTATGGTGAATCTGCTTATGCGCTTCTACGATGTCACTTCAGGAGACATTCGAATTGACAATATATCCACTTCGAGTGTTCCTCGGTGGAACGTCCACGATCAGTTCTCCATGGTCCTTCAAGACACTTGGATCTTCCGCGGCACCATACGAGAGAATATAGCCTATGCCAAAGCAGGTGTCAGTGATGAACAGATCGTCAATGCTTGCAAAGCTGTGGGCTTGGACCATTTCATTCGCACGCTGCCCAATGGCTATGACACCATGCTCGATGACAAGACCACGCTCTCGCAAGGCCAGCGCCAGTTGGTCACCATCGCGCGAGCGATGGTCAAGGACGCTCCGATTCTGATACTTGACGAAGCCACCAGTTCAGTAGATACGCGAACTGAAGAACTGATTCAACAAGCGATGGACGCTCTGACTGTGGGACGCACCAGCTTTGTGATTGCACACCGACTTTCCACTATCAAGAATGCCGACATGATTCTAGTGATGCGCAATGGCGATATCGTCGAACGTGGTACACACGAGGAATTGCTCAGTGCTAAAGGCTTCTATGCAGATTTGTATAACAGCCAATTCACCAACGCTGAACTCATGGCGTAAGAGAAGGGCATAAAACCGAGCGGCACTTGCTTAAAACAAATAACCGACATTTTACGGCTCATCGCAGATGCCTTGAGACCACACGCTACGAGAGTAACCAGTCTTCGATAACAGTTTTTCTCTCTACTATCGTGAATCGAAGAGTGGAACAACATAAGGGGGAATTATGTATTGGATTTGGACGCTCATCGTAGGCGCAATTATCGGTATTATCGCAGGCGCTATCACCAGCAAGGGCAAGTCAATGGGCTGGATTAGCAATATCATCGCTGGTCTCGTAGGTTCTGCTGTAGGTCAGGCACTGTTTGGCTCTTGGGGACCACAACTCGCAGGAATGGCTCTGATTCCTTCGATTATTGGAGCAGTCATTGTTGTTGCAGTGGTCTCGTTCTTCGTCAGCAAATCAAACAACTAATCACACAACTCTATAAGTTAATGAGCAAGCCGGCCGTCACGCCAATTTCATATGACGGCCGGCTTGCTCATTTAAGATTTCTCTTAAGCTGATGTAGCGGTACCTGACTCGCTAATTACATACTCCACAACGACATGGCCATATTGTTGTTTCAACCGCAGTTCTATTGCCTTGGCTGCTTTCTTCCAACAGGATGCGAGTATTGGAGTCTCCTCGTTTATTGGAATAGCAACTCGTAGTCCCTTGCCTTGGCGGAAAACCATGCAATCAGTGTTGGCTACTTCTATTGGTGACATATCTTGCACGATTTGTCGGATATCCTGTTTCACACTTCCGGAAGTCAACGTTCCATTCGACAGTTCTGACCAGGCTTGTGCACACATCAATATCGGATCCTTAATAGTAAACACCGTAAGGGCCAGAGTGATGAAGAAATCTCCGGTATATAGCAGGAATGAGAATGGGGAGTTCATAGGAATTTGTGAAACCACCAAAGCCGCAACACCAATACCCCCAGACATCAGCGCGTCAATTCTCGTATTCGTGGATTCCACTTTGAGCAGAGAACTCGTATTGTGCATCGTCCTGTTCTGCCGCTTAAAAAAGATGAACAGGACAAAACCGCATGACACCATCACGATTTCATACACAATGACTGGTCCAACATTCATCGCTTCACCAGTGCCAAAACGCCAATACTCATAAGCTTTCACGCTTACTTTCCAGAGCGTCAGCGCCATAAGTGCAATAATCAATGCTGATTTGGCGAACATATATAAGGACTCGAGTGCAAAGCGGCCATATGGATAGCGCGAACTCCGTTTTGAGCTCAGCCTAGACACAACGATGGAGATTATCCCAGAGATTACCGAAATAATCGTGAAGGCCGCGTCTAACAGCAGAGCCTGAATATCAGTAACGATATAGACCACAAATCCTGCTAAGCCCATACCGGCATTCATTATCGTGCCGACTAACAAGGCACGAGATTCAACATTATGCACAGTAGCTGTGGTGCTCATCGGCGTTCCGCAGCCGTCTGAGCATCAAGCGCATGTGCAAGGCTCATAATCATGGCACAGAGCGTGTTGATTTCTTTCTCGTCGTAATCGTTGCTGAGGCTTTCCAGAGCCGCTCGTATTGGTGCGTCAATAGCGCTTACATCGTCAATCGCCTCGGGGGCAATGCTGACATGACTCACGCGCCCATCCAGCTCATCTTTGCATCTATTAACCAGACCCCTACTCTCGAGCTCACTAACCTTTTGAGACACCGAAGACTTTGCCACACCTAAGGTCTCAGCAATACTGCTTACAGTCGGGTCTTCCATATGACGTATCAAATCCATATACAGCAAGCCGTTGTAGGAAACCCCACGATACAAACCGCTGGTACGCATCCGTTTAAGTTCATTAATCACGATGCTGAAATACATCTGTTCAACGCATTCAACCAGTTTCATGAGTCCCCAATCATATAGTTCTATTTACCTAACTATATAATCATGGAGTCGAATCACGCTGCAAGCACCTTCACACTGTGCACACCATCAGATAGATTTAGGGCGTGTATGCACAGTTCCGTAACATCAATATTCGGCGTCGCAACATCTCTTGGCGTAGACCAGTGTCTCTGATGCTATCCACAGGAGTACTTGGTCTTGCTGCTGGTTTGTCCTCAGGTTTGTTAGCGTTGCTCCTGAAGTTCGTGGAAAACCTGTTTTTAAATTTCAATGAAACCCCAATCCTTCCAGGTCCTTTCACTACCCCATGGTTTTGGCGAGCTACCTCTGTAACAGTTGGAGGCATAATTGCTGCCTTAGTTTGGTGGCTGTTACGAAATCGCACAACATCAGTTCCCTCAGTCAGCCAAGCAGTTCAAGATAAAACTATGCCTGTGTGGCAGACTGTGGTGCACGTTTCCACACAGATTTTTTTGGTAGGTACGGGAGCCTCAATTGGCAGGGAAGTTGCGCCTCGTGAGGCAGGAGCCATGCTCGCTGGGATATGGATGCGCTTGTACAAACGATTGAATTTAGATGCCGAAGACAGACGTCTGCTCGTAGCCGCAGCTGCCGGTGCGGGCTTCGCAGGTATTTATATTTCCCCACTGACGGGGGCCCTCTTCAGTATTGAAATCCTACTGAAAAAAATTAATACAACAACCGTCGCAGTAAGTTTTTCTATGTCCGTAATAGCAGCAGCTGTTGGAGGTGCCATTCACGGATTTGGTCCGTATTACAACGTAGGCACAGAGCTTTTTCAACAGCAACTGCTGATTTTCGGTCTCATCGCTGCACCGATCATCGGATATCTAGGTGGATGGTTCGCGAAAGCCACTGCTTGGGCCGAACGATACAAAACCACCAATATTCACATCCTCTGGCAGCTGCCTTTAGCGGCTGCTCTCACCGGACTGGTATCGATATGGGCGCCAGAGGTGATGGGTAATGGAAGAGCTCTCGCTCAAATCGCCATGAACGCTAGCTCTGCGAATGGAATATTGCTCATCGTGCTCATCGGAGGGTTCAAGGCCTTACTGACAATACTCACCATCCGTTCGGGTGCATCGGGCGGCACACTGACCCCTTCCATCGCGGTAGGAGCTAGCGTTGGAGTAGCTTTGGGATCGCTCTGGAATCTCGCGATGCCTGCTATACCGCTTTGGCAGTGTGCGATTGTCGGTGCTGTTGCTCTGCTCTCAGCATCGCAACAGGCTCCGCTAATGGCTCTCATGATGCTCATGGAAATTAGCCATTTACCAATTACAGCAATAGGCCCCTTGGGATTGGCAACGTGTCTAGGAGTGATTGCATCAAGACTGGTACTGTCATCAACGATCACAGGAGACTCCCAGCCAACTCCTGCGTCATTATTATCAAAAACTGATGTTGCCCTCAGATAGCAGGACTTTACTAAAGAGTGTCAAAGGAAGTTAATGAGGCACATACGGATAGCGCAGAGCAACGTTATGCAAAGTGATTCAACAACTGACGAGACCAGGAATCTGATTCCCCTTCTTCACGGTTCCCGATAACCATAATTGAACCCCTTCTTCTCTCATCCTCAAATAGTTCAGGTCGACGTCCCCCAACGTCGACCTGATTGCTAACTATGCTGTATTCGCAAATGTTCTACTCTTTCAACAACATTGCATTCCAGCACTCACACTGTTCTCACAGAATCTCGTCGAATAAAGACCGTGGGAATTCTTGTATGCAGACGCGTGCTACTGTGCACGACGGCGTCAACAGACTTGGCATCAGCATCAGTACCGGTAGATGCATTGTTATCGTCACTATTCGATTGTTGAGGTATAAGGTCAAGGATTCCCTGAGCTGCAATAAGGCCCATCTTGTCCAATTGCTGGGAGATAACCGACAAACTTGGTGTCAATAGTTCAAATAACTTGATGTCGTCAAATGAGATTATAGATAAATCATGCTCAGGACGCAGTTTACGTTCCCGAAGAATATCAATGGCTTGTACTGTGTCTGGAGAATAACCAAAAATTACTGCCGTACAAGATCTATCCATCACTGTCCGCAGTGCTTTCTCACAAGATGAACGATCCCCATGAGTGGATGCGACCACAATATTATCTGCTTCAAATAGGTCAGCAGCAATACGTCGGAAAACAAATTCTCGCTCCGCCAAGGTTGGGGATTTACGTAGCGGACCGGAAATGAATCCCACACGTCGATGACCTAGAGAAGCCAACTCATGTAATGCCTCCTGCATGCCAGGAAAGGGATCGGAATCTATGAGGGGTACTCGGCTCATTCCCTCAGCATTTCGATCCACGAAAATCAATGGAGTGCCACGATCAGCCATAGCATGCAGCGTCCTTGACCCTTTACCTTGAGGAATTACAATTACCCCGTCAATTCTCTGTGCCAGCAAGTTTTTTAAGAGAGCATCCTGCCGATTAACCTGCTCTGAAGCTGTAACGATTAATGTCGAGTATCCAGCTTGGAACAGGGCATCCTGTATCCGATACGCTAAATCAGCAAAATAAGCATTCCTGATATCAGGAACTAATAACCCAATAGTTCCTGTATGAGAAGTGCGCATTGCGCGAGCACCAGAATCAGGAACGTAATTGAGTTCTTCAGCAATTTTCAGGACTTTTTCACGGGTGGAAAGAGAGATTCTTCCTTTGCCATTTAATGACTGCGACACTGCGGCAATCGATAGGCCAGCGCGCTCTGCCACATCACGAATCGTCGCATAGGGCATTTCGGGCCTTCTCTCTTCAGCCAAACGGCAACAACAACGCCGCTACATCAGAGATACTGTGACACATACCCTTGACTAGAGCTTATAGAAGACACTGTTTACAGAAGACCTTGTGAAACCACCAGCACGCTCGCACAAATCAAATAGCGGAACAGCTACGAAAGATACTGTGAATGAACTTCTTCCAAAGTGCCATATGACGCCTGCGCTCCGGAACCTTGAGCTGCATAACTGCCGAATATGCTGCCTAAGCACGCTGCAGACACCAAGTCCATTCCAACTGCTCTTCCAGCAATCACACCTCCCATAAAAGAGTCTCCACATCCAGTGGTATCTACAACCGCAGCTTTCGGAACAGCAACGTGCGTAATAATTGGCTCCACGTTATGCTCTTCCTGTGAAATAACTACACACCCATCGCCACCAAGCGTGATGCACACTTTCGAAAACCCTAAACGTTGTAAATGCTCAGCGATGATGTGCCAATCTGAATCGACAGTAATTGTTTGCGTCGATTGCTCATTCTCCTGTTCGCAACGCAGCAAATCCGCACATTCGAGTTCATTGACAATCAGTACATCTGCGTATGAAGTTAATACTGTTGCTGCTTGTTGATTAAATGGCGAAAGATTAATCACCACTTCGACACCAGTTTGGCGTGCAATCTGTGCGGATTTCAATACGGTAGGCAAAGGAGTCTCGAGGCACAGTCCCATAACGCGCGCCCGCTCGATTTGTGCGGAGCACGCCTCCACAGCCTGCTCATCTAAGTACGCATTGGCACCAGGAGAGACCACAATAGTATTCTCACCGTGGGCATCCACAGTAATTATTGTCGAGCCGCTACTCGTTTGTGCCC
Source organism: Bifidobacterium sp. (assembly GCF_022647885.1). Lineage (NCBI taxonomy): Bacteria > Bacillati > Actinomycetota > Actinomycetes > Bifidobacteriales > Bifidobacteriaceae > Bifidobacterium > Bifidobacterium sp. The sequence continues at coordinate 404,147 of NZ_JALCLM010000001.1, read as the reverse complement.
TACCAATGCTCTGAGTATCCACGCCACATTGACGTAAGTGCCCTTCAAGGAATTCGGCGTTCTCATCGTCGCCAAGCATACCGATGATCGCGGTATGAACCCCCATCTTGGCAGATGCGACAGCTTGGTTAGAAGACTTACCTCCCGGAAGGATCGACATCGGTCCACCTACCACGGTCTCACCTGGCAGGGGAATCCTATCTGTCACAACTGTGTAATCGGCGTTCATAGAGCCTACAACGACCGCCATTGAATCCGAGCGTTGTGAGAGTGCCTGCCGAAAACGCTCCAAAATCAATCTGCATGCTTCAGGCTTGTCACCCAGATCCACTGTCTTCATACCAAATTCCTTTTCTTACCTCGAGGTCTCGGTGGAGCCGCTGCCAACACATCACAGCAACTCCACCGCAAAGCTCTTATCTCATCGCCAGAAATCAATCCTTAATGGACGAAATTTTATAGAATAAATCACCGAATATGGCATCTCGATTCAGATAGTATGCGGTCCTCATCAGATGTTTGTCATCTAGGCGCTCACCCCATGTGAAATCGTCGTTCAACACCGGCGCTTCAACGCAACGACTGTATACCCACCCAGGATTTACAAGATAAGCCACAGTTGCTATATCCCAAATCACTTTGCTCCATGCATAACGATCAGCATTGAATTCAACGTCGAAATCTTTGAGATCGAAGTCATCAATGCCACTAAGGTACTTATTAACAATCTCATTGTATGAATTGAAATCTTCAGCATCTCCCGAGAACCCTTCCACAGTGTGGGTGAGATAGGTGCCGATTTCATTCTTACCTTTCAGATGCACGGCGAGCTCAGTCGCAGTTGTCCCCAGAGCTGAAGCCACTGACATACATGGAATGGTTATCAGGGGAACGCCGCTATCGAAAAGGACCTTCGAACTGGGCATATCTTGCATCAGATTGAATTCCCAGGTTTGTGGCCAATACAGAGGGTGTCCTCCAAGCCACAGCACCACAATCTTTTCCGCAATTTCCGGATTGCTTAACAATGCCGAAGCGATGTTTGTTGGCGCACCGATAGCAATGATGTATAACGGTTCCCCATCTGGCATAGCGAGCGCCTGCTTCACAATATTTCGTGCTGCCTCGGAATCCACAGGGGAATCTGTTGACTCCATAAAGTGCTCAGAACCTCGGTAGGATGGGATCTCCTCGTGGTGAATGAGTTTGAGAATCGTTTGGATCTCTTGATAGCTTCGCTCCATACCCTCCTGCTCAGTCGCAACTCGTGCATTAAGGAATGGCGCAGCATTAACGCCAATCAGCTTGATTCGATCAGGAGAAGATGCCGCATAGGCCAGCGCAAATTGATCGTCCACCTCGTTATACGTGTCGGAATCCAATATTGCGGTAACCCGTCCTTTTGGCGGAGCCAGAAGTGAGCGCATCGTTTCATCGTTGAACATGATTTGCCTTTCTCGGGGCCCTTCAAACTCTTAGCCCCTAATGTGGTTGTTTAATTACACAGCTTGTATCTAGATATGAATACTTCTTATGCCGATTGTTTCTGGGATTTAACCGCAAATAGGGTATAACCGACAGCAATCAGCAATAGCACGATTGCATACAGCAAGAATGGAACGGTTAGGGAGTCGGAGCCCATAATCGCTGAAGATAGCTTTAATCCATAAGGAGCAAGGAACGCCCCAAGGTTGCAGCCAACAAGTACGACGGCTGTAGAGAGTGTGGATGAATCAGGCGCACAAACATCTGAAATTTTGTTGAACGTGTATGCCACCATCACTGGGTATGCAATGCCAGCAAGCAGCGCACCGATTGATAGGACGATGAATGACTGCGAACTGTAGACAAGTATGCTTCCAACTGCCATCAGCACAATGCCAACCGTCAGGGTATATTGCTTGAGCACTTTGTTAATAGCTCCAAACACGAATCCCATGAGCATTCCGCAGAAAGTCATAACGCTCAAGATTCTGCTGGATTGCTCCATTGATCCAAGACCATTGGTTGAAACAATTGACGAGAACCTCACAGTGATGCCAATGTAAGCCACGACTGCAATAAACAGGAAGCCAGCAATCAAGAGAATTGGAGCATTGATTTTTTGCTTAGCACTAGTTACAGGAGCCTCGCCCTCTGCAACTGGCTGAGTATGTGGCTTATGGACGAACACCATAAAGAGCACCAAAATAGGCACCGCGATGAGGTACACCAAGAATGTACCCTTCCAACTGAATACTAAGAGGAAACCTGCAACAAGCGTCATCAGCGATTGTCCCAAGGATTCAAAGGAACTTCTGAATCCCATCAGGGTAGCCTTTTTATCACCCGAGAAGAATTCACCGATTAGGCTTACGGCCAGCGAGTTGATTAAACCGAAACCGATACCAAGGCAGATTCGTGAACCCATAATGACCCAGAAATTCTCTGTGAAGAAGGGCACGATACCGAATACTGCAGCAATGGCCAGACCAAGAACGACGGTAGTTTTTTCGCCAATTTTCTTGGCAATAAAACCACTTGCTAACACCATAACCATTACCGAAAATGATGGAATTGTTGACAACAGCTCGACGTTGGCTCTGGATTGTTCCGGAAACGCACTCACCATCGCTGGTAGGGCAGGAGAAATCGCATACGCCGAAGTGAGAACTAATGATATTGAGAGCAGAGAGAATTTCATCATGAAACCTCTGTCTTTGGTGCCCATCTTTGCCACCTTTCATGTTGAGTCAGCTTCATTGCTTGAACTCGAGATACAGCTCCGAACAGTGTCGGAAGCCTCTTTGATAAATCGTTTAATCTATCATCAGGTAAAACGATACATCACTTCTGATTAGTGTGCAAGCTTGCTAAATGAAAACTATTAAACGAAATCGAGGCTCCCGACAATAACTTCGGTACGAATGCCCACGAACTGTAGAGCACACACCCCGTAACAAGCGCATACAAGTGCGACACACGAGCTCAACAAACAGTAAAAATGCCATGCCACAACTCCGTGACAACCACCAGCTCGGTTACAAATTCTTAAACGGCGCTGTGGGTCGACGTAAGCATTAACGTCGACCCACAGCGCCGTTTAAGACATACTTCTCAACTTCAACTACCTGCCGGAATCTGCTTTCCGATATGTTTGCCTCTGCCCGACTGTTGCAGAGCGCGTTTTAACCAGATGAGGTCCATCGCCACCACGGCAAGCAGCGCAAAGAGCCACCATGGAACACCAGGTACGTCTGGTGTATCTGTTGCTGCGGCAATGGCAGATTGCGGCGTAGGAGTGATACGTTCTCCCGTCACGAAAATTCGCTGCGTATTAATGCCCAAAGGAGTGCAGGTAACCAACGTCACCAAATCTTTTCCTTCAACGGCTTGTAAAGAACGAGTTTGATCAGGGTCAACTACTTGGATGCGAGTGACACGGTATGTCAGCACCTGTCCGAAAGTCGATACAGTAAAAAGATCCCCGTCCTTAACTTTATCCAAATTGGTAAACATAGTAGCTTGAGCAAGACCACGATGCCCTGTTAATACAGCATGCGTTCCTTTGCCACCAACTGGCAAAGATGTACCTTCAAGATGTCCCACTCCCTCAAGCAAGGTGTCATCAGCTGTGCCATGATAAATGGGCAAATCCAAGCCGATACTAGGTATCTGCACGCGGGCCATCAGGCCATTGCCAGCGTCTAAGGCTTGCTCATAGAGCGTGTGCAAATCTTTGCCTTGATTGCTGCTCGGTGTATTGGTATTAGCTCTGTATAAGGCGTCGGAAGTCAACTGCTCGTTATATTCGTGTGCCAGTGATAACGCCTTTGCATTCTTTTCAGCATCGGATTGACGCGTGTCTGGCACTCCATGCGCCACTATCGATGACTGATTGTATTGAGAGACCCAAGATGCCGCTGATGGATACAGTAATATTGCCGCGCCTGCTAATACCATCAGGGCAGTAAGTGCTGATAACAGCGTATTGCTTGTTCGGTTTTTCAGAACGTCCCCCTTATATCAAGACAGAGCTGGCCCCTCGCAACGAGGAGACCAGCTCTGCATGATCATTGTGTGAGCTACGAGTCACGAATGACCACTAGATACCACTTACTTATTCAGTGAGCGGCGACGTGAAACTGTCAAAGCTCCTGCGCCTGAAATCAACGCAAGTCCTACAACAACCATCACAGCAATGCCTGTTGAACCAGTCATAGGCAGGTTTGGTACATTCTGCTTAGTGTTCTTAACGGTGACATCGACACCGGCTGTCTGGCCAGTCTTCACAGTCACAGCGGTTAGGGCAGCATCTCCGTCAGGAAGAACAAAGCCCGCAGGAGCCTTGGTCTCCTTGATGACGTAGCAACGCTGTGAGGCATCAATTGGGGCATTCTTCGAATCTGAAACGAATAGGCCTGCAACGGTGATTTTTCCGTTCGCATCTGATGTGAAGGTGCTCTTCCCATCAACAGTGATTGGATCGCCTGTTGTTGCAGTTGCTGTGCAGCTATCCGCATATGCATCTTTGGCAGCATAAACTTCGAACTCAGCACCCGACAGACCCGCATTATCCTTGTCTGCATCAACCTTGCTAATGACCAAATCACCCCAATTTTGATGTACTTCAGGAGAGACAGGAGGCGTCACGGGAGGATTAACTGGGGGAACGACCGGCGGGACAGGAGGCTCATCAGAAACCTCAGTATCGGCGTAGAGACTGGCCTTGTTCGGAATGACACCATTACCGAGGGAGTTAACAGTACCCTTGAATGTGGTCACTACGCTCTTGTTTGGAATGGTTTTCAACCAAGCAAGACCATCTTTCGTGAAGGAAACGTCCACTGCTTGCCCTGTAACGGTGACGGTATAGAAGGACTTATCAACAGCCTGACCATCAACGGTCACAGACAGATCACTTGAAGGAGTTAAGCGCGAATCTAAATCATCATGAATGATGTAGTACTTATAGTTAGCGTTATCGGCAATCTTAGGAACGCGAGTAGTGACAGGGAATTGTGCTACAGAGCCGATTCCTAGACCTTCTTGGGAGAGCACAGTCTTGTCGACGGTGGTGCTACCGTTCTTTGGATAGACGTTAACGTCATACAACCAGCCCTTGGTGTTGTCATGGTCAGGGAATGGGATAGTGACAATGAAGGACTGTGCGATGTCTACCACAGTAGATGGGCGATTTGTCTCAACCACGACGTAAGCCGCAACAGGCAAGCTCGGAGCTGTAGCTTCACCTTGAGCATCGGTGGTAACCGAAGCGACTTTGGTGAAACCGTAGCTCTGCGAGCTCAAAGAAATAGTAGTGGTACCTGGTGTCACAGTCTGTGGTGCTTTAGCTTCAGACAAGCCGTTCCAAGAATCAGCGTTAGCAAGATCTAGACCGTCAATGCGATACACAGTAAATTCAACGCCTGCGATTCCAGGTGTGGTGATGTTAGAGGAGCCGTCAGGCTGAGCCGTTGCATCGGTTCCGTTCTGATGCTCGTGCTTATGAATAATAATCGATCCCTTTTTGGCAGTGTCAATATTGCCAAACTCGGGTGCAGTAGTAGCTGCATTTGCTACGACTCCGGTCATCCCCATCGCTAAAGCCCCAGCGAGGCCGACAGCAACTGAGAGAACCTTTTTGGTTCTATCCCAACTCATATTTCTCTCCTTATTAGTTGAAAATCCATACCGTATTGACGGTAAAAATTGCGCAATCCTGCTTCGAAGCCTTGTTTCAAACCTCAAAGCAGGGAGGTGTTATTGTTTGAGTTCTGAAGACTCTCGCATTCGTTTTCGAGTGGAAACGATGTGCCATGAACCAAGCGCAGCTGCAAGAATCAACACAACAGCGCCACTGATCATGAACAGGTCAGTGCTGGCCCCTCCAGTCATTGGCAGGTCAGGCACATGTTGTTTGTTGTTGACAACCGAACCAGACTGGGAATCAGCAACAGTGACACTCAAATGTGTGGCATCAATAGTGAAGGCGTGCTCAGTGCTATTTACCTGATAACCGGCGGGAGCTTCTTTCTCAACTAACTTGAATGCTCCCCACGGAAGATTTGCTACCGAGAAATGACCCTGATCATCTCCCGTGATGTCCTTCTTGCTTCCGTCCGGATACGTGAGGGTCCAGACTGAACCTTTCAAAGAATGGCCGTCATCAGCGGTCTTGCTCCATGACGCAGTGCCAGCAACTTGCTTATTGATCAAGTTGCAACGCACTGTGCTGCCTGGTGTAATACCCGCTACATCTCCCGATGTTCCCGCCAGTGGAATCGTTGTAGAAACGTTGCTTGTAGTAGTGACTACACAGGACCCTGAAGAAAATTCATATCCTTGTTGCTGAGTTTCTGCTACGGTCACGGCTGCGCTCTGTGAGGCATCAGTGAAAGTAATAGGCCATGCACTATCGACGGTACCGCTCGCATTAGTATTTTTTGTCAATGGTCCTTGGACTGCTGTGCCCAGAGGAGAGCGCGTAGATAGAGAGGCGCTCATCGCCCAACCAACACCAGGGGACTGATTGCCGGCGGTGCTGAGAATGGTCTTGCTGATAATCACCGATGCTTGTGGAATTGCTTTGTTGCTGATGGGCCCCACGCTAATTGTGGTCGCTTTGTTGACAGCCACTGGATACACCTGATCGCTAATCTCATACCCAGAAGGAGCAGATTTTTCCTTCAGCGTGTAGTTACCCCAGACCAATCCGTTAACGAGGAATTTGCCAGCAGCAGGGTCTTTATCGAGTCCTGTGCAATTCGCTGCAGCGGTGGCAACACAATCCTCAACCGTGCGTACAGATGAGTTGCCAGCTGTTGGGCCAGTCAGTTCCCATACAGAACCACCTAGCACTTTGCTTGAATCAGCACTGTCAACCTTTGACCACGAGATACTGCCGTTGCTTTTGGGCACATTAGTTATAGTGCAAGTCACAGCGGCGCCCTTCCCAGTAGTTTGTGGTATCAGAACCGTTCCAGATGAACCACTTCCTTGAGACACAGTGGAGCCGTCATTCGTATTTATACATTGCCAGCTCGCATCGTATCCACTCAGAGGAGTTCCTGAACCAGAAGCCATTGACTCACCAAACGAATAAGTTTGGTTAGACATCGCTGGGATTGGTCCAATTTGTGCAGATTGTATACCACTTGCTGAGCCGCTTGTAGATACAGTGGCAATTTGAGAATCTTGGGATAAAGTCAATGAAAATTGGTCACTGCTGGCAGCGCGCCCGTTCGGAATGTTTTTTCGCACGGTCACAGTCGAAGGCGAATTACAACTCGCCAAATCAGTACTTGAACCTAGCTGTTCCGATACAAGACCATTGTTAGAACCAATAGGTTCCCAACTGCTTGCTTTGTAGTGATAAAGACGAGTTCCAGTACCGAGATAAATGGTGCCATCCGTGTCAAAGGCAATACCGTTTACCGGGTTAGCGACACCAATATTACCCGTAATTTGAGATTGAGGACTGATTACGTGGCTTGTACTCGTTGCTTGCTGCGCTGTCAACAACTCCGCTGCAGAAATCGTAAAAAGAGTAGTATCTCCGCCTTGTACACTTCGAACAACATATAAATTACCTGCTGCATCGAATGCGATATCACCGTTGCTCGCGGTAGTGTCACCGTACGACGAAGCATTGAAATAACCCAGATTCACGTAGGTCTGAGACGAAACAATATATTCAAACATCATGAAGACAATGCGGTTATTCGATGTAGCATATGCGCCGAAAACGAAATTTCCGTTAGATAAATCCACGGCTCCTGCAACCTGCCCATTTGTTGTTGGCGGGTTGTTGGAAGAATTAGTAGCTGTCCAATTCGATGAAGAACCTGAATATTTGTAGAGGGTATCAAGGCTTGAATTACCTGTAGTTCCTCCCGACCTCGAATACGCAAATGCCGTGGCGCCATCTTGTCCTATTCCCAGCCCGTTGACATTTGAGTCTTGTATTGAATTCGAAAAACTTACGTTAGACGTAGTTCCAGCAGCATATTGCTTGATAGATCCATCTGATTGCTGCGAATACACATATCCAGGTGCACAAGTAAATGCGCTCGTGGAAGATGTTGCTGCGTTTGCAGAGTGGACTGCTAAACCACCGGTAACAATCAACACTGCACAAATGAGTAATGCTATGAGAGCACCATGTTTGCGAATACTAGCGGCAGACCCATCACTGCGGCCATGATTCTCCGTATAGTTCTGCAAGGAATCCCCCATCCCTGTCAAGACCGAATATCCGAAAGCTAATCAACGCATTCGCGAATCATCGCTAACCGAATTTCGGCCACTCCCCCAAAGCCCGCTCCCCAGCAGGCATAGCTCCGCTCCACCCTCTTAAGGGCTCAAACGAAACATTTCTGTGCGGCGGACTCTATCTGACCGCCAATGAAATCTAAAAACCTATTGTAACAAACATTTGGCTAAAATGTTGCACTGCTGTCTTTTTGTAATGATACTTTCAATATTCTCTTAGGTTTTCAAGGAACATTTCGCTGACAGCGGAATCTTTTATCTTTTCAGTGCTTTCTCGACTCCACTCCTGAGTGCTCCACACAACGGCAAGAACATTGCATGCGACTTTCCCTGAACAATCGTTAAGACGAAATTTTCTTGCATATACAACAGTTGTATATGCAAGCGTCTATACTATTCCCCTGATTCAACAGCAAAACAGCACACATCCGACGGTTCATAGCCTTGCGCAAAGCGTTACGAGCGGTCAGTCAGAGTCATGCGACAATGAGGTATCTCGGCCAATTAATCTTGGAATGGAAATTCGATCCCTAAACAATTTGATTAGCCGATATCTCGGTGCCACCATGCCAGAAAACGCACGAGCTGCAACAGGTGGAAATGCACGTATCATTATGTTTTTAGCGAAAAATGAGCATCGCGATATATTCCAATATGACATTGAAGAACGCTGCTCAATAACCCCATCAACTGCATCGCGTGTACTCAGCCTGATGGAGAAAAAAGGGTTGATTGAGCGTCAGGCAGTAGAACGTGATGCGCGATTACGCAGAATTGTTCTCACCGACGCAGCGCAAGAGATCGTTGATGCGCTAAGGCGAAATGCAGAAAAAATGGAAGATACCCTTTTCGCACAGTTCACGGAAGAAGATTTGGCACAGCTCTCGTCATATTTCGCGATGATGAGAAGCAACCTCACCAGCACAGGGCTCGTGGGCAATAACTGCGTCAATGCAAAAAACCTCGACAAATCATCAGGCAGTCCCTCGGACACTCCTGCAAACAACGGTTCCAGTAACACCAGCACCACAGACGGAAGAAGCAATTAATGACGGCGATCACCACGACTGCCTCTACAACAACTCAACAGCGCTCAGGAGGAAAACACACCATCAGGATACTTCTGCGAAGCTTGCGCGAATACCGCAAAGAAAGCTTGCTCGCACCTGCATTCGTAGCTGTTGAGAGTGTGTTAGAAATCGTAATCCCAACTATAATGGCTCTACTTATCGATAAGGGGATCTCAGGACGGAGCATTCCGAATATCTGGCGCTTCGGCCTAATTCTGCTTGCATGCTCAGCAGTTTCACTTATCTGCGGGTTTTTAGCTGGTAAATTTGCTGCGATTGCGTCATCTGGCATCGCAAAAAACCTTAGACATGATGTATTTGACAAAGTTCAATCATTCAGCTTTACCAATATTGATCGATTCTCGACCGGATCGATTATTACCAGGCTGACTACTGATGTAACGAATCTTCAGAATGCCTATCAAATGTTAATCCGTATGGGTGTTCGCGCTCCGATTATGGTCATCATCTCGTGGGTGTTTGCCTTCCGCATCAGCCCCTCGATTTCTATGGTCTTTGTGGCAACTATTCCTGTGCTAGGTATAGGTTTGTTCGCACTAACGGTTATCGTGCACCCAGTCTTTGAAAAAGTCTTTCACACCTACGACGAACTCAATAATGTTGTCGATGAAAACCTTCAAGGCATCCGCGTCGTAAAATCCTTTAACCGCGAGCAACATGAAGTTAGCAAATTCTCGGCAATCTCAGAACGTATCTACAAGTATTTTGTCAAGGCTGAGAAAACAATGAGCTTCAATATGCCCTTAATGCAACTATGCATGTATGTGTCAATGATTGCTATCGCTTGGTTTGGCGCTCAGCAAATCGTGGCATCCGGTAACAACAGCGCCAATGGACTCAGTACCGGCGATCTTACAGCCTTGGTGACTTATGCCATGCAAATTCTGATGAGCATGATGATGCTCTCAATGATTTTCGTCATGGTTATTATCTCAAGGGCATCAGCAGAACGTATTCGTGAAGTCCTCACCGAGGTCAGCACAGTCAGTAATCCGAGCTCCGCTTTAACTTCAGTCACTGATGGTTCCATCGACTTTGAAAATGTAAGCTTTCGCTACGCAGGCAGCTCAGAGAAGCCAGTGCTAGATGCAATATCACTCCACATTCAGTCCGGTCAGACCGTAGGTATCGTCGGCGGCACAGGGTCATCTAAATCTAGTCTCGTCCAACTCATACCGCGACTTTACGATGTCACTAGTGGCTCGTTACGAGTAGGGGGACATGACGTTCGTGAATATGATCTCGAAGTGTTACGAGACCAAGTAGCTATGGTTCTGCAAAAGAACGTGTTGTTCAGCGGAAGCATCAAAGACAATCTTCGTTGGGGTAACCCGCAAGCCAGTGATGCCGAGCTCATTCATGCTTGCAAGCTAGCTCAGGCCGACGGGTTTATTCGAGAATTCCCCGACGGATATGACACCTACATCGAGCAAGGCGGCAGCAATGTGTCTGGCGGGCAGCGTCAACGATTATGCATAGCGCGAGCATTACTCAAACGTCCACAAATATTAATTTTGGATGACTCCACTAGTGCTGTAGATACCAAAACTGATCAGCTCATCCGTGAAGCCTTCCATACCGAAATACCAGATACTACTAAGATCATCATCGCTCAGCGCATCGCCTCAGTTGAAGAGTCAGACGTCATCATCGTCATGCAAGAAGGGCGCATCCTTGATCACGGCACTCATCAAGAACTACTCGGCTCAAGCGAGGAATATCGAGAGATCTATGAATCGCAAACGCGAAACCCAGGAGATGAAGAGCGATGACCGACAGAAAACCACGACAAGCGCAGAAAGCTGCACCTGGAACTACCAAACGCATCTTCGCATATATCTTCACGTATAAATGGCGCGTGGCAGCCATCATTGTGTGCATATTACTGTCCGCAGCAGCACAGGCCGGATCTGCACTCTTCTTGCAGACTCTTATCGACACATATATTTTGCCTCTCGTTGGAGAACACAATCCAAATTGGGGGCCTCTGGTCGAAGCGTTGGTACTGATGGGCTGTTTGTATATCGTTGGAACCCTCAGTACTTGGTTGTATAACTGGCTATTAGTCGCTATTGAACAGGGCACACTGAAGCGTATTCGCGACGAAATGTTTGCACATCAACAACAACTATCAATTCGATACTTTGACACTCATGAACATGGCGATGTCATGAGCCGCTATACGAATGATACTGACACACTCCGTCAGGCTATTAGCCAATCCTTCCCACAAATGTTTTCCTCGGCAGTTTCAGCTTTGGCGGCTTTGGCCGCAATGCTCTGGCTCTCAATCCCATTCACCGTATTCACGTTGGTATTTACCGTGATCCTTATTGTGGTCGTTCGTGTCTTAGTTACCCGTAGCGGCATGTACTTCGTTCATCAACAACAATCGATCGGTGATGTCAACGGATTTGTGGAAGAAGCCGTAAATGGGCAGAAAGTCATCAAAATCTTTAACCATGAGCGGGCTTCAGCCACCACCTTTGCGCAGAAGAATGAAGAGCTCTTTGAAGCCAGCACACAGGCGAATATTTATGGCAATATCACCATGCCTGTTGTGGGCAATATGGGTTATCTGCTGTATGTGCTTCTGGCAATAGTCGGAGGTATCGCAGGAATATCAGGTTGGGGCAATGTTGGACTTTATGGCTCCGGAGCACTGACTCTGGGGGCCCTAATCTCCCTGCTCACACTCTCTCGCTCTTTTATCAACCCTATCGGCCAAGTCTCTATGCAGTTCAATATGGTCATGATGGCCCTCGCCGGCGCTTCACGCATCTTTGCTCTAATGGATGAGCCGATTGAGCAAGATAAAGGCACTGTCAGGTTGGTCAATGTCAGTATCGGTGCCAATGGAGAGCTCACCGAGTCCAACACCCCAACTCAACATTGGGCTTGGAAACGTGAAGCCAACGACGACGGCACCCGTTCTATGCAGGAAGCAGATAATCTCAGTCCTCGCGCTGCTGAGGTGGCGCTGAAGGCCAGAGAGAGTGCATTAACCTCATCAGATGGAAGACTGACATTATTGCGTGGTGATGTGCGTTTCACTGATGTCACTTTTGGCTACAATCCGGCAGAACCTGTGCTGCATGACATCACGTGGTTCGCTAAACCAGGTCAGAAGGTTGCTCTTGTCGGAGCAACAGGAGCAGGAAAGACCACAGTCACCAATCTCATCAATCGTTTCTATGACATTCAACAAGGTCAGATTCTTTATGATGGGATTGATGTCAGCCACATTCGTAAGCCCGATTTGAGGCATTCTTTAGGAATTGTCTTACAGGATGTCAATCTCTTCACAGGTAGTGTGATGGACAACATACGTTACGGACGCCTTGACGCAAGCGACGAAGAATGTATCGAAGCTGCCAAGCTCACCAATGCCGATGGATTCATCCGTATGTTGCCAGAGGGATATCAGACTGTTCTACAGGGGGACGGCAGCGGACTCTCTCAAGGTCAGCGTCAGCTAATTTCTATCGCACGAGCTGCTGTGGCAAATCCTCCTGCAATGATTCTCGACGAGGCAACGTCATCCATCGATACCCGCACCGAATCAGTGGTCCAACAGGGTATGGATGCTCTGATGAACAATCGCACCGTATTCGTGATTGCACACCGACTCTCAACAGTGCGCAACGCGGATGTCATTATGGTTCTCGACCACGGCAAAATCATTGAGCGTGGAACCCACGACGAACTCATCACACAACGCGGCCAGTACTACCAGCTGTACACAGGTGCTTTAGAGCTGGAATGATGTCGAACTTGCTTATCGCTGTTTCATCCCTCAAGCCTGCATTGCTGAGCTATCAGCACAGCAATGCAGGAGCACTTGATAACACTGATATGATGTAGCCGCAATGAGAGCACAATCAAGGGGGAGATTATGTTAGCTTTATTCATTATTCTTATGCTGCTGTGGATTATCGGTGGTATTGCAGGCCTAGCTGTTAAGGGTTTGGTTTGGTTGTTCTTCGTCTCACTCGTACTGTTCGTCATCACGGCAGTCTGGGGATTCGTAAAGGGTATTTTCTCCAAGAAGAGCTGAGCTTAATCTCTCAGATACGATAACTGCTTCAACGGGACAGCGTTTCACCATAATATTTGGTCAATAAGCTGTCCCTTTGAAGCAGTTATTGTATTTATAGAGAATTCAAAGCTTACAGATGCAGTGTGCGGTTGAAGAAATCAATAATGCCACCCACATAGCCAGACATCGCCGAATTAGGCATGCCAAAAAGCTCGTGTCTGCTGTTCTCAATATGCACGAGTTCTGCGTAGCAGCCACCCTCTTGTACCTGTTGCACAAATTGACTTTCTTGTCTCTCTAGCACGTAATCATCATTCGTTGCTTGGAAGAGCAGCAGTGGCGTCTCAATTCGATCGCATTGTGACTGTTTCAACACTGATCTAGACATACGAAGTGCTTCCCTCACCCACGCAAAAGTCGCTGCGCTGGTTTGATATTCCACATGATGCGAGCGCACAGACTGGAACCACTCAATACGCTGGGCACTGGCATGCCTGTAGTCACGCTCATTAATTTCTTGAACAAACGGCGCATGCCCTGGCACAATATGCCGAGCGAATCCAAATTTGCAAGCAGTCTCCACCACGGCAGGAGCAAGCCACAACGGCATTCCAGTTCGAGGAGCTATCATCGGCGAAGACAGCACGGCTTTGTCGAACAAGGTTGGGTAACGTTGTAACACAGCCGCACCAATTGCACCGCCCATTGAATGTCCAAACAGATACACGGGAAGTCCTCCTGCATATTCTTGAGCGACCTGCGAACAAAAGTGCGACAAGTCTTCAACGTAGCGGTGCCAATCGTCAATCCATACTAAATTGGGGTCAGATACATCTCTTACTGAGAAGCCATGCCCACGGTGCTCTAGAATGCAAACCGAGTAGCCAGCAAGCAAAAAATACCAAGCCATTTCATCATATTTCACCGCAAATTCAGTAAATCCGTGAGAGATTACCACCACACCGCGAAAGCGAGCAGACGCAGTGCTGCAATGCAAAGCATCGAATTGATCGGCACGATAACATACGTAATGCAACTTTCCTGGATTGACGTTTACCCGATTGTGGGTAGTGGGAGCGGCTTCCATCCATCCATCAACCCGACAGGATGATAAGGCAGGAAGAACGGATGTGCTCATGGTTTCGGCATAGTGGCGCTCATCGAGCAAATCAAATTGCATATGTCCAAACTACATCTGAGGGTGCTCTGGTGTGACTGCTACGACACTCTGAAGCCAGCGGAAGCCTGTATTCGTCCTTCGCACACACCATAAAGCAGAGCGTTACTTGACTTGTCTATTATCGCCATATACGCAAGCCAGGCATAAGTATTGTTCGTATGAGCCAATATCGACGTTGGAAGGGCAAGAGTGGGACAGCTACATCAATTTGGTGCTAGCTAAGTTCCTGTTTACCCAAGCATTGAAACGCACCATTGGTCGCCGTAAGACCAGTCCCAAGAACAGCGTAGGAATCAAAAACAGAGCGAGCATACCCATCGCCTGCCAATATTCAGAACCATAGGAATCCGTCATAGCGGCATGCATTGCGTCAATAGCATGCGGGAAAGGCAAAAATGGATAGACGGCCCTAAAGAAACCTGGAAGCATTTCAATTGGGAAGGTGCCGCCCGAACCGGCAACTTGCATAACCAGCAGCACTACACACAAGGCCTTACCTACGTCACCAAAGGAGAGCGTTAGGGTGTACATAATACTGGAAAATACCAATGCAGCAAGCCACGCAACGAGCATGAATTTGAATGCATGATTTGCTTGAACGCGTAGATAAAATAAATCTCCAAGTGCGGCTAAACCAGCCTGGAACAATGCAATGCTCAGAAATATCAGGTAACGGCCAAAGTATTGCTGATGTGCTTTGAGTGCCTTCTCTGGATTGCCACGGTGCGCTTTCTTGTCGTCAACGATGGTCTGCATGCCGAGTACAGCCGCACGCTGTCGATCCGAGATATTCACCGAAACCATTGCCACAAGAATGATGCTGCCCACCCATATGGAGAGCACCGTATAAAACGGGGTCATCGCTGAGCCATAATTCGCTATAGGGTATACAGCTGTGCGATGCAATGAGACAGGTGATGCCAACAATGTTGCGAGTGCATCCGGATCTGATGAGTTGAGCTCTTCGAGATTTTCTGGATTGCCATTGTTATAGGCCGCAGTCAGTTTATTCCCAAAATCTGTTAACTGATCGGAAGCGCTTTGTAATGAATCTGCCCCACTGCCAAGATCGCCACGGATCGCAGAGATATCGGTCAGTAAATTATCTGACAAGTGAGTTACTCCGCCGGCAGTTGTCCCAAGGTCTGAGAGGATTCCATCAGTTTGAGTAACCAGATCGCTCACTGAGCTATTAAGCGCCTGAAGTTTTGGTTTGAGGTTCTTGTCATAATCAGAGGATAGCGATGCTATTGATGACTGCGCATCAGCAATACGCTGCTTCACAGTTTGCTGCATCGTTGAAATTGAAGTATTTCCCTGTTTCACGCTTGAAGCTGCTTGGCCAAGACTGTTGGCAACGCTGCGTAGTGAACTTTCAGCGGAGGTAGCCCTACTCGCAGCATTCTCAAGCGCTTGCTTCAGATCTGCTTGGGATGCAGATTCAGCTTGCTCAGAGAGCTTATCGGCAAGATCCTTAAAACCATCTGCGTTTGTATTCACCTTCTTCTGTAATGCAGTCATCTGCCCAGCTGCAGCAGTGGATTGCTCTCCCACAGCAGAGAGAGCTTGATCGATTTGAGCAGATATCTGGTCGTATGCTTTACTGGCTTGTCCAAGTGCAGCACTCAGCGAATTGCTACTGGCGTTGAGCGTGCTTTCAAATGAATTCATGCCAGCAGAGCCCTGCTTAAGAGCAGCTGTCGCACCATCGGCACTCTTTGTACTTTGAAGCAACAAACTGTTGGTAGAGGTAATTATGGTTTGCGACGATTGCAACAAACTGGAATATGCGCGCAGCTGCTCACTCGCCGTATGGAGTTGGCTAGCCAAATCGCCGACGTGTCCTGTTGCCGTGGTCACATATTGCTTCATTTCAGGACTTTGAGCATATTTCAATAGGCTAGAAGCAATATCCAAACCAACTGTGCCAATGGTTTTCGCAAAGCTCTGATCGATAGTTGTAGTCAACGTGTCTGCGCCTTTACCTGTGATATGTGGCGCTATAGCATTCGTTTTTTCATTGATAACATATTCCAATTTAGCGTGAGTAACTTCGGACGAAAACAGAGTCATCATGTCGGCACTAAATTGCTTAGGAATGATAATGGCCGCGTAATACTCACCAGAGGACACGCCATCCATCGCTTCCTCTCTGTTGGTAAACTGCCAGTCCAAGGAATCATTGGCTCGTAATTTGTTGATTACAGTTTCTCCAACGTTGACACGAATCGGCATCAGATCTGATTTATAACCTGTATCTTGATTGGCGACAGCAACCTTTAACGACTTGGTATTGTCATATGGGTTCCAGCTGGCAGCAATATTGAACCAGGCGTAGAGAGCAGGCACCACAATCAGACCGATAAGAACGATAACGCCTATCACATTTTTGGTCAGGTTGCGCAAATCTCGGGTGTAAATTCTCCAAATATTGTTCATGCTGTGATGCCCCGCTGCTGAGTCGAATCATGTGCAGTCTGAGTGCTGTAATCCAGTTGCTTCGCGAAACTGTCTCGCATATATTCCACAACAATAAGATAAAAATCAATCAGGATAATAGATACAATCCACAAAATTAGCATCACAATTTTTGCTTCGACGCTGAACAGCAGCACCAGAAATACTAGCGGCAAAACCACCACCATCACCAAACCAGTACGAACCAATCTTGGGTATAACGATAGGAAACGGTGAGCTCGGTGAACAATGGTCTTGCGGTACTCCTGAGTATTGCCAAAGACCTGCAGCAGAGAACGCATGCCTATCGAATCACGCTCTGCATGACTTTGTTCAGTAATGAGCAAATCAGTGGCGGCAAGCCTTCGATCAAACACGGCGTTAAGGTTTACCAACATTTTGCGACCAACGATACCTATGAGTAATGCTAAGGGTAAGTACCAGAAGATAGCGAGCATATTGCCCCAGTAATGGCTGTGATACATGCCGCCAATGGTCTCCCTCATCGCATTAATGCCATAGGTGAATGGTAACCACGGGCTGAGATTGCGGAAGAATTGCGGCATGAGCTCAATCGGATACATACCCGATGAACCCGGAATCTGCAGAATGAGCACAATAACAGCAATGGCTTTCCCAATGTGTCTGAGAGCTGATGCCAAAGCATAAATAATATTCACGTACACCAGCGAGATAAATGTGCCAGCAAGTACGAAAAGCACTGGATGGTCATTTTGCACTCCGATAACCAAATCCCCCACTGTCACAATCACCGACTGCAATATGCCGATCAGTGTGAGTAGCAGCCCTCGACCAAGGTAAGCTTGCGCTGCATTCATCTTATCGAGGCCTTCTCGATCAACTTCAAGCTTGTATATAGCAATGATGACAAATCCGCCAACCCATAGAGCCAGATTCGTGTAAAACGGTGTGACCGCAGAACCATAATTGTTGATCGGATACACCACAGTGGTTTTCAACGACACAGGAGAAGCCATGAATTCTCCGATGCTAGCTGCATCCAAGTTAAGCAAACTCGACATTTTTTGTATTAACGCTGAGCTGTTCAATGCAGCAATGTCATCCCGCACTGAGATTAATCCAGTTGTTACCGATGACAGTGCTGCATCGGTTGAGGCCATTGTCGATCTGGTCTCATTGAAGGTGCTGATGAGCTGACCCATCAAGGCTTTGGATTGAGACACCGTGGAAGACAGAGCAGTGAGCGTGCCCGACAGCGTGCCCGTCATGGCCGAGAAGTTATCCATACCATTGAGCAGTCCGGGTATAACCGTCCCAGATAGAGTGGTGCTTGCAGTGTCGAGCGCAGCAATGCCACTATTCGTTGAAGTAGAAACCGCAGCACTAAGGCTGGTAGCTGCTGATT
This sequence comes from Bifidobacterium sp., assembly GCF_022647885.1. Classification (NCBI taxonomy): domain Bacteria; kingdom Bacillati; phylum Actinomycetota; class Actinomycetes; order Bifidobacteriales; family Bifidobacteriaceae; genus Bifidobacterium; species Bifidobacterium sp. The sequence goes on along the minus strand of NZ_JALCLM010000001.1, from coordinate 385,740 downwards.
TTCCTGAATTGATGATTGTTGACGATGAGTTCCTAAAAGCATCTAACTGTTGCTGTTGCGTAGTATTAGCATCACGCAACTGCTGAATCTGCGCTTCTATCTGCTTATATAATTCGTCTTGAGAATCGAGTCCAGATTCATCCAAGGATGTTTGGAGCTTAGTAATCGCTTGATCATTAGCATCGATAACACTTCCTATCGCACTATTCACCCGATCGGTTGCTCGAGCAGCATCATTGAAACTGCCCACCACAGTTCCTGACAGTGCGTTCGCATCTACAGCGATCCCAGATAGTCCTGTTGACCCCTTGCTGAGTCCTGTAAGCAGGGAATTAGCAAATACCAGCGAGCTACTCCTGCTTTGTTGTAGTACAGCCTGTGTATCTTCTAGCGTTTGCTGCGCAGTGGCTATCTGTGATACGAGTTTGTCGGTATGTTGCTGAGCAGTACGAATATCTTGTTCTGCTTGTTGCATAGTTCCTGACACAGCAGAGAGCGTCGTTTGCACATGATTAATGTTGTCTATTGCGTCGTTGAGATCAGCAGCTACGGATGCCGTTGCACTGTGTTTCGAAGAATCAATCACTCCTGCGGCATTCACTATATGTTTGACCACAACATTGCTGACCGTCGAAACAAATGTGGAATCTATTTGCTCTTCGATTGCGCTGGCACCGGAGTCTGTAACTTTGGGAGCAACAGCATTCTTCTTCTCATTCACATAATATTGCAACGATGCTCGCGATGAGCTGCCATCAATAGAGTTAATCAGGCTACGGCTAAAATTCTTGGGAATCACGATTGCTGCATAATATTCACCAGAATCTACGCCTGTAATTGCATCATCGCGACTGACGAAGGTCCAACCTAAATCATGGTTGTTTTCAAGATTATCGACCACCTGCTTGCCAACATTGAGCTGTCCAGCGAGATCAGAGTCATATCCCTGATCCGCATTGGCCACAGCAACCTTGATGTTGCTGGTGTTGGAGTACGGGTCCCAATTAGCAATGATGTTGAACCACGCGTACAGCGAAGGAATAATAATAACGCCTAGAGTTATTACCACAGCCACAGGGTTGCGTAGCAGCCGGACGGCGTCACGAATGAAGATACAAAACACTGTCTTCACGCTTACGCCTCCTTATCCTGAGTCTGCTTAAGCCCAAAGCTGCTACCTGTTATTTCGTATAAGCCTCTGCCGTCACCGCATTCGCATCTGGGAGACCCTGACGAAACGACTCGCATAAGCCTCCCTCGATTGCTTTTCACGCGACAGCATAAGTTACTTTTCAGATGATGCAGGAGCACAGTTTAACGCCTGATACAGGAAATCGCGCTGTGCAATAAGCAGATTTTCCGCCACGGTCTCATCATTAGTCATATGCGTGATCCCATTGAGCGACAATACCACATGATCTTTGCCCGCAGCGAGCAATGCTTGCGAGAGGCGAAGCGTATTTGCCACCGATACATTATCGTCAGCAAATCCATGAATGAGCATGAGTGGACGCCGTAATCCAGCAGCGTCGTCTAGCAGTCCATTGGCCTTATAGATGTCAGGGTCAAGACCCAGATAGCGCTCGGTGTAATGAGTGTCATACAGCGTCCAGTCCGTTGGGGGAGCTCCTGCACACGCAGCATGCACTGAATCTGGTGCTCTGAGTACTGCGAGCGCCGAAAGAAAACCACCGTATGACCAGCCAATCATGGCTACGTGTTGTAGATCTGCTTCCTGAGCAAACTCTGGCAAGGCATGCAGTGCGTCAATCTGGTCACGGAGCGTTACCGCTGCCATATCTTTGAAAATTGCGCGATCCCATGCAGGCCCACGCCCTGTTGTTCCATGTCCGTCGGCAGTCAACACAATGAAGCCCTGATCTGCCCACCACTGCGATTCCCAATACATGGCTTGATTCGATGTCACCTGTTGAAATCCTGGTCCTCCATAGGGTTTAAGCAGCACTGGAAGGCTTTGCGCATGCTCATATGGACTACCTTGGGAAGGCCTGATAATAGCGGCTTGTAAGTGATTCTCACCAAGTTCCACAAACTGCACTCGAGGTACGAAACCGACCTCAGCAGCATTGTTTTCAATACTTGCTTGCCACACTTGGTCTCCGACAACCCAAGAATGGGTCATTTGACTGTGAGCAGAGTCCATATCTCTACCGCTAATTACTAAACCAGAACCCTTGCGTGAGGCTGTCCACACACCTGGATGATCGTTAAGCGTTCGCACGGAACCGTCAAAGCCGAGGATTACCACATCGAAACTTCGCGGATCTCGCGATACCACAGCAAGCACACCGGAATCATCGACATCAATCAACTCACGCAGCTGCAACCCTTCAGGAGAGAAAGCTTTACCATTGATTTCAAGACGATTAGTGTCACTATGCTGGTCAGACACAGCTGAAATTACCCGGCCGTCCGACGTTTTACAGGGGCAACCACCGAACAAATCAATCCACGCATCATTACTATGCTGCTGAAGAAGCTCAGCATCAATGTGTTGCATCGCTTTATCAGAATTCTTCTGTGGAATCTGTTGCGCTTCTAATGACTCCGAGGAGGAGAAAGGTATTGTCAGAATCTGTTCTTTATTTTGCAGTCGATTCTGAACTAATATGAGCGGATTATTGCCTTTCTGCCAATTTACAGCAGCTAAATATTCGAATTCCTTGTGATCCCATTGCACTGTTGCACGCGATTGGACCACGATGCCGCCGTTATCAGTATGCGTATCGAAATGTACAGCGATGAGGTCGACTTCCGCATTATTAGTGAGTGCGCGTGGGTACCTGCGACCTACAGCAGGGCGATCAGGATTCGCCGGATCACTGATATACCAGACTGTTTCTTGAGATTCATCAGCTCGTTCAACCAACATGGCATCAGAATCAGGAGACCACCAAAAACCGTCATAGCGGTCCATTTCTTCACCGGCTACGAATTCTGCTAGGCCAATAGTCGTATCTGGATATGCCGTAGGGTCTACATCCAGCACCACTTGCGCATCGCTGATTCTCTGCGAAGACACCACAACCATTTTGGTGCCTGTGCTATAGGCGATTTGGGAACCGTCAGGACTGATTCTCGGATTGAGTACTGGCCTCAAATCCGCTGTGCTCTGCTTTGATTCACCTGTCAGAGGCACTTCACGAGTCTGTATTTCGCCGCTTTCACTATTTAACTCACTCAGCCATAGACGCCCGTCAAGGGGGAACACAACGGTATCACCAGCGTCATCTACGCTGAACGACACAATGCCTTTAGCACCTTCGCGTGCGCGCTCGCGCCGTGCACGTTCTTCTGCTGGAATTTCTTCACGCTGATCACCAATAAGTAATGCCCGTGGGTCTGCTACTACACGTTCCTCATGGTTTCCCTGATTGTCAAACACGCTGAGCCACAAACTGGTACTCAAATCTTCTGGTCCGTCAGAACGCAGAAACAGTGCTCTGCTCCCGTCGCCGATCACCTGTGCAGATCGGGGTGCTCCGAGGCTAAAACGTAGCGTTCTGGCACGCTTTTTCGGAAAATCAGATATCACATCATTACTCACGGTATGCTTGGATTCGCCCATGTAACTCACGCTAGCACTATGTATGAAACGGTCAGAGAGCGACATCGCTTGAAGACTTTGCAAGTATTGCCTCCCCCAGCGATACCAAACGAGCGCACTGCGTAGGATGATGTGAGTATAAAGAAAGGGATGACTATGAGCGTTCTCGACCGTTTTGAGAAAAGCGTTGAAAGTGCCGTAAACGGCGTATTCTCAAAGTTCGGCTCAAAGGATCTTCAGCCTGTCGATCTGTCCAGCGCACTTGAGCGCGAAATCGACGCACAGGCGATGCCTATGGGTCGTGACCGCACAGTCGCACCCAACGAATATCGCTTCAAGCTGTCCACTCCGGACTTCGACCGTATTGAGCAGTGGGGTTCGGAAGCTCTGGCGAATGAGCTGGCTGATAACCTCACCAAATATGCCGAAAGCCAGCACTATGCGTTCGTCGGGCCCGTGGTCGTAATTTTTGAAGAGGATCTCAACCTCAGCAAGGGTGATTTCCATCTCACTTCAGAGTCTGTGCAAGGGAATGCGGCACCCGTAACTGCACCAAGCGAGACTAAAGATTGCCCCGTTCTGGAAATTAACGGTAGGCAGTACCTCCTAACAGCACCAAAAACAGTGTTAGGCAGAGGATCAAATAGCGATATTGTCATTGATGATCCAGGCATCTCTCGTAGACATCTTGAGATTGATATCACTGATAAAGGCGTGATTGCCCGCGATTTGGGTTCCACAAATGGCACCTATGTAGAAGGTCATCAGGTACCAGCTGCAACCCTGCTAGACGGCAACACTGTCACCATTGGACGTACCCGTATCCTGTACTGGGCTTCATCGCAGGAGCAGGGGTAGGTCCTGCATAGGCGTAAGGTCTAGAGTATGACGGAACTTACATTCGCCATCCTGAAGTATGGGTTTCTAGCCCTACTGTGGCTGTTCGTATGGCTAGCTATACGTTCACTACACAAGGAAATCACGGCCTTTTCGCCCCGCCCTTCACGGGCGCGAAGAAGGCGTGAAAAGGCGGCACGGGAAGCAGTATCGGTATCTGCACAGTCGGTACCAGCGCAAGATTCGGCACCTCGTAGCAGCTCTTCACAACACTCCGCACAGGATGCCGGCCCCACACTGTTGGTTGTTATTGACGGACCTATAGCAGGGGTATCAGTACCTCTTGGTCATCAGGCGATTACATTAGGCCGCGCAGCGTCAAACACTATGGTTCTTGATGATGAATTCGTCTCATCTCACCATGCCAGTGTGGCCCCTGACTCAAGTCGCGGCTGCTGGGTTATTCACGATTTACACAGCACCAACGGTACAGTTGTAGATGGCCAGCGCATTAGCGAACCTACTGTTTTGGAACCGAGAGTTCCTGTACGCATAGGCGCAACCACTTTCGAGTTGAGGTAACGCGGCATGAACGATAACCGGTCAGCTCCTTCACTCTTCCTCTATTCCACTGCAGTCTCAGATGTCGGCTATGTGCGCAGCAACAATCAAGATTCTGCATTTGCAGGAGAACGCTTAGTAGCAATCTGCGACGGTATGGGAGGCCATGCAGGGGGCGACACCGCATCGACTATTGCTATACGGTCTCTAGCGCATATTGAGCGTGATGATACTGATAACGACGTGCAAAATGTCGCAGAAATGATGGAAACCTCAGTTATGGCAGCTCATGATGCCATAGTGGGGAAAGCAAAACGTGAACGCAGACTGTCTGGAATGGGCACAACCGTTACCAGTGTGGCGTTAGTTGGCGGCTATTGGGTTCTTGCACATATAGGTGATTCTCGTGCATATTTGCTGCGTGATGGGCACATTATTCGCGTGACGCAAGACCACAGTTACGTTCAGCACCTGATTAATACCGGCAGAATTAGTGAAGCCGAAGCTAAAAATCATCCGCAACGCAATGTAGTAATGCGCGTCCTCGGCGATTTCGATATCGATCCGCATCCTGATATTTCTATTCGTGCTGCAAAACCGGCAGATCGTTGGCTATTATGCTCTGATGGTCTATGTGGAGTACTCGAGAGCTCCACAATAGAGGAAACCTTAGCTTCCATTTCAGATCAGGAAGAATGTGCACAACGTCTAGTAATGATGGCTTTGAAAGCTGGCAGTACTGACAACGTGACTGCCGTGGTAGCAGATGCCACATTGGCGTTGGACGCTAATGCCTTTGACATCCCGCATCAACATCCGATAATCGCCGGTGCTGCAAGCGCCAGCCTCGAACCTATAGCCGATATTGTTGGTACGCCCGTAACCACTGCTCCCAAACTACGAGAAGGTAATGGTTCGCCTGCCCAGCGAGCAGCTGCTCTTTCTGGTAATTCCAGCAAACCACGTTCACATCAACAAGGTGAAGAAGAAGGTGTCAGAACAGCACAGCCTTCATCCACACGCGAAGACCGTGGGGATCGCCAGGTTCCTGATACCGGCGAAATTCCTGTTGTTCACAAAAAGGACGGCAGCGCCAGTGCAGATCCCAATGATCCTGCCGTCGCCAGAGCCATACATCACAAGCATGTTGAACAACGTCAGCAGCACCGTTCTCGTAAACGTCGGATACAAATTATTCTTGCCTCATTCGTTGGCGTGGTCTTAGCAGTCGTCGCAATTGGGGTATTTGCTTCCTACCGTTGGAGCCAAACGCAATATTACTTAGGCGAGAGCGATAACGTCGTCACTATCTATCAGGGTGTGCCCACGAATGCCTTTGGGTTCAACCTCTCACATGAGGTCGAACGCACCACCATTACGGTAAGTTCTTTACCAAAGTCATGGCGAGAACAACTCAGTGAGGGCATCAGCGTGGAGAATCTGCAGGAGGCTCGTAAGCATGCTCGTTTGATTAAGAGCGAGGCAAGTAATCTCTCTGATGAAAACTCTTCGTCTTCAGCGAGCGCGTCAGCTTCATCCTCAACCTCTTCTTCAGGATCCGCTTCACCAAGCGGGGAGAAGACATCATGAGCATTCGGGTGAGACTGAGACAAATTGGATTATTACTATTTGCTATGGGTATTAGTGCAATAGGATTTTTCCAGTTATTGCGTAGAACTTCAGGAAATCTGTCATTCTCGTTCCTAGTGCTCTTACTCGTGGTTGCAGGGTTATTTGTGTTGTTGTGGGCACTTGCAGCGCGCTTCCAGCCCTATGCGAGTCAAACCATACTGCCTTGCGTGCTGTTACTGAGCTCAATAGGCATCATGCTGATCGCCAGAATTGATATAGCCAATACTGCCTTAGGTAAGGCCTCAGATGTAGCCACCAGACAGCTGGTTTGGCTTGCGATGGCTTTGATTCTAAGCTGTGTACTCATTGTCTGTTTACGCGATTACCGTGTGCTCAGACGCTTCTCTTATGTCAGCATGGTTATCGGCATCGCTTTACTGCTGTCTCCAATGTTGCCAGGCATCGGCAGAGAAATTGGTGGCGCTCGAATCTGGATTGGTATCGGTAGTCACAGTCTGCAGCCGGGGGAATTCGCAAAACTCTTCCTTGCATTCTTCTTCGCATCGTATCTCTTTGATCACCGTGACCAGCTTGCTGTTGGTGGGAGCAAATTCCTCGGTGTGCGATTGCCTCGAATCCGCGATCTCGGACCTATTATTGTGGTCTGGGTAGCTTCAATGGGTGTGTTGGTTCTTCAACACGACCTTGGTACTTCATTGATGTTCTTCGCTATGTTCGTGTCAATGCTGTATGTTGCAACCGGCCGCCGCAGCTGGATATTTCTCGGCGCGGTGTTCTTTGTCATTGGCGCAGTTGCTGCAACTGTGATGTTCAGCCATGTTAATGCCAGAGTTGATGCATGGCTCCATCCTTTCAGCGACGCTGAATACAACAAAGCATTTGGAGGATCAGGACAGCTAGTTCGTGGCGTGTTCGGTTTAGCAACTGGGGGCTTGCTAGGTACAGGTTTAGGCGAGGGACATCCGTGGTTCACTCCTCTGGCGAACTCAGATTTTATTTACTCTTCTGTTGGTGAGGAATTAGGTCTGGTTGGCTTGCTGGTGGTGTTGATGCTGTATCTTATTTTCATTGCTTCAGGAATGATTACTGCAATGAAAATTAAAGACGGTTTCGGCAAACTACTTGCCTCGGGTTTGGTTTTCACTATGGCTTTTCAGGTGTTCACTGTTGTCGGTGGTATCACGCTGGTCATACCACTAACAGGTCTGACGATGCCATTCATGGCAGCGGGCGGTTCGAGTATGGTGGCAAATTCTATACTTGCTTCACTATTAATTGTTATTTCCAACCAAGCCAATCGACCCGATCCCGAAGTGTCCTCCGAAACTTTTCAACACGAGGCATTGGCAGCGTTACGCGACCATGAGATAAAAAGCAGGCAGGCAGCCAAAAACTCCGAATCTGAGAGCCCAGACAATACATCACAATTCCCAGTAGCCAAAGAACACTCAGCAACAACACCAGCTCGCATCGCTAGAGGAGGGGCACAATGAATAAGTCTTTACGTCAGCTGTTCACCGCGGTCATCGTCCTCTTCGTTATTTTGGGTATGTCTACAACGATATTGATGACCTTCCGCGCTGGTGCGCTTAATGCTGATTCGCGCAACAGTCGCGCTCTATACCACGAATTCGGTATTCCTCGAGGTTCCATTCTTGCTTCGGACGGTACAGTCTTAGCAGAATCCGATCCTTCTAATGATTCTCTGGAATATCAGCGAAAATACTCCAATGGTGCCGTATACGCTCCAGTCACCGGATATTACTCCATTACGGCACGAGCGGATCGGGGTGTGGAAGCTTCACGCAATGAACTCCTTAGCGGGCAATCCGATAGCCTGTGGTGGAATAAGTTCAAATCGTTGATTTCTGGTAATCAAAATCGCGGTGCCTCGATAGAAACATCCATCAATCCAAAATTACAGTCGCTGGCATACTCCTTGCTTGGTAGCAAATCAGGGTCTGTGGTAGCCATTGAGCCGAGCAGTGGTCGAATCCTTGCCATGGCCAGCACGCCAAGCTATGACCCGAACACGCTTGCCGTGCATGATTCTACTAAGGCGAATTCCACCTATACATCGCTAGTGCAGGATTCCAATAACCCCATGCTCAACCGCGCTACATCCGAGCACTATCCGCCAGGATCAACCTTCAAAGTTGTGGTTGCAGCAGCCGCTCTTGAATCGGGCAAGTACAAAGAAGACACTCAACTCCCAGCAGGAAGCTCATATACGTTACCGGGTACTAATACGCAACTTACCAATACCACCACAGCGGCAAACGGCACGAATAACAAAATCTCTTTAAGTGATGCCTTGGCGTATTCCTCAAATACTGCATTCGCTCAACTTGGCGTGGCTCTTGGCAATAAAGCTATTAGTGACGAGGCCACTAAGCTCGGATTTGGCACATCCATAACTGTGGATGGCACGTCGACAACTGGCGTACCTATGAAAGCCACTGCTTCTAGCTTCCCCGACACAGCGACAGCAGACAAGCTTGCTCTCGCTTCAATCGGACAAGGTGACACCGTTGAGACACCGTTGCAAAACGCTATGATTGCCGCTGCAGTCGCCAATAACGGAAAGCTAATGCAGCCAACGATTGTTGATCGTGTGCGTTCCAGTGACTTGAGTGTAATCTCACAAACCAGCCCATCGGTATACTCTGAGGCATTCTCTTCTGATACAGCTAAGGCATTGACCAGCATGATGAAAAGCATGGTGGTGAAGGATGCCCCTGATTTGCAACTCTCAAATGCTACGGTAGCTGCTAAGAGCGGAACCGCACAAACAGGTGATAATTCCTCAATAGATGCTTGGATGATTGGTTTTGCACCGGCTGATAATCCCAAAATTGCTGTCGCCGTGGTCGTGCGTGACGCGGAATCAGCGGGAGTACTCACCGCCGGACCAATTATGAAAAAGATCATGCAGGAGGCGCTCAAATGAAACTTATCGAGGGCCAACTCATCCATCGAAGGTATCGACTCGACCAACGTCTAGCACAGGGCGGCATGGGTGAGGTGTGGAAGGGTTACGACATCGAGCTCAACCGAACTGTGGCTATCAAAGCTCTTCGTGGAGATATCACCAATGAAGAAGCAAAGCTACGTAGGTTACGCGCAGAAGCTCATAATTCCGCCAATCTAGCTCATCCCAACATTGCGGCCTTGTTTGAATATTATGAACATGACGGCATCGGATTCTTGATTATGGAATATGTTCCTAGCAAGTCTCTTGCAGAAATTTTCCAAGATACCGGGTCAATGGATGCCATTGATTTACTGCCTATTTTGATTCAAACCGCACGCGGACTCTTCGTAGCTCACTCGCATGGAGTTATTCATAGGGATGTGAAACCGGCGAATATTATGGTCTCAGACACGGGAGAGGTCAAGATCACTGATTTTGGCGTATCGTACTCAACCAATCAGGGGCAAATTACCCAAGATGGCATGGTTGTAGGTACGGCACAATACATCTCACCCGAACAAGCACAGGGTTTGAAAGCTACACCTCAATCTGACATATATTCTTTAGGAGTAGTGGCGTACGAAGGCTTATGCGGCCATAGGCCGTTCACAGGTGCCACTGCGGTAGATATTGCGGCAGCACATGTCAATGAAGCAGTTCCTCCGCTCCCCGATACGGTAGATGTCCAGTTAGCGGCTTTCATTATGTCAATGTTGGCAAAAGATCCTCTAGATCGCCCGCCCGATGCCATGATGGTGTCAAAAACTTTGGCTCGAATAGAACGGAGATTGCTGGATCAGCAAACTCACGACACCGAGCTCATTCTTGAGCCAAACCGACGGTTACCCAGACGTGTAGTTAGCGCTCCACATGCCGTTCAAAATATGCTACAAGCTGCTTGGCAGTCTTCGCGTAAGCTAACGACTGCAGATCTGGGCGCAGCCGCCAGAATTGTACAAAACTTGAACACCGAATCAGAGATGTTGAGCAGAGAGGATTCGATATGAGCAGCACGTTGCCTTCATCATTGGCGAATGGGCGCTATGAGCTGGGTCAACTCATAGGACGGGGAGGTATGGCTGAAGTCCATGTCGCTCAGGACGCACGCTTGGGGCGCACAGTCGCCATTAAGATTATGCGTTCGGACCTGACCAACGATGAGATCTTCTTGTCACGCTTCCGCCGTGAAGCTCATTCTGTCGCTCAGCTCAATAATCCGAATATCGTATCCATCTACGATTCCGGCGAAGAGACCCTCGAGGACGAAAATGGCAACCATGAGCGCGTGCCCTATTTGGTGATGGAGTACGTGAAGGGTCAAACTCTACGCGACATTATCAAATCGAATGGTCCGCTCAGTCAACGGGACGCTGAACAGGTGATGCTGGGCGTACTGAACGCTCTGGAATACTCACACAGAATGGGTATTATCCATCGCGATATCAAGCCAGGCAACATCATGATTAGCGATCAGGGCATGGTCAAGGTCATGGACTTCGGTATTGCTCGCGCCCTAGATGATTCCGCAGCTACTATGACGCAATCTCAGGGCGTAGTAGGCACCGCGCAATATCTAAGCCCAGAACAAGCTCGTGGCGAGAGCGTAGACATGCGTTCCGACTTGTACTCTGCCGGATGTGTACTCTACGAAATGCTTACAGGACGTCCCCCATTTAAGGGCGATTCTGCGGTAGCTATCGCTTACCAACATGTTTCTGAAGTAGCCACTCCTCCAAGCGCACTTATCCCAGGTTTGCCAAAAATGTGGGATTCGATTTGCGCGAAAGCCATGGCAAAAGACCGCCAAAACCGCTACGGTACCGCTGCAGATTTCAAAAATGATGTATTGACCTTCATGAATGGTGGCACGCCAATCGCTGCCGCATTCAACCCTCTCACTGACCTATCTAATATGAAGGCGAGAAAAGATGCAGAGCAAGATGCCACTACTGTGGCAATGAGCTCTCCGACAGAAACACTTGCCGCAACGCAAGCCTTCAATCCCAACGGAATGCAATCCTCTCCAGAAAACGGGAATCTTGCCACAGCCTCACGCACCGAACAACGTGCAGCGGATAAAAAACACAAACGTCGAAAAGCCATTATCCTCTGGTCGATTCTGGGAGTTGTAGCCCTACTCGCTGCAATCGGTGCCATTTGGTATCTCAACCAACCTGATTCGTCACAAACTGTTGCGGTTCCTGAGATCACGTCACAAATGTCAGCAGCCCGCGCACAAGAGAAGATTGAAAGTGCTGGACTGGTATTTCAAGAAAAGCAAGATACCAATTCAACGGAACCTCAAGGCACCTTCACCAAACAAAGCCCCAAGGCAGGCAATCAGGTTGAAAAAGGTTCGACGGTTACCGTTTGGTTCTCAGCTGGTCCGCAATCGGTCAAAGTCCCTGATGTCACTGGTAAATCACAAGATGAAGCTCGCCAAGAATTAGAAAGCGAAGGATTTACCGTAGGCTCAACTGCATCGGTCGAAGATAGTGGAACCGTGGAGAAAGACCATGTAACACGCACAGATCCTGCCGCAGGACAGTCCTTGGCAAAGGGCAGCAGCGTGCTGCTATATATTTCCTCCGGAATGACCAAAGTTCCTGATGTAGCTGGTAAATCACAGGCAGAAGCCTTACAAACTCTGAACGATCAAGGTTTCAATACCAACACTACCGAGGAAAATTCGGATTCTGTTGCTGCCGGTTCCGTGACTAGAACGAACCCTGGATCTGGCACATCTGTCGAACAGGGAACAGCTATTACTGTGTATATCTCTAAAGGAAAAGAGCAGGTAACTGTTCCTAGCTTGGTTGGTATGACTCTTAACGATGCGAAGAAGGCTCTGAGCAGTGCTTCCCTGACTCTCGGTACCATTAGTGGTTCGCAAGATGGTTCTTCAACCGTTACTCAGCAGAATCCTGCAGCAAATACATCTGTTGACAAGAGCGCGTCTGTTTCACTGACAACTGTTGCGCCTTCATCGTCGTATAGCCCAAGCAGCGTTGTAGGCATGACCCAAAGCGCTGCCACTACCGACCTAGAATCGCATAATTACACAGTCAAGCGGTCCAGCACTACCAGCCTAGATACCGATACGGTAACGAGAGTCACTGTCAATGGCACAGAAGTGACGTTGTACACCGATTCAGACTGACCGCTGCCTCGTTCAGTAGAACTATTCGTGCCTTACGTACATGAATAGTTCTACTGAGATACAGAGTTTGGTGTGTGAGAAATTCTTGGTGTGAGTACAACAGATTTCTGATACGAGAACACCATCGAGGCCAACGCTAACGCTTAACAACCTTAGGTTTCAGCCCCTCAGAAAGCTCTACAGCGTTGCTTTGTCCACACACAAGAAGCCAATTGGCAAGAAGGCGATATCCACCTTCGGTCATTACTGACTCAGGATGAAATTGCACTGCGTATAGCGGCAAATCTCGATGTTTCAGCCCCTGAATAATTCGATCCGTTTGCGTCCAAGCGGTCACCACCAGCTCATCTGAAACCGTTGCTGGCTCAACAGCGAGCGAATGATAACGAGTAGCGATCATCGGATCTGCTATACCAGCAAATATTTCGTCATCGATATGCTCCACCGCACTAGTTTTGCCGTGCATAATTGTCGGAGCGTGGTCCACCGTGCAACCGTATACTTCCGCAAGCGCTTGCAATCCTAGGCATACGCCAAACATTGGAGTCTTCGTTTGCGCGCACAATCTGATCATGCCTTCACTCACGCCTGAATCTGCAGGAGCTCCTGGACCAGGAGAAATTAACACACCATCAACATCAGCAAGCAACTCAGGATTATCGCTAGCAATAGCATCGTTACGCACAACTGTGACTGTTGCCCCTAAGGTTTTCAAATAACCCACGATGGTATATACAAACGAATCATAGTTGTCGATAACCAATATCTTCGCGCTATCCGTCATGCCACTCCCCGAACTATATTGCGATGTTCTTTACTGTGCCACAGCTTTCACTGCGGCAGCTTCTTGTCACATTATCGCGCATTTCCGCCATCAATGTGTCATAACGAAAGCGATACGAGATGCTACTCCACTGAGACATAATTAGACATCAACTGCAGATATGGCACGTTGGTAGCCAACCACGGGAAGACCCACTGGAAGAGCGCTGCAGTGGCAGCTAAGACTAGCAACAGCATTAGCAGCAGGCGAACAACTCTGATGCCAGGTTGGTGGCGGGTAAGCCAGCCATACATGCTTACTTCAGGACGTGGCCGCACTCCATTACGTATATCGCGCAAAACCGGATATCTCCAAGCGATTATCGCCGCCAAAGAAATCACCAGATAGGCGATGAGAAGCCACATAACCACCGGCGCCAACGAGGTCAGACGATCTAGCACAGATGGGTTGGTATCACTTGAGAAAGTTGCTGCCGCCGACGACGTTGATCCCGCAATTTCTTTCGGAACTCCGTCTGAAACCTTGGCCCAGTAATCAAATTCTCCCCAACTAATCCAGCGATGAGTTGCAGAAGTATATCGAGGCTCGCAAGTCGTCAGCGTGATCATCCGTTTTGTTGCTGAAGCAGAAGGATTTTCAGGATTCGCAGCAACAACATCAGTTTGGTTTGGAAGCACAATTGTATGACTCGTGTAGTGATAGACGTACCAGTAATCTTTGGTACGAACCACAATGGCGTCACCCTCTTGTAACTCATCCACATGGGCCAGTGGCTCGCCATATCCCGAACGATGCCCCGCCACAGCAAAATTGCCTAATTGCCCTGGCATCTGTGTCTCGTGATAATGCCCCAGACCATGTTTGGCGAGTTGTTCGTTGGATGTTCCTTCGACTATGTTGCGCTGCCACGCAGAACCAAAACGCGGCACATATAATTCGCCAACGAGATCTCCCTCGTTGGCGCTGCTTGGTTGTACTGGTGGATCACCAGCCTGAGCACTCGCAATAGAAACAGAGCCGTTTTTGCTGGCAGGTGCTGACCAAGATACCGATTGGCGCTGCTGCAGCTGGCTCTGCGAAGATTCAACACCTGTCCACCACAACTGCCAAACAATATATAAAGCACAGACAGCAGCTAGTGTGAGTAATATTTCACCTAAAATGCCTAACACACTAAACACAGCACTACGTTTAGTGGCTACAGACTGTCTTCTACGTGTACGTGCATGACGCGCCATTTGAGCTCAGTCTTTCTTGTATTCGGTCGCATAGTGTAGCGGTTGCAACACTGCTGTGGTTTTCGCAAATTGCAAATTATCTGAAGTCTCCACAGACCATCCCAAACCTATCGTTTTGACATATCCTTTGTAAATCTGTATCGCTTTGGAATTATCGAGAGCGGTCGTCATCTGGTCAGTTGGGCCAATTGCAGAAATTTTGTAGGGTGGGGAATATTTCTTTCCCTGTAGGAGCAAAACATTGCCTACGCAACGTACAGCAGTTGTTGGCAGCACGCGCTGACCTTGAATCTGCATAGATTCAGCGCCACCAGCCCACAGTGCATTAACAACACTCTCAATATCTTGTTGGTGCACTACGTAGTCGTTAATCGTTGCGGAAGACCCCGACTGATCAACCTGCTGCTCCCAGAGCGGGGAATCATCGAGCGTCACAGTCAATCCAGGACCTTCAACTGCGGGCAGCACCGTGCCGGAGCCTGCGTCTTCGGTATCACTGGTAGAGCTTGTAGAACTGGTGAGATCCTTAAGCGTATTGATTTGCTCACTGAGATTTGTAATCTGCGCACTGAGCTTGGTGACTAGCTGCTCTCGCTCTGCCACGAGTCCCGCCGTATCTGAAGTCACCGTCACGGTTCGGTTCACACGCAAGTTAGTAACCAGCAAAAAACCTGCTAATGCCATTATTAGGGCAACACAAAATAGTCCGGCCCTACTGTGCCGTGGTCTATGACGTTCGTTACGCCGAGTCATGAACACCCTTTCTCGACTACCGATGTGGTCGGTTTCGAGTCTAACCATTACTATGACTTATAGCCTATCGAAGGAGAACACACCCATGGCTGAGCAAGAGCTGCACGAAACCGACGCGCAAGCGCAGGAATCTAAGCAGGGCAACGAGTCCGGGGCAGATTTAGCAACCAAGTCATCGGAAAAATACGATACTGAGAGCGAAATCCAAGAAGACGCATCAACTGATGAAACATACGGCGTATCGATTGACAAGGTCGAAGCAGTATTAAATTCCACTGTTGACAAGTCTGCACTCACCCCACAGATGAAACGAATGATTCAGCGACAGGATGACAACACCAAACGTGTCGAAGAATCTATTAAAGGCACAAAAGCAAATCCTGGCTGGTTTGTTCCAGTATTTTGCGCTTTTATGATTTTGGGTCTGATTTGGTGTGCAACATACTACCTGACCGGAAAATACCCTATCCCCAACATCGACGCCTGGAACTTAGCAATCGGTTTCGGACTCGTCATGGTTGGTTTCATTATGACCATGTGGTGGAGATAACGTTGCCCACGATCGATGCACTATGCACAACGACAAGTTATCCCCAATGAAGTGGGTACTTATCCACATCGTTGTGCACAAAGTGTGGATAGATTACACGCGTGTAATTTAACTTTCGACCCCGTCGAATACCCCGAGGTCGAAAGTGTGCTAGAGCAACGATTGCAAGGGATTCTGGGTATTGCAGAGCAAGGCGATAGCTAGTAAGAGTGCCGCGACCACAGAACCATATATCCACATTCGTTGTGCAAAACTCCGCTTCCTCAGCGCAGGAACTCCCGAAACCAACAGCCAGGTCAACAAAGCTCCGGTAATGAATCCACCAACATGGGCTTGCCAGGCAATCCCCTTGATAACGAATGGCATCAAAAAGTTGATACCAATCCACACACTCATGGACCGAATATCAACTCCGATACGTCGAAACACGATGAGTACAGAGGCAAAAAGGCCAAACAACGCTCCAGAAGCACCATAAGACGCCGTTATCCAGCCTTGGTCATTGGCTGACAAGACACCCCAGACCATCATGCCAACACCTCCTCCGATGCCTGCTAAGAGGTATAACGCGAGAAAACGCCAATGCCCCATCATCTTTTCCAGTACAGGTCCGATAGACCAGAGAGTCAGCATGTTAAAGAGGATGTGCAAAAGATTCGTAGCATGGAGGAACATGGCCGAGAGGAAAATCCACGGGCGGGAAAAAGCGTAGACAGGAATGAACACTGTCTCACTGAGCACAGCATTGAAAACACTCGGCGCTAGCAAACTCAGCACAACTTCAACGAGCCAAACCAGTACACAAATGACGATAATTCCGCCAGTGATTACGGCTCCGCCATTGCGCCAAGATGAAGCAATTCGTCTGCGCGAAAACAGTGTTTTAAGCGATGGGCCCGAAGCAAAACCAAAACCACCACGATTGAAAGTGTTGTTCATGTCTTCCACTCTATCGAAGCTCGACAGTTGAATTCCGGAAATTAAGCTCGCTATCTGGAGATATTCAGGACTTTCCACAAGCAATTTACACGCAATCGCCACAAAATGAGAATTATGATAGTGAATAGCGGTGGCTTGGATGGGCAGGTCGCCTTAACACGGTGGAAGGAGCCAACATGAAGAACAAGTCTTCGAACGGCTGGAAGTTTTTCGCGTTGCTGTTCGGCGCGCTGCTTGCAGGAGTAGTTGGGCTGTATATTTACAAGCAACAGAACCCAGACTACGACCCTTGGGAAGAGCCTTGGGAGAACAGCTCGTCCCCTGTTGATTTAGGTATTGCCGAGAAGTCAGAAGCACAAAGCGATTCTGACGAGACCACGGATGAATCCGCTGAAGAAGCCACAGACGGAGAAGAGTCCGAAGCTGATAATGCAGCTGAAGAAAGCACTGACGAGAAGTAACTCTGAAAGCCTGCTTACGAAGGGCTAATAGTTTATAGCCCTCTTGCCGGTCAATAGTTTTATACGAAGCAGCTCTGCTGTTGAATATCGATGTATTGCATATTCAACAGCAGAGCTGCTTCGTATTGTTATAGCGTTCGTTGATGAAGAGCACTCCCCGAGCCTGCGGACAGCCAAGTGAGCTGTACGCAGGCTCAGTAGTTCAGCACTGGCTTAGCGAACTTGCGGCATGGGAGCAGTGTGCCAGATGCGATCGAGGTAATCCTTGATTGATCGGTCAGAGCTAAAGTAACCGCTGTTTGCCACATTGAGAATTGCGCTACGGTTCCACTTCTTCTGGTCGCGATATGCATCTTCAATCTCTTGCTGAATATCCATATAAGCGGTGAAATCAGCCATTGCCATGAAGTAGTCTTTCGTCAACCAGTCTGAAACAAGAGATGCGTAAACATCTCTATCACCATTCGAGAAGGTCCCGCCTGCGACCATATCAATAGCTTTCTTGAGTCTCGGATCTGCCTGAACATAAGACAGGGGGTTGTAGTGTTCCGCATAGAGACGATCTACATCCTCAACTTCAAGACCAAAGAGGAAGAAGTTGTCAGCTCCTACACGCTCACGAATTTCAACATTCGCACCATCCAAAGTGCCCACTGTCAAAGCGCCATTCAGTGCAAACTTCATATTGCCGGTGCCTGAGGCTTCCTTACCGGCCTGAGAAATCTGTTCATCCAAGTCAGTTGCGGGGATAAGATGTTCTGCCAACTCAATGTTGTAGTTCTCGGGGAAACGCACCTGGAGGCGGCCAGCAACATCAGGGTCCTGATCAATCACTCGTGCAACGTTATTAATAAGGCGGATAGTAAGTTTTGCCATTGCATAGCCAGGCGCTGCCTTCGCACCAAAGAACACAGTTCTAGGCAGCAAATTATCAGCTGTGCCGTCTTTAATTGCCGCGTACTGGGCTATGACTGCAAGAATTTTCAACGACTGACGCTTGTATTCGTGTAAACGCTTAACCATCGAGTCAAACATGGTATTTGGATCGACAGTGAAACCATATCGCGCAGCAGCAAAGTCGGCGAAGTCTCGTTTATTCGCTTTTTTCACCTCTGCAAAACGCTCAACGAAAGAGGCATCATCGGCCAGTGGTACAAGGCCCTGCAGCTGTTCCAGATCAGCCATCCAATTATCACTACCCAAACCTTCGGTAATGAGATCAGACAACCGTGGATTCGCTAAGCGTACAAAGCGTCGGGGTGTCACACCATTGGTCACATTAGTGAAACGCTCAGGGAACACATCGCTAAAATCTTTCAACGTAACATCGCGCAGCAGCTGAGAATGAAGCTCTGCAACACCGTTGACATGCGAACCACCGACTGTCGCTAAGAACGCCATACGTACTTGCGGATTGTCATCGCGAGTCAGGATACGCATACGGTCGATTGTCTCGCCCTCAACACCTTTCGTCTCCAAATCCTTCACGAATTGTGCATCGATACGATCAATAATCTGCAAATGTCTTGGTAGCAGCTCGCCTATCAACTCTGCAGACCACACCTCAAGCGCTTCGGGCAACAAGGTATGGCAGGTGTAATTAAAGGTCTTGGTAGTGATATCCCAGGCTGTATCCCAGTCATAGCCATACTCATCGAGAAGCACGCGCATCAATTCAGGGATGCCAATGACCGGATGGGTATCGTTTAACTGGAAGCAAATCTTTTGAGGGAAACTCCGCAGATCAGGATGATCCTGACCAGGATAAAACGTTGCAATGGCGTCGTGGATTGAGGCTGCGACGAAGAAATACTGCTGTTCCAAACGAAGGCGCTTGCCCTGTGGAGTGGAATCTTCTGGATACAGAATTTTGGTGATATTTTCGGCTTCAACCTGAGGTATCACAGCACCCATATAGTCTGAACGATTGAATGCTGCTAGATCAAATTCATCGTATGACCGTGATTCCCATAAACGCAAAGTGTTAACTCTGCCTGATTCATAGCCTGGAACCATATAGTCAACAGGTACCGCACGCACTGACCAAGCCGGCTTCCATACCTTGGCGCCATCCACATTCTCAACTTGTCCACCGAAGCCCACCTTCTGGGAGCGGTGATAATCAATATGGCCCCAAGGTTCTTCCTGTGTCAGCCAATAATCCGACTTTTCAACTTGTCGGCCCTCATCATCAAATTCTTGACGGAAAATGCCATAACGATAGCGAATTCCATAACCAAAGGCTGGCACACCTAACGATGCCAAAGAATCTACATAACATGCAGCGAGGCGTCCTAGACCGCCATTGCCTAGCCCAGGCTCTGGTTCAGCAGCTAGTATCTCGTCTTCAGAAAATCCGAGCTCCTTCGCAGCCTGGGAAAATTGCTCATTCAATCCAACATTCAGCAATGCATTTGACAGTTGCTTACCAATCAGAAACTCTGCGCTGAGATAACCAACAGCCTTTGTGCTGCCCTGCAACATATCTGCGCGAGTCTGCGACCAAGAGTCAACCAGATGATCACGCACCACACTTGCTACAGCGACATATATATCAGATGGCGAAGCAGTAGAAATATCAACTCCTTGCTGGTATTTCAATTTGTTCTGAATTTCGTAAGCAAACTCCGAACCCGATAGCGACGCTTTCGGTGCAGTAACTTCAGTCATGAAGAATCCTCTTTCCTGATCGAATCGTGCTTATCATTATGCCCGCTTTTATTAGCTAAGTCAGGCACGACAACATGAACATCAGGTTATCTTCAAACTGCTGCTTCTCAGCAGACCGTTCTCTATGACCAGCTTTCGAGCAAGAATAGGCTTATGAGTGTCATCAGAGAACAAGATATTGAAACTGGGAGGTTAGCCCTCGAACAGTGGAATAACCTTGCATTGGCCAACAAAGCAGCCGGTAACACAATCGATCATATTGATCTGCCTCGCCGAGACTATGCGATGGCTGTGCGATATTCTCTGTACCTGCTGTCATTACGCGCACCAGGGGGTGCCGTGGAAGTTCGTGTGGCACCTTGGTCAGCTGTCAAGATTCTCGACGGACCAAGCTCGGATCCACATAATCTCACGCCTCCCGACACCATCGAGTTAGATCCCGATGTCTGGCTGCGCGTCGCTTGCGGAATCACTAGCTGGGAATTTGAACGGCAAGCAGGCAGAATCACCGCTATCGGTGAGCGAGACGACCTCAGCCGCCTATTGCCATTGCTGTAAGTCTCAAAACGACAATAACTGCTCCATAAGTGCAATTCTGTGGCTAGCATTACTCTCAGCAACTGCACTTATGGAGCAGTTATCTCAATCTGCGTCTTTTTCAGTGGTCGTTTTACGCCTTGGAGCCGTCTTCTTGGCAGCAGAAGACCTCGTTGAAGAAGATACAGCTGTCTTCTTAGGAGTTGCAGTCTTGCTCGCTGCACTTTTGGCTGTGCTTCTCGCTTTGGCCTTCACCGTCGTCTTTGCAGAGCTAGTTGTTGACGACTTAGCAGCGGTTTTAGCAGCTGGCTTTCTCGTGGTGGTCTTTTTAGTGGCTGGCTTCTTCGCGGCAGCTGTTTTCTTCACAGTAACCTTCTGCGCAGCATTGACCCCAGGATCAGGGTTATCCAACCGAGCAGCACCTGCAGCAGCTCGCGCCGGCTTCGACTTAATGCTGCTGTCCTCACTGGAAGCAACAGAATCGTTCACTGTGGAGTTGACTTTATGCTTCTCCAACTTTGGTTTCAGCGCGCTAGGAACAGGTATCGGTATGTGACGACGTCGCGCTACCGGTGCTGAAGGAATTTCCGAAGCTGTAGCCTTTGCAGCCGCTTGAGCGGCCCATTTGGCATAGTCATCCAAATCATCGTCTGCTCCAGGAATCGAATTATCGGTTCCTTCTTGTGAGCTCACTGATTCGACTTGGCCGAACTCATCTCCCACAGTCGAAGATTCCTGTTCATCGGAAGCTTCTTGGCTGCTCAATTCTTTTGCGAGTTCGTCATAGTCGGTATCAGTTGTCAGATATTTGAGCTTACGGGCTATTTTCGTCTGTTTAGCCTTCTGACGTCCGCGGCCCATCTGACCCCCTTCGCCAGTCAAGTGCCCAAGCAATAGGCAATACGGTTCTAAATTTGCATCATATTAGAGGTTACCACCTGTTGTCTTGTCTGCTGAGACTTTTACGATAAAAGCAAGATTTCGACTCTTTATGCAGCTTTTTGCACACATACTCAAGGGATTACAGAATGACGGATGAACGGCAGCTGACAGCGGCAGGCAATGAAGTAAGCGCAAGCTTCCTTACAGCAAAAAAACTCTCCGACACCACCCTAAGCAAACTTGAACAAGCTCCCGGTAACTATACGATGCTTACCGGAGATCGACCGACCGGCAAATTGCACCTCGGGCACTACTTCGGTTCTTTGCTCGGCCGTGTGCAAATGCAAGAGCGTGGAGTGCACACCAATATCATCATCGCTGACTATCAAGTCATCACTGATCGAGATACTACGGCACATATTGGCGATAACGTGTTGAATCTAGTGCTCGACTATCTGGCTGCAGGCATTGACCCAACAAAAACCATGATCTACACGCATTCTGCAGTTCCTGCGGAAAATCAATTGTTGCTCCCCTTCTTGTCACTGGTGACTGAGGCCGAACTGCACCGCAATCCGACTGTGAAATCCGAGATGGAAGCTAGCGGTCACGCCCTCACAGGTTTGCTGCTCACATACCCTGTGCATCAGGCATGCGACATTTTGTTCTGCAAGGCAAACGTGGTGCCGATTGGTAAAGATAATCTGCCACACGTAGAAATCACACGCACCATCGCACGGCGTTTCAACGAACGTTACGCCCCCAAGCACCCCATCTTCCCTGAACCAGCGGCGATACTTTCTGATGCACCAGAGATTCCTGGTCTTGACGGTCGCAAAATGAGTAAATCTTATGGCAACTCCATCATGCTCGGGGCTGCTGCCGAGGAGACCACTAAGCTCATCAAAAAGTCTCCAACGGATTCCGAACGTCGAATCACTTTCGACCCCATCAACCGCCCACAAGTTTCTGCGTTGCTCACCACAGCAGGACTGGTCACCGGTCGTGATCCACAAGAAATCGCTGAGGAAATCGGCGAATCAGGTGCGGGCGCACTGAAGAAGTTTGTTACCAAAGCTGTCAATGAATTCCTAGCGCCACACCGCGAGCGCCGTGCTGAGCTGGCCAAAGACATGGATGCTGTGCGCGATGTGCTGCGTGATGGCAACGCACGTGCCAATGCCATTGCTGAAGAGACACTGGATGAGGTTCGTGCTGCGATGGGCATGAAGTACTGAGGCGAACGAAAGCACAGAGTTAAAATCTGTGATGAATACTATTCCACTTGTGTCAGAACCGGAACTGTGCATGGGAGCACGTTGCAGCCTTGTTTTGTGGCTGTTAGCGTGCCTTCATGCACAGTTCTAGGTTGATTTCTACGAAGAGCAATTACACGTCGTAACGCCACGATTTATCAGTGACTACACGTGCCATTGCGAGACCGACCGGTAAACAGATAATTACCATGAAGGCTCGGAAGGCCCAATCAAGGGCATTCAACGTTGAGAACTGCCCTAAATAGAACATTGCCCGATACATATACAGCCCTGGAACCATGATGACTATGGACGGAACAGTCAGGCAGATTCGAGGGTATCCCAAGTACGAGGGTAGCCAACCTTTGCGTACTGAAGAGCGCCAAGCTGTTGCCAACAGTCCTGCAGCGAAAGCACCAAAAAAGGCCGCGGCTTCAGGTGGCACATTCAGTAAATCTTGAATTTCGAGGCGCATGGTATCGGTAATCGCACCAATCATTGCTGCAACGAATGCCATGCGTTGAGGTGAGTTGAAGAGCACAGAGAATCCCCATACTCCGGCAAATGCAGCAGCAAATCTCAATAAACCATTAACCAAAGGATCAAGCCCCAAAGGTTCAAATCCTTGTGGATTAAGTGAAACCGCACGTGCAACAGCCCAGCCTGCAAAAGTCGCCATCAAGATAATTGACAGAGCATATGTCAAACGCTGCAATCCAGAGGGGAAATCGATTTTGGCAATATCTAAGCCACCGGTCACTAGTGGAAAGCCTGGAATAACAAACAACATAGCCCCGATATACGCGGTGTCATGAGCCAAAGCAATCGGATTGAATATCCCGATAAATCGCAACATACCTACACATGCCAAAGCTGCAACTGCCACTGATACAAAGGTGACAAAGAACTGATTGAGATGTTTGGCAAACATGAGTCTTCGCACAAAGTGCCCAATTCCAGCACCAACGAATGCTCCTGCCATGTCGAAAGGTCCCCCACCCAATAGGAACACGAAGGCGGCGCATGCCACTGCAGATCCGATTGCTGCAAACCATGCTGGATATAGGGGCTTACGTTTCTCGATCACGTCTAACCTTGCGTGAGCCTTTCGCACAGTCAGACCTTGGAACTTACCATCCTCGTCCTTCTTTTGGGAGATAACCTGCTTCACTCTGCCAAGTGCCCGTAACGCTGATAATGCTGCTGCAGGTGTGCCGAGCTTATTTACTAAAGCTTTCGAAATCGCTGCCTCATGATGATACACACTGCTGAGGCCGCAACTGACGCTAAACCAATCAGCAAAATGCTCTAAGAGCCAAATGCGTTCGGTATTGACACCGGTGGTGGGAAGGTCAACCACTTCGGTGATGCGATCTTTGCCGTCTGTGCAAGTGGCCTCGATATCAGTGAGATTGACATCTGCGCGCACATGAACTCCAAGAGGATACGCTATGCGATGCATCATCTCACGAACTCTAAAACTGCCCGTTCCAGACGATAAATCCAGTGCACCCACACGTACAATAAGGCTAGCTTTCGCTGCAATACCGGCCTCTGTGACTGGTTTATCTAAATCCCTGACGATATCTTCCATATCGAGTGGAATTGAGTGAGTGTGAAAAGCGGAGATCTTCTCTTGGCTAGACTCACTCTCCTCAGTAGCGCGTTGCGCCTGATGACTGTTATCTCTGAAACGTTTTGCGAAGCCCACGACTTCTTTTCTACTCCACACCCTGCACCGAAACGTAACTGAAGGCTTTCTATTCCATCCATTTGGCAACATACGTCGGCTATTTCACAGACCGCGGATGGACCCGTGTAATACAACTGCCCATAAGAGGACTTACAATGTTGCACGCAAGCGCTGAACAGAAGGCTGTGGGCTTGGAACGATCAGCTATACACAACCGCGGAGGAGCCGCGGAAAGCTGGTAGATCGAGCAACCGGACGTTTGGCAAAGGAGGCCACATGGCAGATAATACCGACCAGATCAAAGCTGCAGATGCCGGAATAGTGAGTTCCGGCACAGGGACCAAAGGTCCCGAGGAGCGTGATCTTCCAGAATCACTGAAGTATGACATGGACTTGTGCCTACGTATACTTCGCGACGTTTTAGGAGAATTTAATCCGCAACTGTTGGAATCATTCGATGAGCTTCGGCAGAATGCAGTTGAGGCGAGTGCAGAACATTTTAGCGACGTACTCACTGACCCGCATCCCGATGAGGACGGACTTGCAAAAGCCGTTTCCCTTATTGATGAAATTCCGATGCACGATTCTCAGCTCTTAGCTCGAGCATTCACCACATACTTCCACCTCGCTAATTTGTGTGAAGAAAATTACCGTGTGGCAGCTCTGCATAAGCGAGAGGCTGCAGTCGACCTTAATGGCGCAACAGACCCTGTGAACGAGATGACCGGCGCATTTCATCAACTGATTGATGAAATGGGACCTGCTAAAGCACAGGAGCTGCTCGAAAAGCTTGAATTCCATCCAGTATTCACCGCTCATCCAACTGAAGCTCGCCGCAAGGCTGTTGAAGGAAAAATCAGAAGAGTGGCTGAGCTGTTGGAGGAACGCCCCAAGCTTGGCGGTTCGGATTTGGAAGAGAATGAGCGTCGTCTGTATAACGAAATCGATGCCTTGTTCCGCACCTCCCCAATCGGTCTTAAAAAACCGACACCAGTCGAGGAATCAGACACCATTATCGATATCTTCGATAACACTCTTTTCGATACCATTCCCAAGGTGTATCGCCGTTTTGATGACTGGATTCTGGGCAAGAAAGCAGGAAGAGTCCAGCCGGTTTGCCCAGCCTTCTTCCACCCCGGAAGCTGGATTGGTTCCGATCGAGATGGCAATCCGAATGTGACCGCCAAGGTCAGCCGTATGGTTGCCCGTAAATTCACCGACCATGTGCTCTTCAAGTTAGAGCAAGCCACTAGAACTGTGGGCAAGAACCTCACTGTGGAGAGTGAAACTACTCCTCCAAGTGCAGAGCTACTCAATCTGTGGAGTCATCAGAAAGAGATGAGCGAGCGACTGACTGATAAAGCTTCAGTTATTTCCAGACGCGAACCGCACCGCTCTGTAGTTCTCGTTATTGCAGACCGCCTGCACGCTTCTATCCTGCGTGATGCCGATTTGATGTATAAGAGCTGTGATGAATTCATAGAAGACCTCAAGGTTGTTCAACGTTCACTAGCTGAAGCCAATGCATCCCGTCACGCTTATGGGCCATTACAAGACTTAATCTGGCAAGCTCAAACCTTTGGCTTCCACATGGTTGAGATGGAATTCCGTCAACACTCTGTTGTGCATGCCCGCGCTCTTGAAGATATCCGTGAGCATGGTTTGCACGGCGAACGTGGCGATCTCCAACCAATGACCCATGAGGTGCTAGACACGTTCCGCGCTCTAGGCTCGATTCAGCGCCGCAATGGCATCAAAGCTGCAAGGCGATACATCATTTCCTTCACGAAGTCAGCTCAGCATGTCAAAGACGTATTCGAGCTGAATCGCTTAGCATTCGCTCATCCTCAGGACGTTCCCACCATCGATGTAATTCCTCTCTTCGAGCAACTTGAAGACTTGGAGAATTCCGTCGATACTCTCGAAGAGATTATCAAGATTCCAGAGGTTCAGGCACGTCTAAAAGCCACTGGCAACAAGATGGAAGTTATGCTTGGCTACTCCGATTCTTCGAAGGATGCCGGTCCAACCTCTGCTACCTTGGCCTTGCACTCCGCTCAGGAACGAATAGCGCAATGGGCTTTGCAGCACAACATTGATCTGACGCTTTTCCACGGTCGTGGCGGAGCAGTTGGACGCGGCGGTGGCCCTGCCAACCGCGCTGTGTTGGCTCAGCCTGTCGGTTCAGTGAATTGCCGATTTAAGCTCACTGAACAGGGCGAGGTTATCTTCGCTCGTTACGGCAACCCGATTCTGGCTATCCGCCATATTGAATCTGTTGCTGCAGCAACGTTGTTGCAATCTGCCCCGAGCGTCGAAAAGCGTAATACTGAGATGACGCGCAAGTACGCAACGATGGCAGCAGCGCTCAATGAGGCTTCGCATAACCGCTTCCTTGACTTGCTAGGAACGCCGGACTTTGCACCGTGGTTCTCTATTGTGACGCCTCTTACCGAGGTCGGTTTGCTACCGATAGGTTCCAGACCTGCCAAACGCGGTATTGGAGCTAAATCCTTGGACGATTTGCGAACAATCCCATGGGTCTTCTCTTGGGCTCAAGCACGTATCAACCTTGCCGCTTGGTACGGTCTTGGCACTGCTTGTGAACAGTTCAATGATCTCAACACCATGCGTCAGGCATATGAAGAGTGGCCACTGTTCAGCACCTTCATAGACAATATCGAGATGTCCATCGCTAAAACCGATGAACGTATTGCCAAGATGTACCTTGCTCTTGGCGACCGCGACGATTTGTCGAAGAAGGTTCTCGACGAAATGGAGCTTACTCGTAAATGGGTGCTCAAGATTGTCGGAGACAAATGGCCATTGCAACATCGTCATGTGCTTGGTCAGGCCATTCGTATTCGTTCTCCTTACGTGGATGCGCTATCAGTTACCCAAGTTCGGGCGCTCCGCTCTTTGCGCCGTCGCTACGACAAAGAAGAACTCAGTACCAGCCAGCAAGCTGAGTTTATCTATCTGATTCTCTGCACTGTTTCAGGAGTTGCCGCAGGCCTTCAGAACACCGGATGATTTGGGTCCCGGACTTTACAAAACGATAACTGCGATAAAAGTTGGGATATTCGACGTATTTTCAGCAAATTATCTCGACTTTTATCGCAGTTATCTCCCAACACCAGCAGGCTGTTGCAGATTGAGTTCCTCAGCCATACCCAGAAAGTATTAATCACGCGGTTCTTGAAGCCGTGATTGCCAATTTGAACCTTATTACGACGTGGAAGAACTGCGTCTCTTCCATACTGGAGAGACGCATGATCCTCTGGTGCGTCAATATTTCACCATTCTGCAGCACAGCGACGGTCTGATCTTCATCAATAAGATATTAAAACAAATCGGCGTCAGGCGAGGCACATGGATTAATCTCGGTGGCATTAGCAATTCGTCAAACCAGAAATGACTGAGGCATCTCGACCGTATCCAATCCATGCGTTTTACGTTCTAGATAAGATGAGCTCGCTCTCACCCCGCACCAGAAATTTGATGCTGAATACTGAGTTGCGACGCTTAGCTGTGACACTCGGATTGACATTGACATTGACGTTGCGTCAACTTGTATCTTGAAAACATGAAGCAATCAAGTACACCGGAAATCGACCGGTCAATATATATAATGCCCATGTTCGTCACCTTTCCGACCAGTGACTTTGCTCTGGCGCAACAGATTTATGGCGCCGCAGGCTTTGTGACACTTGCTACTATCCCAGGTCCAGACGGTGCCCCTTCGCTGATACATCTGCGCCGCGAACAATATCAGGACATTCTGCTGGTTCCTCGGAACAGCGAAACACCACAAGGATATAGGGTGTCCATTGCTGCGAAGGGTGTAGATTTCAATGTCATTGCCGCGAAATTGAAAGCTCTTGAAGTAGATCTCAGCGGCCCGAGTGATACCCCATGGTTCACCACCGATTTGTCCTTCACCGATCCAGATGGCAACACCGTGACTTTGACTTCACCCCGTGCATCCGAATATCAGGAGGCCACAGAGTGGGTAGACGAACACATCTCAGGAAACTTCGAAACAGGCGTTGAACCGCGAATTAGCTCAACAATCACTGTGGATGAAAGGAAGAGAGCTGAGTGATGGATATAACGGAACAATGGTCCATCGCCGAAGTATCTAAGTCGGTAGGAGTGACCAGCAGAACACTGCGATACTACGAAAGCATCGCTTTGCTACAGCCCTCTCACATTGGTGCCAATGGTCTGCGCTTCTACGGAGTCGCTGAACTGGCCCGTCTAGAATCCTATCCCTTCGCGAGCTGGGCTTATCTTTGGATGCTATCAAGGCGACCCTTAATGATGAGTTGACACTTGAGGACGCGATTCGGGCACATCTGGCATTGCTCGAGGAAGACCAGCAACGCATCACACGATGTATTAACGCAGCCAAGCACACACTGACCTCAATGAGGAATGGAGAGACCATGAGTGTGAAGGAACTATTTGCGGCATTCGATCCTAACAAGCACGAGCGGGAAGTCAGACAGCGCTGGGGTGATGATGCATGGGAGCATAGCGTCGCTGGCGATGAGTCGTTAAGCGAGAGCGAGAAAAACGCTAGGCACCAGCATGATGTGCGCATCAACCAAGCTTTGCGCAACGCTGCAGAATCTGGTATTACCCCAGATACGGAAGCATTTCAACAACTTATCGCGGAACATTACCTCTGGGTGAAAGATTATTGGGGAGGCCGCGCGCCCACATCCGATGAGTATCGAGGCCTTGCAGAACTCTATGTCGCAGACCCGAGGTTTTCCGATGTCTACGGCGGGCAAACAAATGCGAAAACCCTTCGCACCGCAATGGTCCTATGGGCTCAGAGTCATCTCACCTGAACACCCAACATAAATTTGACGCACCACACCGGATACTGCGTAGGATGAGATGACGTTCGAACACAGGAGGACAGTCGTGCGCTCTTTCAAATCGGTGCCCAAAGCCAACCGGGGCGATCGCGTTGCGGTCATATCACCAGCATTCGCCGCCCCAGCCGTTTCACCCTCCGTGCATGAGCAGGCCTTACGTCGACTTTCCGAGTCAACCGGTCTGATTCCGGTGGAATATCCCACCACACGACAGCTTGGTGCCAGCGCGGAAGCGCGTGCCGCCGATATCGAAGCGGCATTCGCGGACCCAGATATTCGCGCGGTGATGGCTACTATCGGCGGCGATGACCAGATTACCGTCATTCCGCACATTGACCCCTCCGTCATAGCTGCCAATCCAAAACCCTTCTTCGGTTACAGCGACAACACCAATCTCCATAACCTGCTTTGGAATTTGGGAGTCCCAAGTTTCTATGGCGGTTCGACTCAGGTGCATCTTGGCGCCGGGCCACGAGTGGATGACATTCATCTGCGCTCCTTGCGAGCCGCGCTCATCGAGGGCGGCAGCATCGAACTCACCCAAACGGCTGAATCCGAGGATTTCGGGATCGCGTGGGAGGATCCAAGAGCGCTAACTGAATTCGGCAGTCGCGAAGCCACTGAGCCGTGGGATTGGGCCGGCCCACAGAAGACCGTCACAGCTCGCACTTGGGGCGGCTGCATCGAGGTGATAGATGAGATCGCGATGGCCGGGCGAATGCCTTCGCTCACCGATCTTGAAGGAGTGATCCTTCTGCTGGAAAGCAGCGAAGAGCTACCCTCCGCCTTAGCGGTGAAACGTTGGATTCGATCCCTTGGCGAACGCGGTCTGCTTCAAGCGGCTGCTGGTGTTCTCGTAGCTCGGCCACCGGTTAGCGAGTTATCCGTACCGGTGCCCTCAACCGAGGAACGGGCAGCCTTGCGTCACGCGCAGCGCGACGCGATCATCGGTCAAATTGCCTTGTATAACTCCCAAGCCGTGGTGTGCGTCGGAGTGCCATTCGGTCACACCCGACCGCAGTGGATTATCCCTCACGGTGGGATCATGACGCTCGACGGTGCGAACCGGACCGTGATCGCCGATTACGACGCATAAGACGGTATCACCTCCTTCATGCCCGAAGGCTTTTGAAGAGCAACATGCGGTTTATATTGGTCATGGTGTATAAATATCTAAGCGAGGCAGATGGCCATGTTCTGCGATGGAGCTGAATGTGGCCACCTGCTTCGTACACACACATTCATCTCGACAGGAGTTCCTTCGCGCCGTGACCGTCTCTGATACGATGAAGCCCCCTACCGAGGCTGCAGACAACAAAACACGCCGAAGCAAACATTGCAAATGTTATCTATCTCATAATCATCCTTTGCATTTCAACAGACTTTACGAAGGAATGATGTTACTTTGAACAGGCAGAGGACCACAGTCGCCGTGATTCCCATGTGCACAACCCTCTGCGGAGAGGGAAAACCCGAATGACATTGTTGCCGGATAATCGCTGGGTTCGTGCCGTCGCACCCGCATTGCTGCTCCACATTTCCATAGGTACCGTCTATTGCTGGAGTGTCTTCAAACAGTCCATAGCAGATGAACTTCACGTCTCCTCCGGAAGCATCGAGTGGGGATTCTCGTTGGCGATCTTCTTCCTGGGCATGTCCGCAGCGTTCCTGGGCCCCATGGTCGAACGCGACATCAAGAAATCCGCGCTGATCTCCACCATCTGCTTCGTCATCGGTTTCGCAGGAACCGGTGTCAGCATCGCCCTGCACTTCGTGCCGGGAGTATTCATCTTCTACGGTGTGGTCATGGGCATCGGTCTCGGCATCGGATATCTGACCCCTGTGAAGAACCTCATGCTGTGGTTCTCAAGCAACAAAGGCATGGCCACCGGCATCGCGGTCGCCGGATTCGGCCTGGCCAAAGCCATCGCCAGCCCCATCATGGAATTCCTGATCGAATCCGTCGGGCTGGTCAACATGTTCTACATACTCGCGATCGTGTATGCCATCATGATGCTCGGCGGGTTTGCACTCATCAAACGCCCGCAGGGTTACGTCTATGAGAAGCCGTCCTCGGCCGCAAGCCGACGAGTGCTGCTGAAAAAGCCGCTGTTCTGGGGAATCTGGATCGCCTTCTATCTCAACATCACCTGCGGTCTTGCACTGATCTCGCAGGAGAAGGATATTCTGAAGGACCTGCTGCACCAGTTGCCCCAGTACGCGGGCATGTCGGCAAGCCAGTTCTCGCTCGCCATCACCGGCATCATCGGTACGGTTCTGGCAATCGACGCGATATTCAACGCCGTGGGACGCTTAGGCTTCGCTACGCTCTCCGATCATATGAAGCGTCGCGAGAGCAGTTACAAGATCATCTTCATCATGTCGATCGCGGTGTGCGCACTGCAGCTGGTCACCAACAGCATCGACAATGCCTTGCTCTGGGCGGTGCTGGC
Source organism: Bifidobacterium sp. (assembly GCF_022647885.1). Taxonomy (NCBI): domain Bacteria; kingdom Bacillati; phylum Actinomycetota; class Actinomycetes; order Bifidobacteriales; family Bifidobacteriaceae; genus Bifidobacterium; species Bifidobacterium sp. The sequence continues at coordinate 353,942 of NZ_JALCLM010000001.1, read as the reverse complement.
CATGCTGTTCCTGGTCAATGCCGGGTACGGCGGCGGTTTCTCCACCCTGCCGGTGTTGTTGGACCAGCATTTCGGCATCAAGGCGGTCTCCACCACCCACGGGCTGACATTGAGCGCCTGGGCATTCGCCGGACTGTCGGGAAACCAGCTGGCGTCTTTCGTGGTGTCCCATACATCGGACCAGGCTCACCGCTATGCGGCGGTCATTCCGGTAATCACCGTGCTCTATGCGGTCGCGCTGCTGTCCATATGGCTGGTTTCCCGAGCCAAAGTGCCTCAGAAGACGGTCGCATAGCGGTTAGCGAGGCGGTCTACTTTCCAATCCCTACACAAACGAAGCGCCTACGGAAAAGCCAATTAAAGCGACGCCCTGAAATCGTTGCCATTGTTGACATTGCGGGCTTCCCGTGGAATGTCCAAGAAATCTGTCAACCGGTTGTGTAGGGATTGCAATATATACAGTGCCTGTGTCGGCGCCGTGAGCATATCACGGCGCCGACACAGGCACTTGAACCAACCAATAGGAAAACCGATGCTTCCAGGCCTCGGCCTTATTCCACTAGTCTCCGATCAGATCATGTTCAGATCAGATCATGCTCCGATTAGGTCAAGCATTTGTGGAACGCTCTTCTTACCGAACTCCACCGTCTGCGTACCATCATCGCGATTGATGACGATGCATGGCACACTCATTACCCCATACTGCTCTTTGAGCTCTGGGAAGTGAGAGACATCGTATGCCTCAGCTCGCACCTTGGAATTAGCTGCAGCAATGCGCTGAGAGGACAGTACCGTTTCGGGGCACATCGTGCAGGTTAACGACACCAGAAGCATCACATCGACCGGCTTAGTAAGCTCAGCTATACGAGTTTTGATGTCATCCTCAAGTGGCTGCCCTGGACCGGCTGCATTGTATATACCCAGCACAAATGAATTGAACTCATGTCCACTTGGCACTCCATGGAAAGCCAAACCTGTAGGCACTAACTTGCCGTCGGCATCAGAGGTACAAATCCGCACGCACGGTCTTGCCACAGGAAGTGCATCTGCAGGGTCGAAGCTTGCTTTGCCTTCGCCGTCTACCTCAGCTGAATCATCGCTGACCACACTACTGATTTTGCCACCACTAATTGCCACGACCTCGCCGATAAATCCACGAAGCTCCTTAGACAGCGGCGTACCGTCCAACTCCAACTGCAGCACTGCAGGTTTTACTAAGCGCGAGAACACCATGCTGAGCTGTGCCTTAACATCATCTGAGAACACGGCAGAAGCACCTTGAGCTGCTTTCGCAGAATCTGTAGCCTGTGGCGTCGGAGCAGGAGCTGGTGATGTACCTGCTGGTGTGGAAGTGGTCTCCTTATTGCTCTTGGAACCTGTTGGTCGTACAGGGAGCAGGCCTGTACGATCCGAAAGCTGAGATGCATACCGTTCCAATTCCACTGCTGCAGAAGCACCATCAGCAGTTGCTGTAACAACCTGACGAAGATGCTTTTGGCAGAGATCGCCGGCTGCATAAATACCTTCAACAGAGGTTTGGAGATGGGCGTCGGTTATCACGTACCCGTAGTCATCAAGATCAACGAGACCCTTAACCACTGCTGTCTGTGGCACATAGCCAGCGAAGACAAATACACCGAAGGTATCGCTGGTTGTTGGCTTCCAAAGCTGCGACTCACCGGTATTCACATCGTGAATCGTTGCTTCCGTCAGTCCACCTTGGCCTGCTGAAACCTCATCAAGCTCAGTATGATAATGGATCTCGATATTCGGATCATCCTTAGCTTCCTGAGCTACTCCAGCATCGCATGTGAAGTCCTCTTCACGAACCAACAAAGTCACTTTGCTGGCGTATTTTGTGAGGAACACAGACTCTTCAGCCGCCGCGAAACCACCACCGACGACCAGAACTTCCTTGCCAGTGAAGAATTCACCGTCGCATGTGGCACAGTATGCCACGCCACGACCAGCATATTCGTTCTCTCCTTGGAAGCCCAGCTTGCGGGGGCTTGCGCCGCTGGCAACCAGCACACCGAATGTTCGAATATCTCCGCGGTTGGTATGCACAATTTTGATATCGCCGTCGATATCAATCCCCGTAGCGTCAGCACTTTTGAACTCAGCGCCAAAATCCTTTGCCTGAGCGTGCATCGTATCAGTAAGCGCTTTTCCTGTAGTTTTGGCGATACCAGGATAATTTACTACTTCTGCAGTAATAGTTATTTGTCCACCGAAATCTTCTTTTTCAAGAATTAATGTGCGATAACGAGCACGCGCAAGATATAGTCCAGCAGTCAAACCTGCAGGGCCTCCTCCAATAACCACTACGTCGTAGAGATCTGGATCAGTTGTTTTCGCCGCTGTAGTCGCAGCACTTCCTTGTGTCATCAACGCTCCTTCAACGCTTCAACATGTACTTCTAAGAACCATATGTGATTCTTACTCACGCTTGGAATATCGGTGCATATACCTTGGCCGCGGGAAACTTTATGGGAATCTCGCGGCCAAACGTACACTGCTACCTTCATCTACGCTCTGTAAGAGCTAGCGTGACGTGAGTGGAATCAGAGCTGACCTACAAGGTCGAGACTTGGAGCGATGGTTTCATCGCCAGGTTCCCACTTGGCTGGGCAAACCTGATCACCATGCGCATACACAAACTGTGAAGCCTGAACACGACGCAAAATCTCTTCGGCGTTGCGGCCTACGTTTGAAGAAATCACTTCGTAGGCGACGACTTTGCCTTCAGGGCTGACAATGAAATCGCCACGCTCTGCTGTTCCATCAGCCTCGTTATAGGTATCGAGATCCTTGGCCAAAGTTGCAGTCGGATCAGCGAGCATTGGGTATGCAATCTTGGCAATCTTCTCATTGGCATCATGCCAAGCCTTGTGCACGAAGTGTGTGTCACAGGAAACTGAGTAGACCTCACAACCTGCCTTTTGGAAGTCTGCATACTTCTCGGCGAGATCTTCCAGCTCAGTCGGGCAAACAAAGGTGAAGTCTGCAGGATAGAAGAAGAATACAGACCAGTGGCCGAGCACATCTTCCTTGGTGACCTCATGGAATTCGTTGTTCTGGTAAGACTGCACAGTAAAATCTGTCAGCTCATGCTGCAGCAGCGTCATTGCTATCCCCTTTCGACGGATGATTTTTACTTGTCCCTTGGCAAACGCTCGTTACCGAGCACTCGACGGAACACCTAGTGCAATCAATGCTAGCCCGTTGCATCGGATTGGGACATGGTCTCTCGCCCATAGCGGTGTGAGTTTGCACACATCCGAAGATTTCACGCCTCTATGCGAGTGATAATGCTGGTGGTGCTTTGGGACAACAGATTTTCTCAGAGTAGGATGAGGTGACCGTTAATAGGGGGCAAGCATTATGGAGCAGAACGATAAGACTTCAGCAATAGACCGTCCAGATAGTGATTTGGCGACAAGTACCTGGAGTCGCATGCTGGCAGGCAACAGACGATTCTCTCAAGGTGAAGCAGAGCACCCTTGGCAGGATGCAGAAACCCGTGAACAGCTTATCGATGGTCAACATCCTTTCGCAACAGTTCTTTCTTGTTCTGACTCGCGAGTGCCACCCGAAATTATCTACGACCAAGGCCTAGGTGATTTGTTCACCATTCGAACCGCAGGTGAAATACTTGATGAGGCAGTTGTCGCTTCACTTGAGTTCTCAGTTCAGGCGCTACATGTGAATCTCATTGTCGTAATGGGTCATGAGCACTGTGGTGCAGTTGAATCAGCAGTCCAGGGGCTAAAGCTCGGCAATGCTGAGGATTCAGACTCTATTGTTGTGCGCCAGGTTGGTGCTTCTGTTCTCGCTGCCCGCGATTCCGACTTAGACAGCACAGACGATTATGAACGCGTCCACGTAGCTCGCACTATCGAACGCTTGGTTGATCAATCCTCGGTGCTCCGCAATGCGGTAGCTTCCGAGCAGATTATGATCGTCGGGGCCCGATATCTGCTGAGTACCGGCAAGGTTGAGGTGCTGTCTTTCTGACACAAGCTTGGCAAGCCATTACACGAAACTGTGTGGAATAGCACGTACAGGACTCATTGATGAGTGCTTAACATGCTATTCCACACAGTTTTGAGAAGAGTGAGCAATCCCTCTTCTCGAGTGGCCCATCTTAGGGGGATAGGCTACTTCCGCCCGACTTCTTCGGGTGCTGGTGAAATACGTGATCATAGGGGCAGTTGCATCGCACTTTTGAGCGTATCGCTGCTGTATAGCAAGTCATTAGACGTTTGTGTAGGGATTTTCGTTCAGCCTCTTACTAGAAAGTCAATGAAATGGCGGTTTTCTGCGGCCGGATATACGCGTGCTCAGCAAAAATCACTACACAAACGACTAATAAGGCCATAAATACGGCAACAAGACGCTTGTAGCTCACAAATCAGTAATAATTTGGCATGTCATGTGCGAGTTTGCACACTTTCAGCGCAATGAGCTGCACCTCACGTATGTTAGAGGTATGTCACTATGGCTTAATGTTGTTCTGATCATCGTCTTTTTACTCATTGGTGCGGTGTTCTCTGGCACCGAGCTCGCTCTGGTTTCGCTGCGTAGTTCACAGGTGGAGCGCATGGAGCAGGAGGATGCGCGAGGCGCACGCGTTGGGAAAATTGCTAGGGACCCCAACACCTTTCTCTCTACTGTGCAGATAGGCGTCACGCTTTCCGGCTTTCTTTCGTCATCAGTTGGCGCCTCATCGATTTCCCCATTTTTAATTCCGGTATTCGAAGATTGGGGAGTCCCTGTCAATTTTGCATCACCTTTGGTGATGGTGGTGCTCACTATTGTGATTGCCTACTTCTCCATTGTGATTTCCGAAATGGTACCAAAACGCATTGCTATGCAACGAGGTGAACAGATAGCGCGCGCTGCCGTGCCAGCAATAGATATCTTCTCACGTATTTGCCGCCCACTCATCTGGCTCATCGGTAAAAATACCAACGGTTTGGTTCGTATGCTTGGCTTCGACCCTCAACAAGCAGAAACGCAGGTCAGCGATGACGAGCTACGTGTGCTGGTCTCTTCGAATACACGACTCAGCAAAGACGAACGCACTATTCTCGATGATGTCTTTGATGCTTCGGCCACAATTGTGGCCGAAGTCATGAGACCGCGCGCAGATGTAGTGTTTCTTGATGGCGATATGCCATTAGATCAAGCCGCAGCTTTCGTGCGAAATGAGCCGTATTCCAGATATCCAGTTAGTGGTAAAGACTTCGACGACGTGTTGGGCTTTGTACATGTGCGAGATCTACTCGATATTCGTGATCCAGAGGCCACGACCGTTCGTGACGTTGTACGCGAAGGGATCTCCTTGCCTGGCACATCCAAATTGCTGCCCAGTTTAGAGTTACTGCGCAAGCGTGGCATTCATCTCGCTGTGGTTATTGATGAATACGGTGGCACCGACGGCATTGTGACCCTCGAAGACATGACCGAAGAGCTAGTGGGCGATATACGCGATGAATATGATTTGCCCGACGATCAACTCTCTAAACAAGAGCCTCAGCAAGCATTCGTCAACGGTGCAGTAACCGTCGAGGGTGGCATGACGCTCGAGGATTTCGCTGATCTTACCGGTATTGAACTTGAAGACGGCCCATACGAAACCGTCGCCGGCTACTTCCTTGCTCATACAGGTCGTATGGGAGAAGTCGGTGAGGTACTTCATTCTGATGGTGGATATGACATGACGGTCACTAAAGTCGACGGACGGCGCATTGGTTGTATTGAAGTCAAACGTCGTGAAAACCCACAACAGTTAGAGGGCATCACCGTATCGGCCTGATAACGCTTATAGAACAAGTCGTATTTTGCGATAGGCCATATGACACCTACAGTTGGAGTCAAGGCCCGTTAACAGATGCGTGCATCAGGTCTCGCAGCTCAGGGCAGAACGAATGCAGTCAGCAATGAGGGAGAGCAACATGGCATTGAAATTCACCGTTCCAGGACTGGATGAAGCAGCTTCGGAAAAAATTATTTCCATTCTCCAGAATCGTTTGAGTCAAGAGCAAGAGGCTGCTCTAGTACTCAAGCATGCCCACTGGAATGTCACCGGGCCAAACTTTATCGGCGTTCATGAAATGATTGATCCTGAAGTTGAGGCAGTTCTTGCACAGGCTGATGAGACTGCAGAGCGCATTTCCACACTCGGTGGGTCACCAGACGGACGCCCAGATGCAATTCTTCGCAACCGTTCATGGAAGGGTATCGACCTGACCGGTCGTCAATCCACCGAAAGCTTCCTGAAGGCTCTCGTCGAGTATTATGATTCCTTCATTGCGGATGATCGCAAGGCGATTGCCGAACTGGATGAATTGGACGTCATCAGCTCAAACATCGTTCAGGATCATGTACAGGAGCTAGAGAAGTTCCAGTGGTTCATGCGTTCACATCTCGTATGAGATTGAGCTACTGAGCGTTATATAGTTTGGGGTTCGGCATACCAGATGTATGCCGAACCCCAAACTATATGCAATTGCGTGTATGCAATCACCAATGCCGTTTCCTGCTTCGTAAAACTGTGCTAGCGGGTCAAGACACCGTGCCTACATCAGTTGTTGTAAGCTACCCACTACACAGTCTTAACGGTTACGTGCAAAGAAGCACTCAGGAAAGATGCACGCGAATAGCTTCGCTTAGGTCATGACTGTTAGGACCTACCATCACATCAAAGTCGCCTGAATCGCTTTCCAAACGCTCATCGAGATGCACATAGCGTACATCCTCTTCTGAGAGTGTGAAGGTGACCGTTTTCGTTTCTTGCGCAGCAAGTTCAACGCGCTGGAAGCCCTTCAGTTGTTTGAGTGGCCTTGACACCTCTCCAACCAGATCACGCACATAGAGCTGCACAATTTCGGTGCCAGCAACATCCGAAATATTAGTGATATCAACACTAATTTCAAGTGCTTGCTCAGCATCGAATGTATCCGCGGAAACATTAGGCTGACCATATTCGAAGTCGCTGTAGCTCATCCCAAAGCCAAAGGGGTAGGCTGCGTAATTCGACACGTCTAGATAACGCGACACATACTTGCCCTGTGGGTCGTTCTCATAAGGGCGTCCTGTGTTATCGACGTTGTAATACACTGGCACTTGTCCAACATTCACAGGGAAGGACATCGTTAACTTTGCAGAGGGGTTGACTTCTCCAAGCAGAATTGAAGCCAATGCCTTGCCACCCTCAGTACCTGGGAACCAAGCCTCAACGATGACCTTTGCACCTTCGATAGCTTGCAAGTCCAATGGTCGGCCGTTAAACAATGTCACAACAATATGAGGATTGACCTTGGCTATCTCGTTGAATAATGCGATTTGTGCTTCTGGAAGTCGTATATCAGACCTGCTGGATGCCTCACCACTCATATATGAGGGTTCACCAAGGGCAAGTACTACAACATCAGCATCCTTCGCCAAGCTCACAGCCTCAGCAACAGCTTGTTGAGAAGGATCGAGATAGTCGAATTCCTCTTGGCCGACGGCAATACTCACTCCTTTGTCCTGTAAGGCTTGAGCAAGAGGCGTAACATCCGACAGCTCGCCCTTGAACGACCACGCACCGAGAATATCCTGGGATGTTGCGCCAGGCCCAAGCACTGCGATGTTCTGAGAGGTTTTCAGCGGCAATGTTGAATCATCATTCTTCAGCAGCACTATGGATTCTTCTGCAGCCGTGCGCGCAGCATCGCGATGAGATTGACTTAATACCACATCACGTTCAGCCTGTACATCAGCTGCTCGCATAGGATTCTCGAACAATCCCAGATCATTCTTCAGCTGAAGAATTCTCATCACAGCTTCGTCCAATACCTGCATCGGAACCTCACCTGATTCGATGAGTTCCTTGAGATTGCGCAGATAACAAATCGTCATCATCTCAATATCCACGCCTGCTTTAATCGCAAGCTTTGCGGCATCACGCTCATCAGCAGCAACACCGTGCGCAATCATCTCCTTGACAGCTCCGAAATCAGATATAACGACTCCGTCGAAGCCCCATTCTCTGCGCAGAATATCGCGGAACAAATGACGATTCCCTGTCGCTGGCACGCCATCCACTGTGTTGAAGGATGTCATTACCAGTTTTGCGCCTGCGTCAATCGCTTCCTTGTACCCAGGCAGATACATATCTCGCAGCTGGCGTTCGGACATATCGACTGTGTTGTAATCGCGTCCTGCAATAGCAGCACCGTATGCCGCAAAATGCTTCACACATGCGCCAATATGTTCGGTTTCGTGACGCAAATCGTCACCCTGATAGCCATGGACCATCGCTGCAGCAAGTTTTCCGTTGAGATATGGATCTTCACCTGTTGCTTCCATAACGCGACCCCATCGCGGATCACGTACTAAGTCAACCATTGGAGAAAATGTGACGAACAGACCAGAAACAGCGGCCTCATGACCCGAAACCTGAGCCATCGTTTCAGCAGCCTTCTCATCCCACGACGAGGCCAGACCTAAGGGAATGGGGAAAATCGTGCGATAGCCATGAATGATGTCACCCATAAATAGCGTAGGGATATGTAGACGATTTCGTTTCATGTATGCAGTTTGAATCTTCAGGCATTCCTCAGCGCCGCTGACGCCCAATACAGTTCCTGCATTCGCTAAGTCATCGTCGCTCAGACCAAGCTGAGTCATTGGCCCAGTTCGTTCTTCGGCCTTATCTGAGTAAAAGTCGCCTGTAAGTTGAAGCAACTGCCCAACCTTTTCATCGACCGTCATCTGATCGAGCAGGTCTACCAACTGTGTTTGTTCCATGATTTCTCCCTATTGTGCGCAACCCCGCCCGAGAACGTTCTGAGGCAAGGTCACACTGCACTTTCAGATGCTTACTTCAGATCTTCGCTCGGTGAACACCAACACTAATATCAATCACATCAGCGCCTTCTAAGGTTTGAGCACTGACCACTAGCCCTCCTCGACGGTACGGGAGATCATAAGGATTGCCGCTCAACTGTTTACCTTCAACTGACACCACAACCGGTGCATCATCATCGCTGAGGTGATAGCGCAAGGTTCGCTTGGTGCCAAATAGATTAAGCTGTACACTCACACCGTCGTCTTCCAACTTCATAATTGGGTCAATTGACACACTATCGGTATGCAATTGCAAGCCAAATACGTGCTGAACCATCTGACGCAGATAAATTCCCGGGCCTGATGAGTACACACGCCAACCGCCCCGCACGCCGACCGGATCAGTTGCACCAGCCTTCAAACGATTCCACTGCTCCGCAGCTGTGTAACGGTCAGGGAAATCGGCATCTGACGATGCAAAATAGCAGTTCCGCTGTCGTATTTCGCTGGTACTCATCCGCTTAAATTGATTTACAGGACTGATACGCAGCAGCTCTTCAGCCACCGTATCTCTACCAAGCTGAGAAAGTGCTTCAGTGTAGCGAATATGCGCATGCGTATACATCAGACCTATTTCTCGCCCGATATTTGCTGCCTGCTCACCACGTTTGAAGTAGGTGGTAATGCCATCTTGATAGTGGGCCGGCTGATTCATCAGACGCACACCATCAGGGTAATGTAGATGTTCCTCAATCAGCTCTTCGTGGCTGTGTGCACCTTGTGGCGACAGTAAGCCAGCGATAATTGACCGAGTCATCGGAATTAGGCGATAGTTAAGTCCTGTACGCGTATCTTCGGGGTGAATTACTGGCATTGGACCGTCTGCTGTGAATACTACATAGCCCGCAAGCACATCGTCATAAATAAAGTTGCTAGCGAACTGCTGCTTAATGCCTTGAGCCTCAGCGTTGAATTCTTCAGCCAAATCAGCATAGCCAAGCTCACCGAGTAAACGATGCAATGCCGTGGTTGCTTGGAATAGCAAAGCAATAGTCCAGGTTGAAGCCATTTCTTTCTTCATTGACTGCTGTGCTGGTTGCAATGTATCGTCCCAATCACCCTCGCCGTAGCAGAAGAGTTCTGTCCCCGGCACACGATGAGTGCGAATATATTCAAGTGTTTGTTCAAGGTGATCAGCAACGGTGGGTGTGGCACCAGTGTGATTGGCATCATCCCAATAATCTACTGCTTCACTAAGTAGAGCTCGGTCACCACCTGCCTCAAGGTATTCATACACCGCCATAAGAGGCCAAACAGGAATGTCTCCATGAGAATCGTGCTGGAACATTTCTGCATATTCGTCGAACATGAACCACTGCGGCAAGGAGCCATCAGGATTCTGATGTCCGAAGACCTTGAGAATGATGTCATGCGCAATGTCGAAGTGACCAAAAGCTAAAGCCATTTCGAAGGGCCCTTGGCAGACGTCACGCGTGCCCCATGCAGCTCCCGAATACTGTTCAAGACCGTGCGGAGAAAGGAAGTGGACTAGTGCGTTCTGAACAAACCACGGAGCTCCCTCATTCCACTCGTTCAGCCTTCCACCATCATGAATGCTGAAATCGTCCATAAAGCCATTGATATATTCGAACTGTGCACTTAACTCATCAAGCAGCGATGTGTCATCCTGCAACACGGTGTTGGCGCATTCGACAGCTTCAGCGGATGAATCCATACTCGCTGCTACCACCAGTTTGAATTGGCTCGCCTGTTGCTTACTAAAGGTCAACACTGCTGAACCTTCAGATTGTGCAGAGTCCAAACCAAATAAGGGACCGTCACCACTGATTTGTGCATCTTGAGCTGCAAACACATAGCTCAGTTTCGGGCAATGACCTTCAATTGAGGTTCCAGCGGCAGGTGTTAGCTGGATTGCATCGATGTGTTCAGCATTATTGATACTCCGAGTAGTCCAATTCTCAGGGAATTCCACATCTGCGCTCACCATGATATCCAGTGGTTCACTCGACTCGAACTGCAACTTCAGAGCATCACGCTGAGCGCATGCTGTTGTGCTAACGGTTATAGTCTGCTCACCGAAGCGGTACACCCATCGTGATCCGCCTAATTCCATGATGAAGGCTGAGGGAACGCCCAGCATCTGCCACTGATCATTCTTGCGCACTAAGATGCGCATACCCTCAGAACGTAAGAGGTTCAAACTCGTGCGTTGCACAGAGATCAGACGATTCATGTTGGTGTTGCCAAACACGATATGAGAAGCGAAAACCCCTGGGGCATACGACGTTGAAGCGAGAACAGGACGGTCTGGTGTTTGAACACTACCCGCCAGCAAAATCTGCCCGTGTGAACGGCTGACTAGCAGCTCTTTCGCCTTGGAAACCACATGAGTAGCTCTGTCAGCGAAGTATGACAATACATGTCCACGTTCATCTGATTCCTGATCCGTGATTTCGCCGTTACCGAGAGCAAGAAAATCTTCGTCAGTGAGATCATCACCATCGAGTACAGGAGCAATGGCAAGCAGAGAAGGACCGTGTCCATCCTCCGTCCTGGCCTCCCCAGCAGGGGTCAGCTTGATATCTTGCACGTCAGCAATAGAATCCGTGAGGAAGACGTCAAGTCGTGCGAGTGCTCGTTGCGTATATTCTTTACATGCTTCTGGCATCTCACCGCGGAAGTCAGGATCGAAGGCAAAAACTTGCGTCCATTCCAACGACTGCTGCTGGTCCTGTTGCTCATCCTTACGAGGCTGAGAGAGCAAGGCAATCATGCCGAATTCGTATTGATTAGTAAAGCCGTCATTCCACGTTGGATCATCCAACACCTGTGGATGAGCGCCTAAACGAGCCTGCTTACCGAAGAAATCAAATCCGTCAGTGAGATGTGCACGAGCACCTTCTCTGATGGCGCTCACTAGCAATGGCATCTGGGGAGCGCAAGACATGGTTTGGCGAGCTGCCACAACACGTCCAAGTTCAGGAAGCTCAGCCGTTCTGTAAGCAATGTACTGAGAAATATACGGTTCACTGGTAAGCGCTTGGGCTTTGGGAGCTAGAGCTAGATCTTGCTCGGTGACAATATCCCACTCAGTGCCAGTAGACGATGACACAGATTCATTGTCAGGGGTAACGCTAACGTTCCAAGCCCACAGTGCAGACTGCGGATCGATAGACAGGGTAACCACCCATGAAGCGCCTAAATCGGAGCCCTTCCAGACAGCTGCACCCTGTGCTAATCCCCAAGCTGAGTGTGATCTGACACCAATCAGCGGAGCACTAACAATCCCTTCCTGATCATGACGACGCAACCACAAACCGGCGATGCCTGCGTCATGCATACTTGGAGAGTACTGTGAAATTTGAAGTTCACCTGAGCTGATGCTAGTAATGTCGCCGAATTCGGTGAACGCAATACGCACATCTCCGTTCGTGATGGTCAGATCAGATTCCTGCTTCTGCTTCCAATTCGCCCATGTTGGGGTTTGGTTATCAGGAATATTGGAATCCTGAGGGTCAACAGTCATGGTCATATCCTTCGTTATCAGTAATGATGGCGGTCGTCGTATCCCCGACCGCCGAATGTGCGGTGTATTGCCCTTGCCAGACAGCTTCAAACTGTGCTAAAGATGCTGATTCACTTATGGCCGATACCCAAGAGAGTCGCCACATTGATTGGTGTCGAGCAATATCACTTAGCATTTGGCTACGCAGCCACCTACAAGGGCTATTGCTCGTTATCAATCGCTCAGTGCTGTGACCAGAATTCGTCAAGCAGTGCCGCCGTCGGAACGGGGTTTTCACCGTTCGGGCAATGTGCCGCATCAGGGATGATTTCATATCTTGCGCCAATGAGCTTTGCCATGCGATGTTGCCATTCCTGTGGCCAAGCCCAGTTGTCATCTTCTCCATGGAACACCAGTACGGGGAGTTTGGTATCTTTCACCTCGAACGTTGTGTCATGCACGTTAGCGAGCTGGTCTATTGCGCCAAGGAGCTGTTCGGTACTTGTTCGCTCCGAACGCTCCCGTAGAAAGCGCTGTAGCACATCAAGTTTGCTATCCGGCCAATCAGCTTTGTCTGGATTATCCAAGCGCCAGAGATCTACGCCTTTACTGTCCAGAAGCCGTTCGCGCAGGTCAGCCTTTCTGCCTGGCCAACCATGAGGGCCTGAACTCATCAACGTCAGACTCCGGAATGGCTTCGGATTCTTTATTACGCTTGCTTGTGCAACAAGTCCGCCGAAACTGTGCCCCAACAAGTGAATACCATCACAACCTGAAGCCTCAGTAATGATGCCTGCGATTTCTAAAGCATCAGTAGCGGTTTGATCTCTTCCGTAAGCTTGGACTCCCTGCGGAGCCACAGAATCACCTTGACCACGCTGAGAGTATGCCCAAACATCCCAACCAAGCCCTGGTAGAAGAGCAAAGATATCATAAAAATCTTCTTTGCTTCCCGTAAAGCCCGGTATGAACAAAGCTGTGCCTTTGGCTGGAGTCCCTTCTGCAACAGGGGCATGAATAGCCGTTATCGGACCAACTGTGGCGTCAATAACTAGTGCTTGCACATTATCTGGTATTGGAAGGCAGCCAAAAGCTTGTCCTTCGTGAATTTTCGAGTGTTGAGAAGACATGATTTCCTACTTGGTCGTTCCCTCGACAATACGATTCTTATGCTCAGTACCAAGATTAGGAATCGCGTTGAGTAGTTTGATGGTGTATTCGTCCTTTGGATGCTGCAACACATATGCAGTATCGCCACGCTCAACTACCTGCCCTTTGTTGAGGACCATGATCTTGTCAGTAATCAAACGTGCACTCAGCAAGTCGTGCGTGATGTACAGCATGCTGACGTTCAAACGCACTCGAAGATCATCCAGCAAAGCCAGAATTCCGGAACGCAGAGTCATGTCGAGCATGGACACAGGTTCATCAGCCACAAGCACCTTGGGATCGCTAGCAAGCGCACGCGCAATAACCACTCGCTGACGCTGTCCACCAGAAAGCTGATGCGGCAACTTCGAGGTATAGAGCTCAGTAGGTACCAAACCTACTGTTTCGAGGAGCTCAAGCATTCTATTTCTCGCTGCTTTGCCACGAAGCTCTGTGTAGTTGAGAATTGGACGCATCAGGGTGTATTCGACGGTGTGCAGAGGATTTAAGGCCGCATATGGGTCTTGGAATACCATCTGGATATCCGAATGCAACTTGCGAAGATCCCGCTTACTTTTGATTTTATCGATTCGCGTTGAACCGAAGGTAATCTCACCAGTAGTAGGGCGCTCCACGCCGGTAATAGCCCTAGCAATGGTCGATTTGCCTGAACCAGATGCACCGACCAACGCCATTGCCTCACCCGGCTTAAGCGTGAAGGATACATCAGTAAAAGCCTTAACAGGCTTTTCACCGCGGCGTCGACCCTGATACACCTTGCTGGCATTAGAAACCGTAATAGTCAGGTCATTCTTCTGCTGCTCAGTAAGCTGCCCTTCGAATTGCTGCTCTCCACGCTTCTTAAGCCCTGGAACAGAGACTTCAACAGCTCTCGGGTCATCATAATGACTCAACAGCATCTTGGTGTAGTCGGCCTTAGGGTGTTTGAGGATCTCCTCACTGGTCGCATCTTCAACAATGATGCCATCGTGCATTACCATGACGCGCGACGTTGATTCCAACACGATACCAAGGTCATGGCTGATAAGGATTGCTGTGAATCCTTCGCTTTTCTGCAGTGAACGGATAGTTTCCATTACTTCGTGCTGCACTAATACATCTAATGCGGTGGTTGGCTCGTCAAAAACCATAAGTCTTGGCTCAAGAGATAAAGCCAAAGCAATTGACACACGCTGACGCATACCTCCGGAGAGTTCTCCTGGGAATCTATTCAGTGTCTCCTGTGGCAGGCCAACTTTCTGTATTAACTCCTGCGCTCGTGAAGTCCACCGACTCTTTTCCACGTGGTTATGTGCCTGGAAAATATCGTTGAAGTGCTTCTGTATAGTTCGCACCGGATTTAATGCGTTCATGCCAGACTGCAGCACCATCGCGAAACCACCGTGACGTTGTGCTCGCAGTTGTTCAGCACTCATCTCGGTGATATCCACACCATCAAAGAGCACTTTACCTTCACTGATGCGTGCCGGTGGCTTTGAAAGCCTAGTAAGAGCGAAGCCTAGAGTCGACTTTCCTGATCCTGATTCACCGACCAGTCCAACGAACTCTCCTTGTTCCAACTCAAATGAGGCATCCTTCACCGCTTTGAATGGCTCGCTGTCGGGCACATCATAATCGATAGACAGATGCTCAACATTCAGTAAGCTCATCATCAGTTCCCTTCACGAAGACGAGGATTGCTCAAGCGATCCACACCAAAATTAATGAATGCCATAGAGGCAGCAAGTAATGCAATCATCAGACCTGGAGCGAACAGCAGCACCCATTGCCCTGTAAGCAAGGCATTGTTATTTTGTGCCCAGTAGAGCATCGTGCCCCAGCTGACTGTGGTTGAATCACCAAGACCAAGGAATTCCAGACCTGCTTCTGCTAATGCTGAAGCAGTTGCTGATCCAAAGAATCCTGAAATGATCAGTGAGAGCATATTTGGAAATATCTCATGCAGTATCACTCGCATCGAACCTTCGCCACTGAACGTGGCAGCGGTAACGAAATCGCGCGAACGTAGTGACTGCGTCTGCGACCTCAGCACACGCGCTCCCCAAGCCCAACCAGTCAAGACCATAACCATGATGATGACTAGCAGACCGCCGTTCTGCAGATACGCTGCGATAACAATCATCAATGGCAGTGACGGAATAACCAGGAACATGTTGACGATAAATCCGATGAATTCGCCTGCGAATGAACGAATATATCCCCAGCACAGACCTACCAGCACCGCGATAACCGTTGAGAGAAAACCTGCCACCAGTGCAACGAACACTGAGATTCTCGCACCATACATCAGCTGTGACAACACGTCCTCACCAGTTGCTGTGGTACCGAGCCAGTGTTGAGCGTTAGGTTGTATACCTCGATCAAAAATGCTTGCTCGTGGATCGTACGGTGTAAGCATCGGGCCAAAGATTGCCAGAAGCACAAAGAAACAGAACACGATGATACCGAATCGTGCTTTCGGTACTTCCCATATGGTGAGGAAGCTGCGCTTAATTACTGTGAAAGGACTAGTATCCACATCGTCATTTTTTGCGTGAGAATGTTGTTTATTATGTTGTGCCATCATCGTGTCCTTGGATCAAGAATGCCGTAGAGAATGTCCACAATGAAGTTCGCCACGAGCACGCTAGCGGTGACCATGAGGAACAGTGACTGCATTAATGGATAATCCTGATTAGTAACTGCGCGATAGAGCAGCATGCCGATGCCTGGGTAGTTAAATACCGTTTCAACCAGCAACGAGCCACCAACAACGCCTCCGAGAACCAGACCGAAGGATGTGATATTCGGGAGGATAGCATTACGTGCAGCGTATTTGAGCATTACTGTGCGGTTACGTAGACCGTTCGCTTCTGCAAAGGTCACATAGTCTTCTCCTAATGTTCCAACCATGGTCATACGCATGCCGGAAATGTATCCGCCCATAGACGTTATGAGAATGGTGCACGCCGGCATAATGGCGTGATAAATGGCATCGGAGATGAAAGACCAATTGAATCCTGGAACCACTTCAGCTGAATATGCACCGGATGTTGGGAACCAGCCCAGCTGATAGCCGAGGAAGTACAGGAACAATAGTGAAATCCAGAAGTAAGGCAAAGCGGAGAGGAACTGGCTGCCGACAACAGCAACGGTATCTAAAGCTGAACCGCGCTTCCATGCTGCAGCTGCTCCGATAAAGGTTCCCAAGATGAAGGCCAGTATAGTAACCAAGCCGACCAAGGTCAGCGTATAAGGCAAAGCTGTACCAATCAGACTAGATACCGTCTGAGGGAAGTAACTGTATGAAACACCGAAATCAAAATGAATAACGTTGTTGAGATATTGCACGTACTGAGACCACACTGATCCCGATGGGACACCGAGCTGCGCTTCGATTGCAGTTCGCATTTCCGCGGTCACAGGGCCGTTCTGAGCGAGCTTGGCGATTGCGGCATCCGCCGGTGAACCCGGCATCAAACGAGGCAACATGAAGTTGACCGTTATTGCCGCCCACAGCGTCAACAGGAACAAGCCGATTTTTCCTAGGAAGTATCGCACGAAAACGACCTTTCACACTAATACGAATGGGGAGAGCAGGGAAAGAGGGCAGCTGTTATGCCGCCCTCCTTCCCGAGAAACTCGAGATACAGGCGATCACGCCTTCTTGAGATGGGTAAGGATCAACAATGAGCACTGCGCGTATGGAACAGGGAGGGAGTATGGATCGTCCTCACTTGGCCATCCGGTGAACTTGTCACTGTTGAACAGACCCCAGCTGCCGCCGTAGAACATTGCAAGAACAGGAACCTCGTTATACACAACCTTTTGCAGTTGGTTGATGATTTCCTTTTGATCGCTGGTGTTGGTTGTTGCCCTAAACTTCGTCAACAGAGTATCAACGTCGGCGTTCTTGTAGCGCTGGAAGTTGCTGGTGGTCGCCGTTCCTACTGGGAGCGCGTATTCGCTGTTCAGCAGGGTGTTATAAGCCTGGTACACGCTGCCATTGCCACCGAAGCCACCAACAGCTAAGTCGAAGTCACCGTTGTTGAGAGCTTGGTTGTATGCAGCAGGCTGAGGCTGGGTCAACTTCACGCTGATACCGATTGCGCTAAGTTGCTTTTGCACGGTTTGTACGCCGCGGAGCCAATCTGAATATCCGTTGGCGGTGGTGATAGTGAGCTCGACCTGCTTACCTGAAGAGTCGACCAGCTTTCCATCTTGTTGGGTATACCCAGCCTTCTTGAAGTACTCCAAAGCAGTTTTGGTGCTTTGGGTGATCTTGCCCTTGTTAGGAATGTCAGAGCTAACCCAATCATTCTGACCAGGAAGAATCAAACCGTTCTGGCCGGCAGAATCCATATAGCCTTCCTCAGCATTCTTAGCAATCGCATCGCGATCAAGAGCGTAGTTGAGGCCTTGGCGGAAGTTGACATCGTTAAATGGTGCCTTGGTGAGGTTTGGATACAGGGAGATCACGCCAGCTGCAGGGAACCAGTAAGCATTCTTGCTGTTCTTGGAGAGCCAGGTCTTCTTGACATCAGTCATGTAAGCGTAAGCCCAGTCATAACCTTTGCTCACGATATCCATCTGAGTGTTGGATGCTGGCAGCACTAGGGTGGCGGCTGCAACCTTATTGGCCTGCCAATAAGTGGTGCTCTTCGTCATCGTGTACTGGTTTGGATTGAACGTGCCAACCTTGTATGGGCCGGTACCGACTGGATCAGTGTTCGTCCACTTAACAGGATCTTTTACATCCTTCCAGATGTGCTCTGGAACGATGAGCTGCTGGCTGACGATGCTCACTGCAGGTACGTCATCCGTCTTGAACTTAATAGTAATAACATCACCGCTGGCACTGATATCTGACATACGCTGCCAAACACCCAAACTGTCGAGTGCTGCATACTTCTTCATCAAATTGAAGCTAAAGAGCACATCATCAGTGGTGAGAGCCTTGCCGTCCTGCCATTTCACACCGTCACGCAGCGTGTACTGCACTGTTTTGGAATCCACGACTTTGTAACTCTTGGCCAGGAATGGTGACATTTTGCCATCAACAGGGTTCATCACCATGAGTGGCTCATATATGTAGTTGGTTCCAACGCGCTTGTTGGTTGCGAATGGGTTGAAGTTCTTTACGAAGGTCGGAGTTCCGCTATCTCCCCCCAGGAGTAGCTCGGAACTCGAAGCTGATCCACTTGAGCTGTTTGCGGAGCTGTTCCCGCAGGCAGCCACGCCGAACAATGTCGCGGCAGCCACAAGCGCAGCGGAGATCCGCATTGCGATTCTCTTCTTCATCATTGTTGTTCTTTCTGTCCTCGTTGACAAGGATGTATATGCTGGTCCTTCCACATATACCGTCTAGTACTTGTCCCCGCGTACGATGCGTGAACAATCTACCTTGACTTGAAACAACTGTATGCGCTTACATTCAGTTCTGCAAGTTCTGCTTTTTACATTTTCTTACATGCCCAAAACCATTGTTATTTCAACGTTTATGTAGCCTAATTATCTCGACACGCCGAATGATAGCGCTCTCAGTAATTGTATTTTCGCGCTACAGTTAAGGGCATTCGTGAAAGAAATGTATGAAAACAGGTTTTGGAGGGCAACGTGGCCAAGAAACCGACAGTGTATGACGTAGCTGAGCATGCAGGGGTATCCATTGCCACTGTTTCTCGATCGCTACGGAAGCCAGAGAGCGTGCGACAATCAACGCGTGAATCTATAGAAGTGGCGATTCAACAATTAGGTTACGTGCCAAGCGGTAGCGCACGCAGCCTTGCAGCGCGTAGAACGGGAATTATCGGTCTGGTCCTACCAAATGTTGACGCACTTGAAACTTTAGGTGATTTTGAACTAACCAATCATGACACTGCTGAAATCTGTATAGATCGTCCGGTAGCAGGCAGAAGTCACCGTGATTCATTGTATTTCGACCATGTCTTGCGCGGATGCGAATTGGAATCTTGGAGCCAAGGCCTTTCGTTAATGGTCAGCATTGGATTAGGTAGAGGCGAATCTGATGTCAACCGCTTAGTTCATGACATGATCGGCAAGGTGGACGGCTTAATTATTCTCGCTCGTAGCGTGCCAGACCGATTAGTCGAATCCTTATATACTCGTATTCCCTTGGTTATGGTCGCCGATGCGCCCGTCGGCGGCGAAAATAAGTTAGACCTTGTTCGAGTAAGCAATCGTAAAGGGATGAAGACCTTGGTCGAGCACCTCGTCGACGCCCACCATGTCAGCCGATTCATTTATATGGCAGGTCCGGACGATTCGCCAGATAATCATAAGCGTTATGTTGGTTTCCAGGAGGGCCTGGCTGCAAGAGATATCAGCCCTGAGTCAGTCCCTATCTATCGCGGTAAGTTCTCTAGACCAACCGCCAAGAAAATAACCAACGATCTGATTGCACGCGGCGATTTACCGCAAGCATTAGTTTGTGCCAATGATCAGATGGCTCTTGGAGCGCTTGATGCTCTTGCACAAGCAGACTTGCATGTTCCTGAAGACGTTATCGTTACTGGTTTCGATGGCATTGAAGAGTCAGATACCTCGCATCCACGGCTTACTACAGTCAGACAGCCTATGGTCAACCTCGGAAGAGCGGCTGTCAGCACGGTGGTCAAGCGCATTGAGCATCCTGATGATCCGCCGTATTCCACGGAAATGCCTGTCACGGTTCTACTTCGCGAAAGCTGCGAAGGCCCCTTAGAGACAATATAGAGGCCCGTTATTGAACGGTAGTCCGTTTGTGTAGGGATTAATCAAGGAATCAGCAGTTCGCACCCGCCAGATTCCAACGTTTTCAACAAGTGATAGTGGCAGTTTCACCGATAATCCCTACACAAACGGTTATTAGCCATGTAGATAACGCTACTTTCACACAATCATGTGTGTATTTAGCTCTTTTCTCAGCATTTTCCACTCAGGAAGATACATATTCATGTGCCGTTGGAACTCTGGACCATGCCCATGTACGTGCAAATGTGTCAATTCGTGAACAAGCACATACTCCAAGAATTTAGGGTCCAATCTCGCCAGCTCAAGGTTCAAACGAATTCTGCGTGTCGCCGGCGTGCATGAACCCCAACGTGAAGTCATCAGTCTTAAGGAAATTGATGACGGTTCACGCCCAACTATCGGTACCCAATGCTGCAACAATAATGGGAGCTGTTGATTCATGATGCTTTTGGCATGAATAATCGATTCTTGATCCCAAGAGCTTTTACCTTGCGGCACTCCTGAGCTCAAGGCCGCGGAAAGACGGTTACGGCTTCTGTCGATCCACGGTTCACGCGATTCGATAAACTCAAGAATTATTTCATCTTTAACCTTCAACGGTGCAGTTACCTCAATATGACCATCTGGAGGTTTCACTCGCAGGTATAGGTTCTTAACTCTTCCGCGCTTAATATGGATTGTCTCATCGTGCCACTGCAGCAGTGACAACTTCACCTGACTCCGCCTCGTGGATCGAGGACCAGTGGGATGAGTAATGCGGGACATACCGATATTTTCGCGCAAGGACTGGATACCTGTTAGCTCTACAGACAATGACCTCATCAGCATGCGCGCTCTTATCCAACACACGGATTCGAGGCTGACGCACGACACAAATTGACAACTTTATAAAGTGCCACTATTGTGGGCAGTCGTGTGATTTTCAAGTCACGCGTAGTTGGGCCCGTAGCTCAGGTGGTTAGAGCGCATCCCTGATAAGGATGAGGTCGGAGGTTCAAGTCCTCCCGGGCCCACGCGATGTATTCGCAACAGTATTTTGGGGCTATGGCGCAGCTGGTAGCGCATCTGCTTTGCAAGCAGAGGGTCGCCGGTTCGAACCCGGCTAGCTCCACAAACAGGGTTTTCGGCGGTTCGCTGGAAGCCCTTTTCCATGCGGTTCTTCCAGTGTTTTCAACGGTCTATAGACTTTCTTCACAAGATTGCGTTGAGTCAACATCAGTCGGTTTCAGTGACAAATACGGGCATAAAGCGCTACGCTATTGGCATGGCTAGGACTGCTAATATTTGGGAACAATTCGCAAGAAAGCTACAAAACAAAGACCGAAGCAACGACGTTTTACTGCGACATACAGCACAACTTATCTTTTCGTGTTAGCTTAAGCTCGACCATTTTGTATTTATATAATTTTAGCAACTGACTGGAGGTAACCTGATTCGTCTGAAACAACTACTAACTACGAATTCAACAATCTAAACAGCAATCGCCCTTTTGCGGAATCTGTACTAATCTCCGCTTGATAGACAGGTATAGATAACTCTCTTGCACATGCCTCCAGCTGTTCTGTTCTGTCTTTTGGAGTGTTATAGCCAATGTAAAGTGCAGTTGCTGCAAGCGATGCATAGACTTGCTCTTCTTTAGGACAATCTGAACAAGCTATTCGCCACTCTTTTTCATAACTCCATTCTGGCGTTTTGTATGCGACGCTATTTATAAAAGTTAGTAATGCCATTTCGGTTTGGTAGGAATACCATTGTTCTGAACCACCAATAACACTTGAAAACTGTGATAAGTCATACCGTCCGGTGTAGATTACCGGCAGCAGAAAACAGAATGGGCTCCCACCGCAGAAAGCTTTGCTCGACCGATATATGCAGTCGAGTTCAAGATCTTGCGCTGAATATGCGGTCATAAACCCACGCCCATTATCGGCATAATTTGCCCACATTGGACCTAATGATTTCTCCTCAGTCAAGCACGAGCACCTATATGATTCTCGGATGTTTTCATACGATGCCTGAATCTCATTCAAAGTACGATCAATCTCCGCCTGTTTTCGCTTCGACAGATTGGCCATCAGCGTATTCATAGCCAACTCATATTGAGCTCTGTCATCCGGCAATATGTACCGCTTATGGAAATTAATCGTCGTTCTCAGGTCGTCTGGATTGATGGTTCTCCTAAGTCGCGATTGAATTTTATCCTTATCCCAGAAAGGTTGGCAATCAAATGGATCATTAAAGGCCTTAGGCGATGACATGTGCAAGCGCTTTTTTCTTAGATCCTCCAACCTTCTGTTAAAATTTCGGTCATCGTCAGTGCCGCTCATCTTAAAAAGTGTGTCAGGAATTTGAGAATTAGCCGATTCAAAAAGCAGCTGTCTGCATTCCGTCACAGAGACTCCAAGCTCTTTACACATTGAATCACGGTAGATAGCCCGATTCGTCAGCCGACGTAACTTGTCAGCAAATACTTCCGACTTTGACAAAAGTTAGACTCCTACTCGTCTCATAAAAAAATGACTAGAGAACACTATCGCTCCAAAAGTGGATAAGCAATGTCACGATAAGAATTATCGGATGCTTGTAAATTGATACTGTATATTCTCCAACTGTATTCATCGAACCCGGCTAGCTCCACAAACTAGCCCTTAGAAACATGAGTTTCTGGGGGTTTTCTTTTATCACCAACCTGTTCGATTTGACTCTGCAACGAGAACACCCACCCGTCTTACAATCAGCGCTCTGTGGCATTTACATACTTATGCTGTTTTCGTTTGTTATTTCGCTCCACGAGACCTCTTTGAACTCGGGTCACCTCAGCGCTCTGAGAGATCTGCCGCTGTGTGCCTCGGTCCGCTCTCCGCACTAGTATCTCGTACAAGGGGAAGTGGAAGTTTAGGAACACAATCTGGTGAATTATTGGTGGGGCAGAGCTATGGTCAGATAAGGCAATACACGCACTTAACCTAGTACTAATCGTTAGTACTGATAGCTTTTCAACACGGTAGTTCTCAGCCCACAGGATTGAACAAATCAATTGAGTGTGCCACTCGCAACCTGCAATCAACTGGATTACATATTGTGGATTAACAATAGTGAAGCTGTTGATATCAACCCCAGCGTTATTGCTAATCAATGCAATCGCTTGACAATAAGCGATCAGGATTCCCAGATCCATATTCCGTAGCCATTCCAGAGAACCCGTACTACTTACATTCGATGACATCAGTCAGAGAATAGTCCAATTCATATTAATCAACCTACTGACCCCATCGCCTCATGCCTACCGCCTTGTCACTAGCGGCCATGCAGCACTCTATTGCGTGACAGTAACAGTTCATAAAGGAAGGGAATCGCTTTGAGTAAACGTCATACTATTACCTCTAGTTTCATGACGCTGTTCATCTTGCTTCCAGTTATCGCCATATTTTTGTATGAAATCGAGGTGTATACCCCCTAAATATCAATCGCCTCGTTAATCTTAATCATTGCTGGTTTAGCTGCAGGTGCTCTACTCCCTGGCATATTGGCAACGTGGATCACCATCCTGCTCACCGTTATCGGGGGCGGAATCTTATTATTCGGTGAAGTTCCTATCTCGCTACCGTTGAAATTGATTCTGCTGGTTATTTTTCCTATCAGCGCTGGTCTTATGTCACTTGTTCGCTACACCTTAATGAGGCTGGGTTGGATCAGTTTCGATAAACGGGATATTGAAAAATATTCCAAGCACTATGATCAAACAACCAAATTACAAATACGCTACAACGCAGAAAAAATGTACCGAAAGATTGTTCATTTCATCAAGGATGATTATGACCAAACTCTGTGGTTTACCATAACTGCTGTCCACTGGGCACATAGTACCCAATATAAACAATTCCATGCCGCTAACTATGAGCAGACCCTCCGCGAAATTGCCAAAGTACTTAAAGATAATCGTTTGCCCTCTGAATCACTCTATTACCTAGATCACGGAACTTTTTTGATTATCTCCCATCAGCTATCCGAACAGACTGTTGAGCAACGAAACGAGTTCACCAAAACACATTTGGACGAGCTGAGATGCATGGACTCCACCCCACAATTTAAATGGGGAAGTCTCAGGATTGATCGCAGCAATGTAGATGGTCTGTTGACGTTAAAAGATGTAATCAGACATTTGCAGCGCGATATGGAAACCGATTTAGTAGTTGAATATCTGAAGGGTGACAACTCCTGATGGAAACAGTTTTTTGGTGGCTTGCAGTCAGCATTAGTACGTTATTTTTTATCGTCATGCTGATAATTTTCGCGTGTCAGTGGATCATATACTTTCGGGTTGAACGGACCACTTTGCAGCAGCAAATGATTACAGATAACCAGAAACATCAGGGATCGGAGTCACAAATATCATGATCTCAGAAGCTTTCATGATGTTTACCATCGTTACCATCTGGTTATCTCTGATTATGTCTCTGACGACACTAAGCGGGGCTATTCATTTTTGGTTGCGGCAAAGCACGGAGCTGGTTTACATCACGCCTCTACCGTCGTATCCAAAAGTAACTATTGTTGTACCTGCTCATAATGAAGAGATTGTTATTGCTCAAACAGTGCGAGCAATTTTAGATTTGAACTATCCGGCAGAACGTGTAGAGATTTTACTGTTCGCCGATAATTGCTCAGACCAAACAGCTAAAGAAATGCACAGGGTGGTTAAACTACCTCAATACACCAATCGAGATGTGAGAATAATTGAGAGGGTTGGAAGCGGCGGCAAAGCTGGTGTCTTGAATGATGCACTCGCCATCGCTCAAGGTGACTATATCGGTGTGTATGACGCTGATGCAATGCCAGAAAAGAATGCCCTGTATTTCTTAGCGAAAAAAGTGATTGAAAATCCCGAGCAGTATATGGCTGTGTTTGGCAGAAATAAAACTCGTAACGCTCAACAAAATTTCTTAACTAAGTGCATCAATCAAGAAATCGTTGTCACGCAGCGAATTCAACATTGTTCAATGTGGCATCTGTTCAAAATCGGACGTATCCCAGGCACTAATTTCATTATTAATTGTGATTTTGCTAAATCAATCGGTGGGTGGAGCAACGGCGCACTCACAGAAGATACTGATATCTCTTTCAAAATCATGCAAAGCGGGAAATTAATAGCCTTAGCCTATAATTCAGAAGCTTTTCAACAAGAACCCGAACATCTCCATGACTATTACTTTCAACGTTTACGCTGGGCAAAAGGAAATTATCAGGTAGTCATCCAAAACTTCAAATACCTTTTCCAGCCAAGCAACTGGCGTGTCAAACTCGAAGTGATGTATTACTCCGCCACATTTTTCTGGTTCAACGCAGCAATCGTGTTATCAAACATTATATTCCTCACGAATATGTGTTTCCTTATTGCCAGAGTTTTCAACCCTAACCTGCCTATCCCCTTTACCTTTGGCGAAAACAATAACTCGATCATGCAAGTGTTGTTAATGAACTGGTTGTTGATGATTATCTTGTACGTTTTACAGATTTCAGTTGCTATGTCTACGCAATTCGGTCAAGCTACCACCAATCAGATTTGGATAGCTTTGGCATCGTATTTTTCGTATTCGCAACTATTTATCGTGGTATCCATCCACGCGATGCTTTCTGTATGTCTTGATTCCTTGTTGCACCGCAAAGGGAGTGTATGGGTAAAAACGAAGCGTTTCAATAACTAGAGGGAGATGTTTGATGAAACGCGGAAAATACATGTGGGCGTTCACCGCCCTGATCATAATCCTGTATGTTGCTGCTTTACTGGTTATACGTGTTGGAAGTCCTGCTCGCGTTCAGCGAGACACCTACAATCAATGGCGTCAATCTTATGTAATTCAGGAAGACGAACAGCATGCTTTCGTTAATACCAGTAATAACAAGAGCAAAGCTGTAGCCCTTTCAGAGGGCCAGGGCTACGGGATGTATCTCACAGCTATCGCCGGTTCCAAAGGTTGGGCTCAACAGCAGGATTTCGATAATTTATTACGTTATTACCTGGAACATCGTGATTACCTTGGCGAACAACAGACCATTCCAACATATCTCATGCAATGGCGCCAATATAAGGAAGGCCAAACATGGGTAAGCCAAGACAGCAGTGCAACTGATGGCGATCTCTACATCGCTTTCAGTTTGTATCGAGCCAGTAAGGTTTGGCCGAAGCGCTCGTCTTACTACCTAGAGATTGAACGCCAATTAACGGCTGACATATTGTCATATGAATACAACAGCACCACGCATACCTTGACTGTCGGAAACTGGGCGAATCAAGACTCAACATATTATAATCTGATGCGAAGCTCAGATGTGATGCCAGATTTTTTTGAAGCATTTTATGAATCGACTCACGATAAACGTTGGCTGACAGTCAGCAATACCATGCTTGACCGATTAGTAGATTTAAGCAATGCCCATTCAACAGGGCTTATTCCGGATTTTGCTTGGATCACCGATGATGGTGCCAAAGCGGTACAAGGTAAAGCGGTTGCGTCTAAACATGACGGCGACTATTCGTCCAATGCTTGTCGCGTGCCCTTGATGTTGGCAACGAGTGACAATCCTCGTGCAAAGAAGGTAATGAAGAAACTACTACAGTTCTTTAATCAACAGGACTTCATTACTGCCGGTTATTCACTCTCTGGCAAACCGCTCAACGACTATCAATCAAACAGTTTTACCGCGCCGCTAGCTTTCGCCGCTGAGCAACAGCAGCAGCAACATGCTGATCGTCTCTTGAAAAATCGTCAGACAATTCTTACCGAAAAACTTGAAACAAATAACTATTATGATGCCACGCTAACCACCATGGCAGTGATGGGAGAAGTTGATTAAAGTGTTGAAAATTATGGCTATCTTTGGAACCCGACCTGAAGCAATCAAAATGGCTCCAGTTATCAAGGAAATCGAAGCTAATCCAGACACCACCCCTGTAATCGTGGTAACAGGCCAGCATCAGAAAATGCTTCAACAAGTATTAGATATCTTCAGTATTCATCCCGATTACGATATGCAAATAATGGAAAAACAACAAACACTTTCCACAATTACTAGCAAAGTTATTCTCGGTCTGGATGCGATTCTTGACAATGAACAACCAGACTTGGTTTTAGTTCATGGAGATACCACAACCACGATGGCTGCTAGTTTAGGCGCTTTCTATCACCAGATACCTGTAGGTCATGTTGAAGCGGGGCTTCGAACCTGGGATAAATATTCTCCATATCCCGAAGAAATGAACCGCATGTTGACGGATGATGTGGCTGATTTGTATTTTGCACCAACGCCGCTGAGCAAGAACAACTTATTACAAGAACATCATCCTGAATCTCAAATTTTCATCACAGGAAATACTGCAATCGACGCCTTGCGATATACCGTTCATGCTGATTATCACCATGATGTCTTAACACAAATACCACAGGATCATAAGTTCATCTTATTGACTATGCATCGCCGTGAGAATCAAGGACAGCCGATGCGAGACACCTTCGAAGCCATTAAAGATGTAGTCACGCATACACCTAAACTTGATGTCGTTTACCCTGTTCATTTAAGCCCAAACGTACAAACAGTGGCTCATGAAGTCTTCGATGGAGTCAGCGGGATTCACTTAATAGCTCCCTTAGATGTTACTGATTTTCATGGTCTAGCAGCACAAAGCTATTTTATTATGACCGATTCTGGTGGTGTACAAGAAGAGGCCCCCTCACTGAACAAGCCTGTATTAGTGTTGCGTGATTCAACCGAAAGACCTGAAGGTGTCACAGCTGGAACCCTCAAAGTCGTTGGAACGCATACAGATTCGGTGCAACAGGCGATGTTGAGCCTGTTGCATGACCAGAAAGAGTATCAAGCGATGGCCACAGCAGCCAATCCCTATGGTGACGGTCGCGCTGCTGAGCGCATCGTCACCATATGCAAAGACTACTGTTCTCACAAGAATCAGCGCTGAACTGTGGCGGCACTGCTTACTGAGATCATCAGTCTGAATAATCCAAATCGCCTAGTTGGCTGATAAGGCGCATATTCTCACGGTAATCAACAGGGCAAGCGATGATATCCACACCACTGCCGCTACACATGGCTCGTCTCAACACCGGATACAGTTCATCGGCACTAGTAATTTCATGCCCTTTAGCCCCGAAACTAGCAGCGAGCGCAACCACATCAGGATTGTTGAAATCGACATACTCATGTTTGCCTGCGTGAATATCCATCTTCCACTTAATCAAGCCATAAGATTCGTCTACCCACACAAGAACTACCATTCGGCAACCGCAACGTACCGCAGTTTCAATCTCCTGAATATTCATCATGAAACTGCCATCACCCATCACCGCTAATACTGGTTTGGAAGGCTCGGCGATTGAAACACCAACTGCACCAGGTAAGGTCCAGCCCATAGTTGACAAGGAATTATCAATCAGACAGGTATCGGTCTGATAGGTGGGGTACAAACGAGCCATCCACATTTTCAATGCGCCCGTATCAACTAGCGTGGTCCAATCTCTCCTTACAGCACGCCTAGTGTCGTACACCACTCGCTGCGGTTTCATCGGAAATGCTGGATCGTTGGCACATGAAATAGTTTCAGCATGTAGCAATTCTCGTATTTTCGGTTGCTTGGTGTCGAAACTTACCCCTTGCTCCCGTAGTTTGGCAGTCAGTGCACTTAATGTGGCTCCTATATCAGCCCTGATGTTCAACGCCGTGGAATAGTGAGCATCGGAATCCTCAACAAAAGTATTGATGTGAATAATCGTCTTATCGTTGTGAGGATTGATTTTCTTTGGGTCAAACTGCTGTATTGAAAAGCCCAGCGCCAAAATAAGATCAGCTGTATCAAAGGCGAAGTTCTCATAATCATGGTGCATAAAGCCCACTACGCCGAGCGCGTTGGGATGGTCATCTGGGAAAACGCCTTTGCCCTCGAACGTTGTGGCTACAGGCACATTGCACTGTTCAGCCAGCATCAGTAACTGCTTTTCCGCGTGGGAGCGCGAAATACCGTTTCCAGCAAGAATAATCGGGTGTTTGGCATGACGGATTAACTCCACAGCCTCTTCGATAATACTGTTTGTGGGAATGGTATGAAGAGGTCTCGGTAATGACAGTGGATGAGCATCAACATCCACAGCTTTCTCGGCAATATCTTCCGGCAAGATCAAACACGTTGCTCCTGGACGGGAGTGCTGTGCCATAGAAAAGGCCTTGCGAACCATTTCTGGTGAAGAATTCGGATCCATAATCATTGAGGTCCACTGAGTTATCGGCCTAAATAACGATTCCAAATCAACAATCTGATGCGATTCCTTATACAGACGATTCAGCGATCCCTGCGCACATATCGCCACTAAGGGTGTGGTGCTCGCGTTCGCCTGCGCTACTGGCAACATTAAATTGAGCGCTCCTGGCCCAAGTGTTGACAGGCACACCCCTGGCTTTCCTGTCAAATAGGCATACGTTGAGGCCATGAAACCTGCGCCTTGCTCATGCCGCGTGAGTACGAAACGTATACGCCCGTCACGTTCAATGGCTTCCATTAAGGTAATGTTTTCCTCACCTGGAATGCCAAAAATTACTTCCACGCCTTCATTAACGAGACATTCGACGATGAGATCAGCTGCATTCCTTCGACGCTGCGCGACCTCAGAAAGCGCAGGCTCAGCATTCACCTCTGCCCTGGCTTCTGCTGTTTCATCAAGTCCCTTGAGCGTTACTGCTTCCACTGTTCCTCCTGTGGGAATTCCCCTTGGCAACACATCGATTGTCGGTATACAAACTCCATCAACCATGCTGTTACCCATCAATACGTTAAGGCATTCCCCCGCCAAAGATTCACTACTTGACAGACCCCACGAATAACCATGATTAGTGATTGCAATCATTCATTATGTCTATTGCAGACTCGTTTCACAACAAGCATCTACACGATATGAACGTAAATCCTTGTGACTTCTCCCACACCAACAACTGTTGTAATGGTGCCAAACTCAATCACGGTATACATACTGAACGAGTACTTCACTCATTGGTTACAGAATTATCAGCAGCTTTCATGGATTTCTCATCTCTTCATTGAGACAAGACCCTCATACTGCTTTCAGGCCTCGGTTTCCCCTCTCTTTCTCTTCGCCGAGGCCTTCCCCCTTCTCAGGCATTGTTATCGTCAATACGATTTAACCAGTCACGAATGAGTGCCTCAACCAACAGTTGCCGTTCCAAGTGCACATTATGCCCTGCTGCATCAAGCACAGCAAAGCTTGCCCTCGGATAGTGTTCGAGTCGATTCCAAGCATCTTGATAACCGACAATCTGATCCTGTTTGCCAGTGATAAACAAGCTGGGTTGCGTAAAAGCTTCAGGATGCGCATCCTCCGGCTCCTGCTCAAGCGAATACTGTGACGATATGCGATGCAACGCATCTCGATCAGCAACTTCAAGACCTGGCTGTACATAACTCTCGAATGCTGCAGCATGCTTAGCTGTTTGCACCACAGCCATCTGCGCATAATCCTCGCCGTTTTCACCAAGTGAGGATATAAGTTCAGGATCTGAGTGAAGTACCGTCTTTGGCGGCAACGATCGTTTGTCGTGATCGTTTACAAAAACACCCGCCAAGGTTGCCAGCCCAAACACTTGCTCACGCATATCGTGGGCAATACAACGCGCCACCATTCCCCCAAATGAGTTGCCGATAACTGCGAATGACTCTTCCGCTATATGCGTGTGAATCCAAGATTCCACCGCATCAACAACATCCTGAGAACTACTCACATCACCTATCGGACTATGACCATGCCCTGGTAAATCAATGAATATTTGTTTCCACCCACCAAGCTCATCGAGCATCTGGCTCAAAGAAGCAAGAATGCGGTGATCTACACCAAAACCATGGATTAGCAACAATGGTTTGCCGTTGCCACGCTCTTCGACGTATATCATCGCACTCCTCGATTTTTCATTTCCTCAGCACCACTGGCGCGCTCACTTGGAATCCAGCCTATGGTACAGTCGAGATTTTTACAGGTCTAAAATCTCTTTGAGACCATCTTCTAGAGATGTCAGTGGATGACCAAGAACCTCTTCAAAGTCCTTTGATTCAACTACTAAATCGCCAGCCTTGATGAGATGCTGGATGCCAAGGATGCCATTCGCTGCACTTTCGGGTAAGCCTTGGCCCTTCACTGCCTCAATAAAGGCCTGATCGTCAAGGTCGCGAGCTGTTATAGCTTTACTGGAAGCTTGCGATAGCGCTTCTGCAAGTTGTGTATAGGTGTGTGGTTGGCCTGATAGTTCCACAATCGATGGGTTATCTTGCTGGCCTGACAACACACGGGCAGCTGCCTCTCCGTACTCTCTTTTCAAAGCCCATCCGACTGTGGCATCGCCGGCTGAAGAGTCAAGTTCACCACTGTGTAATGCTGCCTTGAGTAATGGAGTCTCATTTTCCAAATACCAGTTATTGCGCAGGAAGGTGTGGTCAATCCCTGAGCGCTCTATGAGTTGTTCGGTAAACTGGTGATCAGTTGAGAGCATATTGTCTACGTTGTTGGCATTGGCAAAGCTGGTGTAAGCAATAAAGGAAACCCCTGCTTCTTTAGCTTCGTTGACCACATTGCTATGCTCTGCCTGCCTGTTGCCTGGCGCACCAGATATAAACAGCAGACGGTCGACACCTGTAAATGCGGCTTTCAAAGATTCCGTGTCTCCGTAATCTCCTACTCGAACCGTGATGCCTTGTTCTTTAAGGGTTGCTGCTTTCTCCTCATTGCGCACTAAAGCGATGATTTCAGAGGTTGGCACTAATTTCTTCAGATATTCAAGTGCATATCCACCCAGGCCACCGGTTGCTCCTGTTACCAAATATGTCATAGTCTTTCCCTTCGTCGCGCGACCATAACCGAAACTCCGCCAACAAGACAAAGATCCGATTTTGCTGTATCTTTTTAATGTACAGCATGAGAATATATAATTCTTGCTGTTAAGTCAAGCTGTGGTGAACACGTGCTGAGATACCTTCAGCATCACGTAAATCATGCGGGCTTGTAGACAGGGCCATGTCAACTTCGTTATAAGGAGCACGGATATGAGATATTCCACGCAATTAAGCGACGCCGTACACATTCTCGCCTATATTGCTGTGTTCTCACAGAGTGATCCGATAACCAGCGATATTCTTGCGGCAAGCATAGAAACAAATCCCACCAACGTGCGCAAAATCATGGGAAAGCTACGTCAACATGGGCTGATTCATACGATTAACGGACAACCAAAGCCAACCCTGAATCGGCCTATTGACGAAATTACTCTATATGACGTATTCACCAGCGTGCAGGGGGACAGCAGACTTATCGAAGTTGATGATCACACCAATCCACGATGCATTATTGGTGCAAATATTCAGCAAGCGCTTGAAAAAGAATACACGCGACTACAGCTGGCAGCAGAAAACGAGATGAAGCATGTCACGCTCGCTGATATTCTGCGCAGCATTTCCACTTCAGCCGTCAAAACAGATCCTGAAAGCGCAGAAATCGTCGCTTCATTCCTCTGACTGGACCGTATCCGAGGATAACTGCAATAAAAGTGGAGCTTTTAACCGGAAATTCTCAGAAAAAACTGCACTTTTATTGCAGTTATCTCATTTGGGGCTGTTTGGCTCGCCGCCAAGAATGCATTGCACCATATCCTCCATGGATTCTTGAGCAGGGCGATAGCTCATACCAAGATCGTGTCTGCTTTTGCTAGCATCAGCACGAAGCACATGCCCTACGTTCCGTTGGACATATCCTCTGTCAAGTCCAATCAACGGTGCTATGGCATACACTAAAGCCTTCGGCAACCCTCTACTCGGCAATGGCAATTGGGCACCAAAACGAGGTCTAAGACTTGTCGCCAAAGACAAGGTATCGGTATCTTCAGATGCAAGTATGTGTCGTCCTGAAGCATTAGGCAGAAATGCTGCCGCGATATGAGCCCTAGCCACATCGCGTACATCGACCACGCTGACGCCGATTTTCGGCAAGCCAAATCTACCTGTGCCACTAATCATCTGTTTGACAATAGTGAAACTGTCACTGCTCGGATATGGATTCAATGCTGGGCCAATAACTAGCGCAGGATTAATGGTTACTAATCTCCACTGCTGCTGAGCTTGTGCGATGTGCCAAGCTTCTCGTTCAGCCAAAGTCTTGGAATAAGAATATGGTTCACGGGTCTTTGAAGAGGTGTCATTCCATTGTGCTTCGGTAATAATGCCATTAGGACGAGATTCCACATCGACTGCATCACTATAAATCGCTGCTACCGAGCTCGTTAGTACCACTCGTCTCACATCACTATGCTGACCTGCGCTGTTGAGCACATTCCTGGTACCTTCCAGAGCTGGTTTCACTAGGTCACGCATCGGATCAGATACATTGCGTATAAAAGGGGAAGCCATATGTAATACCACGGTGCATCCAGCCATGGCTTTCTCATATGAATGTGGGCTAAGCAAATCAGCTGCAAAAAGTTTTAACTGACCTGGCGCATTTTCAGCCAATTTCAATAGGTGCCCAACCTTATGGGCATCATCAGGTTTTCGAACCGCCGCGTGCACAGTAACGCCAGCATCTAATAGGCCTTTAACTACCCAACTAGCAACATAGCCATTAGCTCCGGTCACTAGTACTGGTTCCGAAGTATCAATTGGTAATCCCGATACGTCAATAGACATATCCATCATTGCTGATCCCATGTGCTAATCGTCACACACCTATGTGAAGACCTGAGAATTCGTCCTAAAGCAAACTTCTCGATTCCGATGACAGTTCGATGGCACACACAGGGTTGCGCGCCCACAATATACCTCAGAAGCCTTCTAGATATCGGGTTTCGTCACGAAACAAACTATGGCTACAGCCAAGTTTTTCTAAACACCCACTCATCTCGGCGTGGTCACATCGACAAGCCGTTTAGACTCTTAAGCGTGGGGACCGCCGAACCTGAATTACTGCGTCTTTCGCCATGGACCGCAAGGGGAATGCTACTGATAGCTGCGGCTACATGGGGAGGCGGGTATACCTTTTCAAAAATCGCTCTTGGCACTCTTTCTGTGCAATGGATGATGTCCTGTCGCCTGTGCCTGAGTGTGGTAATCATGGTGGCTTTGCTGTGGCGAAGGATCCGCAGAACTCATGTGCTGCATCTACTCGTTCCTGGCATTCTGCTCGGCATCTCCTACTGGATCGCTTTTATGTTTCAAATGAGAGGCTTAGCGCTCACAGAGCCTGGTCGCAACGCTTTCCTCACAGCCACATATTGCGTATTTGTCCCGTTTTTAGTGTGGATAGCCACCAAACAACGGCCAGCAGCTCGTCATATTCTGGCAGCTCTAATCTGTTTGTTCGGAGTTGGCTTCATCGCTATCCCCAAACTTGGTGAAAGTCTGAGTCTAGGTCAAGGGGACATTCTTACTCTGATTGGTGCAGTACTTTTCGCTATTAACCTCGTTCTTTCGGGGATGTTTGCTAAAAAATTCGACATGCTGATGCTGACATTAATCGAGTTCGCAACGGCTGCTGTGCTGTTCACCCTAGGCGCCTTCATTACTGATCCAATTCCACATATTGCAGATTTCCAGTGGACGACTGTAGGTTCTCTGGCGTATCTCATTATCGGTTCTACCTTGGTAGCTCAGAACTTTCAGAATCTCGCATTTTCAAAGGTTCCCGCAGCACAGGGATCGTTAATACTCTGCACAGAGAGCTTGTTTGGTCTCCTCTTTTCAGTGTTACTGGTCCATGAACGCATCAGCTCTACCAATGTGATTGGTTTCGCACTCATCTTTTTTGCGATTATCCTCTCAGAATTACATAGACCACATAGACATGCGCGCCACAGAGATATCTCTGGTCCGCGTGCCAACGTGCTATAACAGCCGCAATTAGCTCTCACTACTCTCTCAAGCTTCTCCGATTTCTCTGCCAGCAAGTCACCGTATTGTTACGTTAACCAAGCGTAGGGTGGCGAATATGAGCACTGCATCACGGGCAGTCCCCGGTCAGATGAAATCAGCCAATACGGCTGCTGCAGATCAACTCGGCCAAATTCGCTCACTTGCCGATTCTTCACCCACCCAACAGGTGTCAGACCTTATTCGCAAACCTCGTTTGCGCGGAATATTGCATCTGATTGCATTCCCGATCAGCATTGTGGTAGCTATTACTTTGGTGAGTATGGCTCCTGCGGGACAATTAAGAATAGGAGCTCTGGTCTATGCAGTAAGTACTATGCTGCTCTTTGGCAACAGTGCTCTACTCCACGTTGGCCACTGGGGCAAACGGATGAATACCATTCTGTGTCAGATTGATTATGCCAATATATTTGTCATCATCGCTGGCACCAATACAGTATTCCTCTTGACCTTACATACGCCACTCCGCTGGCCTTACTTGGCTATCGTATGGTCAGTGGCATTTCTTGGCTCAGTTTGCCATGCCATATGGCATGAAAATCATGACTGGCTATTTACCACCATATATGTGGTTTTAGGGCTTACTGCAGTGTTATTGATGCCCTTGCTGTGGAATGCTCCCAATCACGGTCACGCTATTACTGTGCTGTTAGCTGTTGGTGGAGCAGCTTATATTGTTGGCGCTTGTTGTTTTGCGATACGCCGTCCAAACCCCTTCCCAGGCTGGTTTGAGTATCACGAAGTATTCCACGCGGGCACCATTATCGGTTATGTCTGCCATGCCGTAGCAGCATTTCTCGCAATCACCTCTGCTGTCCCGGCCTGACACTTCTATTGCTTCTCACTCACGCAGACTCTTGCGTCGACTCAGTACAATCTGAAGAGCAACGATTGCACTAGCAAGCAGCGTTCCCACCCACGGAATAGTAAAGCCTGTTTCTGGGCCATACGAGTCGAGCACCACACCGGTAAGAGCAGAACCAGCCGAGGCACCCAACGACCCCAAAGCACCAAGCCACGAGAGACCCTCAGTTAAATGTTGAGGTGGAACTCCCTCCTGAACGATCATGTTGCATGTCGCAATGGTAGGAGCGATGAATAACCCAGCCACAAACTGCAACAGACCCAATATCACTAGATTGCTTAAGGCCAAACGGAATGACAAGTATCCCAAAGCCAGCAGGAACAACAGGATGCAATAACGTGTCCACAGTGATCTTCTCCAACTCCGTGAACCGTATACTAGTCCGCCTACTAAGGATCCCGAGGCAAATACTGCGACCATGACGCCTACTAGACTGGCTTTGCCTTGCTCCTTCGTGAGAGCAACAATGCTGACGTCATATCCATTAAATGACAGGTTCAATAACATATAGCTGAGCAACACAGCCAGCACTCCTGGGAACACCGGCAGTATCTTCCTGATGAGGGAAGCTAAAGACTGTTTCTGCCCGCTTCTAACAGTGCGCTCATCTCCGCGCCCATTCCCAGGTAGAGGAGCTTCTGCGTATTGTTCGTCATTACCAACATCTGCATTGTGATCAGGAATCAAAGGATCAGACTGCACAGATGTAGCCCTAAGCACACCTGGCTCAGTGGAGGTCTGTCTGAAGAAGGCAAACCCTCCGATGCATAAAGCAACCGTCGGCACGAATAGCTGAGATACTGGATGCACCGAGGTGGCGAGCACCGTTGCAAAGATGGGGCCAATAATGAATATCAGTTCATCCACGGCAGATTCGAAGGCGTATGCGGTGGTCAGTAATTCGCTATGTCCAGAACTACTCAACACAGAAGACCATCGAGTGCGCACCAAAGCTCCGAAGGAGAACTGTGTTGCTCCCATCAAGAAAGCAAGTGCAAATAGCAACCACAATGGAACGGTTAGCAGCACCGCGACAGCGAAAATCAGCATGCTACTGATTGACAACACCAGCGCCACTCTACCCACTGCATGCTGTCCATAACGATCAAACAACCTCGCAAATAGAGGAGTTCCTGCAGCGAGTCCGATGACATTGAGCGCACTAACTATTCCAGAACTTGTCCAATCCCCATATATGCCGTTAATCGCTAGGACTGTGCCTAGGGGGATCATCGATATTGGCAATCGTGCTATGGCCGCAGCAGCGGAAAATGATGCTGTACCAGGAATCTCAAAGATTCTGGCATACAGACTAACAGCCTGCATGGTACTTCTCCCGTTTCTTCCCAAGCTGGAATGTTCCAACCTAAGCCATCGTATTACAACGTAGACATGAGTTGAAGCTGCCGCATGAATATCATTCAGCGACAGCTTCACTGTTGAAGAAGTATTTAGTCCTTGGTGAGTTCGTAAGCCATCTCTGCAAAACATTCAACATAAGCGTCAATCGCAGCATCATCGTGGATAATACTCAACGTCCACTCCTCCTCACGTCCAGGAGTCATATACACGCCCCTGTTCATGTTGAATAACCAGGCAAGATCAGCAAGGTCTTCGCGCTGGTTCTGGCGGTATGTCAGATAATCGACCACTTTGTATTCGGAGAAGGTCACGCATCCCTTTGACCCGATGCCTACGGTGTATCCGGGGAGATTGTATCGACGGATCACCTCATCACAACCCTCAATAATTCTCGTATTGAGATGATCGAGATGTGCATAGGCATCAGGTGTCAACACATCAAGCAGGTTGGCACGGGCCGCGGCTACGCACAAGGGATTGCCATTGTATGTGCCCACCTGGTAGACAGAGTGATCCTCCACAACGCTCATCACCTCCTCTGTGCCTCCTATGGCTCCCATAGGCAGTCCTGCACCGAGGGCTTTGGACATCGTCACCATATCTGGCAGCACGTCGAAACGTTCGCGAGCGCCACCTGCGGCTATGGTCAAACCTGTTTTCACCTCATCGAAAATCAGTACGATGCCATAACGTGCTGTTATTTCACGAACTGCTTCTAGATATCCTGCTTCTGGCAGCACCACACCCAGATTCATCATCGCTGCTTCCATGATGACGCAGGCAGGTAGCCTATTTTCCGCTTGGAGTCGTTGAATTCTGCTTTCCATCGCAGCAGCATCGTTGAAAGGTACCGCCACTGTCATATCCACTGTCGCCTGCGGAACACCAGCTCCATAAGGTATGGAGGCGAGGTTGTCTGCCGGACCGATGTCGTCATAATCTTGGAATCCAATGGACACCATCACCGTGTCGTGATGGCCGTGATAGGAGCCGAATATCTTCATAACTGTGTCGCGCCCTGTATACGCGCGAGCTATGCGAATCGCATCCATCGTTGCTTCGGAACCAGAGTTGGTGTATCGCCATTTTGGTAGTCCCCAACGCCGCGCCAGCTCATCACCTACAACGATTGCGTCTTCTGTGGGAGCCGCAAAATGCGTACCTTTCGGAAAGCGCTCTGCAATGGCCTTGCCAATCAGCGGATGGGCGTGGCCTTGTACCATCGAACCAAAACCGTTGTGGAAATCGTAATATTCAGTGCCGTCCACATCCCAAACCCGTGATCCTGAGCCACCTTCCAGATAAATCGGCCAAGGATCCCTAAGCTGGTAGCTCGATGCCACACCTCCGGAAAGATGATGATGCGCCTGCTCATACATAGCTTTCGATGCGGTTGTATGTGCGTCCAGCTTGATCTCTTCTCTATTGATCAGCTCTTTGATACGTGAGGGATCCAGCGTGACTGGGTGTGCATTAATCGTTGCTGTCGGGAAAGTCGTCGTCATTATTGTTCTCCATAGTGACCGGCCTGCGTCTGTTGGGTTAATCTGCTACTGTCCGGCCTGCGGCAGTAGCAGTCACATCTGGTCAGCTTTTGAAGCTCTCCCAAATCTTGGTGTATTTATTAACAACGTCATTGGAACAGGTCGGTACCACCTCCGCTTTGTCATAATCTGCAGGAGGCACAATCGCCGTATCATTTTTCATTGAATCGTTCAGCAACTCAGCCACGCCGGTGATTCCTGAATTGAAGCCTGTGTAGTTGGAAGCTTCTGCCATATGCTCGGGTTCTAGCATCCAGTTGATAAAAGTTTTCGCCTGATCGACATTCTTGGCCCCCGAGGGTATTACCAGATTGTCTTCAAAGCGCGTGATGCCCTCTTCCGGATACACATACACCATGCTTGACAGATTCTCTTTGACTCGGTGGGCATCGCCATTCCAGATCATGCCCATCGCCTCTTCACCTGCGCTCAAACGATCGACGATATTATCCGAACTGATGACCCCAACCTTGCTTTTGAATTTGGTAAGCAGGTCCTGTACTGCCTGCAATTCTGAAGGATCGCTAGTGCAAGGCTCGGCGCCTATGGACCGTAAGGCTGCGTTAATCACATCGGTCTGATCGGCAAGCAACTGGATTGGACCAGCCGAGGATGGAGGGTTGAAGAAATCCTTCCATGAAGTCGGTGCGTCGGCGGCATCTATCTTGCTCGAGTCATAGGCAAATCCGGTGGTTCCATACATATAAGGAACCGAGTAAGCGTTCTTCTTGTCGTAGTAAGGCTTTCTAAAGCTGCTTTCGATATTCTCATAATTCGGCAATGATGTGGCATCAAAGCCCAGCAAGAGACCTTCGTCCGCAAGCATTTTCACCATGTAGTCGGATGGCACAACCACGTCATACCCTGACCCACCTGTTGCTTGGAGCTTGCCTTGCAATGTTTCGTTAGAGTCAAAGTAGTCGATAGAAAGGGTTATCCCTGTGTCCTCCTTGAATTCTTTGGCGAGTGAATCAGGAAAATAATCGGACCAAGTATATAAATGCACTTCGCCACTGGTAGCTTCGACATACTTTCCTGAAGCTGTTGTGGCGGAAGTGCTATCGACAGCGCCTACTCCTCCTGAGCATGCGACTAGAGACGTCACTAGAGTGATCACTGCTGCCACACCAGCACCTCTTATCAGGGCAGTGCGTAATCGCGTTATACCGGTATTCATCATGCGTCCTCCTTGCGTTGCATCAATGAAGTGCCAACAGCGATGACTACCGCTAACATCAGTAACAGCGTGGCTACAACATTGAGCGAGGGATTTATTCCTTTTCGGATCAGACCGAAGATATAGATCGGCAAAGTTGTGGAGCCCGCCGAGGTGAGAAAGTTCGAAATCATAAAGTCGTCCAAAGAAGTCACAAATGCCATGAGTGCTCCAGAAAGTATTCCGGGCATCAGCAACGGCAGTTGAATCTTCATAATGATGGTGGCGTTGGATGCACCAAGATCAGCAGCTGCCTCAGTAATCGCTGGATCAAGATTCTGCAAACGGGCTCGTAAAGGCATCAGCACAAAGGGGATGCAGAACGTCACATGAGCAAAAACTAGCGGCCAGAAGCCAGGGCTCATGCCCAAGAGCCGTATAAAGGAGAGCGTCGCAACGCCCATCACGATTTCAGGGATCACAATCGGGGCATCCAAGATCAATGACGCTAGTGCATTGCCTGTCCTTGAGAGTTGTTCTGCAGACAAAACGAAAGCGAGAGCAAGCACAGTCGAAAGGAAGGTAGCAATAATCGCGACTTTCAGGGATACCAAGGTGGCGTCAATAATGGCTTCACTGGTAAAGACCTGTGCATACCAGCGCAGTGAGAAACCTTTCCACAGTAAGGCTTGATTACCTCCATTGAAGGAATATGCCACAACAATGAGCATTGGCAGATATAAAAATGCCATTACCATCACACTGATAAATCCAAAACCCGGGAATCGTTTGAGTGGCTCACGTTTGAACCATGGCTTACTAGGTGGCTGACGGGATGGCACTGCAGAAGTATGTTCCGGAAGCGAAGACACAGTGGCCGAGCCGCCGGAAGACACAGTGGCCGGCGTTACCGTCGATGTGAGTGATCTACTATTTTCTGAATCTGCGGCGCCAACAGCATCCGGAGAGCTATTCATGATTAATTCGCTCATATTGAAAGACTCACTTTCTGGCTTGAACGTTTCGCCCATAAGGTCACCAGACCTGCCCCTAGCAATGTCAGCAGCAGCACAATTAGGGACAGTACTGAGCCAAAAGGCCAGTTACGTGCTTCTCCGTATTGCGAGGCAATCAGATTGCCAGGCATCAATACTTTTCCTCCACCGAGTAACACGGGTTGGATATATGATCCAAAGGCCGGAACGAAGAGTAGCGCAATTGCAGAAATTACCCCTCCCCGAACCGATGGCCATAAAATCCTACGAATTACTACGCCTTTAGTCGCACCCAAGTCATAGGCAGCTTCCACCAGACGAAAATCAAAGCCAGCCACGGCTGAATATAAGGGAAGTATGGCGTATGGGAGGAAGGTATAAATCAGGCCGACCGCTGATGCGAATGGAGTGTATAGCAACGTTTGTTTACCGATTCCTATAACTTCGAGCACGCTGTTAACAGAGCCATTCTCATTGAACATCAAAATCCAGGCGTAGGTTCTCACCAATAAATTCGTCCAAAAAGGAATCATGATGAATAGCAACAATGTGCGTTGCGTCTTCTCGCTTTTCATTGCCATCCACACCGCTATCGGAAATGCCAGTGCAATGCAAACCACAGTCGTTACCGTTGCCTGCCATAACCCTGTGCCAAAGACCTGTAGATAACGTGGATCAAAGCTCACTTTGCCAAAAAAATCTTCAGAGAAGAGGAATTGCTTCCACCCTGCGGTAGAGAAAGCAAATACCACGCCTCCACCTTTGGCTGGCTGTGTCATAAAGGAGAATGCAGCGATTACTGCAATTGGACCAAGTGTGAAAATGCCAGCGACGAGCAGTGCTGGGAGAGAAAAGATACCAGATATTCTTCCAGGCTTTG
Organism: Bifidobacterium sp.; assembly: GCF_022647885.1. Classification (NCBI taxonomy): domain Bacteria; kingdom Bacillati; phylum Actinomycetota; class Actinomycetes; order Bifidobacteriales; family Bifidobacteriaceae; genus Bifidobacterium; species Bifidobacterium sp. Next base: position 311,891 of record NZ_JALCLM010000001.1, on the reverse strand, counting down.
GCACCTGTTTCTTAGCGTTCTTAGCTCGTGATCTGAGGGAGCGGGTTTCTGGCGTAGCCATACGCTAGCCTTCCACTATTCTGGTGTGTTTGGGATCGACGACAATCGATACCGTGGCACCTTCGGAAAAACGTCCATATTGAAGGGCAGGAGGAACGCGCAGAAGAACATGTTCACCTGAAGCAAGCTGAACATGGCACCGGATATCGGTACCCATATAGACTTTTGATGTCAATGTTCCTTGCAATAAGCCCTCTGTTGGTGCCTCCAACCTCATATTTTCAGGGCGTACAGCAACCGTAACCGAGGTACCTATTTGTGCTGATGCGGCGGCTTCTTCACTCAAGGCCAGACGTGCATGATTACTGTCGACCATGCCTTGTTCTGTGATTGTTCCTTCAAAAAAATTAATATCCCCAATAAAGTCAGCAACAAATCGCGTTTTAGGAGCATCATAGATTTCCTGTGCAGTGCCGATTTGTGAGGGCTTTCCATCGCTAAACACTGCGATGCGATCGCCCATCGATAAAGCCTCCTCTTGGTCGTGAGTCACAAATATAAAAGTGATGCCAGTGTGCCGCTGAATCCGTTTGAGCTCATCCTGCATCTCACGCCTGAGCTTGAAGTCCAAAGCGGAAAGCGACTCATCGAGCAGCAGTACCTTAGGACTTTTTGCTAACGCTCGAGCTAGAGCAATGCGTTGCTGTTGGCCACCAGAAAGCTCAGAAGGTCGACTGTTGGCTTTTTGTGACAGATGAACTAGGTCAAGCATCTCGTGAACTCTGTCTGCGATCTCGCGCTTCGGCAGGCCATCCATTTGTAGTCCGAAAGCAATATTCTCTTCAACAGTGAGATGAGGGAAAAGCGCATAGCTCTGGAATACCGTGTTAACCGGCCGGCGGTGAGGAGGCAAAGCATCGAGGCGCTGGTCACCTAGATAAATCTCGCCGCTGTCCAACTCCTCCAGACCTGCCAATGCACGAAGCAATGTAGTCTTTCCACAACCGGAGGGACCTAAGAGGATGAAGAATTCACCTGGTTGTATTTCTATGCTGACCTTATCTATGGCGTGAATGCATTCACCTGAACGTGTAGTGAAGGTCTTATCTGCAGCGTTGATAGTCAATACTTCGGAATTCGGCATAAGCACCACCTATATTGTCTATTTACAAGCATTTTTATCGATTATCTATTTAATTAGTGGTAATAGACTAGATTTGTTTTGATTTCAAGCGTGTAAATGAGATTAATTGAAGGTTTCCATAATGTTTAGAACAATACATAAGACTGTAAATGCCGCAGATACTTGGCCTATCCACACGATTTTCTAATGTTTTCATCTTTCTCAGCGCGTGGAAGTCATGTCGAAGTCCTGAGATTGATACGATATGCGCTATGGAATCACGAGGCGAGCGCCCACAGCTCGATGCAATCAACAGAAAAATCATGATCCAACTTCAAGAAGATGGACGACGTTCTTATGTATCCATCGGTAAAGCAGTTGGTCTTTCCGAAGCTGCAGTTCGCCTTCGTGTACAAAAAATGATTGATGAAGGTTTGATGCAAATTGTCGCCGTCACCAACCCTCTGGAATTGGGATATAAGCGGCAAGCCATGGTCGGCATCACCGTTGATGGGGACATCGAGTATGTAGCAAAGCAGTTGCGCAACATCCGACAAATCGACTACATCGTTATCACTACTGGAAGATACGACATCCTCGCCGAATTATTCAGTGAGGATGACGAGGGCATGCTTGAGATTGTCAATAGACATATCCGCAAAATTGACGGCATTGCTCGCACCGAGCTTTTTACCTATATGCGCTTGGAAATGCAACGCTACGACTGGGGTGTGTGAATAAACCAGCAGGTAATAGATCACATCACACCCAGCACACAGTCGGGTTAAAATGCAGAGTTTTTAGGACTGGTCACCAGCTTCATGTTGACGAATTCCGTGATGCCTAGCGGTCCCATCTCGCGGCCAAAACCTGAATTCTTGACTCCGCCAAATGGAAGCTCCGCAGAATCAGCTCCAGCCTCATTAATGTAGGTCATACCAGCTTCCAAAGCATCTGCCACACGTAGGGCCTGCTCGTAATCAGCACTGAAGATATATGAACCAAGTCCGTAAGGAGTGTCATTGGCAAGTTCCACCGCCTCTTGCTCCGAAGATACTTTGTAGAATTGCGCCACAGGACCGAAGAACTCCTCATAACGCACAGAAGCGCCCTGTGGAATATCCGTGAGTATCGTAGCTTCGAAGTAGGCACCATCGTTCTCGGCGCTGCCAAATTCCAGATGAGCGCCTTCATCGATTGCCTGATGCACCTGTGCGCTCAAATGCTCGGCAGCCTCAACCGAACACATAGGAGCCAAAGTAACCTTTGCCGCGGCGTCTTTGAACTTGCTAAGGAACTCGTCATATAAAGAATCAACAATAATAAAGCGCTTGGCTCCATTACATACCTGGCCAACATTCTCAAACCTGCCGACAACTGCAGCCTCGATAACATCGTCAAGATTGTCTGTGCTTAATACGATGAAAGGGTCGTTTCCTCCAAGCTCGCAAACGACTTTCTTGAGATTGGCACCCGCTTCCTGAGCTATCTTCACCCCCGCGCGCTCCGAACCAGTCAATGACACACCTCGCACCCGAGGATCGGCGATAATCGTGTTGACTTGTTCAAAGCTGGCGAAGAGATTCGTATAAGCTCCGGCGGGGAAACCGGCCTCTAGGAATATCTCGCCCATTACTTTCGCCGATTTGGGGCACATCGAAGCATGCTTTAACAAGATGGTATTACCCAACATTAAGTTTGGTGCAGCGAACCGTGCAACTTGATAATACGGATAGTTCCAAGGCATTATGCCCATCAAGACACCAATGGGCATCTTACGCAACATCGCCGAACCTTCAGCCTCACGATCGATATGCTCATCATCAAGAAATTCGACACCATGCTTGGCGTAATACTGGTAAATAGCACTGGCAAACTCCACCTCAGCACGAGATTCCTCCATGCTCTTTCCCATTTCATGATTGATTATGGTGGCCAATTCCTCTTGACGATCCATATAAATATCTGCGACATTCGCTAGCAAATCTGCTCGTTCAACTTTTGAGGTATTTCGACCCCATGTCACATAGCTGCGCGCAGCCGCATCAAGCGCTTCACTGATTTCTTGATCTGTACAAGATGCGAAGGTCTCTTCAACGGTATTGGTTGCGGGATTAGTAACTGCATATTGAGACATCAGAGATCTCCTCGGTTAGATACATTTCAGGCTATTGAACTGAATATCGTATAGAAATTAGTACTTTGCTTCGAAAATCGTATGTATGGTGATGTTATCCGTTGGTTATCACCAAAATGTTACACTTCTATTGCTGAAAATCATATATCGCATCTGTCACATCTGTTCCGCCCGCGCATACCGGCAAGCGAACCATAATTCTGCAACTGTGCCCGGGTCTTGCAAGTCCAAAGCTAGCAATCTAGCGATTTGGTTCATGTACTTGCTCATGGTATGCCTGTGGATTTCGAGTGTCCTGGCAGCTTCTTCCATTTTTCCATGCGCCTCAATCCAGGCTTGTAACACCTCGATTGCTCCTACACTCAATGTATCTGATTCGCTCATTGACTCACGATTGGCATGTGGTCCTGTCGACAGGTTGAACCTTACATTTCTCAACGGAGCAAGTTTGAGATCTGCGAAGGCCCGCAATAATGAGGGTTCAAGCAGATTCTCCAACGCCCCAGCACCACTACCTTGCCCATACTGCAAAGTTGCAGTTCCTGTCGTCTTTGCCTCCGCAGCAGCTTGATAAGCCTCGTGCCTAGCTCGTGCCATATCCACCCATGTCGAGCCGGATGAAATACCCATCACTACGCTGCCGTCTTTACTGAGCTGATTTACCCACTCTGTGGCATTTGATTGAGAAACGATAACCCACAGATCATCCTCAACCATGCCAAAAACGACGGGATTGAGATTTTTAACCAAGGACTTGCGAAAAGGTTCAACAAGTCGTTGTGCTGCTTCTAATGCACTCATATCGCCAACCAAGCGCATCGCACACAAGGGCTCAGCAGGCATGCCATCCCACAGATCATGGGCATACGAACGCACCGACTTCGCCCGCCCTTCCAAACACCTACGCACCATCGAAGCTCTCAAGCGTGAAAGTACTCTGTTCGCATCTGTTGAACGGCTGATAGCCAAAGAGAGAAGCGATACCGCAGCTGCAACAGGGGTATGATCCAAAGAACCTGTAGAACCTTTTCTACCTGCTACTAGATAACCCAGAGTGTCCCCCGCTGGTGACGTGACATGAAATACCGCAACATCGTATCCTTTGACGTTAATGAATTTTGCCTCACCTAGCACACTGAAGGTCAGTGCATCTCCCAGAGCATTAATCTGTACAGGCAGAAAACGATGAGAAGACTCAATCACCGTTCCTGCGGGATTAATCAGCGCAACCCAGCCACCGATAATCTCAGCAAGTTTAGAAACAATGGAACTCACCGGATATAAGGTATGTATGGAACGCATCAATTGTCGTTGATCATTGTATGATCGTGCGAAACCACGTTGTCTTTCGTCAGTAAGTTTTCTCGAAACCTCTTTAGTTATGGCTATAAAAGGGGTGGGCGCAGGCACTCTGAACAATGGCAAGCCATAGTGTGAGCACTGCTCCACAAGCCACTCGGGTATGCTCTGATGTCTCACTCCAACGCCGAAACCAATACCTCTAACCCCTGCTGTAACCAGTCGTCTGGCATACTGTCGCTGATCTTCATTCGCGGCATCATCGGACATAGCCAAACCGGTCAACAGTATTAACTCGCCACCTTCAAGATAAGGTGTTGGGTCAGCTAATTCTGTGGAATGTACCCAAGAAATTGGTGCATCTACGGATTCAGGGTGGCCCGGGACAACCACGTCAAGATGAAGATCCGAGCGACTCAGTAGACCTCGTAATGAAATTGTCATAATGCTCTCTAGCCTCAAATCGCTCAGGTTACATAGCTGATTACATACTTTATATACGACTCGGATAAATATTACGTCTATTTTATCCATTATGGCCATATACCGAGCATCGCGCTACTTCTAGGTTAAAAGCAATACTCCACATCGAACTGTAGCGAGCGATGTGCAACGCTTCATCAAAAGGCTCAATATGACAGACACACGTAGCTTGACCATTGCATTAGCCCAGTATGCACAGCTACAGCTCTCTAACCCGCATGCTTTCGAGCAGTTCGCGCAAACAGTGAGAACCATCTGCACAAGCTCCGACGAAAACGGTAATTCACCAGAACTTGTTGCCTTCCCAGAAATGCATCTATTCGGCACCGGAACTGCCGACGAAGATGAGGCCAATCGAGCACAACTCGAGGCTGCTGTCGATTTCCCGCAGTCAGATGGTGGTGAAACAGCCCTCCCAGCACAATCCCTATTGGCAAAGTGTGCCCAGTTAGCCAAAGAACTACAAATCTGGCTCATCCCAGGAACCTTCTGCGAGCGCAATCCCAGAGGCGGTATTTACAACACTGCAGCGGTGTTCTCCCCTTCGGGCACACTCTGCGGAAGCTACCGCAAAATCTGCCCTTGGCGCCCTTACGAGCATTACACACCTGGAAATTCCTTCACCGTAATCGACATCCCAGGCAAAGGACGCCTAGGGCTCACGATCTGCTATGACGCCTGGTTCCCTGAAATAGCACGACAGGTGGCTTGGATGGGTGCTGATTTCATCGTCAATCTGGTTCGCACCACAACTCCGGATCGTCGCCAGGAACTCGTGCTTGCGCGTGCCACAGCTATCACCAATCAAGTTTTCGTAGCCAGTGTGAACGCCGCAGCACCCCAAGGCGTCGGTCAATCACTGCTCGTTGACCCTGAGGGGGAGATTCTGCATAGCAGCAACAGCAGCGACGAAGAACTCCTCATCAACACCATCAACCTAGATGAGGTCAGCCGAGTACGGCGCATTGGCACAGCAGGGAGCAACAGACTTTGGGAGCAGTTCAGACCTGATGATCCCGAAATACCGCTGCCTCTATATGAAGGGCATATCAAGCCTCTGCGCTGGCACCCTCAACAATCATCATCCATCACCTACCCACCCGCAGTAGAGAAAGGAGCATCGAGATGACCACAGAAGTAGCCTCAACCGATGCACATATCGTTACATCAGAGCACACGGCAGAACCCAAACTGAAACGTACCATGGGTCTACGCTCCGTCATGATGTTCGGGTTAGCGTACATGACACCAATCATCGTCCTCGGCACTTTCGGAGTCATCGCCGAACTCTCTCATGGCGCCACAGCGATGTCATACACAGTCGCACTCGTTGCCATGCTATTCACCGCGGGCAGCTACGGCCGCATGTCCGTGCTCTATCCTCAATCCGGTTCTGCATACACATATATCGGTAAATCAATCAATCCCAAACTAGGCTTTCTGGTCGGATGGGCTGTGTTACTCGATTACTTGTTCCTACCCATGGTCGTGTGGCTCATTGGCGCGTCGTATCTCAATGCCGAATTCCCCGGAGTGCCTATCTGGATATGGATCTTAGGATTCATCATTATCACTACCGCACTCAATATCTTTGGTCTTAATGTTGCAGATAAAGTTAATTTCGCTCTGATGAGCTTCCAGGCATTGGTAATTGGCATCTTCGTCATACTCTCCTTACGCACAGTCATCACAGGCGGTGGCGTAGCTTCAGCATTCAGCACGCAACCTTTCTTCGGTTCAGGTTCAGGTGTTTCTGGAGTGGTCGCAGGTGCAGCCATAGCAGCGTATTCATTTCTTGGATTTGACGCCGTCACCACACTCTCTGAGGAGACGAAGGACCCGCGCAAAACGATGCCGAAAGCTATCATGCTGGTCGCGGCCGTGGGCGGTCTAATCTTCATCATCGTTGCTTACACCACACAACTGGTTCATCCAGGTGGCGTGTTTGACAATACTTCCTCAGCAGCTTTCGAAATTGCTGGAGAGATTGGCGGCAACCTTTTCACCGCAATCTTCATCGCAGGACTCTGCTTCGGCCAGTTCACATCAGGCATTGCCACACAGGCAAGCGCCTCACGTCTGCTTTATGTGATGGGTCGCGACGGCGTATTGCCCAAGAAGATTTTCGGACGCCTCAGTGCCAAATTCAATACTCCAGTACTCAGTATCTTGCTGGTTGGCATCGTTGGTTTAATTTCGATGTTCCTTGACGTTGCTACCTCAACATCTTTCGTCAATTTCGGAGCCTTCACCGCATTTACCTTGGTCAATGTCAGCGTTATCGCTTCATACCTCAAAGCCAAGCCAGAAACCAGAAACACCTTGATGCGTGGAGGTTGGTTGCGTAACATCGCGTTCCCGATTCTCGGAGCTCTCTTCTGCGCCTATCTGCTCATCAATCTCGATAAGCAGGCACTAATTCTCGGTCTCTCCTGGCTTGCTATCGGCATAGTTATCCTCGCCGTACTTACCAAAGGCTTCAAACACAATCCCCCTGAATATGAAGCTGACTGAGAAGCATCTCACCTCTAGAGGTGTGGAGCAAAACCATTCAGCATCAGTCAGTAACTGTTGTGAAAGGAAAACAATGAATATCACAGTATTAGGTACCGGCATCATGGGAAGCGGTATTGCAACCGTGGCCGCATCCAAGGGATTTTCGGTAACCGCGTGGAATCGCACAATTGAACGAGCACAAGCCTTAGAAGGTGATGCTATACGTGCCGAATCCAATCTCGCTGCTGCTGTGTCACAGGCTGATGTCATCGCCATTGTGGTGTTCGATGCCAACAGCGTCCTTGACGTGCTCAAGAATTCATATGAGCACGCACCAGCCGATGCTATCTGGGTTCAAATGTCAACTATTGGTACCTCAGGCTCTCAACAGGTGCGCGAATTCGCCGAGGCGCACAATCTACGTCTCATTGAAACGATGATGATGGGTAGCAAGGATCAGGCAAATTCTTCGCAACTCATTTTAATCGGTGGCGGGGATGAGACTGTATTCAAGGAAGCTGCGCCATTCCTGGAAGCCATTTCGAAGAAGCTTGTCCATTGCGGGGCTCAAGTAGGCGATGGTACCGCGGTCAAGCTGGCCTGCAATCTTTGGTTGGGTTGCATTACCGCTGCTGCCTGCCAATCTGTCAAGGTACTGGAACGTCAACACGTCAACCCACAACTCTTCCTCGACGTGATAGCCGGCGGAACCTCGGATTCTCCTTACGCGCATATCAAAGGCGGCAAGGCTATCGCCAACGACTACAGCCCACAGTTCGAAGTCTCAGCATTGGAGAAGGACCTTGGACTCATGAAATCCGTGATGGATTCGGTGGGCTTCCGCAGCGATCTGCTCTCTCTGGTTATGGATCTCTATGCTCAATCGGACAGCAACGGCCACACCCACGACGACATCAGCGCAGTGGCGACCTCATTCGAATAGGACGATATACCACTGCTCCCCCCTACCCCTTATCAATCGTCTCAAATAAACCAACATCAATACAGAAAGAAAGAACCACAATCATGTCAACAGCAGTTCTTGTTCCAGCGTCAGAAGTTCCTCAACAGGCTCGCAGACTCCGTACCGCAATTCCAGGTCCCAAATCGCAGGCACTCACCGCCAGACATCATCAATATGTAAGCGCGGGCGTAGGAGCTCATATGCCCATCTTCGCCGAAAGTGCCTCCGGTTCGACTATCACCGATGTTGACGGCAACCGATTCATTGATTTAGCTGCAGGCATCGCCGTCACTGGGGTTGGCAACGCTGCTCCAGAGGTTGTTGAAGCTGTACAACAGGCCGTTGCCAAGCTGACTCACACAAACTTCGCAACTACCCCATATGAGAGCTACATTGATGTCTGTGAGAAGCTGGCTGAGCACACACCAGGTGATTTCCCCAAGAAAAGCGTGCTGCTCAATTCAGGAGCCGAAGCAGTAGAGAATGCGGTGAAAATCGCCCGCAAATATACTGGTCGCTCCGCAGTGATTGTGATGGAAAATGCATTCCACGGAAGAACTAATCTCACCATGGCAATGACCACCAAATCCTCCCCTTACAAGCAGGGATTCGGTGCTTTCGCGCCCGATATCTATCCCGTTCCATACTCATACCCACTGCGCGATGCCTTTGGCGCAGACGGTGTAGCCGCTGCAAAAGCGAGTATTGAAAAAATTGAATTGCTCGTCGGCCACGATAATGTAGCGGCAATCATCGCCGAGCCGTTGCAAGGCGAGGGTGGATTCGTCGTTCCGGCCGAAGGCTTCCTCAAAACGCTTTCGGACTGGGCACACGAGCATGGAGTCCTCTATATATCTGATGAAATTCAATCCGGCTTCTGCCGTACCGGCGAGTGGTTCGCATCGGATCATTTTGGCGTAGTTCCTGATCTGATAACCACTGCTAAGGCTTTGGGCGGCGGCATGCCTATCTCAGCTGTTACAGGACGCGCTGAAATCATGGACAGCGTTCAACCAGGAGGCATCGGCGGCACTTACGGCGGGAACCCTGTCTCTTGCGCAGCAGCTCTTGCAGCTGTCTCAATGATGGAGAACAAAGACCTTAATGCACGTTCAAGGCATATTGCGTCGTTAGTTGAGTCATCGTTACAACCTCTTGTTGAAGAGTTGGATACGGTTGCTGAGGTACGTGGTCTGGGTGCTATGCAAGCCATTGAATTCGTCAAGCACGGCAGTATGGAAGCTAACAAGGCACTTGTCGGCAACATCGTCAAGAAAGCCATGCAAGCGGGATTAATCATCCTGACCTGCGGCATTAACGGCAATGTCATTAGACTTCTGCCGCCACTAGTTATTAGCGATGAAGAACTCAACGAGGCTTTGGACGTACTCAAAGCCATAATTGTGGAGGAAAGTGCCCGTTAACTAAGCAAGTAATCATTTGTGTAGGGATTTTTCGAGAGATCAGAAGTATCTAAAAATGGCTTTGGCGTTATTGCAACGATTTGCACCATCACCAAACGCTGTTACTAAAAAAATCCCTACACAAACGCTGCTCATCCAATAATCAGATCAAATCGTAGACCATTTGGCGTTTCACCAGCCAAAATATCAGCAGTATTAAGGCTAATCCGAATGAAAGCCATGGAATTCCCCAAGGACCGAGCAGCACTGCAAGCGTAACAGTGCGTCCAGTATAAAATGCTGCACGTCTTGTTCCAGTACGCGCCTTACCTTCCACTGTCATATGAGTGAATCGGCCACCTAGAGTTTGTCCGTTGCTTAGTACCGGAAGCACTAGCTCAAATATAAGAAATGCCAAGGCAATAATGCTGAGCACCATCATCCGTAGGCCCTGTGAAGTAACCGTCAATCCCGCAAATCCATAAGTTCCATTGAGTTCATATGTTCCTGCTTTGACCACCAAAACAACAAATCCTAAACCAAGGGTGAAGGCTACACCGTAGATGCACACGACATCAATTGCTAAAGCCACCAGACGATGAATAAATCCAGGCTGAGTTACCACAACATCTGAGGCTGTTGAACGCACAGGAATCCATTTGGCAAATGCCAAAGCAATAAGAAAACCGATAACACCGCCCAAGGTGTTCCACAGTAAATCATCCACATCAAATAACCGATATGAGCAGGGGAAAAATCCAAATACTCCCGTAAGCTGCGCTGTTTCAATCAGCAAAGAACAGACAAAGCTCATCGGCAATACTACGATGAATTTCCAACGAAATACTCGTGACATGATGAAGCCCAACGGGACGAAAAATACTATGTTCATCACAATCTGGAGTATCGCAGACAGCCCACCTGAAGACACATCCTTCACGAATTCCAAGGGATTAATCTGTGCACGAAGATGATGGCTTGCACAGAATGCCGCTGGATTGTCGGGCATGGGCCACAGGGTAAAACAGACCAGAGCCAGAAGATACAACACCACCAAATATGCTGAAAATGCCGAAGTGAAATGTAAAGCATGATATCGGTGATAAATTACCGCAAGAATCGGTACAGTCAACAACAGCGAAGCAAAAGGCCACACAGCGACAGCAGTAATGAATGAAACGCTAAAGTATCCGAGAAATCCGAGCATATCTTCAGGCTATTCCGGCCGCCGAATGACTAACATCGTCCTGCGGGATTACATTGCACAAAGTCTTGTTATCTGTATTTGCCTCAGCCACACTTAGCGCTTGAAGGGCTTCAGCAAGACTCGATGCAGGGAATTGCTCATGCCAGGCATTCTGGGCAGCCCATTGAGTAACCATCTGGAAGTACTGTCTTCTTGGTGTCGGATATGACATCGTCAAATCATGAATTCCATGATGAATCTTCGCAATAGTCACTAAATTCCCCAGTTTTAGAGCTGCCTCACGTATTGCTATTACATCCAGCACGGAATCGCTTTCTCGCATGCGTTCATCCCAAGTTAACTGCAACATCGAACGATCCGACGTACTTACCAGCACTGGTACTTGGATATCAAGTCCGCTAGATATTTCTGACTGAGCTCGATATATCGCCTCTAACCATGCTGCCCGAGGAATAAACTGCTGCTCATTCGAAAAAGGATAAGCATCGTATGCCCATTGCCCCCCATACTTCTTGAGTATCGTTTTTTGATAAAATCCAGGATCGGGTATGGGCAATGCACTGTGACTACCGCGTAGCAATAGACCTTTGAGCACGGGTGTCGAAATGATGCGCAGCATACGATTACCTTGTAATTCAAGCCACGGTGAATTTAAAGCAACTGCGGAAATATGCGAAGGGTGCTCTTCATTCATCCATAGGGATGCAATCAGACCTCCCTGCGAATGGCCGACAAGCATGATGCGCACCTCATCGCCAAGATCTTGCACTATCTGATTGCGCAAGGCATTCAATTCAGCACGATAGTCATGCATATCCTCGATGTAACCAGAGATGTCTCCTGTTGTAAGACTTCGACCATATCTGCGAAGATCAACTGCATAGAATTTGACACCTAAACTCTCCCAGTATTCTGAGACGTGTCGCCTATAAAAGTAATCATTCCAGCCATGAATGTACATAATCGCTTTAGGCTGTGACGGCTTGCGTGAACTATGAAAACTTGCACTTATTCGTGCGGCCAAATATCTCGGATTCCATACTCTGTTTGCCGTTTCTATAGTGGAGTGTACAAGGGGTGCTTTGCGTATAAGAGTCGCTACAGCGTCACCCTCACTATCTGTCCCTAGCTTCACTGTTCGTCGCTGATACCCTGCTATTACGTTGTCATCATGCCACTGCTCATCCATGTACTCTGAGATATCTGATGGATGTCCATCATCAACATGGATGTCGTTCATGACTGCGCCCTCTCTTGTCTGACTAGGTCTTGGAATCACTCTATTACCAGCAATACTATGCAAACAGCGCAGGCCGCCTCAATTGGCAACCTGCGCTGTTGTGGTGATAAAGGGAGTTTAATCGTCACCCAAAGTTACGTGGACACCGCCTACAAGCGAGCTCACGATGTTGTACAGGAAGGCGACAATAGTTGCCAGCACCACAACCAGTACAACCTCAAAGATCGAGAATATGGTTACAGCACTCAATACCGTGCTGAGACTTAATACACTGCTCAGGTCAAAACCACCTGCATCAAGACCAGTCTTGGAAATAAGCTGAGTCACATTATCGAATAGACCGATGGAGTTCAAAAGTAACCAAATCAAGGCAATAGCAACAATTTGAATAATTGCTCCTGCAATGGCCAAGAGGAATGACACCTTAGTTATTGACCAAGGATCAACCCTCGTCAAGGACAAACGCATGCGCCTCGCCCTAGGAACTGAAGGCTTCTTAGAGTCTGACGTTGCTGCAGGCTTAGCCAATCCCAATGGGAGTGCAGCGCCAGCTTCGGCGGCATGCACACCCGCCTTATCATTACCAATCACCGGTTTCGATGAGAAGGAACGAGCTGTACGTCCCGACTGCTCCTGATGCTCATCGTTCCCATCGTGTGAGTCGATCGGTTCACCTATATTCTGGCTCATCGCTTCTCCTTGTTCGATTTGCCTGACGCCTGTTGCGAGGCTATCAGCCTAACCTGACCTGTTGTACTATTCAGCTGGCTTTTCCACAATCTCAGCAGATTCACTCGAAATCTGCGAATCTACAGCCTGCTCATCGCCTGCTTCAACATCATCTTCGTCCTCTTCATTGCGCGCAATGGAAAGAATCTCATCGCCCTTATCTGGCTTAGCAAGAGTGACACCTTGTGTGGTTCGACCAGTGCGCTTCACTTCATTCACGTTGGAGCGAATAACTTTCCCTGATTTCATAATGGCGAGAATTTGGTCTTCTTCATTCACCACCACTGCACCAACCAAAGAACCGCGTCCTTCAACCAGTTGAATCGCTTTCACACCGAAACCATTACGTCCCTGCAGGCGATACTCCCCCAAAGCTGTACGTTTGGCGTAGCCCTCATTTGTCACTACCAACAGGTCCTCATCCGAATCTTCAGGAACCACGTCCATACTCAGTAATGAGTCATGCTCACGGAAGCGCATTCCCTGCACTCCGGCGGTTTGACGACCCATCGGACGTAATGTGTTGTCCTCAGCTGGGAATTTCACACTCATACCAAGATGTGAGACCAAGATAATATCGTCTCCGGCATTGCACAAAGCAGCACCAACTAATTCGTCCTGCAATCCTTCTTCTGAATCCTCGATGTCCATGAGTCTCACTGCAATAAGACCACCCTGGCGTGGTGAATCATATTCGCTGAGGCGTGTTTTTTTAACCTTGCCGCTTCGTGTAGCAAGCACCAAATACTGAGCCTCGTCATAATCATGAATAGACAAGACTTGCTGAATCTTCTCATCTGGTCCGAATTGCAAAAGGTTAGCAACATGCTGTCCTTTAGAATCACGAGAACCTTCAGGAATTTCATAGGCTTTGATTCTGTATACACGCCCTCTGTTGGTGAAGAACAACAGCCAGTTATGTGTGCTGGTCAGGAAGAAGTGATCGACAACATCATCCTCGCGAAGCTTGGCACCCTTAATGCCTTTCCCTCCACGGTGTTGAGCACGATACTCATCAGCCTTGGTGCGCTTGATGAAACCGGAGTGAGTAACTGTCACCACAACATTTTCTTGAGCGATCAAATCCTCAACATTCATTTCACCTGAATAAGGAAGAATCTTGGTACGACGTTCATCACTATATTTGTTGACAATCTCGTCAAGTTCATCACCGACGATTTTTCGTTGACGCTCTGGCTTAGCAAGTATGTCATCGTAGTCAGCAATGCGTCGCATCAATTCTTCATGCTCATCAATGATTTTTTGACGTTCTAGAGCAGCAAGACGGCGAAGCTGCATAGCCAAAATGGCATCAGCCTGTACATTATCAACGTCAAGCAGATCCATCAGACCAGTTCGTGCAGTTTCAACATCGCGCGATCCACGAATCAATGAAATAACTTGGTCGATCATATCTAGGGCCTTCAAATAGCCCTGCAGAATATGGTCGCGCTCCTCTGCTTCACGCTTGAGATACTTGGTTCTACGCTCGACCACATCTAGCTCATGAGCAACCCAGTGACGAATAAATGCATCGATAGATAAGGTGCGTGGCACTCCGTCGACCAAAGCAAGCATATTAGCGCCAAAGGTCTGCTGTAATTGTGAATGCTTGTACAGGTTGTTTAGCACAACCTTAGGTACTGCATCACGCTTGAGCACCAACACCAAACGTTGGCCAGTACGACCTGATGTTTCATCACGCATATCGGCAATACCTTGGATCTTGCCGTCACGCACTCCTTCACGTATGGAGGAGGCAAGACGATCGGGATTCACCTGATATGGAAGCTCTGTAACCACCAGGCACATACGTCCCTTGATTTCCTCAGTATTTACTACAGCGCGCATCGTTATCAAACCACGACCTGTTCGATACGCCTGTTCGATACCCTTGTGACCAAGGATTGTTGCACCTGTCGGGAAATCTGGCCCTTTAATAATTGCGATGAGTTGTTCGAGTAATTCCTCGCGCGAAGCTTCGGGATGATCTAAAGCCCAGTGCACACCTTCAGCAACCTCACGCATATTGTGTGGTGGAATACTAGTAGCCATACCCACTGCGATACCTGCGGAACCGTTGACCAGCAGATTAGGGAATCGTGACGGTAAAACAGTCGGCTCCTGAGTTTTTCCATCATAATTCGGCGCAAAGTCAACAGTGTCCTTGTCGATATCGCGCACCATTTCCATGGCCAAAGGCGCCATGCGACATTCCGTATAACGCATTGCTGCTGCTGGATCGTCACCAGGAGATCCGAAATTGCCCTGTCCGTCGACCAACATGTATCGCATGGACCAAGACTGAGCCATACGCACTAAGGTGTCATAAATAGCGGAATCACCATGAGGATGGTATTTACCCATTACATCCCCGACCACACGGGAGCACTTGTTATAGCCTCGGTCTGGTCGGTATCCCCCGTCATACATCGCATAGATTACACGGCGATGCACGGGCTTCATACCATCTCGAACATCCGGCAAAGCGCGTTCGACAATAACCGAAAGCGCATAGGCCAGATACGATTCACGCATCTCCTGCTGCAGATCCATGGCCTGAATTCTTTCTCCACTAATCAGGCCATAATCCGTGTTATCGAGTTCCTGAGGGCTTAACGGTTCAAGCGCTCCATGTGATTCACTTGCTTGTCCCTCTTCGGGATTCTGTGAATGAGTATCGTCTGCCACTGTCGTTCCTTAACTTCCATCGTTTCTTTGTCTCTCACACAAGCATTCGTATTAGCGAATGTTGCTGTTGGCAGCGCCGCTCAGGCGTCGATGAAACGCGCGTCATGCGCGTTGCGTTGGATGAACAGACGGCGTGGCTCTACGTCATCGCCCATCAGCATCGTAAAGGTCTCGTCTGCCTGTGCCGCGTCCTCTATATGTATCTTCTTAAGTATGCGGTGCTCAGGATCCATTGTGGTCTCCCACAATTCTTGGTAACTCATCTCTCCAAGACCCTTGTAGCGTTGAATGCCCTCACCCTTAGGGAGTTGACGTCCCGACGCTTTGCCTTGTTCAAGGACTCTGTCGCGCTCTGCATCTGTATACACGAAGTCATGCGAACCTTTAGTCCACTTCAATCGATACAGCGGTGGCATAGCAACATACACATATCCTGCAGTGACCATAGGTCTCATATAGCGGAAGAATAAGGTCAAGTTGAGTGTGGCAATATGAGCACCATCAACATCAGCATCTGCCATGATGATGACTTTGTGATACCGAACCTTATCGAGATTGAAGTCCTCACCATAGCCTCCACCAATGGCGGTGATTAGCGATTCAATGGTGTCTGACTTCATCATACGATCGATACTGGCACGCTCGGTGTTGAGAATTTTTCCACGCAAAGGCAGGATCGCCTGTGTTAGGGGGTCACGCCCCTGGATGGCCGAGCCACCTGCCGAATCACCCTCGACTATAAAGAGTTCTGATTCTCGTGGATCATTAGATTGGCAATCTTTGAGCTTATCTGGCATACCAGCTGTCTCAAAAATCGACTTCCTGCGAGTATTTTCACGTGCTTTCTTAGCTGCTATACGTGCCCTTGACGCTTCGATCGACTTCTGGATAATCATCTTCGCATCAGAGGGATGCGAGTCAAACCAATCCTTGAGCTTATCGTTCATAACACGCTGAACGAATGTTTTCGCTTCCGAGTTGCCAAGCTTTGTTTTAGTCTGACCCTCGAACTGAGGATTGGTGAGTTTCACAGAAACCACAGCAGTCAAACCTTCACGCACATCATCTCCGGAAAGGTTTTCATCCTTTTCCTTGAGAATGTTTTTATCTCTTGCATATCGGTTAACCATTGACGTCAGTGCTGCGCGGAACCCTTCTTCATGGGTTCCACCTTCGGTTGTCGAAATCGTGTTGGCGAAAGTATGCACGGATTCTGAATAAGCTGCAGTCCATTGCATAGCTATTTCTGCTGAAATACCGAGACTAATATCTTCTGATTCAATATCGATAACATCAGGTTCAACAGGAGTAGATTTGCGCGACTTGACCAAATATGCAACATAGTCTTTAATACCGTTGGCATACTGATAAGTCACTGTCTGGTGAAGCTCTTCCGCTACATTTTCACCATCGCCTGTAACTTCATCCCCTGCTATATCAACACGGCGTAGATCAGTCAGAGAAATCTTTAGACCCTTGTTTAAGAAAGCCATCTGCTGAAAACGGCTACGCAAGGTTTCAAAATCATATTTCGTGGTTTCAAATATCGCAGGGTCGGCCCAGAAAGTAACCGAAGTGCCTGTATGCTCCTCAGGACCCATAGGTGCGCCTTGCTTTAACGGCGCTGTAGCATGCTGATCAACAAAGGTTTGTGTCCAGTGATAATCCTGCCTGCGTACTTCAATATCAACCTTGGTCGATAAGGCATTCACCACTGAAATACCTACACCGTGAAGTCCACCAGAAACTGCATAACCGCCTCCACCGAATTTACCACCAGCGTGTAGCTTGGTCATCACCACTTCCACGCCGCTGACTCCCTCGCCTGGCACGTCATCAACGGGAATACCTCGACCATCATCCACAACGCGAATTGCATTGTCTGCCATAATGGTCACTTCAATGTGACTTGCATAACCAGCCAGTGCTTCATCTACTGAATTGTCAACAATTTCATAGACCAAATGATGTAAGCCGCGAGGCCCTGTGGAGCCGATATACATACCAGGTCGAATGCGCACTGCCTCAAGACCTTCAAGAACCCTGAGATCACTAGCATCATAGTGCTCAGGTGATAATGAATCATCTAACTGCGCATTGTCTATTTCAGTGCTGTCTACAGCGTCACTGTCTACAGCAGTATCATCACCATCGCTGATAGTATTAACACCTTCATTTTCTTCGGTACCGCTAATATCTTCGGCATGTATGGACGAATCTGAACTGAGTTCTGCCACAGATGTTCCTTCCTGCGCCTTGGACGTTATCTTCAACATTCCAATGGCGGTCAATACACTCTAAAAAGCAAAAAATGAGCCCTTCTAGGCTCCGAACCCTATACTGGTAGGTTACCAGTGGATAGGGACTATAACGGCATTAGAAGTCCTTAACGCGGCCTCCTCGACCCTGAGAGCTGAAACGTGATTTCTGGAAGCTTTGAGAGTGTGGGCCTGTCACCACGATTTTCTCAACAGGTAAATCTCCGAGCTTTTGAGTTATGGCCTTCGTGATTTGAGGTACTAAATATGTCAATTGAGTAGCCCAGACCGTCGATTCGCTTCGAATAGTCAGCACACCTTGCTCATATCCAAGCACATACGAATGCTGTGCTATTGCTGGTCCCACAATATCGTCCCAGTGATTTCTCAGCTGCGCAATTTTCAGATGAGGAGTCCAATCATCACGCTGAACAATTCCACTCACAACACCCGCTAAAGAATGTGGATCCCGTCCTGGCTTGCCAAAGTTATACCAGGCTTGTTCAGATCGTTCGCGGATAAGACGCAACGATAAGGAACGCTTGGTAAAGCGTTCAAAGGTTCGAGCTGATAATTTCCTGACATCAAGGTGTAATTGAAGGTCTATTGGTATTTTCATCGTTACAGATCGCGTTCCGTCTGAGAATCCACCGCATCATAAACATCCTGGTGATGCTGCATATCTACCAGGTGCTGCACATCAATAACATGAATACTAGTATCCCCCACATGCTGTTGCATATGATTTGAATCAGATATAGCTCGGTCTTGCAGTGTACCTTCCGTAGATACACCAGAAATAGCCGTCATAAACTGTGGAATATCACTTTTTGCTGCAACTGTTACTAACACTTGCTCCTGTTGTGAAGCAAAATTAAGAATCTGCGATCTTCTGGACTCGTCCAACTGGGCAAAAACATCGTCAAGAATTACTACTGGCGTAACCCCTAATCGTTGTTGTAGGAGCTTGAATTGGGCTATTTTCAGAGCCAGAGCCAAAGTCCACATTTCACCATTTGACGCGTATTCTTTAGCATTCATTCCATTGAGTTCAAAGACAAGATCGTCACGATGAGGTCCAATAAGATTCTGACCTCTTGACATCTCCCCAACATATAGACGTTGATAATGTTCGCTAATGGCTCTTTGTGGTTCCTGATCATCAAGAACTTCAGCAAATGAAGGCTGATACCGTAAATGAGCCTGATTATTTTCACCCGCTAATGCACAGTATGCTTTGGTGAATTCTTCGTGTAACGCTGCAATTAGCTGTTGACGTGCTCGGGTTAATTGCACTCCGACTTCAATAAACTGCCCCGTCCAAATTTCCAAACCACTGAGCGCAGCAGATTGTTGAGACAAATCAGGACGTTGAGAAAGTTGTTTAAGAAGGGCTACACGTTGCTTAGCAATATGGCGTGATCGCTGTAAGAGTTCAGCGTAGGACGGATCAAGCTGACTACTAGTCTGATCGATAAATGATCTTCTTTGGCTAGGTTCCGAAGAGACCAAACGCTCGTCTTCTGGCGCGAAAACCACGCAATTCAGCTTACCAATGATGTCCTTGGCATATACAGAAGAACCTGAATCAATTCTTCCTCTGTTTGCACCGCGGAGTGCAACAGTAAGTTCAAGAGTTTGAGAAACATTTGAATGATGGACATTCGCACGAATCGTTGCTGAGCTATCACCGACATGCACAAGTGGAGCTGACGAGGAAACACGATGGCTGGAACCGGTAGCGAGTACTTCTACCGCCTCAACCAGATTAGTTTTCCCTAAGCCATTACTACCTTGCAGTATGTTGACGCCTGGCTCTAGATCAACTACACAGCTTTCCCAGGAGCGATAGTGATCCAAAACCAGACGCGAGATATACACAATATGTTCCCCAAACGAGTTAAATCCCCAGCGAGCAGTGTTTCTCAGTCAGCGTGGTACTACTCAGGCAGAGAAACGCATCGGGACGAGCAGATAGCGGTAATCGAGTGATTCATCAGAATCCGCTTCCTGTTGTCCATTGAATTCGACAGCCTTTACAGCAGTTGTCATTTTCATTCTGACAAATGGCTCGGTGATTGCACTTAAGCCCTCTATCAAATAGGCGGGATTAAAAGCAACGGTAATATCTTCACCGTCCATGTCAATATCGAGTGTTTCGGTAGCCTGTGATTCGTCAGCTGCACCTGCGGAGAGCGTCAGTTCTTGACCGGAAAATACCATGCGAATTGGGGCGTTACGCTCTGCAACGAGTGAAACGCGCTTAATAGCGTCAATAAGCGCCTGTTTGGTAATAACAGCATGTATTGGGTATTCGTCAGAGAACAGTCTATCTACAGACGGAAATTCTCCATCAATAAGTTGTGATGTAGAAACGCGTCCGGCATTCTCAAAACCAAGTAGCGTTGGAGTTTCAGGTGCAAAATCAATAATCACATTTTGATGTTCGTCTACAGAACGAGCAGTATCGCGTAATAAGGAGCCACGAACGAGTGTAACCGTTGAAACATCAGGATTCTGCGGTGTCCAGCTAAAGCTTGCTCGCGATAATCTAAAACGATCTGTTGCAGTCATAATGACACGAGAACCGGAGAATTCAATTTTTACACCGGTCAAAACAGGGCGATTTTCTTCACGTGAAACTGCAACAGTTGACTGTGCTATTGCCTGAGCGAAGGTTTGAGCATCGACCTGGCCGAGGGCGGCAGGAATAACAGGCAAATCTGGATAATCTGCTTCTGGCATGAGTTGCAGCGAGAATGTTGATTTACCTGAAGTAATCGTCATTTTCGCATCATCAGTTGAAAGATAGGTTTTTTCCGAAGGAAGTGATTTCGTGATATCAGCTAAAAGTTTGCCCAACACGAGAGCTGATCCTGCTTCATCGATGCCTGCTTCAATGTGATGACGAGCTGAAACTTCATAGTCGAATGCAGAAAGTTGCAGGGTTCCATCAACAGCTTCAAGGCGGATTCCTGAGAGTATTGGGGTAGCAGGTCGAGCTGGAATAACACGAGTTACCCAAGCTACTGCGTCGGCAAGTGCCGTGGAATTTATTTCAACTTTCATGTTGCGCTTTCTTCGTCGTTAATGCTGGAACCATTCTAGCGAAATACTCTCAGCGTAAAGACAATTCCGCGTTCTGCTGTTATGAATTTGGTGAATTGATGTAAGTGGGTAAGTAATCATATTCATAAGGCCTGTGGATAGTGTGGATAACTGTTCTCAGCCGTATGGGGACAACCTTAATGAACAATCCCCACCTGTGGATAAGTTGATTCAATGTTGTGGAAAACAACCCGACTTATCCACAGAAGTCGAAAAGTTATTAATTTATCCACATTTTTAAGCGAGAAATTCACTGGTAGTCCACCAGTAATCCACCGTATTTGGTGAGTTATTCGCCGACTTTACCCACATCTGTGAATAAGACGGTGGATAACTTTCTCGCTGCTTATCCACATACGGGCGTGTTGCACCGCGTTATTCGCCGTTATGCTGCTTTAACCTGACAGTCAATTCCATGACATAGTTATAAATTTCTCGCCGCTCCTGCATTTCCCCTGAAATTCTTGTATATGCATGCATCACTGTGGTGTGATCACGCCCACCAAAGACCTCGCCAATATCGACCAAAGACATACTGGTCATTTCCCTGGCCAAGTACATCGCTGTTTGCCGTGCTAAAGCGATATTTTTCGTTCTTGTACGACCAACAATGTCGTCGAAAGTCAAATGAAAATACTTAGCGACTTGAGTGATAATATCCGTCGGGCGAATTTCAACATCACTCGTAAAGAAATCTTGCAAAGTCTGCTCTGCCAATGCGCACGTAACTTGCTGATCATTGAGACTGGCCACAGCTGTGACTCGCGTTAATGCACCTTCGAGCTCTCGTATATTTTCAGTGAATCGTTCAGCAATGAGGTCTAGTACATCATTGGGAATTTTGACGCCGTTCATCGATGCCATCATTCGTAAAATGGCAACTCGTGTTTCTCTGTCTGGTGGTTTTACATCCACGGTGAGACCAGAGTCAAACCGCGAAATCAAGCGCTGCTCAAAACCTTTAAGATTCTTAGGTGCCACATCAGAAGCAATGACGATACGTTTATTAGCATCGTGAAGAGCATTAAATGTGTGGAAGAACTGATCCAAAGTGGCTTCTTTACCGCCAAGGAACTGAATATCATCAATTAACAACACATCTACGGCTCTATATCGCCGATTAAATTCTGCAATTTGGCCGGTTCCTTGGGTTGAATTTTGCAGAGCATCGATGAACTCATTGGTAAATTCCTCAGAGTTCACATATCTAACTTTCAAAGAAGAGTCTTTAACCAACGCATAATTACCAATGGCGTTGAGCAGATGAGTTTTTCCAAGTCCTGAACTGCCATAAATACACAGAGGATTGAAATCGCGCCCAGAACCTTCGGCAACGGCCAGTGCCACAGTACGCGCAAAGCGATTCGAGTCACCTGGAACGAACTTATCGAATGTGGCATTCCTGTTGAGATGAGTTTCTGGATCTCTGTCAACTTTTTGCTGCACCATTTGGAACTGCGGAATGTTAAATCCCTGGGTTTGTGGTGAAGCAGAAGGAGTAGCAGTAAACGATGATTTTGGCTTACTCTCTTCGTAAGGCATTTCAATCGGTAGGGGCTGAGGATATGCCTCATGTGACAAATCAGCTACCGTGGGAGCCGATTGCTCTGCAAGCTTGCGGGGTGAAGAGATAATAGGAATATTCGTAGATGATGAAGGTACCGGTTCCGAAAGTGTTGGCGTGTTTGGCTCTGTAGGTGGAAGGATCTTCACTGCAGGGAACATATCTGCGCCGGTGACCATTTTTAGTGCTTGCAACAGTGGGTTGTTGAGATTACTTTGAATAGCTTCTTGCGTTGCGGTGTTGCTGACGCATAACACGATCGTGGTTCCAAATACGGCTTCGGGAGCGATATCTTCGAGCCAGCCCTTGTCTCTGGGTGTCAGTGAACTGCTACTTTTCAAAAGTTGCAGCACAGAATCCCATATTCTCGCAGCCTCAGCTGTGGCGTCGAGCGGATTCTCTGACATGTTGGTGTTCCCCTTTTTCCCTCACTGCTGTGCAAGCAATAACAGTAGGATATGTTTACACCGTATCCGTTAAGTTATCCACAGCATCGCGTGTTGAAATTACTCAAATGTGAATAACATGGGTGTTATTTGTGGATAACTTAATCATGTGTATGTGGCTATTTACTAGGCTTTTCGAGCCTATGAGACTCGGCTCTTTCACATAACATACGCATTTCAGCTTGTTTTCGTTTTGACGGAAACACTCCCGATGTGTACCGTAGTATAGCCTGACTCATCTTGAGCCGTGATTTTGCATGGAAAAACCCGGGAGCATTTATTATGAAGAGAACATTCCAGCCGAACAACCGTCGTCGTCACATGAAGCACGGATTCCGTATTCGTATGCGTACACGCACAGGTCGTGCTTTGATCAACCGTCGTCGTAACAAGGGCCGTAAGTCGCTTTCAGCCTGATTTACGATTTCGACACAGCACCGCGTGGAACGGCTCAGAAGCCATAGTGATTTCGTGGCCGTCTTGAAGCATAGAAACAAAGTCACCAGCAGGGACCTTGTGGTGCACTACTATGCCTATTTGAAGAATGACGAGCAACACGCATCCAGAGATTCTGTACGAAGGCTGGGTTTGGCGGTTTCAAAAAACGTTGGTAACGCGGTGGTCAGGAACCGTGTGAAAAGACGTTTCCGCCAATTGGCTGTACAGCATGAGGATCAGCTTCCGGCACGATGTGACATCGTTATGCGTGCTAAGCCAAGAGCTAGTAAGGCATCGTTTGCTGATTTGCAGCAGCAAGTTGCTCGCCTCTTTACCGAGATAGGTAATCGCGTGCAAGAGCAGACCACAAGGCGTGATATGCAAGATCATCAGCCGCAGGGGTATGCACAGTGAGCCAAATCATCAGAAATGGAGTCCTGCGCGCTATTCGTTGGTATCGCAGAGCAGTATCTCCGTTATTCCCCCCACGTTGTAAATACTTGCCTACGTGTTCTCAATATGCACTGGTCGCCGTTTCACGCTTTGGCGCTGTAAGAGGACTTTCGCTGGCTTTATTGCGAATACTTCGTTGCCGACCATGGAGCGATGGAGGCATCGATGATGTGCCTCAGCTATTTTCACTTTTTTACCGTTTCAAATGGTCTAAAGCCCATGAAGAGCCAAGGCTTACGCCTTTGGCACCAGAAAAGGAGATGGCCTGACGATGGTCACAGATACGTTTACCTTTGACACAGGCATTTTCGGATTCTTCTACAAGATTCTCAGACCTGTAGAATGGCTTGTCACCTACGTCATGGTGTGGTGCCACAAATTTCTTACACTCATTGGCTTTCCCAGTGGCCCAGGGATAGCTTGGGCAATTTCAGTGGTAATGCTGGTTATTCTTGTCCGTTTATGCATATTGCCGCTCTTTATTAAGCAGATGAGGTCAATGCGTAGGCTTCAAGCTTTGCAGCCTCAACTGAAAAAGATTCAGAACAAATACAAGGGTAAGAAAGATCAAGCCAGCAAGGAAGCTGCCAGCCGTGAAACTATGAAGCTGTATCAGGATAACCATGCTAATCCTGCAGGTTCATGTCTCCCAATGCTTATTCAAAGCCCTGTCTTTATGACAATGTTTTATGTTCTTTCAGCAGTACCATTTATTGCCAAGGGTAAGCGTGAACCATTGGGCGCATTTACCAAAAGCGTTGCTATGGAATTTGAGCAAACCGAGATATTCGGCGTGCACATCTCGAACAACCTCACCAACACCGAAGGTCCAGGGCGAATCGTCATTATTGTGTTTATTGCCCTGATGTGTTTGACCATGTTCTACTCTCAGTTCCATAACACGCGTAAAAATACACCAAGAGCATCTATGGAAGGTACGCAGTACCGGATGCAGAAGATGATGGCATACATTTTCCCTGTTATGTATATATTCTCTGGTGTTGCTTTCCCCTTCGCTGTGTTGATTTATTGGTTGACCAATAACACTTGGAATCTTGGTCAAACTATGTGGCAGGTCTGGAATATGCCAACCCCAGGTTCCCCTGCAGCAGAGGAAAAAGAGATACGTGACCATACGCGAGAGAATGAACGTCGTTCTAAGAGTGGGCAGATGTCTCTAGAAGATGAGGCTCTAGTTAAGGCCAAGGAAGCGCAGGAGGAGAAGGCGCAAGCTGGAACTCATCAGCGTTATCAGCCAAGCAAGAAGAAAAGTAAGAAGAAGGGCAAGTAAGAAGTTCTGATTGCTGCTAACAAGTGTATGCAATGCGAGCCAGCAGCATATCATGTGAATAGCTCTACAGATGCTAGCTTTCAGGTGATGTATTAAGACTCGCAGTGATATTCTCGTACTGTTGCTTTTCAATCGTTGAGCGTTGTGACGTGACAGTGGTGTCGGTGGTGATTCCTGGTGATGACTGTACTGACGTGTTGCGAGAGCAATCAGGTTTAGACTTAAGTCCACTACCCGTGTAAGGAGCGAAAATGTCGCAAGAAGAACCACGATCGGTTGAACAACTCAATGAAGAGGCCGATATTGCTGCAGACTATTTGGAAGCTTTGCTTGATGTTGCCGATTATGAAGGTGATATTGAATTAGGCATACGAAATAATCGCCCAGTAGTGCAGATCGTAGCGGATGACGACCATGATATTACCAAGCTTATTGGTAGCAATGGTGAGGTAGTTGATGCTTTACAACAGTTGACACGGCTTGCTGTGCAACAAAAGACTGGTGAACGTTCGCACTTGATTCTTGATGTAGATGGCTTCTTGAAAAAAAAGAGGCAGCGTCTTACGGATCTTGCGCTCGATGCGATTGATGAAGTTAGGGAAACAGGGGAATCAGTGGATTTGAAACCCATGAATTCTTTTGAACGTAAAGTGGTTCATGATGTTGTGCGAGAAGAAGGTTGCAAATCGCGTTCGCATGGAGAAGAACCAAAACGATACGTCACGGTGTATATGAAGGCTGGAAGTGCGGAGACACTATTGGATGATTCAGACGTAGTAGATGATGAGGGAATTGCAGCTGAATAGGCCTTATACCTACAACCGTGGTGCATATATTTACAAGAGATGAACAGCATTTAGCGCACAATTGTGACATTTGCGAAGCATATGCCAGTTACACCAATGGATTTTTCAAGTTTTGCTTCACAGAGTAACGGTATTATTTCGATCGTGCACGCGATTACATTCTTCTCCGATATTAAGGGGTTCGATTCTTGACTGTTTCGACAGAGCAGCTACAGGCTGACGATGATGATGTTAGTGGGATTACTAGTCACATAGTGGATGAATTAGAAGACAGTAAACTTCCCCAACAAATCTTGGGAAGTGCCTATGAACCTTTGCAGCTCTTCCATCAGAAACTCATGAGAGAGGGTGAAGCGAGAGGAATAATAGGACCTAGAGATACGCCCATTCTGTGGGAGCGGCATATCTTGAATTCAGCTGCTGTGATTCCTTTTATTGTAGATTCACTCGACAAACAACGGCATTCTCATGGTATAGCAGATTTAGGTTCAGGCGGAGGCTTCCCAGGTATTGTTATAGCCGCTTGCCTTCCTGATGTGCCTGTGACATTGATTGAACCTATGGAACGTCGAATCCAGTGGCTCAACGAAGTAGTTGAGTTGATGCAACTTAAGAATGTGAGTTTATTGCGCGCAAGAGCGGAGGATCTCACTGGGCCACAACAAGGACTATTGCATCAATCGTCTGCTCACGCTTCAAAGCAACAATCCGTTTCTGGTGCTATATCCATGAATCAGACCGATAAGAAAAACTTTACATTTAGTGTGGTTACTTGTAGAGCTGTGGCGCCGATGAGAAAATTGGCCCCTCTTGCTTTGCCGTTATTGCTTCCAGGCGGTCAGCTCATTGCACTAAAAGGCAGAACGGCATCTATTGAACTTGAAAAAGCGCAATCTGCGATTAAGAAAGCGAAAGGAATCCACGCACAGGTTTGTGAAGCTGCAGTTGGAACAGGTCTTGAAGACACGCATGTGGTGATTGTTAGTAAGCGGTAGCTGCAGTGTTTCACGTGAAACACTTAACATGAATGTTTCACGTGAAACATTGTGAGTAGCAAATAGCTACAGCGGTGCTGTTGTTTTTAGGGAATATTGAGACCCAACATTCGGTGTAATGATGAACGTAATTCCAATACACTTATACACATTTTTTAAGAGATATACACATACTATGACGATCGAGTTGTGGATTCATATCTAGATGTTGAAATCTCCAAAAACATTGAAATCTCTCGTGTTTAGGTGCCCTTGAATGTGGCACGTCCTCGATATGTACATAGGAGTTATCCACCGTTATCCACATTCTGTGGTGTTATGTAGCGAAGCATTTTTTACACGCATAATTGATGGATTTCATAGAAGTTTGTATATATCCACTGTCTTGAAGGCATACGGGGTAAAGTCTAGAGTAGTGTGTTTTGGGGTCAATCAGTGATAAGGAGAGGTCTATGGAGTCGGCATCAGACGTATTGAAGAGGATCTTCGGTACATCTCAGCAAAGTTCCATGGGAGCGGAAATTGCCGACCTGACACAGAGGTACAAACGCCTAGAGGCAATTACATTTCCGAAGCCATCAAGTACACGAATTATTGCTGTAGCAAATCAAAAGGGCGGCGTTGGCAAGACAACCACTACAGTGAACCTAGCATCAGCTATGGCTAGCAAAGGGCTGAAAGTATTAGTCATAGATATGGATCCGCAGGGCAATGCCTCAACCGCGTTAGGCGCGCGTCATGGTTCGCAAGACTATTCTATATACGATGTCATCGAATCTCGACATGCCTTGTCGGAGGTGTTTCAGCAATGTCCTGATTTTCAGTCCTTAACTGTTGTACCTGCATCAATAGATCTCAGCGGTGCAGAACTAGAGCTTTCGGATGTTCAGGAACGTCATGCAGTGCTCAGGAAGATATTGAATAGCTATGTTATAGAGCACCCCACCCAATTTGACTATATATATATTGACTGCCCACCAAGTCTGGGTTTACTGGTGCTGAATGCGCTTTGTGCAGCTAAAGAGGTATTAATACCTATTCAAGCGGAATATTATGCGCTTGAAGGTTTGGGACAATTGCTGCACACTATTTCATTAGTACAACATAGCTTTAATAGAACTTTGTCAGTATCAACGATGCTGGTTACGATGTTTGACAAACGTACTTTGCTGAGTCGTGAGGTGTTCGACGAAATTCAAAAGCATTATCCGAAGATTGTATTGAATGCCACTATTCCACGAGCTGTTAAAATCTCGGAAGCTCCTAGTTTTGGTCAAAGCATTATCTCATATGATCCCAAAGGTGCTGGCTCGGTAGCATACCTCGAAGCTGCATTAGAAATCGCTCAGAGGTCTGTGCAAGTCGATGAAGAGAACATCCGACGGCAGCATGCTTCGGATGAGCCACAAGCTAACAATGGCGATAGTGACACTAGACAAGAGGGGACAGTTCAATAACCATGGCATCACGTTCGCGACTTGGGAAGGGCCTTGGTGCTCTATTCCCAGATATTCCAACTGAAAATTCATTAGATGACCAGGACGTCTCGGAATCAGAGCTGGAGCATGAATTACAGATACCGAAGTCTCAGCCAATGGAACAAGCAGCATTTGCTGAGTCAGAAAAAGATGTTTCACGTGAAACATCGAGTAAACGCATGAAATCACGGAAACCAGCAACAGGTGTTGCATCTCAGGCATCGAATACAGCAATAGACAAGACCGTAAATAAGAAACGCACACACGATAAAAGAAGAAGTGTACCCGGGATTGATGAGCTAGCGAGACCTTCCGATGTTTTTTTCGGTGTTTCACGTGAAACACCGGCAATAGAAGTGGCTATCACAGAAGACGATACGGTTAACAAAGAAGCTAAGCCAAAGTCCGATTCAAATAATCATCTCGAGGACAACGACGAGCAAGTGACGCAGCACGCCGGTAGTGAGTCCGAGGACTTACAACCTGTTGCTGGGGGATATCTACGTGAACTCAACATTGATGATATCGATGCAAATTCGCAGCAACCCAGAACGATTTTTGATGAAGAGGAACTTCTGGAACTATCGCATTCGATAACAGAAGTAGGGGTGTTGCAACCTATCGTTGTCCGACAACGTACAGGTGATAGCAAGCATCCGCCATACGAAATCATTATGGGAGAAAGGCGTTGGCGGGCTTCGCAGCTTGCTGGGCTAACAACTATTCCTGCGATTGTGAAAACTACAGCTGATGACGACATGTTACGCGATGCGTTGTTGGAAAATCTCCACCGTGTCGCTCTAAATCCATTAGAAGAAGCTGCAGCATACCAACAGATGATTGACGAATTTGGTTTAACACAAGCTCAGTTGTCGCATTCAGTATCGAAGTCACGCCCACAGATTGCCAACATGCTTCGTTTGTTGCAACTGCCGGGGAATGTTCAAAAAAAGGTTGCTTCTGGCGTGCTTTCTGCTGGTCATGCTCGCGCATTGTTAGGGTTGCAATCCGCTGAGGAAATGGACGTCTTAGCTAACAGGATTATTTCTGAAGGTCTTTCAGTTCGTTCGACAGAAGAAATAGTGGCATTAAAAACTCGCGGTACTGCAGCCAGTAAAGTGACTACAAGAAGCAAAAGAAATAATCTGTGGAGTGACTCACCGATTATGCACAATTTGGAAAATCATTTCGAAACGGCGATCAACATCAAAGGCAATGAAAAACATGGAAAGATTGAAATAACGTTCTCATCACCTGAGGACATGTCACGTATTGTTGACTTGATGCTTGGTAAGGGCGATAACACAACCTCAGGCAAGGATGATTGGATTTAACAATCAAGCAGTGCCGACAGCACACTTAATCGCGTCCTTCAAACATCAACTTCTTCGTTGCAATTCTGACAGATAGTGATGATATATCCGTTGCATAAAGCCGGACTTGACCCTAAATGCTCTCTTGTATAGGGTCAAGCCGGTACATCATATGCTCGGTACTGCGGTTGATGCAGTACTTATTGGATTGAACGTATTCAGATAATGCTGTGCGTCAAGGGCTGCGCGGCAACCAGAACCTGCTGCTGAAATTGCTTGCCTGTATACACGGTCAACAGCATCGCCAGCTGCGAAAACGCCTTCTACTGAAGTATTAGTCGCTTCTGGGGTAGTCAGTATATATCCGTCAGCATCGAGATCAATAACGTCCTTAATGAATCCCGTCTGAGGTGTGTATCCGATCGCAACAAAAATACCCTGCGCTTCGATGGTTGAAGATTCACCAGTTACCGTATCTTTGAGCTCTACGGTAGTTGCCCCACTGTCAGTGCCTGTAATAGATGTAACCACGGTGTTGAGTTTGAAGGAAATATTGGGATTCGCTATTGCTCGATCGACCATGATTTTGGATGCGCGGAAAGCGTCCCTGCGGTGTATCACGGTTACTGAAGACCCATATCGTGAAAGGAAATCGGCCTCCTCCATAGCTGAATCTCCTCCGCCGACGACCACAATAGGACGATCTTTGAAGAAAAAACCATCACAAGTAGCGCAGTAAGAAACGCCGCGTCCGGAGTATTCCTGCTCGCCGGGCACGCCGAGTTTACGATATTCAGATCCGGTAGTAATAATGACTGTTTTGGCTCTGTACTGGGTTCCTGAATCTGTGGTGACAAGTTTAATCGGGCTAGAAAAGTCTACCGAGGTTACATCATCATATTCAATTTCAGCACCAAACTTCTCTGCTTGCACGCGCATATTTTCCATCAGATCGGGTCCCAAAATGCCTTCGGGGAAACCGGGGAAGTTTTCCACCTCTGTGGTATTGACTAACTGTCCTCCAGGGGTGAGTGCACCTGCGATGACCAGAGGTTTATGGCCAGCTCTTCCGAGGTATATAGCGGCAGTGTATCCAGCTGGTCCCGAACCAATGACGATTGCGTCATGAACATCTTGAGTCATGAACTCACCATATCCAACTGCGGTGACTTCGGAGTGGGTTATGCAGTCAGCAATATTTGCAATAGTTCAATACTACGAGGGCACAACAAAGCTTGTTACGCCCTCTTCTGAAAGATCGTTGTACACACAATCCTTAGCGTCTAATTAATTCCGCTGCCCCGTTTCGCGATGCTGTGACAGCACTGATTGCACGAGAGAAGAATACAAGCTTGACAGTTTGCATCCTGCCGCCGTGGCAGATTGTGGTAACAACGAGGTATCCGTCATCCCCGGCGTGACATTTGACTCTAGGAATTGAGGCTGCCCTTTGCGGTCAACAATAAAATCTGTGCGAGAAATGTCTCTCAGACCGAGTGCTCGATGAGCGGTTAATGCTGCTTG
This sequence comes from Bifidobacterium sp., assembly GCF_022647885.1. Classification (NCBI taxonomy): domain Bacteria; kingdom Bacillati; phylum Actinomycetota; class Actinomycetes; order Bifidobacteriales; family Bifidobacteriaceae; genus Bifidobacterium; species Bifidobacterium sp. The sequence goes on along the minus strand of NZ_JALCLM010000001.1, from coordinate 280,445 downwards.
CTTGACCGCCTGAAGGGTGTCAGAGTCAAGCCGAGCCGGAACATAGAACTCAGTCGGACCAGGAGTATATCGAGCTTCATAATCATATATTCCACTAGGTGTCTCAATTTCAAGAGGCGGTAGAATCGTGGATTCACCATCAATATCTAGAACAGAAACTGATACCTCAGTCCCCTCAACAGCTTGCTCAACCAATGCGACGCTGCCATATGCAAAGCAGCTGACCATAGCCTGCGGTAGCTGATCTGCTGAAGTAACCATGGAACAACCCAATGCGGATCCACCCATGGTGGGTTTAACGAAGAGTGGCAATCCCAATGCGTTTACGAGAAGATCGATGACTTTACCAGCTCCCAGTTCTCTAAACATAGATTCAGGAAGCGTAACAGAATGTGGAGTGGTAAGACCTGCTTTTCTAACTACATTTTTAGCAATAGGTTTGCTCCAGGCAGTCCTTGAGGCCTTTGCGCGTGATCCTATGTACGGAAGGCCCGTCATTTCAAGAACATCGCGAATTGAACCATCTTCACCGTTTGCACCGTGGAGTAGGGGCCATACCAAGTCTGGACGAGTCGCTGTTGACGATAGGTAGTCTAGGAGGTCGCTGTCCATATCGTGTATGGCAACCTTCCAACCAGCATCCTCCAAGAAACCTTCCACACGATGACCAGAGCTCAAAGAAATGTCACGTTCATGACTGAGACCACCACAAATAACCAAAATAGTAGTGTCTTCAGTCCTTGGAATATCTGAACGATGTGTGCTTGTCGTTTGAGCAGGCTTGTGAACTCCGGCCTCGGTATCAGTATGTGCTTTGGACTGTGCCTTAGCGCCATTGCGTTGGTCTGCCATGATTGCGGCCTCTCCTCGTTTCTGCTTTGTTGTCATTGTGTTGTCCTCGATGCACAGACGTCTCTACTTACTTGGCTGCCGGCCCGGGATGCTCGACGTCTCGAGGATCAGGATCTGCTTTACCACTGGTACCGAAGAGTTCAGCTGTTTCACGCTCTGCATCAATAACCGTAGAAAGTCTCCTGATGCCCTCGTGGATGCGTTCTGGAGTCGGGTAGCAGAAGGACAGACGCATATGGTCGGTACCTTCTCCATTATTGTAGAATGCCGTACCTGCTACATAAGCGACTTTGGCAGTAATTGCCCGAGGCAACATTGCTCGTGAATTCAGACCTTCCGGTATCTGTAACCAGATGTAGAAGCCCCCTTCTGGCTTGTGCCAAGAACAATAGGGCAGATATTCACGTAATGCTGCATCCATCGTGTCGCATCGTTCTTTGTACATTCCGCGATAATCATTAATCTGCGATTTCCAATCAAAGTTATCGAGGTAAGTAGTAACGGTCATTTGGCTCATATTTGATGGGCAAAGAATGGCTGATTCGTTGGCTAGGACCAGCTTATGACGTATGCCTGGAGGCGCTACCATCCATGCCACACGCATACCAGGGGCTATGATCTTGGAAAAGCTGCTGAGGTACACTACATTTTCTGAATCCATAGAACGAAGTGCTGGATAAGTTTTACCTTTAAAACTCAATAAACCGTAAGGGTTATCTTCCACGATCAGTACGTGATATCGCTGGGCGATTTCCAGTATCTTGGGGCGTCGTTCTTCACTCATAGTCGCACCAGCAGGATTATGAAAATTGGGCACAGTGTATAGGAATTTGACTTGCTTGCCGAGTTTGCGTTGCTCCACAATGGCCTGCTCGAAAGCCTCTGGAATCAATCCGTCGTTGTCGAGCAGCACATTCACCACATCAACTTGGAAGGATTGAAATACTCCTAGAGCACCCACATAGTTAGGTGCCTCGGCGAGAATCACATCTCCTGGATTACACATGATTCGAGTAATGAGATCAAGACCAGATTGAGAGCCATTGACGATAACCACGTCGTCGGGTTGCACATCGGTGATGTTTTCTAGTTCCATAATCTGCAGCACATCTTCGCGCAGATGAGGATCTCCCTGGGCGGAGCCATACTGCCAAGCAACATCACCTTTGTCGACAATCATTTTGGCGATTAACTGTGATAGCTCTCCAAAGGGCATGCGTTCTAGGTATGGCATCCCACCAGCGAGTGAGACCACTTCAGGACGATTTGCGACTGCAAAAAGTGCTCGGATCTCCGAAGCTCGCATGGACTCGGCGCGACTTGCGTAGCTGCCGAACCAGGGGTCGTTCTTGATGACCTTGGATGCGGTATTCGGATTTTCCGACATAATCATTGCCTTTCTGCAGAGAAATACAGATTTGGGTGCTGTGCCGTAATCAATATGGTTGAGCACATTACGGCACACTGTATTACAAAGTTGGCTCGGAAAGTAGGACAAATCCCAAGGTGTCACGACTTCGGTACACTTTGGGGCTGAACTTTCACTGTTGTTGCTTACTAGCTACTGATTGAAGACCAGTAGCTAGTAAAGCTAAACCGATTAGTAAACCTGAACCGAATTGAAGTAGAGTCCTCCAGAAGGCGTGGTGTCTAATGGGACCCAAATCACCAAATCCTGAGTAGACACCGGTGAACTGAACTTGACCGTAGTAGTTCCGCTGGCATCAAATGAGAACTGTGCAACTGGTGTGCCCTGATTAGGGGAACTAGCTGTAGAGTTCGCATACACTTGACCCTGCCCACCAGATTGGCGAATAGAAATCACCAATCTACTGACTGATTGTGGTTGAGTCAGATGCACATACCAACCTCGCCCAGATAGACCAGCAGGCTGACTGAGGTAGGTCTGAGTACCTGTGGCGTAGGGTGTGGTGTTTTCTGTGGCTGTCGGTGTTGGTGATGGACTAGGAACAGCCTTGGCTTGCTTGTCATCGTGTGTGACTGTAACCGTACTGCTCTTAGTCGCAGATGCCGAGGATGAAGCTTTTGTGCTGCTGCTAGCAGCGCTGTCTGATGCACTGGCGCTATCCGTGCTTCTGAATGGGACATTGGTCATTTCTGGCCACGTGCTCTTGTTGGTTTCAGTGTCTGAAGAACCGACGGTGGCGTCCAATAGACCGTTCACGGCCCACGTCAATGCACCGACAATAAGCACTATGCCAACGAGTATCGCTAAGGTTCGACCCGAGAATATACCAAAAAGTTTGCTTTCCTTGTTCCCGCTCTCTTTGTCGCTAGTGTCGTTGGTGTCGAAACCATACTCATTATTTGAATCCGGTTTTGGTGAGCGAGGTTTCGGAGTAAAACTCGGCGGCAGAGGTTGCATCGTAGCAGTCATCTCTTGGTTGAGAGCATCTTGCTGTTCTTCAACTTCCTTAATTTTCGCTGCTTGAGCGTGGATGGTCTCAATCGGGATTGACGCTGTGGTTGCGGGGATTTCTCCAGTATCGGTCGGAAGTGTCTCACCGCTCAACGGCTTTGCAGCTCGTAGGTGACTTACATCGAGAGCGCTGGTAGCCTGCTCAGGATAATCGCTCCCGATGGGCTTGATGTATGGGAAATCTTCAAAGGCAGCGAAGAGATCCCCATTCGTGGAATCTGGACGTACCATCTGAACTTCGTCACTTTCAGGGAACAACAACTGGTTGGTTGCCCACTGTGGTTCGGCAGCATTATTCGATTGAGCTTTGGTAGCTGTCCCGAATGAACTTGGAATATCTCTAAGCGCATGACTGTCTGTTGTCCTGATAATGACCTTTTCAACCGAACATGCTCCGTCGTGATCGGGCCATACGATGTCTCGATCGGATAGCTCCTCAGGAGGCGTCCACGTCCCTAGCAAAGCCTCTAGCTCGCCGAGTGTCCGCAGCGGTACTGAAGGAGAGCCATCTGCTCGAGATAGACCGAGGCCGCGTGAACAGATAATGCGGAATTCATCAGGAGTATCGTGCGGAAGAGTCTGCTCTGCGAAGGTCATGCCTTTAACATCAGGAGTTCGTGTCAGCATTGCATACAGAACCGCAGACAGCTGTTTGGTAACCATCTCTTCGGTGATAACGTGACGAGTGCTGGCTCCAAGTGGATCGATGAGCATCGCGCTAATGGGTGCATCGGCTACTTTCACGCCTGATTTGGATAGTCGAATGGTATCGGTGCAGATTGTAGGGTTAACAAGATCTGAGCGTTTGAGAGCTAATAGAGCTTCAGCGATTTCCCCAACAATGGTTCTCATCGCTTCGTTACTGAGTGTGCCTACCTTGGCACCTGCAAGATAATCAGATAGGGAAAGGCCTGCATCCATTGCAGTAATGATTAGTGCAACCCCTTCTGACTCACTGAAGTGATACACAGGGGTGAAATGTTGGTTTCGTGACAGAGCCAAGCCGGAAGCATAGGTACTGCATTGTGTTGATACAGCACCGTCAGTGACAAAAAAGAGTTGGCAATCGCGGGCCAAAACAGCATCATGTGCACGCCAAGCTTGCAATCCTGGCTCGTTGCGTAATGACGCAAGCAGAGCATAGCGATCAATGATGGTGTCTCCGAGTTGCGGTGTCATGCTGTGTTTACTACTTTCGCTATGAGAAGTCTCAACAGTCTGGTTGTCGAGGCTTTGTCTCGTTGACATTCTACCTGTTTCGCCACTCGCAACGGTAGCCTGTTCAGGTGTTTTCACATGGTTCGCTACTAGATTATCTGAGAGTTCAGGCGTATCGAGAACTGGATCTGCACGACGTCGCGAGAAGCCTTTGAGTACCCGCTCGAATTGTTTGCTAACTCCTTGGAAAGCATTGAGTAATTCTTCTGTTTTCATCAGGTACAAGAGGCCGAAGTAAACCACGCCAACAACTATGCACAGCAAGATGCAGATAGATATGGATTGGAACCAGCTCATATGTTCATGACCCGACTGCAGTGAGGCTCCAACGAAACGAGATATGGGCTTTGACAGCAATAATCCGACGAGAATTGAGGCTATCGCTGAAATAAGAATTTTGACATATGTGGTTCCTATTCTCCGCCCATCAACTGATCCTCCGAGTTGTTTGCGAAGCATCCAGATCAGGAATGGGAAGGAGATCACATTACCGAGAGTCATCGAGAGTCCCACCCAACCGGTCCATTGAGCAGGGGGAAGCAATTTTGTGGCCATTAGGACGATACCTACTTGCAAGATATTCGTCATAGCAGCGAAGATAAATGGGTGCAGCCCATCTTCAAGAGCATAAAATGTGCGCTGAACGAGCAGGAATGCCCCAGATATCACCAACCCGTATGACAGCCCAACAAGAGGTTGCGATATCAGCACTGCTTCGTGGATGTTTACTGAAGGCAGTAATGCTCTGGTAATTGGAACAGGCATCACAATCATTGCAACTGAAAAGAATGCCATGAGTAAGCCCACATTGCGTAATGCCTGACTTAGATCGAGACGTGCCTGGTCAACGTGATGCTCAGCAATCGCTTTAGACAGTTTGGGGAACATTGCTGTGGTAACTGAAACGGCAATAAGTGAATAGGGCAGTATGTACAGGGCGAAGGCATTCTGATATGAGCCATTTCCGGCTATGCCGAAAGGGTCATTTCCAGCGAGCGGTGCGCCGTTCGTAATTCGTGCATTGATGACGTTGGCAAGCTGATTGACCACTACGACGCCAAGACTCCACGCTGCTACGGGTCCCATCGAGCGTAGGCCTATTCCTCGTATTCCCCAACGCCAACGAAAACGGAAACCACTGCGGAAGAGTGGGAAAAACAGAATTACTGCTTGGAATGCAACTCCGACGGTCCAAGTGCCAGCTGTTAACGCTATGGTCAACGGTGTCCAGAACTGCATAGGTTGGCGTTGGGCGTTGCCAAACAGCACGATGAACAGGATGAAACCCGCACAACTGATAACATTGGCGCCTACAGAACTCCAAGCGTATGTACCGAATTTGCCTTTAGCTGCGAGTATCTGGCCAAGAATGGTGTACAAGCCATAGAAAAATATCTGCGGCATGCACCACAACGTGAAAGCATTAACAAGTCCCCGTTGCTCTCCGGTCCATCGGGCATCAAGGTAGATTGAGGTGAGTACCGAGGTGCCAAGCATCAAGATGAACGTAATTAGCAGCAGTAATACAACACTAGAAGTTATGAGTTTATTGAGATGATCCTCAGCATGCTTGGATTTTAGAGTACGTACAATTTGCGGTACTAAGACAGCGTTGAAGACGCCACCTGAAATCAGAGTGAACATTACCTGCGGAATCATCGCACCAGTTTGGTAGGCGTTGATAGCAGTGCCTGTAGTCCCCAGTGCTGCAGCAAGCAAAATGGTGCGTATCTGTCCGGTGACACGCGATGCTGCAGTGCCGGAGGCCATGATTACAGAGTTACGTCCGACAGAGTTCATTCGTCAGCATCCTTCTTACGATTAAATTGTCGCCACAGTCCTAACGCGCCAAAGAGTATACCGACACCCAGCAGGATTAAACCACTTTTGTCGCTTAATTGCAGACTGCTGGTGATACGTGTCGATTGCGTTGAGCCAAATTCCTGTCCATTGCGATCTAACAGCACAATCTGCGTTGTGGCTTCTCCTGATGTAGCAACACGGATGGTGAAAGTGACTTGAACTTCTGAGTTTGCAGGAACAGTAGCTTCAGTGATTCGTGATGTGGCAATGATGGTGGAATCCGTTTGCGAGCTGACGCGAACCTGCACAGGGTATGGGTGGTCGTTGCTGATGGTCACCGGCATGCTGGCGGTTTCACTGATCACCGATATTGATTCAGAAGGCGTGATGCTTACACCGTCTAATAACTGATCCGCCAGGGTAGATGATGCCTGAACAAAACGATGTTGCAAACCTGTGCCACTGAAGGTATGTAACGCTAATAATGTCTGTATGGATTTAAGTTGTTCTAGCCAAACAGTGGCGTCACTGTTCTTCTGGTTAGCTGAAGTCGATGCATCACCTCGGGCGAGTGCTTGTGTATCTGAGGTTTGTGAGGAGTCGGATTCATCGCTACTGCTGGTTTTCTTTTGAACGAGAATGGCTGAACCGAAGCGAACAATATCGTTCTGATTACTGGCAAGAGTGCTTAAATACTCATCAATGAGTGCAAGTTTTCGTGATGAAATTCCTGAAGTACTTGGTATGGATTCAGCTGCAGTAGACCCATCTTGGTAGCTGTCTGCGGTATCAAGTGTTTGGAGGTCAGTGAGTTTAATCCAAGAAGCATGTTCCATTGCCGTCATCAAGGCATCAGCATCTTGAAGGTTCTGACTGCTTTCAGAGAAGGTCACCATAAGCACCCTATTCGCATAGGGCTGCTCCATTTGGTATAGGGCGCTTTGAGCCATAAAGCGTGCAAGGCGGCCGGCATCGGTATTTTCTCCATCAGTGTCAGAAGAAGTGGCTTTGCCCTGAGCCAGTCGGCTGAGTTCACGCTGAGCGGCAAGTACGGTAATATCACCATTCTTTGTGGTGATAACGTATTTTCCAGTATGCGCGACCGAAGAATTGTTAGCTTCGTAGTCGCTATCAGCAATCACCGTCGAATACCCAGCTTGTTTGGCGCTTTCTAATGCGGACAAGGTCCACGCCCCCTGCCCCTGCCATGCATAGAACTGTGCGGTTGCTTGTGTATCACCGGTCGCTGATCGTAAAGAGTTCAGTCCTGCTGCGGTATCCCACTGTTTGGTAGTGATACCTGCTTTGCTGTACGAATCTGCGTTGCCCTGTGAATATGCTGTGATATCGAAATCAGACGGTTGCATCACTGCTGTGGTTTGTGGGGGTATCGCGAAGCTGGAAAGATAATTTGGGTCTGCTATGGTTTGCAGCTGAGGATGTTTATTCAGCAAGGCTAGTTGTTGCTGTTGCCGCTCGGTTGCCTGCTTATTCAGGGTGAGTATCGAGTTAGAGCTTACTGAATTCCGCTGAGTATCGGCGGCGGGTGACGCTGTTGATTGGGCGCTTTCATTGCCACTTTTGGTAACTAGATCTACGAGGGTATCGTGGTCAACATTCCACGATTGCGCAGTTAAAGGGAGCACCGCAGTAATCGACAGTGCTGGTGTTTGTGCAGTGGAAAGACCATCGGTTGAGCGTGTGAGGAAGGAATGCACTTGCGTCGGGCGGCCTTTGCCTGTGGAAAAGGACACTAACAGTGGTTTAGGGCCCCAACTGTTCATCACTTTGAGTTCTGTGCTGTCTGCTGTGAGATGTATCGAGATGGTAGTTGATGCGCCTGGTTCAAGAGCTGATACTTCACTGGTGTTGAGTGTATTAGGCGTAGGAATATGAGTATTACCTTCTGACCAGCCTTGCATATCGACGCGCGAAGTGAACGGGTACAAGGCGTTGGTTGAGGTAATTAGCGTGCCACTGCTCACAGTATTCTCAGTGTTATTGGTGATCGAAATTGTTGCGTCAAAACCCGAAGTATCTGTGACCACGGCGGTTGTGGAGAGTAGACACAAACTGAGACTGTCATCATTACACGAGTTGCTGGCATCGTCTGCAGATTGTTCAGCAGCGAAGGCCTGATTGGTATGAGGAGCAAAGAACATAGCGACTGCCAGAAGCAGTATGATAATACGACAAATCGAACGCTGAGTAGGCATGCGCCGAACAGCGTTGTTAAGGGTGGAGTAATGCCCCGGTCTGTGTTCACCAATCATGTTTGCTTCTTGTGTTTCCTTGCGTAGAGCCATGCTATCTTGCGTTCATTAGGATAGCTGAGAACACTGTCTAAGTCGTCAAAATTAACCCATATGGCGTCTTCTGCTTCATGATCAGGGTCACCTTCGACGCTTAAAGTCCCTCCGATTTGCTTTAACACAAAGTGATGGACAAGCTTATGAACTCGTTGAGATGTACCGGTGAACCAATAATCAATAGTGGCAATTGAATCAACAACTTCACCAAGTATTCCAGTCTCTTCGTGAACCTCTCGAACTGCTGTCTCCTCTGGGGTTTCGCCTTTTTCAATATGACCTTTGGGCAGACACCATTCCAAGTGTCCCGAACGAGAATGGCGCGCGATTATCGCTACACGTCCTGCTTGGTCAAATATGAGTCCGCCTGCTGAATATTCTCTGACTACTGGTAAATCTTGAGCATCTAATGATGCAAAGGTTGAAGGGCGAGCCTTAACTCTTTTGGTGGGCATCATTGCAGGGGTCGGTTTAGAATCCTTCTCATCTTGTGTAATGAGATACTCATCTGGCGAGGATTGCGTGGTGAAGCGTAGCGACTCCTCGTCGCCCTCTGCGTAGACATGGTTATCCGCATCGGCGGACGCATGAGCAAGCATGCGCGCGAAGTCTGCGGGCGTAATCATGTCTCCACTTTACGTAAGTTATTGTGCAGGTGGGGTAACGGTATGCTTGTAGGCGCATGTGAGGATTCCTTGAAAGGGTGTACGTGGATTTCGAAGTCTGGCCTGAAGCCATTGAATTAGGACGCCTGTTTGCTCAAAAACAGTATGAGCTCTCTCTCGTAGGCGGACCAGTGCGTGATTTATTGCTGCACCGGCCTTCGCACGATTTAGATTTTTGTACCTCGGCGCGTCCCGAAGAGTTTGAACCGATTCTCAGAAGTTGGGGCCAGGGATTTTGGGATATGGGAAGAAAGTTCGGCACTTTGGGTGCTCTGCGGCGCAGAGCTGATGGTACTGAAGTCAAAGTTGAAATTACTACCTACCGTAGTGATACATATGACCCAGAATCACGCAAACCTGATGTGGATTACGGATCTAGCTTAGAGGGCGATCTCTCGAGGCGTGATTTCACAGTGAATGCTATGGCCTTACGCGTCCCGGAACTCGAATTTGTTGACCCGTTCTCAGGGGCTGCTGATCTTGCTAAAGGAGTGTTACGTACTCCGGTGGATCCCCGTCAATCCTTCGCGGATGACCCTCTGCGCATGATGCGTGCGGTACGTTTTGTCGCACAGCTTGGTTTTACTATTACGCCGGATACGGCCATGGCGATTACAGAAATGACAGATCGCATGTCTATCGTTTCAGCTGAACGAGTCCGTGATGAGTTGGTGAAACTACTGTTGTGCGAACACCCTCGTGAAGGCGTGGAGGCTCTGGTCGACTCTGGTATAGCAGGTGTGGTGTTTCCTGAAATTCCTGCCCTACAGTTGGAAATTGATGAGCATCATCGCCATAAAGATGTTTTTGAACACTCTTTGATGGTGCTGGATCGAGCAATTGCACTTGAAACAGGGCCCGATGGTGCGGTGCCTGCACCAGATATCACTCTGAGACTAGCGGCCTTGATACACGATATTGGAAAGCCTAAAACACGAAGATTTGAGCCTGGCGGAAAGGTGAGTTTTCACCATCACGATATTGTTGGTGCGAAGATTGCTCGAAAACGACTCAAGGCGCTTCGATTTGATCATAAATTCATAGAAGATGTTAGCGATTTAGTAGCCCTACACTTACGCTTCCATGGATACGTTGACGAACCGTGGACTGATGCTGCTGTACGTAGATATGTCAAAGATGCAGGGCACCTTTATGAACGCTTGAACCGCTTGACTAGAGCGGATGCAACTACCCAGAATAAACATAAGGCTATGCTGTTTGCGCAGGCAATGGATGAGATGGAAAGCCGCGTCAAAGAGCTTCAGCAAAGAGAAGATCTCGATGCAATTCGTCCGGATTTGAATGGTTCCCAAATTATGGAGATTCTAGACATTGAAGCCGGTCCTGAGGTCGGGAGGGCTTATAAACATATGCTCGAGTACCGTCTTGATAATGGACCAGTCGATGAGGCGCAGGCTCGCACCGAATTGTTGAGATGGTGGTCAGAGCAGTAACAGCGATTATGTTTCGCAATAGCTAAAACTGAAGCGGTGCACTCTCTTGGGGAGTGCACCGCTTCGATAACAATTCTTATGGGCCGCTGAATAACGGGGATACTGTGGAGTTCTGTTTAGCTCTGCACAGGCGACATCTTCATTTGAATCGTGTGTGAATCGTGTCAGCTTACTGCATCGTGCTGTGGGGCTTTTGGAAGGTCCTTCATCGTGTTGGCGTCTGACACGCAGCCTTCGATAGAAGTGATGGCTTTACCGGCAGCAACGATTGACTTCTCGGAATTGAGATTATTGAATGTTGACCCAATCACTACATCGACTAACTGATCGCTGCGATCGTCCATTCTCATAATGGCATCATTAAATTGAGCCGCTACGGTATACGCTTTGGCAATATTGTTTTTACCAAAGAGAATTTCAGTGCGCTGTACTTCGACCTTGCTGGGGTAATCGCCGCTGCCAGTCATGCTGAAGCCTCGATTACTCAGTGCTTCCATTACTGCTGTACCTAGACCTGATTTGTCTGTTCCGTTCAGCACGCGAACTGCCACATTTGGATGGTTAGCGAAAGTGGAATTGGCAGGAGCACAGGGTACTTCAACTCCGTAGTTTGGTTGCTGCGCCGCAGTTTTTTGTGACGTTTTACCTAATGCGCCAAGGATAAATAGGGCACTGAGAACCGTGGCCACCACCAAAACCGCCACAGCTATAGTGAAAACCAGTTTCTGGCGCCTTCGAACAAATTGTTTTCGTGCCTCGCGTTCGTCGAACGGCTCAGGAATCGTCATACTCTAACCCTTCCGCAATCTTTCTGCATACACCTTATCCTCACTTGCTGACGCAAGCCTGTGCAACGGTCAACTACTCGACCTGCGGTCGTGCAGGACTCGTAGCAGGAAGAATCCAATCCGTTGCTTGTGCTGCAAGCCATGCATTTCGAACAGCTTGCGACGCTCCTGCCTTATTGACACATGCGATTACTGAGGGGCCAGACCCTGAAATAAATGCGTGCGTGGCACCTGCAGCCAACGCAAGGTCAATAGCTTGGCGCGAACGTGGATGCAGCGCCAAAGCTGCCTGCTGCAAGTCATTGATGTCATCTGGATTCGCACCCAAATGATCAAATGCTTTATATACCTCGACAGTAGGCAACCGTTGTTGGTAAGCACCAATCAGTGTCTCACCAAGCAGGCCGCTTGCACGCGCATGTTGAGCCACCTCCGACGATTCCTCCACCATTGAGAGCTTTTCACCGTAGCCGTTGCCATATGCCAGCCCACCGTGCAGGCAGAAGGGCATATCTGCGCCGAGTTCTGCTGCTATAGCTTCCAAGTCGCTGATGGACGCATTAAGCCCCCACAGTGTGCGTAAACCTAGTAGTACGCCCGCTGCATCTGTTGAGCCGCCACCAAGACCTGCGCCCACTGGGATGCGCTTAGTTATCGTGATGCAGACGTCAGGTGGTTTGTGATACCTGCGAGCCAGACTGAGTAAAGCGCGAACGGCATGGTTATCTGCTGCATCATAGTCTGGTAATCCGAGGTCGCCTAGGTGCTCGCCGACTAGTTTCAAGGAAAATCCACTACCTGAAGGGCTGCGACTGAGCTGGACGGTGTCAACAAGGCTAAGTCCACAATATAAGGTGCTCAGAGAATGTCGGTTGCCTGCCATATTTCGTGCAGTGCTAACCCTGAGACTCAGATTTGTTTTTGCTGGACAACGTACCACCACAAGGTCATCAGCTCGAGGTTGTGGTGGTACGTTGCGGATGTTGGCGTTCACGCGCGGCTCTGTTGCATGGCGTCGTTCAATCGCACAAATTCGGCGATACTTAGCGTTTCACCTCTTCTGGTGGGATCGATATCGGCAAGTATGTAAGCCTGATCGTCGAGATACTGCTTCAGAGCCGCATGCAAAGTTTTACGACGTTGCTGAAATGCGGCATCTACTAGAGTAAAAACTGAGTTTCTTTCAGTTTCAAGAAAATTCGAATTGCTGTCACGCGTGAATGCCACCAAAGCGGAATCAACATTAGGTGCGGGCCAAAACACGTTTCTTCCGATGGTTCCGGCTCGTTTAGCATTCCCATACCAAGCGATTTTGGCACTAGGAGTTCCATATATTTTATTGCCAGGGGAAGCTACCAATCGATCTGCGACTTCCTTTTGGACCATAACTAGGAAGTTCCTGAGATGGCCAAATCGTTGTAACAAGGTCAACAATATTGGTGTGGCAACATTGTATGGAAGATTCGCAACAAGGGTGAAATCCTTAGTACCATACTCTACCGGTAAATCCGAGGGCTGAAGCGTGAGAGCATCCTGATTAACAATTTGCAGATGTGCGCTTGCTCCCGAGTTGTAGTCATGTACTGTCTGTGGAAGACGGCTGGCCAAGGCTGGATCAATTTCCACTGCCGTAAGCATCGCGCCAACTTCTAAAATTCCTAAAGTCAGAGAGCCGAGACCTGGCCCAACTTCCAAAACGAGGTCATTACTATCTATGCCAGATTCTCGGACAATTCGGCGGACAGTTCCTGGATCGATGACGAAATTTTGCCCGAGTTTTTTTGTCGGGCTAATTCCAGCTTCAGAAGCGATTCTTCGAATATCAGCAGCACCGAGCAACGACGCTTGAGGCTGCGCGGTCTGAACCGATGAATGCTGAGACATTGTTCCTTCATCTGGCGTGCTGAGAAATGTGTTGTGGGTCATTGGCTCTCTATCAGTACCATTTGTGTATTAGCCAATAGGCCTTGGCTTGAGTAGGACTGCCGTAACGGCTGGCAATATATCCTAATCCCCAATCGATTTGTACAGCCCCATCGTCCTTCCAACCGGTCCCCATTTTTGAACCAGGATTGGCTTGTGGAATGCCGTAAGCCGGCGATGAAGGGTTTGCCGCGCTCCAACTCCAACTGGACTCCTTATTCCACACCCAGACTAAATCCGTCCATTGAGAGCCTGTCCAGCCGCGTTGAGCCGCCGCACCGGCAGCGTAGGCTTGCGCCTGTGCCACTGTTGGATGCCACAAACGTCCTGAAGAAGATGAACCGCTCGAGGATCCGCTGGACGAGCTTGACGATGATCCACTCGTTGCAGTAGGAGTGCTGGAAGAAGTTTTTGTCGCGGTTGGCGTTGGCGTAGATGTGGTTTTGCTTGGGCTTGGAGTGCTGGTGCTTTTGGAAGGACTTGGCGTTGCTGATGTCGACGATGCGCTAGGAGTTGAGCTTGCGCTGCTTTGTGATGGAGTATCGGAGCTCTTGCTTGGCGTTGACGAAGCAGATGCAGACGCACTCTCATCACTGTCACCTGTATCAGAAGAGGTGTCAGAAGAACTTGAGGATGGGGTACTTGTCTCGGTTGGCCCAACTGCAATAACTGTATCTAGAGGCACGCTCAGTGTTTCGGATTTTATGAGAGTGGAACTTTCGGCGACACCGTCAACAAAAGTTGTATTGTAAGTTTCTTTATCTTCACCGTCTTTGCCTGTTTGTCGAATTACTGTTTCCCCAGGTGACAGTGAATTATCAACAACAGTTTGTGTCCCGTGGGCCGTGGTCTTAGTACTGGTCGTTTGTCGCTGCGTTACGCGCTGGACCCTGAGCACAGTATTTCCGTTGTCTGTTTCAATGCTGACACGGTCCTGTTTGCCCAGCACAATACCTTTCGAATCGAGGATAGAGGCAGCGGGAAGTTTCCCATTCGGTGCTATAGATGTTTTCCCATCTGCAATAACTGTTACTGGTCCCGATCGGTTAATCACCATGCCACCGGTGAGTTGGTTATAGACGTTTTTAATATCCACAGTAACTTTGGTGGCGTTGTGCTCATTTTCTTCGAAGAATCCCAATAGCTGCTCGGCACTGGTGGCTATTGTCCAGAATGGCACCTCGGTGCCGTCAATGTTAATGGTGGTTTGGTACGCGCTTCGAACGGTGACGACTGAATGGTCTCTCAGCATTTCACCAGATGAGGAATCGACGAAATCGTGGCTTTTGACTTTTGTTCCCTGTTGCTCCAAGAGTCGATCGACACTCATAGCATAGGTCTGAACGGTCGTAGTCTTGCCGTTGATGGTCAATGCGACTGTTTTCCTAGCGGCAATACCAAAATATAGCAATGAAGACAACGTCACGATAATGGAGCAAGCCATTACTCTGATACGCCGTCGTGTCACAAAACGATCAGGTGTCCAGCGTTTGGCCATACTCGCTCCCCTCGTAGGCAAATATATGTCCCGACTGTTGCGATTGTAACTGTTTACGCTGCATTTCGGGGAATCATGCATCTAGAAGAGAAGAAATTTCCACATTTACCATGCTCATCGTGACAGCAAAGTAATAATCTTTAAGAAAGAAGAGGGGGCGGGAATGAAGGGGATTCTCCCGCCCCCAAGAGATAAACCAGACAGGTTGGGGGAAGTCTGGCTTATCTTATTTACGGAAGCCGTTGTTGGGGGAAGGGCTTCCGTGCGCTTACTCATGTAACAATTAGTACAATCCCAACAACAATCATCATACTACACTACATGTATAAAATAGTACATCTTGTTTCACTTGCCTATTCTCCGCAATATGGAATATTGCATACATTGGAAATTCTGCAATACCGAGTACTCCGGTGACCCGGTAACAATGGTGATAAGTAAGAACACAACAGCGAAGAGCCTCCTGTCAGAGTCGAACTGACGACCTGCCGCTTACAAGGCGGCTGCTCTGGCCAGCTGAGCTAAGGAGGCCTGCCACGTCTGCAGCAAGTTCACACTTGCCGGAACGGACAAGTGATAAGCATAGCAGTACCCATTGAATGACTTCGACCCGGCCGACCTTTTCCTGTAAACAGTAGGGTCGACCGGGTCGAATTGAGGCTTCGTAGGGTCTTGAAATTGATGAGTGTTAACTCAAGGAGACCGGTTTTCCTGATGCTCCGATTGATGGTAGAACGCTTGCCTGTCCAACATCAGAAGAGGAAATCCCCAGCGCCTTAATCAGTGCAGATGCCGTATCGAGACCCGAGGAACTGACGGAATTCATATCCCAATAGTTGCTGTTAATTCGCACAGTTGGCGTGGTCATCTGGCCTTTATTGCTTCCGGAGACGTTCCAAAGCTCTTGGCGTAATGGAGAATATGCGGAAACTTTCGAAATCCACGTTTTGTATGTGCCGTCTGTGGATTTTTCTGCCACAGTTTCGCTGACGCCTGCTTTGATAGCAACTTGCTGGATCTGTTTGTCACTGACAGCTTTGTAGCTGGACTCACTTGGCTGGAAGTCTTCGGCAAACATATCGGCAATGAAATCGAGTAGATGATCGGGGTCATTCTGAGCAATGTATGCTGCTGCGCTAGCCGCACGAGTGGAGTATTCATCAGTCGAAAGACTGTCTAGGAAGGCATTGGGATACACCACGAGATTTATTTGCCCTGCAGCAACGAGCTTCTGCAAAGTAGGATCAACCGACCTGTTGAATGAACCGCAGCCAGGGCACAGGAAGTCCATATACTCCTCAACTGTTGGTACATTGGCTACTTTTTTGTTGAGGCCATTCTTAGAAATCAAAAAACCGCCTTTAGCATTTGCATCGGCAGGTTTGGTCTCAACCGACTGCACTGCCTGATAAGCCTTTTCTGTATCTGCTGTGCTGACGGGTCTGGTGGCTCGCCAAATGGCAAAGCCGGCGACTGAAACCAACGCCACGACAACAACAACGACGATGATGCCGATTAGAGTTTGCTGTTTTCGCTCTTTGGCAAGCTTGGCCTCCTTGGCCTGCTGCTCTGCAAGTTGAGCGGCTTTGCGCTGTTCGCGCACCGACCGTTTGTTGCTTTCCTGCTGGCTCGGGCGTTTATTCACGTTCTGAGACATTGCGGTCCTTTCGAAGAATCCGGCATAAGTGTACTGTACTCACATCTTGGTTTCCATAGAGCAACTGCGTTCAAAAGCTATAAAAATGGGGAATAACTATGATTCAAGAAGAGGAATTGGAGTCCAGTCTATGGACTGTTTACTTGCAGCCACTGCAATAGCAGCAACTATGACGATAGCCCAGATCACTATCGCCACGATGATTCGTTGTCGATAAGAGTTCGCGTTATTTTCGCTTTCGGCATCGAAGACCCCTTGGTATCGGGCCAATAATCTGCCGGCTCCTATTCTTGGCGTTTGTGATCTTGGCCCCAGTGCTGCAACCAACCATGCAGCACAAATCGACAGAGCAAGCGTAATGCCTGAACCGGCAAGAGGAGTTCCTCCGATAAGTGGTATATGAACGCTGATTCCAAGTGCATTAAACGCCCCAGTGATATTTGGCATATCCCAAAGAACAGCTACACAAGTAGCAATCACCACAACAATCGCCAGTGATAACAACGCCCTCGGGATTACTTGCAGCAAGCTTTTAAGAAGATACCAAGGAGAGGCGGTGAGACTGAGGGCTCCGTCTGAGCGCTTGTACTGGCCGCCGCGTCTCGCCTGCCGGTTGAGGCGAGCCTCGGTAATCAATCCTTGCGTAAAGAAGTACCACAATATGAGATTTGACAGCATTATGGCCACGGTGGGCAGCGCCAAAGCAACTGCAGCGAGAATTACTCCGAAACCAAGGATTACCAGATTGCCACGCATACGGTAAAGACCCAACACTTCGTCAAGAGAACGAGGTTCTTGAAACTCGGATTCGAACGGTTGTGGGTCTGCAGAATAGCTTGCAGGTCTGAAATCTTGTGGGTATTGCTCGCTTGTGTCAAGCGGAGGTATTGCTATTTCGGTAGCTGCTTCGATCTCGTCATCAACTTCGCCAGCGCCATCAACATTTTGAGGATTATTTGAACCAACATTGCTTAGGATGGTTGTCTGGTTGAGCGCATCCTCTGATGGTTGGGGCATGGTTGTGGTCAGGGGTGGAAAAATCTCAGTATTGCTTTCGTTGCCTTCATCATTCCTTGTGCTACTCGGCATGTGAGTTTCCCACAAACGGCGAGGGTTTTGTGCTGGGTCTCTTCCAGTAGTGTCTAGAGGCGTGGTATTGCCGGTGAGAGCAGGCAGCGTTTCATCGGCGTATGAACCTTTTCCAAAAGGGCGCATCACCTCTGTCTGCTCTGGGTTTTCACCCTGTGTGCCGCTGGAACCAGTGGTTGGAGCAGTTGCTGATGCCAAGGACGTAGCCTGATTGTGAACGCTGTCATCACTTTTCCATAATTCAGGAATCATGGCATCGAGGGTGATAGCTCTCAGAAGATCATCAGGGGAGCAACGGTCCTGACGTTTTGGCGCCAAAGCTTTGCGAAAAGCTGAGAGCGTGCCAGCAGGTAAGCCACTGAGATCAGCATTTCCTGACGCAGCTCGTTCTAGCACAGCCATCATCGGTTTCACTCCAAAAATAGCTTTGCCGGTTGCAGCAAAACCCAGTACTGCGGCGGTACTCCACCAGTCCGCAGTTGCGTCAGACTCTTCACCGTCGATTATTTCGGGTGCTATAAAGCCTGGAGTGCCCATAACTAAACCAGTACGAGTGACGTGACTTTCTCCCGTACCCATAGCAATGCCGAAATCGACTAGAACAGGACCTCGCTCGGAAATCATGACATTCGAGGGTTTAATGTCTCGATGGACTATTCCTGCGGCATGGACTGCGCGTACAGCATCCATCAGTTTGCGTGAGAGACGCTCCAAATCATCACCGATGTATTTGCCATTAGTTGCGACATCATCACTTAATGTTCTTCCATTGATAAGCTCAGTAACGATAAAGGCCAAAGCATCGTCGAGTTCCATATCCACAATGTTGCATACGCCTGGGTGGTTGATTTTTCGCAATGCTAAGGCTTCTCTGCGTAGGCGCTCGCGGGCATCAACTCCTTCGCGATCATGTGACGATGAAAGACTCTCATCCTGGTTTTCATTCGTTTGGTCATTCAAAGAATCGCGCAGAATCTTCATTGCATATTCTTGACCACCATCGTCTTGAACTCGCCAAACAGAGCCCATGGCACCGCCGCCGAGTCGCGCGACGAGAGTGTAACCCCCAAGCTGTTGACCGGGAGTCAGATTCAATACACTCAAATCGCTCATGGAATCTATTGTGCTCCTTATTATCTCTGAGGAGCCTGAATAATAGGAATAATTTCTACTGTTTCACGCTTGCTCTTCCTCGTTCTGATAGAAATCGGGTGCTGCGCAGAGCTTTGACGGTGCTTAATGAGCTCTGGTTGCGTAAACGTTTGATGTTCCTGATTCCAGTACTTTGTACCCGCCGCGCCGATACAATATTCGTGGTGTATAGTGAGTTTTGGCTCAAAGGAGAGTTTTCTTCGGCGAACCACCAATAACCAAAATGTCGTTGCGCGGAATCTTCATGGTTGCGGAAACCGTTTCAGCGGCAGAACAGTGAAACCCTTCACTACGGATCGTTCGGCACGTACCTGCCGATGAAAGGATGAACAACATGGCTGAAGTGGTATTCGAGCATGTTACACGTATCTACCCAGGCAACGATAAGCCTTCTGTAGATGATCTCAACATGGAAATCAAAGATGGAGAGTTCCTGGTTCTCGTCGGTCCTTCAGGTTGCGGAAAGTCAACAACTCTGCGCATGCTTGCAGGTCTTGAAGAGGTCAATAAGGGTCGTATCCTCATCGGTGGCAAAGATGTCACCACGATGCAGCCCAAGGACCGCGACATCGCAATGGTCTTCCAGAACTACGCTCTGTATCCACATATGACGGTTGCTGACAATATGGGCTTCGCGCTCAAGATTGCCGGTACTCCGAAGGATGAAATTCGTAAGCGCGTTGAGAAGGCGGCTGAGATCCTGGATCTCACCGAGTATCTCGACCGTAAGCCGAAGGCTCTTTCGGGTGGTCAGCGTCAGCGCGTTGCAATGGGACGCGCAATCGTTCGTGAGCCGAAGGTATTCCTCATGGATGAGCCGCTTTCCAACTTGGATGCAAAGCTTCGTGTGCAGACACGTACGCAGATTGCTGCTCTGCAGCGTCAGCTGGGTGTCACCACACTGTACGTAACGCACGATCAGACCGAGGCTCTGACGATGGGCGATCGTATCGCCGTCATCAAGCTGGGTCTGCTGCAGCAGGTTGGCCGTCCAACCGAGCTGTATGATCGTCCAGCAAATGTATTCGTTGCAGGATTCATTGGTTCACCTTCGATGAATTTGAACATTCACCCCGTGGTCAATGGTCAGGCAAGAATCGGCGACGACACCATCAGCTTGCCAGCTGAAGCAGTGAATAAGTTGACTGCTGAAGATAATGGCAAGATTGTTCTCGGCTTCCGTCCAGAGGATGCCTCACTGGCAACCGCTGCAGATGCTGATGCTTTCTCGCTGAAGGTAATCAACGTCGAGGATCTTGGATCAGATGGCTACATCTATGGTCACATCCTTACGGATAACAGCGTTGCGGAGGAATCCACAATGATGTCCGACCAGAACAAGATGACCACCGTGCGTGTGTCTCCTCGCGAATTGCCTGCTGTGGGCGATACCGTGAAGATTCACATTGATCCAGCTAAGATGCACCTCTTCGCACCTTCAAGCGAACTGCGTCTAAACTAGTACCAATTAAGAGATTGTGGAGATCTCTGAACTGTTGGGGGCTGAAGCGTTCTCTTCTCTCTACGCTGTCAGCCGTGAACCCCCGCATATGCGGGGGTTCTTTGTATGTTTAGTGTGCAGTATGGCGAGGCTCTTTATGCCAACTCTGCGGTGAAGTGCGAAAGCAAAGAAATATCACGAAAAATCAAGGAATGATACCGGTGACCACTGAGCAGGATAAGTTTAGTTCTATGGATGAAACGAAACTGTCACAAATGGATCCTCGCGCTTTGCAGGCTACGTCCGTAAAGGCAAGAGATGAGGAAAGTACTGCAACGCCGCAGGCCTTGCGCATTACTGCTGCAAGCTCCAATCCTGCCATGTTCACCCTTCCTTGGCATAAACCACTGGTTCAGTGGCCCGCAGAATTGTTGGCCAACTTGCCTAGAGGTATTTCTAGGCATGTGGTGAGGTTCGTTCATGTTGGTGATGAAGTCTATGCAATGAAGGAAATCACACAATCTGTAGCGGAACGAGAGTACGAGTTACTGCGTCGTCTACAGAAGCTTGAGTTACCAACGGTCTCTCCTGTCGCTGTTGTTACAGGTCGCCGAACGCCAGAGGGTGAGCCGTTGGAGGCCATTCTGGTGACCCGACATTTGAAGTTCTCACTACCGTATCGTGCACTGTTCGCACGGAATTTGCGACCAGATACTGCAGAGCGATTGATTGACGCACTTGCAGTATTGATGGTTCGTTTGCATTTGATGGGTTTTTACTGGGGTGATGTTTCGCTGTCGAACGTGTTATTCCTCAGAGATGCTGATTCCTTTGCAGCTTTCTTGGTCGATGCTGAAACTGGTGATTTGCATGCGAATCTTACTAATGGGCAGCGTGAATACGATATCGATCTTGCAAGGACGAATATCATCGGTGAATTGATGGATTTGAATTCAGGAAATTTGCTGCCTGCAGAGGTTGATGAGGTTGAGGTCGGTAATAAGCTCGCCGAGCGTTACCACTCATTGTGGAGTGCCCTCACCGATGTTGACAGTTTTAGCCCCAACGAGATGTGGAAGATTGAGCAACGCGTGAACAAGCTGAATGAGCTTGGTTTCGACGTAGATGAGCTCGAAATGAAAACCGATACAGACGGAAACCGTGTATTAGTTCGCCCAAGAGTTGTAGATGCAGGCTATGCATCCAGGAAACTGTTAAGACTTACAGGGCTCGATGTGCAAGAGAATCAGGCTCGTCGACTGCTGAATGATCTTGATGCTTACCGTGCGTCAACATGGCGGCAAGGCGAAGAGTTGGAAATTGTGGCAACTGACTGGATGCGTGAAATGTTTGAGCCCACAGTTCGTATGATTCCACAGGAGTATCGTTCACAAATCCAACCTGCGCAGTTCTTCCATGAAATACTGACTCATCGCTGGTACCTTGCAGAAAAAGCAGGACATGATATTCCAATGGCGGAGGCAGTAGAAAGCTATATCCAGAAAGTCTTGCCACAGTACAAGCTCGATGATCAAGCTATGAAGGACATCAATGCCGAAGCGGATTCAGGGGTAGTAGACGACGACGCTACCTACTACAACCCCGAAGACGACCCCGATGCGGCTGTATGGTCGAGCTGATTGACCGCCGCAGCGCGGTGGTCAATCAGCTCGACCCGAACGTGGTTCTCGAGCGTTCGGGTGATGTGTTCGGGGCCGCTAGGCCTTCCGTTGTTGCAGGACCGGAGGGGAGCTGGCGTTGTTGGGTGTTGTTGTCGCCGCATCGCGGTGGTCAATCAGCTCGAGCTGAACGTGGTTCTCGAGCGTTCCGGCGTTGGATTACCAACAGAGCAGGAGGAATGATGTCATTAACCACTACAGAACGACAGGCGACTCGAGCTGAGTTCAAAAGAAATTTTGAGTTACTAGGTCTTAAATCCCATGATGTAGCAACGGTGCTAGGGGTTGATGATGCCCGTATCGAAGGGATTATGAGTTTGCGCCGACTCCGCCATCTTGAAGACGCATGGATATTGCGCGATTTCCTACTCGATTGTGCACATCAGGCTGGTGTGGAGCTCTCGCCGTTTACGGCACTGCGTGGTAATCCCGAAGAATATTATTTCCTTGATACTGAAAGAATTCATGCCCAGCTGTTGGATTAAGAACCAGCCGCTCTGTCGTACTCGCTGGCTGTCCCTCAGCGAGTACCACGGAGCGGCACAACTGCAATGGCCGCTGTCAGTTCTGCATCTCGTGGGCGTGTTTGCCGAAATACATGAGTTCCCACAACGCCGGTTCTTGCATGCTGCGCACGCTCCTTTTTCTCATTCATACACATTTCGGACGTTCTTGAACGCTATTTAGAGCAGCCGTGCTGAGTGTTTACGAGATTGATGATGCTCCCCTATGCCCAGTCTTGCGAGGGGTTGATTAGGAGCATTCACCTCAAGAATCCTCAACGAGTTCGTTGTGAGCATATGCTATTGACTCACATTTTTTTAGTTGCTTCACTATTGATAGTTGAAAATGTAAAACAGCGACGCGTGGGAGCTGAGAGAGAGCTATGTCAGTGAACAACTCGAAGGGCAACGTTACCGTCGAAGCTGCAACGCTGGGTACGGTGCAAGACCTATCGCGAAACGATGATGAGGTTGTTGACCATGCACACACCCCTGTGGAGGCATGTCCGTCCTTTCTGAGGGCTATGGCCATAGTCGGGAAACGTTGGAACGGGCTGATTATCCAAGCTATGGCAAAAGGTTGCACATCCTTTACTGAGATTTCGACCTTTGCTGAAAAGCTCAGCGATGCATCCTTGGCTCGTCGGCTTAAAGAGCTCGAAGAAGATGGATTGATCATTCGCTCTGTGTTGGATGAGCGTCCAGTAAAGGTCCGCTACAGCCTTACAGAAGCGGGTGCCGCGCTTGCTCCTGTGCTGGATATGCTCACCAGCTGGGGCGAACAGTATGCTGTTGCGCCCAAAGAAGGATAAAGCCCTCCCACCAAGTAACAGATAGATGGTGGAACATCAGAATTTGATATGCGCTCGCGGAATATCGGGCTGCCGTATACACAAGAAAGAAGAACTATGGCCATGGAAATAGGTGCGCTCACTTTTGGTGAGGTGACTACAGATCCTCGTACGGGGAAGACTCCTTCAGCACGCGTTCGTTTGCATGACACAATAGAGCAGATCACATTGGCTGATGAGGTGGGGCTGGATGTCTTCGGAGTGGGCGAGCACCATCGCAGTGACTTTGTCGCATCGGCTCCATCCATGATTCTGGCAGCCGCAGCTTCCGTTACACGGAATATCAAGTTGGCCAGCGCGGTGACAGTGCTGTCTAGTGATGATCCTGTCCGTGTGTATGAGCAGTATGCAACATTGGATTTACTGTCTGACGGACGTGCCGAAATTATGGCTGGTAGAGGATCCTATACCGAGTCGTTCCCGCTCTTCGGCTATGACCTGCAGGATTACAGCGAGCTCTTTGATGAGAAGTTAGATCTCCTATTGCGCATACGAGATCACAATCCTGTGAATTGGTCAGGAAAGTTCCGTGCTGCGCTCAACAATGCTGACATATCTCCAAGGGCTCAGTCGGGGCTTCCCATTTGGCAGGCAGTTGGTGGCACGCCAGCATCAGCGGTGCATGCAGGACACCTTGGTCTGCCAATGATGATCGCCTTTTTGGCAGGGCCAATCGGCGCACATGTGCATATGGTGGATTATTATCGCAGCGCTGCCGCCCAATCGGGTGCTGTGCCCGAGTCGTTGCGTGTGGGTGCTAGCGTTCATGGATTCGTCGGCCCAAGCAGTCAATCGGCGCGAGATACCATGTTCCCTTACTTCTCCAAGGGAATGAAGGAAAACAATCACCAGCGAGGCGTGGGTTTTGAGATTCCTAGACAAGCTTTCGATGCGCAAGCTACGCCTGGAGGAATGCCTGTTGTCGGTAGTCCTCAAGAGGTTATTGACAAGATAATGACATACAGGGAGCTGTATGGAATCGACAGAATCATGATGCAGATGGGATTTGGTGGTGTTCCGCAGAAAGAGCATCTCCAGGCCATTGAGCTGCTGGGGACACAGGTAGCTCCTGTGCTTCGCAAAGAGATCAAAGTGGATACAAGAATCGAGGAGGAACGATGAATTTGTCATCTGCAGCTTCATCACACGCAGTTTCACCTCATACGCTTTCCCCGCTCAAGGTCGTCGTGCTAGAGGCAAGTCCGAATGCAGAGTCAAAAACGGCGTCTTTAGCTGATATCGCCGTATCCATTATTAAGGAACGGTATTTAATATCGCTGAGCACAGTGAACGTCTACGCTATCGGAAGCGGTCTGACCTCGGCGATTATGCGTTCAGATGTCGATCGAAAAGCCGAGGAGGCCTTGCAAACTGTCGAAAGGGCTGACCTGCTTCTCGTGGCAGTCCCTGTTTATCGGGGTTCCTATCCGGGTATGTTCAAACATTTCATGGATTTGGTGGATCAGTACGCCTTAGCGAAAACACCTGTAATGCTTATGGCTACAGGAGGAGGCGAGCGGCATAGACCATGCATTGCGCCCGTTGTTCAGCTTTTTCCATGCCTTTGTAGCACCCGTGGGAGTGTATGCGAGTTCGGCTGACTTCGATAAAACAGTTCTGCTCAATCCCAGCATCTATAGCAGGATTCAACTGGCTGTTGACGACTTATCAGTGCTGTTGAACAGCTATGAGACGACACCCGACTCAGTGCTTGCATCTAGAAACAGCGACGGTCATCCCCTCATCGCATAAGCGCAGATAGCTCGAAAGTGTGCGTTTAGGCACGTGATACGCCGGAAAACGGCGGCTTCACGTGCCTAAACGCACACTTTCGAAAGAACGGTTACGAATCGTGAACTACAGTGCAGCAGCTGCCTTTCGGCGTGCATTAGCAACAGCGTAAAGGCTGATACCCGCGGCCACTGAAGCGTTCAGTGACTCCACCATATTGGTAATAGGTATTCCAGAAATGGCATCGCAGTTTTCACGTACCAAACGGCTTAAACCGCTGCCTTCAGAACCGAGTACGACAACAAGAGGATCTTTCTCGAAGCCAGTTTCACCAACTGTTGAGTCTCCGCCACCATCTAGCCCAACAACGTAGTACCCATTTTCCTTGAGGCCTTGAAGCGCTTTGGTGAGGTTGACCACGCGTGCTACTGGCATATGAGCTGCAGCACCTGCTGAAACCTTCCACGCAGTTGATGTAACAGAAGCACTGCGCCGTTCGGGCAATATCACGCCAGAGGCACCGAAAGCTGCAGCGGAACGAATAACTGCACCTAAATTCTGTGGGTCTGTGACGCCGTCAAGTGCAATGAACAATGGCTGAGCAGCGATACGTGCTGCCGGTGAAGCCCCTTCCATTGCTCGGGCTCGCTTAGCAGCTTGATCTAGCAAGGTCTGCACAGATGAATATTGGTAGGGCTGTACTTTGAGCACAACGCCTTGATGATTACCAGAGCGAGCGATACGATCCATCTCTAGACGGTCAGCCTCAAGGAGATGGAGCCCTGCAGTACCGGCTAGTTTGACGATTTCGCGTGTGCGATCATCATGCTCGATGCGAGTAGCTAGATACAGCTGAACTGATGGAACGCCAACTCTCAGCGCCTCCAAAACAGCGTTGCGACCAATAACGAGATCATCGGAGTCGGATGCAAACTTAGCTACGCGTCGCCTAGCTGCCAGTCGTGGGTCCGAAGCCTGACGTCGCTCGGCAGATTTCTTCGCTTTGTATGCCTTGTGATATACGCGATCCTCCGCCTTCGGAGTAGGACCTTTGCCGCGGAGCTTGCTACGGTGTTTACCGCCCGAACCTTTTGTCGGGCCTTTCTTCATTGCCATATAACCCATTCTCTCATTGATGGCGGATAGTTGCGAGTAATGCCTGAGCAGCTACGCACAACGAAACATATAAACCAATGCTGAAGCTGAGCAAATGGTCACAGTGATGTTACTCAACCTCAGCAATTTTCCCTGCGCTAAGAGGCCATGTCAGTTTCTTGCTGTGTGTAATAATAGACATGCTAAGGACCGATGCAAAAGCGTCGGCCACACAACCGCGCAGTCTGGGCAATTGCGGTATTACCGCGTCAGGCTGAATACTCCGCGGCTGACCTAGGAGTTACGAGAATGACTGGATCTTCCAGTAATCACGTTGTCCAACCTTCATCCAGCTTGCCTTTTGACGGCGATCCTTCTTTGCTTGAATCTGAGCAGGTTGCCAAAGCATTGGAAGTTGATGTTGCAACAGGTTTGAGCAGCGATGAAGCAAAACGTCGTCTTGAGAAGTTTGGGCCGAATGAGTTGGCAAGCGCTCCACCAATACCGAAGTGGAAAAAGTTCCTTGAACAATTCAAGGAC
The DNA here is from genome assembly GCF_022647885.1 of Bifidobacterium sp. Taxonomy (NCBI): domain Bacteria; kingdom Bacillati; phylum Actinomycetota; class Actinomycetes; order Bifidobacteriales; family Bifidobacteriaceae; genus Bifidobacterium; species Bifidobacterium sp. Next base: position 253,757 of record NZ_JALCLM010000001.1, on the reverse strand, counting down.
CCTCTGGTGTATTTGCTTCTTGCAGCTACTTTGATTTCATTAGTCGCTTGGTTCATTGAACGCTCTCATGCGCAGGCAGGTGCCGAAGGCGCAGAAGCTTTGCCATTCGATTCCATTGTAATCGTGCTGATTCTTGTGCTAAATGCAGTTCTGGGATACCTCCAAGAGGTTAAAGCAGAAAAAGCCGTTGATGCACTCGCTCAGATGACTGCCCCGCAAACTTCAGTATTGCGTGACGGTAGAGTGACTCGAATCAACACCAGCGATGTTGTTCCTGGAGACATAGTTGTGCTTGGTGAGGGCGATACAGTGTCTGCTGATGGTCGTCTTGTGGCATCAGCAAGCTTGCGTATAGCTGAAGCTTCTCTTACAGGAGAGTCAGTTCCTGTTGGCAAACGCCCAGACAAACTCGACAGTGCCAAGGCCCTAGGCGACCGTACCAACATGGTCTTTAACGGAACTTCCGTTACTCAGGGTACTGGTCGCGTGATTGTATCTGGTACAGGCATGAATACTCAGGTTGGCAAGATTGCCGACATGCTTTCGCAAACCGAAGATGACACCACTCCACTTCAAAAAGAAATGGCCCATGTGTCTAAGGTTCTGGGCATTGCAGTATGCATTATTGCTGTACTTGTGCTGGTGGCGCTCGCTGTTATGGAAGGTTTCCACAGCACTCAAGATGTAATTGATTCACTGTTGCTGGCAGTTTCTTTGGCTGTTGCTGCGGTACCAGAAGGTTTGGCGGCCATTCTTACAGTGGTACTTGCGCTAGGTGTGCAGCGCATGGCCCAACATCATGCCATTGTGAAGAAGTTGAGCTCTGTGGAGACACTCGGTTCAGCATCGGTGATTTGTTCCGACAAAACAGGCACGCTCACACGTAACGAGATGACCGTAGAGCGGGTGCTGACTCCGAGCGGACAGGTTGAAATCACTGGAACAGGGTATGCGCCTGTGGGTCAAATTACTGGGATTAATGGTAGCGATTTGTCTAGCGGTGATCCTGCTCGATCCGAAGCTGTGCTCACCCTTGCAGTCGGTTCACTGGCTAATGATGGTGAGTTGCGCAAATCGGATTCCGGTGACAAATGGGAGATTGTTGGCGACCCAACCGAGGTTTCCTTGGTGGTGGCTGCAAGAAAAATTCGAGCAAATCAGGCTTATGAGAATTTCCAGCGCGTGGCTGAGATTCCATTTACTTCAGAACGTAAGCGCATGTCGATTATTGCGGAGGACCGTTCTGATGCACGTAAACTGAGCGTCTTTGCCAAAGGTGCTCCCGACGTGCTGCTCAGCTATTGCTCCCGCATCAGCGTCAACGGTCAGGTGCGGCCATTGACCGAAGGTGACCGACAGACGATTCTGCAAAGTGTTGAGAATCTTTCATCGCAGGCATATCGAACCCTTGGGCAGGCATACCGACCACTGAATACACCATCGCTTGCAGAAGTTCCTGGAGTTGAAACTAATGCGGCCGGACGCGTCCGTGATATTGCTGACCAGAGTGAAGTAATCGAAAAGGATTTGATCTGGACCGGTATGGTCGGCATCATTGATCCGCCGCGTACTGAAGTTCGGGATTCGGTTATTGAAGCACATCGTGCTGGTATTCGTACGGTGATGATTACTGGTGATCACCCGCTGACTGCAGCACGAATCGCCAGTGACTTGGGCATCATCAAGGCTGGTGGCGAGGCTCGCACTGGTGAAGAACTCGATGCGATGAGTCAAGAAGAATTCGACAAAACCACTAGCGAGATTTCGGTTTACGCTCGTGTTGCTCCTGAACATAAGCTCAAAATTGTTGATTCGCTTCAACGTCAGCAAAATATTGTTGCTATGACTGGCGACGGCGTCAATGACGCTCCTGCAGTTAAAACCTCTGATATTGGTGTTGCGATGGGTATCACTGGTACTGAGGTTACAAAGGAATCCGCAAAAATGATTCTTGCGGATGATAACTTCTCAACAATTGTGGCAGCGGTGCGCGAAGGTCGCGTGATTTTCGACAATATCCGTAAGTTCCTGAGGTATCTGTTGAGCTCGAATGTTGGTGAGGTCTTCACTGTGTTCGGCGGTGTGATGCTTGCAGGTTTCTTGGGTATTACTCAGCCGGAATCTCAAGGTGTGACCTTGCCGTTGCTAGCCACACAGTTGTTGTGGATTAACTTGCTTACCGATGCAGCTCCGGCTTTGGCGATGGGCGTTGATCCTCAGACCGACGATGTGATGGGTCGTAGCCCGCGCAAACTTACCGACAGAGTGATTGATAAATCCATGTGGGGTGACATTGTCTTCATCGGTGTCATCATGGCCGTGGTGACTCTGATTGGTATGGATATGCATCTTAATGGTGGACTGTTCACGGATCGTTCCGTTGCTGCTTTGGGACATGAAGAGCAAATGGTCGAGGCGCGCACAATGGGCTTCACCATCTTGGTGTTCGCTCAGCTCTTTAACGCTGTTGCTTCGCGCTCTGCTTTGCAATCTGCATTCGTCGGACTCTTCAGCAACAAGTGGCTTTGGGGCGCAATCGGTATTTCCATTGGCTTGCAGGTTCTGGTCATTTACGTGCCATTCCTAAATACTGCTTTTGGTACCACACCATTAAGCGCTGTGGCATGGTTTGAGTGCATTGGGCTTGCTGCCTTCGTATTGGTGGCATCGGAATTGCGCAAGATAGTGCTTCGAGCTATCGAAAAACGTCGCGTATAACGTGAAAATGACGCTGTAGCGTATGCAAGATTCATTTGTGTAGGGATTTATTAGTAAACCCGAAGAAATGACACGGGGAGATTGTTGGAATATCAACAATCTCCCCGTTTTTTTGTAATAAGAATTCTTATAAATCCCTACACAATCGCAATGCAGTAGTCCTATTCTGCATTTTCCGAGACATCTGCTCGGTAGAAGTTCACAAAAGAGCGTGAAGGTGTTGGACCACGCTGGCCTTGATAGTGCGAGCCCGTGCCATTTGAGCCGTAGGGGTGCTCTGCAGGAGACGACAATTCGAAGAAGCACATCTGACCGATTTTCATGCCTGGCCAGAGTTTTACCGGTAACGTGCTCACATTAGAGAGTTCCAAAGTGATATGTCCTTCAAAGCCTGGGTCGATGAAACCTGCTGTGGAGTGTGTAAGTATCCCCAAGCGGCCGAGTGAGCTTTTCCCTTCAAGCCGTGCAGCGATGGAACCATCAAGCTTGACATACTCCCAAGTTGATCCGAGCACAAATTCGCCAGGATGCAAGATCCACGGTTCGCCAGGGGCAACCTCGAATTGTTCGGTAAGAGCACCTTGATCTTCTGCAGGGTCAACATAAGTGTATTCGTGGTTGTTGAATAGACGGAAGAAACGATCCAGTCGGACATCAACGCTAGCTGGCTGAACCATTTCCGGGGTCCAAGGGGTTAAGGATATTCCACCCTGGGTCTGTGCGGCAATGATGTCGCGGTCACTCAACAGCATGATTCACTCCTCTTGTATTCTTTGTATGAAGCCAGTCTAGCTGTTCGTATGATAATCGGATTGCGGTAACGTATTCAGACCTATTACGACTGTTGAGACTGCTGGCCGAAAGCCTTGAGCGAGTAGCCGCTCTGCTCTCTACCGTATGGGTATTTCCAAAAAGTAAGCACAAAACAACTTTTATTACCCTAATAGTGTTTTCTTGGAGTATCTTGATAAAAGGTGGAGAGTGGGAGGAATTGTGTATAGGCGCACGCTGGAAGAAAACCTAGCCTCTGAAGAGCGGAATATCTCTTCAGTGAGTGGCAACGCCATAGAAGAGGCGCCAACAATCCGCATGCCTAAAAGTCCACCACATGAGCCTCTCATCGGTGCTAAAACGAGGCACAAACGAACGATGATGTTCAGTAATTCAGTTTTCACAGATTCTTTCTCAGCTTCTAAAACCAAACATTTCCTCAATAGAACACCAGTTTGGCGGTATTGGTTCGTTTCAGCTCTAGTAGCCACTGATCTTGTTGCTATGTTGTTGTCGCTAACAATTTGCTTGGGTATCAGGCCCAACGCATTCAACGCTCTTGAGGACTCTATGCCACTCGGAGCTTATTTAGCCTTGCAGTGCGGCCTTTGGCTGTTGTGCCTACTTTTCGCAGGAACATATCAGCGACATATTGTTTCTGAAGGTTATGACCTATATACCAGGATTTTCAATGCCACATTCTTCGCTGTGGTATTAGCAAGTTGCTTGGTGTATATGTTGCAGTTGGATTTACCTCGTACCGCAATCATCGCTGCGTCATTATTGGCTGGTGTTATCGAATGCGTGTCGCGATGGTTGATGCGCCGGTCTTTACACTGGAAGCGACGAAAGGGGCGTTGCAGGTATTCGACAGTCCTTCTTGGATCATCAGCAGGCATTAACCGTACTTTACACACCTTGAAGTCCACCACCGGACTAGGTTATGAGGCTATTGCAGTGTGCCCTATCGCAATTGAAACTCAAGGTGAGCAAGAAGACATCATTCTCACAGACTTCTGCCCAGACCCAGATATTCCAGGGGCTGCGGAAATCAAGGTGCTACCTTTCAATGCAAATCTGCCTAGAACAATCATGAGAATGGGGGCTCAGACACTCCTAGTGACTGATGTGTTGAAGCGTGAATCGGTGACCTTGCATGCTCTTTCGCTAGCGGTAGAGTCATTGGGCATCGAGCTTGCAGTGTCAGTTTCTGTAGCAGATTTGAGCGGACATAAGCTCTACCTACGTGATTCGTCTCAACAGCAAGTACTTACTGCAAGCCTCCCGCAATATTCCATAGCGACAAGGGTTGTCAAACGCATTATCGATATAGTGGGATCGTCAATTGCACTATTGTTCAGCATCCCTTTGGTAATGCTTCCCGTAGCTTTGGCCATTAAACATGAGGATCATGGCCCTGTTGTGTACAAGCAAGAGCGAATAGGCCAGAATGGCGTACCGTTCAACTGCTATAAATTCAGATCTATGGTGTTGGATGCTGACAAACTTGATGCCAAACTGGCTGAAGAGAATGGTCAGGATTATGGCGCATTGTTCAAAGTCAAAGATGACCCTCGTGTGACCAAAGTTGGTCGGGTCATCAGAAAATTCTCTCTGGATGAATTCCCGCAGTTTTTCAATGTGCTCAAGGGTGATATGTCATTAGTGGGTCCTCGTCCACAAAGAGATTACGAAGTTGATCAATACAGCACGCTGTATTCGACACGACTGTTGGTTAAACCTGGTATCACAGGACCTTGGCAGATTTCGGGGCGTTCTGATCTCAGTAGAGAAGAGTCGGAGCGTTTAGATGTCAATTACATCGAAAATTGGTCGCTTACTGGGGACTTCGCAATTTTGATGAAAACAGTGCTAGCAGTTGTTCGCGCAGTCGGTTCTTACTGAGAACAGTCTTCTTTCGCGCTTTCCACGCATCTGACAGACTCATTCACCTGAGCTGTGTAGTTGGCAACGGTATAGAACTGTGTCAATGATGTTGGTTCACGTACGCATTGAGATTGCTCAGTCCTTTGTGGCTTCTAGCGTTGCTAGTAGTGCTTTGTGATCGCTTCCTGCAATTTCTACGGTTTCCATATCGCCTACTACTACGCCTTTGTCGTGCACAATGTGGTCGATTTCAATCACTGCTGGAATCTTAGAGTTGGCGGGGTACGTCATGTGGAATCCTTCGCCAGCTTGCTGCGACGAGTCTACGAAACGGCTACCGAGTAGAGACCGAAAACTGGAATGATCCCAAGTGGAGTTGTAATCACCCATCAGCACGTAGGTGTGGTCGTAATTCTTGAGTGAACTGATGGAGTCCAGCCCTGAACTCCAAACACTTTGCTTACCTCTGGTAGGCGAGTTAGGGTGAACTGATCCAAAACGCACGGTCGTAGTGCCCAAGGTGATAGAAGCCGCAGGAATGCTGGATGCCTCAACAGTTATAAGATTTGGATTCTTGCTGCTCATCGATGCAGCGCTCCATAGACCGTTGACGCCACCGTTATCTCCGTGTTTCGTACTAGCAATTACAGAGTGTGGAAGCACAGTATATATGCCAGCCGCAGTGAGTCTTTGGATGAAACCTTGGCTCATCTCTTGTAAAGCGAGAACTTCCACATGTTGCTCTTTGACTGTTTGGACGATTTCGTTGACATTTGCTAGACCCGTGCGAGTGTTGAGGGTCATGATTCGAGCATATTTATCTGTGGTATTCAGCGTTGAATTTGCGACGGCTGTTTCGGCCTGCGCTGAGATTGTAGTGGTTGGTTTGATGAATCCAAAGTGCCAAAATAGTTGTAAGGCTAGGCATAGAATGCTCACTACGGCGAGCACACGACGATGCCAGAGAAGTGCGAGGAGTAGCGCGGCAAGGGATACGAATGCTATCCATGGCACGAATGACACCGCTAGTGGAATAATACCGATGCTGGCGAGGTCGCTGGGCACTTCTCGCATCGCCATAACCACGATGGAAGCGGCAGTAATAAGCCAAAGGATGAAGCTAAGAAAACCGTGTTGAGGTTGACGACGCGGTTTTGCTGGTCGCGCTGTTTCTGCTTGTACAGCCGCTTGTTTCCCAACGTTTGTGGGTTGATCCTCCTGACGAATAGGTATGGGTTGGGTATCGCCGTCATGTGTTGGCAGCGTATATCCCATATAATCCTCCGATGATTGCTGAAGCTCGGTATGCAAGCGTTATTGGACACCGAGCCTAGCGCAGGGAGAATAAAGAAGCTTGAGAGTTGCAATTATCTACAAAGAGTACGCACAGTAACCATGCTCTCGTAGTATCAGTCGCTTTCAAAGCAGTATTGAAGATTCGGGAATGCTTTTCTCAGCTCTGTGACCTGTTTCTTCACCGCATCAACGGGCTTTCGTTGCTCAAGCACATCGACGATTAGATCTGCAATGACGGACATCTCTTCGGAACCCATTCCAAAGCGCGTAACCTCGGTGGTCCCAATTCGTAGGCCGCTTGGACGATCCCAATCTTCAGGTTGATCCCCAGGAATGAGGTTTTTGTTGGTGATGATATTTGCTTGTTCAAGTGTTCTTGCCACATCAAGACCGTTACCGTATTTGCTTACATCAAGTATTACCTGATGTGTGCGAGTGAACCCGCGATCTTCACCGAGCACAGTAATTCCACGATCGTGAAGCGCTTGCGCGAGCGATTGTGCGTTTGAGACAATCCCTGCCATATATTCTTTGCCAAAAGCGAGGAACTCCGCCGCAGCTGCTGCCAGTGCAGCAACTCTGTTGACTTGGTGGGTGGCGGCAATTGTCGGGAAAATAGTGTCTGCAATTGGGGCAGTCAGTTCCGGATCATTCCAAACGATGATCCCACTTTGCGGTCCGCTAAAGGTTTTTCCTGCTGAACCAGTCATGACCACTGCACCTTCACGCAGGGGATCCTGAAATTGACCGCCTCCAATCAATCCCAGCTGATGTGCGCCATCAAAAAATACCTTCCCGCCCCAGGGAGCGATGATGTCACTAATTTGTTTGATCGGGAAGGGGAACAGTGTCATGGAAGCGCCTAAGGCCACAAGGCTTGGTTTTTCGCGTTGTGCAATGTTCTTGAATTGGTCCAAATCAACTTCTAAAGACACGGGGTCTAGAGGAATATCAACAATGTTGAGGCCACGAATGCCTGCAGGTCCATTAACTCTGTTTGCTGAATGCCCGCCGGTTGGCTGCGGTATTGACATTATCGTATCGCCAGGTTTAGTGAGCGCCGTGTATACCGTGAGGTTGCCGAGCATTGAAGCGATGAGTCGATGGTCTGCATAATTGGTATTAAATACTTTTTTGAGCAATTCGACACATAGAGACTCGACTTCATCGATATATCGTGTGCCCACGAACCAGCGTTGGACTGCGCCTATGTGTCCTTCCGCGGCTCGTGTGCCGATTTCGCTAGAGAGTAGTGACCGGACTACAGGGCTTGTCGGGGCTTCGGGTGCCAGAAGATTGAGGCATTCCTCTCCACGCCATATCGCATTGCGTTTGACTGCATTGACTACTTCTTGCTGCACTAAGCGTAGTGATGGGGAGGAGTCAATAATGTCTCGTGCAGTTGCGAGCACGTTTCTGTCGTGGACCTCAAATTGTTCGTTAGCGTTGTTGGGATTAGACATCAGTGATTCTCCTTGCTCAGTGGCAGTAGATATATCAATATGTTGTATGCAATATATTGCATATCACTTGTTACTGCGATATTTCCAAGCTGTAACTGAGGACATTCTCCGTAGGAGAAGACCGGAGTGACACTGCCAAAAGAGCATGTATGGGGCTGGGCAGATAGAATATGAGGCATGCCTATCCCTGTGCTCTCATCTGCTGACGCTATTACGCCAAGAAAGCTCTTGCGCGATGAAGCATATGATCGTATAAGCTCCGCGATTGTACGTGGCGAATTCAAACCAGGTGAGAAACTTACAGACACGGTGATAGCGCAGTGGCTTGGCATTTCTCGCACTCCAGTCAGAGAAGCTTTGGCTAGGCTTGAGCGATCTGGTTTAGTACGTACTGTCCCTGGTCGTATTACTATCGTTTCCAGCATTGATCCGAAGACCACGAATCATGCCGTACTCGTTGCTGAGGCATTACATACTTTGGCAGTTCGAGAAGCTGCCATACATATCACCGATGAAGATGTGCAACAGATGCTGTTGGCGAATAAGCAATTACAGCTAGCTCTTGAACAATCCGATGCTGGGCAGGCAATAGAGGCCGACGATGCCTTCCACCAGGTTGCTATACATCGAGTTGACAACCCAACCCTGGTGAATGCCCTTGAGCAGGTTATGCCCTTGCTGCGGCGAGCTGAATATTTTCATTTTGATTCATTGTTGACACCAGATTCAGTGGAGCAGCATGCCAAAATTGTTGCTGCGCTGAAAGATCACGATGCTCAACGAGCAGCCGAGGCTTCTCGCGAAAATTGGTTAACACTTTCTGAGTGATTCGTATCCTCGAAATATTGACTAGTATGTGTCAAACAGTCTTGGTTGACCAGAGTTCTATATAGCTCATCAACTTATGCCATAGCCTTGAACTACCAACTGCCTCCATGCTCTGGTTGTACTTAGATGGTGGCGAAAGTGAGTTTCAACCCAAGGGCTTTTGCCACATTGATGATTGTGGTGAATGATGGGTTGCCGTCCTCATCGAGGCTTTTGTACAGAGATTGGCGTCCCATGCCGCTCTCGCGTGCAATTTGACTCATGCCTTTGGCCTTGGCGATGTCGCCTAGCGCTGCTTGTATGAGGGTCGGATCTCCATCGTCGATAGCTGCGTTGAGGTATGCGGCGATTGCTTCTTCGCTGTCGAGGTGTTCGCTGACATCCCATGTTCGCGTTTTCATCGTGTTCTCCATTCTTTGGCTAGTCGTTGTGCCGCCCGTATGTCTTTGTTTTGTGTGGATTTGTCTCCACCGGCCAGAAGGACGAGTAGTGTCGAATGTTCGATTGTGACGTAGACGCGATATCCGGGGCCTTGGTGGAAACGAATCTCGCTCACTGAACCGCCTACAGCTTTCACATCGCCCAACAATCGTCCGTGTAGCTGGATCTTTCGGATAGTGACATCAATGCTTGCTTTGGCTCTTAAATCGCGCAGACTGTCGAACCAGTGTGAGTACGTGTCAGTTTCGATGATATCCACATTTAGATTGTCTCCTATAGGAGACAATTCGTCAAGCGGGTTCATTGTTCATCTAGTGCACTCGACGGTTCTAGCTTCTTGCCGCACTTAAAGTATGCAGATATCTCGGTAACTACCTATGAGTGTTACATGCCTGTGCGGTTGGTGATGATGAATCTGACTTCGCTGTGCTCCGGTGGATGAAGTGCAATGCCGAATGCGATAGTCGAGCCGAAGGTATCAAACACCGTTGAATCCATGGCTAACAAAGCTGTCCCTTCGGCAATATCAAAGTGCCGAGCGACATCAGCGCCGGCTTTTTCAACTCTGACAACCACTTCATTTCGAGAGAGCTCAATCGCATAGGACTTTTCGATAAACTCGTAAAGTGAGCCCCGAGAAAAATCATGTTCAAGAACTGCAGCGAATCTCTGTGCTGGAAGATAGGTGAAGACGTGTTGTTGTAAAGCACCATTCACATATCTCAGGCGCTCTAATTCGATGATTTCAGCATCTTCAGCTATATCGAGCTTTGCAGCAATGTGCGGGTCGGTGATGATTCTATTGTGTAATACCTTGGTATATACCTCTCGTCCAAGATCGGATTGTTGCCGAAAAAATCCACGTATATGTTCGCTCAGCACTTCTCCGGTTGAGGGATCGTCCTTAGTTTTGAATGTTCCGCTACCTTGTTTGCGTACCAGGGCACCGTCGCGAATGAGATCTTCTACTGCCCGGCGTACCGTGATGCGGCTGACATTGTATTGTGTGCATAGTTCTGACTCGGTTGGTAGCTGTTCGCCTGTTTGCATTGCTTTGAGTCGTAGTCGCAGATGATCTCTGACGGTGATGTATTTTGGAATGCCGATATTCGTCTCCATCGGTCACTCCTTTCGGTTGACGGATCTGAGGTGATGATTACTTTCCGCTACTTGGATATGGTGCAGGCCACCCTCGACTGAGGTTATCTCGATGTTCAGAAGAGAGCGGCCTGTAGTGCCTACCTATTTATTACTTACTTACTTACTGACTTACTTGGTTGTTCGCTTACGGTTTTGCGCCGTCCCATGAGGAATGAAACAAGATAAACGAGAATCACCGATATAACCAATCCTGCAATAATGGCGATTTGCCCACCACCACGGTTGAGATATCCGAGGAATACGCCGGCAACGCCGAAATCTGCGTCAGAATAGGTTGCATTTTCTTGGCCGACACTGCCAAGTACGGGTAGCAGTAGCAGCGGTAGGAAGGTGATAGCAAGACCGTTGACAAAGGATCCCAGTATTGCTCCGCGTCGTCCTCCGGCACCATTGCCAATAACGCCTGTGGCGCCGCCGGTCATGAAGTGGGCAACGATTCCAGGAATGATGATGGTGGTGCCTGCCACGGCCATAATCGTCATGCCTACAATGCCTCCGACGAAGCTAGAGAGGAATCCTATCATTACCGCATTGGGTGCGAATGTAAAGGTCACAGGAACGTCAAGAGCTGGCTTAGCGTCTTTGACCAAATGCTCGCTGATGCCCTTGAACGCAGGAATGATTTCGCCTAGCACCACGCGCACGCCGGCGAGAATAATGAATACACCGGCTGAGAAGGTTGCGGCTTGGATAACTGAGAACACGATGAAGTTCTCACCGCTACTCAGTTTGGATTCGATGTATGTTGGTCCGGCGAAAAGTGCAACGATGATGTAGATAATGCCCATCGAGAGCGCAACGATAACAGTGGTATCACGCAAGAATCCGAGGCCAGAGGGGAAGTGAATATCCTCTGTTGACTTCGATGGGTGTTTCTTGCTCCTGGTGAGCCTGGCTACCAGACCGCCGAGTGCAATACCAGCTCCACCCGTGTGCCCTAATGCAACATCATCGGTTCCGGTGACGTCCTTCATGAAGGGCTGCACGATTGCAGGCGATAGAGTCACTATGAGACCTTGCGCAATAGATCCCCAAAGAAGTACTCCCCACGTTGGGAAGCCTGCAGCAACAAATATGACTGTGATCATAGTGGCCATATAAAAGGCTACGTGCCCTGAGAGGTATACATATTTGAAGCGTGTAGTTGCTGACAGCAACACGTTGATAACCATGCCAAGGAAGAAGATCAATGCAGCAATAGAACCATATTGGACTAGCACTGTGCCCACGATGGCTTCATTGTTTGGCACTACTCCTTGAACGTGGAAAGCTTCTTGGAACATATCTCCAAAAGGCGTAAGCGCTCCACTAACTACTCCTGCTCCAGCGGCGAGTACTAGGAATCCAACGAATGTGCGGATAGTTCCTTTCATAATGTCGGTGAGCGGCTTACGTTGCACGCTCAGACCGATGAGAGATATTAGGGCGACGATTACTGCCGGCTGACGAAAAATGTCGAGAAGTACCTTAAGTACGCCGTTCATTGCTTCTGCTCCTTTTCTGGCACGGCGATGCCGTGGCGCTCCAATGCCGCAGAGACCTTCTGCGTTATTTCATTCATATCGATGAGGCTATTGAGTACAATCACATCGCCTAGGCCAGAGGCTGCTTCTGCAATGTCTCGTCCCACGACGATGACATCAGCATCACCTTGAGAAACGGAGCCAAGATCGCTGTGATCGGTTTCAACACCTTGCACGCCAAGTTGTTTTAACGCCTTCTCAACATTGAGCTGCGTAATGAAGCTTGAACCCAAGCCCGTGCTGCAAACAGATAAAAATTTCATGAGACACTCTCTTCCTTGGTGAAAACACACCGTAATTCTTCTTCAGTGCTGACTGATTCAATCTGCTGGCGCCACTGTGCATCACTCAACAGCGAAGCGAGCTCTTTCATAAGCTCAAGATGGCGCTCGCTACTTTCTGCCGCAAGACAGAACAGTGTAGAAATGGGATGCTCTGGTGAATCTGCCAGCAGGAACGGTTGAGCTAAGTGCAATACAGAAAGTGAGGTTTTCACAACTCCCATTTCTGGACGAGCATGAGCCAGTGCAATCTGATATCCAAGATCGATGTAGGTGCCCCCAGGAGAGACGATTGCTTTTTTGATCGCATCGACGTATTCAGTGCGAATGCTCCCGAGGGATACCAAGGGTTGTGTTACGCGATCAACTGCCTCTTCCCAGCCAGACACACTCGGTGAGTAGAGAATCGTGCCGGTTCCGAAATACTGACTAAGCACCGTAGCTCCTTTGCAACGAAGGGATGACACATGAGACGCTCAGCACTGAGTTACCCTGCCATCGATCTGTGTTCTTGCACGCCTTCTTTGGCGAAACAAGTGGTTCAGCACTAAGAAATCTGACGAGTATTGCGGTAAGGAATCTCGGCGTTGAACTGTTAAACCATTATAACATCATAATGTCATAACGTTATAATGAATTTTGCGGCGGAGTTTCTGTCGTATATTCACGTTTGGTATTTAGTGGACTACATCAACGCAGCCATGGATGAAGGAGGCGCATACCTCGTATCGACAGCTCTGGGAAATGTCGCTAAGGTGCGCAGGCGCATCAGCCAGACATAACAAGACACCGACATCAGTAGAACCCAAGCAATGCGTACTTTCATAATGTTTGCAGAATAGGGAATTTGTGGTTTGCAAAACAGGGAATTATTGAATTGATCGATAGTATTTGTATGTGAAATATTATTCTCGAAGTGTCGACCAGCAAATCTCAGATGCCTTAGCCGTTATGGGTGGCCTGCGCTAGTTGGGCAAGGAGGGGCGAAGGTTTCCGTTTTTAGTCGCGGTTACGTTGACAATCTTATTCACATCGAATTGCAAGGGCCTGAGAAAAAAATTTATGACCCAATACGGGTTGAAAGAACCATTCAATCTCTTGCACGCAACATCGCGGGAGAAGCTACAAATGCTCGCGTTCTTGCCGAGGTGAATAGCGATGTACGTAGTGTGGATGAGAAAACGCTGCGTGCCGATCTCGATTCCTTGCAGCGAGTGTTCGTGTACGAGCCACTTCCAGCATGGAGTGTAGATGTGCGTTCTCGATCTCGGTTGCGCAAGAAGGGGAAAATTCACTTTGCTGATCCTTCAATAGCCTTGGCGAGTCTCAAGATTGGCGCTGAGCGTTTGATGATGCAGCCACAATACTTCGGTTTTGTTTTTGAGTCGATGGTGGTGCGCGATGTGCGTTCGCTAAGCTCACGAGACGGTGGAGAAGTATTCCACTATCGAGATGATGCAGGACTTGAGATTGATGTAGCTATCGATTATCCAGATACGTGGGCGGGTATAGAAGTAAAGCTGGACAGCTCACAGATACCCGAGGCTGAAGAACATTTGCTGAGGTTGAAGAATCATAAGGTCGATACGGCGAAGGTTGGGGATCCGGCGTTTCTGGCAATCGTCACCGCGACCGAATACGCCTATAACGCTGCCTTCTGGTGTGCACGTTATCCCCTTGGGGTGCCTCGGGAGGTAGCGAATCCGATATTCTAGGGCAGTCAGTTGTCGGCAATGGCAAGGTGCTGCCAAGCATCGGTTCCGATGGTGCGATTGCCGCTAGCGAGTGAATGCTGCCGAGTTCCATAATGCACTTACGGGGAGAACCCAAAGGTTGTCGGCCCATCTCATAATTTTCGATCCTGTGTATACGAGATAGCCACGCAGGAAACGCGAGTCCTTCGCCAATTCCGCTAAGCCCTTGAAATCATCTCGTTTGATGGTGGATGATGATTTCACTTCAACGCCCACGAGTTGTTGCCTTCTTGCTATTACGAGGTCAACCTCTTTGGGGTGATTGCCAGGTTCGCGCCAGTAGAAGCAGTCGGGGTGTGTTTGTGACCACTGGATTGCTGGAACGATTTGGTTAATGACGAAAGACTCCAGAAGATTGCCATAGGCAACAGGGGACATCAGAGGATCCGTGCCTTTGGAAAGCATCGTCTGTACGCTTAATGATGTGTCAATCGGATGGATTTTCGAGCGCGTGAAGCTTTGTCGGTTGGGTGCGGTTCTGATATTAGGTAATGCGTGGATCAGGAATCGACGAATGAAAATGCTGATATAGCGATCCACGGTCCTGCGGTCCAAGGCAAGGGAATCTCCCATTGCGCTGGCATTCAGAATGCCGCCGGGCATGCACAACAGTTTGCTGAGAATACTTCCCGCAATAACTGCATCAAGCTTCTCATCGGGCAGAATGGTGTCGCCTAACACTGTTTGGATATCATCAGCGATAAGACGCTCACGTTCCCACTCCTCATATTGGGGATACTGGCCGGAGTATTCAGGGAATCCTCCAGCAGCCATAAGATCATAGAGTTCCGCTCGTGGCGTCTCTTGCTCGAAATTCGTATTTGGCTCCGCACTCCAGAGGTCATCCACGATGCTTCCTGGAATGTGATGAAACTCCCCCTGTGTCAAAGGACTCATAGTAAAACGCTGTGCACGACGGGCCAGCGGATCCTGCCCGTCTAAGCCACTTCTGCTGATAATCGCGCTTCCTGTAAGAAGGAATTGAATACCTTGTGAGGCTATCTTGTCTACGGTTTCTTTGATTTCAAGAGGAAGCGATGGAATACGCTGGGCTTCATCAATGATGACCGGAAGGTTCAGGCTTTTGAGCCAGGCGCTGAGATCGTGCTGAGCAAGTTCGAAGGTATTCATATCTGCGAGTGTTTCGTAGGAGAAACCAGCCGGTACGAGCTGACTCTCGGCCATGAGCGTTTTCCCAACTGCTCTTGCGCCTTCAAGAATTACTACCTTGCGTTTGGCATTGAGCAATACATCCGCAATCGGTCGATGAATATATGTGTTCATAGAACAAGCATACATCGAATGTATAAAAAATCGTACAAGTAATGTATAAAAAATAATACATTGGGTGTACAAAAAATCGCTTTATAGACAGAAATGCGAAAGGTTTGTTTCAGTGCAGCAAATGGGCCGTCTAGGAATCATTTGGGTTGTTCGTACTTCAGGATTGAGTATGTGTAAAGCGTGATATATGAAATAGATATCGGGGATGCTTTGGAGATATTACACCCTGATATTTTCACGCAATTTTGACTGTGAGTGGCGGGATTTGAATCAGGTAACCTGCTTCAAAGGTTTGCTAGTAAATTCTTGCTTTCGTAAAGGCGTAGAGGCTTTGGAATTCTGCTCCGAAGACGGGTCCGTATTCGGTAGATGGGTCAGAGGTGAAATGGAAAGAGTTAAGACTAGCTACGGTGGTTGTTCCTATGCCGACCCATGCGCCGCCTGAGCAACCTCCGCCTGCAGGGTTGTTGTCCATCTTTACGGTTCCAACAGTTGAACTGTTGCGCGCATTATTGCTGCTGTCTGAAAGGTCAGGAATGGCATTTCTTGTTATGTTGCCATCGCTGGTTTGCATGACTTCTCCATCGTCATAAGCCACAGGATATCCGAATTGAGTAACCCTAGCGAATGGCATATTCAGTGCATAAGGCAGGGGAGTAATCGGAGAAGGCTTATTGGTAACGAAGAACGCGAAATCCCATTGCCACTCTTTAGTGACTGTCCAATCCTCACGGCATGTCAGAGTATTGGCTGTATATTCCTCGGCTGAAGTTCCATATCGATAAGCTCGTTCGAATAGAACATTCTCAGACCATACTCCAGTATCTCTGTTCCTGATGCAATGTGCTGCGGTGAGCGCGATGCGGGTGTCGTCGCAGAATTCTGCTGAAGCGACTTTATCTTGCCCTGAGCTGGTAAAAAACAGCTTTCCGCCAGTGCTGAATGGTTGGGCAGATATGTTGGCAGGAGCAATCTTAAGCGGTTGCGGCTGTTCTCCTGCACTGTCGATAACGATTTCTTCGGCTGGCTGTGCTGCTGCTTTGCGTTCGGGAGTCCAGTAGTTTCGAACCTTCTCGGCTTCACTGTCGGCAAGGGTGATACTGACATTTCCGGATTCGCTGTAAGTTTTGCTCATGATGGTGCCGATCTAGACTTGTTTGAGTGAGTTAAATAGGGTGGTGCCATCACATTGATAAGTGATCGTGTCACCGGGCTGTTCGTTAAAGGTGAATGAGGCAGTCTTGTCTCTTCCTGCCACCACAAAGCAAGTAAAAGTTACCGCAGCACCATCTGGAAAATGTGCTTGGTCTTTCATATCGATGGTACGTTCTCCATATACCAGCACATCGTGGTAACCGGACTCCTCGTATGTTCCCGTTCCAGCATTGCCGTCCTGTGTGCCACTCCAGGAAAGTTTCGTCCGTGCGACGTATGATCCACGATTCTTGAGTTTGATATAGCGGTATCCCATAGTGAGTTCCTCGTTTTACTATCGAAAGTATCTATACAAAATGTATAGATTATATATATTACATAAATATACAATATATATAAAATACGACATTCTATGTTTTCTATGTGTGGAAAGGGATTGTTTTCAGGCATCTCATCTGAATATGTGAGGCGCAGCGTTTATGTATGAAGCTAAAGAAGTATGTCTGACTCCCTCTACGATTGTTTGCGGTTACAGAGGGTTTGGTTCAGGGGTGACAGGGATCGTGAATTCATCAGTTTCGTGATAGAGAGAGTATACTGGCGGGTTAAAAACACTTCTTGCCATAGCAAAAATGATCTCGTATTCACAAGATCTGCAATATTCGGGTGCCTGGTTGGTTGGACTACGTATTCCTCAAGTCGCACAAATATACTCGTGGGAGTCCGGAGGGGTCGCCCATGCTACAAATATTGTAAACTGCCGCTTTTGGCGGAACAGCGCAGGATGTGCCCGCGCAGATGGTTTCAGTTGTTCTGGTGACTTCTTAGTTTTTATTCTATAAAGGTATGTTAGAACAACAGGCTACAGATCTTGTCCTTGTTGAGATCGGTTCCTTGCAAAGGATAGTATTAGCTATGCATGCAGTGGTGCTTGTTTGATATGAAAATAGTTTTTCTCGTTAGATAGGATTCACAACGGTTAGGAGAATGAAGACCTGATGGAAATTAACAACTTATATAATTTTAGAAATACAATAAGACATTTTCTTGATATAGATAATCTTATATTGCCTAGTGATTTTACTAGTAAGACAGTAGAAGATACATGTTGGACTAAGCCATTTAAATTTCGTGTACAAAAAGAAGACAATTCTTATAGGACTTTGAAAATCCCGAACATATTGTCATTTCGAGTGGCAGAAAATCGTTTACATACCTATGATAATTTCTATTCTCTCCCTGAAATGGACGAACACAAAAGACTGTCCGCAGATCTCACAATAGGCGACTTCTCAATCGGTGAGTTTGATCGGCAGCTTGAAGATGATTTCAATAAACTTTGTATCTACGATTGTTTGGTTAAGCTTGATATACATGAATTTTATGGAAGATTGTATACGCATTATCTAGATTTTCATGAAAATGATTCAGATCGATATATTACGAATCTGAATTTTGGTGCTACGAATGGCCTAATTATGGGAAACTACTTATCTTTGTATTTTGCTGAACAGCACCTTGTAAAAATTAGCAAGAGGATTTCTCAAAAGTTACAGGATGCGCAGATAAGATGCGAGTTCTCATATTTTTCGGATGATTTTTACTTCTTTTGTAATTCAGACGATATCTCTATGATTGAAGAAATTTTTAGATTAGTTCTCGACGAATTTGATTTAGAGGCGAATGACAATAAAACTCAAATTTGGGATTATGAAACATTTAATTCAGATAATGTAATAGCAAGGTATTGGAAACGAATTGTTGCTGGGTGTAACAGGAACTATAACGATAAGAAAAATGACAATAAGCTTGTATTCATCAATCAGTTGGTGTACCGATCATCTCTTCTTGCGGAACTAAAGAAAAAGAGGATATTGATAACTAATTTTTTTAAAACGAAATATTTTCGAACGCTGGAATTATCAAAATTTAATGTTAAAGACTATGATTATCATCAGCTCTGCTTCATTTTTAGGACATCCCCTGAGGCGATGCTCTACTCGATTGATAGATTTAAAGATATGTCTGGCTTTGAAATGGGGAGGCTTAAAGAGTTTTTTCAATTACGATATGCGCAGGTATTAAAAGATCAATTTCAAGATGCACAACTGTACTACTTCTATGCTATTTCAATTGCGGAGTTTAGAGATATTGCACAGGACAATGAGAAGTCGGTCTTATACTCTGAGAATCAAGTGTTAATATCACTTTACCTTGAAAACAATCTGTTTTCGGATACTAGTGTTGAAACGCTTAAAGGTTTTCAGTCAGAGGATAAATGGTTTCAGAACTACCACTTGATTCTTAATACATCAGATTTATATCAGAATCTCGAGGAGAATATTGAGAAGTACCTCATTCCCGAAGTT
Organism: Bifidobacterium sp.; assembly: GCF_022647885.1. NCBI lineage: Bacteria > Bacillati > Actinomycetota > Actinomycetes > Bifidobacteriales > Bifidobacteriaceae > Bifidobacterium > Bifidobacterium sp. The sequence continues at coordinate 234,826 of NZ_JALCLM010000001.1, read as the reverse complement.
GTGAAAGGAAGGTCCACACCTTGCCAGTGTGCGCGTGCAGCGTTTTACCTTGAATTTTACAAGCGAAACTTATCTGAAAGAAAATCGCTGGTTCGAAGCGTGGAGGATATTCAGACAACTGTAGATAAATATCTCGAAGAACGATTCAAAATTGAAGAACGGCTATTCGAAGAGAGCAAGAAAACAGGTATCAAGGGACTCTAATCCTCAATCGTTTTCAACACGAGGTGAAGAATTTCTGTGGTTAATACCATTTGCCTTCCTGGCTATGATTTAACGCGGACAGGGGTCATAGGTATTGACGCCGCTGCCGTTGTAGCGAGGGCTGTGTAAATATCTTAGTGTTACTTCGTGTGGAAACACATATACAAGATGCACAAGAGGATGCATTAGATTTTGCGAAGTTTGAGTTTTGCACAGCTTTTTCTTCCGTTATATATCGGTGGATATCTATATTCCTTCGACTAGGTGTATATGGCGTCAGGTGAGTGGAGATGTTTCGCATAATTGACGGCGAAAAACGTTGAAGCTGAATATAGGTTGAAAGGGGACATCTATTATTTGGAGAACCTCAATAGAGAATTTATGTATTAAGGTCGAAAAGTGCTCGCGTCCACAAGTAAACTCAATGAATTATGGATATCTGAATCTGTTGGATAAAGTACTTCCTGTATGGCTTGCAATACTCGTGTGGTCTAGGGAGAGAAATGTCAGGTGTAAGCGAAATCAAACCGCAGAATTTGCACAAACAAATTTCAGTAGTGGTTGCAACGCATAAAGCTTATCGCATGCCGTCTGACCCTATGTACGTGCCTATTCACGTAGGTACAGAACTTCACCCCGATGTTCTTCCTGAGATGTTGGGGGATAATACAGGTGACAATATCTCTGATCGAAATGCTTTTTACTCGGAACTTACAGGCTTGTATTGGCTCTGGAAGAATGAGCAGTCTGAGTATAAGGGGCTTACGCATTATCGTAGGCATTTTGCCACTTCCAGCATTTCACGGATATTCAAAAAGGATAGGTTCGACCGAATAGTCGGTCAATCAGAAGTGATGGAGTTGCTCGGTGACCACGATATTATTGTGGCTCGGAAACGGAACTATTACATCGAATCGGTCTATTCACATTATGCGCATACCTTTCACGCAGAACAGTTCGATGTGTGCCGTGAGGTATTGAGTGACATGAGACCAGCATATTTGCCAGCTTGGGATCACCTCATGGAATCGAAAAGTGCGCACATCTTCAACATGTTCATCATGAGTGGTTCGAAATTCGATGAATACTGTGAATACATGTTCCCCGTGTTATTTGAGCTTGAGCGCAGGCTCGATCCCAGCAAATATGATCCATTTAATGCGAGATATATCGGTCGTGTGAGTGAACGCTTGCTTGATCCCTGGTTAGAGACGAATGGATACAGCTATAGTGAATTGCCTGTTTTGAATACTGAACCAGTGAACTGGGTTAACAAGGGGAGCTCGTTTTTGTTAGCTAAGCTTGGTTTGAAGAAGTATGGGAAGAGCTTCTGATGGGGTTTCAGACATACCTTTATAAGAATGAGTGAGCTTGCTATTGAGCTGTCAGATATTCGGCACCTTGAACGGTTGCTTCTACTGTTGCGATTTTAGTAAGGCTTTGTTGACTAATTTCATAGTTGATGTGGTTCATGCTCTAATCGCTACTAAATCCGGAGGTTAATGCTGACTGCAATCGTTAATTAGTGAAAACGCTGTTCAATAAATTACATCCCTCCAGCAACGCAAAACACAACAAATTTCACAAGAAGAGAGAGACCACTTGTATAGACGCGAGAATAACCTTAGCTAGGTGTTGTTTGTCGAATGGGCAATTGAACTGTAAATGAGGAAAGATGACAAATGTCGGGAAACCAGCATGGGAGTATCAGCGTTTTTCCCAGAACTCACAGAAGATTCTTTTTACTGTTTCTAACTTACAAATAGGTGGAATACAGCGGGTTACCAGTGTGATTGCAGGATCGCTATACAACGAAGGGCTTAACGTTACCCTCCTCAATACAAGTTTTAGAGAATCAAAATATGAAACATTGTGCCCTGTTATCAACAGTGCATTGACTCCTGTTACTTTTGTCGAACGATCTTTTCGTCACTTGGTGGAGAAAATCATCCCAAATTTGCTCAATCCGTTTTGTGTCTCGAAACTGTATAAAGTTCTTAAAACAAACAGTTATGACACAGTGATATTGAATCCGGAATTTTTGTTTGCTACAGCACATATCAAAAAACGATTTCCTCATTTGCGTGTATTGCTATGGATGCACAACAATTTTGATATTTATATGAACAAATACTTTGTGGATCAGCAAACAGAACTTTGCGAAAACGTTAATGCGGCTGACGGTGTCATTTGCCTTGAAGAATATACACTGCAGCGTTGGAGTCAGTACAATCAGAACTGTTATTTAGTCCATAATCCTTTGACGATCCAACCATCTACACAGTCTGCTAATTTGGATTCGAAAACTATTGCGTTTGCAGGCAGGCTTGAAATTGAGCAAAAAGGGTTAGACTATTTGATCGCTGTTGCAAAGAGCCTACCCGATGGCTGGAAGATAGCAGTCGCTGGAAGTGGAAACGATGCTAAAGAATTCACTGAGCTGGTACGTGTAAACGACTTGAGTGGGAAAATCATACTAAAAGGTGCCTTATTCGGATCTGATTTACTCAGACATTATTTGAATTCCAGCATTTTCATATTGCCAAGTCGTTGGGAAGGTTTCTCATTGGTATCGGTTGAGGCAATGAGTCTCGGTTTACCTGTTGTTGCATTTGACACTCCAGCTCTTCGCGAGGTAACAGAAAATGGCCAATTTGGGTTATTGGCTAAGTCAGGGAATGTGCAATCACTAGTGGAGCAGATCTCAAAATTGACGGTGAGCCGGGAGTTGAGAGAGAAATACGCCAGATTGGGGATTTCGCGTTCTGCCTTTTTCTCCGTATCAGCAATAACAGCAGTATGGGAACGGCTATTAATGCCTCTCCAAGAGTCGAGAACTAATGAATCCTAAAAAAAAGATGAACGATTTTCCTGGAAAGTCTAAAAGAACAGAAATTAATTTCCGTAAAGCAGCGATTCTGCAATTCGCATCTAGATATGCAAACGTTATCCTCCAGCTAGTTCTAACCGCTATTCTTGCACGCTTATTGACGCCCAACGAATATGGGGTAATGGCTGGCGTGGCTATCTTTACAAATTTGTTTGGAATTTTAGGTGATATGGGATTAGGCCCGGCAATAATCCAGTATAAGCAGTTAACAAAAAGTGATTACGGGGGACTATTTGTTTTTTCGATTATACTCGGAATAGTTCTATCCGTTGTTTTCGTAGCACTCGGATTTCCGATTTCTCAGTTTTTTAATGAACCAAGTTATGTTTCCTTGTGTGCTTGGTCAGCGGTTTCGATTTTGTTTGGCACTATGAATATGGTTCCTAACGGAATTTTGTTGAAGAAAAAAAGATTCGACATTATCGGTATCAGGCTAATCATTACAACTGTTATTGGTGGAATAGTTGCGATAATATTGGCCGTAATGGGTGCAGGAACGATGGCATTGGTTTGGAATATAAACATCGTTTCAATAAGTATATTCATCTGGAATGTGGTGAGTATTAAGGATGAAATTAATTTAACCGATATTGTAATAATTAAGCCGCTCAAATTAGTCGCTAAATATTCGGTGTATCAGGCAGGCTTTGGCATCGTCAATTACTTCTCGAGAAACCTTGATCACCTAATCATCGGAAAAGTTTTCGGTTCAGTGGCCCTTGGTTTGTACGATAAATCATATAAGCTCACTAGCTATCCGATTCAATTTATCCCCGGCGTTTTGGGATCTATACTTCAACCGTATCTGGCTAAATATGAAAATGATCGAGAAAAGATCTATCAGGTACAGATGAAGCTGATTTTTCTGCTATCGTCCTTAGGTGTTGTAATTTCTTTTGCTTTCATCCTTTGTGGTAAAGAAATTATTTACTTTTTCTACGGCAGTCAATGGTTATCGAGTGTTCCATTGTTTGTAATCCTCTGCGCAAGCATCACTTTCCAGATGGTTAATAACATTACAGGAGGAATTCTGCAGAGTGCAGGTAGGACCGATTATTTGTTTAGACAAGGAGTCGTAGCTACTACAACGATGCTCGGAATGCTTCTTATCGGCTCATTCACTCATGATCTGAATAAGCTGACTGCTTTCATTACGATAGGTTTCGTGCTTCAGACAATATCCGTTGCATACTACACTACAGTGAAGGCGTTTGGGCACTCAATAATTGAGTTTTTTAAACCGATTGTGTCCGCACTTTGCCCTGCAGTAATTATTTTCATTCCGCTCGCTGTATTGAAGTTCCACTATATGATATTGGCAGAGCATTTTCTTTTATCATTATTGGTTTTTGGTCTCACCTTCGTAGCAGCTTATTGTCTGTGGTTATTTTGCACAGGTAAAATGTCGATTTTTGCTTCTTTATGGAAGAGCAAGAGTGTCTAACCACCTGGGGAATTTCAACAATTGTAAACTATGGATACCTAGTACGGTTGTACAGGAAAAGTAATTGTTTGCACAGCCTGCTCAGAAAATTTTAATATTCATAGGGGAAAGTTCAATGTTCTAAACGGATTGTTTTGTACCTCACTTATAAAGCGTTGAAAATTGGTGGGGTATCAGAACAGTACGTGGTTGTTGCTAAATTCCTGAGTAGATTATTAATATTTGTTGATTTTGTTCAAACGAGTTGACCTCTCTTGCCCAGATATCTCCAGAGCCGTGCAATATAAGCAACGTGTTTGGATAATTGAAGAGCAATATTCTGTATTATCGTGTTCTCGAATTGGAGTATTAAAGCGATAAAGCTAGTCTAAAAAATAGCAAATCATTAAGTTGATATTTCTAGATAAACGTTCTCCGCGGTAACAACTCTACTATGTGGTTTATTCAATCAATGTGTTAAAACAATTTGAAAAATGCTTTGGGGTGGGGTGATCTAACATCATGGTCGCGCCAAGCGTGTGAAAGCATGAAAGCTTATCTATAACTCGTGTAGTTGTACTGTTGAAAAGACTTGGTTACGGGTGAAGCAGACTATTTATGGTTGAGTCGTCTTGTCGCAGAACCAGCTCGGTTCCGTAATGAGTTGAGAGTAAGTAGTATTTCTGTTGTTTCTCATTTGTTGTAGCCAATAGTGTTTTGTATCGCTAAAACTGTGAGTAGGTTCAGAACATGTTATCAACAACTTCGCTTTAGATGTTTCAAACCAGCTGATAGATTCGTTACTCTGCTACTGTGAAAGAAAGGCTTCTACAGCATGAGAACTGCTGACTGTTATCTCTCCCAAGTCTGCCTTCTGATCCGCAAAGTGGGGAGTATACCTGTGTTCGACAGGAGTGACACAAGCGTCACGGTGATCTGATTAGCTATCGGACGTGTCGAAAATAGACGATGAGACGCGAGGACGAAATTCCTAATTCCATATTGAAAATTTTGACCAGTATTTCCTCAACTGCAGGCAGATTACATAGTTACTCTTGTGTCTTTATGCTTTGTGCGCAAGGTGTGTCAGCACTAATTAATGATTTACCTTTGCGATTGATATTAAGATGAGTGATTTTGTAAGAAATCATCAAGGAATTAAACTCGGCTCATTGGTCGAGGCTTGGCTTCTAGAAGTTTGAAAGAATCCCAACTCAGTCCAGTTTATACTCGAATATTGACTGCGATAAAAATGAGAGATTTGGTATTTGTGCTGGATTCATTGAGGAGAAAAACGCGGTTCTTGTTAATCGAATTATAGGTAGAAGGTTCTCCACAAATTCTTTCTGAAGATAAAAACTCTAGCTACTGTGAAGTCAACAGCTTTGGATAACTTTACAACTCACGTTCTTAGCAACATAACTCCTGTGCGGGGTAAATTTGATATGCTCATTATAGTTGCATAGTCGGCAGCAACAAAGAGCATTTGATAAAGATCGAAAGCTGGTTCAATTGGGTTCTGTCAAGGTTTCTGTTATTATCCCGGTATACAATGTAGACACATATTTGCCGGCTTTCCTTGAGAGTCTAAGTCGGCAGGATTGCGCTGGTGCAGAGTATATATTTATTGATGATGGATCAACAGATGAGTCTGGAAAGATATTAGATGACTTTCAGAAGAAGGAACACTCTTTTGTCGTAATACACCAGTCCAATGGTGGTGTCGCAAGAGCGCGTAATAAAGGTTTAGAAATCGCGCGGGGAGAATACTTGTGTTTCATTGATCCTGATGATCAAATAAGCGACGATTATCTGAATCAACTACTCAACTATGCTAAATTGTATTCAGCTGATTTTATTTTTACTGATACCGTAAATATCGACAAAGGCAAATTATCTTTACCTCGGGAAATTGAATTTCCAAAAACAATACGTCACATAGATAAGAACGCTGTGATTTGTGAACCACAACTCGTTTTTTATGAACTCCTTAAAGGCACAAGTGTCGGACTAACAGTTTGGGCTAAGTTGTTCAACAAGAAACTGTTCAATGAGAACTTGTTCCCTGAGCAGAGGACCAGCTCGGATTCGGTGCCATGCTTTACAGCAATCAGCAGAGCAAAAAAAATAATTTATATCAATGGGCCTCGTTACTATTATCGAGTTGATCGGCCTGATAGTTTGCAGAATACTCTTTTACCTAAAGATATTGCGGATAGTGTGGACGTGCATCTTTCTCTACAAAGATTCATCGCAGTAACCTATCCAAACTTAAATTACATGGCACGAATGAATTTATCTAAGAAACTTGTACAAGTGAGTATCAAAATATGTTTGTCTTCAGCTATACAAAATAGGCATGTTGAGTTCGAAAAATATAATCGTATGCTCTCGGGTCAAATAATAGCTATTTGGAAATCTTCTCAAACTTTTAAGGAGAAGATAAATGCAACGATTGTCCGTTCAGGATACTATCCGACGATTATAGCTATAAAGGCTAAACAGGCTGTATCGAGTTTTAGGCGTTCCCTATTAAAGAATTAAATGATAGATTCTTTGAGTTTTGTTTATCCTGTATCAATGTAATTCATGTTATTAATCTTGCTGTCAAAGGTTTCATGAGGCTATAGGTTCGGTCGGTAACGTCTATTAGTTATATGCATTGAGCATTTATTATTGACTTTCTTCTAAAAACAACAGATAGTACTATCACATGATTAGCTGGTTCAAGAAATTTTGATACAGCAATCTCTAAAACTCACAGATTATACAGATTCGTATTTCCTTTGTTGATTTTATTGCTTCCACAGAGCCTGCGTATATGTAAGAATCAAAAAAACATTTGTTTTGTTTTTGACTACGGAAGTAGAAACATAGAATATAAGAATGGAACGAGAATAATATACTAGTTCAACAGACGAAGTCTTTTAGCTAGCTTGTAAATTGTGATTTGTTGCGAACGCGGGGTACATACAACCTCCGGTTTGCCCCCTCCAGTGGAAATTATGAGCATGAATCCCCGTAAACCGAGAGAATTTGAATTCATATCTTGTTTTTGAATTGAATTAATATGTATCAACGTAATCAAAGCAGGAGATTATGATTGCTCCTGGTTGGTAGTTTGCTGTATTGAATAGATCGACATTATGTACACACTAGCTAAGGGGATTAATCAGCCTTATTTGTTGTAAAACAATCGAAAGAGATTCTCTGTATGAATGTATTACGTAATGTTAGGCAAATGCAGCTTGGTTGGATTATTCCTTGCAGAGACAATATAACCGCAATGGGATATCACCCAGTTTTGCTTTTGTCTTTTTTATAATCTGTGCTAGATAATACTGTTGTTTCATGTGATAAAGAATTCAGAAAATCAAACGAACCTTATGGATGGGGTTGTAGAGAATTCACAAAATTCTACTTTCGACGAATAAGAATCTTGTGAATTATTACGCGGAATACTGCTATCTCTCTATTGTTTGCTCAATTTGTTGTATATAGAGTTTGCAAAAGTTTGACTGTAGAAGAAATGTCATATCCCAAATTGATTATTTCATTCGTCCCGTATTCACGTTCTTGAGTGGAAGGGCGATGGGTTGTTAACAACGTGCTAGCCCAGATTTCTGGATTATCTAAAGATAGTTTTGTAATGTGTGAGTAAGGGAATGTTGAAATATCAAATGAATCAGAAATTAGAATCGGTAGTCCGCTACATGCGGCCTCGATAACTGAGAATGGTAGCCCCTCAAATTTGCTCGGCATAGAAATGGCATCAAATGCTGAAAGAAAATCTTCTGGATGGGTCGTTGTGCCTGCCAATATAACGTTGTTTTCAAGGTTGTCCCGTTCGACGGTTGTGCGTAATTGTTGGACGAGAGGCCCATCTCCCACTAACATTAGTTTCGCCTTAATATTTTGTTTTACAATCTTGGAGAGGACTTCTAATTGAAACAAAGGATTTTTTGAGGTGTCAAGTCTCCCAATAGATCCGAATAGCAATGTTTCTTCATCAATTTCATATTGTCTTCTTATGGCTTGTCTTGAAGAATTGTCGAATGAAAAAATTGGGGGGTCTATACCGTTGGGCACTACGGTAAAGGAATCTTGGTCGAATAGATACTGGCCCGCCTGTTGAGAACAGGCTAGCCTGATGTCACATGAATTACTCCACAATTGTTTTCCTATTCGGTGCCCCAGAGTTTTAAGTCGCTCATGTCCTTCACCGAATCTCGAATTATGTGAGTGAACTATTGAGATGGGTATTCCACACTCTTTTGCTATCGACGAGTAAATAAATCCCATACCGTTCATGGTGTTGATATGGACCACGTCGTATTTCTTTGAAAGGAGTAATTCACGCCATGCTTTTTCACTTTTGAGTAAACGTGTGCAAAGATTTGGTTTTTTGTTATTGAACACAGTATATCTTTGCGCGCCTAGCTCATTAATCACTTCGTCATAAGATGTATCCCAAGTGTGAGTGGAAAAAATATCGAAATCAAAAGACGATCGATCAGCGTGCGCAATGACGTTTATGATGAATCGTTCAATACCCCCTAATCCCCATCCCTCTGAGTAGTAAAGGACATGATATTTTTTCTGGTCCATTGGAAAAGTCAATTTTCAAATCCTTTTTCTTGTAACAGTGGTTTCATTTTGTTTCCATCAGTGATTCCTCGTTTAACAGCCCTCAGTCGAGCTAGTTTTTGTCTCTCAAAGATAATTATTTTGATGATTGCTTTGCTGATCTCAGATTTCGAATTTCGATATCCGGTATGTCGTTTTGCTAAGTAGGTAAGATTGCGGGCTCTGTAATAGGTTCTCTTCAGGGATGTATCGTGATACTGAATTGTTTTATGGAGCAGATGCAGTTGTTTTATCTGGTCGTCTGCTATGACTTCGTGTAACATGCAAATGTTATCGACTCGTTTGATTGCTAGCCCACTCTGGTGCACACGAAACGCGTACTCGTAATCAACCTCATCAATGAATAGTTGTTCGTCAAAATATCCTAGATCCCGACAATGCAGTATCGAAATACAGCTCCCAGATGTTATGCAGCGCTCAATTGTCGACAAGTAGAGCCCATTAATGATTTGATGACCGGATCCTTTTTCTAAGTTTGCGAAAGGTTTTCCATGAAGCGATTTCACTGAAGGACAGATGATTGCTACATCTTTTTCAACTTCGGGTATGAGATCATGATAGGCTGCCAACAAATAGGGTGATAGAAGAGAATCATGATCCATGAGTAGCACCCACTTTGAACCGAGCTGTTCGCTTTTTTGTACTATCTGATTCAGTGCATGTGCCACACCGCGATTTTCCTCATTTAAGATGAGTAAAACTTTTGGAAGAGACAGAAAACTTTTCGTCAGTTCTTGTTGATTATGACTGCCGTTGTCGATAATGATGAAATGACAAATGCTTTTCTTGGCTAAGCGGTAAGATTGCATTAGTAAGTCTAAATCTGCATTGAAAGTGACTATCCCAAGATCCATAACTTCTGGCTCCAATGTTAGTATTGCTGAGCTTAGTTCTATATTCAAGTGTAGCCTGACGCTGTACAAATATATGTAGCATGACTTGGAGGAAGTGGGGGTGTAATGCTTCAGTGCAAGTTGTCTGATTCTGCTCTTTTATCGGTTATCGTACCGATTTATAACGTTGAAGATTACCTCTCCCAGTGTGTTGATAGTCTGCTAAAACAAACCGTCCCAGTACACGAAATCATTTTGGTCGACGATGGTTCAACAGATTTGTCAGCTCAACTGTGTGATTCGTATGAGAAGAGAGATAATCGTATAAGGGTTTTTCATATAAATAATTCTGGTGTATCTTACGCTCGAAACTTCGGGGTTGAACAAAGTACTGGCAACTTCATTTTATTTGTTGATCCTGATGATATGCTGAGGAGAGACGCGGTTTCTTTGATTTATCCTCTGCTGTCTCCTCCGCAAAAACAAGAGACAGTGGTTTTTAGTTACAAGAAAGTTGCAGATAACGGGCGGTTGATTGAGGAGACCGAGGAATCTAGATCTTTTCCGAAAGATGGTTTAGTTTCTCCTAAACAAGCGGTTGAGCATCTTCTAGAAGAACATATTCAGAATTTCATTTGGAGAGTCGTATTTGCTAAGAGCATTTGGCAGAACAACTCTATCCGATTTCCCATCGGGAGGGTTTATTGTGAAGATATGTCTGTGATGTATCAGATTCTTATGAATAGTGGTTCTGTGATTTTTCTAAACCAGAAGCTTTATTTATACAGACAACGCGAGGGCTCAAGAACTTACAGAATGACTTCGAAGACTATCGAAGATATGAGGTTCGCCTTTTTGAGTAGAGACAATGACGTCCGAGGTGTTATGCCGAGTTTGTCTGGACTATGTAACTTGCAATTGGACAAAATGAGTTATGTCACTTATATCGATAGTTATTTAATATCGGATAAAAAACGTGCTAAACAACTCAGAGCGGATTCTGTTAGAGAACTCAAAGGTATCAATAAAGTTAGCCGTTTACGTAAAGTTATTGGGCGCAAGGGATTGTTTGTGATCTTTCTTGCCCAATTGAATGTGGCAGATCCAGTGGTGAATTCCATGCGAATCATATTGAACGGTTTTAGGACATTACGCAATAAAATCAGTATGTAAAACTTTGCATGATTGTCGGAAGTGGAGTGGGAGATTTTGTTAACAATTGTATTACTTATTGCTTTAGCAATGTTGCTCAGCTTGAACTGGTTCTTTCTTGGGAAGGATCCTATATCGCCGGCGGTATTGTTGGTTGCTGTATTTTGCTTTTCCGTTGCTGACGGGGTTATCACTTCTTACGAAAAATGGGGACTAGATATTGATGCCTCTACATGCTTTTCTATTCTATTTGCATGTTGTGCTTTCTCATTAGGATGTTATTCCATACACGTAGCACTGGGGGAAAAACGGATAATGACAAGGAGCTCAGAACGTTATTCCCGCAGAAATTTGTTCAAAATCAATACCCCAATTCTCGTGATTATAGCCCTTCTGCAAATTGTTGTCTATTTTTTTGTGCAACGAAAAATTGATACGATTGTTGCGTCGTACACAGGGGCTCTAGCATATGACAGAACAGGTTCTACTGCAGGCGTATATGACCAACTATCCAAATATTCCTCTGTAGATACTTCACTTGGAGTTGTTCTCGATACGGCCTTTAGCCTGTGCACGGCAATTCCGAATGTATTAGGTTTCGTTCTCATATGGAATTACTTGATTGTTCGAAAAGCCAACATACGGTATCAACTGTCGATGCGGAATCTGTTCCTCTTCATAAATATTCTTTTAGGCATATTAGGCTCCATGATTACGGGCGGCCGGTCGGGAGCTATTTGGACTCTGCTATCTATTACCGTTATGTTTGTCATAATTCGGCGCGGCGTAACAGGGCGAAAAGCCAACGCATTAAAGTTGAAATATGTCGTCGGATTCGTAATGGCAGGAATTATTATTATTCCGCTTTTCTATTATTCGTTGGCTCTGGTTGGGCGAGCTACTGGAGGTTTTTCTTCAGTATTCGATACTCTGAATGTTTATTTGGGTGCGCCGATAAAAAATTTTGACACCTTTATGAGAACCAATATTCGCAATCCTGGGTCTTTTGGGGCTGAGTCCCTTAAGTCATTGTACGGTTTCTTGGGTATCGACACTCACAGTCCCGGAATCAGTGTGGAACATCGTTATTATCAGGGTCATTGGCTCGGTAACGTAACAACTATGCTAGCATCGTTGAACTATGACTTCGGTCTTTTGGGTACAGTGCTTGTGATGTTCATACTTGGATTATTCAGTCAATTTATATTTGAAAAAGCGCTCAGCGATGGAAATGAAATCAATACTGCATTGTCTGTTGTAGTGTACGGGTACATAACCAGAGGTATTGTATTCGCATTTTTTGATAACTTATTTACGACATCAATTATCTCTATAGGGTTTATTTGTAAGGTGCTCTTATGGTTTGTAGTTTTAAAAATGTGTTTTAATAGTCAAACAGATTGCTGGAAAGCTACGGGTGTCATGCGTCAACCCCAAATTAATTCCATGAAACAGCTCCCAATATCAGCGCGGGGACGAGAAGTTATGGAATAGCATGGTCTCGGCACATCATTAATAAGCTTTCCGTCAGCATATCTTGTGGACACGGTACGAGGATTATCTACAGATACTCATTTTTGGTTTTTGGCTGTTTTCTATACAATGTCTAAATTGCATGAATTGCTCAATGTTCGTTGAAACGAACTTTTACGGCGAAAGAGCATAAACTAAGTTAATGGAACAGGGGCTGCCCTGTCTTCTGCAGCTGTGGATATTAACTATCTCTTTTCCAATTCGTATACAATATTAGTCTCGCGTTATGGCTTTCAATATACTTATTCAAATTTGTATGGCGGCGGCCTGTCGTGTTGTACGGGTAACTTGTTGTAAATTTGACACTATGATGTTTATTGAGCTTTTTGAGCCAGAAATTTGCATAGAATGTTGGAACTATAGTGTTAGATATCATCCGAATAGGAACGATACCTCAATTGGGGAGCAATCATCAATTCCCTCTGAGCGAGCAATAGTTTGTTTAAGGTTCTTAACTTGAATAGAGAGAATTCTATAAGGCGAAAAGTTAAGACACCTAGGAAAGAATTCCATATAGTCTGCTAGTATTGACGGCACCCGTTCAACGCGAAGGAGAGACGCGTGGCTTCTATGAGTACCAAATCTGGTACCGATTATAATCAAGAGTTACCCTCAGTTGGTAGTTCGAATTATTCGGGACTTAACGTTACAGATTTGTTTGGAATCGTATCTAAACGCATTTTGTTTTTCTTAACCGGTTTCGTGCTAGTAGTTGGTTTGTTGCTGCTTTACTCTCTTGCGGCCACGCCAAAGTACACCGCATCGTCAGAGCTCTTCGCCAGCTACGATGACACTTCTTCGTCATCGCAAGACATTTCATCAATAAACACCGCAGGCTCATATATAGCCACTCAGATCAAGTCTTATCCGAGTCTTGCTACCACTCAGGCTGTGTTGGAGCCAGTCATCAAGGATCTCAATCTCGATATGTCTGTGAAGGATCTTGGTGAATTGATCACGGTCACTAATCCGACGAACACCATGCTTGTAGATATCTCAGTTGAGACGGACGACGCCGCACAATCGCAGAAGATTGCTAATGGTGTTGCTGAGTCACTTAGCAACACCATTAAATCATCGTTGTATTCATCATCCAACTCACCAGTGAAGCTCGCAGTAGTGCAAAAGGCAACTCTTCCTGATAGCCCAAGCTCTCCTAATATCAAACTGAACCTATTAATTGGTATTGTGCTTGGCATCATCGTTGGCATCCTCGCTGCACTGGTCAAAGATATGACCGATACCCGACTCAGCTCGGTTCGAGACCTGCAGAATATTACTAATGCTCCGCTGTTGGGCTCAATCCCAGACACAGATGTGGTTAAACAGGCGGCGCCGGTGGTTACTTCTGCTCCTAGCTCGCTGGTGGCTGAGGAATACCGACGTGTTCGCTCAAATCTCTCCTTCATTGCACCTGTCAAGGGATTAAACTCACGTCTAATCGTTATTACTTCTACAGAGCCTGGTGAAGGTAAGACCACGACATCAGTGAATATCGCTGCAGCTTTTGCCGAGAACGGTAGCAAAGTGCTCCTGATTGATGCCGACTTGCGTCACCCCTCAGTTGCGACGAAGGTTGGACTGGAAGAAGCAGTTGGTCTTTCCCATGTGCTCTCAGGTCAGGCGAATGTGGCTGATGCTGTGCAGCGTTACTGGAAAGCTAATTTCCACATCATGCCAGCTGGTCCTAAGCCGCCGAATGCTTCTCTGCTGCTGAACTCTTCCACCATGGAAGCCATGGTGATGCAAGCACTCAGGCAATACGATTACGTCATTATTGACACCACCCCAATGACCATCGCGGCAGACGCTGGCATGTTCGGGCGTATGGGCAACGGCGTGGTGATGGTTGTCGGCAGAGGAATATGCGACAAGAAAGATCTTGGCACCACTCTGCAGCAGCTCCACAATGTGGAAGTGCCAGTCATCGGCACAGTACTCAATTACGCTGAGCAATCCAAGAAGCATCATGGCAACTACTATTATTACGACACAGAAGGTAAGCGCCAGCAGCGTCAACAACGCCGCACAGACAAACGGTGAAGGAGCCTTACGACGCTATGAATGATTCTCATACAGTCGACAATGGGCAACCGAGTTTGATGTTCCCCGTGATTAGCACGGATGATAACGCTCCCTCTGCTGCGAGCAATGCAGCAGAGGATGAGCAGCTCATTTTTGCACAACAAGATGCTGCAGTTGGAGATGTGGTTGATACCAACTGGGATATACCCAAGATTGATTTCACAGAGCATCAGCCACTGCGCGTCAATCCAGTACCATTGCCTCCGGCATTTCCGCCTGCGCATACCGACCAGGTACGAACTACTCCGACAAGCAACTCCGTGTGGGACGCCAAACTTGATTTAGATCCCGCCGAAGATAGTGCAGTACAGCCAGTCGCGCCATTATTTGCCCCAACAGTCACTCCCGAAGAACGCAACCTAACTGCAGCGACTCCCCAAGAGGATGCAGTACCGAGATCTCTTCCTAGACGAAGTGTGCAGGAAGATCAGGAGTTTTTGAGCATATTAACGGGGGCAGACGCTGACGAGCAACAGGTGGCAGCAGCGCCAAGACGTAGATCACATACTAATACTGAAGAACCGGCCACCAAAGGGATTCTGTGGTACATAGGCTGCGGCGCTCTGCTTGGTGTAGTCGTTGTAGCTGCGGTAATACTAGTAGCTAGCCTTCTGCAGTAAGAATCGATCTATATGACTGCTAGGCGATTTGCAGTTCAGGAACCACAGCGGGATGCTTTTTTAAGCTCAGCAGTATAGTTCGTAGAGCCTTATTCGTTTGATCCGCTGCACGTTCAAAAACATCAAAGCTTTTGCGATGCGGATCTTCAATATCATCAGCGCTTGGCAGCAACCCTTGAATCAAAGGTGCAGTAGCGATAACAGATTCTAAGCGGTCAGCAACAGTGAGTCCGCGCACCATATTGCTATTGGCGCAGTACACCGCGATATTAGCGAAATCTCCCAGCAAAAAAATGCGTTTAGACATTGAAGGAGCCAGGAGAGCAATTTCTTGACGTTGAATTTTCTCAAAACAGAAAATGAGATCAGCAGAAGTTGCCAGTTCAGCGGTCAATCGTTTCGACCGGAAAGCTTGTGAGTCAATGCCTGCTCTAGTGAGTAATTTCTCGCTTGACGGGTCGATGCGATGGTTGGCAAGACCATGAGTTCCAGCGCTAGAAATGTTAATAGAAGAGGCTGCTAGATAGCGTTTAGCCAGGAGCTCCCCGATTGGAGAGCGGCAAATGTTCCCTGTGCATACAAACAAAATCAGCATTGTGCTCCTCAACATCCCATCAACTCTGGTGTATTTTTTCTTTGCTCTGGCTGAGCCCTAGTACTTCAACTCAACACGTCTCAACTCAACTTACTTAATGGCACACGCCTTGGTGTCATAAGTTACCCCTTGGTCCGTCCATCCCATCGGGGTCTGATCAAGTTTCAAATCTGTTGTCGCCTTGGAAGAGGTGTTTACATCATATGCATAGGTTACAGACTTGCCTGGTGCAATGGTAGCGACACTCGTCCATAGTTTCTTTCCATTCATAGAGGCTTGGTCGGGCTTTTCAGCGTTACCGGACACTGTGAAATTCGAGATACTGCCACCAAGAGGAGCATAGAAGAGAATTTTTTCAACTGATGTACCAGCGGAGCCGATGCCGTTGACTCCACCTAGGATGTAAGAATTGCCGGTAGCTAGATCACTTTGAGTGATGGTGTTATTAGCAGTGAATTCCACATGATAGCTCTGCGAACCATCAGCATTGCAGCTGTTCCGTGTAATCGTGGTGTTGCGATGTAGATACCAATCAAGCTTAGAAGGATTGTTTTGGTTGAGATAGATACCAACCTCTGGCTCTGTTTCACTACTCGGAGTTTCTTTTGCGAGCCCCGCCCCTTGGAAGGACGCAGCATCATCCTTGTGGAAGGAATACAGGTACAGATGCCGCTGGCTCGCCAAGTTGGTAAATGATTGTGCCATACTTATCATCTTCTTGGCTGTCATATTAGAAAATATGTTGTTCATTGCAGTTGAAGCAGCATACTCAAAATATGCATCCTGCTGGGCAACGGGCACAGTTTTATAAATCCCATTGAGCAGGAATTCGGCAGTATTATCACCGGTAAGCTGTTGGCCATTCGGTAGTGAAACATTGCCGCCGAGCTTAATCATCTCTTGCACGAATACGGGGTCAATCATCATCACCCCATCTGTGGTGCTGGCATAAGCGGATCGCTGCCAAACCGAATTGACGGTTGTAGCTGTGCGCGAGAAATCAGGGAATGAGGCAAGATCGCGGATATCGAATGCCAAGTCCAAAGGAGCCTTAAATACATTTTCCTCATCGGCGTTGGCATTGCCACCGCCAATATTGATGAATTCAGTATTTGGATGAAAAGAGCCAATGGTTATTGAACCGTTATCTGCGGTAAAAGTACCAAGAGAACCAATCAACCCCCCGCTTGAACGCGCCTCAGAAGTTGTCTGTGCCACAATCAAATAATTGCGAGAACCATTTTGCCCGAGAAACTTCGGTAACACTTGAATCAGGCTGTTCACCTGGTCGATCTTGTCTGAAACCGATGTGAATTGCTGCACTGCAAGATCATAGGGTTCTTGTATCTGGCTGAGATGCGGTTCTGGTAGAGCCTTCAAAGTTTTCAGTTCAGACTGTAAAGAGGTGTTAGCAGCATTAAAACCTTGTTGAGCATCAACAATAGGCTGCAGATTGACGTTCCCATCCCCTGAGCTCAACTTTGACGACAGCATAGTGGTTAAAGTTTCTGACAGTTTTGGCAGAGCTTCGGTAGACAGCGAATCAACTGCGCTGGCCATTCCTCGGACTGTGGTGATGTCGTCTCCATAAACCGGCAGAGAGGATGCTATCTTCCATAATCTGCCGTCTGTAATCTTCTTCGCTGATGACGTCTCGGACTGCAGCTGAGGAAGGATTGAAGCAATTGCTTGAGAGTCTTGCAGTTGATCGACATTCTGCACACTTGACAGTAGAGTCATCGCACGCTGCTCGTGTGCCTTGACCTCTTGAGCTTCTCGGTACAGCTTGTATCCCATAAATCCGGCTACGCCTGCCAGTACGAGTAGTAGTAACAGTATGGTGACTATGACATTGCGCACCGTGTGCCGTGGCTTGCGTCCGCGGCTATGCTGACCAGAGTTATGTCTTGAGTGACGAGCATATGCGTCTGGATTTGCTTCGTAGACGCCGTCTGTAGCATTACTCATATCTGGTCTCCTCAACTTCGTAATCTGACATCTTAATTCTGAACATCGATACACTTGTGAACAGCAATTGATAGCTATCTCCACACAATCTGCGTTGGAATTCCCAGAGTATTATCAGAAAACCCCAGCAAATCGTCAAGGTTCGAGTGGTCTACTAGATGTTGTCAAAGGAAAACAACACATACCCGAGGCCAGGAATTTAATTCCCGATAACTGAATCCTTCTTCTCTCTCCTTTCTCTCCCGGCGGTCAACCCCCGCCGGGTTTCTCTTTGTTCGAGGCCAAATAAACCTTCCCTTGTGTCTCCCCATACAAGTCTTCTGCGTACACTGATGTTGAGTAGTGCGGCAGTGTCCGTGTGAGCAGAAGGGTGACATCATGGCTGACGATCTCGATTTTTTCGAGGAATATGCTAAATCGCAGGATGAAGGCGCAACTCAAAACCCTTCAACATCAGAGCTTGATGAGAAGCAACCTTATGGAGCTGACAGTCAATCTGATACCGGTAGGAATCCCGCTGGTCGTCACCAGTCTGGTTCTGGAGCAACAGCGCCGAGAGCTTCAAGGCCAACTGTACGCAGGTCTACACCATTAAGCAGGATAGCTCTGCTCATTGGCATTATTGCACTAGCTGTCGCAGGATTATTCCTTGCCTACGCTGTTGCGCCCTCCAAAATACAGTTCCTCAACGGGATATTTGGCACTACCGCTGCGGCCATAGCATCTGCTGCGCTCGCGTTGATATCTCTAGTGCTAGGGATTGTTTCACGATTCATAGTGCCTCGATTTCAGCGAAGCCACTCCACTGGTTCATGGAGCATAGTGTGCTTTGTCTGCTCACTATTACTGCTCGCAGGCGGATTTGTCGTGCACAATCTATTTCCAACGGGCATCATCAAAGAAGCTGTTCGCGATGAAGCTCCCACAACGAGTGTGTCCGCCATGCAGAAAGGCATGGAGCAAACTGCTGGCACTTGCACCGATGGCTGGCAATCGATGGGAGTCAGTGAGTACCCTGGTGTTAGCAGTATTGAAGCATGTAAAAGCCCTCGCATGGCTTTCATCGTATTTAGTAATACATCCGCAGCAAGTTTATATAGAGGAGCTGCGGAACAAAAGATTGCCAGCCTTCTCAGTGAATATAGCGACAAGTCGCAGGCGCAGGGGGACTGGCGCATACTCAATGGCAAACAGTGGCTGGTGTTTGCCCAGGCATCTGAGATTCAAAAACTCCAAAAATCTTGGGGTGGAACGATTAGCACAGTCGATTAAGAGCTAAATGGTGATAATCTCGCTGGTTTTCTGCCCAGGTATTCGTTTGTGTAGTGATTTGCACTGTAACTGCTACTAGCGCATGATTACAAACCCCGGAATACTGCGGATTTTTCATTGCCGATAGTCATGAGATTGCAGCAAATCCCTACACAAAATGGCTGAAGGGTGAAATTGTGCGCTATGGTGTCCAATATGAGTGAGGAAAACCTTAAAAGTGAGCTAAGTGGCCGCGAATCTGAGGTAATTGCTGGAAGATTTGGCGAGGCCGTGCAAGTACAGCATGCGTTGTTTTCCAAGGATCATGCGCAGGCGAATACTCGACTTCCGATGTTTCTCCTGTTGCACGGATGGGGCTCAAACGAGCAAGATTTAGCTGATTTGATGCGTTACGTGGCTCCTTATAACGATTATGTAGCTTTACGTGCGCCACTCGAGATGCCCCAAGAACTTATGGGGGTAGGTCCTGCCGGTTATACGTGGTTCCATGATTGTGTACCTACTGGCGATGACTTAGATAGAGATGCCTACGCTGCATCCGTTGCCATAGATCGATGGGTACGCGAGCACATCCCAGCAGATCGAGACATCGTGCTGTTGGGATTCTCACAGGGTGGGGTGCTGGCAGTGCATTTATTGCGTATCAACCCCGAACGATACCGAGCTTCAGTATGTCTCTCCGGATTCTTAGCACCAGGGAATGTTGAGGGTTCAGCACCCGCTGACGAACAATTAGCGCAGTTGGACCTTCCGGTTTTCTACGGATACGGCAGCTCCGATAATGTTATTCCGCGATATGAGTTGTTTGCGATGGATGCTTGGTTGGAAGAGCATACCTGGCTTACGTCCCATGAGTATAGAGGATTGGACCATGCTGTCAGCCTCGAAGAGTTCAGCGATATCAGGCAGTGGCTCATACAAAACAATATTTCGTCTGGAATGATGTAAAAAACGCAGTAATTGTCGTCAATATTCGTTGACGGATTCAGTTGTGTAGGGATTTCAACCGATACCGGCAGTATAAGAATTTTGAAAAGGGCGGAATTCCGCCCTTTTCAAAACTATAAAGAAGGCTTTATCAAGATAATCCCTACACAAACGATTTTGTCACTGAAAATTGCCTGCATTAGATGCCAGAATCGGCGTCAACCTGCATCACATAGACGTTGCGGCGCAACAATCGGGCCTCAGGGCGTGATATGTCACCCGCCTCGAGCATATCTTGGATGATGCTGAGCTCGATGGCGTATCCCTCACGTTTAATCTCTTGCACGGTGACCAAAGTTTTTGTGGTGTCGCCCATAGTCGGACGTGCACGCAGAGCATTATCAGCCCGCTGGTGCTCAATCAGCAGTGACAACACATCTTCGGTATTAAAGCGGTCAGAACCTAGTTCAACATATAACTTCTCGATAACATAACGATTTACGTCTGCCTGCAACGATCGAGTGATAGCGAATAACACATCACCATTCATCAACGGAGTTGAATGCCGGATACGTCCACTTAGACGCTTAACTAAACTGTGCGAGCGACGTCGAATGCTGCGCAGTCGCCAACGCATCTCACTGGATTCATCGATATGACTGAGCGAACGAGAAATCTGATCCAAAAGACGTGAGGCTGCACGACGTTCATATTCTTTTCGTGTTTCCTCATCAATCGGATCAGCAGTCAGAGTAGCTGTCTGCGCTGCAGCCGTATCCGTAGATGGCTCAAGTGCATCCGGCGCACTGGGTAATGACTCGGTTGTTGAATCTGCGGCACTCTGCTCAGTTTCTGGTGTTTCAAGGCTGTGCTTAGATTCTGGCTCATCCAAGACGGCAAGACGGTGCTCAATGAAATCCTGCTCCCACGTCAAAGCCTCAATCTGAAGTGCCTCAAATTCCTTAGGATCGCGCTGCCCGATTCTGGCTTTGAGTCGTGCAATCCTTTGGTTGTAGGAGGACAGCACGATTTGAACTGCTCGACGATTTTCGGCGGTGGCTCTGGAAGATAACTCCTCCACCGTTCTACGAAGCACATCAATAACGGTTTCAAAATGCTTAGTGGGGATGCTGTGCGCTCCAACAGGGGCAAGCAACGGTAATGCGAAATTAGCCATGACCAGAGTCACGATAATCACCCCAGCAGCGACAAAAATCAGTTCATCGCGCATTGGGAAAGGTTTACCAGAAGCTAGGAAATACGGAATGGTAAGCACCAACGACAGCGTGATAGTTCCTTTTGGCCCGCCGAAAGTCATCACTGCTGCGGAACGCCAACGTTCTGCAGTCATAGGTCTGCGCCTATGTGAGTTGGCGTCTTTGGTAATGGCAAGCATGCCAGAAACCCAAATGAATCGAATAACCACAACTACTGCTGAAACTAAAGCGATAATCCCAATGAGTGCCCAATTGTTCACTGTTTCATCTGACCAGCTGGTTTGCATGGCCTCTGGCAGCAACATCCCCAGAAGCACAAAAACGGCACCGTTCAAGCTGAACGACAGTACCGTCCACACACTTGAGGACACAATGTTGGTTCGTGAAACATTAGGACCTATACCGCTGCGGTCAAAGCGGATGAGTAAGCCAGCTGTGACCACTGCAAGAATCCCAGATATGTGGGCAATATCTTCCGCGACGATGTAGAGCAGGAAAGGGAAGAAAATCTCCATTAGGATTCGTGTAGTAGTCGTTTCCCAACCGAGTTCGCGACTGGTTTCGAAAAGCCAGTTGAGGCATACGCCAGATATCAATCCGAGTAGCACTCCTCCAACGAAGGAGAAAGCGAAAGTGCCAATGGCCTGAGCCGGAGAGAAAGCCCCGGTTACGGCTGCAAGAATGGAAAATTGGAAGCCTATGACGCCAGTCGCATCATTGAATAATGATTCGCCTTTAAGAATGGCTCGTTGACGGATACTTAAACTAGCTTCTTTACCAAGTGAAGATACAGCCACAGCATCAGTAGGACCAAGAGCTGCACCCAAAGCGAAAGCTGCTGCCAGCGGTATCGAAGCCCATGCGGCGTTCAAAGCGTATCCGACTACGAGCATGGTTGCAGTTGCGAGTCCAATAGCCAGTGAAAGTGAGATACCGAGGTTCTTAATTAAAGACGACTTATCAATACTGTGAGCTTCGTAATAGAGCAGTGGGGCAATAAAGAGCACCATAAAGAGCTCTGGATCAAGGTGAACCTCAGGGAAAAAGGGTAATTGGGTTAACACCACGCCAAGGAGTATCTGCACTAAAGGTGTTGAAACCTTTGGAAGAAAACGACTGAGAAACGAGGAGATCAACACGGCGCCAACGATGCAAAGGATAAGTGTGAACTCCTGCACAGCCGCCCTCTTTCTCGGTCACATGCGCGTACGCATGATGGCTCGGGTGATGAATCCCGCTCCGTTTTGCCATGGATGTTGGGCGCTCATCGTCAACCGGCGCATATCTCATCTCAACACCGACCGACTGCTTCGCTCTCACTGCGTTCCGTGGCTGATGTTTACTATTATCCGCGATAGCGTAATGAACACCTACAGCTTCTCATTCTTCCTTAAATCGTCTTGGGGATGCCGCCACAAGCATAATGTTTCCAATTACTACAGATTAGCCCGTTAGTAACGTGTTAGTGTTGAATTAGGTTTTTGTTAACGGTCTGATTGACGTGCGAAGTCGCTGTTCACCGAGTGGGGAAGTATGCGCCGCGCACAAACTGGTTTGGACTCGCAGCGACCTCTCCGGTGATGGAATCATTCACGAGAAAGGCCCCCTATGACCGAGATGGCACATACGACAACAGATAATGCGACGGAGCTTAAGGAATCGATTGCCCCTGTCCGTGAGGAAACCTCATGGCACGCTATTAGCGCCGAACAAGCACTTGACGCTCTAGAGGTTTCTCCGCGAGGGTTATCCCCAGAAGAAGCTCAGCGACGATTTGAGGTGTTCGGAGCTAACGCGCTTTCTGCCCAGGCGCCTATGCCGAAGTGGAAAATGTTCCTCATCCAATTCAAGAGTCCTCTGATTGCTGTACTTATCGGGTGCGGCATTATCACCATTCTGTTGGAGCATTTCGTAGATGCCATCGCTATTTTCATCGTGCTGCTGCTTAATGCCATTATCGGCTACTACCAAGAGACCAAGGCTGATAAAGCTGTTGAAGCGCTCGCATCGCTGTCGTCACCAACCTCCCGAGTGCTGAGAAACGGTTCAATGCAGCGTATAGAAGCTGCCAACTTGGTTCCAGGCGACATTGTGGTTATGGAGAGCGGAGATAGAGTACCTGCTGATTTGAGATTGATTGAATCTAGCAGGCTGCGAATCAACGAGTCAATGTTGACTGGTGAAAGCACGGATGCCCAGAAAAACACTGAAGCTGTGGATGAGGATGCATCGCTTGGCGATCGCAAATGTGTTGCTTTCTCAGGAACTTTGGTAACTAGTGGCCGAGGGCGTGGGCTCGTGGTGGCGACCGGTTCAGATACTGAGCTCGGTGAAATCAACGATTTGGTGCATGGTGCCAAGGCGAATACGCCACTACAACAAATCATGCAGCGCACTGAGCGCGGTATTTCCATTGCCGTGCTGATCGTGGCAGTATTCGTTTTTCTTGGTGGAGTATTCATCAACAAAGATGCCACTGGTGCATTTCTCTCCTCAGTCTCACTCGTTGTAGCGTCTATGCCAGAGGCGCTGCCAATCGTGTTGACGGTCGCTATGGCCCTTGGCATTTCGAGAATGGCGAAGCGTAATGCCATTGTGCGAACGCTGCCTGCGGTGGAGACGCTAGGATCCACAACGGTGATCGGTTCAGATAAAACCGGCACACTCACACAGAATCGTATGACTGTGGAACAGTTTGCAGTTGGGCAGCAGCGTCCAACACTGTGCGACGAAGAATCTCGTGACCAAATAAGCGAACCGCAGAGAGCTAGTTTGATACAGCTGCTTAAAGCAGGGGCGTTAACCAATGAGGCTTATCGCAACACCGAGGATGACGGCAGTATGACCTACACAGGTGATGCCGTCGATGTAGCCATGGCACGAATAGCAGATGAAGCCGGTGCTATCAGTGCTTCGGAACTTGCATATCCTATAGAGATTGAAACTCCATACGAGCCAGAGTTACGTTACTCAATGACTATTCGTCGTAATCCAGACGGCAGCTATACACAATATGTGAAAGGCGCGCCCGACAGCATAGCCACTATGAGTACCACGATGGATGACGGCAGCGGCGAAGAAATCGCTATGGACGTCGATGCTATGCATCAAACGTACAACAGCATGGGCAGCCAAGGGTTGAGAGTAATAGGGGTTGCCAGTAAACAATTGCCCGCTGATACCGATCTCCACGATCATCAAGAACCGCATAGTTTGAAATTCCTAGGATTAGAAGGAATGTTGGATCCTCCTCGTAAGGGCGTTAAGGAGGCAATCAAACAATGCGCAGATGCTGGTATTGAGGTCAAAATGATTACTGGTGATCATCCTCTTACCGCAGCTGCGATAGGAGAACGTCTGGGGTTGCGACATACCAAAGACGCCTTAACTGGTAGTGAGATGTTGGAGATGAGTGACGAAGTACTCAAAGCACGACTTAGAGAGACTTCTATAGCGGCTCGCGTTTCACCACAAGACAAGCTCCGCATAGTCGAAGTGCTGCAGGATCAAGGCGAAGTTGTTGCAGTCACAGGTGACGGTGTAAACGATGCTCCTGCTTTGAAAGCTGCCTCGGTGGGTATTGCTATGGGCAAATCAGGAACGGATGTTGCTCGTGAGGCGAGCGATGTGGTGTTGACTGACGATAACTTCGTCACCATCACGGATGCCGTTCGTGAGGGACGAGTAACGTTCAAGGCCATTCGAGGTTCGGCATTCTTCCTGCTCTCAACTGCAGTTGCTGCGATGATTGCAGTAGGAGTGAACGTTATTGCCGAGATGCCGTTACTATTCCTCCCGCTACAGATGCTATGGATTAACTTTGTTACCAACGGTGTGCAAGATATCGCGCTCGGTTTCGAGCCAGGTAGCGGTGATGAACTTACGCGCCCACCGAGGGAACGCAAAGAAGGACTGCTCTCCGCAGCATTGTGGGCACGAACAGCTGTGTGTGGTCTATGGATGGCAATGTGCATTCTGGTGATGTTCCGTATGCTGCTCGACAATGGTACTGAAGTTATCCAAGCTCGCACTATGGCATTAACCTTGTTGGTGCTATTCAACTTCTTTATGTCAATGTCAGCCAGATCAGAAACGCTGTTGATAGTGCAGCTCAACCCATTGCGTAACAAATTCCTATTAATCGCATCGGTGGTTGCCTTGGTAATACATGCTGGAGCAATGTATATATCGCCGATTGCCTCAGTACTCGGAGTATCTCCGATGAATGGAACTCAGTGGTTGGTGTGCTTCCTAATTTCCATCACAGTGCTGTTCTTCTGCGAAGGCGACAAAATCATCCGAGCATGGCTTGCCAGACACGGACATGGGCCAAAATCAGGACTTAAGGCCATGGGACGTAGGGCTAGGCGCGGAATTATCACTATGTTGAAAACCAGTCGTTAAGACTCCGCCTCTAGTCGCGCAAAGCAAACGGGCCATGCTACAACTTGGGGTATGAATATCGCATCCGTACCCAAGCAGTGGCATGACAGTATGAGCCAAGCACTTCAACTGGCAGCTGTCGCGGCAAAACAGGGCGATGTTCCCGTGGGTGCTCTGGTGATAGGACCAGACGGAACCGTAGTTGGGCAAGGATATAACCAGCGAGAGCTTAAAGGTGACCCTCTGGCGCATGCAGAGATGGTGGCGATTCAACAAGCTGGCATGCTGAATGATCGGCGTTCATCTTGCGCAATAAATGCTTCCAGACCGTCGCAGCTGTGTGGCGAAGCTGCACATGAAAGTTCCTCGATGCCCCGCTGGAATCTTTCAGACATGACGTTGGTAGTAACGCTCGAACCCTGCCCAATGTGTGCAGGTGCCGCGCTCGCTACGCATATAGGACGCATAGTTTTTGGAGCCTGGGACCCGAAGATGGGTGCCTGCGGCTCGGTTTGGGATATTCCGCGTGACCCACATATTGGGGCTAGGCCTGAGGTTATCGGTGGGGTGCAAGAAGAAGCATGTACCGCGATGCTCAACAATTTCTTTCGTAAATTAAGATAATCGTGAGTTGAGATAGTCCCTCGCAAATAATGTATAGCGCTGAACATACTGTGAAATCAGACTTCAGCACCAATTGAGCAGTCGTCAGCAACAGGTGTTTTCTTTCCACTTGTCGTTGACACGCAGAAATAGGACAAGCAAACGCACTGTTTCTACGATATTGGTTAGCGCCGAGGAATGATTTTCGTAGCTAGAACATCCTATTTCAAAGGTGAAGGGACCGAAGGAACAATATGAGTAATACACACACATCCGAACAGACCGTATGGTCCCATGTTGAGGGCAAATCTGCTCTGGGACCTCATATCAAGGTTTATTACGGGCAGAGGTCTAAAGCTGATGTGGGTTTCGCGTTCGTTATAGCGGACGATCAGATGCCACGCATTGTTTACTGGGGGAAAGCCCTCAAACATCCAGAGCAATTGCTTGATACCTATGATGCACTCCGTCCACAACGAGTGTCAGGTTCATTGAACGATACTAATTGGCCTAGCGTTCTGCCGACTCAAGCAGAAGCATGGTCAGGAGTATCTCGCTTCGTGGTCAGGCGTAATGGCATTGAACTATTCTGCAGCTTCTCCGTCATAGATGTCGATACTGATTGCGATGGGCAAGTTGTTGTGGTGAAGGCCAGCGATGAAGAGCAGCATGTCGGCCTCGAATGGCGATGTGAATTGACGCCTTCCGGTTTGCTTAGACAACAAGCGACCGTCACCAATATGCCAGGTGCCTCGGGTACTTTGGCAGTCGACAAGGTCGAATTGGCGTTCCCTGTGCCCGAAGTAGCGAGCGAAATCCTCACCACGACCGGACATCACCTGCGAGAGCGCTCTCCACAGCGTCAGCCTTTCAACCTTGGCCGTCTTGAAAAAGCCAGCACCGTTGGACGTCCTGATTTTGATGCGTCCCTGCTCCTTTCTGCTGGAGTGCCAGGATTTGGCTTTACTCAAGGCGAGGTGTATTCAGTTCATGTTGCGTGGAGTGGCAATTCGCTGTTGTCTGCCGAAAGACTTGCATATACACAGGGCATCATTGGTGGCGCTGAAACACTCGTCGGCGGCGAGATTGAGCTGGATGAGTCACAGACATATACCACTCCGTGGATTTACGGCTCCTACGGTATCGGCCTCAATCAGGTTGCTACTCGTTTCCATGAGTATCTCAGAGCATTACACCCACAATTCGCAAAGAAACCACGCCCAGTTATTCTCAATACTTGGGAGGCTGTGTACTTCGATCATTCCTTCGATACGCTCAAAGCGCTCGCGGACAAAGCTCAGGACTCAGGAGTTGAGCGTTTTGTGGTTGATGATGGATGGTTTATGCATCGTCGTGATGACACCGCAGGTTTGGGAGATTGGCAGATTGATCCAGCTGTTTGGCCAGAAGGTTCCCAGAGTCTAGATGCTCTCGCAGAGTATGTTCACAAGCTTGGCATGGAGTTTGGCTTGTGGTTTGAGCCGGAAATGGTGAATCCTGATTCAGATGTCGCTCGCGCACATCCGGACTGGATTATCAAACCGACAGCAAACAGATTACCTATGACAGGGCGTAGCCAGCAGGTGCTGGATCTCAGCAATCCTGATGCTTATGAGTATGTGTTCTCTGCAATGGATGGACTAGTAGCTCAGCTGGGTATCGACTACATCAAGTGGGACCATAATCGTTTGGTTACTGAAGCTGTTTCTCCTCGCAGCGGGCGTCCTTGTGTACATCAGCAGACAGAAGCGGTGTATCAGATATTTCGTGATCTCAAGCAACACCATGTTGGTTTGGAAATCGAATCTTGCAGCTCAGGCGGTGGCCGCGTAGATTTGGGCATTCTTGAAGTTGCAGATCGTATTTGGGCATCTGACTGTGTCGATCCAGTGGAGCGTGCGGATATTCAGCGATATACCTCATTGCTGGTGCCTCCAGAGATGATCGGTGAGCATGTTGGTGCATCACCTGCGCATTCGACGCATCGTGCAACAAGTCAAGAAATGCGTATGGCAACTGCGTTCTTTGGTCATATGGGTATTGAGTGGAATTTGCTTAAAGAACCGCAGTCGGCAATTGATACTCTTGCAGGTTGGGTCGAAGCGTTCAAAGAGCGCAGAGGAATCTTTGCTACCGGACAGGCTGTGCACGGGGATTCAAGCGATCCTGGGGTTCGGCTTGACGGTGTGGTCAGTGAAGATAAATCTCACGGGGTCTATCGCTTTACTCAGCTCACCACTTCAAAAATATATCCCAGCGCTCCTGTGAGACTTCCTGGACTGGATCCTGATGCTCTCTATCGGGTAAAGCCTCTGTCTGTGAGCAGAGACATTAGCGAAATCGGTAATGCGCAGTCTGATTCAGGATGGTGGAATGAGCAAGGAGTAGTACTCCCAGGAGCGCTGTTGATGTCTTCAGGATTGCGCGCACCTTCCCTGCATCCGGCGCAAGCAGTGCTGTTTGAAGCTGAATTAGCTCAGTAAATACGTAAATATGCTTGGTAATGCCGTTTCTGTAGGGATTATTAAGTAGTAATGCAAGGTGAGCGTTGGAATTCCAACGCTCACCTTTGTTGTTACCTGCGAGATTGCAAAAAATCCCTACACAAAACGACGCACTCTGTCTCATTCGACCACATAGGTGAAACAGTCATCATTATCTGAGGATATTACCTATGTTATGAGCATGAACTTCGATGAAACTGATGTGAATGGCGGAATTCTTGGTAGCTCTTTGAGCGTGGCTGCGGATGAGATGAAGCGATGCATTGATGCCAGTAAGAGGTGTAAGCAGTCGCTGGTGTTTTGCGCATTAAGTGCTCTAAAGTTGTTAGGGATCCCCATTCCTTACGGACATCGACTTAGTGATGATCTTTTGTATGTGTGTGTACCACGACAGGATATGCGTTCGACTGTAAGAGGTATGCAGTTCCGCGTGTGGTCTTTGCCAGTGCAAGCCCAACTCCTCGAAAATAGCATTAGCGTGGTCGATCCGATTACCGCATGCATGCAGATGCTTGCTTTCTGCTCGAGAGAAGAAGCAGTAATGATGTTTGACAGTCTTGTGTGCAGAGACCCCATCCGTCGCCTGGCTAGTTTGAATGAGCTCGAAGGGTATCTTGCTGATTCAGCTTCATTTCGTGGAAGAAAAAATGGAATGTGGGCTATTGAGCGTTGCCGCGAAGGAACGGATTCTCCGATGGAGACGCGCTTGCGTCTCAAGATAGTGCGCAGCGGATTACCTTGTCCTGAGGTGAATTATCGCCTGGTTCACCCGAAGACTAAGGAAATGTGGTTTTTTGATCTCTCATACCCTGAGCATCGTGTTGCACTCGAATACCAAGGGGAACAATTTCATACGACTCGAGATGCTTTGCACAGAGATAGTCGAAAGATTGCAGCAGTTCAGGGTTTGGGGTGGGCAATTATTCCTATTACTTGGGAATCACTGCTTTCTGAGCGTCAATGGAAGCTATTAGTGGAAGATATTGTCGAAATATTGGGTCATCGAACGAACCCGATTCGTTTGTGTAGGGATTTTTCTTGAAACCCAATGTATCGGTGTTGAAAAATGGCGATTTTTCAACACCGATACTCGAGGTATGGCGAAGAATCCCTACACAAACGGTCTAAGGGAGTATTTCAGCCTCGGATATAACGTTCAATCGCGCTAGAAGCAGCAGATCGTCCCCAATTAATCCAATTATCATCGAGTATTTCTATAGGCACCGGCTCAGCCTGACTGTGTCGGTAGCTTTCTACACCTTTGCGCAAGAGCTCCATACTCATTTCGGCAAGAAAAGAGGATTCTCCGCCTATCAGCACTTTTTGTGGCATCGCAGCGTTGGTGATCGTGGCAATCAAAACACCCAATCTGAAACATGTACGGTTTAATAACTGAGTAGCTTGTCTCAGTCCTCTGCGCGCATCGCTGACAAAGTCTTCAAAGGAGCAAGTCTTGCCGATTAGCTCTGAATATTGCTCAGCGATTGAGTCATTTACCAAACAATCTGCACACCCAATATGTCCTTGATAGCATCTTGGTCCTTCAGGGTCAACGATGATGTGCGTGGCTGTTCCATAGCTGGTTTCTGAATTGTTTAGTGGCGCACCATCTTGGGCTATGGAGTATCCAATACCGGCACCTATCGTGATGAGTGCGAAGCGCGAAACTCCAACCCCGGCTCCGAACCAACATTCGTGCCTTACTGCGGATTCCAAATCATTGAACAAGATGGTTGGTATGGTGCATTTGGTGGTGAGTAATTGTGCAAGTGGCGCATTGCCGTTCCAGTGCAGGAATGGTGCTGCAGTAACTATCTGGTTATCGACCACATGCCCGCCCAGACTAACGCCAACTAAGACCGGTTCAGGCAGGCCAGCTTTCTTAGTATCTGCTACGCAGGCTTCAATCGGTTTAACTAGTAGTGTGCTCAACTCTTCAGCAGATACATAAGAAAAATCGATGGTGTGTGGTTCTCCGATTGGCTCACAACGAGCATTAACAGCCACTGCTAAAGCACTGTTACCTCGAACGTTTATTCCTATAAACGTTCGTTCGTTTGCATTGATCTGCAAAGCGGTGAGAGGACGTCCCCTTCGCTCAGCATTGTCGTTGTGTTGCTGCGAGAAGCCAAAGGGAAGTCGGCCTGACTGTCGAGTGTCAGAAGAGTCGGATGATTCTTCGATGACATTGAGATGGAGAAGGTCTCCGGTAATGCGGGACAACGCGCCTTGTGAAAGGTCAAGAATCTGAGCCAGAGTAGTGCGCGCTATTGGCCCATATTGGACGATATCGGCGGCAACTTGATGAGTGTATGGAGAGCCGCTAAACCATTGTGGCACCGGCGTGCTTTGAGTGTCAGCTTGCTGAGATTCTGTGTTGTCAGCGATAATTTTATGTGAGTCGGGACTGGACGCTCCTGCCATAACGTGTTTCTCCCTTTCGTAGATTTTGGTCTGCCTCACCGTCTATCACAGGACTTGGAGACAGGAAGGAAGCATTTTCTTTCTTAGTTTATAAAATTAGCTCGATTTTGTTGCTTACTGCAACTGACTCGCCAGAGATAGGAATGATAATTGGGGATAGTTAAGATGCACAATGAAAGTAAGCTCAGTACGCGACGACGCGTCGAGCCACGACAATAAGGAGTCGAAATGAAGTCTGATTCCATTTTTCGTCCTAAGGGGAGCGGCATGCTTTCCGGTTGGTCGGGACGAATGAAAACAGTTTTGGGCCGTACATGCGCAGCTCTATTAGCTGCTGCTATAGGTCTGTCGATCAGTGGTTGCGGTTCATCCACCGCACAGGTCGTAACTTTGGACTTCTTCCAGTTCAAGTCGGAAGCTGCTGATCAGTTCAAAGCGATGGCTAAGGAATTCGAGGCTGAGAACCCGAATATCCGAATCAATATTAATAACTCAGCTAGTGCGCAGACTGATTTGCGTACTCGTCTGGTCAAGAACCGCGTGCCAGATGTCATCACATTTAACGGCGATATCAGCTTTGGCATGTTTGCTGCCTCGGGCGTATTCCATGATTTTACGGACGATCCGATCGTTAAAACTTTGAATCCTGGCATGGTAACTATCGCCAAGAATCTTGTTCAAACTACTGACGCCTCCAAAAAGAAGCTCTATGGTTTGCCATTCGCAGGTAATGCTAGCGGTTACATCTATAACAAGGCGCTGTGGAGACAAGCAGGTGTAGATCCGGATAACCCACCAACAACATGGACTGGCTTTATCCAGATGCTCCAGAAGTTCAAGGCTGCTGGTATTACACCAGTACAGGCCACAGTTGCTGATTCCTGGACCTTGCAGGCTCCTCTAGCTTCGCTGAACGGTACCTTAGTGCCTGAAAGCAAGTACACAGATTTGAAGACTGGTGCTACCACCTTTGACAAGATCTGGACTGATGCAGGAAACAAGATTGTTGAGTTAATGAAGTACTCACAAGCGGATCAGGGTGTTACCTACCAGCAGGGAACGCAGGACTTTGCAAATGGTAAGGCCGCAATTATTCCGCTGGGAACTTATGCTATTCCTCAGATCAAACTGGTGAACGCCAAAGCAGATCTTGGTTTTGCACAGATGCCAGCCACTGATAATGCTGATGAGCAAGTTCTTACCGCAGGTGATGATGTGATGCTGACTATGGGTGCCAATACCAAGCATCCGAAGGAAGCCATGAAGTTCATTAAGTTCCTGATGAGTAAGCCACAGCTTGAGGCTTATGCCAAGGCTCAGTCGGCATTTACACCTCTGAAAGACACCACGGTCGGTGACGATGCCCTCAAGGGTGTACTCCCGTTCTTCAAGCAGAATAAGCTCGCTGATTTCTGCGATCATTACATTCCGTCATCCATCAACATCGGAGGCTATCTCCAGACGATGGTGACAACGGGCAATGTGGATAACTTCACCTCCTCGATGCAGACCGAGTGGGACAAGATCCAAGCCAGGACCTTCGAGTAGGCCGAGGAAGGATAGAGAGATCATCATGTCACACGTACAAACCGCGCAGGGCGCTGCTGTAAAGCGTCCAAAGAAGCGCAGTGCTTTCTCCAATCGCAAGGTTGATCGAGCCTACTACTGGATGGTTGTTCCAGCAGCAGTTATTTTCGGTCTATTCTTGTATGTTCCCTTCATTCAGGGCGTCGCTTATTCCTTTACCAATTCGCAAGGTTTTGGCGACTACAAGTGGATTGGTTTCAAGAACTATGTTGCTCTGTTCTCAGATGACCGTGTAGGCCATGCGTACCTGTTCACCTTCCTGATTGCTATTGCGATTACGATTCTGATTAACGTTATTGCTATGTTCTTGGCAGTGGCTTTGAACAGTAATCTGTGGTTCAAGAATGGGTTCCGCGCTATCTACTTCATCCCGTACACCCTTGGTGTGCTGGTCATTGGTTATGTATTCAAGTACATCTTCATGACGCCTTTACCGGCGCTAGGGCGAGCTTTAAACATCAGTTGGCTTTCGGAATCGCTGTTGACTAGTGAGCATTATGCTTGGGTGCCGATTGTCTTCCTTGCTGTTTGGCAGGGCATCGCTTACTCGACATTGATTTACCTTGCTGGTTTGCAGACTATTGATGGCGAGATTTATGAAGCAGCTTCCATCGATGGTGTGAATGGCTGGCAGCGCTTTAGCAAGATTACCTTCCCTCTGATTGGACCATTCTTCACCATCAATTTGGTGCTGACCATGAAGAACGCTTTGGGTACTTTCGATCAGGTCGTTGCTTTGACAAATGGTGGTCCTGATTCAAAGACTGAAACGGTGACTTACTTGATTTACACAGGTGGTCTAACCGGCGGCGAATACGCCTACCAGACTGCAAACGCTGTGCTGTTCTTTATTGTTCTGGCAATTATCGCGTTTGTTCAGTTGAAGTTCTTTGGGAACAAGGAGAAGATCTGAAATGAGTGCCGCAACAACCTTAACGAATGGCGCAGAGCCTGCTGGGTCGGAAAAGATAAAGAAGAGTCGTTCTCACCGCATTAATTGGTGGTTGACCGCAGTCATTGCAGTGCTCTCTCTGACGATTCTTATTCCGCTGTATTTCACCATCATTACCGCTCTGAAAACACCTGCTGATGCAGGTACATTCGGTCTGCCGGGAACGTGGGAATGGCATAATTTTGCTGATGCTTGGAATAAAGTTAACTATCCAAAGGCAGCACTGAACTCGGCGTTAATTACCGTGGCTGCAGTGGTGTTGACATTGCTGACCAACACCTTTGTGGCGTATGCAGTGGCAAGGAATATGGATAAGCGATTCTTCCGCTTTATGTATTACTTCTTCATTGCTGCAATGTTTGTGCCTTTCCCTGTGATCATGCTTCCTATCGCTAAGCAATTCGGTAGCTGGCATTTGGATAATCAGATTGGCTTGGTGCTGCTGTATATGGTGCTTGGTCTTGGAACCAACTTGTTTATCGCAACCGGTTTCATCCGTTCGATTCCTGTCTCTTTGGAAGAAGCGGCGAGAATCGATGGTGCTGGGACTTGGCGCATCTTCTGGAAGATTATCTTCCCGCTGATGGGACCTATCAACGCTACTATCGCAATTCTGACAGCACTGTGGGCTTGGAACGACTTCCTGTTGCCATTGATTATTTTGACTGATCAGTCGAATCAGACAATTCCTCTGGCACAATATGTGTTCAGCTCTCAGTTCGCCACTAACTATCCGATGGCTTTCGCTAGCTATCTGATGGCTATGGCACCAATCCTCATCGTCTACGTCTTCGCCCAGAAGTGGGTCATCTCCGGCGTAATGAGGGGCGCCGTTAAGTAACGAACAGCCCTGTGGGCTGAGCCGTTAAGCGGACAGCCCTGTGGGCTGTCCGTAGGCGAAGTGAGCAGCCGCAAAGGCTGAGCCCGTTAAGTGTGAAGCGCGGTGCGCTTCACATAGGCGAAGTGAGCGCCCGCAAAGGGCGCGAGGGCTATCGCTGTGGCGATAGTAAGAATCGCGTAGCGATTGCCATACGTCGTGATACGTTACGCAATGGTTCATGACATCAGGCGAAGTGAAGTACCCGCTAAGCCTGAGTTGTTAACCGTACAGCGCGCTGTGCTTCGCATAAGCGATATGAGCACCCACCAATCTGATCCCATAAACATACAGCTCACTTAATCACGAGTGTATTTGCCATAATCGGGCCCCTCCTACATAGGAGGGGCCCGATTATTGTTGAACTCGCTATGCTGCGTAAGTAATGAGGCGAGAGTGTGCATAGTGCTGCATAACCCGTCGAAAATCATCTTCCACATGCAGCATTATGCACACTCTTAAGGCCACAGTGAGTGTGCGATTTACTTGCTCCAACTGCCAGACGCGCCGAGGCATCCCAAGTTATTCGGTTGTTGCCATACTGTAGGAGGAAAAGCAAAGATCTTGATGGTGACAGCAGGACAGCGAAGTCAGCTAGGTGTTGTGCGGCCTGTGAGCAAGCGCTTGCACTACATGGCAATACAAACAAGTATTCCCGTGTTCTCAGAGCATTGACAGCGCACAATCCTGAGTGGAGTTAGTAATCCAAACCCCGCGCTCACAAGTCTGAAAGTCTCGCAGTGCTGTGTGCACATCGAGGAGCTTTGCAACAGAGGTATAGCTAAGAAAGGATTTGTAATGACCAATTCCCAACGAATCACACTCGCAGATTCAATTCGGACGAATGGGGAAACACCAAACCCCTGGTGGACAAATGCTGTGGTCTATCAGATCTATCCAAGAAGCTTCCAAGATTCTAATGGTGATGGTTTCGGTGATCTCAAGGGCATCACTTCTCGTTTGGATTATCTGGCTGATCTCGGCGTTGACGTGATTTGGTTGAGCCCTGTATACAAGTCTCCTCAAGATGATAACGGCTACGATATTTCGGATTACCAAGATATTGACCCGCTCTTCGGCACCCTTGAGGATATGGACGAGTTGCTGGCTCAAGCTCATGCAAGAGGCATTAAAGTCGTGATGGACTTGGTGGTCAACCATACTTCTGATGAGCATGCATGGTTCCAAGCATCACGCGACCCTCAGGATGAGCATGCTGATTGGTACTGGTGGCGTCCAGCGCGTCCTGGTTTTGAACCAGGCACTCCAGGCGCTGAACCAAATCGCTGGGGTTCATGCTTTGGTGGTTCCGCATGGGAATACGATCCCAAGCGTGGAGAATACTTTATGCACAACTTTTCCAAGAAACAGCCTGAGCTGAACTGGGAGAGCAAGAGCCTACGTCAGGCTGTGTATTCGATGATGAACTGGTGGATGGATCGTGGCATCGATGGTTTCCGTATGGATGTCATCGTAATGATTTCTAAGGTTATGGACGAGAACGGAAAATTGCCAGGCGAGGCTGGAAGTTTGCTTGAAGATACTCCGGTCGGCCCAGAAGGTTATTCGAATCCTGGCCCGTTCTGCACGGATGGTCCAAGGCTAGAAGAATTCCTCAAGGAAATGCGTGCGAATGTATTCGAAGGTCGCGAGGGTGTTATTACTGTTGGCGAAGCACCAGGGTTGTCACCTGAGCGCACAGGAGTGATATCTGATCCTGCAAACCATGAGCTTGATATGTTGTTCCTCTTCGATCATCTCAGCATTGATCAGGAAGGTAGCAAGTGGAATGTGCTGCCATTTGAGGTGCCGAAGTTGCAAGACATCATGTCTCGTGAACAGGAAGCTGTGCGCCAAGCGGGTTGGGCAAGTCTCTACTTCGACAATCATGATCAGCCTCGTATTGTGTCTCGGTGGGGAGATACCTCCACTGAAGAGTTACGCGACTTGTCAGCCAAGGCGCTTGGTTTATTGCTTCATCTGCATCGTGGCACTCCCTATATCTATCAGGGTGAAGAACTCGGAATGACGAACGCCGGTTTTACCAGACTCGATCAATATCGTGATCTCGAATCAATCAATCTATATCATCAGCGCGTAGAAGAGGCACAAGTTCAAGATTCAGCCTCAATGCTGCATGGTATGGCTGTGATGAGCCGAGATAATGCGCGTACTCCGATGCAATGGGATTCAACCACATATGCAGGTTTCACAGCATCGTACGCACCGAAGGAGCCGTGGATCTCTGTAAATCCAAACCATGCGACCATCAATGCAGCTGCGGAAAGCAGAGACGAAGACTCTGTTCTAGCGTTTTACCGCAAACTCATTGAATTGCGCCATAAGAATCCTGTGGTTGCTGCTGGTTCGTGGCATCTGTTGGATGAAGGCGATGCACAGGTGTATGCCTTCACCAGAGAGCTCGAATCCACAGGGGAGCGTCTTCTCGTAGTGGTCAATCTTTCTTCCCGTAGTGCTCAGATTCCTGAGCAGACTGCGCAGCTGCTCGGTATCGATCAGGCGGGAATGATGACTACATCGCTTGGTGCTGTCGACCCAAGTAAGGTGCTGATTAGCAACTATGCACAAGAGAAAACTGCAGCTTCACTACTTACCGGGAAGCTCTCTGCGTGGGAGGCACTGGTTTACGCTCTCTGAAGGGGTGAAGCGGATACGTCCTGCTGATTTCACAGTTTCTTGGATTTGTTGAACTGTTGTTTCTCGGTAGAGCGGTGATTATCTTAACTCACATAGCGCACATGGGCACGCGTGGCAGTCAATACAGACCGCTCCGCGTGCCTTGTTATACGGATTTCACGATTGTGTAGGGATTTGTGAATAAACAGGCTTCGTCAAGTTGGCGTTTTCCTTGCAATTCCGCCATTCTGCTATTCCTCCTACTCTTGGATGTAGCCATAATCCCTACACAAACGGAGAACGATGCTCCAACAGGCAAGATTTCACTGTATTTTCGTCATGAATCCAATATATTGAAGGTCTTTTGTTGCGAGTTAACGGATTTGCCTGTGAATATCGTAGAGAACCTTCACTTGTGCCAAGAAAAAGGTGTATCAAAATCTGTGAGACGAGTGTGGCGGTCACCAGTGTACGCAGCTATGAGGAGCTCGTGATAGTGCGCGAACCGCGTAATCTCTTAAGCTTGAGAAAGCTAAAAAATCCTAATAGCGAGTAAGGCTCCACGTATATTCCACAGAGTTTATAGCTCATAGGCTTGTAGTGTGCCTGTGAATCTTGTGTGCTATAGCTTAACAACAGATGGAGAGTGCCCAAGAACATGCAGGGCTGTGCCCTGTTCGCGGAAACGAGGAAATGTGGGACGACTGATAATCGTATCGAACAGACTGCCGATGTCTCTTGATATCAGTGATGACGGGTCGTATTCCCTCCGGCAAAATGTTGGTGGTTTAGCAACGGCAATTGGCCCATATCACAAAGCACATAAAGACAGCATTTGGGTTGGTTGGAGCGGTATCAATCCTGATGATCATACTGATGAAGAAATTGATCGTATTCGACAAGAGTATGAGGACCGTCGATGTGTGCCGATATTCCTCAGTAAACACGAGGTTGATGGGTATTACGCAGGATTTTCAAATGACACTATGTGGCCATTACTCCATGATTTTGCTCATGAAGCCAATTTTGATCCTGACACTTGGCAAACATACCAAGAAGTTAATGAACACTTCTTGGAGACATTAATACCGTTACTGCGTAAAGGTGACAAGGTGTGGATTCAGGACTACCACCTGATGTTGCTGCCACAGATGTTACGCAAGCGCTTCCCTGATGCCTCTATCGGATGGTTCTTGCACGTGCCTTTCCCGAGCCCAGAAATATTCCGTTCACTACCGTGGAGCAGAGAAATACTTGAGGGCATGCTCGGAGCTGACCTAGTTGGTTTCCATACTGTCGACTACGCGAAGAATTTTGAGGGTTCAGTGGAGTTGTTGCTGGATAAGCACAGTGACAAAGAAGGTCGTTTCGCCATGCCTGACGGGCATGATGCCGCTGTTGATGCCTTCCCAATTGGCATTGATTACAACTTGTATCGTAGGACTTCGCGTTCGAATCTTGCACGCATGATGCGAAGAGGTATTGAAGAAGCAGCAGGTAAGCGACCACATAGTCGTTTCTTGAGCTCGCTAACTGCAGAGAGTAATGCAGCTGCTGAAGCTTCCACTAAGGAAGGCAGCTGGTGGAGCCACTATGCGCATGAGGAGCTCCCCGAGTTAACTCTCGCTAAATCCGCTGCGGCTGGTTCTCCTAAACCCAATAAGGTCATTGTTTCAGTTGACCGTTTGGATTACACCAAAGGAATCCCTGAACGTTTACGTGCCTATCAACGGATGCTAGAGAAATACCCGGAGTGGGCAGGGCATGTGACCTATTATCTGCTAGCTACACCATCAAGAGAGAACGTCGATACTTATAAACGCTTGAAAGAGCAGGTCGATCAACTCGTTGGACAAATTAATGGCAAATACTCGCTGCTCTCATGGTCGCCTATTCACTACATCACGCGATCGTTACCGATTAAACCTGTATGTGGCATCTACGCAGCCGGAGATGTTGCGCTAGTAACGCCACTGCGTGACGGTATGAATTTAGTCGCCAAGGAATATTTAGCATGCCATGACGGGCGTGACGGTTCTCTGGTGTTATCGGATATGTGTGGTGCAGCTGCGGAGCTGTCCGAGGCTTTCATCGCGAACCCTTATGACACAGAAGCTGTGTGCGAAGCTCTGCATGATGCACTAGAAACCAGCGCTGAAGAGTCAACCAGGCGCAATATTGCCATGCAAGCTCGTTTGAAAGCGCGTACCGCTGCTACATGGTGTGCGGGATTCATTTCTGCACTTGAACAAGTCGCAGATGTCAGTTCTGCGGACAAGCGTCTGCGCATGAGTCAACGCAACGATCTGATGGATCAGTGGCGTAAAGCGAAGCGTCGACTGGTGATGTTTGATTATGACGGTACCCTGACTCCCTTAGCCCGCACACCAGATCGGGCGAAACCCACAAGAGCTCTAAAAGAATTGATGCGCAGCATTGCTTCTCAACCTGGAGTCGATATGATTATCGTTTCTGGACGTGGCCACGAGACCATGAACGACTGGTTCTCTGATTTGCCGGTTGGGCTGATTGCTGAGCATGGCGTTTGGTTCTGGAAATATCCCGATGTGGGTGCAAGCCCTGAAGGTATCGATCCAGAAGAGACTTGGAGTAAGGGTTGGGTCCGCGCTCTCAATCTTCCAGATGCACAAGAGTGGAAGAAAACCATTCAGCCAATATTGGAGCAGGCTGTTGCCACGGTGCCAAATTCACTAATTGAGCAGAAAGATGATGCTATAGCTTGGCATTATCGACTCAGCGATCAACGCGTGGCAGAAAACGAGAAAGTTAAGCTTCTCGAAGCCTTGCGTATGGTGACAGGCAAACTTGGCTTGATGGTTATGGAAAATGCCATGGTTGTTGAAGTTTGCCCAGTTTCTACGAGCAAAGGGCAAGCTGTAAGACCTTTGGTGAATAGCGGCGCTTACGACTTTATGATGGCTGTTGGAGATGACAGCACTGATGAAACTATGTTTGCAGTGATGCCGGAAGATACTTGGACTATAAAAATTGGTCAAGGACTCACCAAAGCGCATACCCGCTTACAAAATCCTGCCGCGCTTCATCGTCTAATCGGTTATTTAAATGCCGAATCTGCGGTGGCTAGCGTAGAAAATAGTCACTGATTCTCGACACAGAGCGTTGCTCTGCATGTTTGCGAATTGAATGTTGTAGGCTTACCTTCTCGCAGGTTGTTGTATGTGCTCAGACGCAAGGCCTCTACGAAGATGGGCTTGCTGTTTGCGCTGCTGCTACCTGCAACGAAGGTGTACTGATTGTTGTTGGTTATGCGAGATGGACGGTCATGACAAGTGAGCAGCGTGAATTCCTACCGGATTCAATTCGTACCAATGGGGCCACTAACAATCCGTGGTGGGCGAATGCCGTGGTGTACCAGATATACCCACGCAGTTTCCAAGATACTAACGGCGACGGTATAGGTGATCTCAGAGGGATTATCAGCAGGCTCGATTATCTGGCAGACTTGGGTGTCGATGTGCTCTGGCTGAGTCCTGTGTATAAGTCACCACAAGACGACAACGGTTACGATATCTCTGATTATCAAGATATAGACCCGATGTTTGGCACTTTGTATGACATGGACGATCTTATTGATGCTGTGCACGAGCGTGGCATGCGAATCATTATTGATTTAGTCGTGAATCATACTTCTGACGAACATAGTTGGTTCGAAGCATCTCGTAGAGGCACTGCACCCTATGCCGATTGGTACTGGTGGCGGCCCGCCAAGGAAGGTCATACGCCTGGCGTTCCAGGGTCTGAACCAAATAATTGGGGATCAGACTTCGGCGGCTCTGCTTGGGAGTATTCTCCCGAGCGCAACGAATACTATCTTCACTCATTTTCTGAGAAACAGCCAGATCTCAATTGGGAAAATCCTGCTGTGCGACAAGCTGTGTATGACATGATGAATTGGTGGCTTGACCGTGGTATTGACGGTTTCCGTATGGATGTCATTACGCTGATCTCCAAACCTATTGGCGTTGATGGGGAATTGCCAGATGGAGTGCCTGGTGAGGATGGATATGCCAATGCACAAATTGTGATGGCTGATGGCCCACGGTTGGATGAGTTTCTTAAGGAGATGCGTCAGGAAGTTTTCGCGGGCAGAGAGGGCTTCCTCACTGTTGGTGAAGCACCTGGAATTACTCCTGATCGTAATCGTGCGATAACCGATCCATCGAACCATGAGCTCGATATGTTGTTCCTCTTCCATCATGTTGAATTTGATGCGAGGGGCAGCAAGTGGAATCCTCTTCCACTAGATATTGTGCCGCTCAAACGCATTATGGCCAGCGAACAGGAAGCGGTGAAAGATTCTGGCTGGGCAAGTTTGTTTTTCAATAACCACGACCAACCGCGTGTGGTATCGCGCTGGGGAGATACCACTACCGAGCAGCTGCACTCGCTCTCTGCAAAGGCTCTGGCGTTGGTGTTGCATATGCATCGCGGAACGCCATATATCTATCAGGGTGAAGAGCTTGGTATGACTAATGCTGGTTTCACAGCACTTGATCAATATCGCGACATTGAGTCTTTGGACTTATACAGGCTTCGCGTGCTGGCAATGAAACTTTCTACACACGATCAGATGCTTGAGGCGCTTGGTAGGCGAAGCCGAGATAATGCGCGTACTCCGATGCAGTGGGATTCCACTATATATGCTGGTTTCACTGATGAAGATGCGACCACAGCACCGTGGCTTCCGGTTAATTCGAATAAAGAAGACATCAATGCGCTCGATGAGCTGCGTGATCCCAACTCAGTTTTGGCATTCTATAAAGATCTAATTCATCTCCGTCACATCAACCCTGTGATCTCTGCAGGTAGCTGGACCTTACTTGATGGAGACGATAAGCGTGTATATGCTTTTGTACGCTCGCTAGAAGGATTTGATCTTTCAGATACCACTGAGCTATCGCATGTGGTTGTAGTGGCGAACCTTACTGGCCGCACTGCCTTCATTCCGCCGCAAACTGCAGCAGCACTGGGCCTTGATCCTATAGCGTTCCCAGTAGAGTCAGGTATGTCGATCGACGAGGAGAATTTGCTCATCAGCAATTATCCCAAGGGACAAACCATATCTGCACTCTTCACTGGGAAACTAGCACCTTGGGAAGCTTTTGCATATCAACTGTGAGCGCTGTGGTTTGCAGCGGACACGTCATGAATATATCCATGAATGTATCCAGAAGGTAAGCGGTCACATCTCTGCTTTCCCAGCCCGCCAATACCCCATAAAGGCGACCCTCTTGCGGTTTACTCCGTAGTCTCGAACCAAGATTTTTCGAAGAGTTCGCATAGTTGCTGCTTCTCCTGCCATCCAGGCATAGAAGCCGTCATGTTGAGGCTGTTCAGGGACTTCCCAGAGCAGCTCTTTGTCAACATTGATGTCTGTGAAAGCATGAGTGTTTGAGGCAAGGTTGTTTTCACCATCATTACTAAACATTGTGCTGTGTGCGGCGGCGTAGTCTTCAACTCGCCTGATTAGTGAATCTCCGTGGACGATAGGCGAGGCGCTCTCAGGGGAGGAGCGGCTGACCCAATCAATTGCAAAATCTTGAGGTTTCACTAACGGTATGTTGATGTCGTCTTGCTCAGGAACTTCCAACAATGCTAGGCCAGAGCCACTCCAACCCGAGTTTGCCAATCCTTCGAGGATTCCTCCAATTGCTGGGACTGCCGTCTCATCCCCTACCAGCAGCAAGGTGCTAGC
This sequence comes from Bifidobacterium sp., assembly GCF_022647885.1. Classification (NCBI taxonomy): domain Bacteria; kingdom Bacillati; phylum Actinomycetota; class Actinomycetes; order Bifidobacteriales; family Bifidobacteriaceae; genus Bifidobacterium; species Bifidobacterium sp. Next base: position 191,756 of record NZ_JALCLM010000001.1, on the reverse strand, counting down.
TCGACCTGGATGAAAATCGATACCGATAGCAGAATTATCGGATCGTCGATCTGGCCCAACGATAACCACTTCATCCCCAACGACTGCCTGCTGAGCAAAGAGTCCTGCAGGCCCGGAGTTATCGTGGAGCACGAAATCAATGCTGAGACGACGTTGCACAGGGTCCGCCTGGCGTATCGTGTAGGTGCGAATCGGATTGCGATCTTGTACTGCCAACGCTCGCCATTGTTCCCACCACAAGCCCTTCGCAAGAGATTCCTCGTCGAATAGCTGCGGGTCAGACCACTTGCTACCTGGAAGCGGCAGCAAGATTTTGATGCGTTGATCGTAGCCGTCTGTACCGATGTATTGCAGATCGTCGCCTTGGAATACTATCCGTTGAAAACTTGATGAGAGGCGTTCAGTGCGTGCTACCCGAACTTTATACGGGCGAAATGCAGGAGGTTGTTTTGGAGCCTCAGCATTCTGAGAATTCTGGGAATTCATCATCAAACCTTTCGTGCTATATATATCGGTGTTGTGGTGATCTGGGTATGGAAGTGTTGCGTTAGAGTCCTAATCCTGAGTGCGTCGTCCCTTGAGAGAGTGACTCTGGTCAGCAATCATCATCGGGGTGCCGCTGACAGGGTCTTCGAGTACTGCAGCGTGTATACCAAAAACCTCTTGAATCAGCGATTGTGTGAGTATCGCAGACGGAGCTCCTAGCGCTGCACGTTGACCATCACGCATAGCGAGCAGCCAGTCTGCATATCGCGCGGCGAGGTTAACATCATGCAACACCATGACAATGGTGGTTCCTTCGCTGGTGTTCAAGTCACACAGCAAATCGAGTACTTCGAGTTGATATGCAACGTCAAGGTAGGTCGTGGGTTCATCAAGCAATAGAATCCCTGTTTGCTGAGCCAAAGTCAGTGCAATCCATGCTCGTTGACGCTGTCCTCCTGAAAGTTCATCAACCGCTCGGTCGGCAAAATCAGCCATGCCAGTAGCATGCAAAGCATGATCCACAGCACGTTGATCGTCTTGGGACCACGACGTGCCGAAGCGATGATATGGATACCGTCCCCGTGACACTAAATCGCTCACAGTGATTCCCTCGGGCGCTATCGATGACTGTGGCAACAAGCCCACTTTCGTAGCTACCTTTTTAGTGGGCATTGACGCAATATCACTGCCGTTGAGCAGCACTGTGCCCTTCTGAGTTTTCAATAAACGAGCTAAAGCGCGCAAGAATGTTGATTTGCCACACCCATTCGGGCCGATAATTGCTCCGATAGAACCTGGTTTGATATCTAAATCAATATCATTGACGACAAGATGAGCGCCATAAGCAAGCGAAACGTGCTTAGCGTGCATATGGTCGCTATTGCGTGGTGCTAGGCGCTCGCTAGCTGCGGCCAAGGCATTGTCACTAGTGTGATGTGGTGTATCGCTCATTCTAGGTTCCCCTTCTTTGCCGAAATGGTCATCAGCAATACCAAAACCGGTCCACCAACCACGCTGGTAATGACCCCAACAGGCATCTGTTCCGCAGCTACATGCTGAGCCAAAATATCGGATCCCAACACTAAGCAAGCTCCAACCAGCGCCGATTCCATGAGTGCCGAATTGGCGTATCCACTGATACGTCTAGCAATCGGGCCGGAGAGGAATGAGACGAACGCGATTGGCCCTACTGCAGCGGTAGCGACCGACAGCATAGCCACAGCGACAATGACGATAGCAATTTGCGAGAGCCCCACACGTACCCCGAGTCCGGCTGCGAGATCATCACCGAGGCGAAGGATATTCAGTCTCCTTGAGAGAGGCATCAGTGCGACTCCACCAAGCAGCAGGGCACAGCCTGACAGCAGCACGTCGCTCCATTGCGTTCCCGATAGGCTACCAGTGAGCCAGCGGGATGCCGACTGTATATCCCATTGATCGGCATGTACTAACATCCAAGAGCTCACCGCATCAAGCATGGCTCCAAATGCAATGCCTATGAGGATGAGACGCCCCAGTGAAAGTCGGCCTTGCCACGTCAATCCAGAAACCACTGCTGCTGTAATAAGGCCTCCCGCTATCGCTAAGGCACTGAGTTCAATACCAGAAAGACCCAGCACCACTATGCCGAACACCGCTGCAGTATTCGCTCCGGAGGTGATGCCAATGATGTCGGGACTGGCGAGAGGATTACGAAGAAGATGTTGAAAACAAGAACCCGCTAATCCGAAGGTTGCGCCACAAATGAGAGCGGTAAGTGAGCGAGGGATGCGCAGCTCTCCAAGTGCAAAGGAGACACCTGGGAGTTGTTCGCCAGATATAACCCGTAATAGTTGATCGAAGCTGTACATCACGGTTCCATAAGTGATATCGAGATACAGCAGAGCAAGTCCCAAAGCGCCGAGGATGCAGCACACCACTACTGTTCGTCGCCTCCGATGCATGCGCACTTGTACAGAAGGCGTCAGGTAGGTTATAGCCCTTGTCCCAATCGGATGTGCCACCACTTAAGGTCCCCTCCTAAACTTTCCTAGATCTGTTGTAACTTGCGCCGACGAACCAGCAATATAAAACAGGGCGCACCGATAAGAGCGGTGATAATGCCGACTTCAACGTCAGTAGGACGAGTGAGCACACGTCCGATGGTGTCTGAAGCCACCAACAGAACAGGACCAAACGCCATGGAAAGTCCAAATATCTTTCTGTAGTCAGAGCCGACTAACAATCTGGCGGCGTGCGGAATTACCAAGCCTACAAAACCAATAGGTCCCGCTAAGGCTGTGGCGCTCGCTGACAGTATTACTGCCGAGACCCAAGCAGCAGCGCGCACCACGCGGACTTTACTTCCCAGTCCTAAAGCCATATCGTCGCCCATTGCCAGTGCATTCAATCCTGGAAGGCAGAATATTGCAATTACAACGCCGACGAGCACAATAGGGACTATCGGTAGCATCAGTGAGAAACGTGCACCGGATAAGCCACCAACCTGCCAAAAACGGTAAGAGGAAATGACATCAATGCGTGGCAATAATATCGCTGAAGTTGCAGATGACAGCATGGCGGCAACAACAGCGCCAGCTAGTGTCATCTTTAAAGGGGTAGCCCCCGTAGCTCCGAGTGACCCAAGAAACCATACGCATACGGCAGCAATACAAGAGCCAAGCATACCGACCCAAACGTATTGAATTGGAGCACTTAATCCGACCGTTGCCATAGAAAGAACTATCGCAAACGCAGCTCCTCCGTTAAGACCAAGTATTGACGGGTCTGCCAGTGGATTCCGCGTCATTCCTTGGAGCAGTGTGCCTGCTGCAGCAAGAGCAATACCGACAAGAACACCTAGCAGCATGCGAGGGATACGTAGACGAACTGCTTGTGCAGAGACTCCGTTTACGTTTGAATCGCTGAGAATGTGCAACACTTCGGACAAGGGCACAGAGCGTGAGCCAATGGCGATTGAGGCGACAGCCAAGAAAGCCAATGTTATCAATGCAATCAGCAGATACATCACATAGCGGCCCGTACTAGATTTCGCTTCTCCATGCTGATAGTGCGCATTCATATCGCTTGGCTTTCCTTCCTTTCTTCATTGCAGTGGTGATGGTATTGCCACACTCCAATTGCTTAACGCTTGGCTAACCTCAACTGACTTTTGCGGCGGCTGTTGCGAGTTCGCTGGCGTAATCGTCCACTGTTGATGGAATTGACAGTGCAGAAGGTGCGATTGCGCTGCCGAGCGCAGAGTTCAAGTCAATAACTACTACAGAACCGCGCTTAACCGCAGGAATTTGCGAGATCAGCGGGTCTTTTTGCAGCGTGCTGAGTGTGGTGCTGTCTCCGTAGGTCACAATGATATCCACGTCGTTGAATTGGTCGACGTTTTCAGCAGCGATATCTTTATAGAAGGAATCGGTAGAATTCGATATCTTCTTGACTGAAGAGGGAGTTTGTAGTCCCAAATCTTCGAGGAAAGCTGGCCTAGTATCGGCAGTGGTATACACACTGATGGTCGAGAGTTTGGTGGTATCGAAATACATTACTGAAGCGTTTTTGCCTTTGAGATCTGGGTGAGCTGCCGCTGCCTTACTGATTGCTTCCTCATCGTCGGCGATCACTTGTTTTGCTTCACTTTCTTTCCCGAGTGCTTTTCCGCTCAATTCAAGGACTTCTCTCCATTGCGCTGCCCACGCTTTCCCTGGGTATGCGATGGTCGGAGCTATTTTGCTCATCGTCTGGTACTGAGCCTTGGAGATGCCTGATTGAATACCAATAATGACGTCAGGGCTAGTGGAAGCAATGGCCTCTGTATCTATATCGTCGCTTTCGTCATGCAGTTTCGGCGCCTTATCGCCTGTGGCTCCTAGTTTCTTGAGCGCGCTTTCGGTCCAAGGCAAAATGCCACTGTCTCCTGCTGCTCCATCAGTAATTTTGGGCATATCAACTGGAACAACTCCTAGAGCGATGACGGCATCCTGATTCGTCCAACCAATAGTTGATACGCGTGAGGGCTGTTGCTCAATCGTTGTGGTGCCATACGCGTGCTTAATACTGACGGGAAAATTGCCTGAAGTCTTAGACGTTGCGTCAGAGGATGTGGCTGATTGCCCAGTACCTGAGCACGCAGTTAAAGCGATAACGCTTAGTCCAGCCAAAACCGTCACGGTCAGACGTCGGACCATATTTGAGCTGTGCCTGTGGTGTGTGTTCGTGTTCATCATATTTCCCTTACCCGAATATTCTCTTAGCCATAACTCATGTGCACTTCGTTGTAAATGCCGTTCTCAGTAGCTGATTGCTTATTGCAACACTGGCAGGAAGCGCAATCAATCTAGCAATCTAGCAGAGCGCGAGTGCTTTGAATAGGTCTTGACTTTTCTTAGCGCAAGGGCTAAGGAACTGCCTCGTTGCAAGCCTTCTGCTGGAGCTAAGGGCACTGGTTATTGCCAGTAATTACGTCCACTTAGTGAACATGCCGGACTCTATTGGCTAAGCTCGTCATGCGTGGGCGTGATAATGAGTGGCATGCAAAGCGACGAAGTCCAAAAGTTTCTCTCATGCGATCATCGTGCCGAACTGCTTGCTGCAGTGCAGCGACTTAAAGGCACGGTGCGTCATACGCGAATCGAAGAATCTGAAATTCTGAGCACACGAAATGGTCATCGCACTCTGCTGAAGCCTGAGAATCTTCAAATTACAGGCTCTTTCAAACTGCGCGGAGCATACAACAAGATTGCATCCTTATCTCAAGAAGCTCTCGATAAAGGTATTGTTACCGCATCTGCTGGAAACCATGCTCAAGGTGTTGCTTTCGCTGCCCGTGAGCGAGGAGCTCAGGCGACAATTGTGATGCCACAAATTACTCCTCCTCTTAAAGTTGATTCCACTCGGGCATATGGAGCTGAGGTAGTACTGCACGGTAATGTCTTCGACGAAAGCTTTGCCTATGCTCAGCAGCTTTCACAAGAACGGCATATGACTTTTGTTCATCCATTCGACGATTATCAAGTGCTTTGTGGGCAAGGCACAATTGCTATGGAGATACTCGAAGATGTGCCTGATGTCACTGACATCGTTGTGCCGATGGGCGGCGGCGGCCTAGCGGCTGGTGTAGCGCTGGCGGTGAAAACTTTCCGTCCTGATGTCCGTGTGATTGGCGCAACACCTGTTGGATCGCCTGCGTGGAGAGAATCGTTTACAGCTGGCCATGTTGTTGAGGCGGATCAGGTCAATACTGCAGCTGAAGGCGTTGCCGTAAAACGCCCGGGAGATCTCACTTTCGCTCTACTGCAGCAATACTTGGACGATTTGGTGCAGGTTACTGAGCGCGATATTTCTGAGATGATTTTGTTGATGCTTGAGAAGCATAAGTTGGTTGTTGAGGCAGCGGGCGCTGTTCCTTTGGCTGCTCTGGCACAGTTGGATTTGCAATCTCAAGTATTCCAGTCTGAACCAGGACCTCATGTGGTGGTCCCGATTGTTTCAGGCGGCAACATCGATACAGTTACTATTGGTGCGGTTATTCAGCGAGGGATGATTTCACGCGGGAGAATCATGCAATTCGGTGTTGAACTGCCTGATATTCCTGGTCAGCTTGCGAAAATAGCTACATTGCTAGCAGGTTTGAGAGCGAATGTTATTGAGTTGAATCATGATCAGTTCAAGGCTTCTGGGCATTATCGCAATGGGGTTCTGCTTGAGGTTACGGTCGAGACGAATGGCCCTGACCATATTGCTCAGGTACTAGATACCTTGCGATCAGAAGGTTTCCGAGTCGAGCAGACCTACTGATACCTGAAATCTACTGATGCATTAGGGGGGGGGGACTACCCACACCGAAAAACCAAGACGGTTGGTGTGGGTGGTCTCCTTTAGTTGTTATTAGACTCAGATTCACTAATAGTGTCGGATACTAAACGAGGTAAGGCATCTTGTATTGGTTCACGAATGAGCCTTGTTGCCAATGAATCGTATTGAGTGCTTCCCATATTCATAATGGTGATTGGCACACCAGCTTGAGCAGCGACTGGCACTAATGATGCAGCGGGGAATACTTCTAAGGTGCTGCCTATAACCCAAAACTCATCTGCGGATGTGGCCAAACGCATGCTTTTTTCCATGGCACCCTCGGGAAGTGCTTCTCCGAAATACACCACATCGGTTTTGAGTATGCCGCCACATGTCATATTTGAACGGTAGGGGAGCTGACGATGACAGTGTGGGTCAGGCTCTTCATCTAAATGATTCATAATCTCTGCTGTGTCGTACTGTGCATGGCACTTCAGACAGTGTGAGGTACCGATAGAACCGTGGAGGTTCACGATGAGGTCTGGCGAATTACCTGCTTTTTCGTGAAGTGCATCGAAATTCTGTGTTGCCAGCAGAGTCAACAAGCCCGCCTGTTCCAAACGCAGCAGGGCTTTGTGCGCAACTCCAGGTTGTGCATTCCATACGGGTGACTCTTTTTGCCACCGCCAGGAGTATTCGCGTTCTTCCTTATTAGTCATAAAAGCATCGATGTCATAAACGCTCATCTGTTCAGGGTGCTTAGTCCAGACGCCTTGAGGTCCACGGAAGTCGGGTATTCCTGCGGAGGTTGAAATTCCTGCTCCGGTAAGTATTGCTATGTTCTTGCTCATATGGCTGTATTACCACCTCGTTTGTGAACGCCATAATGCCTTTATGTCGTATATCAACGTCACAACGGTATAGAGGTGGTCGTATCTCGAGCTCGACACGCCGTGCTGAGAAATTAAGCAATCCAATATTCCCGAGAACAAGGCGATAATCTGGTGTTGTTGAGATTTGTTGCTTCAAATCAACACGCCGATGGAAGCTTGGAATACCAAGGCTCCCAGGCTTCAGTGCGCCTATCAATTTGCATATCTACCCTCATCAGGGTAAGTTTATTACTCGCTGCTCAGCACGGCGGACATCTCCTCAAGGGAGTTGGAAAGCTTGCTGGTGTGGTGGTGGTTTGAGAACTCAAGAGCGTATTTGTACTACTTTTTATAGTCTTTTTTAATTGCCAGTTCGGTATGAGCTTCATTTTTTGGTGGAGTGCTTTGATTAGCTTAATGAGTACCGAGATTTTTGTGTGGTTCGTTTTTTAACGAATCCGTCAATATGAATTATATTTAAGGGTCATTTTTTGGGCTCTTCATTTTTTTTGTGGAGGGTTTGATTCTGGCTCAGGATGAACGCTGGCGGCGTGCTTAACACATGCAAGTCGAACGGGATCCATCAAGCTTGCTTGATGGTGAGAGTGGCGAACGGGTGAGTAATACGTGACTAACCTGCCTCATACACCGGAATAGCTCCTGGAAACGGGTGGTAATGCCGGATGCTCCAACATTTCACATGTTTTGTTGGGAAAGCGTTAGCGGTATGAGATGGGGTCGCGTCCTATCAGCTTGTTGGTGAGGTAATGGCTCACCAAGGCTTCGACGGGTAGCCGGCCTGAGAGGGCGACCGGCCACATTGGGACTGAGATACGGCCCAGACTCCTACGGGAGGCAGCAGTGGGGAATATTGCACAATGGGCGAAAGCCTGATGCAGCGACGCCGCGTGCGGGATGAAGGCCTTCGGGTTGTAAACCGCTTTTAATTGGGAGCAAGCGAAAGTGAGTGTACCTTTTGAATAAGCACCGGCTAACTACGTGCCAGCAGCCGCGGTAATACGTAGGGTGCAAGCGTTATCCGGAATTATTGGGCGTAAAGAGCTCGTAGGCGGTTTGTCACGCCTGGTGTGAAAGTCCATCGCTTAACGGTGGATCTGCGCCGGGTACGGGCAGGCTAGAGTGCAGTAGGGGAGATTGGAATTCCCGGTGTAACGGTGGAATGTGTAGATATCGGGAAGAACACCAATGGCGAAGGCAGATCTCTGGGCTGTTACTGACGCTGAGGAGCGAAAGCATGGGGAGCGAACAGGATTAGATACCCTGGTAGTCCATGCCGTAAACGGTGGATGCTGGATGTGGGACCCTTCCACGGGTTCCGTGTCGGAGCTAACGCGTTAAGCATCCCGCCTGGGGAGTACGGCCGCAAGGCTAAAACTCAAAGAAATTGACGGGGGCCCGCACAAGCGGCGGAGCATGCGGATTAATTCGATGCAACGCGAAGAACCTTACCTAGGCTTGACATGTTTCGGACAGCCCCAGAGATGGGGTTTCCCTTCGGGGCCGATTCACAGGTGGTGCATGGTCGTCGTCAGCTCGTGTCGTGAGATGTTGGGTTAAGTCCCGCAACGAGCGCAACCCTCGCCTTGTGTTGCCAGCACGTTATGGTGGGAACTCACAAGGGACCGCCGGGGTTAACTCGGAGGAAGGTGGGGATGACGTCAGATCATCATGCCCCTTACGTCTAGGGCTTCACGCATGCTACAATGGCCGGTACAACGAGATGCAACATGGCGACATGAAGCGAATCTCTTAAAACCGGTCTCAGTTCGGATTGGAGCCTGCAACTCGGCTCCATGAAGGCGGAGTCGCTAGTAATCGCGAATCAGCAACGTCGCGGTGAATGCGTTCCCGGGCCTTGTACACACCGCCCGTCAAGTCATGAAAGTGGGTAGCACCCGAAGCCGGTGGCCTAACCTTTTTGGAGGGAACCGTCTAAGGTGAGACTCGTGATTGGGACTAAGTCGTAACAAGGTAGCCGTACCGGAAGGTGCGGCTGGATCACCTCCTTTCTACGGAGAATTTAAGCCACGGTTTGTGGCGAACAGGTCATCAGCGCAGCAGGTTGTTGTGTGTGATGGCGTACTGGTGTGGATCAGTTAATGAAGACTGTATTGTGCAGATACGCTTTTGGGCTCCCGGATTGCCACTCGGCGATTCGACGCCCTGTCGTTGATACTTTCCATTGTTGTGGTTGGTTGATACGCCTGGTGCGGTGGCAGCTTGAGAACTGGATAGTGGACGCGAGCAAGCAGTTTTACTGCTTGCTGTATATTTCGATCGGGCTCTGTATAGAGTCCGTGTCGATCGTTTATGATCAATTAGTGTGATGATTTGTTGTCTAGGAATAAGCTAGTAAAGGCTTGCGGCAGGGCATATGTATGTTCGTATGTGTTGCTTGCAAGGGCATATGGTGGATGCCTTGGCAGATTGAACCGATGAAAGACGTATGAGGCTGCGATAAGCCTCGGGGAGCCGCCAACAGGGCTTTGATCCGAGGATTTCTGAATGTGGAAACACACCACCCGTTATGGGGTGGTACCGCTTAATGCGGGGGGTACGCAGGGAAGTGAAACATCTCAGTACCTGCAGGAAAAGATATTCCGTGAGTAGTGGCGAGCGAAAGCGGATCAGGCTAAACCGGTTGCGTGTGATAGCTGTCAGGCGTTGCGCAGTCGGTGTCGTGGGAAAGTATGTCCGGTCGCTGATGAGGCCGGCAACAGTAAAAAAACAATGTGTGAGACGAACAGGATTGAAAACCTGGCCGAAGAGGGTGATGGCCCCGTAGTCGAACGCGCGTTGTCTGTTGATTGCTTCTCCCAAGTAGTACGGGACTCGAGGAATCCCGTGCGAATCCGTCCAGACCGTTGGATAAGCCTAAATATTTCAATCTGACCGATAGCGTACAAGTACCGTGAGGGAAAGGTGAAAAGTACCCCGGGAGGGGAGTGAAATAGTTTCTGAAACCATGTGCTTACAAACCGTCGGAGCCTTTCGGGGTGACGGCGTGCCTATCGAAAAATGAGTCTGCGAGTCAGTGATATGTGGCAAGGTTAACCCGGGTGGGGGATCCGTAGCGAAAGCGAGTCTTAAAAGGCGTTTTAGTCGCATGTCCTGGACCCGAAGCGGGATGATCTAGCCCTGAGCAGGTTGAAGCGCGGGTAAGACCGCGTGGAGGACCGAACCCACTTAGGTTGAAAACTGAGGGGATGACTTAGGGTTAGGGGTGAAAGGCCAATCAAATTCCGTGATAGCTGGTTCTCTCCGAAATGCATTTAGGTGCAGCGTCGTTTTATTGCTTCCAGGGGGTAGAGCTACTGGATGCTTGCGGGCCCATATCGGGTACCAACAGCAGCCAAACTCCGAATACCTGTGAAGTTTACAACGGCAGTGAGTCTGCGGGGGATAAGCTTCGTAGTCAAAAGGGAAACAGCCCAGATCGTCGTCTAAGGTCCCTAAGCGTGTGCTAAGTGGGAAAGGATGTGGAGTCGCATAGACAGCCAGGAGGTTGGCTCAGAAGCAGCCACCCTTGAAAGAGTGCGTAACAGCTCACTGGTCTAGTGGTTCCGCGCCGACAATGTAGCGGGGCTCAAGCACACCACCGAAGACGCGACATTAGTCTTATGGCTAATGGGTAGGAGAGCGTTCTGTACGGGGCGAAGCGGCGAGGGAACTCAGCCGTGGACTGTACAGAAGTGAGAATGCAGACATGAGTAGCGAAATGGGAGTGACAATCTCCCACGCTGGATGACTAAGGGTTCCAGGGCCACGTTCATCGTCCCTGGGTTAGTCGGGTCCTAAGGCGAGGCCGACAGGCGTAGTCGAATGGATGAAGGAGTTGATATTCTCCTACCGGCTTTTAACCGTCAAATCCGAGATTTGGGGTACTAACCTCCTCGTTGACTTGAGGCAACCTTCGGGTTGTTGATGGTTTTCGGGTTGGGACCTTCCCTTACAGTAGGACAGCACAGGAGTGACACAGAATGGTAACCGGCTGCGGAGGTGGTTTTCCGTGGTTAAGCACGCAGGGTGTCTGGTAGGTAAATCCGCCAGATATAGCCCGAGGTGTGATGATGGGGGCTTTTTAGCCCGAACTCGGCGATCCAGGCTGTCAAGAAAAACTTCGGTGTTAGGTTGTTAGCCGCCCGTACCCTAAACCAACACAGGTGGTCAGGTAGAGAATACCAAAGCGATCGAGCGAATCCTGGTCAAGGAACTCGGCAAATTACTCCCGTGCCTTCGGTATAAGGGAGACCCGTCTCGGTGGACTTCTTCACGGAGCGAGCTGTAGCGGGTGGCACAGACCAGGGGGTAGCGACTGTTTACCAAAAACACAGGTGCATGCGAAGACGAAAGTCGCTGTATATGCACTGACGCCTGCCCGGTGCCGGAAGGTTAAGAGGATCTGTCAGCTTCGGCGAAGCAGTGAATTTAAGCCCCGGTAAACGGCGGTGGTAACTATAACCATCCTAAGGTAGCGAAATTCCTTGTCGGGTAAGTTCCGACCTGCACGAATGGCGTAACGACTTCCCCACTGTCTCGACCAGGAGCTCGGCGAAATTGCAGTACGAGTAAAGATGCTCGTTAAGCGCAGAAGGACGAAAAGACCCCGGGACCTTTACTATACCTTGGTATTGGTATTAGGTGCGAACTGTGTAGCATAGGCGGGAGACTTTGAAGCTTGGGTGCCAACTCGAGTGGAGTCAACAATTGAAATACCGCTCTGTTCTCATTTGATATCTAACCTCGATGTGTTATCCACATCAGGGACAGTGCCTGGCGGGTAGTTTAACTGGGGCGGTTGCCTCCTAAAGAGTAACGGAGGCGCTCAAAGGTTCCCTCAGCCCGGTTGGCAATCGGGTGTTGAGTGTAATTGCACAAGGGAGCTTGACTGTGAGACTGACAGGTCGAGCAGGGACGAAAGTCGGAAATAGTGATCCGGTGCCGGTGTACGGACGCGGCATCGCTCAACGGATAAAAGGTACCCCGGGGATAACAGGCTGATCATTCCCAAGAGTCCATATCGACGGGATGGTTTGGCACCTCGATGTCGGCTCGTCGCATCCTGGGGCTGTAGCAGGTCCCAAGGGTTCGGCTGTTCGCCGATTAAAGCGGCACGCGAGCTGGGTTCAGAACGTCGTGAGACAGTTTGGTCTCTATCCTCTGCGCTCGTTGGAATTTTGAGAAGACCTGCCCATAGTACGAGAGGACCTGGGTGGACGAACCTCTGGTATGCCAGTTGTCGCGCCAGCGGCACGGCTGGTTAGCTACGTTCGGAAGGGATAACCGCTGAAAGCATCTAAGCGGGAAGCCTGCTTCAAGATTAGAATTCCGTGAGACCTTGAGTCTCTGAAGACTCCATGTAGAACACATGGTTGATAGGCCGGATGTGGAAGCCCTGTGAGGGGTGGAGCTGACCGGTACTAACAGTCGAAAGGCAATCATACTTCATTCAACTTTAGGGTTGGATGGATACCGTAAGTCCTTCTAGCAATATGACTTCAACAAGGAGCACTTGTTGATTCACAAACGATATACATCGCGTCCACTATCCGGTTCCCAAGCGGCCACATACCATTCCTGTAACACGGGGATGACAATTCAAGATTTGCGGCGACCATAGCCTAGGGGAAACGCCCAGCTCCATTCCGAACCTGGAAGCTAAGACCTAGCACGGCGATGGTACTGCACTCGTTAGGGTGTGGGAGAGTAGCACGTTGCCGCTTTACACGTTACCAGAACCCCGAGTAGGAACACCTACCCGGGGTTCACTCATACCCACACACCACAAACAAAAAAACAACCTTTATCGGTGTTCGCAAAGAAGCGAACATAATGTATATTATCGGCTATTCCGCTATTGCGAGTACATCAGCCTTTCACACGGAATACACTAGGCGTCTCGTTTGCTTCGTGGAAGTGCAATAGAACGCATTTATGAGCTTCACCTTTGATGAAAAATTGATATCTCTTGCTATTACTACACTATTGTATGACAATAGATAAACAGTGTAAGACGAAAGTAAAGGTTGATAGCACCATGGCGACTATTACTGTACGAGTGGACGATGAGACCAAACTGAAGGCCTCTGATATCGCAGAGGACTTCGGCTTCGATCTTTCCTCTGTCACAAGGGCGTTCTATCGCCAGATGGTGCGGGAACGTCGTATTCCGTTGAACCTCAGTTATGAGCCTATCCCCAATGAGCAGACTCTCGCCGCGATTCGTGAGGCGGAGGAGATCGCGCAGACCGGACGTCAGCGTTTCAAGAACGCTGACGAGATGTTTGATTCTTTGGGAATCTGACCATGCTCGTTCCCGAATACACCTCAGGCTTTGAGCGCGATGTGAAAAGAATGACCAGGAAACATATGGACACCGAGGGCCTACGCCGTGTAATTCGTCTCGTACTTGCAGACAACGAAGAGTCTCGCGATGAGCTACGGCGCAGGCATCGTGCCCATAGGCTCACTGGCGATTGGAGTGGAGTGCTCGAGTGCCACATCGACAACCGTCTCGATTGTCTGCTGATATGGCGTACATCCAGCGGTACTGCCGTATTCCTGCGTGTGGGCAGCCACGACGAACTATTCCATTAGAATCCGTGGCCAATATGCCGGCGTCTACGGCAGCCCAGCTGAAGTGAACCTGCAACACGCCGAAGGGAAGAAATATTTGAGGTATTTTGGTGACTTCGAGATGTATGCAAAGCAAAGAATGGAAGAAACCAGCAAATACGACACGCCGAAATATCGGCTGTATTGCAGCGTTTGTCAAAATCCAGCGAGGGATGATTTGCACAGGTGGGGCATCTCGTGTAAATTGTCCTCTTGCTGCCCGACAGCGAGAAGAAATCTTCGAGATGACTTCAAAGGTCTGGTGTGGTGGTGGTTTGAGAACTCAAGAGCGTATTTGTACTACTTTTTATAGTCTTTTTTAATTGCCAGTTCGGTATGAGCTTCATTTTTTGGTGGAGTGCTTTGATTAGCTTAATGAGTACCGAGATTTTTGTGTGGTTCGTTTTTTAACGAATCCGTCAATATGAATTATATTTAAGGGTCATTTTTTGGGCTCTTCATTTTTTTTGTGGAGGGTTTGATTCTGGCTCAGGATGAACGCTGGCGGCGTGCTTAACACATGCAAGTCGAACGGGATCCATCAAGCTTGCTTGATGGTGAGAGTGGCGAACGGGTGAGTAATACGTGACTAACCTGCCTCATACACCGGAATAGCTCCTGGAAACGGGTGGTAATGCCGGATGCTCCAACATTTCACATGTTTTGTTGGGAAAGCGTTAGCGGTATGAGATGGGGTCGCGTCCTATCAGCTTGTTGGTGAGGTAATGGCTCACCAAGGCTTCGACGGGTAGCCGGCCTGAGAGGGCGACCGGCCACATTGGGACTGAGATACGGCCCAGACTCCTACGGGAGGCAGCAGTGGGGAATATTGCACAATGGGCGAAAGCCTGATGCAGCGACGCCGCGTGCGGGATGAAGGCCTTCGGGTTGTAAACCGCTTTTAATTGGGAGCAAGCGAAAGTGAGTGTACCTTTTGAATAAGCACCGGCTAACTACGTGCCAGCAGCCGCGGTAATACGTAGGGTGCAAGCGTTATCCGGAATTATTGGGCGTAAAGAGCTCGTAGGCGGTTTGTCACGCCTGGTGTGAAAGTCCATCGCTTAACGGTGGATCTGCGCCGGGTACGGGCAGGCTAGAGTGCAGTAGGGGAGATTGGAATTCCCGGTGTAACGGTGGAATGTGTAGATATCGGGAAGAACACCAATGGCGAAGGCAGATCTCTGGGCTGTTACTGACGCTGAGGAGCGAAAGCATGGGGAGCGAACAGGATTAGATACCCTGGTAGTCCATGCCGTAAACGGTGGATGCTGGATGTGGGACCCTTCCACGGGTTCCGTGTCGGAGCTAACGCGTTAAGCATCCCGCCTGGGGAGTACGGCCGCAAGGCTAAAACTCAAAGAAATTGACGGGGGCCCGCACAAGCGGCGGAGCATGCGGATTAATTCGATGCAACGCGAAGAACCTTACCTAGGCTTGACATGTTTCGGACAGCCCCAGAGATGGGGTTTCCCTTCGGGGCCGATTCACAGGTGGTGCATGGTCGTCGTCAGCTCGTGTCGTGAGATGTTGGGTTAAGTCCCGCAACGAGCGCAACCCTCGCCTTGTGTTGCCAGCACGTTATGGTGGGAACTCACAAGGGACCGCCGGGGTTAACTCGGAGGAAGGTGGGGATGACGTCAGATCATCATGCCCCTTACGTCTAGGGCTTCACGCATGCTACAATGGCCGGTACAACGAGATGCAACATGGCGACATGAAGCGAATCTCTTAAAACCGGTCTCAGTTCGGATTGGAGCCTGCAACTCGGCTCCATGAAGGCGGAGTCGCTAGTAATCGCGAATCAGCAACGTCGCGGTGAATGCGTTCCCGGGCCTTGTACACACCGCCCGTCAAGTCATGAAAGTGGGTAGCACCCGAAGCCGGTGGCCTAACCTTTTTGGAGGGAACCGTCTAAGGTGAGACTCGTGATTGGGACTAAGTCGTAACAAGGTAGCCGTACCGGAAGGTGCGGCTGGATCACCTCCTTTCTACGGAGAATTTAAGCCACGGTTTGTGGCGAACAGGTCATCAGCGCAGCAGGTTGTTGTGTGTGATGGCGTACTGGTGTGGATCAGTTAATGAAGACTGTATTGTGCAGATACGCTTTTGGGCTCCCGGATTGCCACTCGGCGATTCGACGCCCTGTCGTTGATACTTTCCATTGTTGTGGTTGGTTGATACGCCTGGTGCGGTGGCAGCTTGAGAACTGGATAGTGGACGCGAGCAAGCAGTTTTACTGCTTGCTGTATATTTCGATCGGGCTCTGTATAGAGTCCGTGTCGATCGTTTATGATCAATTAGTGTGATGATTTGTTGTCTAGGAATAAGCTAGTAAAGGCTTGCGGCAGGGCATATGTATGTTCGTATGTGTTGCTTGCAAGGGCATATGGTGGATGCCTTGGCAGATTGAACCGATGAAAGACGTATGAGGCTGCGATAAGCCTCGGGGAGCCGCCAACAGGGCTTTGATCCGAGGATTTCTGAATGTGGAAACACACCACCCGTTATGGGGTGGTACCGCTTAATGCGGGGGGTACGCAGGGAAGTGAAACATCTCAGTACCTGCAGGAAAAGATATTCCGTGAGTAGTGGCGAGCGAAAGCGGATCAGGCTAAACCGGTTGCGTGTGATAGCTGTCAGGCGTTGCGCAGTCGGTGTCGTGGGAAAGTATGTCCGGTCGCTGATGAGGCCGGCAACAGTAAAAAAACAATGTGTGAGACGAACAGGATTGAAAACCTGGCCGAAGAGGGTGATGGCCCCGTAGTCGAACGCGCGTTGTCTGTTGATTGCTTCTCCCAAGTAGTACGGGACTCGAGGAATCCCGTGCGAATCCGTCCAGACCGTTGGATAAGCCTAAATATTTCAATCTGACCGATAGCGTACAAGTACCGTGAGGGAAAGGTGAAAAGTACCCCGGGAGGGGAGTGAAATAGTTTCTGAAACCATGTGCTTACAAACCGTCGGAGCCTTTCGGGGTGACGGCGTGCCTATCGAAAAATGAGTCTGCGAGTCAGTGATATGTGGCAAGGTTAACCCGGGTGGGGGATCCGTAGCGAAAGCGAGTCTTAAAAGGCGTTTTAGTCGCATGTCCTGGACCCGAAGCGGGATGATCTAGCCCTGAGCAGGTTGAAGCGCGGGTAAGACCGCGTGGAGGACCGAACCCACTTAGGTTGAAAACTGAGGGGATGACTTAGGGTTAGGGGTGAAAGGCCAATCAAATTCCGTGATAGCTGGTTCTCTCCGAAATGCATTTAGGTGCAGCGTCGTTTTATTGCTTCCAGGGGGTAGAGCTACTGGATGCTTGCGGGCCCATATCGGGTACCAACAGCAGCCAAACTCCGAATACCTGTGAAGTTTACAACGGCAGTGAGTCTGCGGGGGATAAGCTTCGTAGTCAAAAGGGAAACAGCCCAGATCGTCGTCTAAGGTCCCTAAGCGTGTGCTAAGTGGGAAAGGATGTGGAGTCGCATAGACAGCCAGGAGGTTGGCTCAGAAGCAGCCACCCTTGAAAGAGTGCGTAACAGCTCACTGGTCTAGTGGTTCCGCGCCGACAATGTAGCGGGGCTCAAGCACACCACCGAAGACGCGACATTAGTCTTATGGCTAATGGGTAGGAGAGCGTTCTGTACGGGGCGAAGCGGCGAGGGAACTCAGCCGTGGACTGTACAGAAGTGAGAATGCAGACATGAGTAGCGAAATGGGAGTGACAATCTCCCACGCTGGATGACTAAGGGTTCCAGGGCCACGTTCATCGTCCCTGGGTTAGTCGGGTCCTAAGGCGAGGCCGACAGGCGTAGTCGAATGGATGAAGGAGTTGATATTCTCCTACCGGCTTTTAACCGTCAAATCCGAGATTTGGGGTACTAACCTCCTCGTTGACTTGAGGCAACCTTCGGGTTGTTGATGGTTTTCGGGTTGGGACCTTCCCTTACAGTAGGACAGCACAGGAGTGACACAGAATGGTAACCGGCTGCGGAGGTGGTTTTCCGTGGTTAAGCACGCAGGGTGTCTGGTAGGTAAATCCGCCAGATATAGCCCGAGGTGTGATGATGGGGGCTTTTTAGCCCGAACTCGGCGATCCAGGCTGTCAAGAAAAACTTCGGTGTTAGGTTGTTAGCCGCCCGTACCCTAAACCAACACAGGTGGTCAGGTAGAGAATACCAAAGCGATCGAGCGAATCCTGGTCAAGGAACTCGGCAAATTACTCCCGTGCCTTCGGTATAAGGGAGACCCGTCTCGGTGGACTTCTTCACGGAGCGAGCTGTAGCGGGTGGCACAGACCAGGGGGTAGCGACTGTTTACCAAAAACACAGGTGCATGCGAAGACGAAAGTCGCTGTATATGCACTGACGCCTGCCCGGTGCCGGAAGGTTAAGAGGATCTGTCAGCTTCGGCGAAGCAGTGAATTTAAGCCCCGGTAAACGGCGGTGGTAACTATAACCATCCTAAGGTAGCGAAATTCCTTGTCGGGTAAGTTCCGACCTGCACGAATGGCGTAACGACTTCCCCACTGTCTCGACCAGGAGCTCGGCGAAATTGCAGTACGAGTAAAGATGCTCGTTAAGCGCAGAAGGACGAAAAGACCCCGGGACCTTTACTATACCTTGGTATTGGTATTAGGTGCGAACTGTGTAGCATAGGCGGGAGACTTTGAAGCTTGGGTGCCAACTCGAGTGGAGTCAACAATTGAAATACCGCTCTGTTCTCATTTGATATCTAACCTCGATGTGTTATCCACATCAGGGACAGTGCCTGGCGGGTAGTTTAACTGGGGCGGTTGCCTCCTAAAGAGTAACGGAGGCGCTCAAAGGTTCCCTCAGCCCGGTTGGCAATCGGGTGTTGAGTGTAATTGCACAAGGGAGCTTGACTGTGAGACTGACAGGTCGAGCAGGGACGAAAGTCGGAAATAGTGATCCGGTGCCGGTGTACGGACGCGGCATCGCTCAACGGATAAAAGGTACCCCGGGGATAACAGGCTGATCATTCCCAAGAGTCCATATCGACGGGATGGTTTGGCACCTCGATGTCGGCTCGTCGCATCCTGGGGCTGTAGCAGGTCCCAAGGGTTCGGCTGTTCGCCGATTAAAGCGGCACGCGAGCTGGGTTCAGAACGTCGTGAGACAGTTTGGTCTCTATCCTCTGCGCTCGTTGGAATTTTGAGAAGACCTGCCCATAGTACGAGAGGACCTGGGTGGACGAACCTCTGGTATGCCAGTTGTCGCGCCAGCGGCACGGCTGGTTAGCTACGTTCGGAAGGGATAACCGCTGAAAGCATCTAAGCGGGAAGCCTGCTTCAAGATTAGAATTCCGTGAGACCTTGAGTCTCTGAAGACTCCATGTAGAACACATGGTTGATAGGCCGGATGTGGAAGCCCTGTGAGGGGTGGAGCTGACCGGTACTAACAGTCGAAAGGCAATCATACTTCATTCAACTTTAGGGTTGGATGGATACCGTAAGTCCTTCTAGCAATATGACTTCAACAAGGAGCACTTGTTGATTCACAAACGATATACATCGCGTCCACTATCCGGTTCCCAAGCGGCCACATACCATTCCTGTAACACGGGGATGACAATTCAAGATTTGCGGCGACCATAGCCTAGGGGAAACGCCCAGCTCCATTCCGAACCTGGAAGCTAAGACCTAGCACGGCGATGGTACTGCACTCGTTAGGGTGTGGGAGAGTAGCACGTTGCCGCTTTACACGTTACCAGAACCCCGAGTAGGAACACCTACCCGGGGTTCACTCATACCCACACACCACAAACAAAACATGTCTATAGTCATCTGATAGTGTTCTGGTGTTTATGCTTGGCGGTTCAGCATCTTTTATGCTCGACCGATTCATATCTACTTCTTAGATACTTCTCAACCAAGCCCTAGAAAGGTTCGCCGGGAACGGCCTCTTAGATTTATGACTACAAAGAATGAGATTTTTGTTCAGGATCAACCGACTCAAAACACTGATCTGCAAGATGCGACAATTCCTAAGAAGTTACTTGGTGCTGTAATCGCAACAGGAACATTGACTTTTATAGGCATTCTTACCGAGACAGTGATGAATGTCCTGTTCCCTGTCTTAATGAAGGAATTCTCTGTCGGCACGTCGACCATCCAGTGGCTGACCACTGGTTATCTACTGGTAGTGTCTTTGACGGTTACTCTCTCGTCCTATTTCAAACGGCGCGTGACCTTACGCGTGCAGTTTATGATTGCAGTGTCTCTGTGCTTATTAGGGGCGATTGTTGCCGTCAGCTCACTGAACTTCCCTATGCTGCTCGCCGCAAGGCTATTACAAGGTTGTGGTACTGGCATTGCTCTACCACTGATGTTCAATATTATTTTGGAACAATCCCCGAAATCGAAAATCGGGCAATTGATGGGTATCGGTAACCTCGTCTGTGCATCAGCCCCTGCACTGGGACCGACTTTTGGCGGTGTTGTCGCCTCTGTGATGTCTTGGAGATGGGTATTCGTATTTATCATTCCTTTCCTGTTGGTGGCGCTGGTCGTAGGCCTGCGCTGCATTGAACAGACTGAGCCGACAGTTGCAGCTCGCTTTAGCGCACTTCAGCTACTCACTGTGGCCATAGGATTCACATCGGTACTATTCGCGATTGAACAGATTGGTGCAGCGATTACCTCTGCATCAACAAATAACAGCTCCTTCCTAAACACCTTAATTGTGGCGGGACTATTGCTCATTCTTGGAATAGCTGCGTTGCTAATCTTTTCCCAGATATCACGAAAGTCATTTTCTCCACTAATCCGCTTAGGCGTATTAGCTAGTGCTAGCTTCAGATGGCATCTATTGTCATATGTACTATTTCCGTTTATCACCATCGGTTTGGGATTTGTGATACCCACAGTAATTCAAATTGGTTTGGGAGGAAGCTCGTTGACTGCCGGATTGGTAGTACTCCCAGGTGCAGTGTTTGGCGCCATTATGGCACCACTAGGAGGAATGCTTCTTGACAGAATAGGCGCAGTCAAGCCAATCTTTGCTGGTTTTATAGTAGCGTTCTGTGGGTTGTTGCTTCTTACCGTGTTTGGAACTCGCACGGGAGTAGTGGCCTTAGGTGCGTACTACATGGTATATATGCTGGGATTTTCGACTGCGTATTCAAATATTATGACTGATGCGCTTAATGAGCTTCCACCAGCTTTGAAAGCGGATGGTAACGCAATGTTTAGCACTCTCCAACAGTTGATGGGGGCAGTTGGTACCACAGTGATGTCAGTGTTTATTGCGGTAGCACAGGCCGGCCATGGGTCTACTGGAAGCAAACAATACGCAACAGCAACTATTACTGGGTCACAATATGCTTTTGTTTGTGTGAGCGCGGTAGTGGTGATTGCTGCTCTATCAATGCTGAGGGCTGCAACAGTGCGCAAGGCCTAGACGCATCTCATACCACGCCTAAAGACACATACCCTTCGGCCAGTGCGATGACATCTCGAGATGAGTTGTAGGTTGTCTCGTGTGGTCGTTGGGTTATACGCTTACGGGCACTTCACTGTTACTGAGACTTAGCGAGAGTTAGAATTCCTATAGGTTGACACAGATACGTTATTCACAGTACACAAGGAGCTGCAAAGATGAGATATGCGCCATTAGGAACTTCAGGTATTAATGCTTCGCGAGTGGCCTTGGGCGTGATGCGTATCGCTGAGAAAAGTGGCGAGGAAGCTTCGCAGATAGTGCAAACTGCATTAGATGCCGGTATTAATTTCTTTGACACTGCAGATGGTTATGCAGGTGGGCAAAGTTCTCAACGCTTTGGCACAGCTATAAAAGATTGTCATGTTGAGCGCGAAAGCATCTACATTCAAACAAAATTCGGAATTTATAGAAATCCGGATAGCGGAGATATCACTCGTTATGATTTTTCAAAAGATCATCTCATTAAGGCGCTTGATGGTGAATTAGAACGTTTGCAGACTGATTATGTTGACTTCGCGCTGCTGCATCGTCCAGATACATTAGTCGAGCTAGATCAATTGGCTGAAGCGTTCAATGAGTTACAGAACAGTGGAAAAGTTCGGCACTTCGGTGTAAGTAATGTCAATCCTATGCAGGTTGAGTTGCTGCAAAGCGCTGTTGACCAAAAACTCGAAGTGAACCAATTGCAATTTGGATTGGGACATACAGGCATGGTTCAACAGGAATTTCATGTCAATATGGTAGACGCCCCGAGTCTGGATCACGACGGTGGACTGATTTCGTATAGCAGGCTGAAGCATATGACTATACAGGCTTGGAGTCCATTCCAATATGGTTTCTTCGAAGGTGTATTTCTAGGTAATCCCAAATTCCCCGAGCTCAACAAGGAATTGGATCGCATAGCACAGCAGCATGAAGTAAGCAGTAGTGCTATAGCTGTCGCATGGATTCTCCGTCATCCTGCACTAATGCAAGTCTTGCTGGGGTCAATGACGCCTTCTCGTCTCTCTGATATGGCGGCAGGCGCCGATATAGAGCTGAGTGCACAGGAATGGTACGGCTTATATATTGCGGCCGGTAACGATCTGCCGTAAAGGGGAAATGAGCCGTGCATTACTTTGTACCGCGTCGGTGCAGCGCATCCTCCAAGATTATGTATCACGATCAAGTATCCGCTAGGCGAGCCGCTGAAGACAGCAGAATTCAACGTGGTGTGGAACTCTGGGTCTATCGTTGTGAGCTTTGCGGATCGTGGCACTTAACTAGCCGTTCTCCGGATTCAACAGCTGCGTTTGAAGGTCAGAATGTAGCTAAGCCACGATCCCGCAAACGTGGATATAAGCCTAGACGCCGTTAATCGCTCCTAAAACTATGGATTGTCGGACCGTCGTGGCGGTGAACTTCGTCTTCCTATCGTTGCGGAGTGAATCCTTGACGTTCAGATGGAGTGCTAATGCACTTATTAAGTGGAGATGGTGACTGCGAGATATGAGCTATCTGATTGCTGAAAGATGGGACTGTTTTGCTGGTATCGCGTAAATCATAATACTGATGCACAATTTCGTTAAAGTCTTCAAAAGCAGGAGTCAGTAGCTCTAGGTTCTCGTCATCTGGATAGTGATTTTCGAAAAATTGGGTACTCTGCGGAAGGCGAGGTTTCAGCGCCGGCTCCTGATCAGGTTCACCTATGGCGAGACCTAAAACAGGGAAAGTGAGCGCTGGTAGATGCAGAAGGTCAATAATACGGTCGATATCGTTGAGCACTGAGCCCAATATCACGCATCCTAAGCCAATGGCATTAGCTGCAGTTTCCATAGCATGTAGAGCGAGTACAGCGTCATTCTGTGATTGGGTAAAAATATAGCTGCTATTGAGCGTGAATGACGACGAGTGAGTATCTATACCCTGCTGTGCAGCTAGGCGCATATTACGATGTTGATCGACCACAAAGATATATAGTAAGGGCGCTTCAGCTATATATGTTTGGTGCCCGATATCAGCAAGTTGATGTTGAACTTCGGTGTTACTGATGCGTATTGCTGACCAAGAATTCAGGTATTGGCTCGTGGCAGCATGCTGAGCAACGGTCTGCAACATGTCGACAGTTTTGTCATCAATCGGCGTGGATTTGAAGTGTCGAATTGAGCGGCGATGCAATAAGCACTGGACTGTCGGATTATCTGTGAACTCGGACTCTGCTGAGCTGGGAGACTGCACATCATGTGTGGATGTTGACATGTCACTATTATGCACTCAACAGTGGCGTGTGAACAGTGGGAATAACATCGATATTCACTATCAGGGTAGGACATACCGATATATAGACGACGTGATTAGTGTTTTGCAGCCTTCTTGTGACGGTGATTCACAAAGGCCTCAGAGCCTCTGTCGGAAAGCTGAGAAACAACAGCAGTGACTGCAGCTGATAACGCTGCAAAAACTAGACTCATGAAGAATCCTTCTTGACGCTCCTCCTCATCAAGCCCATCTTTGCCGCGCTGTTTATTCCATATCATCTTGAAAATCTGACCAGCCAACATACCAGTCAGCGCAGGAAGTGCTAGTTTGATGAGTTTGTCACCGAACGTGTCAGGATCGTTTTGCGCTTGTTCCCTCATGGTGTCCACCTTCGAATTGACAGAATCGAATTTGGCCGTCAACCGATCCGCTGTATCGGTTAGGTCAGTTTGCCGTTCTTGAGTCACATCCACATTATTCCACAACCTCAACGTTTATGGAGCAGGCTTCACAACGAATGAATTTCCCTACAAACGTGACGCTGCTGCGTATGTGATGCTACCAAGCCCCCCCCCTCAGTTATACGGGTATGGAGTTGAGAATTCATAGGTGGGGAGTGTTCAGGACATATTCGGCATCGGGGCTATCTGTGAGTAGAGTAGAGACATGGCTGATTCTCATATTGACGAAAGCAAAGACGCTTCGAAACAAGGACTCATCGTATTACTGAGGCATGGAGAGACCGCATGGAGTGTCTCCGGCCAACACACAGGAAGAACGGATATTCCACTCACCGCCGCTGGAGAGTTGCAAGCTAGCCAGGCAGGCCATCGCTTATCGAGAGCGTTTGGAGGGCATTTCACTCCAGATATGGTGTATTCGAGCCCGCTGCAGCGAGCACGAACTACTGCTGAACTGGCAGGATTCACTGAGGCCACCATTCTCGATGGTTTGGCGGAATGGGATTACGGTCGTGCAGAAGGCCGAACGAGGGAGGAACTCGCTCATGCAAATGGCGACGATTGGACGCTATGGCGTGATGGGCCAGAATCGCTACGTAAAGATTTAGGCGGAGACTGGGAATCAACGCTGCCTTCCGGAGAAATGGTACACGTCCACAATGGTGAGGGGGAGACGCTCGATGAGGCCTTTGAGCGCGTAGGACGAGTACTCCAGACGGTTGAGCCTCTGATAAATCAAGGCAGCACTGTATTGATGGTCGCACACGCTCATATTCTGCGCATCCTTACCGCACACTGGTTAGGCCTGGATCCTCATGTAGCGCGATTATTGCGTCTTGACACAGCTCACTATTCGGTGCTGTCGCGTTACCACGGAGATAACGTTATTGACCACTGGAATTGCTAGTCAGCGTTCTGAGGGATATGCGCACATATTGATCTGCTTACTCTGAGCATTGCTTATTCGAGCATCGCTCACTTGAATAGTACCCAATCAAGGCAACGCTCAGCGTGGTGAGCTAAATAGTCCCGTGGTCGCAGATGCCCTGGCCACATCGGTACTTGATCTCAGCATCAGCTGGGGTTCAAAAATTCGTTGTGGATTGTTGGGGTGCTCTCTATCAATCAGTTCCAAGGTCATGCGTGCAGCGGTTTTTGCCATGTTCAGAGGATCCTGTCTGATAGTGGTCAAGCCGGTGTCTTTAGCATAAATGCTGTCATCAAAGCCAATCACTGAGACATCTCGTGGTACTCGCAAACCACTTCGTGCAAGTTGAAATATCAGAGGAATTGCCAAACCATCTTCCTGACAGATAACTGCTGTTGGCATGTTTTCGAGTGTGAACAATTGTGTGAGAATATCTGAGATGCGATCGCCAGAAGTACTTGCTGTCAGCACCATTGGAGTCAGCGAAGACTCTTTACAACATTCGATGAATGCATCTTTTCGCTGTTGCACACTAAAGAACAAGGAATTCATAGGGTCTGTCTGTACATAGACAATGTCTCGGTGGCCTAAAGAATAAATATGCTTGAAGGCCAACATCGCACCCAATTCATCGTTAATGCGTACTGACGCGTTGTAGACATTATGTGTGGCTGAGTTAATGCCGATAATCGGAACATCCAGCGAGTGAAGACGTTCAACTTCGTCATCAGCGACATCAAAGGAAGCAACAATAACTGCATCAGCATTCCTTCGTGTGGGTAAAGTCTCGAAGAATGATTTGCGCTCAGCACTGCTGTCAATTTGAAAGATTGAAATATCGTAGCCGGCTGGATGGAGCACAGAATTCAGACCTTCGAGAATTGCTGAATTAAACCATGAACCGAGACGATCGCTCAGTAACAGTGCAATTCGTAGCGAGACACCGGATTTTAGCGCAGTTGCCGAACGGGATATTGAAAATCCCATGGTATTAGCGATATCTAAGACGGTCGTCTTCGTTTTTTCAGAAACTAATTCTGGGTGCGTGAATGATCGCGAAACCGTGGAAATAGATACGCCCGCCTGCTTAGCGACTTCGTGAATAGTGGCAGCCATGGCTTCTCCTTGATGCGTGGTTTCTCCAATATTTCTCATATGCGGTTATAAGCATAAGGCTCATTAACTGTTTCGTAGTGCATCGAGTATGTCTATGTGTGATAAGCCTGCGTGATACGCCTATGTAATGCACGTGCATTGAGTTTATATACAACTTAAATCTAGATGGACATCAAAAAGGACGGGAGACGCTCAAAACCTCAGCGTTCCCGCCCTTCTCAGAGACAGTGTTCTGGGTCAGCTTTGATTGGCCTTTGTAGTCTCATATTCAGTGGCCCAGTTGTCCACGAATGATTTCTTCACAGCATTCCAATCGCCGGTGCCTTGTGCATATTCAAGCAAGGAGTTGCCTAGATTTGTCTTCCACTCATCGCTTGGGTCGTACAGGAATGCCCATTGGACGTTCTTCTTGCCTGCTTCTTGGTAAGCATTTGCGGCTTTAACGATGGGGTTGTCGGTGGCATATTCGCCCGTGAAGGTCTTGAACGGTGTGGTGAATCCCATGGTATGTGACCAGGTTTCGCGTCCCTTATCTGAGGTAATCAACCACTTCAAGAAGGCTTTGGTGGCCTTCTGAGATTCTTCAGATGCCTGCTTGTTGACGCACCAGAAGGTCTCAGAGCCAGTGGACATACCGTAGTCTTCTTCACCTGGGATGCCTGTGTAAATTGGGAGCACACCAATCTGATCAGCCTTTAAGCCTCCTGATACTAAGTCAGGCCAAGACCATGATCCATTTTGGAAGAATACGGCTGCGCCTGTGGTGATGTCAGAAAGTGAGTCATCCATCGTCTTGCCACTCAGAGCGCTGGTGGCGACAGTAGAGTCTTTGAGATAAAGATCAGTAATGTTTTTGAACTGCTTAAGGTATGTGCCCTTAATACTGGAAGGCTGCTTGGTGACGTTATCTTTGGCGAACTCGAAAGCCAACGGGATGCTTGCCAAATGAGTGCTCCAGCGCCAGTTGCTCGAAGCGTCGAAGCCCATTGATGCAAAAGCACCTTTAACGCCTAGAGCGCTCGCATTTTGTTGGATTTCGTCAGCTACTGTTTTTAGAGCAGCAAAGTCGGTGATGTCCTTCACGTCTTTAATGCTTGCATTTGGTAGTTCGAAGTATTTCTGTAATAAATCTTTGCGATAGATAATGCCGTAAGTTTCGGTAACCACAGGAACTGCGAGAACCTCGTTGCCATCGTCTGACTTCAATGCCAGATCTTGGTCGTTCAGCTGCTTGTAGATTTCAGTGTCGCTCATATTGGCGGCATAGTCTTTCCAAGTGTCAAGACCCGTTTGACCAAGCACCTGGAACAACGTTGGTGGTTGGTTCTTTGACAGTTCTGATTTCAGTGACTGCTGGTAAGTCCCTGATGCTGCGGTTTGTACTGTGAAAGGAACGCCGGTTTCTTTCGTGTACTCTGCGGCCAAGGCCTTCATGCTGTCAGCTATCTCGGGTTTGTTGTTGAGATAATAAATACCGCCTGTCGAGGCATCCCCCTCATCGGAACTACTCCCGCAAGCAGCGGTGCCCGCCAACATCGCTATCGCTAGAGTTGCCGATAATGCTTTGTGCGCGACTTTCATATGACCGACTCCTTCTTATTCTCACCCGACTCCTCTGTCAGATGTAGTGAGTGTGAAACCGTTCGGTTATCAGGTTAGTAAGCCGCTTTGCTTACTCCCTTGAGTGAAAACGTTAACATAATATCGCTAGAAATGCTAACTGTTCCACGAATATTCTGGTAGCAGCAGATGCGCACTTTGACGAGATCTGCTCAAGTTGTCGTTGATCAGATATGTCTAGAAGCGCTGAAAATCGGCCAGTTTTTGCCGAATTTTATGGCTGGTAATCATGCCTATATCACTGCCTCTTCCTAGGAAAAAGAGTCCTGTTGAGTATGAAAACACACAATTTTTGTGGTACAAAATGTGGTGAATGGTTGAGAAAGCTTACAAATTGATGTGCGATTAGTCGATGAAAACGATCGCAAATGTTTTATATGCCTGTACCTGTTCGGAACACGAAGAGTGTTGCAGCGCGAAAAGCTGATATTTGGGATATGCGGCTTAATTGCAACAAAAATGTATTTCCTAAAAATTCCTTTTTGAAGTGACGAATCGCGTCCGCATCAAATGACAGCGTTTGACTTTCCTCTCGTGCTTTGATAGTTTTTCAGTGTTCGGGTTCCCATCCTTAGATGGTGAACCTTAGATGTCCCATTGACAGCGTAAGGGCGCGTTGATTTCTTCGGGTCAAATGGGTGAGGTGCAAGTCTTATCTCGAGGAGGAGAAAGTGAGCAACCTATGATTACGATGGTCGGAAAAGCTGTACGTAGGTGGTGGGGGCTTTTTGCTCTGCCAACGTTTGCAGCATTTATAATTGGATTTCTCGTTCCATTCATAATGGGCATATACCTGAGCTTTACCAAGTTCACTACGGTGACCGATGCCCAATGGGTCGGACTCCGCAATTACAGAGGTGTCTTCTCAGATAAGGAATTCATTCACGCACTCTGGTACACCGTTGCTTTTACGGTTATTACCACCGTTATCGTTAATATCGTCGCTTTTGCTATCGCATATATGCTGACGAAAACGATGAAAGGATCAAATCTTTTCCGGTCGGTGTTCTTTATGCCGAATCTTATCGGTGGCATTATCTTGGGCTATATCTGGCTCTTACTGCTTAACGGAGTTCTCGCGAAGTGGGGAAGGTCAATAACGTTCTCTGGAACGTATGGGTTCTGGGGAATGGTCATGTTGGTTTGCTGGCAGCAAATCGGCTACATGATGATTATCTATATCGCTGGCATGCAGAGCTTGCCAGGAGATGTTATCGAAGCAGCAGCAGTCGATGGAGCCAGTGGTCGTCAGACCTTGACAAAGGTCATCATTCCGCTGATGATGCCGTCAATAACTGTGTGCTCGTTCCTAACTGTCACCAATGGTTTCAAAATGTTCGATCAAAACTTGGCGTTGACCAATGGTGCTCCGTCAAACAGTTCTGAACTTCTCGCCCTCAATATTTTCAGAACGTTCTATGGGCGAATTGGTTTTGAAGGGGTTGGACAGGCTAAGGCCGTTGTATTCTTCCTCATCGTGGCGGTTATTGTGCTGTTGCAAAATCGTCTGACAACAAGCAAAGAGGTGGCAGCATGAGTGACAAAGTCAAGCATGGAGCATGGTGGACAACCTTCTTTGGAGTTGTCTCTATCGCTTGGATTTTCCCAATTCTATTGGTCCTCATAAATTCCTTTAAGGAAAAGGCGTACATCTCGCAGAATGCATTTTCACTGCCTGTGGGAAAAGCTTTTGTCGGTTTTAGAAATTACACTCGCGGCATTGAACAGACGAATCTCATATCAAGTTTCGGCTGGACAGTTGTAGTTACTGTCGGTTCGGTTTCGCTAATTCTGTTGTGCACGTCAATGTGCGCCTGGTGGATTGTCCGAGTTAATAATTTCTCTGCCAAGACCTTATACATTTTGTTCTTGTTCAATATGATTGTGCCATTCCAGATGGTGATGTTCACACTCTCCAAAATTGCCGATACGCTCGGACTCAATACTCCGTGGGGTTTGTGGATCATTTATCTCGGTTTCGGTGCAGGACTGGCCGTGTTCATCTTCACAGGTGTGGTGAAATCCATTCCAGTTGAACTTGAAGAATCAGCAATGATTGACGGTGCTAGTGTGCCACGTATTTTCTTCCAAATCGTTGTGCCAATCATGCGTCCCTCGCTGATCTCCGTTGCCATTCTTCAAACCATGTGGATCTGGAACGACTTCCTACTGCCATACCTCACTTTGGATATGCGTAAATATAAGACCATGTCAATCGCTATTCAGTATCTCAAGGGTGGATATGGTTCCGTAGATATGGGAGCTATGATGGGCTGCTTGGTCTTGGCCATTGTGCCTATTGTCGTCTTCTACTTGTTGTGCCAGAAATACATTATCAAGGGTGTTATGGCAGGAGCAGTTAAGGGTTAATACTCATTACACCAACAGATGCATTAGGTGCTTGCTTAGAGTGAGAAGGTACTCGCTCTAAGCAAGCACCTTCTCGCAAAGTCTGCTCAAAATATCATTAATGGGACTACATGTGAAGCCGTCCAACGCCAAGAGCGCTGGGCGGCTTCACTATATTGCGCTAATCCGCGCAACTACAAGGGGGTATGCACGATTGTGTAGGGATTACTGTTGCGCTAGCGATGCCATAGAATCAAGAAAGCCTGGAATTGCAACGATTCTGCTAATTGTGCATGCGCTATTTGCCAGACAATCCCTACACAACCGACGCTCTGGTGATTTTCGCGTACTCATATGGGCTCATACTTCCCCAGAGTGTGTAATACACTGCATAACTGGCCGAAAACTCCGTTCTAGATATGGGAGAATGCGCACTCGGTATTTTGTGGTGGGTGTTACACACAGTGGGTGTTTACATACTGGGTGTGGGTGTGGGTGTGGGTGTGGGTGTGGGGCGTGTACACAGTGCGGGAGATGACGCACGCGCATTAGGGCATAGAAATAGGGCGTTCGGATCAATATGCCAATCCGAACGCCCTATTGCAGAGTTCTTCTATTCGATTCCCAACCAGACTGTGACGTCCTGCGGCAATTGCCCCTCGCTGTCGAGTTCATCGGAGCGTAGCAGCAGAGTTCCAACGGGTATGGAAATCGGTGTTGCTCCAAAGTTGGTTATGGATATGACGCGTGTGTATGCGCTGTCGTCTGCAGCTTTGCGTGAATACGCAATCACATCCTCGCCCATGTCGAGCCAGCTTACTGTTGAATCCGTGGCGGGGGTGAGTAGCTCGGCTCTGTGTGACAAGCATGACTTATACAGAGACAACATAGAATCTGAATCATTCTGCTCAACATCAACCGCAAAATCTCGGTACCACAAGGGCTGAGGGAGATGTGGTTCAGCACTTGGCAATCCCTCTTGAGCGTTGTTCGTGGAGAAGCCAAACGAAGCTCCGGAGCCAAAATGATTATCCCATGAAGCTGCTTTGGGCAGATCTGTGGAATCCCAAGGTAATGGCACACGGCAACCATCGCGACCCTTCTCCGTGAAACGGCCACGCGTTCTAAACGGTGTTGGGTCTTCCAATCGATCCCAAGGAATGTCTGGAACCTCAAACAACCCGAGTTCCTCGCCCTGATAGATGTATACGGAACCTGGGAGAGCAGTTTCCATCAGGATTGCGGCTCGTGCACGACGTGTTCCGCGCTCGCGATTTTCTACATAGCTGGTTCCATCGCGCAACACCCAATCTTTTGGTAACTGGTGGTAGCTCTTCGAGGGTGCTTGTGGCAGGCCATATCGACTTGGATGTCGGGGAATGTCATGATTACTCATTACCCAAGTCGCGGTCGATCCGGATGCGCGAGCAGTCTCGAGGCCCTCTGTGATTGCTGTACGGAAATCACTGCTGAACCATTCAGCCTTCGCGAACTCAAAATTGAAAACTTGACCAAGCTCATCGGGAGATGCATATAGGTATTGATGCTCTGGAACTACCCAGGCCTCACCTACGGCAAAACGTGGAGGATTGTACTCGTTAAATACCTGTCGCCATTCGCGATAAATGCTATGTACCTCTGCGCGATCCCACAGCGGATGGGTACCATCATGAGACATAGTATCGTGTACAGCCCAGCGAGATAGATCCTTAAGTGGTGCACCGTCGAGCTTCTTTGCGAGGCCATGCGCTACATCAATTCTGAAACCATCGGTTCCGTGATCAGACCAGAAGCGAAGTGTTTTTTTGAATTCTTCATGGACTTCGGGATTGTCCCAGTTGAGGTCGGGCTGTTCTTTGGCAAAGATGTGCAGATACCACTGCCCATCCTCAACGCGCTCCCAAGCAGGGCCGCCAAATAATGACTGCCAGTCATTGGGCGGAAGTTCACCGTTAGCGCCAGATCCTTCTCTGAAGATGTATCGGTCACGAGCTGCAGAGCCACGTCCAGCTGCCAACGCTTCTACAAACCAAGCATGACGGTTCGCAGTGTGATTAGGAACGATATCGACAATTACTTTGATACCTTGCTGGTGTGCGGTCGAGACCATCTCATCAAAGTCATCCATGGTGCCGAGGCGAGGATCGACATTGCGGTAATCGATGATGTCGTATCCGCCGTCAGCAAGGTCGGAGGGGTAGAAGGGTGAGAGCCAAATGGCGTCAATGCCCAGATCGCGCAGATACGACATTTTCTGCGTGATGCCTGGGATATCCCCTAAACCATCGCCGTTGGCATCTTTGAAGCTGCGTGGATAAATCTGGTACACAACGGCCTGTTTCCACCAGTCGTCGTTGAGGTTGTTATCGGTCATCACTGTCCTTTCGATTGCAGGCTGCTGCGATGAGAATTCGTCGCAGCAGCCTGTTGTATTTTCTTGTTGATATGCCGCTTTTCGCCTATCTGGATGCGAGGATACGCACCCGAATAGTTACGCAGTGTCAAATCAGTGTGGTTAATGGGACTTCGTTGTTAGTTGAATTTTTGCGATTCGGGTAGTAGTCCGAGTTC
The DNA here is from genome assembly GCF_022647885.1 of Bifidobacterium sp. NCBI lineage: Bacteria > Bacillati > Actinomycetota > Actinomycetes > Bifidobacteriales > Bifidobacteriaceae > Bifidobacterium > Bifidobacterium sp. The sequence goes on along the minus strand of NZ_JALCLM010000001.1, from coordinate 159,250 downwards.
GGATTTGTTGTTTGCCCATTCGCTCTTCCACTCCTTGGTAAAGGTTGATGTGAAAGCATCCCATTTCCCTGTGCCTTGTGCATATTCGGTCAATGCACTGGTCAGATCTTCCTGCCATTGTGGGCTTGGGAGTGGGAAGCTGCGAACGTCTTGCTTTCCTGCCTTTTCGTAAGCTCTGGCGGCAGTGAGTAGAGGGTTACTGGGCTGATATTCATCTGTGAAGGTCGTGAAGGGAACGGATAAGCCCATCTCCTTGCTTAGTGTCTTTTTCCCTTCTTCGCTGCTGACCATCCATTTGATGAAGTCGAGAGAGGCTTGTTGATCTTTTTCATCTGCCTTAGAATTGATCGCCCAAGAAGCGTCATACACAGAAGCTGGGCCGTAATTTTCCTCACCCTTGATGCCCATGTAATAGGGGAGCATTCCCAGATCATCATCGGCTACGTTGTGATCTTTGATTTGCGTGTAAGCCCAGATACCGTTGGGATAGAAGGCCACATCGCCAAGTGCAAATTCGGCAGTGACATCGTCATAGGATTTTGAGCTGAGCAGTGTGGCCTGGGTTGGACTGTTTTTCATCTCTAGGTCAAACAGGTCTTTGTAATTCTTCAGATACGTGCCTTTGATGGTCTCCTCGAAGGTGCTGTTAGCGTCCTTGAATTCGTAGAACAGAGGTATGCGAGTCATATGTGCGGCGAAGCGATATGAGCCCGAGGAATCTAGACCAGGAGTGGCGAAGGCTGCTTTGATGCCCAGATCATCCTTGTGTTTCTGAATGTCTTCTGCCACCTTCTTCAACGTGGCGTAATTAGTGATGTCTGCGTCGCTCTTGATAAGGGCATAACTTTTCGAAGCGTAATCCTTGATAATTTTCTTGTTATAGATGATGCCGTACCACTCTGCTGCGTAAGGCATTGTGTATGTCCCGTCAGCATCTTGGTGTGCGTTTGCTTTACCTTCTGCGGACATTAATTTGTAGACATCGGTGTCTTGAATAGGTTTGAGATACTGCTTATATTTTGCGAATTCGTCATATCCTGCAACCGTGAACATTGTCGGAGCATTGCTTTTGGAGAGTTCCGAGGTGAGTGTGGATTCGTAGCTCCCCGATGCTGCCGTTTGGATATCAACCTGCACCCCAGTTTTTTTGGTGTAGTCCTCGGCCAACTGTTTGAGTTGATCTACTACTTCTGGTTTGCCATTGAGAAAATACACATGACCTTTGTCGCTGCTTGCAGTGCTGCCGCCGCAAGCGCTCAGGCCTCCTAATCCAATGATGACGGCTATACCTGCAGCGGCGATAGTCTTGAGTCTCCTCATTAATCCCCTCCTGATGTGGATGTTGGACTCGTTGTTATCTGCACGACTTCGTGTCAATAACTTTGTGCACTTCGATGTGCGAGTCACTATGTAGCTGAGAATTGCTCTCAGAATGAAAACGATAGCATTTATATTTGGCGACATGCGGTGGAGTGGTGATTTGCGCGGATGTATCGCCTTTTTGCTTCATTCAGTGACATGAATAATAACGCCATTTATCGCGGGTTTAAGCTTGACAATGTATGATGAGCAGGAGTTGATGTATACGTTCTCATAGTTGCCTGCTTATATGGAGCAATAATGCTTTTCTGTATATATTGGCGGGTGATCGTTGCATGGTAGTTGTTGATGTAACTTGACATTGAAGTCACAGCAGGGGGTTCTTATGGGCATGTTTTTACCTGATTCACCTTTTATGCGCGGGTTGTCCGCTATGGTCGATGCTATTTGGATTAACGTGCTGCTTATAGTGACCAGCTTGCCAATTGTCACAGTCGGTGCAGCGATGACTGCTGCTCATGATGCCGGACGTAAGTCACTTGAGGCTCGTGGGCATGTGACTGCTAATTTTTTCAGTTCCTTTAAGAAGAATTTTGTTCAGTCGACCTTGTTGTGGGTGCCCTTTGCTTTGAGCGGGGTGGTATTGGTATATGCCTGGATTTTTCTTCAGTTCACGCCATTGCTTATCGTTAAGATTTCTTTTTCTGTTATTTGGTACATCGCCTGGCTTTGGGTTTGGGCTTTACAGGCTCGTTTTGAAAACTCGGTGGGCACTACGCTCAAAAACTCTGTAATAATCGGCATATCGCGTGCTAAGCAGACGGTGATTATGGTGATTATCGATGCGCTGCTGGCATCCTTAGTTGTTGCTTCTTGGTTTTTGATGCCTGAAGGGTTGTTCTTACTGGTGTTATTCGGTTACGGCACACTCATCATGCTTCATACCCCTTTGCTTGAACGCGGTTTTGCAGCTTGGCTCTAAATCGCTGGTTTCCATATTGGTTTCAGCTGCAGCGGTAGTGCTCCTCGCGCGCCAGCTCTGAGGACTTGCTGTGTCCTGTGTTTCAGATGAATTCCTCCATAGTTTGTAGGTTTTAAGAAAACTGGGAATATTCGTTTGCCTTCAGAAGTTGAGTGATGTAGGCTCAAGTTTCGAGAGCAGAGGTTAATACAGATATTGACCCTGCCCAGGAACGTGAGCGGGAAACCGTGAAGGTGCGAGATGAAATGATCTCGTACGAGTACAACCAGGAGGAAATGATATGGCACGAGCAGTCGGCATTGATCTAGGAACCACGAATTCGTGCATCGCCACGCTTGAAGGCGGCGAGCCCACGGTCATCGTGAATGCAGAGGGCATGAGGACTACACCATCAGTGGTCGCGTTTAGCAAGTCGGGAGAAATTCTCGTAGGAGAGGTCGCCAAGCGCCAGGCCGTCACCAATGTTGATCGCACCATAAGCTCGGTCAAGCGTCACATGGGCACTGATTGGACCGTCGACATTGACGGTAAAGGCTGGACTCCACAGGAGATTTCGGCACAGATTTTGATGAAGCTCAAGAGGGATGCAGAGGCATACCTGGGCGGTCCAGTGACCGACGCGGTTATCACCTGCCCGGCATACTTCAATGATGCTCAGCGTCAGGCAACCAAGGATGCAGGAAAGATTGCAGGACTCAACGTGCTGCGAATCATCAACGAGCCAACAGCTGCTGCTTTGGCATACGGGCTCGAAAAGGGCAAGGAAGATGAGCGCATCTTGGTCTTCGATCTCGGTGGTGGAACATTCGATGTTTCATTACTAGAAATCGGCAAGGATGACGACGGCTTCTCTACTATTCAGGTACAAGCTACCAACGGTGATAATAAGCTCGGTGGCGACGACTGGGATCAGAAGATTATCGATTGGCTAGTTGGCGAAGTTAAGAATAAGTATGGCGTGGATCTTGCCAAAGACAAGATTGCTCTACAGCGTCTGAAGGAAGCTGCTGAGCAGGCAAAGAAAGAGCTGAGCTCATCCAGCTCAACCAATATCTCAATGCAATACCTGGCCATGACACCTGATGGAACCCCAGTGCACCTTGATGAAACTTTGACGCGTGCACACTTCGAAGAGATGTCTTCAGATTTGCTTGGACGTTGCCGCACACCATTCAACAATGTGCTTTCAGATGCAGGTATTTCAGTCAACGATATTGACCATGTGGTGTTGGTCGGTGGCTCAACTCGTATGCCAGCCGTGCAAGAGCTCGTCAAGGAACTTACCGGCGGCAAGGAAGCCAACAAGTCTGTGAACCCAGATGAGGTCGTGGCTGTAGGCGCTGCTGTGCAGTCGGGCGTTATCAAGGGTGACCGCAAGGATGTGCTGCTGATTGATGTGACCCCGTTGAGCCTCGGAATCGAGACCAAGGGCGGCATCATGACCAAGCTCATCGACCGTAACACCGCCATCCCGACCAAGCGCTCCGAAGTGTTCTCCACGGCGGAGGACAACCAGCCCAGCGTGCTGATTCAGGTGTACCAAGGCGAGCGTGAATTCGCCCGTGACAACAAGCCGCTCGGCACCTTCGAGCTGACCGGCATCGCACCTGCGCCAAGCGGCATGCCTCAGATCGAGGTCACCTTCGACATCGACGCCAACGGCATCGTGCATGTATCTGCTAAAGACAAGGGAACTGGCAAAGAGCAGTCTATGACCATCACTGGTGGTTCTGGTCTACCCAAGGACGAAATTGACCGCATGGTCAAGGAGGCCGAGGCGCACGAGTCCGAGGACAAGCAGCGCCGTGAGGATGTGGACACCCGCAACCAGGCCGAATCCTTCGCCTATCAGACCGAAAAGCTGGTCAACGACAACAAGGACAAGCTTTCTGACGAGGTCTCCAAGGAAGTCACCGAGAAGGTTGACGCACTTAAGGAAGCTCTCAAGGGCGACGATCTCGAGAAGATCAAGTCTGCACAGACCGAGCTCACCACTTCTGCTCAGAAGATTGGCGAAGCACTCTACTCTCAGCAGCAGGCTCAAGGCGCTGAAGGCGCTCAGGGAGCAGCCGGTGCAGCTCCTGCCTCTGAGGACGACGTAGTAGATGCCGAGGTCGTGGATGATGACGACAAGAAAAAGGGCGACAAGTGATGTCCGAGTTCGATAAGGACGATTACCTGAGGGATATGCCTGACGCTGATTCACTAGCTGCTAACAACAGCGGTGAATCAGCATCCCCAGAGGATGGTGCCAAATCCAATCCGACCGACTCCAAAAACTCAAACGCTGCTGACGCAAGTAAGCAGAATGAACAATCTGCAACAGAGCAGGGCGAAACGGATCAGAGTCAGGATGGGTTGACTGATCTCGGTAAGGCGAAGCAGGAAGCCGCCGGATATCTCGATGCATTGCAACGCGAGAGAGCCGAATTTATCAACTTCCGTAATCGCACTGTCAAAGAGCAGGATCGATTCCGCCAACACGGCATTATCGATGTGCTGAGCGCATTGTTGCCAGCTCTCGATGACATTGACAGAATCCGTCAGCACGGTGAAATGGATGAGTCCTTCCAAGCGGTTAGCGCGAAGATCGATAAGACCTTTGAGAAATTTGGTGTAGAGAAATTCGGCAAAGCTGGAGAAGATTTCGATCCAACTCAGCATGAGGCTATTCTCCACAAGCCAGATGCCACCGCTAAGAAAGAAACTGTCGATACGGTTGTCGAATCCGGATACCGAATTGGAGACAGGGTTGTCCGTGCGGCTCGAGTAGTGGTTGCATCCCCACAGGGTGCTCCATCGCAGGCTGACTGAAAGGTCCAAGAAACGAACAATACGACCATCATCAAGCGGGGAGGCATAAATGGCTGAGAATGAATGGCTGAACAAGGACTTTTATAAGGTTCTGGGTGTCTCTAAGGATGCCAGCGAAACGGAGATAACCAAGGCATACCGCAAGCTGGCACGCCAATATCACCCTGATCTTAATAAGGGTGCCGCAGCCGAAGAGAAGTTCAAAAATATCTCTGAGGCATACGATGTGCTTCGTAATAAAGAGCAGCGTCAAAAGTATGATGCAATTCGGCAGTTTGGCATGGGCGGAGCCCGTTTTGCAGGAGGCTCAAGCCAACAAGGTTTTGACGCTAATAGCTTCCAGGACATCTTCGGTTCCATGTTTGGCGGAGCTGGGGGAGCACAAGGGGATCCACGAGTACGCTTCTCAACATCCGGAGGAGGGCAGCCTGATTTCTCAGATATCTTCTCCTCCTTCGGAGGTGCTGGTGGCGGTTCCTCAAGACGTGGATATCAACGTGCGCAACAGCAGCCGCAGGCAGTAGCAGGTGCCGACCGAAACTCTTCAATCACGCTGAGCTTTCGTCAGGCTGTGAAGGGTGCGACGGTCTCATTGAGCGTCGGCGGTACCAAGTTCAAGACTCACCTGCCAGCTGGTGTAAATGATGGGCAGAAGATCCGGTTGGCAGGCAAAGGTCATCCAGGTCAGCACGGTGGTGCCAATGGTGATTTGTATCTCACCGTGCACGTCAAGGAGAGCGAGCATTTCACGCTGCATGGTCTTGACGTGCTGATGGATCTGCCAGTGACAGTCGCCGAAGCGGCTTTGGGTGCGAAAGTCGAAGCCTTGGATGTAGACGGGGAAACTATTACTGTCAAAGTTCCTTCTGGATCCACAACAGGTACAGAAATACGTATCTCTGGAAAAGGTGTGCACAACACCAAAGGTAAGGGCGATTTAGTAGCAACCCTACGAGTTGCTCTTCCACATAAGCTCAGCATTAAGCAAAAGAAAATGCTCCGAGAATTCGATAACGACAGTGAATCATTCGCTGCTGAAATTAGTGAGCAACGCTTAACGCCTGAAGCAAAATGACGATTACTCCCCCTTCTCAATGTGCCTCGTGGCATCTGCGAGGGGGAGATTGTCACACTAATAGCTAACTAAACAGATACGAATCCGAGATAGAGCTTCATATGAAAGAGAGGTGAGGGGTGTGGCAACGATAGCGAGAGAAATCAGACAGATGTATCTCATCTGCGCGCGCTCCTTGGTTGAAGGTCACGTTGACTTGGATGGAGCCGACGACGTTGGTATAGATATTGATCTTCCTGTACTCACCGTTGGTCAAGTTGCTGACTTGGCAGATATTCACCCTCAGACCTTGCGACAATATGATCGTTTGCGGCTCATAGTGCCTAAACGCACTGAAGGTGGCGCTCGCAGATATTCAATCCGAGATTTAGACAGACTTTGCCAAGCTCAATATATGAGTCAGGAAGAATCCATCAATCTTGCTGGCATCACCAGAATTCTCGAACTGGCTGAAGAAAATAGGCAACTTCGGCGGCAATTAAGACGTTTGCGTAAGCCTGAAGGTTCGAGCATTTTCGCTGCCGGTGTGGATGGGCAGGTCATTGAAATCCAGCGCTCGGAGAGAGCCCGTCTATGGCGCCGCGAGCTACATCGGCATATGGAAGAGGCGGAGCATAGTGTGCAGGACTCTGACGAGTCTAACGAAGACATCTTCCCAGCATCGAAATCATTGATTATCTGGGGTTTGCGCTGACACGCTTAGCCTGACTACTCAATACTGCTTTTAGACATCATCATTCGGTGTTATGGCCTCGCTATGCTATAGTGAATCTTTGCTCGGGATTCAGTCGAATCCCACCATGTCGCTTGAACGCTTCGGTTATCGGGAATTTTCCACGAAATCATTGGCCTTGCTCGCGGCCGCGCGGCCTGATAACAACGCCGCTGGAATCATTCCTTAATGAAAGGTAACCGGTGTCAAACACCAAAGCTGCATCACATACTATTAATTCAACTTCTACTACTGATTCAAACACTTCCTCAGATACTTCTTTTGCTGAGCTCGGTGTTCCTCACGTTCTCGTTGCAGCACTTGCTGCAGACGGCAAAAGCACTGCTTTCCCAATTCAGGTTGACACCATTCCTGATGCTCTTGCAGGTCGCGACATACTCGGGCGCGGTAAGACCGGTTCAGGTAAGACTCTGGCCTTTACTATCCCTCTCATTACACGTTTGAGCACGCAGAGTCCTGCTGCTGTAGACCGCGAAATTCAAGAGTATGAGCAGGATCTCATCAAGCGTGGTGGGAGCGACGATTTCCACCGTGGCAAGGGTCATAACAGCCGCGGACGCAGCAATCGTAGCGCCGGTCGCAGTCGGGGTCCATTGCCTAGCCCTCGCGCTTTGGTTTTGGCTCCAACTCGTGAGCTTGCCAATCAGATTAATGAAGTTATTGAACCACTTGCTGCAACATGCAGACTGAGCACCACCACCATTTATGGAGGCGTTCGTCAGAACCGCCAAGTAGATGCTCTCCGTGCTGGCGCAGATATCGTTGTTGCTTGCCCTGGACGTCTCGAAGATTTGTTGAGGCAGCACCTCCTTACCTTGGAACACGTTGAGATCACAGTTCTCGATGAGGCTGATGAGATGGCAGATATGGGCTTCTTGCCAGCCGTAGAACGCTTGCTTGAGCAGGTATCTGCTGATGGACAGCGCATGTTGTTCTCAGCCACGCTTGATCACGGTGTAGATGCACTGGTAAATCGCTTCCTCAATGATCCTAAGGTTCATACTGTGGATTCTGCTACTGCGCAGGTGACACAGATGACTCACCACATTTTTGAAACCACATTGGGACAGAAGCATCAGCTGGTAAGGGCTCTTGCCTCAGGTTCAGGTAAGCGCATTCTCTTCACCAGAACTAAGCATCAGGCAAAGAAACTTGCTCAGAATCTGACCGATAATGGCATTCCTGCAGCAGAGCTTCATGGAAATCTTTCGCAGAATCAGCGAGATAGAAACCTCAGTGCTTTCAGTGAGGGCGACGTTCGAGTGCTAGTTGCCACCGACGTAGCTGCTCGTGGTGTAGATGTCAGCGGCGTGGAATTGGTTGTACAGGTTGACCCACCGGCAGACGCAAAATCATTCCTACACCGTTCTGGACGTACTGCTCGTGCGGGTCATGAGGGTGATGTGGTGACCTTAGTGCTCCCAGATCAGCGTCGCGATGTGCGCCGCTTGCTGCGCGCTGCAGGTATTGAAGCCAAAGCTCTCTCGGTGACGAGTGACTCCCCAGCTGTCGAAAAGTTGGTTGGACAACATGCACCGCTGGTTTCGGGTTGGACGTTGCCTGAATCTCGTCCACCGCGTCAAGGGCGTGGAGGACGCGGCTCGCAGGGTTCTAGATCACGCGGTTCTAGGTCACAAGGCTCTCGTTCACGCGACGGTCGTTTTGACGGACCACGTTCCGAGCGGACTCATGCACCTAAGTCAGCTGATTCCAGACGACGCAATAACAAGCAGACGAGCGCAAGTTCATCTGAGACGAATCATTCTTTCCGACATTCGCATAAGCGTAGTGGTGGCAAAGCTCCATTCCGCAATTCCGGCCGCTGAGCCAGCTTAATCTCCCTATCGCTCTATGAGAGGCATGATAGCCTTTCACAGAGCGATAATGTTGAGGTTGACAGGGAGGTCATATGACATTGCGAGCCGTATTTTGGGATATGGACGGTACTCTGATTGATTCAGAGCCTTACTGGCACGAAAGTGAACTCGCAATTGCCAGACGTTATGGTGGCACCTGGAATGAAGATTTAGGTTGGCAGATGTCTGGCACTGCCTTAATACTTTGCGCACGCAAAATGCGCGAAATGGGAACGGATCTCCCTGAATCGCAAATTGCTGATTTGATGGTCCAATATGTTGCTGAGCGTGAACGTGAAACCATGCCTTGGACTCCAGGAGCCCTAGATGTGTTGCGTTCACTGGCAAAGGCAGGAATTCCTTCTGTTCTTGTAACATCCTCCCCAAGAACATTGGCGGAGGTAGTTATTCAGCAAGCGCCGAATAATGCTTTCACAGCTTTCGTTTGTGGGGATGACGGTTTAGCATCCAAGCCGGATCCAGCTCCATATATTTATGCTGCTAAGACGATACACATTGATCCGCAACATATTGCGGAGTGTGTGGCTCTTGAAGACTCACCATCGGGACTTCAATCAGCTATTGCTGCAGGAGCGACCACGGTGGCTGTTACTGGATTCACCAGAACTGACGTTAGTGATCAGCATCAATATGCCACTATCGATAGCTACGCGGGCATAGATGCTCGCGCTCTTGAGGCTTTCGTAGAGTCGCGGAAACAGCAGATGCACCGTCGTTGAACCGACGGTGAAAGCATCCTCACACATACACCTAGTATCTTTAGCCGCGGAACTTTAACGTAAGTTTCCCGCCGTTGTCGAGAACCCAATAGTGGAAATCGCATACGGGGATGGGAACGAATGTGTGCGAGTCAGCAGGGCACCCGCGCACAGTATCCCACTCATGAGAAGCATGGTTTTGGCACTCTGGTACGCCGCAGACTGAACCAAGCACGCCGTACCCCTTTCTCGCAATGAAACACCAAACCAGAACTCAGCATATCCAACACATATTGCAAATGAAAACCTATACACAAATGTCAGCGGGAATGTTACAAACGAGAGTTTTGACCAAGAGCGTGCGAGTGGACGGTTGTGGTTTCGAGGGGGTATCTGCGTTGATTCTGCGATAATGAAAGCGCAGCACGGCATTGTCATAATGGCAATTCGGAACTCAATTGTTTGTTAATAAGACAAGTGGGTGACCCCGTAGGGTCACCCACTTGTAGATGCATATAAGCATCAGATAAAACAACGATTAATCACCACACAACAATTTCGCTGAATTATCTTAAATGCGGTAACGAAATCAGCGAAGTTTATCTTTGGCTGCGTTCTTGGCTTCGGTGGCTGCCTTTTCTGCTTCGGCACCCGCAACCTTGCCGCTTGCCTTGGCTTCGTCCAACTTGTCAGAAGCTTTATCTGACGCCTTGTCGGTTGCTTCGGAGAATTTCTCAGAAACTGCATCCTTTACATCAGATGCTGCCTCGGCAACCTTGTCGCCAGCATCCTTCGCTGCCTTCTTTGCATCGTCAAATAATCCCATAACGAACCCCCTTCGGTAGTAGGAACAGTGAACACCACTATAATCTCTCCAACGCAGAAAAATAGCGAATACTCAGAAGGGTGAATTAAGTCACACTTACTTTTTGAAGTGTTATAAGTCTTAAACTTATACATTTCGAGCGGTGAGTATTCGCGTATTTGTACGATTCTCAGTTGCGTTCAACCAAGACCTTTGGGCATAATCCTGGGTGACAGGGTGACAGGGTGACAGGGTGACAGGGTGACAGGGTGACAGGGTGACAGGGTGACTGAATATCTGCGTATTCATGGATCGAAGGCAGTCAACCCTTCTGCTTGTTGTATTCTGTTGACCTTGGCAAGTCTTGAGCTATGAAAAGGACGAAACAATGAGAATGTGGAGTCTTACCCCATCGGTACTCGACGTTAAAGGCATCGTAGCTTGCTGGCGCGAATCATTATTGGCACAGGCGGTTTTAGCTGGTAACACCAAAGGATATACACATCATCCGCAGCTCAATCGTTTCCGTGAATGCGAAGATCCTCTGCTGGCGATAGCGGGATATTTGGCGCCTTTGGTAGATGAGGCGGACCGCAGGGGATACCATTTTGATCGATCCAAGATTTTGAGAAAACCCGACAAGAAGCTTCGTCTTGACGTTGGGAATGAACAGCTTGCATATGAGTGGCGTTTGCTGCTCACAAAATTGAAACAGCGCGATCCAAATGCCTATACTCGCATGCTGCATATGACGCCTGAAGCCCATCCAATGTTTAGAGTTGTCTCAGGTCCTCTCGCAACATGGGAAAAGGTGATTGATGGTGTGTAATCATTAGTTCTTATGAACGCAGATAAAGTGGTGACAATACGTGATGTGGCTAATCGCGCTGGCGTTGCGGTTTCTACAGCCTCGCGTGCTTTGGGCAATGGATCTGCCTCTGCAGCCACTAGACAGCGAGTTCGTCAAGCTGCTGAGGAGCTCCACTTTTCGCCGAATTCTGCCGCCAGACGGCTTTCATCGGGGCGCAGTGGTGTTGTTGCACTTGCTGTTCCCGAGCCCGCCCCTTTCATTTTTGGCGATCCGTTTATATCAGGGATGATTAGTCGCCTTTCTCTGGCTTTTGCGCAGCGTGGACTGTTGCCTTTTTTGGCTTTGACGAATCCTGATGATGCAGAAGGTTTTAAGAGTCTGTTGGACAGAGTCGGAGCGGATGGTTTAGTAGTGCTCAGCTATCATCAGAGCAATCGAGTGGCCGAGGTGATTCACCATTATCGCAAGCCTCAGGTATTCATTGGGCGGCCCCCACACGGAAGTTCAGTGCCATACGTTGATGTCAATAATCGAGCCGGAGGGTACCTAGCGGGACAGCGATTGATTGAGATTGGTAGGAGTCGCATTGCTGTGATTGCCGGACCTGAAGATATGACCGCACCAAGTGACAGAACTGAGGGTATTACCCAAGCGTTGCAAGAAGCTGGATTGAGCCCTGTGGTGGTGTTACAAGGGCCATTTTCAACGGATTCCGGATATGCAGCTATGCATCGTATTCTCGAAGATTTTCCTGACGTCGATGCAGTTTTTGCTGAATCTGACGAGATTGCAGCAGGTGCTATGCAAGCCATTGCAATGTGCAGCAGACACATTCGGATTCCACAAGATTTGGCAATCATTGGCTTTGATGATTTTCGGCTCGCGAAGGCTCTCTCTCCGAAGTTAACTTCAATTGCGCAGCCGCTTGACGATATGGCTAATGGTGCAGCTCAGATGCTGCAGGACTGTCTGAAAGACGGTGTGTGCCGTGATCGCAGCAAGATTTTTGACGTCCAATTGAAACCGCGTGACACCGCGTGAAGTTCTGTTGCGTCGCCACGGGTTGTGCCAGGTGAAATTACTCAGAGAATTCGTGGCAGACGCATAGTTTGCGGTAAGCAAACTTTACAAACAATGCATCTAGCGATAATCTTATAAGACCGTATTGGAAACGGTTCCATTGTGAATTGTTCAAGGCAAAGAGGGCTTGAACAGCACATGTCGCACATCGTTGTGCGATATCAGGAAGGGGAAAAGATGAGTGTTTCTAAGAAAGTATTGGCTTCCTTAGCTGCGGGGGCTGCGGTTGTCAGTTTCGCGGGCTGTGGGGGATCTGGCGATACTGCAAGCAGCACTAATAGTGACGGAAAAGTAGTAATCAAAGTACAAACCTTCAATAACTTCGGCTACGGCAAGAGCACCGCGGAACGACCAGGTGCAGATTTGTGGGCGGCTTATGAGAAGGAACATCCTAATGTGAAAATCGAGGAAACCGTGGCATCAGGATCAGATGATGCTCGTTCTGCATTCAATACAGCTATTTCCTCCGGCTCGGATGCCTATGACGTGTATGCTGCCGATATTGCATGGATGCCCTCCATATTGGCCATGCCAGATAAATTCTTAGATTTGTCTAGTTATGTCAAAGGGAACGACTGGCTTGATTGGAAGACTGAGGGTGGCACAACAGATAGCGGGAAACTGATTGGTGCCGGTAATGACATTGGTCCGACTGCATTGTGCTATCGTTCCGATCTATTTGCCAAAGCAGGTCTTCCAACTGACCGCGACGAAGTAGCAAAGATGCTTGGTGGCGATAACGCTACCTGGGATAGCTACTTCAAGGCCGGTGAGGAGTATACGAAGAAGACTGGTCTACCTTGGTACGACGCCATGGGTGGCATCTGGGGCACCATGAAGACGCAAATCAAGGAAGCGTACGTGAAGAAGGACGGCACAGTCGTCGCTACAGACAGCACTGTGAAGAATCTTTATAATCAGCTCACTGCAACGACAGATATGTCTGCACATCTGACTCAGTGGTCGGATGATTGGAATGCTAATTTCAAATCAGATTCCGGATTCGCCACAATTATGTGCCCTGCTTGGCTGGTGAACAATATCAAAGGCAACTCGGGAGAAGATTTCAAGGGCTGGGATGTAGCGGATGTTACGCCTGGCGGAGGTAGCAACCAAGGCGGTTCATGGTTGGTAGTTCCCGAAACTTCTCAGGTGAAGACCGAGGCAGCAAAGCTGGTGGCGTGGCTAACAGCTCCAGAACAGCAGGTTGCCACCTTCAAAGCAGCCGCTCAGTTCCCAAGCTCACCGACTGCTTTGAAGAATTCCGAGGTTACCGACAAGGTTGATAGCTTCCTCAATAACGCTCCAACCGGCAAGATTTATGCCAATCGTGCGGATGCCGTCAAGGTGATTCCATACACCGGCAGCCAATATTATGACATCGATTCCAAGTTGGGAGATGCTCTTGGACGTGTGGATGTCACTAAGGAGCAAACAGCTGCACAGTCGTGGCAACAATTCGTGAGTGATGTGAAAGCTCTCTCATAATATTCCGACAACACAGGCTATAAATCTGCGTCCCTTCACACGATATATTGGCGGGCTATATGCGGGCACGATATAGACGACGAAGTGGCGCAGGTTTAACCTGAACTATCCGATATGGCGTTTCTCAAAGGAGAGATTATGTCAGAATCGCAAGATGTCACGCAGAGAAAGACATCACCAAACTCCTGGCGAAGTAGGATGGGCATTGTTGAGTGGAAAGCTTCGCCTTACCTATATATAGCGCCATTCTTCTTACTTTTTGCTGTTGTAGGTTTGTTCCCACTGATTTATACGGTCTATGTGGCAATGCGTCAGTACAACACGCTCACCGGAGATGCTGGTTGGGCGGTTTGTGGGGCAACTTGCGCTGATACACAGGCTTCGTGGCTTGGCAACTTCCAATGGGTTCTGCATCAGGAGGCATTTTGGGTTGCACTGAGGAACTCCGTATCAATCTTTCTGCTCAGCTCGGTTCCACAGGTGATATGTGCGCTGTTGATTGCATGGATTCTTGACGCCAACTTGAAAGCTAAAACTTTTTGGCGCATGGGCGTGCTGTTGCCATATGTAGTGGCACCTTCAGCAGCAGGTATTATCTTTTCTCAAATTTTTTCGGACAGAATGGGTGCGGTCAATGCTTTGCTACAAGCTATCGGCATGCAGCCAATCATGTGGCATGGGAGTGCTTTTTGGTCGCATATAGCAATCGCTATGATTGTGAACTTCCGCTGGACTGGATATAACGCTCTAATTTTTCTTGCCGCAATGCAAGCGATTCCTCGTGACGTTATTGAAGCTGCCGTGGTTGATGGAGCTGGTAAATGGAGAACATTCCGTTCGGTCACCTTACCGATGCTCCGGCCAACATTGATCTTCGTGATTATCACATCCACAATCGGCGGATTGCAAATCTTTGATGAGCCTCAGCTCTTCCACAATGCTGCAAGTGCTGGTGGAGGTGTCAATAATCAGTATTTGACGGTGTCTCTGTACCTATACAAATTAGGATTCGTAAATGTAACAGTTGGCCAACCAAATCTAGGCCGTGCGGCCGCAGTGGCATGGTTCCTGTTCATCATCATCGTATTGGTGACGATATTGAATTTCTGGCTTACTAGACGCATGTCTTCAGGCTCGCATGTGAAACGAGACAAAACAGCCATGAAGCATCTCAAGCAACGTCAGGAAGCTGAATTGCTTAAAGCACAGCGTTCGGGCGCTAATGCCAGGATCGCCGCTCAGGCGGCATCAGCAACACAGCCAAGCGAGGTGGCATGATGACTGATTTCGATAGATGGTCAAAGAAAGAGCCGATTGCTTCACCGGCTTTGGAACAAGTTTATGGTCGACGTGTAGCAGCGGCTGCTCGCAGACGTAATGCGCGTCTTGGCATTACTTCTGAGGGAAGAAAACCAGGATGGGTGAGTTATGCAGTGCTGACGTGCTTTATGCTGCTGTTCCTCTTCCCTCTGTATTATGCAGTCTCTATCGCTTCACAAGACACTCCGGCAAATCAATATGGAGTACGTGCGTTGGTGATGGGCGGAGCGCTGTTTAGGAATCTCGCTCGAGCTTTTGGTGAAATCAAATTCTGGCAAGCTCTGGGAGGGACATTGATGGTAGCGACAGTGGTGTCGGTTTCTACCGTCCTGTTCAGCACCTTGGCAGGGTATTCATTCGCGAAATTGCGTTTCCGTGGCAGTGGAGTATTGCTGACTTTCGTGGTGGGAACTATGACTATCCCGCAGCAGCTGAGCGTTGTACCTCTATATATTCTTGCGAATAAGGCGGGACTATTCGGCTCACTGTGGGCTGTTATCATTCCAGGCTTGGTGACTTCATTTGGAGTGTTTTGGATGACGCAGTACTTGCGTGACGCCTTGCCATATGAGCTGATTGAAGCTGCAAGAGTGGACGGTGCATCGATGATTCGCACATTCTGGTCAGTTGCGATGCCGGCGGCACGACCTGCTGCGGCTATGCTCTTCCTCTTCACTTTCATTGGGCAATGGACTAACTATTTCTGGCCTATGCTCATCCTTGGTTCCAATAAAAACAGCATGCTCACCGTTGCGGCTGCAACGCTGAAGGGTGCTCATTTCACGGACTATACGATTGTGATGTCAGGCGTGATTCTCACTACTTTCCCTCTGATTATCTTGTTCTTCATTGCTGGCAAGCAATTGGTATCTGGGATTATGGCGGGAGCTGTCAAGGGTTAGAGATTGGCGTACAACAGCGCAGTAATACTGTGAACTTGCTGTTGTGCTACTGGGAGCGGCAAGAACCGTACGTGAGGTTAAGAGCTCACACATTATGTAATCGTCTGTGACGGATGACGACCAGCATCTTCGTCTGCCGCATACCGCACACACGTGTAAGGAGAAACATGACATATACATTTCCACCAAACTTTCTTTGGGGAGTCGCCACGGCTTCATATCAGGTCGAAGGTGCGATACAAGAAGGGGGACGTACCCCATCGATTTGGGATACTTTCTGTGAACAAACGGGGACGATTTCGGACGGATCCTCCGGTGCGGTGGCATGCGACCAATATCACCGTTACATCGAAGATATCGAGCTTATGCAAGAGCTTGGTGTGGGTGCCTACCGAATGTCAATTTCCTGGTCCAGAATTTTTCCTGAATATCAAGGCCCAGTAAACGACGAGGGAGTGCAACACTATCTCAGAGTTCTTCGAGCTCTTCGCTCGGCAGGTATTAAGGCAGTGGTGACTCTCTATCATTGGGATCTTCCACAGTATTTGCAAGACCGTGGGGGATGGGCCAGCAGAGAAACTGCGGTGGCATTTGCGCAATATGCGCAGGTGTTGGCAAGAGCCTTCGGCGATTTGGTAGATACCTGGACTACGCTGAACGAACCATGGTGCTCCGCATATCTAGGTTATGGCAATGGCATGCACGCTCCGGGGATTCGAGACTATGAGCAAACCCTTGCTGCAGCGCACCACCTCAACCTAGCGCATGGCCTTGCAGTCAAGGCTATACGAGGAGTTCTGGGGCAGAATGCCAAGATTTCGGTTACCTTGAATCTACAAGTCAATCGTGCTGCTAGCGACAAGCCTGAAGATATTGCAGCAAAGCAGCGAGCAGATCTTTTTGCCAACGAGATTTGGCTTGGGCCCATGCTTGAAGGACGCTACGACGACAAGATTATGCAGGCAACTAAGGAAATTAGTGATTGGGGATTTGTGCAGCAGGGTGATTTGGAAATAATTCACCAATCTCTGGATAATCTCGGCATTAATTACTATTCCACGGCTTATGTGAAGCAGCGTCACATGTCTGACAGTTCAGAGGCATCGCGGATAGCCGCATCTCACGCAAATCCCATGCCTGCACAGGAATACGTGGAGGTACTTCCTCCTACAGGACAGTTGACGGCGATGGGTTGGAATCAGGAGCCTGAAGGCTTGCGTGACATCTTGGTCGAAATGTCACAGCGTTATCCGGGCCTAGCTCTCGCAGTTACCGAGAATGGCTCAGCATGGGATGACGAAGTGGAAAGTGGCGGATCTCCCTTCGGTGGCGAAATCGTGCACGATCCTGAACGTGTGGCCTATTTGGATGCTCATGTTCGAGCAGTTGCTGAAGCGATCGATCTTGGAGCTGCTGTAAGCGGATATTTCGCGTGGTCCTTACTTGATAATTTTGAGTGGTCCTTGGGATACAGCAAACGTTTTGGGATTATCAGAGTCGATTACGAGAATCAGGAACGGATCTGGAAGGATTCCGGATTGAGGTATCGAGAAATAGCGCGCAGCAATACAGTATGAGCTTGAATACCATCTTGACCGGATGGTAATGGTTTGGTAAATCACTCCTATATCGGGGCTTGTGAGCGTTGGTCTCACACTCGGATATAGGAGTGATTTGCTAAGGCTTGATACTGCTACTGAGCTATCTGCTTCCACCTAAAACAGTGGATTTCGTGGTCGTTGACCAGTCCCGCTGCTTCCATGAATGAATAAGCAACTATCGGTCCTACGAATCTGAAACCGTCATGTTTCATCTGCTTACTCATCGCTGTTGAACGAGGTGTTTCGCATGGTGCTTGGGCATGGTCGACGAAAGCATTGGTAATCGCAACACCGTCTACGAAGTTCCAGATGTAATCCGTGAACGATATGTTGTTGTCTTCAAGTCGCACGATTGCCTGAGCATTAGTGATAATTGCTTGGATTTTTTTGCGATTTCTGATAATTGACGGGTTGGTGAGTAACGAGTCTATATTGCTAGCCATATTCATCACTGAATGAGCATCGAAATTATCGAAAGCTTCTATAAAACCTTGACGCTTGTGCAGGATAGTTTTCCAGCTAAGACCGGATTGCATGAGTTCGAGTGATAGTAATTCAAAAAGAGCGCGGCTGTTGTGAAGAGCTTGCCCCCATTCACTGTCGTGATAGCGTCTCATTGCATCATCGTCGGTATTTGCCCAAGAGCAGCGCGGTAGCTCATCAGAGCTTGCTGCGTTCTTATCGCTGTCAGTATGCATTGTCGGTTATGCTCCTTTACTGGCCAAAATGATGAAAGGCATTGAAGCGGCAGGTAATTATTGTTGCTTACTTCAGGAAGTACTAGAATCAAGCGTCACTTTGGTAATAACCAAATGTAATCAAGGTCGGCAACTTATGCGATGCCGCAAGCTGCAGATTATGCGCATACAGTGCAATTTACTGTTCACAAACTCTCTCTGAGCTATGATGTGTGCGCATACATAAGGGGAATAATCTGGGAGGAGCGGCAATGAGTAACAAATCAAAGGCCGATGGAGCCACAACAGTATTGTGGAAAGCTGCTCCGCAAGAGCATGACTTTCCCGCAGCAGCCTCATATCTGTCTCTGCTGGCGCTCGACGATCAGGTCGATTCCATAGTAGGTGCCATGAAACACCATACGGTATTGCAACATTTCAAAGCTAAGGATATTTTACGAGCTGCCAGACTTCCTTTGCTTGGAACCGATAATCCACATGTGGCCGCAGACCTCAGCAAAATTCATCACGGAGACGAAATATCTCCCATACTGCTAGTTCGTGGCAGCATTGAAGACGCCCGACCTTTGCAAATTGCCGATGGATATCACCGCGTGTGTGCTTGCTACCATAACGACGAAAATACTGATATTCCTTGTGTATTGGTGGAACTGTGAGTTTTGCGCTATTAGCGCTGTTGTGCGCGGTTGCGATGCTGGGGCCAATACTGAGCTTGAACCACACGATGCATATTCCGGTGGTTATTGGCGAGTTACTAGTAGGAATGGTCTTAGGGCGTTCGGGTTTACAGATTGTCGATTCGAATAATGACGTTCTCACATTCTTGGCGCAGATTGGCTTTGCCTTGGTGATGTTCGTTGCGGGCACACATGTGCCCTTACGACAATCAGCAATGTTGAAAGGTCTGACGCGAGGAGTGCTGAGGGCCTTGTGCGTGAGCGCGATTGCGATTCCGCTGGCTCTGCTGATCTCGAATGTGTTCGGAACAGGGCATGGAGCTGTCTACGCTGTGGTTATCGCTTCATCGTCTGCAAGTATTGTGATGCCAGCTCTAGGAGGAGCTCGTGTCACCAGCAGTGCAGGACTGGAAATGTTGGTGCAGCTTGCCGTTGCGGATGCCTCATCTATTATTGTGCTGCCTTTGGTATTGGAACCCCAGCGAGCAGGGAGAGCGGCGCTAGGAGCTCTCGCAGTGCTAGTAGTTGCAGCTGCTTTCAGTTTGATTCTTGAGTGGGCCAGAAGAACCGGCTATTGGCATCGAGTGCACCATCTGAGTGAGGAGCGAGGCTTAGCGATTGAGCTGAGAATGACGCTCACTATGCTGTTTATTCTGGCTGCTATTGCGGTATCAATGGGCGTATCAGTGATGTTGGCGGGCTTTGCGATGGGCTTAGCGATGGCTGCGGTGCATGAGCCTCACCGTGTGGCGAATCAGACTTTTGCGCTCACACAAGGCTTCTTTGAACCGATATTCTTTGTGTGGGTTGGGAGTTCCTTGGATTTGCACAGCTTGATAACAGATCCCCAAGCAATCTTGCTAGGCGTGTGCCTAGCAGTCGCATCTCTGCTGGCTCATGGCTTGCTGGTATTTAGCAAACAACCATGGCCAATCGCTTTATCTACATCGGCACAGCTCGGTGTGCCGGTTGGGGCAGTAGCGATGGGTAAAACTTTGGGAGTTTTTGCTAGTGGCGAGGCGACAGCGCTGCTACTGAGTGCGCTCATAACAATAGGGGCAGTAACGGTATTAAGCGGAAAATTACTTGATTCTGTGACTTCTCAGACGATGTTACCGGTATCTTCTGTGCCGAAACAACTCTCCTAGGGGTAGGCGAGTATCCGAGGATGCACAAACCGCTGCCAAACACCTACGCACCGTCACTTATGCGTCGTTAAGCGAAGAATTAGCACCGGTCGAGTATTGTCTTAAGTTGCGAATAAATCAAGGGCAGAGTGAGGTTTGGAATTGAATTGGCGCTCGCCGGTGTATGGCACGAAGACAAGGCGACTTGCAGATGAATCAGGTTTGGGACCCAACAACAGGGGCAACGGCATTCAAGAACAACAAGGTTTCGGTGATGGAGTGACCTATGGTCATTGGCAGGTCGTACCCGATTCGACTCTCAAACAACGAGGAGGATCTGCATACTTTCGCGCATATCAAGTCATCAGTAGTGGACGTTTACATAATCTCAGCAGTGCTTCAGAAGGCGATTCGCTCGTATTGTCAGCGACGGTAGACGGAATTGAAGGTCTCAGCTCCGATTACCGCGTTAGCGCAACCGTAGATCAGAATGCCGGAGATATTACCGATGCTGCTTGCTCATGCCCAGCATTTGGTAGATTCGGTTCCCTGTGCAAACACGTAATTGCTGTGGTTATGGCATATAACGACAATCCTGACGAGTTTCAACAGCGCGAGGGTGATGCTCCACGTAGGCCAGTGCAGCGGACATCCAGAGAGCTTCAAGCTTTTATGTTGCAGCAAGACGCTGATCTGAAGCAACAGGCGAAAACTCGTCAGCTCGAATTGCTCAAGGAAGTCGGTAGTCTGGCCGATTCTGGCGGAGCTGGTGTGGTCTCGCAGCCTAACCACAGAATGGGCATTGGTACAGTCAGCCTGCGCCCAAGCATTGAATATACGTCGGTTGGTTGGCAGCTTCGTTTGCACATCACGGTACCCGCGCACGGCATTAATTATGTTGTCAAGGACATTCATGAGCTCGTCAGGGCGGTTCGATGGCAACAATATGTGGCTTATGGCAAGAAACTCGGTTTTGTGCACACACGAGATGCTTTTGATGACCGTGCTAAAAGTGTGCTCGATATTCTCGACAGGGCTGTTGAGATTCGCGACAGTGTGAGTAGTCATCGTGGTGATAGTTATCGGCGATCTCATAAAGTGGCTTCAACTGCCATGCCGCTTTCTGAGGACGAAATTGCCGAATTGCTCGATTTGTATGTGGACTCAGGCATTCCGGTTGAGTATGCGCCACCAGAACAGTATTTCATGGCTTCGATGCCGGCACTCGTTGTGGATGGAAACCCTGAATTAGGTTTGGTAATCGAGTCTAGTGATTCAGGAGCACAATCATCAGCGAATGTGCAATCGCAAGATTTCACCATTCATGCTGACTTGTGTATTGAACGTTTTGTTAAGGGTCATCGCTCATCATTTGTTATGGTGCGCCCAGTAGCTGGAAAACAACTCGATGGATCTGATTATCCTCGAATTTTTCGTTGTTCCGACGTGTTTGTGAGAAACAGCAATCTTCTGGCCGTACTGTGTGGCAACAGTGAGGGCGATTCCTTATATCTTGGTAAACAGGATGTTGATGCCTTTGTTCGCACAGTACTTCCTGTGTTGAGCTCAGTTCATGCGGTGAGCACCCAAGACCCAGCGGCAAAAGCTAGCGCAGGGACGATAGGAATACCAGCATCTTTGCCTGATGAGCTGTTGCGATTGAGGAAGCTTCCTTGCAATATTGAAATATATTTGGACCGAGACGCAGAAGGAATTACTTGCGATCTGCAGGCCAGATATGGAGATGATCGCTTCCACGTATTCGATGGTGCGCAATCTGGTTCGGGTGTCGTAAGAGACAAAGAAACTGAACGTTTAGCTGTTGAAGCGGTCCGACATTATTTCCCACGCCCGCAAGGAGCTGTGGCAAGAATTGCTGAAGCGCAGGATGAGGCTATCTATAAGCTGCTCAACGAAGGCCTTGCTGTGCTCAGAAGCATGGGGGAGGTATTTTCTACGCCTGCCTTCGATGGGCTTACTGCTGTAAGTCATCCGATAATCAAACTTGGTCTTTCGGTGAAGTCCGGTTTGGTTGAAATTTCCCCTATTGCAGACGAAATTGATCCGGTTGATATTCCGGCATTGCTAGCCAGCTATCGACGTCGCAAACGCTACCACCGCTTACACGATGGATCGTTTGTGGATGTGCGAAACATGGATGTTGAAGCGCTGGATGAAGTGTCGAGCGATTTAGGACTATCCACTGCTGATTTGGACAAGGGAGCTGTCAAGGTACCGGCTTTTGAGGCATACTATTTGGACAGTCAGGTTGACGAACAAGACAAAGACTCGAGCTTCACCGCATACCTAGAAGATATGAAAGCAGTAGATCCTGCAACATATGCTCTACCTGAAGTCTTTGAAGGTGTACTTCGCCCATACCAGGTCGAAGGTTTCCGTTGGCTCAATGCCCTGAGCGACAAAGGTTTCGGTGGAATACTTGCCGATGAGATGGGCTTGGGAAAAACGGTTCAGTTGCTTTCCTTCCTCCTTGGACGATTGACTGAATCACGCAAGGTTGGCCCTAGCTTGATTGTTTGCCCTGCATCGTTGGTTTATAACTGGGCTGCAGAGTGCGCAAAATTTACACCCGATATCAGGGTGTCAATCGTGGCAGGTAGCAAGTCTGAGCGCAGAGACATATTGCAGCATTACACGCAGAGCGATGTATTAGTTACTTCATATGATTTATTGCGCCGAGATATTGAGGATTATGAAGATATCTCATGCTTCTCCTTGGTATTGGATGAAGCTCAGTACATCAAGA
Organism: Bifidobacterium sp.; assembly: GCF_022647885.1. Lineage (NCBI taxonomy): Bacteria > Bacillati > Actinomycetota > Actinomycetes > Bifidobacteriales > Bifidobacteriaceae > Bifidobacterium > Bifidobacterium sp. Next base: position 136,475 of record NZ_JALCLM010000001.1, on the reverse strand, counting down.
ACCATGCAACGCTATCTTCGAGGGCAGTTCGCTCTATTGATGCCCGTCACAAATTTGCATTAACAGGCACGCCTATTGAGAATCGTCTATCTGAATTGTGGAGCATTTTTGACGTGCTCATGCCAGGGATTCTTGGTAGTTACCGGCATTTCCGTGATCGCTTTGAGATGCCTATTCTGAGCGGCGATGAGCATGCACAGCATAAACTGCAAGCCTTTGTGGGGCCATTTATGCTCAGACGTTTGAAGTCTGAGGTATTAAAGGACCTTCCAGACAAAATTGAGAATGTGGTCACTGTTCGTCTTGAAGGAGAGCAGCGAAAGTTGTATGCAGCTCTTGAGCAGAAGCTACGGATGAGTTTGAACAAGCAGCAAGACCTTGATTTTGAGCAAGGAAAGATTCAGATTCTTGCTCAGCTGATGAGACTGCGACAGGTGTGCTGCGATCCGCGATTGATTTATGACAAACTTCCTGAACTTGCAGGCAGTACTAAGTCTGGAACCTCAGCAAAACTTGATGCTATAGAAGAGCTAGTGGCAAATTGCCGTGATGCTAGTAGGAAGATGCTGATCTTCTCACAGTTCACCAGTTATCTAGATTTAATTGCCGAGAGGCTGCGATCTGTGGGCGTGCAGTATGACGTGATTACTGGTTCTACAGCCAAGAAGCGCAGAGTGGAGTTAGTTGAGCAATTCAATCGCGATGAGACTCCGGTGTTCCTTATTTCACTGAAGGCTGGCAATACAGGGCTCAATTTAACGGGTGCTTGCGTGGTGGTTCATGCAGACCCTTGGTGGAATGCGGCTGCACAGGATCAGGCGACGGATAGAGCTCATCGTATTGGTCAAACACAGGATGTTAATGTGTACCAGATTGTTGCCAAAGATACTATCGAAGAGCGTATCTTGGCTCTGCAGCATTCCAAGACAGATTTGGCAACACGTTTCGTGAATGATGCTTCAGCATCGTCCGGAAGCTCGCTATCGGCCTTAACTAAGGACGACCTGCTGGCTTTATTGGGGTGATTGACGGTCATAAAGAGCTCAGTATTCGTTTGTGTAGGGATTTTTAGTGAGACCGTAAGTATAGGTAGTCCCGTCCGATTTGAGAATGGCGGAATTTCAACCTTTTGGTCAGCCAAGGAGCGGGAGCTATTTAAGAATCCCTACACAAGTCGCGCAGGCAGGTATTTAGCGTCTGTATAGTGACGAGCAACACTCACGTCAATCGTTTGACATGGGGTGAGTGGAACACTACGCTTCTACACCGAAGGGTTTGGTCAGTGCAGATCGTCACCTGCACCGTCGCACGTGGAGTTGGCCGCGTGATCACATTGTCGTGAGAGGGGAAGTAATGGATATTCTCGGTTTGGGCGGTAGCGCGCTCGACACCATCAAAGTTGTTGACCATCTACCCATTCGTGATGGTTTCTGTACTGTGCGCACAACGATGCGCATGCTTGGGGGAAGTGGCACTAACGTACTAGTTCAAGCGCAGCGTCTTGGGGCCCAGACAGCGTCCATATCGAAAATTGCTGACGATAGTGATAGCGACCTTATTTTCAATGGTTTGCGCGATATCGGTGTAGATACCCGCGGCGTAATTCGCCAGAGTGGTGGTTTTCAGGCACCTCATTGTTTGATTTATGTCGATGAACAAGGGGAAAAAGCCTTGGTTTTGGATTCAGATGGAGGCAAAGGATTGCCTGCTATATCTCAACCTGAAGCTTCCCTTGATCTCATTGGTGAGACTTCGATACTCTATGTAGATTTGACCCCAGCAGATCTGTCATTAGTCGCTGTCAAACGTGCCAAAGCCTTGGGCAAGTTGGTGGTATTTAACATGCAGGAAGATTTCTCCACAGTGCTCGCCAAGGGCATTGACCGCCAATTCCTCATCGAGTTCTTGCAATATGTCGATGTGTTCGCTCCTTGCCAGGAGGGAATTGCGCCATTTGCTGGGAGCAGCGACATTGATATGCAAGTTGCTTTCATTCGTGAATACTTCCAAGGGCTAATAGTGTTGACCAGAGGCAGTGCAGGTGTGAGCGCAGTAGATGAACTCGGTCAGCGTTGCGATATTCCCGCATTTGATATCGAGGCGAAAGACACAACCGGAGCAGGGGATTCCTTTATTGCAGCCTTCATGGTGGAGCATCTTCTCAGAGATCAGTCCTTGGAATCGTCGCTGCTGTTTGCATCGGCTTGTGCGGCACTGACTTGTATGAACTATGGAGCGCTGTCTTCACCAATGCGTTCGGATGCCGAACAGTTTCTTTTCTCAACACAACATGGGAGTCAACAATGAAAACGACACAAGAACGTGTGCGTGAAACACTGCTCGCCATAGCTTATGGGGATGCGATGGGCATGCCAACGGAAAATCTCACCAAAACCCAGATAGAGCAGCGGTATGGAGAAATCACCGACTTCCAACCAAGCCCTGACGATTTGGGAACGTTTGTGCGTCATTTAGAAGCAGGAACAGTAACTGACGATACTGAGAATGCCATTTTTCTGTGTGAGATGCTCATTGAAACTGGTGGCAAGGTTGAAGCAGAGATATTCGTGAAATATCTCATCGATTGGTTAGAGCACGATGAAAAAAGTGCCGTTGTAGCTGGTCCTAGTACTAAGCGTGCGGTTGATGCAATCAAGCACGGCACTCCATTATCACAATCTGGCATATGGGGCACCACAAATGGAGCTGCTATGAAAATAGCACCAATAGGATTGGTGTCTACATGGCAGAATTTGGATGAATTAGTGAATAATGTGGCAGCTATTTGTTTGCCAACTCATAACACTCAAATCGCAATTCAAGGTGCTGCAATCATCGCTGCGGCAGTGAGCTTCATGTTTGATAACGATGATGTTGATTGGGATGAGTACTACAGCGTCATTGGTCGGAGCGCATCTCTTGCTGCTAATTATGGGAACAAACTTCCGACTCCTGACATCCTTAAACGTATCGCATGCGGTCGTAGAATCGCAGAGTTGAAGGATGACGCTCAATTCAAAGATGAGCTTTACTCGTTCTTAGGAACTGGACTAGAGACGATTGAAACCGTGCCAGCGGCTATTTCGGTGGTATATCATTATCGCGGAAACCTCCGTGCCTGTGTGCGCACTTGTGCTGCAATAGGGGGAGATACAGATACTCTCGGTGCAATTTGCGGTGGAATTTGTGGCGGGTATATGTTCAATCTCAATGACGATGATGTTGCACTGTTGCGGTCAGTCAACGATATTGATTTTGATGGTGTTGCCAAAGCTATGGCACCGCTGGTCGATAAGGCTCGTGAGCAATAACGAGCAGCTCATGGTCAGCCTAAGCGCAGGGAGGCACTATCTGGTGTTGCATACAGGTATGTTGTGTGAGCTTCTCATGGCTATCAGTGGAAGAATGCCGCTGATGTCACCAGAGAGTGTAACGTTTGACGTAATGGAATGATGCCGAATTCGGAACGTTGTTGGTCCGTGGGCATGCGATGAGAGGAAACGGTATGGCTGCTGTCACGATGAAGGAGATTGCCCAGGGTATGGGGGTTTCTGTGTCCTCAGTCTCGCTTGTCCTTAATGGTCGAGATTCAGGGCGGATTAAACCTGAAATTGCTGACAAAATACGTAAGGAAGCTAGACGTCTCGGATATCGTCCTAACCGTATCGCTAGTAGCATGCGCACGAATCGGACCAGGATTCTAGGTTTTATTAGTGATGAGATAGCAACCACACCCTTTGCTGGGCGTTTGATTCTTGGCGCACAAGATGCTGCTCGAGCTTTCGGGTACACCTTGCTCACGGTTAATACCAATGGTGAGAAAGCACTGGAATCAAGCGAGATCGAAACTCTTAAACAATATGGTGTTGACGGTTTTCTTTATGCGAGAATGTTTAATCAGGAAACGTCAGTTCCTCGTACTTTGCGCGACTATCCCTTGGTTTTGGTCGATGCCACAGATGTTGAGGGGCAGCTACCCTCGATTGTGCCGGATGAAACGGCTATTGGTAAAGCCGTGACCGAACGGCTACTTGCCGCTGGATGCAAACATGTGGCTTATATCGGACTGGACGACAATATTGCCGCTCAAGTCGGTCGTTACCAGGGATATCGTGATGCACTGAATGCGCATGGTATTGCTCTCGACAGCAACTTAGTTATTAATCCGCGTATAGGTGCCGAAGCTCTTGAATCCACTGAGCGATTGATGTCTGAATTCCGACCTGACGGGTTTTTCTGTTTTAACGATGCTCGTGCGTGGGGTGTCTATCAGGCTGCAGCATGGCAAGGGTTGCTTGTTGGTAAGGATCTTTCTGTGGTGGGAGTTGACAACCACCAGGTGATTGCAGAGACACTTGCTCCACGGCTAACTACTGTTGAACTCCCTCACTATGAGATGGGTTGTTGGGGAACACGCAAATTGATCTCTCTTATCGAAGATAAGGATGTGAGCGATGTGTTGCCGCCAGAAACCAACGCCGAACTACCGAAGCTAGATCTAGTGCAGGCGATGATTTCTTGTCGCTTAGTGGAGAAGGAGTCCATTGTCGGCTCCCGCCGCGAAAAATAGCCGCTTAGTGCGTAGCCGCTTAGTCCGCTGATTTGGCATCTGAGTTAGATGTTGAATCAATCAATGTGAGCTGAATTATTGCACTGCAAATGGATCGTTATCCGGATCGTCGTTCCACACGTATTCAATTGCTTTGGCGAGTGTTGAGGCAAACTGGGGGCCATAAACCTTTGACACTAAGCCGAGTGCCATATCGATTCCTGCACTAACACCTGAGGATGTCAGCACATCGCCGTCATCTACCCATCGGGCGCTACCCAGCCAATTCACTTGTGGGCGCACGCTCTGTACCCAAGCAAAGGCGCGTTTATTAGAAGTCGCATTACGCCCATCGATATTTCCTGTTGCTGCAAGCAACGCTGATCCAGTGCACACGGTGAGTATCTCGGAGAAACGTGGCAGTTGCTCGTTAAGAGCATTGAGAAAGATGTCGCTCTTGACTAGCGGGCGCGTGCCGGCCCCTCCTGGGATGAGCAATATAGCGTCATCGTGGATATCACTAATCTTCACAGTCTCAATAGTTGTTGAGATTGCGCCATGGATCATTCCACCGTTGATGGAGCAGTACTGAATTTGTGGCGCTGGTGCTGAGTTGTCAATCCGTTCAATGCAGCCGAATACCTCAGCTGGACCAAAAACATCTAAGGGCTCAAAACCGTCGAAAAGCAATATGGCTATATCTTGCATGTATTTCCTCTATCGATGATTGATGAATATCACTTGATATGTGTATCACTTACCACTGCTTGTGCGGCGCTTCTTAGGCTTTGGCAAGGGGGTAATAGCCTCGAGCACACTTAGCACTTGACGTACAAGGTCGCTGTTATCAATATCGAGTATGTAATGCTCTTTGGCTCCAGGATATGGCACCGCACGTTCGGCATCCTTCATCAGTTCGTCCAGCTCGGGGACGATTTTGACAAAAGTCTGGTCATCGCAGAGTAGCAATATTGCTTTGTCATTGACGTATACCATGTAATCGCCAAACATCTTTCGATGGCGCAGTGCCCAAGGTCCTCGTGCCTGATCGATGACATAAGCGACATAATCCTCTGAACTGGTCATAAGCGAAGTGTATCGCCTAAACACAGCAAGTTTGAAATGTAGACGCGTCACACCTTGGACGAATTCGTTGAGAATGGCTTATTGATGGCTAGCGCTGCTTTTTGGCCATTTCAGTAAGGCTATTTTGATACGTTCCAAAGCGTCGCGCATACGTGAGGGGTCTCTAAAAACACCTTGTACGATTCGTATGTGATGACTTCCCGATGGTCCATAGGGGGCTCCCGAGTTGACAATTACTTGTGCTTCTCGCACCAAGTATTGCGCAACTTCATCACCAGTGCCGAATGCCGACACATCAATCCAGCTGAGGAATCCACTCTCAATCGGCGTGATATGGAGTCCTGGCACTTGGGAGAGCACATCTTCGACCATAGTTGCTCGCTGCGAAAAATCCGCAAAGAAATCAGTAAGAATCTTGGGATCATTGAGTGCAGCCAATGCTGCAGATTGACCAGCCGAAGCTGTTGCGCCGAGTACGTTCACAGCTGCTCCGTATAGCTTATCCATCAGCGTATCTGGACCGATGATGTACCCTACTCGTATGCCGCTGAGACCATATCCCTTGGAGAAGGAACGGACGGTTAGCGTCCTCTCCCAAAGCGCATCCAAACTAGCTGTCGGTATAAAGCGCTCGCTGGAATAAATGTGATCGCAGAAGGCTTCATCGCATATAACAGCTATATCTTTTTCCTTCGCAAACTTTGCCAAATCTTCGAGCGATTGTTTACGGAGAAAGGTGGTGGTTGGATTATTGGGGTTGGTGAGTACGATCGCTCGGGTTCGGCTGGTGGCAACGCTTTCGAGTGCCTTATAGGTAATTTGAAAGTTGTTATCTGCATCTAAGGGAAGAAAGACTGGGTGCGCTTGTAGCAGTGATAAATTTGAAATATTGCTTGGGTAGCAAGGATCAGTAACGATTACCTCATCACCTGGGTTGATTATCGCAGTCATTGCGTAGAACAAACCAGCATCGGATCCTGGAGTGATGATGATATTGCGACTCGAATTGATTTGCCGATTAAATTCAGGAGTGAGATGTGTGGCAAGTTGTTGGCGCAATTGCTTGTCGCCAATTGGCATGGTGTAATGCGCGCAGAATCCTGCTTTGGCGCTGTCTATGAGAGCAGTTTGAACGCTTTCAGGCGTTGAGCTATCTGGAAAGTATGGGTCTGCCCATGCCAGCAGATCGCAGCCTTCACTCATCAGTTTCGATGCATTCTCGCCAACATCAGCTTTGGTTACCTCGGAGAATAGCCCGCCTGTAAAAGATTGGATTCGGGTTGATGCCAGATGTTGTGAATGCTGTTCCATAGGGTGTTCCTTAATAAAGGATGCGCGAAGTTTAGTGGCGTCTATTTGTAGAGTTGTCGTTGTTGATGCTGTTGTCGCGGGTGCATCGCAGGTAGCGGTATATCGATGGTTGTGAGAGACCTAGTGCCGAAGCGGTTTTTTCGATGGATCCTTTTAAGAGGAATATGCCCTCGTCGTCGAGTTGTTTGATGAAATCAAGTCGTTCTTCTTTAGAGAGTCTAGTTAGATCGAGATGTCCTGCCAGAGCTAGCGCGTGAATACGGTTTGTGGTGAGTTCATCTACGCTTATGCTGAGATTTTCGCTAGTGCTGGAACGTGGGAGCTGAGGGGCAGTAGCTGAAATATTGTTAGCAGCATGAGTGTCGGCTTGAGTGTCGCTAGGTTGTTGTTCTGATTGGTTTGTTGCCTGCTCATCGTCTGTATGAAAACTCGAAAGAAATTGTTCTAGGAGTGCTTTTGCCTCGACAACAGGGCCATCGTCTTGGTTGATGCACAATAGGGCAATCACTGTTCCTTGAGCGTCACGGACGAAAAAGGTGGAGGAACGAAACTCCCTGCCGTCGCTAGAAAAGCTGCTGTAATTGGCATAATAATCTCGATGCTCATACCGTTTCGTTCGCCATAGTCGCAAAACCAGATCAGTAGCTGGTCCGCCAAGGCTTCGGCCACTGATATGAGAGTTCGCTACAGCCACAATTGAGCGGTTGAAGTCTGAACAGTCATGGAGCAATACCTCGCACTTATCCCCGAGGATCACGCCAAGAAACTCAACTAGCGCAGCGTATGGCTTAAGTGCTGGTGATATATCGGAAGCTACTGCCATGCTCATTACTCCATATTTCCACGTTGAACCGGTGACGCCAGCTTGCCGGATTGGGTCACAGTGTACGCCAATGTATAAGACAAAATTATTAACTCAATAATAAATTATTATTGTTGTAACATTTTTTAATCACGTTAGAAACAATGAACCGTGACACTTTCTCGTAAGCGCAACCCCCTGCGTTAGTCGAGAAAGGACGTGCCCATGAAGCACATAAACGTCAAAAGAATCGCCGCCGCTGCCCTCGCGGTATGTGCGACTCTTACATTCGCAGCGTGTGGAAGTGGTGCTTCAGGCGCCTCATCCGAAACATCAACACTTGATTCCGTGCTAAAAGCAAAAACGCTAAAAGTTGGAGTCGTATTGTCGATACCACCAGCAGAGTCCAAAGACAAGAACGGCAATCCGGTTGGGTATGACATAGATTTGGCCAATCAGCTTGGAGAATCTTTAGGAGCAAAAGTCGAATATGTAGATATGTCGGCTGACGCTCGTATTTCCAGCTTAGAGACTGGAAAGGTGGATGTCTTATTTACGCAGATTACTCAGACACTCGATCGTGCACAGAAGGTTGCCTTCACTGATCCATATGTGGCATCAGCTCCCGTCATCGTTACCACGAAGAGCAGCTCAATTAGCACAGCGAAAGATCTTTCAGGCAAAAACGTTGGCATTCTCAAAGGAACTACATTCGATAAGCTTCTAGACTCCACGGTCAGTGGTGCTAATAAACAATATTTCACTGATACAGCTTCGCAAACGACCGCGTTGAAGAACAACCAAATTGATGCCTTTATTTATGACGGGAACTCCTCGTACTACATGGCTAAGCAAGATAACGATCTCAAGATTCTCGATGGCACTATTGGCTCTCTCGAATACAACGGCATGGCAGTGAAGCGCGGTGACCAGCAATGGCTGAATTATCTTAATCAATTCGTGTTCCAGGTGATCTCGGATGGAACCAACGCAAAGCTATACAAGAAATATTATGGCTTAGATATGCCGTTTAGCCCTCTCCTTAGCGAATCAACAGGAACATCGACGACGAGCCAAGAATAAGCGTCACATTGTCGATAAACGAATATCAGAACATGTTGAGGAGGCGAACCAATGGTCACGCTTGATTTTATGTCGTTGACCGACTACGCGGGAGAGCTGCTGAGCGGCACTGTCTCCACTATGTGGCTTTCAGCAGTGATATACGTGTTGACCCTATCAATCAGCATTCCTCTTGCATTTGTGCGTAGTAACACCAAAGTGAAGGCTCTCTCCTGGCTATTGACCATCTATGTGGAAATAGTCAGGAATGTGCCTGCGTTGGTGTTTATATTCATGGCATACTTCGGATTACCCAAAGCGGGAATTCGAGTGAACAGCACGATTCTGGGCATTGTGGTGTCTGTTCTGGTGCTTACCGGATACACCACTGAAAATGTGCGCGGTGGAATCAACGCAGTTTCTTCAGGACAGTGGGAAGCCATTGATGCACTAGGCATACCTCGTTTTACAGGCATTGTGAAAATTATTCTTCCACAAACATTAAAGAATTGTTGGCCGGCATTAACCAACATGTTGGTTATTACCATCTTCTCAACCTCGGTGCTTTCGGTAATTGACGTTAGAGAGCTAACCCAAATTACGGGGTTGATCAATGCTGAATCTTTCAGGACTCTTGAGGTGTACATCGTTGCTGTGGCAATCTACTACATCATCACTACGCTATTTCGTCTCGCTTTTGCCGGTGTATATAGATTGGCCTTCTCAAAGGAGACCCGATGAGCGCATTTATCAACGTGTTGCAATATTGGCCTTTGCTGCTCAGTGGTCTTGCCGTAACTGTGGTGTTAGCCGTAATATCCATAGTTGGCGGCATGGCGTTAGGAATTCTTGCAGGGTCAGGACTGGTCTCGAATAGCCGTATAGTGCGAGTGATTGCTTCGGTCTATACATCAATATTCCGTGGGTCTCCATTGTTGATTCAGTTGTTTATGATCTACCTGGGCCTTGCGTATTTGGGTGTGAATATGTCGGTATATACGGCGGCGGGGATTGGTTTCGTCTTATACACCGGTGCGTATGTTGCCGAAATTATTCGGGCAGGTGTCAATGCGCTCGAGGTAGGGCAGTTCGAAGCTGCTGAAAGTTTGGCTTTCAACCGTTTCACCACAATGGTTCGGGTCATTCTCCCTCAGGTATTGAAGAATTCTGCTCCGACTCTTGCCAGTTTCTTGCTGGGCGTGGTTAAGGACACCTCGTTGGCTTCCATACTCGGTTTTGTCGACTTAACCCAACAAGGTCAGGCAATTATCGCTCTCACGAATGAACCCTTCCAGACCTTATTGGTGGTGGCGGTCCTGTACTTCGTTATCTGCTTCCCCATTAGCAGATTCGCTGATCGACTCGATAGAAAGGTAGCAGCATGACTGCACTGATTAGGCTCGACTGTCTTGGCAAAACTATAGGAGATAAGCGCATTCTTCATGATGTTTCCTTTGATGTGGAACAAGGCCAAGTGGTTTCTATTATTGGCCCCAGTGGCGCAGGCAAAAGTACGACTCTGAGATGCATTAACGAGTTGGAAGACGCCACAGAAGGGAAAATATACTTCAAAGGTAAAGCGCTTCAAGGTGGCAAGCCAGAAAAGCGAGAATTACGCAGGCATCTGGGAATGGTATTTCAGAATTTCAATCTTTTTCCGAATATGACTGCTCTTGAGAACATTGCATCTGGCCCTCGCTTTGGTTTGAAAGAAAGCAAAGAATCCACACTTGAACGAGCACGGGAACTTCTGGATAGAGTTGGACTTTCAGAGCAATCTGGCCATTATCCGAGCCAACTATCGGGAGGCCAGCAGCAACGAGTAGCCATTGCTCGGGCGCTGGCGATGAAACCAGAAGCAGTGCTCTTCGATGAGCCCACGTCAGCCCTTGACCCAGAGCTGGTTGGTGAGGTGCTCAAAGTGATGACCGATCTTGCGCATGACGGCATGACCATGATTATCGTCACGCATGAGATGAATTTTGCCAGAAACGTTTCTGACAAGCTCATCGTTATGGCAGATGGAAGTGTTATCGAAGCGGGAACCCCTGAGAGTGTGTTCACTAGCCCCAGTAATCCCCGTACACAAAGCTTTTTGAAGAATTTCACACAAGGATTCTGAAGGCTCTGCCTTGTTAACGCAATACCAGTAGAAAGAAAGAATGAGATTATGGAAAAAGCAGCAGTGTCGACTGACAAAGCCCCAGCGGCGATTGGTCCTTACTCACAAGGTGTAGTTTCGGACGATCTGCTATTTGTGTCAGGACAATTGCCTGTAAATCAAGACGGTGTTATCCCAGAGTCGATTGAAGCTCAGACAAAGCAAGTATTCAACAATATCGATGCGATTCTTCATGCTCAGAATATGACTCTCGCCGATGTTATTAAAACGACAGTGTTTATTGCTGATCTCAATGAGTTTGCAGCTATGAATGCTGTGTATGCCACATTTTTCACACAAGGCGTGTTGCCTGCACGTTCCGCATTCCAGGTGGCAGGTGTTCCGAAAGGCGCCAAGCTCGAAGTGGAAGTAATCGCTAGGAGGTGAGCGGCAATGCTAAACGTTGATAATTCATGGCGAAATATCGCCTCGCCAGATTTCACTCCTTATGATGCGCTTGATCCTGAGAAAAAAATTTTGCTCAATGGTGCTGACCTCTTTTCCCCTGATCCCTGCCTACCGAGCCATGTTATCGAGGCAACTAAGCGAGCCCTCGACGAAGGACGTACGCACTATTCGCTGGCCAATGGGTATGCAGAACCGGAGTTGCGAGAGGCATTGCTGAAGAAGCTCAAGGAGTTCAATGGCCTAGACGTGGATCCTCAACGGGAACTGTTGGTGATACCTAGCTCTGCATTAGGACTGTATTTGGCAATTCGTGTTTGTATTACTCCAAATACAGGAGATGAAGTTCTCAACATTTCTCCTGGATTTGCCGAAAACATCAACGATGTTGTGCAAATGGGTGCAACTAATGTGCTGGTGCCGGTAAGACAAGAGCACGGTTTCCACATTGATCCAGCTGACATCGAAAGCCGTATCACCGAGCACACGCGTTGTCTGGTTCTCACCAATCCCAATAATCCGACAGCTGTGGTGTATACGCGCGACGAGTTGCTCGAGGTGGCGAAAATCCTTGAACGACATAATCTCATTGCTGTTGTCGACCAGGATTTTGAGAGGCAGGTATATAGCGGTTCCTATACCACGTTTGCGAATCTGCCTGGTATGCGTGAGCGCACTATCACGGTGTTTGGTACTTCCAAAGATTTAGGTCTCACAGGCTTTCGCGTTGGCTATATGGTTGTTCCAAGAGAGCTGTTTGGCATGTTAAAAATAGCGATATTTAATATGCATGGACCAACCAATACCTTTGCGCAGCTGGGAGTAGCCGCTGCATATAACGATCCTGCCTATGCAGATGCTTGGGTTGATCTTATGCGCGAGCGAAGAGCATATGGGCAATCTGTACTCGATGCGATTCCTGGTGTGAAATGTCCTCTTCCTGAAGGTGGATTCTATTTCTGGGTGGACATCAGTGCTTTAGGAACTTCCGAGCAGGTCCGCGATTGGCTGATTCACGATGCTCAGATCGGTGTTGGCCTAGGAACCTGGTTCGGAGCAGACGGCGAGGGTTTCCTCCGCGTCATGTACGGAGCTGTGCCTGACGAAGACACCTATAAGGAAGGTATCCGTCGTATGGATGTGAGTTTGAGAAAGCTAGCTACCATACAGCATGTCGTCGCATGAGGGTCGCAAGGCCACAGTGAACCCCCGCCATGTATGCAAGGCATACGTGGATTTCGCTCTGGCCTTACCGCCGTGGTAAATCGCCTGAATTATGCACCTGTTGCCGTATTGAATACCAATCCTACGAGCCATGCAAATAACATAGTTCCCAATCCCATACAGACGTTTCTCACCACAGCTTTATGCCAATTAGCCCCTCCGAGTTTGGCAGAGATAAAACCTGTCAGGCAAAGTGCAAGAGCTGCTGCGAATACGATGCAGACAATCGTGCCGCTGGTCGCAATCGGAGCTAGGGCAAAGATCAGTGGTATTAAACCGCCCAATGTGAAGGATATGAACGACGAGAACGCTGCGCTCCAAGGGTTGATGAGTTCATTGGGATCGAGACCGAGTTCATCGGTGGCGTGCGCATATAATGCGTCGGTGTGCATAGCTTCAAGGGCAGCTGTGCGAGCTGTTGCAGGTGATATGCCTTTGGTTTCATAGATTTGTGCTAGTTCGTCAACTTCGTCGTCCCAGCAGTTCTTCAGTTCCCATTGCTCTTTCTCAAGTAACGCCTGTTCCGTATCGCGCTGCGTGCTGACGGAAACGTATTCTCCGCCGGCCATAGAAAATGCGCCTGCTGCAAGAGCAGCAAATCCGGCGACGAGTAACGCTCTCACATTTGAACCAGCGCCGGCGACACCGATGATGGTGCCTGCAACCGAAACGATGCCGTCGTTGGCTCCTAGCACACCAGCACGTAGCCAATTGAGTTTCGACTGCTCTCCGCCCAACTGATGCTGTTCGTTCGGATGAGGTTTCACAGATTGCCGTATTTTATTGCTCATAGCGACTAATGTAGCGTGACGTTTCACCAATACCGTACGCGGTCTGGTATTAACGGCTTTCGATTAATCGTATGAACCAGCTGCTCTGCCATAGCGCTCTATAGGCAAGGATGTCTGAGTGCGTTCATCAACAACTGTACTATGTGATATAGTACAGTTAGTTCGGTAGCTAAATAGGTAGTAATCGCTGGTGCACTGAACTGCATTGAGAATGCGGAACTTCTTCCAATGCACAGTCAGCACATACACGACCAAGAAGATGAATATTAGGAGGCGGTGAATGATTGATATTGATCTCAAAAGCCGCAAGTCCATTTATGAGCAAGTGGTGATTGGCATAAAAGAGCAGATACTCTCAGGACTGATAGTGCCAGAAACCAAGCTCCCGTCGGTGCGGGAATTGTCTAAGGAATTGACTGTCAATCCGAACACTATTCAAAAAGCTTTTCGTCAGCTAGAAGAGCAGGGATATATATACAGCGTTGCAGGTGTTGGCAGCTTTGCGCATGCTCCTAAAGATATACAGCCAGATGCACGTTTACTGCGCGAATCTGAATCTCGGTTACGCGACGATCTACGCGAATTGCGACTGCTGCTTCCTAATGATGAAGATTTCTCCGCTATTGTCTCGCAGATATTAGCGGATATGAATGGTTCGGAACGCTCAATGAGGCAGGATCGAGGGGAAAGACATGATTGAGCTTAGGTCCGTGAGCAAAACTTTCGGAACTCATCACGCATTGACCAATATTGATATGACGGTCTCAACAGGGTCCATCTATGGCCTCGTTGGCACCAACGGTTCTGGGAAAACCACCATTCTCAATATTCTGGCTGGAGTGCTGAGACCTGACAGCGGAAGTGTGGTTTACGACGGAAGTCCGGTGTATGAGAATCCCGCCGTGAAAAGTGCAATGGTGTTTGTCCCTGATGATCTGTCATTTCTCAATGGTTTTACGCTCAAACAGGCAGCAAAGCTCTTTAGCGGTTTATATGCCGGCAAGTGGAATGATGACCTCTTCTCAGTATGCGTGACACAATTCAAACTCGATTGCAATATGCAAATTGCTCATATGTCTAAAGGTATGCGCAAACAGGCTATGTTCTGCTTATCCTTTGCCAGAAAACCCTCTTATATGCTGCTCGATGAACCGATTGATGGTCTAGACCCTATCGTCCGTCGAAGCATATGGGAACTTATCGTTGATGCTGCAGCTGATAGAGGCATGACTACTGTGGTGTCTTCTCATAACTTGCGCGAGCTCGAAGGATATTGCGACAGCATCTGTGCCATCAAACAAGGGCAAGTTGTGGTGGAACGGGACTTGGACGAACTTAAATCAGATATTCATAAACTGCAGATCTCCTTTGGCGCGGCTGGTCAGCAAAGTGCTGATATCTATGATTCTTTGGATGTGCTCGATAAGAGAGATAGCGGATCTGTTGATTATCTTATTGTGCGGAATTCTGCTGAAGAGCTGGATGATTTCGCACGGCGTACTCAGCCGATTCTTTTTGACAAGATTCCATTGACGCTTGAAGAAATATTTATGTATCAACTGGGAGGTAACGGCAATGAACACACCAGCATCCTCTGAGGCAACGGTGAGTACACGCATATCGTTCCCCTGGAATAAGCACTCTGCTAATGCTGATATTCCTGGTTCGTTGATTTCTTACGCCATAGTACGACACTCATTGAGAAAATATTGGCCTATTGCGTTGATAGGAAGTGCGATCCTACTCATATTCGGTCCGGTACTTACACTGCTGGTTAGCAATACGCAGACTCCAAGGTCGTATGTCATAGAATCCCTGTTAAATGATCAGAATTTCGGATTTTTGGCTTATCAGGTGCTCGCACCAATCATTGTTGCAATCGCAGTCTTTTCTTATCTCGATTCATCGGGGCGTGTGGCGATGGTCCATTCCATGCCACTGACACGAAATGCACTGTTCCGCAGCAATGTGGTTTCGGGACTCGTGTTGATATTTGTGCCTCAGATCGTGCTGACTATTACGCTGATTCCTTTCGTGCGTTTTGGTTTTTCCGGATTTACTTCGCACGATCGTGGAGCAGGATTTAGAGCTTCGGTACACTATTCCGATGCCGTTGCGGTGGCTGGAAGTACTGAGGGAACATCGAATCAAGTGCGGTATAACCCCGATTTGGGTGATTTGCTGCGTTGGTTCATTGTGGCATCGGTCATCATGGTATTTATATATAGCTTGACGGTCTTAGCGGCAATTCTCTCTGGCAATGTGGGTGTTGCGGCGCTAGTGTCGGTGCTCCTCAATGGCATAGTCCCTGGGCTTTATGTGCTTACCGTGTCTACTCTGGGCATGTTTCTTTATGGCTTCTCGTATAGCACCTACCGTTACATGTCTTGGATGCATCCCCTTCTTGACCTTTGGCTAAATAGTGGCGGGCTCTCTCTTGGAACCACATTGTTGTTTATCGTTGTGAGTCTCATAGTCTTGTATGTTTCCGCTGTGTTGTATCGGCGGTTTAGATCTGAGCGAGCGGGCAGTCACATCACCTTTGAGGGTTTTAATCTGATTGCTACCGTGCTGACAACTTTTGTAGGGTCTTGCCTAGCTGGTTTGATCCTAGAATCCTTGGCTGGTAGCTATAGTCCTGTGCGACCTCACCATGGATTGTTCTTTTTAGGCGTGGCATTGGGCGCTCCTGTGGTGTTCGCTATTACTTCTATGACATTGTGCGGAACGGTTCATATATTCAATATGTCCAGCTTGAAACGCTTTGGAGCTTTCGCTGTGGTGGCAGTACTGTTCTTTTCGCTGACGAGTTTCGACGTGACTGGCTATGAGCGTCGTTTGCCTGACCAGCAAAGTATTACTGCGGTGACCATTCCCACTATTAACTTGATGAGTTTGCCCTATGCTGCTAGCAATAGTGATTCCATCACACTTTCTGACGCACAGTCCATATCAGATGCCCGCGCTTTGCATGAGGAGATTGTGAGCAAAGCAAACGATCCGAAATATAATTCCTTATTTACCGGCAGTGATGTTGAAGATAGCGATACTCAATCATCGTCGGCGACAACTGCGGATGTATGCCAACATTGCAACATTAATGAATATGATGTGCTGACTGTTGAATTCACGTATCGGATGCACTCGGGGTCTTCTATGGAACGCAAATACACGGTATATCAGAAATACTTGACCCAGAGTGCGGCGTATCACCGTTTAATCAACGATGCTGGGTATCGCAAAGCAAATAGCCTGCGAAGCAAGGGGTATAACAATATCCAATCATCACAAGTTACTGACGCATATAGTGACAATGGCAGCTCCCTTGGTGTAGATGGTTTGGGGGGAGCAAACACTTCACTCGGTGCTGCAGATGCTCGTACATTGGCCAAATTACTTGACGAAGATTATCAAGCTCTACCGGACTACGACGTCGCGTCGAATATATTTGGATATGACTCTCAGACAGGTAATGCAGTTAACAAGAGGTTGCTGATAGGCATATCGTTCCAAATGGAAGATAAGAACTACAACAGTATTGGGCCGGTGTTCTACGGGATTACTGATGAGTACACACGCACCATCAATTGGCTGAAAGATAAAGGACTCTATCAGACTATGGTCGCTACTACTGCGAAGCTTATGAATGCACATTGATAACGAAGGGTTAATGTATGGGCATGCGTAAATCTCTGTGATATTCGGGCCTCGAGACTTCAAAGTTTCGAGGCCCACTGCTTATCTGAATCTCGTTACTTGCCCACCAGTCGAGGAATGTACCGGAACATTAAGTAAGCGCCAACCAATCCGCCGCACCCCATTAAGACAGCGGCAGAAGAGAGCCCAGCCACAGCAGTCATCGCTGATATTGCAAGAGGGCCGAGAGCCGAACCAGAATCGGTTGAGGTGCGCCAGCCACCCAGGAAGGCAGGCATATGGTCTGGCGCATAACGTGATGCCAGATCCGAACCTAAGGTCATGACGATGCCACTACCTAAACCGTTTGCTGTGGAGATAACAATAGCTACCAAGATATAGCTCCATTCGGCAGTAGCAAAAGGCATGAGCAAATGACCGATACTGATACCTACCAGCACAGGAACCGCTGCCCATCGCCTGCCAAATCGATCCATAATCTGGCCTGAAGTGTAAAAGAGTGAAAGGTCTACGGCTCCGGCGATGCCCATAATCAGAGCAATATGTGGCGAGGATATTCCCAGCTGTACACCCCACAGTGGAAGGATTACCTGACGAGAAGCACGCATCATCTGAAGAATTCCTGCTGCGCTTCCCATACGGATCAAAATAGGGAAATACGTAATAATCGGTAGCTTATGCTCGTGCTTCACATATGGGGCATATTTCTTGTTCGCAGGAGCTTTCACGACTGGTGTGGTCGAAGCCTCAAGCCGGTGTGATTGGGCGCTCGCGCGATTACGCGCCAGCGCTTTTTCTGGATCAGGCATGACTTGCAGCACCAGCAACACTGTGACGCAGGCACACACATGAATCCAATACACGCTTTGTGCTCCCGCAAAGGCAATAACAGGGGAGGCAAGGAAGGGTCCAACAAAATATCCGATTCGAGATGTTCCACCTAGAAGAGACATCGCACGAGCGCGATACCACGGTGGCGTCCAAGCAGTTAAGAAAGCATGGCGGGCAAGATTGAATGTTGCTGAAGCAATGCCAATCATGAGCACACCCATGGCAAGAACGACGAGATTCGGAGCTTTCCAACACACGATTGCCGAAATAATGGCAATAATCGCTGCCGCTCGCATGGCAAAGGTTTCTCCCCATTTTGAGACTGCGAAACCGCTTGGGATGTCACCAAGCACAACGCCTATCATCAATAATCCGGAAATGATTCCAGAAGTTGCGAGATCCGCTCCTAGTGCCCTTGCTGTGAGAGGCACTACGGGGATGAGGGCGCCTTCTCCTGTGGCAAAGAGTATTGCAGGCATATACACGGGTACAAACAAATGATGTAAAAAGTCAGTCTGCTGTGCTTTTGCCTGTTGTTCAACACTCTCTGCCATCCCTGAGATGACCTCCTGCCATTTTGCGTAACGTCTCTGTGTGACTGCTCTAAGCGCTGCTGCTCTGAGAGACTTCTAGTGACTTGAAGTATAGCTGTGGATAGGCGGTAAAGCTCCCTATAGACGATGAATATCTTGAAGAGTGAAGCGTGCCGGTAAGCGGAGCGCAATAGAGAACTGTGTGAACTCACGGGAAGTCCATATATTGGTGTGGAGATGAGCTAAAACAAAATTGGAGTAAGGTTTGTCGAGGTCATAATGATGGGGATATCGACTTGACCGATGTCTAGCTCAGAAAGATACATACTGGTGAAATCTCAGAAAACGCTAATCTCAGTATCTCAGATGTCAATTATGACAATCATTACAATTGCTGGTCTTCGAGGGCTTCCAGCGATGGCTATATTGGGGTGGCAGTCAATTATTCTGTACCTCATTCCAGCGGTAATGTTCTTCGTGCCCACAGCGTTGGTGTCAGCTGAGTTGGGTGCCACATATGAGGGTGGCGTATACGAATGGGTCAAAGAGGGACTCGGTCAACGCTTCGGTTTTATTGCGGTCTGGATGCAGTGGATACACAATGTGGTCTGGTATCCCGCACAGTTAGCATTCGTTGCGGCTGCTGGTGCAGCTGCCTTTGGATTCAATCATCTTTCTGATTCTGGCGTATATATCATGATTGTTATCGTGGTGGTGTTTTGGTGGGCTATTTGGCTAACCCTCAGAGGCGGTAACCTCTTCGCAAAAGTAGCTTCTGGAGCTGGCCTCATCGGTACGATTATTCCGGCATGTTTGCTGCTGATTTTAGGTGTTGCTTGGCTCGCTACTGGGCAGCATATTTCCAGTACCTTGACCCAGAGCTCGGTGATTCCCAATTTCACCAATATTGCCGGCATTGCCTTAGTGGTGCAAAATGTTTTGGCATTCGGCGGCATGGAAGTTAACGCAGTACATGCACAGCATATGGAACAGCCGAAGCGCTATACGCATGTGGTTGGCGTGGCCTTTGTTAGTGCGCTCGCAATTTTTATTGTGCCTACATTAATACTCGCCATGGTGCTTCCCAAGAATGTCAATCTCTCTGACGGCACGGTAAGGGCATTCGAAACGATGTTTAGCGCTTTCCATCTTGGGTTTATGGGCAATATCGTAGGACTGGCAATAGTATTCGGTGCTATAGCTTCGATTATCAGCTGGATTTCTGGGCCTTCTCGAGGCTTGTTCAATGCTGCAGAAGATGGATGCTTACCTGATTACTTCAAAAAGACCAATAAGCATGGTGCTCAGTCTGGAATTTTGTTCCTGATGGGGATTATCGTCACGGTTCTGGCCTGTTTGTATATTGTCTTTCCTAAGAGTGTTTCGATGGTCTTTTCATTGCTGATTGGTATGGCCGTCGCTTTATATGTGATGATGTACATCTTGATGTTTGTAGCCAGTATTAATCTTCGTCGTCTGCACAAGACCGGCAATCATGGTTATCGTGCCCCTGCACTGTACGTGATGGCAGGTATGGGAATCGTGGCTTGCCTGTGTGCTTTCGTGATGACTTTCGTTCCTGCTGCGGGACAAACTGGCATACCAACCACTTGGTATCCGGTGATTGCAGGTGTGGTGGTTGTGGCTCTTGCCATACCAAGTTTGATGCTATATCGAGGTAATAGAAGCGATAGCAAGCGGCAGCTTAGTAATGCTGCAGATGTACGCGATGCTCAATAAGGAACATGGCACTGATTATTGATATGAGACTGCTGGTGTGATGACACTAACGTTTCGTCGTGTGATCAAGATGGATGGTGTTATTGACGGTATTGTCATGTCCGTGAATCTCTTGGTCATACGTGACGATGAAATGTTGGGAATATTCGTGTAACCACTGCAATGCAATATGGCGTGGTGTTCCTTCAAAAGTGTTGTGGGCGATGGTGACGTCAGAGATTGAGGGTCCTGGGGCGCTAATACTGCCACGATCTCGATACAGCTCGAAAGCTCCGCGTTTAGGTGCAAAACCTTCGAACTTATTATTAGTAATAGTGATGCCATGCCAGCCTGAGGGTATGACCATCCGGTGTGAACGTGCATAAAAGGCTACTGCCCACGAGGGTTGAGGTGTTTCGCCTGTCCAGATAAAAGTGTTGTTGCTGATGGTGATGTCATTTGCTGCATCAAAATGAATTACGGCACTATTCTCTGTGCCTGCGCCTTCATACGCAACTGGGTCTTCGACGATATTGTTGCTAAAAGTTCCGAAGCGGATATAACTATCATTATTCGTTGTCTTAGCGTAAGCCATATGTGTGCCGAAAGGGGCTGCAGCAGGTAGAAGTAATCGTCCTGACTTTGAGCGCAACGGTAGAAAGCGGTTGTGCTCAATAGTCATGTTGATGGTAGGAAGATTGTTGAATACTGTGTGCTTGTCATAATATCCGCTTGCTCCTAGGGCGGCGACATCCATCTGAAATGCTTCTTTGAAGGTTTGCCCGCGGTTCGGTGATCCAATAACAGTGCTGTTACTCACACGCACCCCAGAGCTGCCATCAACGTCAAGCACATGCCCATATGGGCGTTGCACCATATCGAAGGTGCACGCATCAAAAGTGATGTTGTTGGCATGAATAATTGCTTGATAAATCGTTTGCGATGGAATGAGGTGTCGGTAGTCACC
Organism: Bifidobacterium sp.; assembly: GCF_022647885.1. Lineage (NCBI taxonomy): Bacteria > Bacillati > Actinomycetota > Actinomycetes > Bifidobacteriales > Bifidobacteriaceae > Bifidobacterium > Bifidobacterium sp. Next base: position 115,377 of record NZ_JALCLM010000001.1, on the reverse strand, counting down.
ACGGAAGGTGATGTTTTTCCATGCGACGTCATGCATGCCGTTGTAGGCTTGCGCTCCATTTGTTGGATACCAGATAACCATCCCTCCAACAGTGCCTGTTGGCATTTGCACAAAGGTTTTATCGTGTTGACCGATGATATTGAGATTGCTAATCATGCTTAGCACGCCAGTGAACGCGAAGTGACCTGCTGGGAAAGACACCGTATTAACAATATTTTTGGGCAATAATTGCAGCAATACATTGAATCGAGCAGTATTATTGGTTGCTCCGTCACCGACTAGCCCTGCTTGGTGAGCGTCTACAACACCTTTGGGGTTGATGTATGGAGTCCCGTCAACCACTGCAGCCTTGTGTCGCAACACGATACGTATTGTTACGCTGTTTCCGGTGCTAGATCCAAACCGAGCCCCAGGGACTGTGAGCGTAGTCGCATGTTCTGACCCAGTGGTCCAGAACACATATTTGTCTGTAGCTTCAGACTTGAGAATTCTTATAACATGGTCACCCTCACGTTGATGAGGTATGGCAATCTCGTCAGCTGGGCGATATCCGTCTGAGTGTTCAAGAACTTCTGGCGTGGCATCTTTTGCTGAGGAATCTGCTTTGGGACTGTTATCTGAGGATGATCGAGCTGCTGATATATGTAAGCTTGATATTGCTACCAGCAGCAATATCAACACAATTGATGTTATTGCTACAGCAATGCGCACAATAGTGGTGTTGGAACGCGCGTTCTGATATTCGGGAGAATTGATATCGTTTAGCTTTCGTCGCATTATCTATCGCCTCCCTTTTGCAGTGCGAATTGTTATGCGAAACGTTGATATTCCAATCTTTCGCATACTGTTTCGCACTCTATTGAGTGAGTCTGCTCAAAGTTGAGCATTGGCATGCACTCTTGAATCCCCAACAGCTGTAGTTCCTTCTGAGAGTTATCAAAGCAGATATAGCTGGATTTTTGTGCAGGGCATTCATACACTCTCACACTCTGTGCACGCTATCTTCAGGCGATTGAGATCAACGTGGTTTTTCCCGCGTCATTCCTCCCCAGCAGAGCGAGTATTTCTCCATATGCAACACTGAGATTGATGTCTTGTAATACCTGATGGTCTCCATATGACTGGGCGATATGTTCACAACATAACGCTGTTCATGTATCTCGCACTAAGAAATTCTCCTTGTTAACAATATTTACATGAAGATGGTAACACAAATGTTAACATTGTTAACATGAGAATATGTGCTCACATCACTTGGCCAGATTGCCGACAGTGATGGCAAGCAGCGTGTGGAAGAATAAGAGTTATAGGACGATGACTGTGATAGTCAATAGTGCAGTCATTAACAACAAGCTCTATGAGCACGAAGGTTGGGGCAAACATGGATGCGAACAAGACTCAAACCAGAGCTGGGCTTTCGCGTGACACGATCTTGCAGAGTGCGTTGTTGGTTCTGGATGAGCGTGGATATGATGCTTTAACCTTGAGAATGCTAGGTAAATACATGCATTTTTCGTATACGGCTATCTATCGGCATTTGCCAGATAAAGCAGCTCTACTTGATGGCGTTACCGAAGTTCTGTGGCTTAAAGCTTTGGATCTTGACGCGCTGGATGTGTTAAGTAATGACAGCTGGCAGATTATTTTAGAAAAGTTAGCCAATAGGTTGAGAAATACCTTGTTGGAACATCCCAACGCAGTACCGCTAGTAGCTACGCACCCAATCAGCACTAAAAAGGAATTACTCGCGGTGTCTCGAATTTTGGAGGTACTGGTTTCGCGAGGTTATGAAGTTACGGACAATAGTATCCATCTCATCATGAACCTCTCTGTGTTTGTTATTGGACATGTGATTGCAGAAAGTGTGCCACCTGCTGGTGGAGCTGGCGGTGATGCTAAGCCAGAAATCCTTGAAGAGGCCGCTCATACTGAGGTATTCATGGGAAGATTCCTGAATCCACTACTCAAGTCTGATCAATACAATCTTGGCGAGCAATTCAATCAGGGTGTGCACGCTCTGATTTACGGGCAACCAGTGCTATGACTGGTCATGCGATGAAGTGCTCAACCATATGCAAGATTATCTGCCAGACATCGGTTCCTGTGACGCGGATTTGTGGCTGCGCTACTGAAGTTGTTCCCCTGGTCGTATGGCGGCAAGAAGTGCGAGAATCATGCGATTAATGGGTACTTCGATGTGATGCTTTTCTGCTGCACGGACTACAGCACCAGTTAATGCATCATATTCAAGAGGCCTTCCGGCAAGCCGATCTTGGCGCATAGAGCTAGTCGAGCCAACAGGCACATGCATGAGCCAATCCAGTTCGGCGTCTACATCAGATGGGGTGAGATTCACACCTTCTGCCTGTGCAACCTGCTGTGCTTCGGCCATGATGAGATAAGCAAGTGCATTGATTCGTGGCTCACAAATCACTTCTGCACGTCGACCTGTGAGTGCGGTCAGAGGGTTGGCGGTCAAATTCACCAATAATTTGAGCCATGCTGTGCGAGAGAAATCTTCTTCCGTGCGCACTCGCATTCCACCCCCTATAAGCCCATCGGCAATCAGCTCGCCCGCAGGGTTGTTTGGCACGGAAAGATCATGATCGCCTGCCCTACGCATGATGGCGTGACCTGGCCGAGTGCGCTCAACATTGAGATATACCACGGCAGGAACGATAGCGCTGTCGCCAGCATAGGGAGCTACACGCTGCCGCTGTTCAATACCGTTTTGTGCGACCAATATGGTAGTTGTGCTGTCAGCTGCGGCTTGAATCCACTGTGCTGCAGAACTTGTCTGATGAGCTTTAACTGCAAGAATCACAGTCTTGATTCCCATAATATCTTGGGGATTATCGGTATGGATCACCGACCATGAGCGCGTCTCATCTCCTTCGGTGATGGTCATATGATAAATAGGTTGGTGGCCCCCGCATACTATGACCTGCCTGCCCTGTTGCGCACATGCCGAGGCTAGCGACAGACCAATCGCGCCGGCACCTATCAAGGCAACAGATTGTTCTTTGTCTATCGGATTCATTGTTGTATATCTTTCATCGCTGTAAGATCTGGTTTCGAAGTCTGGGACAGTGGTTGATTCAATAGTTCACGGGCTACACCAAGGCTGTGCCTGTAAACATGCTTGCCGTGTTTCCTCCCACCCAAACAATCCCATCGCTATCTGAAGTAATGTCGATTCGTCCAGTTCTACCCAAACATGTGCCTTGAGAAACTACATAGGGTGCGCTTGCCTCTCCTGATGCAATGAGCCACTGCGCCACAGAAGCATTCATAGAGCCGCATACGGGATCTTCGCTGACACCCACTCCTGGTGCGAAAGTACGGAGTTCAAATGCACAGGGTGAATGGTCGGGGTAAGCTCCGATTGCACCGACCATCGCTTGAGGCACGCGTGTGAATTCAGGGTGTAAATCGAGTACTTCTTGAGCGCTGTTAAGTTGAATGACCGCCCAACCTGGTCCGTTGTCAACCCACTGGTGTGCGACTACTTGAGAGCTTTTGACGCCCATATCTGCAATCAAGGCATCGAGATATTCCTGCTCGAGTACTCCTGTGCGTATCATGTTCGGTGCAGCGAAAGACAGATGTTTGCCATGCCGTCGGATGGTGATTAATCCGGCAGCACACTCTTGGATTACTGTGTCAGCACTATGAGCTTTGCCACCATGTTCCAGCCATGCATGAGCACTGCCAAGTGTTGGGTGTCCAGCGAAAGGTACCTCGCCACCTGGTGTAAAAATTCTGAGTTTGTAATCCGCTCGTGGATCAGTGGGAGGGAAAATAAACGAGGTTTCTGACAGATTCGTCCAACGAGCAATTCTATGCATACTCTCATCACTGAGACCTGTGCCGTCGAGCATTACTGCAAGTGGATTGCCACCGTAGGGTTGCTCGGAAAATACATCGACTTGGGTAAATGGGATGCTGTGAGTCATAGGAGAATCCTTCTGTTGTGAACCAACAGTCAACAAGCATATCGCTAAAATCGCGCGAATTAGTTGCCTTTTCGAGCCTTAGAATACTTCTATGAGCAACAATATAGCTATTGATGGTGTTGATAGAGCAATAATTGATGTCTTGTTAGAACATGGTCGAATGAGCAACGTGGATCTCGCAGCACACGTGGGTTTGACGCCGGCCCCTTGTCTCAGAAGGATTAAAAGGCTTGAACAAGAGGGAGTCATTACTGGGTATCGTGCTCAAATTGACCCGACTGTGGCAGGGAGAGCATTCTGCGTGTATATGCAAGTGCAAATCGTAGGTACTAGTCGAGAGATTGTGGAGCAATTTGAGACGGTAGTAGCTTCATACCCTGAAACTACCGAGGTGCGTCGTTTGTTCGGACCAGTCGATTATCTCATCAGAGTTGAAGTTGCAGATGGTGCAGCATATGAACGATTCCAAACTGAAAAAATGTATCCTTTGCCGGCAGTCCGACGAATAGAGTCGTATCCCACCATGCGAGTCATCAAAAGCAGTGCTGGTGATTGAGCTCGTGTGGATGGGATCGTGCGTAGGTAGAGGACCGTGTGGATGAGTTCGTGTGAGTGAGGTCGAAGCAGTGGTTCATGAGGTGATGATGCATGACGAGAGCAGAGCGCTCTCTCGGCTGTATCGCTAGGCTGTTGTATGCCAGTGTTCAGGTTGCTGTACAGCGGTGATATGGCTATGGTCAGCACCTGTTTCGCATATTGAGGTATTGCTGAGGCTGCACTCTAGGCCAAGGTCACGCAGCTCTTTGGCAAAAGACAGAGCGTATTGGTCGCCTTCGAAACCTTGAAGTATGTCGAAGGTTATCGTCTTTCCGGCTGCAATCATATTCAGTGTCAGACCTTTGATGCCGCCGCTATACATATGTACTGATTCAACATATTTGGCGAAATCGTTATATTGCATTTGTCCCACATAACTCAACACATAAGTATTGAGTAGTAAGTGGTCGAACATTCCCATCATTGAACGCTTGCTATCAAGGGTATCCATGCTGTCGAGTTTCTTGAAGAGAGAGACCTGCATATTGATTGCCTTTTTTGCAGAGTCCTCGGAGCGTTGCTCGCGGATGAGTGAACGATATTGAGAAGACACTTCGGCAATTCCTAAACCCTGCTCTTTTGTGGAGTACGGCAGATACAAGGAAGCTGTACAGTTCCTGCGAGTGGGTAATCCGCCAACTGCAAATCGCATATCGGCTGCCATGTTGCAGATCACGGCTTTGTCTGTGTCGGGATGAAGGTTGACTACTGCTTGGGAGAAGAGCTCTGCGGCTAAGATGCCTGGGGTTGCACCAAAATGTTTGGCTAAGGCAACGAATGCATCTTGATCGACAGAGAGCGACGTGCGGTAGCAATGCTCTGGGTTGGGTGTGCTTTCCGGCAAAGCGTATCCATCAGTATCTACAGCTTTGATTGCTTCTGGGTCAATGTCGTATGGAGATGAGGGTAGCGGTTCCTGATATTCACGCGGGTCAATTTCGGTATTGAGTGTGAGAATCCCAGCGTCGTCAAAATTCTTGCCGTAGCGCTCGCAGCAGTAGTAATACATCAGCGTTTCCATAAATGGTTTTATGCCCCTGCCATCGCAAAGGCAATGGTGGAAGGCAACCCTGATGAGCTTATCGGTGTAGGTGACGTCAATGAGATGGTAGCCAGTTTCTAGTCCGCCCAGAGTGCGAAATCTGTCAGTATTTGCTGCGTGTAGCGAGAGTGGATTGGCATGTAGGTAATAGCTACCATCTCGTTCCACTAATTTTTGAGCCATGTCAGGGAAACGCCTTGCTGTTTTGGACAGTGCCACGTCAATGCAGTCTCCTCGCACATGTTCTGTCATACGTGTCTCAAGAACTGTGCTGTTGTAGCCGTTACTGCGGTATAAGAAGGATTGTCCTGATTGAATTTTTTGCATATCTCCTCAAACCTCTCGCTGGATGGTGGTGAAGGCCCGAATCTGTTCGAAACCTTGCCTGGTAGTAAGGAGAGTACGAAACGGGCGTTAGCCGAAGGTTCGAGATTTGTTGGGATTGTATTAAAGCCCCTCGAAGGTGCGGATTTGAGATAACTGCGATAAAAGTGGGGATAATTCGACTAGTTTTCGCCAAAAATCCCCACTTTTATCGCAGTTATCAAAGCGGAAGAGGTGAAGCTATGAGAACATATTCAAACGACAGGAATCTGCCATAGGCACTGTGCATATATACGGTCATGAATAGTGTGACTGCCCGCTTGAATATCCCAATCTTGGTGAATGGATACGCGGGTGAATGTGTATCTAGGCGGCTGTGTATTCAGGTGAATAGGCAAATACGTGGGGCAAATCTTGCAACGGCAAATTTCAGACAAGGGGGGACAATGATGTCAAAGGCACGACGAATATTGGCCGCTATTGGTGTACTGGTGATGTCACTTGCGCTGGTCGCATGTTCAAGTGGTAATTCTGGTGAAGATACGGCTAACACTCAGCAATCTTCGACTAGCACTGCTTCTAGTGATACTGCGTCACTCGTTCAGGGTTTGGATGCGCCTTGGTCAATTGCTTTTCTCAATAACACTGCGCTGATTAGTGAACGCGACTCTGGCAAAATCCTTGAATTTGCAGGATCAGGCGAGGCTCGGGAGGTAGGGAATATCGCAGATGCCTCTGCTTCCGGTGAGGGCGGTTTGCTCGGCATAGCAATACACGAGGGTTATCTCTATGCCTATATGACTACAGATCAAGATAATCGAATCTTGCGATACCAACTGAATGGACAAGACTCTTCGCTTTCACTCGGACAGAGCGAAACAATTTTTTCAGGGATCCCATCGGCTAGCTATCATGACGGAGGCCGTATTGCATTCGGGCCGGACGGCATGTTGTACGCAACGACCGGTGATGCTGGTAATCGCAACAATGCTCAGGATCTTGAAAGCTTGGCAGGTAAAATTCTGAGACTGTCGCCAGACGGCAGCATTCCGCAAGATAACCCCTTCCCTAACTCGCCTGTATATAGCTATGGCCACAGAAATCCACAAGGCTTGGCTTGGGATGACAAGGGCACTCTATACTCCTCGGAATTCGGTCAAGATACTTGGGATGAACTGAATGTGATTACAGCTGGTGGCAACTATGGTTGGCCGACAGTTGAAGGGATTGGGCAGCGCGAGGGTTTTGTTGATCCAGTACAGCAATGGCATCCGTCAGATGCAAGCCCGAGTGGTATGACCATAGTCAACGGAACCATCTATATAGCTAATCTGCGTGGCGAGTCTTTACGATCCGTGTCAGTCAACGATCTTTCCAACTCAACAAACATGTTCCAAGGTGAGTATGGGCGACTCCGTGACGTGGTTCAGTCTCCCGGCGGAATGCTATGGATATTGACCAATAACACTGATGGGCGTGGGGACCCAGGTCAACATGATGACCAGATCATTAGGGTAAACATCTGAATATCAGTATTGCTTGCAAGAACTTCAGCACTCGTCACAACTTCGAATTCAGAGATAGGAAATATTGATGCGAACAGTATCTTTTGGCTCAAGTGGGATACAGCAGCCAAATATTATCGGTGGCATGATGCGTATAGCGGAACAGTCTGATGAAGAAATTCGCGCCTTGTATGAGGCATATCGGTCTGTTGGTGTTACATATTTCGACCATTCCGATTTATACGGTTTTAATGTGCCGGTGGCACACATATGTGTGAACGTCGATTTGCTCAGTCTGTGCAATTGAGTTCATCTGAACGCGACAAAATCGTCGTGCAAAGCAAGATGGGTATCGTTGCCGATCCCTGGTATTACGACTCCTCGTATGAGCATATAGTCGATTCAGCTGAAGCTTCATTGAATGCTTTACAGACTGACTATCTCGATGTGTTGCTGCTGCATCGTCCTGATGCACTCGTGGAGCCTGAAGAGGTGGTTCGTGCTTTTGGTGTTTCGAATCACACTCCTAGGCGCAGATAGCAGTTCTGAAATCTGCTGTTACTCAGCCACTTATGGTGAATCAAATACAGTTGTCTATCACTCATTCGACGGTTATTGCGCAAGGCTTATCGTCGAATATGGTAGCCAGGAGGACTCAATAACTAGAGATGGCGGCGGGATTGTGGACTACTGCAGGCTGAACCACATCACCATTCAAGCATGGTCGCCATTCCAGAAGGGCTTTCAAGACAGAGTGTTCTTCAATTCGCAAGAGTATCCGGCACTGAATGAAGCGCTTGACTCGCTTGCACAACAGTACCGAGTAAGCCCGTTAGCGATTGCTAGCGCCTGGATAACTCGGCATCCTGCGGGAATGCAAGTGGTGTTGGGAACTACAAATCCCGAGCGCGTTGCACTTGCTGCTGCAGGTTCTGACATCGTGTTAACCAGAGCGCAGTGGTATGGCCTTATCGAAGCTGCAGGTCATAACGTTTCCTGAATCGAGGGAATCATACCAGTATGGAGTCACGATCGAAGTCAGGAACGAATTCTCTGATTGCATCGAGGAGTGCGTTTGCGGCGGGTGAGAGCGGCTGTGACTTGGGCCATATCAGACTCGCTTGTGATTCAAGTCGAGGTGAGAGTGGGATGAAGGTGAGCTCGGTGTCGGTTGTGTTGATGATGCCGTCAAGACAGATGGTTGAACCAACACCAGCCATTGTCAGCATTGATGCGTTGTAGAGGAGATTGTATGTGGCGACAATATCGAGTGCGATATCGCTCGAGCCAAACCAAGCGGAGAGGGTATCAGCACTGCCGTGCTGCTGCGACGTGATCAGTTTCAGATTTTCTAGGTCGGATGCAGATATGTTCGTGTTGTGCGCTAACGCAGAGTCTTTTCTGGTCAATAGACCCCAGGTGGTTTTCCCAGGCAACCGCAGAAAGTGGTAATTACTTGTATCGCTTGGTTCCATAACTACACCAAAATCGAATACCCCAGAGTTGATACGAGTATGGACTTCGGAGGCATCGGCACTATATATATTGACATGGATACCAGGTGAAGTTTCATTTAAACGATGTATCGCTTGCCCTAAGGTCTTAATCATTGGTGCTTCCGCACTACCGATAAGCACGCTGCCTGTGATTTGTCGGCTCTGTTGGATGTTCGCTGTTGTTTTATCGCTGAGTGCCAATATTTGCCGCGCCTGTGAAGCCAGGTACTCTCCCGCCTCAGTAAGTGCGATGGTGCGACTGCCACGTTGAAAGAGCGTAACGCCAAGTTCTTCCTCAAGATCTTTGAGCTGACGCGAGATGGTTGGTTGGGAAACGAACATACTTTCAGCTGCATGTGAGATGTTTCGTTCCTCAACAACAGCCAAAAAGTACCGAAGCACGCGTAGTTCCACTACAGTCCCCAATCCATGCAAATTTTGTATAGTTTGGCATTCATTATAAGCATTAGACAGATGAAGTAATCGTTCTTAGCATCGTGCTTGCGGATATGACGTTGTGTTGGGGACGAACAGAAATGGATATTGATGACGCAGTATATTAATGGCTATTTTGAGGGAGAGCGGTCCCTATTCGCTGAGCAGGATGCTCAGCTATCAGGCGTTACTTTTGGGCAGGGGGAGTCGCCTCTTAAAGAAAGTCGAAACATTGAGCTTGACGATTGTTCCTTCACTTGGAAATATCCGCTCTGGTATGGCCGAAATATCACGGTACGACAGTCGATTCTCGAATCAATGGCGCGCTCGGGTATTTGGTATACGAAAGACATCAGTGTATCTGACAGTGTGATTCAAGCTGAGAAAAACTTTCGCAGATGTGAAGGCGTTGAGTTGAAGCATGTGCATTTTTCTGATGCCAATGAAACCTTGTGGAATTGTGATAACGTGCGGCTATCCAATGTTCAGGCGCGTGGGGATTACTTCGGTATGAATTCTACGGATATTGTCGCTTCCCATTTGGATTTAGTGGGAAACTACTGTTTTGACGGTGCCAAGAATGTTCAAATCCGCGACTCTACTTTACTTTCCAAGGACGCCTTTTGGAACTGTGAGAATGTGACGATTATGGATTCCAAAATCAACGGCGAATATCTGGGGTGGAATACGAAAAACCTCACACTGGTCAATTGTATTGTGGAAAGTGATCAGGGCCTGTGTTATGTGGAAGGGCTGACCTTGAGAAATTGTAGGCTGTTACATACGGACCTTGCCTTTGAATATTGCTCGGGCATCGATGCCGACATCAACTCTTCGATTGACAGCATCAAGAATCCCATCAGCGGAAGAATTAGTGCCCAAAACATAAAACAGGTGATTATGGATGAGCGTTTCATCGACCCCAGCAAGACGAAAATCGTCTAAAACACGATAACTGCGATAAAAGTGGGGATAATTCGACTAGTTTTCGCCAAAAATCCCCACTTTTATCGCAGTTATCTATGCTGGGCCAGTAATGGAGACAGATATTGGCCAGTTATCGAGTTCGGGTCCTTAGCAACTTGTGCGGGAATACCCGTGGCGACAATACGACCGCCCTGTTCTCCACCTCCTGGCCCCATATCAATGATGTAATCGGCGTTGGCGATGATATCGAGATCATGCTCGATAACCAGAACTGTGGCGCCGCGTTCAGTTAGTTGGTCAAGGACTTTAAGCAGCGTGCGTACGTCGAGAGGATGTAGTCCGACGCTTGGCTCATCAAGTACGAATACTGCATCAGATTGATCTTTGTGAAGCTGATTAACAAGTTTGAGTCGCTGAGCCTCGCCACCAGATAATGAAGGGGTGGCCTCGCCCAAGGTCAGATACCCCAGCCCCAATTGGTCGAAGGCGTGCAGCCTACGGACCACGCGCGGGAGATCGGACAATCTGTCAATGGCTTCGTGAATGGTCAGTCCAAGTACATCAGGTAGAGAAATTCCGTTCAGAAGGTAGTTCTGCGCCTTCGCCAGGAATCTTGAACCGTGACAATCGGGGCAGGGAATGACCACATCTGGCAAGAACTGCACATCGAGTGAGATTTCACCCGTTCCTTCGCATCGCGTGCAGGCTAGAGAACCGGTGTTGTACGAGAAGTCAGAGGCCGTTAGCCCATCGGCTTTCGCTGCATCAGTCAGTGCGTAAGCCTTTCTCAGTCCGTCCATGACCCCTGAATAGGTCGCTACGGTGGAACGAACATTAATACCGATTGGTGTTGCATCAACCACATGTGTCGTAGTGATACCAGCTGCATCAACGCTTCGAACATGTTCAGGCATCAGGCGGCCGTTCCTGCCAGCATTGATGGAGGGGACCAACGATTCGAGCAACATAGTTGTTTTCCCTGAACCGGAGACTCCTGTGATTGCAGTAAGCCGTCCTTTGGGGATATCGACCTGCAGGGGATGCACAGTGTGAATTGCGCTAGTGGACATGGTGATGTGCCCATTGTCGAATATGCGCGCAGACGGAATCCGATCGCGTATGACGATGTCTTCGGTTCCGGCCAGGAATCCGGCTAACTTCGAGCCTTTCAAATGTGATTTTTCCTCTGCTTGCCCCTGAATCTGCTGTTGCGAAGCGATAAGATCTTTGATCGTTCCCTCGGCGATAACGCGCCCTCCCTGGCTGCCGGAATCGGGGCCGATCTCGATAAGCCACGTGGCCTGCCGCAACACCTGAACGTCATGATCCACAAACACCACAGAGTTGCCGTCTTTCAACAGATCCTGCATCACGCCAATAAGGCCTTCCACATTCGCTGGGTGCAGGCCGACCGAAGGCTCGTCAAGAACATACAGCACGCCTGTAGTTTCGTTTCGCACAGCACGTGCTAGCTGAACCCGCTGGCGTTCACCTGTCGAGAGTGTGGAGCCAGCCCTGTCGAGTGTTAGATATCCCAGTCCCAATTCCACAAGTCGTTGTGCCATGGATTCGAGTGTGCTCACCAGACCAAGCGCCATTGATTGCATATCTTCAGGCAGGTTATGCGTCACAGTCGGAGCCCAAGCAAGCACATCATCAAGAGTCATAGAACTGACATCAGCAAGGTTTTGTCCGTTAATCTGTGGAGCGCGAGCAGCCTCGCTCAGTCTGGTACCGCTGCACTCAGGGCAGGTTCCTTCATTCAGAAAGCGCGCTACCCGCTTAAGCCGACGCTCGCTGTCTGCGCGATCGAGCTCCTTGGTAACAGTGAGTCGTGCGTTGCGGAAGGTGAAGTCGAGCTTGTGCACACCTTTGACACTGGTGAGGGTGATATGTTTTTTCTCTTCGGGGCCGGTGAATACGATGTTTCGTTCACGGTCGCTCAGTTCATTCCAAGGCACGTCTGTACGAACCCCGAATTCACGTACGATATCGGGCTGTACATTGAATCCGAACATTTGCCAGGGAAGCACTGCACCCTCGTCAATGGTCTTTGATGGGTCGGGCACCAGGGTGCGATCGTCAACAGCGCGTACTAGTCCGGTTCCTTGGCAACGCGGACATGCACCGGCAGCATTAAAAGCGAGCTCTTCAGCGCCAGGAGCCTTAACGTTTGCCCCGCAGGTAGGGCAGATGATAGGCCGTTCGGCGGCGACGTTGATGGTAGGAGGCACATGATGCCCATTTGGACAGACGTGGCTGGCGAGACGTGAAAACATCAAACGCAGCACATTGAGTAGCTCGCTGGATGTGCCGAAAGTTGAGCGAATGCCTGGAACATCAGGGCGTTGCCGCAATGCCAGGGCAGCAGGAACGTGTTGCACTGCATCGACATCAGCTCTGGGTGCTAGTGACATCCGTCTGCGCGTATACGTTGAAAGCGCTTCGATGTATCGGCGTGAGCCTTCGGCATAGAGCACGCCGAGTGCCAGTGAAGACTTGCCGCTCCCTGATACACCACCGATGCCAACCAGTTGATGCAAAGGAATATCGACATTGATGTTTTTCAGATTATTTACACGGGCCCCGCGCACGCTGATGTGATCAGGTTCGGCACTGTTGTTTGCAGGACTTGTGGTGTTCGTGCTTCCATCATCATTGTTCACGACTCACTACGGTACTAGCAGCGATCTTTAGGAAGTTCACCATTTCGCTCTACTCTCAATTTGCTTGTGTTGTTCATGCGGCTGCTGATGAGATTAGGTTCCCTCGAATTGTGTCCTCAGCAGTATTAAGTTTCGCCATACGGTTTGCGATGGTGCCTCCTGGCATAGGGCTGTTCGTTGCGGGCATAAGCCGCGCGCTGATATCTGTTGACAAAGCATGTCACCGGATGCATGATTATCCGTGGATAAAGTTTGTCACTGGATTGGTGTGTTGAAATGAAAATCAAGAAAAGTCTTGAACAAGCAGCATGTGTGTTGCTGATGCTTGCCTTGCAGCAAGATCATAAACCCGTAAAAAGTGCGGTTATCAGTAAGCGGCTTGATGTCTCCTCCTCCTATCTGAAGAAAATCATGCCACGTCTAGTCTCCGAGGGCCTGGTCACATCAGATGCCAGCAAAGGCGGTGGGTACACGCTTGCTCGCCCAATTAGTGAAATCACGATGCTTGATGCGTTCTACGCAATAGAAGGTCATGGTCATTTCTATGCCTTATCGCATTTTGCACAGAAAATTTTCCATCGCGGTGATCGAGTGCTGCAGAGCGAAAACGAGATCATGGACGTTTTTGCACATGCGGAGAATCTCTTTCTTAAAGAGTTGAGCGGATATCCTCTGTCGAACTTCTTAGAAGGAATCGATTACTCAAATGGGACCGTCGACTGGGCGGCACTCGGCCTTGGTGATCCCAAGTGCGCAGCACTTAAGGGGGTTGCTAGTGAAGAACGCTAAGAAGGCTAAGAACACAGGCCGAATATTCTTGGTGCTGGTCGTTATCGCTGTGAGCCTGATACCAGCTTTATATAATCTGATTTTTTTGAGTTCGATGTGGGATCCGTATGGGAATGTGGCGAACCTTCCTGTTGCCGTGGTTAATGAAGATGAGCCTGCCACGGTTTCTGGTAAGTCGCTGTCATTGGGCAAGCAGATAGTCACCAGTCTCAAGAAGCAGAAGGGTCTCGACTATCATTTTGTTTCCGCCAAACAAGGTGATGCCGGTATCGCCAACGGTACGTATTACATGAAGGTGACTCTGCCCAAAACACTTTCTCAGCAAGCAGGAACCCTGCTCGGTGATTCGCCAAGTGTACCTACTATCACTTATGCCATTTCAGAGGGGCGTAACTACACCGCGTCAAAGATGGTCACTAGCGCCGCAACCTCATTGAAAAGCAGTGTCTCTCAGCAGATAACCAAAATTTATGTGAAGACTTTACTGACCAACTTCTCGGATACCGGAAATGCTTTGAACGCAGCGCAGCAGGGGACAACCCAGCTTCATGATGGCACTGTGCAGATTGCAGCAGGAACGGATAAGCTCTCTACCAACCTTCTCAAGCTTTCCAAGGGTGCTATGGAATTCACAGATGGCGCTAACACACTAACTGTTGGTATCAAGGCCTATACTGATGGGGTTTCCACAGTCAACACAGGTGTGAACAAGCTCTCTACAGGAAGTGCAGCATTATCTGGTGGAGCGTCGCAACTCGTATCCAAGGGCAATGAGTTGGTATCGGGGTTGTCCACGCTGTCATCCTCTAGCCTGAGTGGAGCACAGAAACTCACACAGGCGAGTAAAAGTCTGACATCTGGAGTGGAGCAACTGTCATCTTCTATGACGATGAGTGACGCGCAAAGTGCACAGATGCAGCAGCTCACTGCAGGTCTACCAACACTGAATACAGCTATTCAACAACTCAATGCTGCAATTCAACAGATTGATACCAGCAGCCAGATGGAGGCCATCGCGCAAGCGGCAAGCGCCAGCCAGAAGATTGAAGAGGAATCCCAGTTCTTGAGCAGTGGATTTGATACATTACTGAGCTCCCAAGAGGCTTCCTCCTCTCAGAACGTCAAAAATACCGCCGCCTTCCAGCAGCTTGGGAGTGCTGAGCAGCAGCAGATTCTCGATGCGATGAATTCGGGCATCACGCAGACGCAGCAGGTGACAAGCATGAAGACGCAACTCGTCACACTGAATACCTACTCGAGTGCACTCTACAAGAAGCTCGCCGCGGCCAGCAGCGCTGATGCCCAAAGCAAGGCAGTGAAGGACACTGCGGCTTTGAAGCAGGCATCTGCCACTATCGCAGGGCAATCCGCTCAGGCTCTTCCAGGTGGGGCACAGGCCATAAGCACTCTCGATTCTGGTCTGACCAGCGCGAAGAAAGCTATCGACTCCCAGCTCCTACCAGGAACGCAACAACTCAGTAGCGGTATTAGTACCTATGGAAATGCGGTTTCAGGAGGTGCCACAAAACTGAGCAAAGGCTCACGTACTTATGTGAATGCGGTTGGTACCTTGGGCTCAGGCATCAATACCTTGGGCTCCGGCATCACGACGCTCTCACAGGGAACCGGAACGCTGGCATCCCAAAGCGGCACGCTGCTCGCGGGCTCGCAGAAACTCGCCATTGCCTCGTCGAGCATCGCGAGTGGCTCAGCGCAGCTAAAAAGCGGTGAGGACACGGTTGATACCGCATTGACCAAGGTGTCGTCCGGTTTGTCGACGATGTCCACAAAATTCGGGAAGGCAACAAGCGCCATTCGCGCTCTTAACACCACATCTTCGGGTGCCGACGCAGTCTCTGCACCACTCAAGCTCGATAAAACGGTGAATGCCTCCGTGCCCAACAATGGCACTGCAATGGCTCCATACATGATGTCGGTGGCATTATTCGTCGGCGCGCTCTCATTCAACATGATGTTCGAGGCTGGTGTGCCGAGATATCGTCCACGTTCGGGCTGGCACTGGTGGCGTCAGAAGATGCCGCTGTTCCTGCTGGTGTCGATTGCACAAGCAAGTCTGGTCTTCGGTGCGGTCACACTGCTCGGACTACATCCGCTGAACCCTGCTCTCACCTTGTTGATGCTGATTTTCGAAGCCCTTGGATATATGTCGCTAATCACGGTGGTCAACGTCATCTTTGGCAAGGTTGGTGCATTCCTGATGCTGCTCTTCCTGATGGTCCAGCTTGCAGGGTCCGGAGGAACGTACCCTGTTGTGCTGTCAAATGGCTTCTTTAAAGCCGTCAATCCGTGGCTACCTATGACTCACGCTATTGATGGACTGCGAAACGCGATTTCGATCGGTGGCAGCATTAACAGTCAGCTAGCACTGTTCCTAGCGCTGTTCTTGGTAACTAACCTCATTATGCTGCTGATCTTTAGCCTTAGAAGACGCAGCATACTCGTGAAACCATCCGACTCTGATGACACACAGAACTATGTTGTCAAAGAATCCCAAAGCGGCACTGCAACAGTGCCAGCGATAGTGCCAACAATCTCAACAACGCCAGCAGTTCCGGCATAAAGAAACAACAAGGAGAATCACCATGAAAATCCTCATCCTAGGGGCTACAGGAAACGTCGGCTCACGAACCATGAAGCACGCCTTAGAAGCCGGTCATCAGGTCGTCGCCTATGTGCGTCGACCGGAAGCCGTTAGTGATGCCAAAGGAGTTCAGATAATCAAGGGTGATGTGCAGGACTCAGGAGCACTCGCGCATGCTGCTGAAGGTGCGGACGCCATAATCGTTGCAATAACGGGAGCAGTCAGTGATGGCTCATTCATGCAACGTGCAGTTCCGGACATCATCCAAGCTGCCAAAACTGCTGATGTGAAGCGTATAGTCATGGTCTCCGCATTCGGTGCAGGTGACACTGCCGATAAGGCGGCCTGGTTTATGAAACTCGCCTATCGCACGGTGTTGGGTAAGTTCTTCCGTGACAAAGCGGCCAGCGATGCCTTGCTTGAGCAATCAGGACTGGACTACACCATTGTGTATCCCGTCAATCTCAAGGATGCTCCGGCAAGCATCAACGCGGTTGCCAAGCCGCTGGACCAGGTGGATAAAGTTCCTGGCATGCCTACGCTGCCATTCACTAATGTGGCGCAAGAGCTTGTGAAGATTGTAGCCGACCCTGAGAGCATCGGCCAACGTATCCTCATCACCACTGCAAAGGGTTGGAAAGCGAAGCGATGAGTTGCTGGGTATTGGGGTTATTGCAGCCTTAAGCCTTAACGCTTAGCGACTTCATCAACCTTGGTTGTTGCAAGTTTGGGTTTTCTAAAAGCGATTATGGCTAATATCAAGCCGATTACAGATAGTGCGGTCATACCCGCGAAGGAGATATCTAGACCTGCGATAGAGTGGGGAATAGGTATATCCAAACTGTGCAGAGTAGGCAGGCTCGCTGCCCCTACCATTACAGCAACAAAGATTGCTGAACCGAATGCTCCTGCGAGCGTTCGTAAAGAAGTCAGCAGTGCGCTGGCGTCCGAGGTGTAACGCTGTTCAACCGAAGCAATTCCCCATGTGGTAATCGGCATCATCATCAGTCCAACTGCGATCAGGCGAATAGTGAAGATAATAATTACATACAGCGGGTTAGTGGAGTCAGTTAGCAGGCTGAACCCAACAGAACTGATGACCAGTGCTGTCATACCGACAATAGTTAGTGGTTTGGGTCCGATGTTGTCGAATAGTCTGCCAGCGAGTGGGGTGATTGCCGCCATTACTAATGATCCAGGAAGCATCATGAGAGCAGATTCCGTGACTGGGAATCCACGCATCTGTTGCAGATAGATGGGAATGATGGTTGAGCCGGCTATCATGATCGCATACAGTATGCAGATTAATGCCACAGCCATAGAGAATGAACGGTTACGGAAGAGTCTGAGATTAAGGAAGGGCTCTTGCAAACGCTTCTGCCTCATCACAAAGGCAAGTAGCGACATAGCTGAGAGTATGAATGTGCCTATAACCTCGGGGCTGAAGAAGGCACTGGTGCCAAGATTGCTCAAGCCAAGCTGCATACCAGCAAAGCCAAAGCCACACAGCAGGAACGATGTGATATCCATATGTATTGCTTGATTTTCCAGCACATTGTCCATAACAAAAATCGCGAGTAGTAGTACCAAGCTCGATATGATTGCGGATATCCAGAAAATGGGTCGCCATCCGAGCGAATCGACAATCAGTCCCGTCAAGGTTGGCGCTATCACAGGTGCTGCCCCGACGGCTAGACCGTACACACCCATGGCGGTGCCTTGTGAGGAGATTGGGAAAATTGCCAGAATGATGACCTGAGTCATCGACAACGAGATGCCGCATCCTATTGCCTGTATGACGCGGGCAAGCATCAACACGTTGAATGTCGGCGCTACTGCCGCCATAAACAGACCTATGGTGAAAATTGCGATGCCGGTGATGAACAGAGCTTTGGTATGGAAACGTTTCATCATAAAAGCTGTCGCCGGCACGATGATTGCCATGGCGAGTGAGAACCCGCTGGTAAGCCAGTTGCCGAGTACGGCGTTAATATTCAGGTCGTGCATTACCGAGGGTAGTGCTGTTGTTAACGATGTTTGTGCGAAACCGCCAGCTATTGAAGCTGCCAGCATCACGGCAAATATCAGGTTACGGCGGGTGCTGTTTTCGATGCTCATGATTACTTTCTTGCTTCCATAGCCTGACGGTTATGGTGCTCGATGACTTCCACTGAGTCAGTGCTCTCCAATTGTTCGAGCGTGAGCGCTTTGCTCTCTTCGATTGCTTTCTGTTTGAAATCTTCCCCGATGTTCCGGCGAAGAAACATGATGAGCCCAGCAACGATTACTGCGGTACCTAGCCCCATGCCGAGCATGCCTGAACTCTCGCTCGCACTGTCCGACCCTTGAGATTCCAACATAACGTTCTGCACAAACAACCAAGGAGAGCAGAGCGTCGGTGAAAGTGATGAATTTGATTGCAGAATCCATCGGATTACGCTCTCTTTTGGCTACTACAAGCCCACGAATTGCAACGCCTATTTTGACTGCGGTGATGGTGGCAACGGTGATAGCAACAATCTGTGTGTAGCGCGTGGGTGCTTTGACGAAAAACATGAATCCCGAGAAAACAGCATATGAGAGTCCGATGAAACATAACAGCAATCCAGTGCGGTGATACACGCTCATTTCTCGTTCAAGTCTTTTCAGTGAATCACTGATGGTTCTGATACTGCGATGTTGTTGGACAATAGCTAAACGTGATAAGCACAATGCTATGTAGTAGACGGCATTGACGATGAACAGCAAGGAATGGGTCATAATACCCAAGCCGATTTTGACGACTGCCATACTGATGCCGCTGGCGACTGAGCCTGCAGCAGCAAGAGCTGTCCTATCAACTACGGCCATTGCCTGATAGCTTCTCCATGTCGAGCGGATCCGATTACCCATCATCGACCTTTCTGCTTGCTGTTGAACATAAGGAAAGTGACACAGCTGTGAGTGTGTATCAAATGTGCGTCAGCCACTTGATCCCGGGATTTCTGTTCAGGCAGAGCAATATTCTCGAAAGCATGCTCTGCGTGATGAATGGCTGCTGTGGCTCAGAAGTTCTTCGCATCGTTACTAGAACAAGGACTTGAAACTCGGGTGACTGATTGTGACGAACGACTGTTTTGAGTGCATCACAGTACGGCTGTTGAGTCTGAATATTGACTTTGAGCCGTACTGTTGAAGTAATGAGATCTTTTGCTCATGCTGGAGAGTTTTCTTTGTTGACTTTCCAGATGAAGAATCCTGCTCCTGCACAGATGACTGTAATGATTGCGATAAATACTTTCATGATGTTGCCTCCTGATTGTTGTTGAGATTGATTAGATGATGGTGCTTAGTGGATGAGGCGAGCCGCCTGCTCGCCAGTTTGGAAGATCACTGTCTGTTCTTGGTCGATCAGAGGGTCGAGTCGCGCGGTGCGGGCGGATTTGATACCAAAGTATGCAATTGCCCCGCCGACCCATGCGACCAGCCCAATAGCTCCGAGGATGATGCCTCCGGTGCTCACAGCTCCTATGAACATGGATACTGCGAGGAATCCCGCGCCGATGATGCCCAGAACCGCTGCGACGAGTATGGCCGTGCTCTTCTTCGAACGCTCCATGCGGGCTATTGACGCCAGAGAAGCGTTGACCTTGTGCTGCAAATCCTGCATCATCGGCTGGTTTTTGATATTCCGGTCGCGTTTGAAACTCAATGTTGCGGTATTTGAGCGTATAGCTGGGAGCAAAGGGAGCGGTCGTATTGGCGGACGGACTTCCGAACGTTCGAAATTCCAACCGAAATTGCGGTACGCGTCACGATAGAGGTTCTCGAGCTGTTGAGGAGCTCGGACTGTGGTGTATTCATACCCTGCATAGTCTGTGGTCTGTTCACCCATTGTTGATGTCTCAGCGTTCATGGTGTACTCCTAGTGTTGTTGTATGTGAACCGTCATACGCCAAGGTGTTTTCACCTACCGGCGGTTTGTATGACTATCTTCATCCGATGCAGGGGAAAGTGAATCCTCCTGACAGACCGACCGCACTACTGCATATGCAGTAGATAGGCATTAACCATTCGCATGAGAGGACAGATCTCGTGGTAAGGCGTAACGGCAAACGAAGTAGTGAGCACACACCGATGTGGTTGCTGATGCCTCGCATCATGGAAGTGGGCCTTGTATCCATCGTGCTTACTGCATCGCTGGTTATTTTCTATACCGTTGCGTACTCGGGCAGTGATTGGCAGGCATACATGCCGCCGAGCGTTTTACTGTTGGGAGTTACACTAAGTTACCGTTTCCCTTGGGCAGGGCTAGTCGTTATTGCGATTGCGCCTGTGCTGACCTTGCTGTCAGATACTGCCGCTGTCGGGACATGGTCAATGGTGTGTTTCTCGGCGTTCTTGCTGACTCTACGTGGGCTCACCCCAATTGCAGTCGCACCGATTCTGGCGCTGAGCGTTTTTGTACCGTCAGCGCTTTCCACAGGCACTATAGATATATCGATTGATGCAAGCTCTTCGATTTTCGCTTTTTCAGTTATTGTGTGCGCTGTCTTCGGTGCTGCTGCTCGAGGGAATGCACGCTATCGCCAAGAGGTGCAGTTAAGAATTCATGAGGAACAGACGGCTCGAAGAGCAGCGGTCGATAGGGGTATTGCACAGGAACGATTGCGTATTGCAAGAGATTTGCACGACAGCGTGGGACATCAGGTAGCCATGATTAATATGCATCTTGGCGCTGCGGAGGTTTCGTTACATTCAGATGAGGAGGGCGTGCGTAGCAGTCTTGAGGCTGCTCGTGGTTCAGTGCGGGAAGTGCTCAAAGAGACGCAACAGATTCTTGCCATACTGAATACAGGCCGTGATGAGAATGAGCTTGGAGCAACTCCGGGTCATGAGCTCATCTCGAATCTCATAGAATCGTATCGAACCGGTGGCATGCATATCGACGCCACTATCCATAATCTTGGTGATGGCATTGCTCCGCAGGTGAGTATCGCAGCATATCGGATAGTGCAGGAAGGTTTGACGAACGCTCACCGATATGGTGATGGTATGGCATCCATTGTCGTGGAGAGAGATATTGAGGCTGAACAGCTAAAGATAGAAATCGTCAATAGGCATGGTTCACGCAAACACCCGTCAGAGCCTGGAGGAGGGAACGGACTAGTGGGTATGCGTGAACGAGCCGAATCCGTTGGGGGATCGATGGAAATACAATCTGAGTTCCCGTTGTTCTGGGTTGTGGCATCTTTGCCAGTAACAGTAGGGCAGTGAGATGGTACGCGTCATGCTGGTTGATGATCAGGAAATGCTCCGTGCAGGCCTTCGAGTCATACTTAATGCGCATCAAGACATAGAAATTGTGGCTGAAGCGGGAGACGGTATCAGCGCGTTGAGCATTCTTTCAACCACTCAGGTCGACGTAGTGCTGATGGATTTGAATATGCCTGGTATCGATGGGGTAGAGACCACACGGAGGATACGGAAGCTTCCAAATTCCGAGAATATTCGGATTCTGGTGTTGACCACTTTTGATGCAGATGACAATGTTCTTGCGGCGTTGAAGGCTGGCGCTGACGGCTTCTTGGGTAAGGGAGCAAGTCCGAGTGAACTTACTGAGGGGATTTTACGCAGTGCAGCTGGTGAGCATGCCCTGTCAGACCGGGCAGTGCATGCACTTGTCGATAACATCAGTGATCCGAAAGCCGTCGTTCTTGATTCGGACAAAGCTGCTTTGTTTAAACAACTAACGCCTCGCGAGCTTGAGATTGTGCAGCTCATCGTGGACGGACTGAGCAATATACAGATCAGTCGAAGGATTTTTATTTCTCCGTTTACTGTGAAAACGCATGCCAATCGAGCCATGATGAAAGTTGATGCGCGTGACAGAGCGCAGCTGGTTTCTTTCGCTATACAAGCCGGAATGATGCCAGATAACGACTAAATACCAAGGCTGGTACTACTAGCTCCTACTGCGGGTGGAGTAGAAAAGCCGATTCATGTGTACGATTCATTGTTGCTTTCGCCATTCCACAATGAATGCATGCACATTACAGCGAATAACATCAGCAAACACTATGGCAAGAAACTGGTTGTTGATAATGCCAGCTTCACAGTTCACGGCGGGAAGGTAACGGGATTCCTGGGCCCTAATGGTGCAGGTAAATCCACCATAATGAGGATGCTGCTCGGTCTGCACAGACCAGACAGTGGTGATGTTCTCTTCGATGGCAAAGCACTCAGCTCTTTTGAGAATCCCTTGCAGATTGTTGGGAGTCTTCTTGATGCGAAGGCGTTCAACCCACACAACACCCCCAGCCAGTTTCTGCTTGCTCAAGCGGCTACGCATGGTCTGGGAGCCAAACGTGTTGATGAGATTCTGCACCTGACAGGACTCGCCAAAGTTGCCGACAACAAGATGGGTGGATTCTCACTTGGTATGGGACAACGCTTGGGTATCGCCAATGCTCTTCTGGCAGACCCACAGGTACTTATTCTTGACGAGCCTATCAATGGTTTGGATCCAGAAGGAGTGCGGTGGGTTCGTGACACTTTGAAGGCTCTCGCCGCTGAAGGGCGCACCATTCTCATCTCAAGTCACCTGATGGCTGAGATGTCTCAAACGGCTGATCACATCATCGTGATTGGCAAAGGCAAGATACTCGCAGATGCTCCTGTTGATGACATCGTCTCTGGCAAAGGTTCTGTGCGAGTGCGTAGTCCCCAGTTGTCGCAATTGCTTGAGCTGCTTGCCAGCAGAAGTGTGGAGGCGAAATCACTCGAAGGTGACACTGCCACACTCACGGGGATTGAAATCGAGGAGATCGGGCAAATCGCTGCGGAACGCCGCTTTGCACTCTACGAACTGACGCCAGTTGGATCCTCTCTTGAAGATGCATATCTCAACCTGACTGCAGATGCAGTTGAATACAAGACTGGAGAATAATTATGAGCATTACAGCGTTGACTTCGCACGATACAACATCTCAAAGCACAGCTTCTAGAAGCGACGTAACTCATGTGCTGCCGACTATTGGGAAGACCAGAGTAACGTGGTCAGGTCTGATAAGCAGCGAGTGGATCAAGATGAGAACTCGGGTCTCAACATATTGGCTTGGTGGAATCGCTGTCATCATGATGATAGCCATGGCTATCGCATCAGCCATACAAGGGTCGAACGGCGATGTCAGTGCCGACTCTGTGATGGTCATGGCAACAGGAGGCGTTGTCGGAGCTCAGTTCTGCGCCATGCTTCTGGGAGTGTTCACCATCACGAACGAATACCGTACAGGGCAGATTCGCAGTACCTTCAATGCTGTTCCAAAACGTTTGCAGAGTCTGGCTGCGAAGACTGCTGTTGTTGCGATTGCGAGTTTTGTTGTCACGGCTGTATCCATAATGGTCTCTTTCGTCATTGCACATGTGCTCTCCGGACGCGGGTTAGTATTCGACTATTTCAGTGCCGACATCTTGAGAATGTTTATCGGCGCACCGTTTTACATGGCATTCATAGCGGTGCTGTCGTTGATGGTTGGCGCGATTTTACGTAAAAGTGCAGGCGCAGTGAGCATTGTTCTGCTCATGTTTTGGGCGCTTCCAGGATCCATGGTGATACTTCCACCTTCAATTTCGGGAATCGTGGCTGCATTTCTCCCATCCACAGCAGGAGCAGTGTTATACGGGTCGGCCACGGGAGCGGGAGATCAAGTTTTCAGTGCGATTACGCCACAGAGCGCCTTCTCACTACCGGTTTGGGGCGCATTCCTGGTGCTTGTTGCATATGTCGCACTGTTCGCCGCCATCGCTTCGGCAGTTACCAATAGAAGAGATGTGTAAATGCTGGTGAATCGCCGGAATATGCGGGACGGGAAGAGGGATGAATGACTGTACAAGCAGGTACGCCGCTTCAAAGGGTGCGGGAGGTGACCAGACACAGCGTTATAAGTGATAGTACGGCGATGCCACTTCGACGACAGGTGCTCTCGTTGTTCTGGATGTTCATATTCGGAAGTATTGCAGGATATGGGATTGAAGTGCTGTGGGTTGGTTTTTCGCAAGGCCTGTGGATGAATCGTTCCTCATTGGTGTGGGGACCGTTTAGCTTGGTATATGGTCTTGGCTTGGTCGCGCTACAACTGTTGACACGGTATTTGACAGGTCGAAATATGCTCACTTGCTTCGTGGCATGCTCTGTAGTGGGGACAGCAGTTGAATTCCTGGTGAGTTATTTTCAGGATTTATGGCTTGGATCAACATCATGGGACTATTCGAATGATGTGCTGAACCTTGATGGGCGTATAAGCCTCAAGATGGGTCTGATCTGGGGTGTGTTAGGTTTCTTCTACATCTTGGTATCAGTGCCACTTTTTCGCTTTATCTCTCTGATTGGTGTGAGGATTGGCATCTCGCGTATCACCGCAGACCGAGGTTGGATAATGCCTGCTGCTACCAGCCTGGTCGCCATGTTCATGTGTATTAACGGCCTAGTCACATGCCTTGCCATAACCCGATGGCAGGAGAGACAAGAGGATTTTGGACTCACATCTACAGCAGCATCCACAGCAACAGTCAGAATCCTCGACTCGCATTTCGATGACACCCGTATGAAAAATCTTTTTCCCACCATGGTTTTTGCGCATGGACGCGCTGGCACCTCATCTGATAACACGTCGGCACGGACGCACAGCAATTAAGCAATATAGGCAAGATTTTTGAAGGAAGTATTGATGAAGGGAGTTTTTATGAAGGCAGTTTTTATGCAGCGAGTAAAAGCATTAGCTCTGACAGCAGCAATTGCTGCTGTTGCTTTCGCTGTTTCTGCGTGTGGCTCAGCTGACGGAATTGCTGACAGAGCTTTCGGTGACACCTATACCCCCGAGTTCCCCGCTGAATATTCCATAACGTATTCAGTGCAATACCCGCAGGGAAATAACATGGAGATTTCAAAAACACAAGATCTTCAAGGCAATATCAGATATGTTTCGGGAGATATTGACACATTGTTCATCGCATCGGGAAAAGGGCAGTGGCAACGTTATAAGCCCGACAGCAACGGTGCTTACATATCCTCGGATAGTAAGAGTTACAGCGAAGACCAGATTAGTAATATCACCAAGGACTTTGACACCTACGCCAAGACGTCCACACAACAGAACATGCCTGGCACCAAACAAGAGGGCTCGGTGACTGTCCTTGGTCGCACTGCAGCGTTGTTCAGTAATGGAGTTGGTACATCCAAAACCGGAGTGACCTATACTTTGACGGTTGATGATGAAACCGGTCTGTGTATTGGTTGGATCGAGAGCAAAACGGTCGATGGGAAAGCACAACTACCTGACGCTGAAGTCTTCCATGCCACAAAATTTTTCACTAGTAACATCAGCTCGCTGATCAGCGGCAGTATTCACGCCATCACGAGATAACTGCAATAAAAGTGGAGCTAAATTGCAATTTTTGGGGGCAATTGCTCCACTTTTATTGCAGTTATCTCGTTTTAGGATGCGGATGTGCCCAGTGCACAACTCATTAATCAACTTGAGCCAGTGTTAAATACATATGTCCGACGTGAACTTGATATTCCGAATCCTCAGGATTGACGCGACGCATTGAACCGAAATCGACGATGAGGATCTCCTCTCTTGGCACTAATCGAAGAAGATCCTCATACGAAGGCATGCTGAGATTGTGGGTTACAGCAAATCTTTCACTGCCGGATCGGCTATTGCAATCACCGCTTCGCGGGCTTGGACAGCTGTTGAAGCATCCAAAGCTGCCTGTGCCATGCGTTGGCAGCTGGCGAAATTATGCATAGCCAAAGAAGCTCGCACGGCGGCCACTTTTTTCGGTGCCATTGACAGTGAAGTGACACCTAGGCCGACTAATACGAGAGCAAGCAGTGGATCCCCGCCAGCTTCGCCACAAACGCCCATATGACTTTGTGTCTCGGCTCCTCCCTTGCAGGCCAAGGAAATCATTTCAAGAACCGCAGGCTGCCAAGGGCTCAACAAGGATGCTAAATCCCCGTTGAGGCGATCAGCTGCCATGGTGTATTGTGCCAAATCATTCGTCCCTATCGAAGCGAAATCCACCTCTCGCAGCACTCTGGATGCACGCAATGCTGTACCAGGAACTTCGATCATTACACCAACTTTTGGTAGTCCGAGAGCACGCACTTTTTGAGCAAACCAATGGGCTTCATCAACATCGGCAACCATAGGGGCCATTACCCAGACGTCGCCGTGTGTTGCCTGGTATGCACGAGACAAGGCTTCTAATTGGGTGTCAATCAGTTCTTGCTTGCGCATGCCTAAGCGCAGTCCGCGAATGCCTAATGCCGGATTCTCTTCAGAAGGCATTTGTGTAAATGCTAGAGGCTTGTCAGCACCTGCATCCAAGGTACGTACTACTACACGCCTATCGCCGAAAGCTTCAAGCACTCGCGTATAGGTGTCTGTTTGCTCTTCAACGCTGGGAGCATCCTGCCTATCAAGAAACATGAATTCAGTGCGGAATAGGCCAGAACCTTCAAGATCGAGTGCTGCAGCTTTTGTAGCATCCGCAGCACTGCCGATATTTGCCAGCAGTGCTATGTGTTTGCCGTCCTTACTTAATCCTCGACCATGTGAGTTCGCCAACAATGTTGCTCTGCGGGCAGAACGTGTGCTGAGCTCGTCGATTTCCTCTTCGGATGGATCGATGAGTACTGTACCTGCGCCACCATCCAGAGCAAGTTCGTTGGCAATTTTTGCTTCCTCAACGATTCCTGAAACCTTGACGGCAGCAGGTATGCCGAGCTGCGCAGCCAAAATAGCAGTGTGGCTGGTGGGGCCACCCTCTTCCGTGACAATTCCTAATACGATTGACGGATCCAAGGTTGCGGTTTCCGCAGGCGCAAGATCTTTCGCAACAAGAATGCTGGGCTCCGAAAGCTCTGGAATTCCTGGGGCAGGTACTCCACGCAGTTCGCAGATGACTCTGTCTCGGACGTCATATAAATCAGTGACACGTTCGGCCATGTATCCACCGATTTTTTGCAGTTTACTGGCATACTCGCCAACAGCGTTATGGACGGATGCAGTAATACCCTCGCCGTTTTGCAAGTGTTTGCTGATGGTTTTGAGTAGTCCTCTGTCTGCTGCTAGTTGGGCTGTGGCAGTGAGAACATCGCGCGAATTCCCTGTGCTGTGTTCAGCACGTTCCTTAAGTTGTTGCGCCACATGTTGCATTGCATCATGCACGATTGCGCTATCACCCTCAGCGTCATGCGATGGAGTTTCATGAGTATCTACGCCAATCGCGGTAGCGACTAATGCTACAGGGCCGTGCACTGCTCCAGCACTTACGCCAATTCCATGAAGTATATGTTGCACTGTTTCGCTCAGCATGTCAGTCTGCATCAAGATCACTGGCAAGCATTGCCACGAGCTCATCTAAAGTTGACGCATCCGCATCGTTCGCTGTACTGAGAGTTACCTCATCGCCATTGCCGACGCCGAGCGTCATCAACTCCAATACACTTGCTGCGTCCACAGTTTCGCCTTGGAAAGTGATATCAACGTCAATTCCGGAATTGGCCACGGCTTGGGAAAAACGAGCTGCTGGACGAGCATGAAGACCAGATGCTGCACCAACTGTAACGGTTTTTGAAATCATGAGGGTTCCTTTCTGAACAATCCGGTAGCCATCGCTACGGATGTGTTGTTGTCGTCCTTAACAGGGCGACGAACAAGTGCTGTATTAGAGGCTGCTGAGGCAACCTGATTACTGAGGTCAAAGTAGTAATAACTAAGCGTGAGTTTTAACTTTAGGTTGCTGAGCAACTCGGTAAACATGAAGTGCTAGATAAGCGATTTCATCTTCTGTGAGATTTACATCGAAACGGAGTTCAACGATTGTTGCCAGTTTCTCCGCACAATCCATAGCGTCGGGATAGCTCTGCATAATTGCGGTGGCGATTGGTGACCGTTCATCACCCTCAAGCTGCTTATGCTGGTGAATCCTTACGAAGAGATATCGCAGATGTGTGATGAATCGGCCAACATTGATCGAGCTGGAATCGAGTCGGACGCGGCAACTGCTTTCAACCACGGCGAGCATCTGCTGAATAATGCCTGTCATGGTGTATGTATACGTCAAATCCCCGGTGGAGAATCCCGCATTAACGAGATGTAGCGCCAGTGCGATTGCCTCAGCACGGGGCATCGCATTGTTCAGACGGGTATTTAATGCACCAAGAAGCTCAACGCTTTTGCTGTATTCCTCGGGGTAGAGATGTTCAACCTCGGCTTGTAACGGATATTCAACTGTGATTCCCTTCTTGATGCGCTGCAGAGCAAAACCAACGTGGTCGGATAGCGCCATAACCAGCATTGGTTTGCTCTGCGACAGCTCTTTAAGACCAACATCTTGCATGGCATCAGTAACAATTTGGATGATATCGGGTGAAATACACGACAGCATCTCGGCCATATGATCAGGATCGCGTCCGTCAGAGGGAATGAATTTTCTGACAACTTTTTGTGGATCAACGTGTGCGCCGGGCTTCGCTTGAAAGCCGAGACCTCGGCCTGTAAGGATTACTTCATCGGCATGTTCGTCCTTCGCTAACACCACATTATTGTTGAATACTCGAAGAATTTCCATGGCGACCTCCTTTCATAACGAAGCCCATGTGCAACGTCATCAATCCCTGAACTCAATGCTCCACTGCAATGATGGGATCCCCTATACCCACGTTAACATCAGTTATTGGTTCCACGGTATGTAAACGCAAGGTATTGGTAACAGTGACAACTGTGGTGGTGCTATAACCGGCTGCGCGAATAGCATCAAAATCGACAGTTGTGAGCAGGTCGCCTACATTAACTCGACTTCCTTTGCTAACTGCAACGGTGAAGCCTTCTCCCTTCATCTTTACGGTATCAATGCCAATATGAACTAGTACTTCTACACCATCGTCAGTTTTGATGCCGAACGCATGGCCTGTTTTGGCGACGCTGAGCAGAGTACCGCTTACAGGAGCAACCACGGCAGATCCATCAGGAACGATGCCTACTCCTTCTCCCAACGCTTTGGTGGCGAAAACTGGGTCACCAGTTTCGTCGAGCGTGATGACATGTCCTGCTATTGGAGCGCGAACTACAGAAACGGGTGCGGCAGCTGGTGATGAATCAGACGTTCCTGAGAGAGTCCCAGGAGTATCTGCGGTTAACGTTGTTACCGGCTGAGTGGATAGCGCTTCCTGTGCTGAAGCATCCGCAGATGCTTGTTGCTCGGCTTTTGCCAAGGCTGCAGCTGCTTCAGCTTTTTGCTCAGGTGTGCGGTAATCGCTGATGATAATTAGTGTCATAGCTACTACGAAAGCAACCGCAACTGAAATTGCGTATACCCACATTGGGCTAAATACAGGGATAGTTAGCAATGAAGTGAATGCGAATGCTCCGGTTCTGACTCCACCATAGGGCAAACTCAAAATGGCTAGGGTAAGTCCGCCTGCGAAGCAGCCGACCAGCATACGCGGATAGATCCTCTTGAAGCGAAGATGAATGCCATATAGAGAGGGTTCGGAAACACCGCCGAAGAGACCTGCGACCAAAGCGCCGGTTGCGGTCTGCTTCATGACTTTATCCTTATTGCGCCAAGCGATGAACAGCACACCGGCGGTTGCGCCGAAGCAAGCGAAGTTCCATGCACCCATTGGGCCTTGAATGAAGTCATAGCCGAGAGTTTGGATGTTGACCAACATCAGAGCATTCAATGGCCAGTGCAAACCAAGTGGTACGAGGAACGGGTAGATCATAGGAATGAGAATTGCGAAGATGAATGGAGCAGTGGTATTTAGCCAAGCTAGCCCTGCGCCGATGCCGTTGCCGAGCCAGATGCCGAGCGGTCCAATGAGGAAAGCTGTGAGTGGGATGATGATAATCATCGACAGGAATGGCAGGAATACCATTTGTACGCTACTCGGAATGACTTTCTTGAAACCGTGATAGACCAAGGCGAGTACTGCAACCATCATTAATGGAACGAATACATTGCCGCCGTAATCGTTCAACTGCATGGTGAGACCAAAAATCTTGGTGGTGCAGGAACTAGTGTTCAGTGTTTGGTTGACGACGCAGAGAGTTTCATTGGGGAAAGTTTTAACATCTGAAAGACTCATGAAATTCGGTGTCATCAATGCCGCCATAACCGTTGCGCCAAGCCAGGGATCAACCTTGAGCTTCTTCGCTGCATTGTAGGCAATCATGATGGGTAGGAAGTAGAACACACCACGCCACATGGCATCAACAAATACCCAGCCCGCAGCTTTTGTAGTTGAACGGAAGTCAACAATGCCGAGTGCATCCATTACGGATGCAAAGGCGATAATTAACGAAGCACCCAAAAGCACGCCAAGAATTGGACGGAATGAATCGGAAAGATATTCGAAGAATGAATCCAGCCAAGCGACTTTGCCGCGCGCTTTGCTTCTCGCAGCTGCCTTAACGTCAGCATTAGATGCGTCTGCTGTGCCGTTCGATGCTTCGTCGGATTCTTCACCATGAGAAACATTCGCCATACTTGGTAGCGAGACGATGGCGTTATACATGGTTTCTACACCGCCGCCAATGACTACCTGATAGCGATTGCCACTTTGTGCAACAGCTCCCAGTACTTCTGGTGTTGCTTCAAGAGCTTGCTGATCTACGTTGTTATTGTCTTTAAGTTCAAAACGGAGACGAGTAGCACAATGAGTCATACTGCGCACATTGGCTGAGCCCCCGATGCCGGAGATAATTCTCTCGGCAGATTCCTGTGTATTGGACATCGTTGTCTCCTTCTTCACGGATACACACCGCAGCACAAACAAAAAAAGACCTGAGACAGATATAACTCTGTCTCAGGTCTTGCCTCATTACTGAGTAGCAACCCTGCTATTACTGCGATTGATGGTAACCGTACCACTGAAGGTAATGTGGCGCAACACTGAGGATGATGTGGCGTGTGCAGGGTGGATTTCGAATACTTGAAGCTGCTGTTGAGCTCTCGCAATACTATATCGACAAGTATGCGGCACTCGGATACCTGCCTATTACTGTTGTTGTCCCACGATATGTGAGTTGAACGCGCTTAAGCTTGCTTACGCGTCACATGAAGTGTTAATAGTTGCGGTGATGAGTACTGACGATAGGGGTGATTGTGATGGGCGCAGAGAAGAACGATGACGATTGGTCGCCCATTCCTCTCAAGAGTATGGTGCAAGGTGCGCTGATTACGGAGAGCATCCTGCTTCCCGTGAATTTCTTGTTATGTTGGTTGTGCGGAAAGATATTTTCGCTGACTCGCATTTCTTCCTCAACATTGTTTGGAATCATTGTATTTTCGACGATTTTAGGTGCCGTATGTAGTGGGTGTATCAGTTATATCTGCTCACAACGTCAGCGTAGTGATCACCCTGCTCCTTGGTATGTAGCGATTCAAGCGCTCTGTTTAGCAATTATTGCTGTGGTCATTAGTGTGTTGAGCGGAAGTACTTACTTGCAAGCCGTATCTGTTGGCCTGATTATGGGGATTGTGGAGCTCTCTGTCAATTTGTGGGTTGAGTTGGATAGCCACAACAAAACACTGACAAGAGAACAAGTCACTGAAAAGATGGAACAAACACAGGCTATGACGCAAGAAGTATTTGCTGACGAAATCGGTCATCTTCATGATGCGCAGCAGCAGAAACTCGACGAAGTAAATCGCAAACACGGCGTTGATAAGCTCCATTGAGAGTGGCTCGTTAGCTTCATCGTGAACACGATTTGCGGTGGGTGCCTATATGCAATTCGTGCTGTCTATGTAGGTGTACAACTTCGATGTAGGCATCTTGGGTGGCCATGATTATTATTTCTCAGAATCGTGAATGGTTATTATCTCCATGCCATGAATGTCATTCCATCCGCAGCTCAGTTCAGAATCTTTAGCTCCGTATTCGGTGATTGGTCATGGTTGCGGTTATTGCATTTGTGGCACTGGGCCTGATCCTTTACCGACACCTGAAGACGCAGAATGCTGATGCTCGTCAATCTTGAGGATAAGTACGCCGAGGATACAGGCGATCAATGATCCGAGGAGAACCGCGAAACGAGCAGTGTCAATGAAGGATTGCTCACTGAATGCCAGACCTGACATCAGGAACGATACGGTGAAACCGATTCCGCATAGCTGGCTGACACCGAATAATTGCATGGGACGTGTGTTGTTGCCGACCGTAAGACCTGCCATACTGCATAGCTTCGTTGCGATCATGATGCCGAGGGGCTTTCCCACGACAAGTCCAATGGCCACGCCTAGGAAGAGCGGGGTCGTGAGGGTGTCGGCGCTGACTTCATGTAGAGGAATTCCCATCGCGAAGAAGGCAAATAGCGGCAGCGCAATCAGGGCTGATATCGGAGAGAGCTTGCGTCTATATCGTTCCGCACGCGGGGAATTTTCCTGGTGAATGGGTAGCGCAGGTGTGAGCAGACCAATAGCGACTCCGGAGAGAGTCGGGTGAATTCCGGCCAGAATCATCGCATACCAAGCGCCTATACCCACGGCGATGAGCAGGGGCCAGAAGGGTTTGCGCGTGCGAGTAAGAAGAAACCAGGCAAATAAGCACGCTGTCAATGCCAGTAAGGCCCATATCGATGAAGGATGCGAATACACGATTGCGATTAGGAGGATTCCTATTACGTCATCGACTGTGGCCAATGTCAGCAGGAAGGCCCTGATTGCAGGTTGCACATGTTTTGAAGCCAAAGACAGCACAGTGACGGAGAAAGCGATATCCGTGGCTGTCGGGATAGTCCACCCTTGTGCGGTTGATGGTGATGAGAAATTGATTGCGATGAAGAGCAGGGAAGGGACGATAACCCCGCAGATGGCACCAATGATGGGGGTGGCGGCATTACGAGGATTCTTGAGGAATCCACTTGCCATTTCTTGTCGCAAGTCAAGGCCGATGACCAGAAAAAATAGTGTCAGCAGTCCGTCCTGCGCCCATTGCGAGATGGAAAGGTTGAGATGAGGCAATGGAAGATTCGTCGCGAAATCAGAGATGAGCCGGTAGTTTTGTGACGTCCCAGGTATGTTGCATACAAGGAACCCGATTACACCCATGAACAGCATGAGCAAACCGCTGTGTTTCTCGTTATTTGCAAAGGTCTTGATGCGTCGTATCATTCCCGTGACTGTTTGAGGGATTGAAGACATGTCGACCAATCTTTCGATGTTGTGCTGGGAAGAATCAGCTTATCATTGCCTATTTGCGGTGAGATTGAAATTGCTGATCGCTTTGTGAGGCGGCCGCCTATACTTTCGATAATCTTGCCAGTATGACGATCCACTTTGTTCGCTACATGGGTCTTAAGTCCCGCTACTTTTACGCCTTCGATTACGGGGCCGATTGGTTTTCGTTTGGTGCTGA
Source organism: Bifidobacterium sp. (assembly GCF_022647885.1). Taxonomy (NCBI): domain Bacteria; kingdom Bacillati; phylum Actinomycetota; class Actinomycetes; order Bifidobacteriales; family Bifidobacteriaceae; genus Bifidobacterium; species Bifidobacterium sp. Next base: position 81,622 of record NZ_JALCLM010000001.1, on the reverse strand, counting down.
AACAACTCGACTGGATTTCGGGCATTATCAGTAGAACAGCAATATATACAGCTCTGGGCATTGAGCGCAGCGACGAGGTGTTGGTGTTCAGCCTCGTCACGCGTCCGTGCACCGAAGAGCAGAAGAAGATGTTCTATGCCGATCTCGTTCATGAACTCCATGAGCAGCTGTGTGTTCGGCAGGAGGACGTCATGGTGAATTTGAGCGTCAATAGCGATGCGGACTGGAGTTTCGGTCCTGGTCGGGCTCAGTTCCTCACCGGCGAACTCTAATAAGTCTTGTGGTGCGCAGGGTTAGACTGTGGCCGCCCGCGCAACAACTTCGATGCTATATCCGGGAAGCCTTGCGCCGACAGTTGCTCGAGGGGGATAGGGCGCAGGAATCATGCTTTTGTATACAGCGTCAAAGGCAGCATAATCATTGTCTATATCGTTAAGAAAAACTTGCACTTGTAATAGGTGGTTAAGGTCCGAACCAGCTTTTTTTAGTATGTTCTCGAGTAGTTGAAGCGATAAACGAGTTTGTCCCTCGATACCCTTGCCTTGAACAACTCCAGTGTCAGGGTGGTGCGGGGTGCATCCAGATGTGAAAACAACACCATTCGCTACGGTTGCATGACTGTAGGCCGCAACGGTGTTTCCAAGAGTAATTGTCTGAATATCCATAGTTTCTCCTGATGGGTAATAGTGGGCAGCGCGACACATAGGTGTCTACGCCGTTGCTCGGCGAAGTTAGCGATCAATGACTGCCGTGAAGAATTTGCGGGTACGTTCCTTCTGCGGTGATGTCATGATTTCATCTGGGTCGCCCTGCTCAAGAATTCCGCCATCGCCCATAACTACTAAGTGATCACCTATTTCTCGTGCAAAGCGCATCTCGTGAGTGACCACCAGCATGGTCATGCCACTGCGTGCAACATCTTGCATTACGCGGAGTACGTCAAGACCAACTTCGGGGTCCAAAGCTGAAGTTGGTTCATCAAACAGCATGATTTTTGGTTCTAGAGCCAATGCTCTGGCAATGGCTACTCGTTGTTGTTGTCCGCCTGAAAGCTGGCTAGGTCTGGCTTGCGCGCGGTCTGCGAGACCGACCTTGCTGAGCAATTCCATGGCTACTTCCTTACTTTCTGCAGCAGAACGAGATAGCACGCGTTGTTCAGGAAATACGATGTTCTCAAGGACGCTCATATTAGGGAAGAGATTGAAACTTTGGAATACCATGCCGACATTACGTCTGAGCTGAATCAAATCATTGTTGGAAATCTTCATACCTGATTCAATATATTGCCCAGCAATCCACATGTTGCCCTTATCAGGTTGCTCAAGAAGGTTGATGCATCGAAGGAAAGTACTTTTCCCCGCTCCTGAAGGCCCAATAATCGAGCACACTTCCCCTTTTCGCACACGCAATGACACATCAGAGAAAATAGTGTGATCGCGGAATGACTTTCCAAGAGAAGCAATCTCCAAAATGATATCGGTGTCTCTCTCGCTGTCTGCTGTATGTTCCATGGGCGTATCCCTCTCGAAGTGCTAATGACGGATTTGGTGGCCGGCATCAGTGTTATGCCGGCCAGATATTCCTTGGTTCTAGAGATGTGTTAGATGAGGTCACTACTGGTGATTTTCGTAGCGCTGGTGTCGAGACCCATATCGGAGAAAATCTTAGCGAGAGTACCGTCATCGCGAAGCTTCTTGATATCGGCATTTAGTGCGTCTCCAAGAGCGGTGTTGGTTTTCGTATAGGGGATTCCAGCTTGTACACCGTCGACCGATGAAGAAACTCGACTATCCGCTTTGGCGACCTTACTGCTGTAATCTTTACCCTTCGAATATGCTGCAGCAGTAGCATATGAATCAAAACCTGCCACGATTCTCCCTGATTCGATATCCTCGCGCATCTCAACATTGGAGGAGTAAATAGTGAGATTGTCACCCCAAATCTTTTTAGTGTCGTTTAACCAGAGGTAACCGTCGACCGTGCCAACCTTTTTCCCTTCAAGCGACTTCAGAGTATCTGTGCCATCCTTGGACACTATTCCCAGCTGATCGGCATACATGGCGTCAGACATGCCGACAACTTTGGCGCGTTCTTTGGTGCGGTAATAATCTCCGATTGCGATGTCTGCTCGGTTTGATTGAACTGCGGGAATGGCTTCAGCGAAAGAAACTTGTGTATAACTCACGCTGAGACATTCAAGGTCGGCTATTTTGCTAATGATGGATGGGTCAATTCCTGTAGCTTTATTATCCTTATAGCTGGTAAATGGAGGTAACTCTGGAATGGCTACAGTGAGTTGCCCTGTGGTGATCGTGCTAAATTCGTGGGCTGCTTTGCAGTTAGATGAGCTGCTCGAAGCACCGGATGATGACCCGCATGCTACTAAGCCAGACATCATGAATACTGCGGATAACGATCCTACTATTGCCTTCTTCAGATTTCTCATGCTTCTCCTTACATAACCTCAGGTATGGTTGTTGCGAAATTGCTGTTGTTTCAAACGTCAGTGCTGAAGTTCGTGGCTTTTCGTTTTATAACCTTTTCGCTAGTTGTGGGGATGATGCTTCCCCTGGATGTGATGCCGTATCGAATCCCCTTTCTCGCTTAAGCGCTCTCTCTAATGAAGAGCCACGCTTCGTTCAAGCCAAGCGACGAGTATTGTGCAGAGTGTTGAAACCGCCGCATACAACAACCCAGCCAAAGCGAACACCGCAAGATATTGGAAGGTTTGTAAACCGTAGGAATATGAGATACCCGTTATTTCTCTGACGGTGATGTTGTATGTCAGCGAGGTCATTTGGAACAGTTGAATCGAATAACCGAGCAGCGCAGGAATAGCTATACGCATGCCTTGCGGGATCACGATTTTTCTGTAGATATCTGACCATTTCAAATCCAGAGCTTGACCAGCTTCAATCTGCGAGCGAGGCACGGATCGCAAACCTGAACGGATATATTCACATGAGTATGCAGCTGTGGTGATTGATAGGCCAATGAATGAAGAGATTAGAGCACTAAAGGTGAGCCCAATATCAGGTAAGCCATAGTAGATAATATATAGAGTCACCAAGGCGGGGGTTCCGCGACCAATCTCAACGATAGCGAAACAAGGCCATCGCACTATTTTGAGACGGCTCCCCGAACCTAATGACAGTAATAATCCGAGGGGCATGCCGATGAGGATGACCACAACCGTTATGAGTAGGCTTAGTTTCAAGCCGTCGAGCATTTCGGGAAGTGCACCCGCCCAAACGCTTAACCACGAGGTTTCAGACATATTATCTGCCCCCTTCAAGCTGAATGCTTTCAGTTCGGCGTGCCAGCAAGGCTATAGGAATGCTGATGAGAATATAAAACAGTGCGGCTACGAAAAATGGAGTAACGCCCGCCTGGGATGACTGTCTTGAAACCAAGCTAGCTTTGAATGCCATTTCGCCTACCCCGATAGCCGAAGCCAGTGTTGAATCTTTAAGCAGTCCAATGAAATATGTAGTGAAAGAAGGAATCATCGTCCTTATTGCTTGAGGGAAAATCACACGAGAATACCGACTTGCATAACCAAGGCCAAGTGCTTGTGCAGCTTCGAATTGACCGTTCGGAATGGCTTTGAACCCTGAACGCAATATTTCAGAGAGATACCCCATCGATACGATGCTCAAGCCTAAAATTCCGGCTTGGAGTGAAGTAAGTCTGACTGTGCCAATTTCTATACCAAAATACAGCAGCATCAGCCACACTAACGGAGGTATGCCTCGTTCAATCCAAATGATGAGCTGTGCGAGCCCTCGTATAGGTGCAGATTTGCTGACGCTAGCGAGAGAAATAGGAACAGCAAGCACAAAGCCAATCGCGAAAGCTGACACCGAAAGTAATAGAGTCAGTGGAAGTCCCATCAAGACCGGCCATACGATGGTGTCAATCATCATTCCTCTCCTGTCTAACGGTGATTAATTCCCGATATTCAACGCCGGCATTCATTGGATGATCGCCTTCACCGTCACACGCTGATCCATGTCTTGATATGCCTGTGCGATTGACGACAAGTGGTAACTGTTGTTGAACACCACTCCTGCTTGAACGCGGTTATCCAGAACTAAGGGGAGCAGACCTCCGATATAACGTCGGGCAGGGCATATCCCTCCAGTCAAGGTGATATTGCGTGAGAACAATTCGGCAGGGCTCACTTGCACACCGTGAGGTAAACCAACGTAACTCACAGTTCCTCCAGGAGCAGCACAGTCTAGAGCTGTTGCAAATGAAGATGATGACCCGACACATTCGAGAACCACATCAGCCATCAGACCATGCGTAAGAGTGCGAATTGCCTCGATAGCTTCCTCACCCCTGGTGGTAACGATGTGGTCGGCTCCGCAATCACTGGCCAAGGCATTTCTATCGATGTGACTACTTCCAGCATTAATAACCAGACCTGCACCAAGCAATCGTGCTGCCTGTATAGCACTGAGTCCGACCGCACCGTCGCCTACAACCACAACGGTGTCGCCAGGATTGATATGAGCGCTGTATGCAGCGTGATATCCGGTTGAGAACACATCACTCAATGCCAACAATGACGGTACCAATGATGAGTCGGGACGCTCGCCGCTAGGCAGAGCTTTCACTAAGGTTCCGTCAGCAAAGGGTATTCGTGCAGCTTCACCTTGGCCCGCATCGGGTGTGTCTCGACCCCAAAAGCCGCCGTTACTGCAGCTGGACTGCAGACCACTACGGCAATACCGGCACTGTCCGCAACTAAAACGGAATGGGACTATAACCCAATCGCCAACAGCCACCTGCTCTACGGCGGAACCAATTGCCAGTACTTCGCCAGCGAATTCGTGCCCGATACGAGTGCCTGGTGCAGCACCTTGCCCACGGTAAGTCCACAGGTCAGAGCCGCATACTGCACTAGCCTCAATGCGTACCACGGCGTCCGTGGGCTGTTCAATTACAGGATCTGGAACATGCTTCAGAGTGATATCGCGCAATCCGTTGTAGATAGCTGCTCTCATGCTGCATCACCTCTTTGCGCAGCATTCCAAGCTGTATTGACGAGATAACGGGGTGTGGTGTGGTCAACCAGCACATCCACCATGCCTCTCAAGGCCATTTCTCGCGCCTGGTAAAACGACTCTTGAGAAAGAAATGCCGCATGTGGATTGATAACGACATTGTCAAGGGTTTTTAGCGCTGATTGCTCGCTCTCTTCATCCTCGATTACATCAATTCCTGCGCCTGCAATCACATGCGATTGAAGTGCAGCAACCAAGGCCTTCTCGTCGATGATGCTACCGCGTGCAGTGTTGATAATCACCGCGCTGCTCTTCATCATTGCAAATTCATGCTCTGAGATCAGATGATATGTTTCTGTAATCAGAGGAGTATGCAGAGAGACGACATCTGAGCGCTTAAGGAGCTCAGCAAGCGTCTCAACTTTTTCTGCTCCAAAACCGGCTATAAACTCAGCAGTTTTAGTAGGCGCGAATACCACAACATTCACACCTAGCGCTCGCAGAACAGGCATCATGGTTTGAGGAATGCCACCGAAAAATACCAGACCAACGGTTTGACCTTGCAATCGGTGCGGCATCCTACCATCAAGAGGTTCCCATCGTCCCTTACGGACACTTCGATCGTAGAAACTAATCTTGCGGTTGAGATCTAGCATCATAGCTATTGCAGTAGTGGCTACTTCTTGCTGGCAGAAGCCAGGAGCATTAGTTACCGCAATACCGTGTGCAGTTGCTGCTCGCTTATCGACCATATCGGTGCCTATTGATTGCAGACCAACTACCTTCAACCGCGGTAAACGATCAATAATGCTGTCGCTTATATTGAAATATTCGACCACCACACCATCTGCTTTTTGATTTGCGGCGATAAATGTTTCCTCATCGGGAGTTTCGCAAGTGACGCTATGGAGTTCGACAAGGTGTTCCATATGCCACGATTCAAGAAGGCTCTGCTCATAATCCAAACCTCCGGAAATGTTGAAATATGAAATGTGCATCAAGTCGTTGGTGCTCATATCGCGCTCCTTAATGTTTGGCGGTGTGTAGTTCTGATATGAATGGTGATTTCTCTAATGCTGACGGACCGCAATTCTCGGTAACACTGTGGGGATAGATATCGAAAGTGACTGTTATGCGTCAGCTTGTTGTGCTTGTGCCAAGCTTTCATCAAGAATGGCTATGCCTTCGTCAATAACGTCTTGAGTGACATTAAGAGGTGTTGCCATGCGCATACCGTTGCCTTTCACGCCACATGAGAGCGTGAGCATATGTCGTTTCAGCGCCTGTGCCCTAGTAATTTCAACCAAATCGCCACCTGATCTACCATCACTATGATCAAGCTCAATGGCCAGCATGAGTCCCAAGCCTCGAACATCGTGCACGATTGGATATTGATCCTTGAGCTTGAGCAATTGCAAGCGAAGATAGTCACCCATCTTGTTGACATTCGTGAGAATATCTGATGCTGCAAACTCATCGAGTACCGCTAGGCCAGCAGCTCCCATTATTGGATTGCCGCCAAAGGTTCCGCCGTGCATACCTGGATGCCATTCCTCCATGATTTCAGGTGTGCTGACTACTGCGCTTGCGGGTATACCACCGGCTAGCGCTTTGCCGAGAGTCATGATGTCAGGTACAACTCCAGCATGTTCAGAGGCAAACATGGTGCCGGTTCTTCCATATCCTGCTTGGATTTCATCGAAGATTAGGAGAATGCCATGAGCGTCACATAGACTTCTTAATCCTTTGAGGAAGGAATCAGGCGGAACAACGTAGCCTCCCTCTCCTTGGATGGGCTCCACTAGAATTGCTGCGGTCTCATCTGGTGCGCAGATATAGTCAAAAATTCTTTGGATATCGTTCAAACACCACTGGCTACGCTGTTCAGCATCATAGCCATCAGGGCATTGATCCACTGAGGGGTATGTTGCGAAATGGATGCCACCTACTAAAGGTTCGGCATATTTGCGATATTTGGAGTTTGAAGCAGTGACCGACATTGCTCCGAAGGTCCGGCCGTGAAATGAACCTTTGAATGCGATGATTCCAGGCCGTTTGGTGTAGGCTCTGGCTAGTTTCAGAGCACCATCGGTGGCTTCTGCGCCTCCGTTAGAGAAAAATGTGCTCGACAATTCGCCAGGTGCTGCCTGTGCAATACGTTTTGCTAATTGGAGTGTGGTCGGGTAATTCACCATATTGAATGAAGCTGTGGTGAGCTTAGCTACCTGTTCGGTAATCGCCGCTACTACCTTGGGATGACTGTGTCCAAGGGCATTTACGGCAATCCCCTGTACCCAATCTAAATATTTGGTACCGTCAGTGGTCCAGATATGGCTCCCCAGGCCTCGCTCAACGACTAAATCAGTAGTTTTGTATAGTGCTGGTGAGAGATAGGCTTCGTAATCGCTGAATTGAACATCCATCAGAATCTGCTCCTTGGTTATGCAGAACTTCACATGTTGATATCTGCAATGTAGGTGAGGTGCGAAGAGCAAACAATGGATGCAATGTCCATGTAAATTCGAATTCATGGACATGAAATCATAGGTATAACATACTGTTCACATGTCAATTACAGTTGGGGAGCTTCTTAAAATCAACGGTCTTCATTTGCGTTTGTTGAATCACGCCAGTCTAGAAGCGTTACGACATCACATCGTTTGGATTCATCAAAGTGAAATTTTGGATTCACGAACCTTCTCCGAGCCAGGGGAGGTGCTGCTCACTGTTGGTTTGAACTTACCGGAGTGGGATAGTGATGCTCGCGGTGATAATTTGCGGCAACAACAATCGCATTTCGAATCTGTCTGCGAGGAATACATCATAGGTATGTGTGAAGCAGGCGTATTGGCTTGTGGTTTTGGGACGGGTGTGAAACATCGTAAGGTACCTGATGTATTAGTTGATGTTGCTGAAAAGAACGATCTTCCTGTGTTCGAAGTGCCGCTTGAAATTCCTTTCCAAGCGATAGAAAAAGAAGTATTCCATTCGCTTGCTGAAGACGAATATGCAGATTTGCGGACCGTGTATTCAGCACAGCGGCGTTTAATTGCAGCCGCGCATTCAGAGAACCCAACTCATTCAGTTATTTTGAAAACAGCGGAAAGTATCGGTGGATGGGCTGCATTCCTAGCTCCTACAGGGGAAGTTGTTGATAGTTCACACATCGCTCCGCGAGGCGTTGCTAGAGATCTTGGTCTTGAGTTTATTGAGCGTCGAAACATGCAACGAGACTCCAGCCATAGACCCAGAACGATGTTTTTTCTGCGAGATGGCTTAGATTGCAGCATTTCCGAGGTGCTATACAACAGTGTGGAAACATTAGGCTATGTAGTTGCAGGGATACAACAGTCAGAAAAGTCAGATATGTCATTGCGCTCTGCAGTTACCGTTGCAGCTGAGATACTTTCTGTAAGTGCTCCGGTTAGTAGGTTGGAATCACGACGGATGAGCCATACGCGTTCGGTCGTTCTTCGGCAGGCGTTCAACGGAGATACATCTCTGGCAAGAGAACTGAGTGATGATTTGTGGGGTGGTGCTCCTCGTTCACCTATCAAGGTCTGTTGCATTCGCGATGCAGGTGTAGAACATCATGAAGAAACGCGTAGTGACATACTCGTCGCTCGAGAGATTTATGAAAGCTTGTCTTCTAGAGTGGAGATGATTCGTGCGGATGCAACCTTGGTGCACAGCTCAAATCCGGTTCTATTTGGTTTCCATGATGCTATGTTGTGGATTGTGATGGATGCCAATAGCGAGCAATCGGTACTGCAAACCCTCTCCAGTGTGTTGAAGGGGAGAAGAGAAAGTATTGGGATTTCGGCTGAACATTCCTGGAGTGATCTGACAAAAGCTGCAGATGAAGCCCTGCTGTCTGAAAAGCTTGGGGGCTATGCGAGCGCTATTGTTTCGGGATTTTCATATGCGGGGAAGCTAACTAGTGTGGCTTCGCAGGGGGATATCAGTGTTCCAGTTATGGGAATAGACCGCCTTGCATCACTTAATCAATTGGATCTTGTCGCGCCAGAAATCGCGGACGCATTCGCAAATGCCTTTTTTGATCCACTTCTCGGTGATGAGGTAAAGAGTACACGTCAGGGGACAATTTTGATGAGTACACTGATGTCCTTCGTTGACTGCTCTTTCAACATCAAACACTGTTCAGAAAAACTTGGAGTGCACCGGCACACCATTGAGAATCGAATTATCAAGATTCAGCAGATGCTCGGCGTGGATTTCGCACGAGCCGAGGATGTATCTCGTGTATGGTTCGCTGCAAATGCTTTTAAACGTAGCCAAGCTAGAAATGCTCAAGGACTTGCACCAATGCAACCTTGAGGGGACTGATGCATAGGACTACTGCTGTTTCGATTACTGGAAGCTAAGGCTTCAACCTCATCGAGTCATGATGAAAGTAGTGATCTCAGTAGCGCTGTTTGTAAACAGTGTTGTTACAAACAGTCTGTCGAGGAAGCAGACAGCGTTCCTCGACAGACTGTCATTTACTGAGCGGCTGCTTGAGTTTGCTGTGGTTGCTCCTTGCGCTGTTTGATAAGTTTTAGAGTGGTGTATCCCGCGCCCGCCAGAACAATCAGAGCTACGAGAGCAGTCCCTGCGTATGTGAGCATTCGCCATGGTGGAGTAACTCTAACAATTTTCCCGTCAGAAGTGAGACCGTTCATAGCATTACTTCGAGAAATAGCGAAAGCTATATTCTTCGCTGCTCGGCGTATGTTTTGCTGTCGAGCCTCAGATAAATTGGATTCGTCAAACTTCCAGAGGCTAGCGTCAGTGTTGAGCCAAAGATCTGTTCCTGCTGCTAAGCCTTGTGCTCTGTCTTCATAGGCAAATACAGCAAAGGATGCCTGATCGGTAACTACTGCTCCTTGGAATCCCCATTCGTCTCTGAGAGTGGACGTCATTAACCCTGCGTCAGCGCCTGACCACAGTGCGCCGATACGGTTCATGCTGGCCATCATGCCAAGAGCTTTTCCATCTCTGACAGCTGTTTCAAATGGAGCAAGATACACTTGTCTGATTGATTGCTCATTGGCAAAAATGGATATACCTATACGGTTGGTTTCTTGGTCGTTGAGCGCAAAATGCTTCACAAATGGCAATACGCCTTTCTCCTGTGCGCCTTTGACTGTGGCAGCACCGATGCCTCCCGATAAGAAAGCATCCTCTGAATAATATTCAAAATTTCTTCCGCTATATGGAGATCGGTGGATATTCATTGACGGCGCATACCAACCTGTGACACCTAGAGCAAGGCTATCTTCCCCGATTGCATTGCCAAAGTCTTCACTGAGTTGATCATTCCATGTAGATGCTAGAACAATCGCTGGTGCATAGCCCTGTCCACTAGCACCGCCAACTAGCGTGTCAGAGATTCCAGCAGGTCCATCTTTGTCGGTTGTAGCGGGGAGCCCGATGCTTTCAAGCTCTTTGGTGGCGTATCCTCCCATTCTTACCAACTCATCAAGGTCTTCAATCGACGCTTGATTCATCAAAGTGTCCCATAGTGAGCTGTCGAAATCTTCATCTCGTAATGCGGCAACAGTAAGAGTGTCATTAGCGTCGCCCTGAGAAGAAGTGGATTCGGATGATGATGATGCTTCATCATCACTGGAAATTTCGAGAGCTTTGAGGAATTCCTGCGGTGCATTCCACTTACCGTTGGCATACACTGTCGGCCAAGTACCTTCCCAATCTTGACGACTGAGATATTTGAATGTGCTGTCGTAAGTGCTGATATCTGCATTAGTAAACTGATTGGAAATAGCATTACCGGTGGCTAGCGATTTGCTATATGTGCTGTCGTCTTGCTCATTCTGGGTGTACTTACTGGTGAAGGATGCATTGCCGTTGGCATCCATACCATCAGCAGTAGTTTTTCCTTTGGCGGCGAGTACATTATTCACAGCGTCATGTGCGTTGTGCCCAGCTGTGAGGTAGTAATCACCACTGTCGACGATATATGTTTGTTTGCCTTGTGAATCATAGCTTTTCATGAGTTCTTTAGGGACAGTCACTGTTACGGTTTGTGATTCGCCTGCCTTCAGATTTTTCGTTTTGCTATAGCCAACAAGTTGTACTGAAGGTTTCTCGATACCATTGCTTTGGTCATAAGCGGTGTATGGCTGCTGCATATAAATTTGAACAGTATCTTTGCCAGCAGTATCCCCGCTATTTTCCACGTTTACAGAGACCTTGAAATTGTCGTCCTGCTCGTCGACGGTGTAATCAGACCACTTGAACTCTGTATAGGATTCGCCATATCCAAAGGGGAATTGGACTGTTTTGGTGTAGTCATATGACGATGATGAATCGTTGCCCAGCACCACATCTTCGTATCGAGTCTCATAATATAAATAGCCGACGTAAATGCCTTCACCATAAACCATATAGGTGTTGCCATTTTCGACCTGCGAATTGCTAATGGAGTATGAGCCGAAATTTTCTATGCTTGGCGCGCTTTTTGAGTCATATGCATAAGTGTCGACGAGCGATCCAGAAGGGTTTGATGCTCCGGTTAACAGCTTGCCGACAGCGTTTGAACCCTCTTGCCCGAGTGATCCAATCCACAAGGCTGCTTGAATTGGGTAATCGTTAAGAAAGCCTGATTCTATTGGTGTGGATGTGTTCAGCAGCACAATGACTTTGTCGAACTCGCTAGTAGCTAAGGACAGTGTATCTTTTTCATCCTTGGTGAGTTGAAGATAGGTGTTGCCCTGAGCATCTGCGGTGGTGCTGATATCGCTAGATTCTCCGCCGGAACGTCCTATAACAACAATTGCGGCATCTGCATACTGTGAAAAACTGTCTTTTACCTGTTGCGTATATGCAGATACGGGTACTTCATTGACTTCGAAGCTACCTTGACCATACACATCAGGAGTTTTTTTCCGGTACTCTTTGCCAGCTCCATTTGTGTAAAAATCGCTTAATGTTGGGTTAAGAGTGAGCCCTGCATTCTTGAGTCCAGCTTCAAGTGATACAGATTTAGTGAGGTCAATTGAACCTGCCCCACCACCGCCATAAATTGAGTCTACAGAATCCTGTCCAAAAACGCTTACTCTGGCACTCTTTGCTAGTGGCAGACCGTTGTCGTTCTTGAGAAGTGTGGCACCTTCTGCAGATATTTGTTGACCGATTTTTTTGAGATACGCTTCACGTTCTTCATCTGTCGAGAAGCTGCTCTTAAAATACTCGCTATCACTGGTGTCACCAGAATTTTGTATTTGATATGTTTTTTGATTGAAGTATACGGAGATGAGGTCCGAATACTTATTTGCATAGAGATTGCCGATAATCAATCCGACGATCACAGCAACACTGACAATGTAGGCTATCACTGCAATTGGCAGTGGGAGGCGTCTATTCTTTCTTGTTGACATGTCGAACCGTTCTCCATTCCTTCGCAAAGCGCAGCAGTGCGCATTCACCGTCTCTTACGGTTAATTGTCGCGTAATATCCCGCACCTCTCCGTGTGGGCTGCTTACAGTTCATCAGGATTATCTGCTTCAGGTTAAGGTATATGCCTAAACTGTCAATTTCTGAGCATGAATTGTCAAAGTTTCTGTTTGAGGCGATGGGCTTTGGCTGTTGCACAGAGCGCTAACCATTTATGTCGCCAAAATGACAGGTTGTGAGGATGAACATGTAGCCGTTGAATTTTCTGATTGAATCGCTGTCATGGTGCTTGTGCGCAATGCTGCGCGAGGCTTTCGGTCGAGTTGATACCAAAGAGGTTTGGAGAACTATGAAGATTGAGGATTTACCACTTGTACAAAAGGCGGCATTACTCTCTGGTGCTTCTGAATGGGATTCTCGCGGAAATGATAGCGCAGGGATATCAAGCTTTGTGATGAGCGATGGCCCTCATGGTGTACGGCGTCAGCTGGGTTCAGGGGATCATTTGGGCCTCGGCGAATCTGTCCCTGCAACGTGTTTTCCTACTGCAAGCATTTTGGCGAATTCTTGGGATCCTGAACTTGCAGAGGAAATGGGGAAGGCGCTGGGCGAAGAAGCTCGTGAGCTTGGAGTCAATGTGTTGTTGGGCCCTGGACTCAATATCAAGCGTGATCCCTTGTGTGGGCGGAACTTTGAATATTTCTCTGAAGACCCAATAGTCACAGGTCGTATGGGTGCTGGTCTTATTCGGGGCATACAGAGTGTTGGAGTATCAGCATGCCCGAAGCATTTCGCTGTTAATAGTCAAGAGACCCGTCGCCAGGCTTCAAATTCAGTAGTTGATGAGCGCACCATGCGTGAACTGTATTTGACTGCTTTTGAAATAGCAGTTCGGGAGGCTTCGCCCTGGAGCATAATGACTTCCTACAACATGATTAATGGAGTGTATGCGCACGAAAATTCGCATCTGTTACAAGATATTCTTCGTCAAGAGTGGGGTTTTGACGGGATGGTCGTCTCGGATTGGGGTGGTTCGAATTCTGCCACTGCAGCCGTGAGAGCTGGCGGATCTTTGGAAATGCCTTCCCCTGGTTATACTTCCGTGCACGAACTTGTGAAGTCTGTTCAGTCAGGAAGATTGGACGAATCGCATCTTGACCAACGGGTACATGAGGTTGCCGGCCTTGCAGCGCGTACCACAATTCCTCAACGTAGTGAAGGTACACAGCTTGAAACTCATACGGCTCAAGCGCATCATATGCTGGCAGGAAAAGTTGCGGAGCGATCATTCGTACTGTTGAAGAATCAAGCAAGGAACGAGCACAGCGCTACCTTGCCATTGACATCTGATAATCGAATCGCTCTTATTGGAGACTTTGCGAAGAATCCCCGCTTCCAAGGCACTGGTTCCTCGAAGGTCAACCCAGCAGTAGAAGAAAATCTCCTTGAGGAATGTTCAAAATCCTCCGATATTGCATTGTCGGGGTATGCACAGGGGTACACGCGTCAAGGAATATCGAGCCCAGAGTTAATACAACAGGCAGTCGATCTGCTTTCTGCTGAATCAAGTGATATGGCTGTGGTTGTTGTGGGGCTTGACGAGCGTCATGAATCGGAAGGGCTTGATCGTAGTACCATGTCTCTTCCACAGGCACAAAATGATTTATTGGCAGCATTGGCACAAGTATGTAAACCGATAATTGTTGTCCTGGTATCAGGCTCACCTGTGGAGTTACCTTGGGCTGATGAAGTGGATGCGCTGCTCTATGTAGGGCTCTCGGGTCAAGCGAGTGCTTCTGCAATAGTTAAAGTTCTTAGCGGCGCTGTTAATCCAGCGGGACATCTTGCGGAAAGTTGGCCTATCCAATACGCCGATTGCCCAACTTCGGATTGGTATCCATCATCTCAGCGTGATGCAATCTATCAGGAAGGTCCTTTCGTTGGTTATCGGTATTATCACAGTGCTGATATTCCGGTGCGTTTCCCCTTTGGCTTCGGATTGAGCTATTCTCATTTCTCATTTTCTGACTTTGCAGCGGATGAACAAGGCGTGCATTTTACAGTGCACAACGATTCAGATGTTGATGGTTCCTGCGTTGCTCAACTGTATGTACAAAGTGCCGAGAATGGTGTGTTACACCCAAAGCGAGAGCTGAAAGGTTTTGTGAGAATCCCTTTGCGCGCACATGAACAGGTTCAGGCACGTATCGATTTTGACCGTTACACCTTCAGACATTTTGATTGCAAGGATCACGAGTGGCATATCGAAACAGGACGCAGACAGCTACTGCTGGCGCAGCATAGTAACGATATTGGGCTACAGACAGATATTGACATTGACGGTGATGTTCGTCCTGCGCCAGCTAACGCTGAACTGGGAGCGTATTTGCTGGGGCAAGTCAAGGATGTGAATGATGCAGAGATTGCTGCTTTATTTGGGCAGCCAGTACGCAGAGCTGCTGCTCCTACAGTCTTTACTGTTAATGATCCCATTGCATCGTGGCAAGATTCTCCCTCGTTCTTAGTTCGTGCTGTAATCAAATTCTTGCAAAGGAATGAGCGAAATGCTCGAGAGAAAACTGGAGCGCCTGACCTCAATGCCTTGTTTGTACTTAATATGCCCCCAAGAGTGATGTGCAAGATGACTCGTGGCCAGATTGATTCCGCAATGGTCGATGCTGTAGTACGAATTGCCAACGGACATCTAGTAGGTGGACTGACCGCATTTGTGACCGGATATTTCCGTAACCGCACAGCTTGCTCAAAGATTGCAAAGGAGCTATCGCATGAGTGAACCACGTAAACCAGATACGTCTTTGACTTCCTCAAGTGATGAGCGTGCAAGCTCAGGGCGGCTTCGAGGTTGGATTGACAGACATCCGAATATTTGGGAGTTTATTCTCTTTAATGTCCTTTCCAATATTTCCACCATTACCAGATTTTTGATGACATGGGTAGGCACCGCAATTTTTGTCTCAACATTGCATCTGACTGCGCCTTTTAGCTTTCTTATATTCAATTATGATTCAGAAGGATCACATGGTATTGGTGGTTTTCTTACCTTTTTCTTGGCTGAAGTACTAGCACAAGTGGTTAATTTTATTGTGCAGAAAAAGTGGGTGTTCAAATCTGCATCAAACTTTTCTCAGGCCGCATGGAAATACGCTGTTCTTGCTGTCATTGTTGTTGTGGTCAATTTGGTGCTGCCTGGTTATGTGACTGCGCTATGCATCGGGTGGGGACTGAATGCAGGCTTGGCAGCTACTCTTGCCTCAGTGGTAAATACTGTGCTAGCAGTAGTCGTCAGCTATCCCTTGTTGAAGTTTTGGATTATGGCTGCCGTTACAGCACCGACTGAGGGTGAAAAGGAATCTAAACACTGATTGCTGAGGTGGCGGTTGGGTGCGGTAGATGAGGATAGGGATATAATATTCGCACTGCTCAGAGAAGTTGGGATATGACATGAGAAGCATTCGCGTAGGCGTTGTTGAAGATGATGCAGCCTCAAGAGCAATAGTTCTTGAGTATCTCAAACGTTATACGCAAGAATGCGATGTGCAATTCGCTACTGCCGTATTTGAATCTGGTACCTCCTTTATTAATCAATATTCACCGGTGTATGACGTGTTGCTGTTAGACATTGAGATGCCTGGCTTAAATGGTATGGAAATTGCTCGTGAGGTTCGTGAAAGTGATGAAAGCGTCATTATTGTTTTCATCACTGCAGCTCCGCAGTATGCCATTAGTGGCTATCAGGTTCAAGCGCTCTCATATTTGCTGAAGCCTGTCCCTTGGTTTGCCTTCAAACAAGAAATGAAACGTTCAATCGATATGATTCAGCAGCGTGGTGGCGAGTCCATGCTGGTAGAGACTCGGGCGCAGCAATTACGTTTGGAACTTTCCAACGTAGTGTTCCTTGAGTCAATTAGGCACACCATCGTTATCCACACTCTCGACGGTAAGTTATCAATAACCAGCACGCTTAAGGAGCTTGAAACTCAACTTGCACAACAGGGTTTCTTCCGATCTAATGCATGCTATCTCGTTAATTTACGGCATGTGCAGGCCATTGAAGATCAGGAGTGCATTATGTCCAACGGTGAGCACCTTCGAGTGAGTAGACCAAGAAAGAAAATGTTCCTCGCTGCATTGGCTGATTTTCTTGGTGCTGCATCACGATGAATACTACTATTACCAATGCTCTGCCCGATATTCCTAGAATATATACTGCCCTGAGCGAGTGGCTTGCCTGCATAGTGTATCTGGCTGTGATATATCGACGGCAGCCGTTGAAGCGCACGATTATTGTTGCAGGCATCGGATTGCCAATGATGGTAGCGATTCAATACGCTGGCGGTGTTATGCCGAAAGCCTTGTGGATTTTGGGAATGCTGTTAGCAATCGCTGGCATGCAGGCTATCCTTTATCTCGCTGGTGGACTCGGCGGAAGAGAATCGATGTACTTGACCGCACGCGCATTTGTGCTGGCTGAGTTGATTGCATCGTTGCACTGGCAATTGGTGACTTTTCTTGGAGTTGGGTGGCAAGATGAAGAGGGACGTTTTTGGTCAGTTTTCATGTTGCTAGGCACGTACGCGGTATGTTTTTCACTTGCTTGGCGTGTAGAAAGGCGCAACTTCAGCCAACAATCGTCGTTGGTTACTAGTCGCGCGACAATTATTGCCACAACGGGTATCACGATAGTGACTTTTGCGATGAGTAACTTGAGTTTTGTGTCAACAAACACCCCATTTTCTGGGACTGTTGGGCAAGAAGTATTTTATATACGCACGCTTGTAGATTTTTGTGGTTTTGCGATTTTGTATGCGCAACAAGAGCAGTCGCGTAGAATCGCCGCGAGTGCAGAATTAAACTCAATAAATGCGCAGCTGACCAGTCAGCATCAAGAATATTTACAATCTAAGTCAAATATTGAAACTCTGGGACGTATGACACATGATTTGAAACATCAAATCACCGCTTTACGCGCGCAGGTTGATCCGGAGCAAAGAGCTGAAGGTTTCGAACAATTAGAGGCAGCAGTTCAACAATATGGGGCACAGCAGCACTCAGGGAATCCTGTACTCGATGTCATCTTGACTAGTAAAACTAGCATCTGTATCAATCGTGGGATTAGATTAATGGCAGTTGCGGATGGCAAGTTATTGGATGCTATGTCCTCTATGGATATTGCTACCTTGTTTGGAAACGCATTGGATAATGCTATTGAGGCGACGTCGAAGTTGGCTGATAGTGATAGTCGATTAATTAAGCTCGCACTATATGCGAAAAACCGTTTTGTGGTGATCCGAATTGAGAATTATTTTGATTCGAGATTGAAAACTGATGTAGAAGGTAATTTTCGGACTACGAAACAAGACGGTGCGAATCATGGTTTTGGCATGAAATCCATAAGGCACGTTGCCAGACAATATGGCGGTGAAATATCTGTACGTACCGAGGATCACTGGTTTGTGTTAACTATTCTGCTGCCTCAGTAGTTGCTTGAGCTAATTAAAGCCAATTGCTGCTTCAGCAATTTTGTACCCACAGCGTACCGCCAGTCTGCCTGTCTGACCTGGGATATTGATGAGACGGCATAATGTCGATGCACGTACGTCTGCAGCTATGGTGGAAGACTGTCGCTCCAGTTGTTTCCACAGGTGTTGTTCCATGACGTAGTTTTCTTGCTTTTTTGACAAGATAAGAAATGTTGAAGTTACGACGCAGTTGATTGACAGGTAATGAATCATGTATCGATACAGGCCCGACGGGATTCTGTCTGCTTCCGGTGTAATCAGTGTCATGATTCGATTCACACGAAGCAACTGATCTACTCGAGAAACCATGGTTTTTGTTTCCACAGACTGGCCATGTCGTCCTGTGAAATATCGATAGAAATCGGTATCGAGATATAGCAGGGTTGAAGCGAAGGGGAGTGGCTGATACGAATAGATGAAATCGACATAAAAAGTGTGCGAAGGTAAGCTCACCCCTGACTGTCTCAACACTGAGGTTTTGAAAATCAGAGCGTGCATGATGAGATATTGGTGTGCGCGGAATTCGCCGATCTCGTCCCAAGAAAGTCTCATATCTGGTGTCATGACATTATCGAAACGCACAGTATGTTTGAATCGTCTATGTTGTTTCTCATACACGTAATTAGTGACCACTATGTCAATAGGTGCGTCGCTAGAGCACTGCTGTCGCAAAGTCGAAAGCACAGTGGATAGGGAATCACCATTTACCCAGTCGTCGGCATCAATGACTTTGACGTATGCACCACTTACGTTATTGAGTCCAGTATTAATTGCACCACCGTGACCTTGATTTGTCTGGTGGATCACTTTCACAGTCTTGGGGTATCTGCTCGCAAAGTCGTCAGCTATGAGTCCGGTGATATCCGTGGAGCCATCATCAACGATGATGATCTCGATATCATCTGCTTGAGGCAGTATCAGAGACGATAGGCATCTTTCCAGATAGGAACTCACATTGTACGCAGGGACAATGAATGATAACGTCACGCCGTCAGAGGGCACATGGGATGCTAATACGCTGGTCATCTGTTTTATCCTCGCTCACTGGTGGTGACTGAGTGCACACAATAATCTCATACCATGCTCATCCCTCGGGTATTTCCGCCGGATGTATCCGGTGTAAGGCCATGCTGATATGAGGTATCTTGATGCCAGTGTGCCTGTCTTTCCTGTACGCGGGGTGTGTACTATCTCAAAAATTCGTTGATTGAGAGCTTTAGCTGCCAGAGCAGTTATATGAGGCTGATTATTAACAGCTAGTGCTGATAGTGGTAACAATCTTAGGCACGGTTCCACTGAACATTTATGTGGCGCTCGCCAAGTATTGATGGTTCTCCTTTTCATACCATGACCCCTTCGTCCGATGTGAATCTATTATCAGTCCTCTTGAGAATCACAGTGACAAATATGCATAATATGTCTTTTCTCATGCATGGATGGTCTGTTATGTGCCGGCGTTCTTATGTATTAGACCAATGCATCTCAGTCATGGAGGGAAATGTCAGCAGCGGTGGTGCGCCATGACAGAAAGTCGATAGTGAACCCTGCACGAGTGGGTGCACATATGTATGGCCCTGCCTCAACGCCCTCTCTGTCGTCAAAGGGAATGACTCTGACTAGTCGGAACGCTTCATCATCTGCTTTTGCACGGAGAGTGATGGCATTATTGGACCAGCTGGCTCGTATGGTGATGATGCGGTGATTCCACTCTGGTGTGGGTGAAACCGACCAATCAGAACGGTTGTCAGTGACCACAGCGCCAAGTTGAAGTACGCCATCCGACTGTTCTAATCCTGCTTTTATCCAGTGCGATTTGTCGGCGAGAATAAATAATCCTGCCTGGTCGAATTGCTGCGACATGTTTGTAGCAAAGGTGATTTCCATGGCGCTGCTAGTAAGAAAAGGTCTGACCAGTGCGTGCTCTGAGTCATGGATGAATCCGTAGGAGGTAGTTCGCCAAGCATCTGAGCCTTCGTTGGCAGTGACGCGTAATGATGAACCGAATTCTTCTGAGGCTGCAGGGCTATGAGTCCAGCGGCCTTCATTCCAAGAAATTGCTTCACTCACGGTACTCATCCCTTTCGAGAGCAGCGGCAGGATTATAGGAAAACAACATGAAATGTCAGTAGCGTTGTCGTTTATACCTGTGTTTGCTCCTATGCAGACAGTATTACTTCCCCATATAACAAATTGTACGTACGTACAATACTATAACCATACGCATGTCTGCCTATTCAATATAAAACTGGAAGTGCGGCGAAATAGATGAGCACTGCCATAAGAGATACACCCAAATCGAGTACATTGGAGAAGAAGAATCTCATCATTGCGGCGTGCTTGTCGGTGGTCGTGCAGTTGAACGATGCATTGTATGGATCTTTCACCGAGTGTGCTTGAGATAGTAGTCATTCTTTTGCTGATGCTCCGCGAACAGTCGGCTCTCAAGAGGACGCCGCCAAAGTTGTTTCTGCGTTTATTCTCAGTGGTCGACAGTGAGGAAATGAGACTTCTGTACTTACTCATCAGTTGTATACTCTGGCGGCATGAGACGAGCGATTTATGGATATTACTCAGCAGTGGATGTGCGGTAATAGGTCTGCACTGGTCTCTCAATGGTGCTCAGGACAAGATAACATTACGATTCCAATCTGGACAGTGGTTTGAGGCCCAAGATGCTGTAGTTACCACTGGGTAGTTTCTTCGGACATGTCGAGTTAGGTATCGGAAGGATTCGACTGATCTTTTGACGCAGATCCATACGTCCTGCTCATTTTCGGTGCCATCCGACGATAGTGGGGTGGTTGAGGCCAAGAAAAATATCTGGAGTCTGGAACAGCATAATCTGTTGAAGAGGTCATATTCCGTTGACTTCGAATGGTCTAGGCCGGACGGTACCGCCGCCCTCAGGTCGAGGGTGGTGGATGGTGATTTATATGTGCTCGTACTCTGATATAACTCGAACCCTGTTATGTTCATTCGTAGGGGACTCAGTCAGCCTCTTTCTGCAGAAGTGAACATGATCCATAGGGCCACGGGGAGTGCCAAGAGACCGGCGCCAATGTACACCCATTCAATGGGAATGAGATCCGCAAGCGGTCCGATGATAGACAGCCCCAGAGGAAGTGACAATGTTCGGACTGCGTTGAGTAATCCGAATACTCGCCCCAGCATTGACGCTTCAACCGTTTCCTGAATCAGCGTGGATGCGGGCGCCAGCAGCAGTGGGGCGACAAACCCCGTAACAGTGTAGGACAGCGCGAATATCCAGACGGAATCAACCATGCTAGATGCTGAAAATCCCATCAATATGTTGGCGGAGGCCAGACCGGACATAGCGACTCCCATTGAAGTGAAGCGACGATGGAATCCTCCCCACACGGTCATAATCAGTCCTCCGGCTATTGCGCCAACTCCATACATCAACTCAAGCAATGCGAGCTTATCGGTCGCGGTTCGCAGTGTCATCCATGCTAGATTCAGGGATTCATTCGTGAAATTTCGGTTTACAAAGATCGGGTTCATGCCGATAGGTGCAACACACAGAATGAAACATATGGCAAACACCACCATAGTTCTTCCAACGATTGGATGATGTCTGCAATATGTTAAACCCTCACGTATATCCGACATTATGGAGGGACGCTGAACTTTCCGGTCCCCGGCATTGATTAGGGGTGCCGGCGCTTCGCGGATAAGCAGCAGCAGACTGATGCCTACCAGTGCGGTTATAGCATCGACGATAAGGATGGACTGCATGCGGAAGGTGCCGATGAGCGCCGCACTCAGAACGGGAGCAAGTATCGTTATTCCTGACTGGAGTATGCCATTAATGGAATTCACTCTCATGAGATGTGATGTGGGGGTAAGGCTCGGAAGATACGAGTCCACTGCCGGCGATTGAACCCCAGCGGCCAATGATCTGACAAATAGTACTGTGTAGACGAGCATCACCGAAGCATGGTTTGTGGCGTATCCCACCGCGAGGCCTATTGAAAACATAGCGGTGACCATATCTGGGATATTGATAAGTGCCCCGCGAGGGAAACGGTCGGCCAGCCACCCACCGAATATCGACATCAATGCCTGTGGAACATTGGCAAATGCGAATCCTAACATGGCCACGATTCCGGAATTTGTACGAATAGCTAAATCCCAAGTAATTGCATATTGAACAAGACTTGAACCAAAAATTGAAATGAACTGGCCTGACAGGAGAAATGAAGTGTTTCGTCTCCAACCTGTTTTGGGCAGCATGAGTTTCTTCATGAATAGTGTTTTCCTCTGGAATAATGAAATAGTACGTTAACGTTGCGTTGAAGCCCTCAGCCATCGTGCTATGACGATTAAGTGAGGGGCACAGGAACAAATCAGATTGACGTTCTCATTAGATATAGGAAAACACGTATGGAATAGCGGCTCATGGTGATACATCTACACATATGAGCCCTTCCCCGTAGATAATTCACAAGCAAGACTACGCACGACTTAGGACAAAGTCATATTCCGAACCGTATCAATAGTGATCTCCCCGCAATAAATTCGAAGCGAGAAGAGATGATATATGACCCTCATGCAGGATGGTCTCGCCACATCCTCTAGCTTGCACATGCTCTCTCTAGACCTCTTGGATTGCTGACGATCAGGCGGTGAAAGGAGTGATGTGATGGGAGCAGTTAGCTTGGAAAATTCAGCCTTGCATTCGGTGAGATGTTGCCGCTGCCAATTCTAGGTAGGATGTTGTTATGAGCGATGATGCCAGTGATATCACTGTAGTAATTCCATGTTGTAATCAAGCCGATTATATAGTCGAGGCGGTCGACTCAGTACGCGCACAGACGCTTCAGGCTTCAAATATCATCATCGTTGATGACGGTTCACATGACAAGAAGACGATTCGTGTGCTAGATGAATTGGCAAACGGTGGTGTGCGGGTTATTCATCAGAGTAATCGTGGGGTTTGCGCTGCGCGGAACACTGGTATCAGAGCATCAACAAGTACTTTTGTAGCCTTGCTTGATGGTGATGACCGATTCAGACCGCAATTCTTGGAGAAAGCCGTAGAGTTGTTCAATCAAGATGATGATGTTATTGCAGTGTCTTCTTGGCTGAGAACTTTTGGGGTGCTTGAGTCTACGGTCAAACCATTAGGTGGGGGTATCAGCGCATTTTTAGCGCGTAATAATTGTCCTGCGGCGTGTATGCTTCGACGCAACCTCGCACTTGCTGTGGGCGGATATGACGAGGAGATGCAAGAGGGATTTGAAGATTGGGATTTCTACCTGACGCTCTTAGAATATGCTGAGCAAATCGGGTCACCATCCAGTCATATTGACATCATCCCTCAGACGCTGATTGAATATCGAACGACCCCGAATTCGTCGAATATTGCCAGTATGAACAAGCGACTCGAACTCATGCGACTCATAATTTGCAAACACGCACAGAGTTACCATATGCATCTCTGCGATGCCATTCTTGGGGTTGAAACTATCTCCATGCAGCGGCTGGAATTGTGGGAAAGCACCGTGCGTACTCATCCGGAGCTTCTTGCGAAGAAAACTCTGAGCCGATCCTTTATGCAAGAACCTAGTTATGGTGACGGTGGTATGGCTGCGGCAGTCCGCCTGCGATCCAGCAGTGAAGTTTCATCTCAATGAGCGTTTTCAACAGCTAACGTGTAAACCTTCTAGAGCCCGTTGAAATAATGCCATGTGTTAGCTAAGACATTTCCCGAAAGTGGTAGTTTGTGTGCATGGAAGGTATCTTCACAAGGCCGGCAACAGTTGGTCGATGGCACGACCTTCAAGATGTGCTCAACGGTGGCGGTGACGGTAAGAGCTGTCAGTGTATGTGGCCGGTGATGCAAGGGGCTAGGTGGCGTGAGTGTTCCGTTGAGGAACGTAAATCGGCTTTGCATGATGAGATCGCATCAGGGCCAGCTCCAGGAATAATCGCTTATGTTGGCGATATCCCTGCTGGATGGGTGCGAGTAGGTCCACGTCCGCACCAACGACGTTTGCAACGGTCGAGAATCGTGAAGGCGGGTTCAAAAGAGCCCTTCGAGGAGACAAGCGTTTGGGCGATTACGTGTTTCTCAATACGTAGGGAATACAGGAGAAAAGGACTCACTGCAATACTGATTCGGGCGGCGGTGGAGTATGCGAAGGATGGCCATGCAAGAAGCATCGAAGCCTACCCAATTGATAATCGGGAGGCAAAAGTGTCAAATGCTAGTCTTTTTGTAGGAACTGCCACTACTTTTCTGGATCAAGGTTTTACGATAGTGTCTCACCCCACACCAACTCGGATTGTGGTATCAATGGCCTGCGAATGAGCGCGAAGAATCCCAGAATATCGTATATATTGACGTAAATATATTGACCTCATATTCGTGTGGGTTGTTCAAGATGTGCGGTGCCTCACCGGTGTCCTCATGCAAAGCATTGATGGTTTACCGTGTCCCGACTTTAGTCGAGTCTCAAGGTGATGTGATGGCGAGAACCGTTGTGTGTAATCTCGACATGACCGAGTGTGTGGGCGACTTGTGCCACATCGATATTCGTTTTGTGCTTGTCAGTTCTGGTAAGTGTGCTGTTGCGTTCTTGCTGCGTTATGTGCTCAGCATCGAGTAATGCTCGCGTCAGTAATCCCCGATAGTGTTTGGCAGCATGAGTGATGACTTTGCCGCGTGAATCCAGCACGCGTAGATCCCACCATTGCCCCCATGTAGCGGTGACCTGATACCCACCAGAACGCATATCAACCGTCGTTATTGTGTCGCTGTCAATATGCTTACTGGCGATGTCGAAGTGCTGCTTGTTAGTATCCGTTCGATTGAAGCCTGCCTTTGCTAATTCACGTCGCCAGAATGTTTTGAGACTACCGATCCTCGGTAATGAGGTATTCATCGACAGACGGTAGGCGGGGATAAGATCTTCGGCTGTAGTGACGCCAAATAAGCCTGAGAAAATCATCACGTCGTCATTGCTATGTAGTTGTGCTGCCTGATAGAGCACGCCGGTGTATATTTCCCGCGCTGGGGCGCAGGGCATATCGATGATGTCGCGTTGGGCTACGACCTCTGGCATGATGCGTTTGCCTACTTTGAGGATTTCTGCGGCGTCATCCCTGGCGGATACTTCAATCAGGGCTTCTAACACTTGCCGTCGTGCAGCAGTGAGTTCAGGGTATGACAGCTGCTGAAGATTAAGCACAGGGCCAGAGCTTGGGAACGTTTTGCCTTCGGAAGGTGGAAGTAAAATACGCACGCCGTTCATTCTATAGGCAGATTGGGTTGTCAGCTCAAGAGTGATTGTGTGAGGAGCGGAATATACATGCATATATGTTTCAATGTGACTCGGCTGTGTTATGTTGCTGCTATGACAGCGGATTATGAGCCTCAGCGTGTTGGCACCGAGGCTTTAGGATGTGAGTTGGGCGCAACCTGAAAAGCATTTTCCTTACCTTTCGTAACAGTGCAGTATTGGGATGTCTGTGTGCGCATATGGATATTTGCAACACCTTGCGCACACGAATTCATGAGACTTTAGTTAAGATTGTAATTTCAGCTGTGTGGGCACTCTATTCTTCAAAAGAGGGTATTGCGCGAAAAACGTTGTGTTTTCTGTCAAGGATGGCCTGGTTTTCCGTTGCACTATCGAGAACAATATTGTGTGTGGAATCTGAATCTATCAAAATGTTGATAGTTGCAATACTCTCGGCAAATCGGTTCGAAAGAACGGCTTCAACTTGAGTTGAGAAGCAGGAATCCGTGTTATCTGGCAGCGACGTGGCATCCGACTGAGTTTGAGCATGTTCCGTCATGGCAACAATGTGGTTAGTGGCAACGTAGTTTGAGCCTCCTGATGAAATTCTAATGATTACAGGTTGGATTCCTATCGGATGGATATTTTCAGTGTCAATAATTTCTGAAATATGATTGGCAATGATGGAGTTGTTGCTGCCGTGTATTCGGATAAGTCCATAATCATCATCTTTCCCGTTGTTATATAACTTCATGGGGAGCCAAGGTTCGAAGGCTCGGTAGATATGATTTGAGCTGATAAGATTTTCTGAGCTTCCGTCGCTGAGTTCAATAGCTCCTGGGTAAAAAGAGTGGAAGCGATTTCCTGTGACGGATGATCTTGCAACGCCACTAAAATAGATGGTGCTTGCTCCTCTAGGGAATATATTGTTTGAAGTGATTAATAGGCCCCCAAAGTTCTGTGCATATATAGAGTACCCTCGGTACCCAGCGCCGATGAGATTGTCGGTTATTTTTGAGGCTTGTCCTGATTCTCGTAATTCAATACAGTTATTGCATTCAGCTATGAAATTGTCGTGAATACTGAGTGCATCAGCATTGTAGATTGTGATCGCATGCTCAAGATAAACAAAACCCATACCAACGATACGGAAAGAGTCTTGAGCGCTCTCGATATAGATTCCTGTTTTAGCATTGAGGTACGAGTTTTCTGGATCAAGAGCATTTTGGCCGTTATTAGTGAAATGAACGCCGTCTATACAAAAGTTTGAGAATTCAACTGAACTAATTCTTGGGCTTCCTTCACGTGCAACTCGGAAAGCAGCACCTGATGCTTCGTTGTTTAATGAAGAATTATCTAGATTGTTGATAATCCGACTTCCTCCTGGCCAGATATCATGGAAATTTGCTAGCTCATTGTCAGGAGTATTGAATCGTATGCTTGATGAAATAAACCCGTGCCCCGAACCTCGTATTGTTAGGTAGCTAATATCGATGAGCACTTGGGTCCTCAGATGATAGTCTCCTGGGGGTATAACAATAACTGCACCAGGTTTGCCGTCTTCACCGGATGAAACGTCTGCTTGGTGATTCTTGACATCTGCAATAATGCTGTTGATTACTTCTCCAATATCAACGTGTGGGTTTCCTATGGGCCATTGGGTTATGTCATAGTAATTTTCTGAGACCATCTCGTCCTCCTTGATGCTGATGTCTTGCTCGGCATTACATGTTTACCGGGATTCGCCAGCTCTATTGATTCTTTACTATGTTTCTGCGATGAAGCAAAGTATAAGAGCTATTTAGATTAACCGATGAACATGTATGCATATCACAGAGATATTATATACCAATAAAAGAAATATTACTGTTGTAGCAAAGAAATATCATTCGGGATTATGTAATATGTTAATCGGTTGACATATTTTTTAAACTGGGATATTCTTGACCATGTTGTTGCTGGGTTCGTTCATCTCGACAATGCAGTGAGATGAACAAGAGAGTGCAGATTTGTGGCAGTGTAAGAGAAAAGAGTTTTACAAAACTACACATAGTCGTGAGTCTTAAAAACATTTGTTCGCCATTCAAGCTGTGCATAGAGCAGACACTCAAGTCGCAACATACAACTCAATACGCATCGTTTCTTGTTACTGAGAAAGGTTCAAAGATGAAACATAAGATGCAAACACTGATATCAGTGGTTGTTACAGCTGCTGCTGTGCTTTCGCTCGCTGCGTGTGGTAGTTCGAGTGCAGAAAGCAAAACTCTTAGTATTCTCGTAGAGGGCGGCGGCCCTGCAGAAAAAGTTGCTCGTAGTAACGCTGCAGAGTTCGAAAAAGAAACAGGCTACAAAATTAACATCGACACTTCTCCTTACTCGGGTTTGTACGATAAGTTGAAGGCAGAAACAGACTCAAGCAAGGCAACTCATGACTTAGCCGTCATTGACGTGTTGTGGTTCCCTGCTCTCGCTAAAGGTCTCTCATCGGTTGACGGTGTGCTTTCAAGCAGTGAAGAAAGTGATCTTATGCCACAGCTAAAAGAGGGTGGCACTATCGACGGGAAATTATTAGGAATACCGACTTGGACTAATGCCAAAATTCTTCTCTATAGAAAAGATCTCTTTGAAAATGAAGCTAATAAAACAGCTTTTAAAGAGCAATACGGCTATGATCTTAAAGTTCCAACGACTTGGGCAGAGTATCGGGATACAGCAAAATTCTTTACAAAAGACGATATGTATGGGACTGCCATCATCGGTCAGACGGGTGCTGATTCCGTAACAGGTTGGCTCGAATTTGCAACGCAAGCTGGCGCAAACAATCTGGTATTGGGTAAGGGTAACAAGCCCAACCTCGGTGATAAAGCATACTCACAAGCACTTGATTACATGCGCGATCTTGTTAAAGATGGGTCAATACCAGCTGACTACCTCTCATTGGGCACAAGCGAAATTTCAAATATGTTCAATCAAGGAAAAATTGCTATGCAGCTAACTTGGGCTCACTTCTACCTGTCTTCCGCAGAAGAACTAGGCGATAAGGTTGGCGCTGCACCAATGATTGCAGGATCAGCGGGGGTTGGGGCCATTCCTGGACCTTGGTATGAAGTAGTAATGAAGAATTCAAAAAAGCAGGATATTGCTAAGAAATACTTGGAGTTTATGTATGGGAAGAACGAAGGGTATATGGAGACACTTGGTGTTGCTGCGAGAAAGAGTGTTTTTGCAAAGTATGAAGACAATGCTAAATATGCTCATGTAAAAGCATTGGAAACAACACTAGCTGCGAAACAAACGCAGAATCGTCCTGCAACGAAAATGTGGACTGAAATAGAAACTGAAATTCTGTCTCCACTTGTTCAGAATTCGCTTAAGGGCGCGAATACAAAGGATGAATTGAGCAAAGCACAACAGTCGATAGAAGATTTGTTGGGTTAGCAATTCTTAAGGGGCACTCACTAATCAGTGATCTGAAATTGTTGTGCCCCTTATTGATTTTTTCAAGGAATAAACATGATTATAAATCTACACAGGAAAGATAATTTTTCTCATACTGTTCCCAAGAAACGACGGATGCTGAGCTCAACGATAGAAAGGAAAACTCTAGGTTTTTTCTTCCTACCTGCCGGTTTATTCATGGTTGCTTTTCTCTTATTTCCTTTGCTCAAATTGGTTTATGATAGCTTCTTCGCTGTCGGGGATAACTATGAAGGGCGTACATTTATTGGGTTTGCGAATTATATAAAAGCGTTTACTTCGCAACAATTTCAATCAGGTTCACTCCATACCTTGGTATATGTCGTGGTTGCCGTAGGTTTAGAGACTGTTTTAGGTCTTGTGCTTGCAGTAATTCTTACAAATAAGTACCGAGGATTTAAGGCGATTCGGACCTTTTTGCTTTCCCCACTGATGATTGCTCCTCTTGTGGCTGGTCTTGTCTGGAAATTCATGTTGAGCAGCCAATTTGGAATCGTGAATGTATTGCTTGTCAAAGTAGGCATCATCCAATCAACAGATAGTATTTTGTGGCTTGCAGATTCTAGGTTCTCGTTATTAGCGTGCATTATCGCGGACGTCTGGCTAACCACACCATTCATGATGCTCATGTTTCTCGCCGGAATTCAGTCGATTCCAGAAAGCCTGTATGAATCTGCTGCTGTCGAAGGTGCGAATAAGTGGCAAATAATCACTAAAATAATTCTGCCCAGTATCAAGGGCGTGCTATTTAGCACATTAGTGATCAGAGTTATTGATGCTGCTAGAACTTTCGATATTATCTGGGCAATGACTCAGGGGGGTCCACAAGGATCGTCTGAATTATTGAGTGTCCAGATTTATAAAATGCTTCAGCGCTATGGGGATGTGGGATACGCCAGTGCTATGGCTGTTATTTTCATCATTGTGTTAATAGGTCTCACGCTTTTTGCGCAGCACAAGCAGAATAGGGATTAGTATTATGTTCCACGAACGGTTTGGTCGTAATAAGAGCGACAATTTCTGGATGATAGCAATGTATGTGCTTGCAGGAATATTTCTGCTAGCTTTCGTTTTTCCATATTTGTATATGCTGTTTTCCTCGTTTAAACCATCGAACGAGGTCATATCGGTAAATCCAACGTTCTTTCCTGAGAGATGGTCGTTAGAGAATTATCGCAGCGTCTTCCAAACGTCAGATATTGGCACAAATTTTGCAAACAGTTTTATTGCAGCCTTGGTTAGTACCATAATTTGTCTACTTCTTGGGTCCTTGGCTTCATATGCAATATCACGTACTGCAGTCTCACGATTTAGCAATTTTTTGTTGGTGTTGGTGCTGTGTCTAAAAATGATTCCTATGTCGAGCATCGTAGTTCCAATATACGGTTTGGTGCAGCAATTTGGATTTTATGACTATCTGCCGGTGCTATGTATTGTTTATGCGGGTGTCAATATGCCTTTTGTGCTGTGGATGATGATTAGTTTCTTTAAGGAAGTCCCAGTTGAACTTGATGAAGCTGCTGCTGTGGATGGTGCAGGGCCACTAAAATCGTTCATTCGAGTCATCCTTCCCGTGGTTACTCCAAGTTTGATTTCTACAGGAATTTTCACATTCCTCTTGGCTTGGAACGACTTCCTTGTAGCGCTGTTGCTTACTAGTAGCGATGCCAAAACGGTTCCAGTCGCACTCTCTGAGTTCTTGACTTCATATAATCTTGATCTTGGTCCAATGACGGGTGCCGCGGTACTCTTCTCCTTCCCCGTAATAATTATTTCCTTCTTCCTTCAACGGTATTTAGTATCCGGAATGCTTGCGGGATCCGTTAAGGGATAGTTAGAAAGAATCAACAAGAGAGGGAACTCTTATGTCTCAAAACCTCATGCATGCCTCCATCGAAGAGGCACAAAAGTTCATTGACCGGCACGTAACCACGGTCGCTCAAGCAGGTATGCGTCAGCGTTACCATTTCATGGGTCAATGCGGATGGATTAACGACCCGAATGGATTGATTTATTTTAGAGGAGAATATCATCTCTTCTTCCAATTCAATCCCTTCAGCGGGTTTTGGGGCAAAATGTATTGGGGACATGCAGTCAGTACGGATCTTGTCCATTGGAAGTACCTGCCTGTAGCTTTAGCGCCGAGCGAATTCTACGATGACCATGAGCAGGGTGGATGTTTTTCAGGTTCTGCAATTGAAAAAGATGGGAAGCTCTATCTGCTGTATACAGGTTGTTCTAATCAAGGTACAGGGTTACGTCAAACACAAAATGTTGCAATGAGTGATGATGGTATTCATTTTACGAAGTATGCTGGCAATCCTGTAATTGTGCCACCAAGTGATGTCCCTCAGGACTGCTTTAGGGATCCTAAAGTGTGGGAGCATGAGGGCACTTATTACCTAGTGTGTGGCGCACAGCGTGAAGGCCATGCTCAGGCATTGTTATATTGCTCTCGGGATTTGCTGCACTGGGAGTATAAGAATGTTTTGTTCGAGTCTAGGGGAGAATGGGGCAATATGTGGGAGTGCCCAGATTTCTTCCAACTTGGCACGAAGTGGGTTTTGCTATGTTCTCCAATCGGGGCTGGGGAGAGAAAAGTTGTGTATTTTGTTGGTGATTTTGACTACACCACAGGAAAGTTCGTGAGCCATACAAATGATGAAATAGATTGGGGCCTAGATTTTTATGCCCCACAAACCTTTTTAGCTCAAGACAACCGTAGAATCATGGTCGGTTGGGCTAATGAGTGGCAGTGGATGAAGGACTGGAAGGATTGGGGTCCAACATATCAAGAAGGTTGGTGTGGTTCGTTTGGTGTCCCCAGAGAAATAGAGATTCGCGATGACGGGAGATTGAGTTTCGTTCCAGTGAGTGAACTGCAAAGTCTGAGAGGTGATAGGCGTTCGGTCTCCGAGTTGCATGTTACGCAGAATCAAGTGGTAGACATTCAAGCGGGTGACGGTGTCTCGTTTGAAATGTCATTGGTGATTGACATGCTCCGGACTCGAGCATCCTCAATTGAGCTGTCACTCAGAAAAGGTGAGGGCAAACAAACTACTTGTACTGTTGATTTGGCACACGGTTTAGTACTGGTCGATAGGAATAATGCCGATGGATGGAGCCAAGGAATTTCAAAAAGTCCTCTTAATGTGTTCGGTAAACATCAGTTAGATGTTCATATGTATTCGGATCAGAGTTCGTTAGAGATATTTATCGATGAGTTCACAAACGTTCATTCGCTGAATATTTTTGCGCCTTCATCGCAGAATAGAATCGAAATCAAGGCTATTGGGGGAGAAGCAGTGCTGAAGCATGTTCTCAGTTTTGGAATGCAAGAGCCTCGCGGGGAATAACGCTGATAGTAATGGACGCGACAGTGAAACTGTAAGTGTTCTTTGAAAGAACATAATGAATAAGAAATACATCAAGGCAATAAGACATCATCGTATAAACTTGCGTTGGAATAGGCAAAGAAGTTTATAACGGCTTTACCGCACTGATTTGTCTTGACACTGCGAAGGAATGTGTGATGGCCACCATAACAGATGTTGCAGAACTCGCGAAGGTTTCTAAGAACACCGTTTCGCGTTACCTCAATAATCGAGGTTATATATCTCAACAGACGCGTGACAACATTCAACAGGCCATTGATTTTCTCCATTACCGGCCGAACCAGATAGCACGTAGCTTGTATAGCAATAAGACAAATATCGTTGGTTTGGTTATTCCAGATGTTACACAGCCATTCTTCGCCAAAATGGCCTCATTAATTGAAGACGAGCTCGATAAGAATGGCTATCGGATGATCCTATGTAATACGATGCATTCTTCAGTTAAAGAGCAAAAATATATCGATTTGCTGATTGGCAATAAAGTTGATGGAATAATTATCGGAAGTCACTCGGTGGATATTAACTACAAAGACATCGATGCTCCCATTGTCGCTCTTGACCGCTGGCTCGCGGATGATATTCCTGTTGTGAGTGCCAATCACACACAAGGTGGAATACTCGCTGCTCAGGCGATGATGGAGAGGAACTGCAAAAATGTTGTTCAACTTGTTGCAAATTCTAAAGTTCTTTCTCCCTCTTCTCAACGACATCAGGTTTTTGCCGAGCAGATGAAGGCAAATGGTATTCGCTGTTTAACATACGAGCTCAAACTCAATCAGTTCGAGTTTCAAACATATCTTGAAACTGCTGATGACTTCTTTAACGAGAACCCTGAAGTTGATGGTATCTTTGCCTCTGATTTGGTTGCTTTAGCTTTTCAAAAGAAAGCTCTTGAACGAGGTATACAAATACCGCAAGATTTATTTCTTTTCGGTTATGACGGATCGTTCATTTATCAAACTGCATATCCGGAGCTCCCAACAGTAGTGCAGCCGTATAAGGAATTATCTGAAACTATTGTTCATGTGCTAGTTGAAAAAATGAGTGGTAAACAGCTCTCAAGGCTATCGTATACTTTGCCGGTGAAGCTTTCGAAAGATGAGCAAATCAAAAGCGAGCCAAACTTCGAGCCGCGCCTTCTTACATCCTTTCCCGATTAGACATACAGCACTATCATGTGGCAGGACGAGTGTTGCTACCTATGCATCGCAGCACTCGGTGATTCACGGCGGTCACTATATGATTATTTTATGAAGACATATTTCTATACTGCTTCAAGTCTTGACGGATTTCTTGCAACATCGGAACACAGTCTAGATTGGCTGTTTGCGCAAGACTTTGCTGAAGATGGACCGATGTCATATACCTCATTTATTCGCTCAATTGGGGCTCTGGTGATGGGGAGTTCTACATATCGGTGGTTGCTCGACCACCAAACAACCTGGGAATATGACTTACCAACATGGGTCTTTTCTCACAAGGAAATGCGCGTTCCTGAAGGTGCGAATATTCATCTCGTTCAAGGCAATATAAGTGACCATTTCACCGATATAGTAACGAGTGCAGAAGAGTATGCAGATAATACTCCTGTGGAAACTGTTGGAACAGTTGAGCAGAACACCACTCAACAGGGTCGAAGAAACAACGTATGGGTTATGGGTGGCGGAGACTTAGCTGGGCAATTTGCTGATGTGGGATTACTTGATGAAATCTGGATACAGTTTGCTCCTGTGACATTAGGTTCAGGGCAACAGTTATTACCGAGGAAGATACAGCTGCAACTACTCGAAACAGCTGTGAATAATGACTTTGTTTGTACTCGATATCAAGTGACCAGAGATGGTGTGGAGAAATGGGGCCAGTAAATGAATACCATTGTTTTGCAAACGGACGAGGGTGCTTATGCGGACGACGAGATAACGAGTGCGTTGTTCCAAAACTTGTTGGATAGGCTATATCGTAACGATATCGACTTCATGGTTCTGCAACCGAACCAGCCAATACAAGAGAGTTCCTATCTACAAGTGCTGGGTGCTTTTGCGGTGGAAATTCGAATGCTTGTTGCAGATGGGTCTTTCATTCAATATTCCTATATCAGCGACAACAAGGACGAAGTCTTGTCAATATTCCTAGATTATTGGGAACGAGGTGAATTACCAGACTTGAATCATTGGAAAGACATCACTGGATCATTAACAAAACCGACGCCCCTGAGTATTGTTACCAAGATACGGAAGCTATTGCGGACTAAGAGAGTGCCTAGCCAAGTCCCAATCGACGATCCCGCTCTTGACAAGAGCTGACGGTCTTCATCCGATGAAGACTAAGCGTATGTGCAATACCTACCTGTGGAGAAACACTTCTAATTTATTCGCATCGGACTTATATGTGGGTACAGTGAGCGTTGCATCAGATGTGCATGTGTTGCCTTGAATGATTGAATGTCCTTGGTGCACTTCAGCATTGATATGAAGGGAAATACGAAACCGAAAGTGATGCTTCACAATGGTTGTGAAGTAGAAGAGTTGGGCAGTTTTGAGCTTGTTGGTGTTCATCTAGCAGATAGTGCAGGCGGCTATTCAAGTGCCTGCCCGTGTGACTCTTCTGCGATTATTGCTGCAGATGCCACAAGCATGATGAATAACCATGACAGCCGATCCCTGTTGATTGTGACAAGCGAAGAATGCAAGAAAGCTATTGTATTGCATGATGAAACCATATATAGGAGCCGTGCACTGATGCGTGGAAACAACAATTGGAACTTTGCCCATTATCTGCCGATTCCTGAGTATGTAGATAATCGCATTTATATACATCAGATTATTCCCGAAGATCATGGATTTAGAGCTTCATGGGATGCGATGAAGCCCAATCAGAGTTATCAGGTGATGTGGCGAGACATCGAGCATGGGTCTGGTGGTGAGATACAGACACGCAAGACATACGCTCGTGTCACAGGTCTTAGCGAGGGTCATGATTACGAGATACGCATAACCTCAACAGATGGTACTTGCACTAGTCATACTCGATTATGTCGATGTGGCGATACCCCTGGGACTGTGGTGAATTATCTGCATCCGCAAGATAGGACGTGCAGGTTCTCAGGCAGATTTCTTGCAAGCCCCTCAATTGTTAGGCTCGATTCAGGAAAATTATTGGTTTCAATGGACGTGTTTGAATGGCATGGCGGACAGAATCTGACTATTCTCTTTGAGTCAACCGATAACGGCGAAACGTGGCAATATGTCACGGAGATTTTTCCCTGCTTTTGGGGAGCTCTGTTCTCTCATAATGGCAAGCTGTATATGTTAGCCATGGCTACTGAATACGGTGATTTACTTCTTGGAGTATCGCTAGATGAAGGGAAAACGTGGTCTGCTCCTATTACATTATTCAGGGCCTCAGCGCATTGCTCTGTCGGTGGTCTGCATAAAGCTCCGACGCCAGTTGTCGAAAAGAATGGTGTCATCTGTACTGCAATTGACTATGGTTCATGGGAAACAGGGGGTTTTCGTCAAGCCATCTTGTCAATTGCCGTGACCGATGACCTGATGGTGGCTAGCAACTGGAAACTCAGCGAACTGTATAGTCCTTGCGCTGCTCTGCAACAAGACGCAGGGATTGTCGGCGGAGGGCTTGAAGGCAATGTTCTCAGAAGTCCTGATGGTTCATGGTACGACATGCTTCGTTTGCAACTTGGGCAGCATCAGAAAAATCCCGCCAAGGCTTTGCTGCTGCGTGTAGATGATGATTTGCAAAAACTACATTACGGTGGAGTGGTTGAGTTTAATGGTGGGAATAATACGAAATTCTATGTCGTTTTTGATGCAGTCTCGCAGCTGTATTGGGCTGTTGGCAATGAGATTATTGGTGATGATGTAAATGCCAGAACTATTTTGTCTCTTAGCGTATCTGAGGATTTACGAGGATTCAGGAGTGTGCATAGAATCGTTGATTTAAGCAACGGGGATGCTGCATTCGTTGCTGCTCAATACCCAAGTTTTGTTATTGAGAATGACGACTTATTGGTGGTAAGCAGAACTGCCATAAATGGCGCAGATTCTTTTCATAACAGTAATTACATCACTTTTCACCGAGTCGAGAACTTCCGAAGTTATGCCAGTGAAAGTTAAAGATGCAGATCCGCGAAGACCAGCTAGAATCTGCTCGTTGAGTTAAGTTGATATCCAATCAAATTTCTCTGGTTGATTCTGCTGCAGCCAACAAATATTTACCGCGTAGAGCTGTATCGAGGAAATCATAATGTAAAGCTCAACTCGTGTGCCCCACGTTGTTGATAGAGCAGAATCAGAAAATTGCTGACCTTTCAAGAGTAGAATAAGACAGCGAATTTGAATGAAACACGTCACCATTTCAGAGCAGATTTTGGGGGCAGAAAGTCTTCAATATTTCAAATTCTCATCACCAAGAACCGAAGATGAGATTTCCACGTATCAGTAATAGGAGCGATAATGCCAGTCGACAACAACCTTGATGAACTAACTCAACAATTATTGGTGAATTTACGGAAAAGTCAGGGACAGTTTGCGATGTTTGGTCATCATGATGATCTGTCGTGTAGAAGAGATACCACTATGCCCTCAGATGTGTTACAAGCTACTGGAGTATATCCCGCGGTATTCGGTTTTGACTTTGGGGGGATTGAGAAATATGGGATGCCTGATTTTGATGAACAGTATTTTTCGAGGCAACGTGATCAAATAATTTATGCTTTTTCCAGAGGAGCGGTTATCACTATGAGCTGGCATTCGGTAAATCCTGTTACCGGAGGTGGCTATGGCAATAATTGCTCCCCTGACTCAGTTAAGGCTGTTTTGCCAGGTGGCTTTAAACTCAGCGATTTCAACAGATGGCTGGATGGAGTTGCAGATTTTGCACATAGCTTGGTCGATGCCGATGAACAAACCATCCCAGTGGTGTTCCGACCTTTGCACGAACATAATGGCGACTGGTTTTGGTGGTGTATCGGTAAACGTGATGGTCAAGTAGACACTGATGAAGCGCAGTTTATTGAGTTATGGCAATATATAGTGTCGTATCTTCGCGATAAGCGAGGAGTGCACAATTTCTTGTATGCTAACTCGCCCGATCGAAGCTGTTTTACTATTGATGATTTTGACACGGGATATTTTCGAGGATATCCAGGAGACGACTTTGTGGATATCTTTGGACTTGACGATTATATAGACATTGGCCGTTTTGATAATCATCAATCACCTGAGCTGATTTTCAAAGATTTTCAAACTGTGCTGCGTAAGTTGGTCGAATGCGCCGAAGGACGAAACAAAGTGGCAGCATTCACAGAGGTTGGTACACCGAACAAGCTTGCAGGTGTGGAATATAATCCGTGGACCGGATTTCTAGAAAGAGCTGCACGCACTGATGAGTACACGCGCAAAGTGCTATGGTACTTAGCTTGGCGCAATTCTATGACTCAGGAAGAAACTAATGTGTATGGAACTCCGCTATTGCAAGACGCCACGGGGGCAGATTTTAGAGAATTCTCGAAAGGATATATCCGTTTTCTGGATAGGATTCCGAACATGTATAGAGACAATGAGATTGATTGACATGGATATCAGGTAGCCACATACGAGAGTTAGTGGTGTCAACACCACTAACTCTCGAAATCAACAGGGTGAATGACTCTACAGTGACTTCAGGGTCTTATAAACATATTTCATGGCCTGCGCATAGGCATCTCGGTTCGGGAGGTGCTCAACAAACACTGTGGTTTCTTCTGATAACTTGGCAATTTGCCGGAAGACCAGATTAAAATCGATGTCACCTTTACCAGGTTGTATCTCAACTATTGAAGTTGGCAGATTTGCTGAGAGTTGCACATCCTTTACGTGGACGCTTACCACCTTGCTGCCCAGAAGATTAAAGCAGTGCTCAATAAATGCATTCTTGCCAATCCACCGTTCAACTCCATTGATCATATTCGTATAGTCAAGGTGTACCGCAAAAGCCGGCCGGTTGATGTCTGCGATAAGTTGAAGATATTGTTCAGGCGAATCTGGAACCATCCATGGCATGCACTCAATCGCATACGAGGTGCGCTGTGGATTCACAGCATCAATAATGTTCTGTGTGGTTTCAACAATTCGATCATAGGTTTCTGGAAGATAGTTGCTTGCACTGTATTGATCCCAGCCACCAGAACCCGAGTTCCCTGAAATGTTGACACAGCAGCGAGCGCCGATTTCTTCGGCTAATGCAAGTTGTTGCTGAGCGTATGCTAGATTCGCCTGGCGCTCGCTCTGGTCTGGAGACATCACGTTTTTCCAAACGCCAACTTCCCCGATTGAAAGGGCATGCGAGTTGGCCTGTGCAAGGTATTCACGTTTCAATGACTGTGGTGCTGTGCAATCGAAAGGGCTTACAGCAGTAGTGCAACCCATGCCAACTAGAGCATCCGCCCATTCTTGTGGGCTGTCGTGATCAAGCGTAGTTCCAATGCCGAGTCTCATGGTGATCAGGCCTCGCTCTCGCCGTGGTATGCCGCAGATTCGTTGTCGCCTTGCTCAATTGCTGCTGTAGCTGTATTGATGTTGCGAATAACGTCTACATTGACTTTTGGTCTGCGGTTATAGTCATATATTCCGTTACACTCTTGCTCCACATCATATAGTTGCGTATAGCAGAATCCAAACATCTTCGGGTTGCTCAGTAATACATTGGTAAGTCCCCGATATCGTGTGATAAATTCGTCTTCGCTATTCGCTTGTTGCCCGTATCCCCATGCAGAAGAGTCTTCGGCGTGAGATGGATCCCACTTTATGCCACCGTATTCGCTGATGAAGAAGGGCATAATACCTTCGCAATGCTGACGATCGGGATACAATTCTGGGACTGGAGCTGCCCCTGATCCCCAATCGTCATAACGTTTGGCAAGATTATCAACATCCTGTTCGTAATCGTGCAAGTCGTAAATATCAGTTTCGACATGATAGTGTCCACTTGTGTCGATGCAAGGGCGTTCAGGGTCATATGCTTTGGTGACTTGATATGCCAGTCGTAGCACATCATCATCCTGCCGTCTCCCATTAAAATCCCACGTTTCATTAAACGGACACCATCCAATGATCGCTGGATGGTTGACGTCACGTTGAATGACTTGCAACCATTCAGGAATGAAAATATTCACGCTCGATTCCTTGCTGATGTCAAAGCCCCAACTTGCCATTTCTCCCCATGCTAAGTAGCCGTGTACATCACAGTAATAGAGATATAAGGGTTCAAAAACGCGCTCATGTAACCGAGCACCATTGAAGCCTGCCTGCTGCGAGAGAACGATATCTTGTTCTAACTCTTCGGCGCTTGGAGCAGTGTATATTCCCTGTGGATAGAAGCCCTGGTCGAGAACCAGCCGTTGAAACACTGACTTTCCGTTGATAAGGAATTTGTATCCGTCTAGCCGTATCTCGCGCAAGCCAACGTAGCTGCTGACTTGATCATCGCCGTATGTGAGTGTGATGTCGTATAGATTGCCAACACCTGGTTCCCACAGATGTGTTTGGGATAGGGGGAGAGTAATCGTGCAGCTTCCGCCTTCACTCACTACCGTGGCAGAACCGCACGGTGTGCCTTGGAAAGAGGCTTCAATACTCAGAGTCGCAGCACCATGTAATCTGGCTTCGATGGTGATAGTCGAATTGTGAATATTCGTATGGTATCTCGCCTGCTCAATATGGGTTTCGGGAACAAACTCCAACCAGACGGTCTGCCAGATACCTGTGGTCCTCGTATATAGGCATGAGTATGAGCTGTACCGGTCGCACTGCTTTCCAGTTGGTTGTTGTTGACCGCGGGTATCGTCTTGTGCACAGACAATAATGACGTTGTCTCCGGCTTGGACGCTGTCAGTGATGTCAAGTGAAAATGACGCATATCCTCCCTTATGACTGCCCAATTCTTTGCCATTGATGTAGATATGTGCAAGATAATCAACTGCTCCAAAATGCAGTAAGACGCGCCCTGAGAGTTGGGAATCAGAAAGCGATATAGTGCGTCGATACCAGCAGCAGGGTATAAAATCTGTGAATTCAATCCCGCTCAGTGCGCTTTCTGGACAGAAGGGAACGGTTATGGTGTTTGAAAAATCGTGGTATTCGAACCAGTGCTGATCAATGCCGCTTGCTGACATGTCGAAGTCGAAATCCCAAGAGCCATTGAGATTCATCCATGTGGAGCGCTTCCACTGAGGGTTTGGGTGTTCGGGACGTGGAATATCGGTTGAGGAGTAAGCAAAGTCTGTATTCATATGTTTATGGCACCTTCCTTGTGTCAAACATCAAAGAGGAAATTTTTCCTGCGTGAATCCGTTATAGTATAAAAACAACGCAAAAAAGAATATTAAATTCGATTATCTAATCAAAAATGTGAGGATTCAACGCATGGAACATGTGGTAAACATCGTGCCTGGAGTTTTTCCTCGCCCTGAACGCTTCCGTATCCAAATGGCTGGTATCACCTATCCTGATCGGTCGTATCACATTGTGCGTGAAAACTCTGATATTTATTGCATGGAGTTTGTAATCGAGGGGAAGGGCGATGTTACCTGTGGCGAAAAGCACGTTGTTCCAGTTGGTGGAGATACCTATATATTGCCGCCGCATGCCGCACACGATTATCGTTCATCAATAACCGATCCGTATAAAAAAATTTGGGTGAATATGAGTGGTTTGCTTTGTGATGCTCTGTATCGTGAGTATCACTTAGGTGAATCAATTCTCTTTAAGCAGGTACCTCTATATCCTCTCTTTGAGCGTCTTCTTGAGTTGTGCGAACACAGCAGCGATCCACAAGCTCAAGATATTGAGCGCAAAGCCTCACTGATTATCCATGATATTTTTGCGCAACTTGCTCAACGGCATCTTGACGAGCACTTATCGTCATCACAAAATCGCTATGCAGGGATAATTAAAGACATGCTGGACCGTAAAGTTGAAGACAACATCAACCTTGGAGTGGTTTCAAAAGAAATCGGTTTATCAATTTCTCAAATTTCGAGAATATTTACTCGCGCCTATGGAGAATCTCCATACCACTATTACGTCTCACAAAGAATCCAACTTGCTACAGAGTTGCTAAATAATACAGGAATGAGAATCCAAGAAATTGCTTCTAGATTGCGGTATGCTGATGCGCATTATTTCTCTACGCAGTTTAGTTCAGTAATAGGCTTGTCTCCCAGACAATATCGTGATCAGAACGCAACCGATTAAGTAAAATAGCTAGGGACAATTAGAGCAATTTTGAAGAATAGAAAATCTGACAATATCGCGTAAATGGCAGTATTAATGGATAATTTCATTGATAATCATCAGATAATTACATTACCTGACAGAGTTTAGTTTCTGAAATTTACTTAACCGGTTGACATATGGATTTTGTGATTGTAATCTATATATGAGTTTGCTAGCAAGGGCTAACTAAGCAGCAGGCTAAGGGGTTGTGCAACATCATTCAATATCGAATGGAAAACGGTTGCACGTGCTTCGACATACATTGTTTTTTCAATGAGGCAATACAAGGTATGAGGGGATTAAGACAATGAAAGCGCTGAAAAAAGTTGCCGCTATGGCTGTCGCGGGTGTCTGCGTAGTCAGTATGGCAGCATGCGGCGGAACAGGCTCATCCAGTGAGGCTACTTCGTTAACATATCCAGGCATTGAATTAGGAAAGACTGGAAAGGATCTTACTGCATCAATAAAGCTGTTTTCAAACAGAACAGATATGACTCAGGCATCATATTCAGGAAAATCTTGGAAAGAATATATTGCTGATTTCAACAAGTTATATCCCGATATCAAGGTATCGATAGAGACGAGTACCAATTATGACAGCGATGCCTTGACTCGGATTCAGAGTAAAGACTGGGGAGACATTATGCTCATCCCTGCAGTCGATAGCACAGAGTTGGGCAATTACTTTATACCTTACGGATCCTATAAAGAGATGAATAAAGTAATTAATTTTGCAGCGGTTCAGCAGTACGATAACCAGGTCTATGGCGTTTCAGGCGGTGGCGATGCTGGTGGGGTTGTCTATAACAAGGCAATTTTCAAAGAAGCGGGTATCACTGAGTTACCGATCACTCCCTCAGAATTCATTGCTGATTTGAAACTGATCAAGAAAAACACCAGTGCCACACCCTTGTACACGAATTATGCCGCAGGTTGGACAATGGGAGCTTGGGACGCATACATTGGTGGCAATGCCACTGGTAATGCTGATTACATGACGTCTATCCTCCCTCATACTAAAGATCCCTTCTCAAATCCGAAAGATGGAACACATCCATACAACGTGTACAAGATTTTATATGACGCGGTTGCAGATCATTTGACGGAAGACGATTACTCCACAACGGATTGGGAAGGGAGTAAAACTCAAATGAATCAAGGAAAGATTGCGACGATGGTGTTGGGGTCTTGGGCGGTTCAACAGATTCAGGCTGCAGGAGATAAATCTGACGATATTGGTTATATGCCATTCCCAATTAGTGTTAAAGGTAAGCAATATGCGGCTCCTGGCGGTGGATATGCATATGGGATTAATAAGAATTCATCGTCAAGCAATCAAGAAGCTGCCATGATCTTTGTAAAATGGCTTACCGAAAAATCAAAGTTTGCATATAACGAAGGTGGACTTCCAGTTGCTAAGGCAGACACAACGCTTCCGGCACTATTTGATAAATTCAAAAATGTTACTTTCTTGGAAGGCAAGCCCGTTAGCAAAGATGAATC
Source organism: Bifidobacterium sp. (assembly GCF_022647885.1). Lineage (NCBI taxonomy): Bacteria > Bacillati > Actinomycetota > Actinomycetes > Bifidobacteriales > Bifidobacteriaceae > Bifidobacterium > Bifidobacterium sp. The sequence continues at coordinate 38,741 of NZ_JALCLM010000001.1, read as the reverse complement.
GGATTTATTCAACGACTTGAACACAGATTCCGAACTTGCAATCAATTCCGGAGGAAACGCACGTGTTCAAGCAATCGTCGAAGACGCTGCAACCAAGAGCAAAACATTCGACAGCATTATGAATGAGTGGAACGACAAGTGGAATGCTGCATTACAAACAGAAAATGTGGATATTAAGTACACGACGGTCGCGAAATGATGAATGACTGATAAATCGGTTTTGCAGGTGTCCGCTTATTAGGCCTTGTCTGATGTGAGCTCGGCACCTGCAATGTTAATTGAGCCATTGTGGAAAATTTGTTAACAGCAGCATGTCAAATGACTCGGAAGGGTGAAGAAATGACGGCAGCAACAGAAGGTGTTGTGAATCTTCCAGAAACAATACCTGTTAATAAGCAGCCAAGAAATTGGCGTAAGGCTGGGATTATTGTTGCTTTTTGCGCAATTCCGGTAACAGTACTTGTTGTTTTTACATACCTGCCATTTGGAAGCATGGTTGGATACAGTTTTTTCAAAATGAAATATATTGGTCCGCGTGAATGGGTTGGTCTGCAGAATTATATAGATGTGTTCTCCAGACCGGATACGCTGTCCTCACTCAAGCTGAGCTTATATTATATGGTTGGTGCCATTATCCAAGTTATTTTGGCGCTCTACCTCTCAACGATTCTTGCCTTCAAGGTACGAGGTGGAAATATTTTCAAAGCAATATATTTCTTCCCCTATCTTATTAATGGCATAGCAGTTGGATTTATATTCAAATTCTTCTATACCAGAGGATTTGTGCTCGACACGGTGCTGCAATGGTGTGGTTTCCAACTCGACCAATTGCCTTATTGGCTTAGAGACCAGAGTATTAACAATTGGTCATTAGTAGGTGCTTCTATCTGGCGTTTTCTAGGTCAAGCTGTCATTTTGTTCATCGGATCAATTATGTCGATAGACCAAACGCTGTATGAGGCAGCAGAGATTGATGGTGCAAATAAATTCCAGCAGTTCCTCCATATTATTCTTCCTGGAATCAAAACCATTCTGGTATTGAACATTATTTTGTCTATAACTGGTTCTCTTTCGGCTTTTGAAGGCCCTTACGTTATTACCAGTGGTGCGAATGGTACGGCTACATTATTTGTTCTGATGGACCGGTTGGCACACGTAAATCAAAAGGTTGGGCTAGCTTCTGCAATGGCAATCGTTCTGCTCATTATCATTCTGGTGTTTGCAATTCTTCAACAGATATTGTTTAAATTCATTTTCCGTGATGCGGATGATGGAGTCGCAAAAGCAAAGAAACAAGCCAAGAGAATTGAAAGACAACATCATCGTTTGGCTCAGAAGAATGCACCGATTTTTCGCAACGGTTCACGAATTGGAAAAGAAAGGTGAGAGAAATGACGTCGAATGTATCTTCTTCTACCAATACTGTGATCGTGAATAAGCCCAAGATCTCTTGGTACAGTGTGAAAAACAGGTTATTTGTGTTTTTCAAATATCTGAGTCTTATCTTTATATCATTTTGGATGCTCCTACCTTTAGTGATTAACTTTGTCACTGCGGCAAAAACTCAAAAGGAATATCAGAACACCAATGTTATGGATATGCCAGCAAATTGGTTCAATATAGAGAATTATATTGAAGCTTTTAAAGCGTCCAACATGGCTGTGGCATTTCGTAATTCATTCATCATCTTGATAACAGTTCTTTTTGTGACAACCATTATCGGTACACAATTAGCCTATGTGTTGAGCAGATTCACTTTTCCAGGTAATGGATTAATTCGTGGATTATTTACGATGGCTGCTTTGCTTCCAGGCATAGCTATGCAGGTAGCTTTATACAAGTTGATGGTTGATCTCAACGCAGTAAATACACTGTGGGGCTATATATTGATGATGTGTGGCACGGATGTCATTTCAATATATGTGTTCATCCAATATTTTGAGAATATTCCAATATCTTTGGACGAGTCGGCAATTGTAGATGGGGCTTCATACTTCACTGTGTATTCGAAGATATTGTTGCCGTTATTGAAGCCTGCAATTGTGACATGCATGATTCTCAAAGGCGTCGGAGTTTATAACGAGTACTATGCTTCCAATCTCTATCTGCAAGACGATGATTTGAAGACGGTTGCCATAGCGTTATATTCCTTCACAGGGCCTATGGGCAGCAAATATAATCTCATTTGCGCAGGTGTGATTATTACTCTGCTGCCGATGCTGATCCTATTCCTTATTTTCCAAAAGCAGATTTACAACGGTATCGCTGCCGGTTCTGTGAAGGAATAAGCATTTTCAGCAATCCAAGATTGAGTCGTATACGATTCCGCCATCATACAAAGGAGTCTTGATGACAGCTTTACCGCAAACATTTATACCATTCGATGAGGGATGGACGGTCAGAGCACTTAATGTAGATGCAGTACCAGAAGCCTTACGTGAGGATCTGAGGCGTGGAATTCCAGCCGAAGTTCCTGGTGAAGTCACACTCGATTTGCTTCGCGCAAATATGATCAATGACCCATTTGACGGGGACAATGAGATACTCCAACAGTGGATTGGGAATATTGATTGGCAATATCAATGTGATTTTGTGTGGCGTGATGACGGCAAGGACAGGCACGATCTTCTTGCTTTTGGACTAGATACTGTGACTCAAATCTTGTTGAATGGCAGGCCGATAGCAGCGACCAACAATTACCATCGCTCGTACCGATGGGATATTGATGACGTATTGCAAGAAGGCAACAATACCCTGACAGTTACTATTGCGTCATCTGTGCGTGAATCGGATGTCCGTGAGCAACGCCTTGGATATTACCCTCACACTGAGCATCATCCATTTAACCAATTGCGAAAACCGTCATATCAATTTGGATGGGATTGGGGAATAGATATTGCCAATGCAGGGATCTACCGTCCAATAGGCATAGATTCATGGTCTGGTTCCAGAATTGCAGAAGTGAGACCGTTGACTCGTGTGGACTCACATGGTGCAGGCATAATTGATGCAACCGTCGTTGTGGAAAGAGCTGATACTACTAGGGTTTCATCACCCTGTGAGAAACATCGCAGAGGAAATATTCCTGTTGTTGTAACCCTAGAAGGGCAGGGTGTCAGCATGAGTGTGCAAGGGGAGGTTGAATCTGGTAGGAATAATGTCACGATATCTGTTGTCGTTCCGGATGTGAAGTTGTGGTGGCCTGTGGGATATGGTGAGCAGCCCCTGTACCAGATGAGAGTTGATATTGAAAATAATGACGAAGATATCTGGCAACGCTTCGTCGGATTCAGAAATGTCAAGGTTGATACCGCCGCGGATGCCGTTGGAAGACCTTTCCAAATTTATGTGAATGATATTCCTGTGCATGCACGCGGTTATAACTGGGTTCCAGTCGATGCATTCATGTCTCGAGCAAGCGAAGATCAATATGACCATCTGTTTGATGATCTAATTGAATCTCACTCGAATATGATTCGTGCGTGGGGTGGAAGCATTTATGAATCAGATTATTTTTATGAATTGGCAGATCGACTAGGAATCATGGTTTGGCAAGATTTTGCTCTGGCATGTGCTGCATATCCTGAAGATGCGCAGACTCAGGCAGAAATCGAGGCTGAAGCGCGTGAACATATCATCCGACTTAGTTCACATCCGAGTCTACTGGTTTGGAATGGTTCCAACGAGAACTTTGTCGCATATGCTGACTGGGCTGGATTCAAACAATCTTTACGCGATGATGATATCCAACCAAATACACTCGGTTACGGTGAAAAGGGTTGGGGAAACTACTACTACTCAACTCTGTTCCCTAAGCTGCTGAATGAGTTAGATCCGACTCGCATCTATTTGCCGAGTTCTCCGATGAGTTTCACTCCACATGTTGATGCCAACAGAGATACTGATGGAACTATGCATATCTGGGATGTGTGGAATCGAACAGATTACCGAAACTATGCAACATATACCCCTCGTTTTGCAGACGAGTTTGGATATCAAGCGCCTCCTGCTTGGAGCACTCTGAGCAGAGTTGTTCATGATCCACAACTCGAGCCTTTTGGTGCACAAATGCTTGTCCACCAAAAAGCAGCAGGTGGCAATTACAAGCTTGCAAGAGGCATGCGTTCACATCTCACTAAAGGTCATATTGATGATGTGAGTTATCGCTCAGATGGTTCTAGAAATTGGCTCATCAACAGCGATAACTGGAGTGATATAGAGGATTGGCATTGGGCATGCCAATTGCAACAAGCACAGGCTATTCGTTTTGGCGTGGAACATATGCGCTCGCTTGAGCCCGTGAATGCTGGCATTTTGATTTGGCAATTAAATGATGATTGGCCGGTCGTGTCATGGTCTGCTGTTGATTATGACGGACATAGGAAACCGTTATGGTACGCGTCAAGAGATTTTTTTGCTCCACAATTTGCGACCATACAACCCAGAGTTTCGCAACAAGCTATGAGTAATCTCTCGTGGGAGGGGAGCAATCCAGAATGTGATGTATTGGCTTTGATTGTATGCAACGATACCCGCGAAGATTGGAGTGGAAGCTGGAGAATTGAACGACGCACGCTCGAAGGCAAGGTGCTCGCCTCTCAGCAATGCGATCTTTCACTGGCGGCTCTTGACCATCACAGTATTGTGCTCAACGAAAATGTTGCAAATTGGGGGGATGTCGAGCATGAGATTATTGTTGCTACACCCTCTGATGACAATTTTGCTCGAGTCATATATAACGCTTGTGAAGTAGTGGATCAAGATCTCGATGTGAATGCCTTGCAAGCCAGTGTTCAGTCAGCCGATTCAGGATATGTACTAACACTGCATGCCCGCTCATATGTCAGAGATGCATTTTGTATGGTTGATAAGGTTGACCCAGCTGCTACGGTTGACGGCGGTATGTTGACTTTATTACCAGGTGAAAGTGTTAGCTGGCATATTACCTCACGACAAGAGTGCGATGTCCATGCGTTCACAGCGCAGAACGTGCTACGATGTGCCAATGATTTAAAGCGATAGCTTATAGATGTAGAGCGCAAGCATACAGACGATCTGCTATGTAGTAGCAGATCGTCTGTATGCTATATAAAGCTATCCAGGGATGAGGGTGCGGTCATGAATTCTGAAAGAACTAGAGTCACCATTTCAGATGTTGCAAAGGCCTCTGGTGTCTCTAATAGTGCGGTTTCCTATGCTCTGAACGGCAAAGCTGGCGTTTCGGCAGATACCCGCAAGAAAGTGCTCGCTGTTGCCCAGCAGATGGGTTGGCGCCCTAATAGTGCTGCAAAAGCTTTGTCGGATGCTGCAACACATAGCGTGGGGTTGATTCTGACCTATGCTATGAGTGTTCTTTCCGTAGAATCTTATACGACTGAATTAATGGCCGGTCTTACTGCGGAGTTAGAAAGAAAAGGATATTCACTACTCATTCGCTCATCGTCGAGTCATGAGTATGAACTAACCGTGTTACAAGAGTGGATCGCATCTGGAGCAGTCGATGCAGTGTTGGTTCTTAATGTTGAGCTCAATGATCCACGAATCGAATTATTAACTAGTCAGCAGCGAATTCCTGCTTTGGCATTGTGCAACCCAATGCTGTCACAGGGCTTGTCAACGCTATCTAGCAACGAGTCTGACGCTGCTCATCTGATTGTTGACTATCTACATGAACTAGGTCATACACGCATCGCTCGTGTTGCAGGACCTGAACGGCTTGGACATACTTTCATACGAGATAATGCTTTTATGGAGGAAACTGCTGCTCTTGACCTTCAATATAGTTGCTTCCATGCAGATTACTCGCCAGAGGATGGTCTCCGATGCACTAAGCGGTTACTGTCTTTACCGCAGCCTCCGACTGCAATCGTGTATGACAATGATGTTATGGCGTTATCAGCGTTAAAAGCTTCAAGTGCTATGGGGATTGCAGTGCCAGAAGAGTTGTCGATTGTTTCTTGGGATGATTCCTTCATGTGTGAAGTCAGTGTTCCTAGCATCACTGCCTTAAATCGGAACGTGGTGGGAACAGGCAGAATTGCAGCTCATTTGCTTCTTCAACTTATTGAAGGGAAAGAAGTCGGCTCGGTTTCAGAGACTGATAACGAGTTGGTATTCCGCGACTCAAGTGGGCCATCGCGAGTTTAATGTTCAATCAAATGGCATGTTTCACATTGCCGACCACGAAAATCTAGACGTGGTACGGGGTATTACGTCACTACGGAGGTTGAGATTAAGCAGGTGAACAAGATTACTGTTTCTCAGCAATAACAGAGCCGTGCACCATGAGTAGGATAATCAACCAAGCACTGATTGCGCTAAATAACAGTCCCCAGAAGAATGCGACGAAAGCAGCACCTCCTGGTATTGCGACGGCTATGACAACCGGAACGGCAACAATGAAGAACATGTTTGCAGCGATAAAAGGATGTCGCAAAGCAACCGATAGAGACTGTTTTAACTGTCCAATGACCGACAGTTGACTTCTTCCGGATAGCGGGAAAATAAAACCGCAAGCAGCAATAATGAGCACTGAGATGGTGACTACGCAACCGTAACTGACTGTGGCAAGAGGGGTGCTTGCTGTATTTGAACTGAGATAGTGTAAATCGAAGAAAGCTAAACAGAGAAATGCAATATACAGAAGTGAAAATACGAGATTTCTGCCGAAATTATATTTCAGCTGAATAATAAATCGATGAATGATATGTGTGTCGTGTCCTTCTTGGATTTGACGTATGGTCTCGAATAAGGCGGATGTTGCGACACCAAAGGTTACAACTGGCAGGCAGCAGATAACCCAAAGAATATTCAAGATAGCGAGATCGCCGATCCGCGACATAAAGTCATTAAAACGATTATTTGATGATAATGCCTGCATGGCCCATCTCTCTTTGTGACTATACCTAGTATGCATTTGTCTGGAATATAAACGGTGTTTACGTTATATCAAGTCTGCTCAACGTAATTGCGCGGTTGATTATGATTGTTTCAAATCAGGCTGAATCAAGAAACTCTATGAATTCACGAGCCTCTTCTGGATTGCGAGTATTTTGTGTAATACCTAGGACGGCTTGGTTGTTCTCAGTTGCAAGTTTTCTCCATTGAGCAAACTGGGTGATATTCAACCCATATTTATGCTTCGCACCTTTGCCAGATCCGTCGTAGAAGGCGTCTGCGTGCTCAGAATCGTCATAACCATGAAAAGTCATGAAATTATCTGAGAGATGTGTTGATGTGCTTTTCATTTGCGACAAGCTCGGGAGTGACACAAAATAACCGTATCCACTGAGTTGAGAGAACCTTGCATTATCGGCGATAACAATATCGATTTCTTGGCTGCTGATCATTGTTTGCAGTTTGCTCAGGCCATCGTTAGTTAAGTCAAAATGCGAGGAGACAGTGATCCCACCTGTTCTTCCTTGTGGCAATTTTAGTGCCTTGGCGCTTATTTGTTGGAGCTGCTTACTTTGAGAAGTGTCAAGAGCATTATTGATGATTGCAACATACAACTTTGGCGCAGGGGCTGGCGTGAGGATATGTATCAACAAAAAGCTAGCTGTGAATACTGCAGCCAGGGCAACGAGACATCGCTTAAGCAGTTGATCCTTGAAATAATTCCAGCGTTGGTGCTGCGGTAGGGAACACAAAATGCTGAGTCGAGAGCCGCGCGTGAGTTTTTGTGGCATCAGAGCACTGGTCGCATTCGTTGTTGCGTTATGTGCTTCGTTGATCTTTTTGGGAGACTGAGCACTGTGTGCTGCGCTGTATGCTTCATTGCTCGACAGTGGTGTCTGACGATTGTTATGCCCTCTCATAATTTTAGTATAGTCGATTGTTGTTGTAATATGTTAACCGATTAAGTACAATGTTTTGAAGGATTTATGCTTTTATTGCTGATCCGCGAAAGGAGGTTATTATCAGCATGATCGGATTGAGTGAGCTCCGCCACCTCCTGCATCTTCTCGCGCACAATACACATTTTTGCGCACGTAATATCACGGCAGTGGATCTTGACAATGATGCCAAGCGGAACAGAATTGCGATCCTGTCGTTGTCACATGTATCGATTTCTCGAAAAGCGCTCGGCTCGATTGAACTCACACGAATTCTTTAGCAATTGCGATTTGAGGAAAGCGATATTTACAAGCTGTTGGAATATGGGAAGGAACAACAATGTCGTTGAACAAACAACTTGATACTGATGCATATATTTTGGGGAGCGGGCAGAATCGCGAATTCCTTGCAAAGGTCCGCGAGGATCTTCTTGAATTCGGACATCATTTTCCGGCGCCTAATGGAGGATCGTATTGGCTGAACAATGTTGGTCAGCCTGATCCTAGCGAAGGAATCCAAACTTGGATAACTTGTCGTATGGCGCATGTCTACACACTTGGGGCAATCGCAGGTCACAAGGGTTCCACTGAGCTTGTTGATGCAGCGTTACAGGGGTTAACAGGCATTCTTCATGATGATGTGAATGGCGGCTGGTATCAGTCCATCGATGAGGATGGGATGCCCTCGTCAGGCAAGATTTGCTACACACATGCTTTTGTGATGCTTGCTGGCGCTTCGGCCACCCTTATCGGGCGTCCGGGAGCGAAGGAGCTACTTGACGAGGCTACATCAATATTCCTCAAGTACTTTTGGGATGAGCAGACAGGCCTTGCTGTCGACACATGGAATACGGAGTTTACTGAGCTGGATCCATATCGTGGTGTGAATGCCAATATGCATACCACTGAAGCATTCCTAGCCTTAGCAGATGTGTTGGGTGAAGAAACTTGGAGAGAGCGTGCTGGACGCATTGTTCAGCACGTTGTTAGCTGGGCCGAAAACAACCAGTGGCGTATTCCCGAGCATTTCACGTCAGATTGGGTTCCGGAGTTGGAATTCAATGATGACAAGAAAGATGACCAATTCAAACCTTATGGGGCGACCCCAGGCCACGGTATTGAGTGGGCACGTCTTATTACGCAATATGCTTTGAGTGCTGCTGGTATCGACTCATCAGAAAAGAATCGTTTGATTCACACCGCAGAGTTACTATTCCAGCGTGCTGTCGAAGATGGGTGGGCAACAACTCCAGGACATCACGATGGTTTGGCATATACAACCGATTGGTCAGGGAAACCCGTGGTGACTGACCGCATGCATTGGACTTTGGCCGAGGCCGTGAATACGTCGGCAACGTTGTTCACTGTTACTCAGAAAAAGGAATATGAGCAGTGGTATGCCCGTTTCTGGTCATATATTGATGAATACCTCATCGATCATGAGCATGGTTCCTGGTTCCATCAACTTAATTCAGATAATCAAGTGATTGGCACAGTCTGGCCTGGCAAGTCAGATCTTTACCACGCGCTTCAATGTACGCTTATCCCTTTGTTGAGTCCATCCATTTCTGTTGCACCAGCGTTGAAAATACGGGAAGATGGTATTGCCGCAGAACGAGGCGGATCCCCTGCTGCCAGACAGCTTCGTTACGATGCAGGTCAATTCCCTGCAGCAGTTGCTTGGTCTATTCTCACAACCTTGTAGTTGATATCTACCAACGAGTAGCAGCCGTATGTATAGGTGGTGGTAATCAGGCCATTGTTGAGTCAATGGCCTATCTGCTTGCGATGAGCTAGGCCATCTAAGTTTCACTTTTGTGGTGTTGAGATGTTTATTTTCAGCCCATGCTCGGTGTTGAATATTGAAAGTTATGCATATCGGATTGCAGAAGAGAATCTGATGAGAATAGAATGCCACGCAGCTTTATCAATACAGGATTTATATAACGATGCGGCATATATGAGACAGCTTAGGACTTTTCTGTATGCCAAAGAAAACTGTGTGTAAGGCTGAACGATATCACCATGGGCAGCATAAACACATTGGCGGTTGAGAACGAGACATTAACCCCAGCATTACTGTTCTTCGGCTGCGGTTGGTGCGACAATCACCCTCGATGATCTCTCTGAGGCAACATTGGGGGAGTGTTGAACGTAGAGCTCGATACTTCCCCCTCTCTCGATGGTGGGGCTGGGAGGGCAACGTGGTGAACAAGAATATATATAGAGAGATAGCCGCTTTACGATTTGGCGGAGCATCGGAGCTTGACGAGTAGATAATCCCCGCTGTTTCGTCGACAACTGCAGGGGACCTCACACTTCTGTGTGTACCATCCGTTTCACAATAGTTTCAATTATCGCGAAAACTGCAAACAGAATGATGGCGATGAACAAATACACCACAAGTGCATCGGCATAAATCTCAATGAACTTGAAACTCTGCGATGCGATAATCGTGGCCTTCGCCATAATATCCATTACGGAGATGGTGTAGAGCAGTGAGGTATTTTTCAGCATGTCGATTACTGAATTGGACAGGTTGGGAATGGCGTTGAGCGCTGCTTGCGGTATCACGATACGTCTTAACGCCGCAAACGGATTGAGGTTGAAGGATCTGATAGCATCCCGTTGTCCTTCACGCACCGTGAAGTAGGCAGCCTTAAAAATTTCGCTGAAGTAGGCGCTTGCATACAGAGTGAATGTCACCAGCGCCACCGTGTTGGGGAGTACGGTCACCCTTGCGGCAACTTCAGGGTTTTGCTGGATGAGCGCAGAGATTCTTGGCAATCCGTAGCATACGACGTAAAGCTGCACCAGAATTGGTGTTGATCGGATCAAAGAAATCAGCAGACTGGCGATGGTATTGAGCACTGGTATAGCGTTGATTCGAATGGCTGCGAGCAGAGCTCCACCGAACACACCCAGCACAGCGGAAAGCAATGTGACCCACAGGACTACAGGGAGTGCAGAGAATATCTCTGGGAAATGTTCAATAGCGTAATTGGTATCGAAAGTCATCACGCCACCTTCTTCTGTGATGACGCGTATATCAGAGCAGCGATTTTGTCGATTATTGCGGCAAGTACCCAGTAAATGAGCATAAGCGCAAGAAAAATCTCTAGTTGCCACAAACCATAATCGTTGGAGGACAGCGTGACTGCCTGCTCATAGATATCTGCGATTCCTATGGTGAAGAGAATTGATGACTGTTTGATAGCGGTGATGAGTAGGTTCCCAAGATTTGGCAGGCTGTTGATTAGCGCTTGTGGGATGAGGATGCGACGGTAAAATGTCACAATTGGAAGATTCAGCGATTTTGCGGCATCGTACTGGGAAGAGTCAACTGAATCGAGAGCGGCGCGCATAACCTCCTCAAAGAATGAAGAAAGACTCATTGAGAATGCTATGAGAGCGAAGACCAGAGGATCACTTGCATCCAGTTCGATTCCCACGGCCTGCAACATCATGGGGATGCCGTAATAAGCCATAAACAACAGCAACAATAGTGGAGTACCTCGCAGAAGCCACACGTAAGCGTCCACAAGTATTTTGATGACACGAGAGTTTGTTCGTCGCAGTACGGTGAGTACAGTGCCAAGGACTCCGCCAATGACGAATGATACCGCCACGATTGCAAGAGTGTAGGGGAGTCTGTCAAGGAGCATCGGGAATGCCTTCAAAAACACAGAAAGATTGAAGTAGGTGTCCACAGATGTCACTCTCCTGTAGCTGAGGATGGGGCAGAGGGCTCAGCGGTGATGGGAGTAGGTGTTCCGACGCCGGCATTGTATCTGCTCAGAAAGTCGCGAGTACGTTCGTGCTGGGGATGTCCGAAAATCTGTTCGGGGCTACCTTGTTCGACAATGGAGCCATTCTCCATAAAGACAATCGTGTCGGAAATTCTGCGCGCAAGTGCCATCTCGTGTGTTACTACAAGCATGGTCTGTCCGTGTGCAGCTAGGTCTTCGATAGTCTTTTCCACTTCACCCACAAGTTCGGGGTCGAGCGACGATGTCGGTTCGTCCATCAACAGTAATGCCGGATTCACTGCTACTGCGCGCGCGATACCGATACGCTGCTGCTGTCCTCCTGAAAGTTCCTTTGGATAAGAGTCCGCTTTCTCGGCCAGACCGACCCGTTCAAGCAGTTCCAGACCGATTCTGCGTGCTTCTGTTTTGGACGTGTGCTTTGAATAAATCAACGCTTCTGTAATGTTGTTGAGCGCTGTGAGGTTCGCGAACAGATTGTAAGACTGAAACACCATTGCAGTCTGCGCTCGCAAGCTGCTGATTGCTTTGCGGTTGGTATGAGAGAGATCCACCACAACTTTATCGATTTGCACGCTCCCACTGTCTGCGCGCTCAAGTGCGTTTATGCAGCGTAACAGAGTGGTTTTACCCGAGCCTGATGGGCCTATGAGGGAAATGATTTCACCCTCATGCTGCTCGAGTGAGACAGATTTGAGAATTGCACGGCCATCGTAGCTCTTGGAGAGGTCTGTGATCCTAATCATGATTGCAGCTTTCTGCGCAGTCGCGTAATCACGGAGGTATCAAACTCCGGGCCAGTGAAAGTTTGGTTAAAGTACATTGAATACATCGACAGCATTGTGGAACAGGCTGGAGTGGGAACATGCAGGCTCGTGCCCAATGACGCCAGAGGTGCAATCCCGAAGGGAATATCTTCCTGAATAAAGCGGTGGTCGGTGTTGCTGGGCCCCTGCAAGGATGAATAGACAGGATTGGATTGGAACAACTCTTTCAGGGTGTGGTAGTTGCTACCCCACTGCTCATTGAGCTGTTCAAGAATTGGTTCGTATCCACAGCCAATCGCTTCAGCAAGTGCCGCGCGTTCACGGTCAATGTGTGCCACAAGGTGCTCTGTACGTTCGCTGAATCCATCCGTGAGCATCGAGAACTGCTCGCCTGTCTCAATTTTCGTCATGTTGAGCAAGCACAGTGGTGCGTGGATGATGGGATTTGGTGCCATCAGTGACGTTTCAAAAAGAGAATCCGCAACCTTGACATCCTCGTATAGGTCATGAAGAACGTTTTGCGCAATGGAATTCTTTGTGGTGAAGGAAGCCGTAAGAGTTGTTTTGATAGCTGAAAGGTGAAGATGAGGGGTACCGTCAAAATTCATGTTGGCAACGTAAGGCATTCCCGATGTTTCGGCAATGCATCCAATCGAAGGGTTTTCACCAAGTTGTGCGTACGCCTTGTATGCGCCCCAATTGCCATTGAAAACAATGATATCTATAGGCCCTTGTAAGGATCCTGATTCATTATTGTCATCGTGCGGTGTGGATTGTGACGCGAGTGCTTCACGTATTGCCGTGAAAACCTCGCTGTGGGCATTTGCCCAGGTGCAGATTATTACTATGTTGACACGACGAAGCATTTGGGCGATATCTGTTACTGCATCAAACGAGTACTTGCCATTGGCAGCGCCTGAGACTTCGATACCTTCTCGCAAAGCAGATTGTTTGGCATCACTGCGTGTGAAAAGAACCGCCTCGTAACCGGCGTCTGTCAAGTGTGTTGCACATGCCACACCTGTATTGCCCGCGCCGATGATACCGATTTTCATAGGTCCCCTTACATTGCTGGCGGGTCAGAAATATCTGACCCGCCTAATCGCGATATTGCTTAGGATGCTGGAAAAGATTTGCAGCCACTCACTTCCAGTAAATGACGCTATCGACCTTATCGGCGCCCTTCAATTTGAAAACGTCCTCTCCATACCATTTTTCGCTCAACTTGGAGAGTGTGCCATCGTCCCGAAACTCCTGAAGCACCTTGTCGACATCCTTGCGCAGCTGTGAAGTCGAATCACCCTTGTGATAAAGGAAAACAGTGGGGAACAATCCGATGGAGTCGGTGAGCTTCAGGTTCAGATTGAGTTCATCTTTAATCGCTTCATATGAGGTATATGGATAGATTGCAGCATCATACTTTTTGGCTGCTACAGATTTCAACACATCTGCGACGGTTGCTGACTTCTCAGTGGCTCCTTCAAACTCAATCTTGTTGTTCGGGTTTTCCTCGTTGTATTGGTTGATGAGAGTGTAACGGGCATCGTCGGTAGGGATTGGCGCGAGCTTCTTGCCTGACTTGGCGAGGTCGGCTAAGGAATTGATGGTTCCTGCTTCGTCGGAGCGGATAATCAGGCGCGCGTCACTGAGTCCTGTGGGTTTCTTGGAATAATCGAAAGTCTGAAATCGCTCTGCAGTACCGTAGAAGGAGCAGCTCGCCAGACTGTACTTGCCGGACTGTAGGCCGGTCAGGAGTGCATCCTGCTGGAGTGTGGTGTACTTGAACTGGTACTTGGGCAACTTCTCATCGATTTTCTTCAGGAGTTCAAAATCATATCCTGTGTAGTTGCCATCTTCCTGATAGGTATAGGGCTTTTTCCCGGTTACGCCTGCAACATTGATGGTCTGAACACCGTTGCTGCTGTTCTGACCTGTTGATGAGCCAGAAGCAGACCCGCATGCACCAAGTGAAACGATTGTGGCTACGGTTACGAAAAATACGGCGATCCGTTTTGCAGAAAATGCCATTCCCTTATGTTCCCATCTCAGTTGGAGTAATTGTGGTTGCTTCTGGGTGATAACTCACGTTGGGCAACGAAAAATAACGGTATCACCACGCTGATTGAAAAGGAGTGTGTCGTTATTGAGACTCTCTGTCTCTGGATATAAGGAAAGTTTATAGCTCAGTAAGTGCTTGTCTTATCGGTATCTATGGTCTAGGTGCCGGCTAATCTCTTTCTATGTGTTTCAGCGATTATCTTGTGAGAAGTATCTGCCAAGGAATCCTAGCCGCTGAATTCAACACAACTTGGTCGCTGGCACAGTGCTTGAGAAGATTAACGTCGTTTCTAGTGCAGCCGTAATAAGCCCAATTGACTTTTATGATGAAGGCTGATCATGAACCACTTCGTCCTGACTCTTATGTCCGTGTGACAACGCATTGCGGTATCTTCCGTACTGACACCGATAAGACAGCTGGTCAGTCTGATACGGTGGACAGGCGATTACCCTTGGTGATCTCCCTGAGACAAAACAAACGGGGGAAGTGCTGAACGTAGAGTTCGACACTTCCCCCTGACGGTGGAGCTGAGTGGGTGCGTGTCGAACTTTATGAGGTTAAGGATTATCTGTTGCTGAAGGTGGCTTTATAGGTGAGCCAAGAATTGCTGGGAAATTGGGTTATATCTGTATAAGAATGGAGACTTTTGATTCGGCAGCATTAGATTTGCTCATACGTGGGGAAACCATTCATGCAATCGCTGCAAGTTATGGCTGTTGTAACGGATAAGGAGTTACTGGCTGCTGCCATACAAAGTGCTGCCTCTGTATCGTTATGCGAAACCGCTGCCCAAAGACCTGTAGTTTAATTGGCTTGCTTCTAGAATCTTCATCGCTTTGGTTATCCCCCTGAGGCAGAGATTGGGATCGTCCCGCAGATATTTCACGCTCTTTGAAAGGTCGTTACAATCGTCAAAGGTTTAGCGCTGAAGAAGAGTGATCCAAGTGACTGATAATTACAAGTATAAGAGTGCTGAACGTCGTTTTAGTGACGGATATGTCGTCAGTACACCGGTTCAAGCTCCTTTTCGTAGTTTATTTGAAGACTTGCCAGAAGTCATTCGTGATTGCTGCTGGAGTCTGTATCTAGTTTCGTCGCTTTATGGCGTTGGGGATACTGGTAATACTCCTTATGCGGGAAACTCCCATGTCTGGTTCCATGGTGATGTACTAGTGAAGATGCCCATAAGGATAACGGTTCTAGAGCCGTTATATTTCAGGAGTGCCAATGCGATTGAACCATGCTGTCTATTGGTCTGCAGTCTTCGTAGCATCACGCATTGTGATTTCTGATACCTGTGGGCCAAGTGCTGCATGTGATGTTCTCCGCCACCCAGTCCTACAAGATTTCAACGCAGTTGGGCATGCCGATGACATCGAACAAATTACGCGGCCTGAAGATCAAGGAGCAACTATTGAAACGCATTGAGCGTTGTCGTGTCCGATATTCGAAAGTTGCTAGCAATTGAGGAATAACCGACATTCGAGAATATCGAGGGGGAAGGTTGAATGATGCGGGAACGTTCTAAGCTCATCGCCCTGATGAGCATAATCGCTGTGGTATTCGCTGCATTGGTGGCGGTGAACATTCATTTTGGCTCATCCGGTCAGTCCAATCAGAATACAGCCGTGCCCGTGCATACCGATCTTCCACCGGAAACCGGCTCGTCCGCGCCGGAGGGGAACTCCTCGCAAGGTTCAGGTGGTCGGATATTGGTCGTCTACTTCTCAATGACCGGGCAGAATTATGGGGGTCGTGATCTGAAAGTCGGCAACACTGAGCATGTCGCCCAGTTCATCCATGAGCGGGTGGGCGGTGACATCTATCGCATACGAACAGTGCATGCATATCCAACGAATTACGATGACATCGTCAATCAGGCTGAGCAAGAGTTGGATAACCACGTCTTTCCGCAAATTACCGACGATCAGCCGGATACTGATGGGTATGACACGGTGTTCCTGGGATATCCGATATGGTGGGGCGAGCAGCCGATGCCGGTGCAGACCTTCATGCGTGACCACAATCTGAATGGGAAGACGGTCATACCCTTCGCTACGCATGAAGGCTCTGGATTCGGTAACTCGCTTTCAGTGTTGAATGAATATTATCCGAGGGCGACCATACGAGACGGCTTCCAGAAACGCGGCACCACGGTGGAGGACGATCTGTCCGGTACTCAAAACGAAGTAAACCAGTGGCTTCAAGGATTGGGGTATTGATTATGACACGCAAAGCGCTGTTTTGGCTTCTCGCCATACTGTTCCCTCTGCCAATGCTTCTTGTGCTCAACGCGTCGTTGAGTGATGTGTTTGAAGTGCGTTTGTTCATCATGCTCGGTGCGCTCGCCTATTCATGGTGGCTGGCGTCGATCCTGCTCAGTGTGCGTCCGTCATGGCTTGACCGGTGGGTTGGACTGCCGCAGGTATACATGCTGCACGGCGTGCTCGGTGTGACAGCGCTGTTGGCTGCATATCTGCACTTGGATAACACGCACGCGCATAGCCAACTAGCCGCAAATGTCGGGCATTGGGCATTCTATCTGTCTTTAGCGGTCGCCCTCTATTCGATCGTATTCATGAGCGGATGGCTCGTCGACAGATTCAGGTCAGTGGCCAAAGTGAAGCATTGCTTGGAGCATGTACTGCATCATCAGGTTTCCTTGTGGCTGCACCGATTGAACCTAATCGCGGTCGTGCTCATCGCCGTGCACGTCCATGTCATTGCACAGCTTCGTCAACACCTCGTGTTCATGATCGTTTTTGATTTGTATACGGTGGCGACCCTGGGTGTGTATGCGTGGAAGAAGTGGATAGCGCCGGATTCGTACCTGACCGGACTCGTAACGGAGAATCGGGCATTGAACGGATCGACCAGACAGGTGCGCATCACACTTGACAGCAGGTCTGCCGATATTCGGCCAGGCGACTTCTTCTTTATTCGATTCGAAGGGCCGGGTATTCCACGTGAGTGGCATCCTTTCTCTTTGACGGACGACAGCCAGGGTGTCGTGGTGTTCACTATCAGACAACTTGGTGATTACACAAGAACGGTTCCTCAGATACCGATCGGGACCACGGCGAGACTTGATGGCCCGTTTGGCAGATTCGACGGCATTATTCGTGAAAGCGGAGCCGGCAGGCCTCTCGTGCTCATCGGTATGGGTGCGGGTGTTGCCCCATTGCTTAGTCTCGCAGCAGGATACCTGCGGAACAGGAAAATCTCACTGCTGTGGTCGATTCACAGTCCCAATGACAATTACTACGCTGACCTGATTGACAACTATCGCAATAGCAGCGACGGCAGTTTCGATGCGCTTACCAGAGTCGGGCGCTTTACTCGTGACGCCCTGCAATCACAGCTTTCAGAAGAGCAGATCGGCAATGCGATCTATTTCATCGTCGGGCCGAATGCGGGAGTGCTGTCTACGCAGCGGACTCTGAAACGGCTTGGTGTTTCCACCGGCCGCATCCATCATGAGAGGCTCACCATGTGAGTTCTCAGTTTCGCTCCTTGGTCCCCTGACAGTGATACTTCAGAGCGCTTGGACCTGGCGAAGGACGATGCTAATACAGAGAAGAACCGTGGGTGATGTGCCTATCGAAGCCCACGGGATACATGCGTCAAGGAGTGCTGGCAATGGCCGAAGATAGTAGGACAATTGAGAGTATGACGCTCAATGCGGCAAAAGCCCAAGCGATATCCGGGCATCAGCCGGTTGATGCGAGCGATAGTCGTGCTCAGGCGCGATCTTTCCTGCTTTCACGGCGGGGGCGTGTGACTCCCGATCAAGTGGGATTGCCCGAAGGCAGAAATCGACGGGTCAAGGGTTTGCGGCGCAGCGAGGTGGCTGAGCTGGCTGGTATCAGTGTTGAGTACTACACCAAGCTCGAACGTGGCGCACTCTCCGGGGCTTCTGAGCAGGTGCTTGATGCGCTCTCGTGCGCGTTGCTGCTTGATGATGCTGAGCGTGAATATCTTTTCGATTTGGCCAAGGTGGGTGTTCCGCGTGCCAGAGCATCACATCGTCAAGCGCAACAAGCCTGGGCGCCCTCCCGTGGGCTGCAGTGGGTGCTGGACTCGGTGACGGTGGGCCCGGCATTCGTGCGCAACGGGCGTATGGATTTGCTGGCGACGAATATGTTAGCCAGAGCTCTCTATGATGAGGTGTTCACCATGCCGGGGCAGGGTGCGAATCTTGCGCGGCACACCTTCCTAGATGACCGCGCGTATGACTTTTACCCACACTGGGGCCAAATTGCCGATGCCACGGTGGCCATGCTGCGTACCGAAGCTGGACGCAACTCTCATGATGAAGGGTTACACGATCTGATCGGCGAGTTAAGCGTCCGTAGCGATGAATTCCGCACACGGTGGGCAGACGGCAACGTGCGTCATCATGGCTCGGGTTGCAAAAGTTTCAACCACTCCGCGGTAGGGGAGATGTGTCTTGCCTATGAAGGAATGATCATGGAATCTGACCCGAGACTGACCGTGACGATCTATACGCCCGAACCCGGGTCGCATTCGGCGCAGCGTATGCAGATACTCGCATCGTGGGCTGCGAACCGTTACGAGCAGCATGAGAGTTCATTCCGCGTGATGCACGAGACCATCGGGCAGGCACTGGATTGAGACGCATCGCCCACGTTGTTATCGTGTGGACGATGCGCAATACGCTTCGTGTGCGGGTGAGACCTTCATAATCTCCCGTTGGGCTTCAGGACAGCAGATCAGCCCAGCGAAGGCTCATGTGCTTCACGCGAACGTCGAGGCGTCGATGACGAACCTGTACCGAACGTCGGAGGACAGCACCCTCTTCCAGGCTTCGTTGATTTGGTCTGCCGCAATGACTTCGACAACTGCGGAAATGCCTTTCTCGGCGCAAAAGTCCAGCATTTCCTGGGTCTCTGCCACAGAACCTGTTACGGATCCCGCATAGGAGAGTCGCCTGGCGAGCAGTGATTGCACATGCAAGGACATCGCTTGGGCCGGCGCTCCGACATTCACCAAGGTTCCATCCTGCCGAAGCAACCCCAGGAACCTGTCAACCGGTAACGCGGCGCTGACGGTATTCACGATCAGGTCGAAGGTTCCGGCCAGCTCCACGAAGGTCTTGTCGTCGGCAGTGGCGTAATAGCGGTCTGCTCCAAGTCGCAGACCGTCCTCCATTTTGTTCAGGGTCCGTGACAGGACGGTGACCTCAGCTCCCATGGCGTGCGCCAGTTGAACCCCCATGTGGCCCAGACCGCCCAAACCGACGATCGCCACGCGCTTTCCAGGGCCTGCTCCCCAATGACGTAGTGGCGAGTATGTCGTTATTCCCGCGCACAGCAGTGGGGCGACGGTCTCAAATGGAAGAGCGGAGGGGACTCGGAGCACAAAATCCTCGTCCACGACGATCATGGAAGAATATCCGCCTTGTGTGATGCTGCCATCACGATCCCTGGACCCATATGCTTGAGTGTTGCCGTTCAGACAGTATTGTTCAAGTCCGGCTTGGCAGTTTGCGCAGATACCGCAGGAATTGACCATGGTTCCTACACCGACTCGATCTCCGACCTTGAATTTCGAGACCTCCGTACCGACGGCTGCCACTGTTCCGGCAATTTCATGTCCGACAGTGAGCGGGAACGGAGCTGGTCCCCAGTCGCCGTGGACGGTATGAATGTCGGAATGGCACACACCTGCCCAGGCGATGTGAATAACCACATCTCGAGGACCGGGGTCACGCCGTTCTATGGTTCCTGGTATCAGCGGATCGGTTTCAGAAGTCGCGACCAGTGCGTGTACATGCATAACAGAGTCCTTTCATTTGGTGTGTTCATGAATATGGGTCAAAGCTGTCAATCTTCCGCAAGCGGGCGAATGGATACCTCGTTGATCACCATGCGCTCGGGGGCCGCGATGGCGAATTCCACGAAACGTGCGATATCGTCTGGAGTGAGTGAGTGGTTGTGTTCATGCCAGGCAGAGACCACCTCCTGTGAGCGGGCCTCATCGCCGATCGACTCGTACAGTTGCGTGTCGACCATACCTGGTGCGACATAGGTCGTCTTGATGCCATTGCCGTGCTCCTCGCGCCGCAGGCCCTCCATGATGGCCCGTTCCGCGAATTTCGTGCCGCAGTAGACCGCTGCGCCCGGGTAGAGGTTATAGCCGGCCATTGAACCGGTTGCAAGGATATGACCGTATCCCTGTCGATGCATTACGGGAAGCACGGCGGATATGCCGTTCAGCAGGCCCATGATGTTGGTCTGCAGCATGCGTTGCCAATCGTCACGTTTGCCCTCGCTCAATGTGCTCAGTGGCATGATCCCTGCATTGTTGAACAGGGCATCCACCTTTCCGAAACGCTCCACGGAGAGATCAACGAGATGTTGCACGTCATCAAAGTTGCTGACATCGGTGGCTGCATACGCATACCGACCAGACGGAAGGAGCCCGGCGAGTTCCTCGAGTTTGTCCTCGCGTCTTGCTCCGAATACGATTCTCGCACCATGCTCGGCCAGCCGTTGGACAGTGGCCATGCCGATGCCGCTGGATGCTCCCGTAACGATGATCGCTTTTCCTTGAACGCTCATCGTGTCTTCCGAATCCGTTGTCGTCACATCCATGCTGGTTTGTCTCCCTCGGTGTTTGGTTTTTCGATGCCGATGCTGTCATTTGGATACAGATCCGGATCTTTGAGAAGGCGTACAACAACATCTGCGACACTCTTGCGGGACACTTCGGTTCCGGTGGGAGCTTCGGTTTTTTCCGTGATGTTGTAGTCGATCTCGTCGTGGTTGGTCAGCCAAGTCGGACGAATCTGCGTGGTGTTGATCGATTTTTCGGCGTTGATCAATGCATCCGACTCGCGGAAACCGGGCAGATAGTCCTTGATGGCGCGTTCGTTCCATTCGCCGAAAGCTCCTGGCACCTCATGGAGCGCACCTATGGCGCTGAAGAATATGAGGCGTGTTCGTCCCGTGGCCTTCATTGCCGAAAGAATATGCCGTGTGGAGTCGGCGAGGTCGATGCCTCCGATGTTCGAGTAAACGATGTCGACACCGTTCATGGACTGCTCAAGCGTTGTGGAATCGTGCACATCCCCTTCTGCGATCGTTACGCGTGGGTTGTCGACAAAACGCTTCAGCCGCTGCGCGTCGCGCAGGAAGAGAAGCAGCTGGTCGTCGCTTTCCTGCAGCAGCCTTTCAACGATCAGTTGCGCGGTGGCGCCGTTGGCTCCCAATATCAGTATGCGTTTCATGATGCTTACCTGCTTCCTGATGAATTCCCCTATTGCCGAGGGTTTTGCAGGGTGAATTGGATGACTCGTGGCACGGGGGAAGTTTCCCCCATCATTGATGATCCTCTCGCCACGCATGAACGTGCACGGCACCGCGTCGTCGAGTTTTCACCTGTTCGCCTTCGATAACCATGAATGGTATGGCTGTCAATACCGTCTGTCTAATGCCTATAATGAATATATACATATACATTTACTGAATACTGAGGCTAAACCGTGGAATTACGAGTACTGAGGTATTTTGTAGCCGTTGCGCAGGAGGGAAACATCTCGCACGCAGCTGAAAGCATGCGAGTGTCCCAGCCCACAATATCCCGCCAACTCAAGGAACTCGAGGATGAGCTCGGGGTGAAGCTATTCGAGCGGGGAAGCAGAACAGTCACATTGACCCAGGCGGGGGAGTATCTGCTGACCCAGGCGCATCAGATGCTGGCCATCAGTGACAAAACTACAGCGAATATTCAGCAAACGAAGCAAATCAGCGGAAGTATCATCGTCGGTTGTGCTGAGGTGCCGATGATCGACACGCTTGCCAAAGCTATACAACGCTTGTCGGAAATTGCTCCGGAGGTTACCGTAAATGTGTATAGCACGGATGCCGACGACGTTCACGAGCGTATGAACTCTGGCGTATTTGATTTTGGCGTGGTGATGGAGCCTACGATAAAGAATGACTATCACTTTCTGCGTTTACCCGGCACTACACCGTGGGGCTTGCTGATGAAATCAGATTGTGCGCTCGCACAACGGCAGGTGATTACTCCAAAGGATTTGGATCAACAACGGATCATAGTTTCACAACAGAAAAGCAGCGCGAATCTCGTGAACAGCTGGCTTGGGAGCAGTGATATCGGAATTAACATCGTTGCTACGTACAACCTCTTGTACAATGCCTCCAAACTCACAGTGGCCGGGGTCGGTCCTTGTCTGTGTATTGACGGGATAGTAAACACTGAAGGCAGCGAACTCACATTCGTTCCGCTGTCGCCAAAATTGGAGGCCCGTGCAAGCCTGGTTTGGTCCAAGAGTAATCAACTCTCACCAGCAGCTAATGCCTTCCTTGATATTTTCAGGAATGTTTCCTCTGACATTGGTGTTGATTAGCTGGCAATTCAGCGCTCAGATGTGTATTGGAAGGGCTTGGACGCGCTTATTGAGGCAGCTCCACCCCTGTGCGTTGCTCTAGAGCTGTGAATAGTCTGCGTTGCACCTCAGGATCTTGGCTTTGAGGATTCATCGGGAAGGCCTGGTCTTTGAACAGAAATTGCCCTGTTCCCGCGACCTCTCCTTCCACTAGCCTGACTTGGGTCATATATCCGGTCTTGAGAGTGTCCGGTGTGGTGGTATTGCCGTCAGCGAATCCCATTTTGGTTGGCACCCAGCCGGGGGTCACCGCATTGACCTGTACGTTAGACCAATGAGCAGCCAGATAATTCGACATGGTCAGAAGGTACAGCTTCGTATCATGATAGCTGGTCTGAGGATTGGCGTCGATGATTTTGGCTTCGTCGAACGATCCGGAACTCTGCAAGTCGGACGAGAGATATATCAGTTGTTTCGGTTTATCCATCAACGCCGTCAAGACGTATGGTGACAGCACGTTGACGGTGAGCAACTCTTCGGGTTCGCCGGTGTATATCCCCGCATTGTGGATGACGGCATCAAATGGTCCCAGACTATTGAGCTCGTCGGCAAGTTCTCTGCTGCGGTCGAGATTGTTGAAATCGCCGACCACTACGGAGTCCAAACCGGGAAGATCGCGCCTGGCATCTGCCGCACGCTTGTCGCCGCGGGCGTGGGCGACAACACTGAATCCTCTATGGATGAGATAGTTTGCAGCCAGTTGGCCGATGCCGGCTGTCGAACCGGTCACCAGTACCTTGCTTCCGCGGAATCTGGCGTCCTCCTCCACGTTCTCGTTGATCCAACGCATTTCCTCGGCCACTTCAGGCGTGTTATAGCTATCGGCTCCGAACTGCCCGGAATTCGAAGTGTCCGCAGTGCTCGTGGGTGCCATGGTCTCTTGCCTCCTGAATGCGGCAATGAGTAGCGCCGCTATGACCAGCACCGCGATGACGCTGGCTGATACTACTAGAGCCTTGGGTTTCTTGTACATATTGTCTCCTTGACTTGGTCGAGATTCTCGCTGGTCGTTCGTCGGGTGTGACAAATCGGTACTATTGCTTACCGATACGTGTATCTGGATGGCTGTACGCTCTGATTTAGTGTGGGATTACTTGGTGCCAACGATGTTGTTGGGTCGCTTATTATTCTGCTGCGTGATCATCAGTGTGGCTTAGCTTTTCCTGGTTCACTCTTGCGATGTGGCTTCTCGAAGTAATTTGCGTGCCGTATCGAACATGGAGATGAGATCGTCAATGGATTGCTTCGTCGTGTCTCTTCGCCATCCTTCAATTGCGGCACGAAGGGTTGCTGCGGCTACTTCAACGGCCAAAGACGCTGCCAATGTGTTCCCGCTCGGCCAAGTCCGGTCCAGCCGTTGTTTGAAGTGACGCAGGGTGGCAGCATCTCTCGCGGCTGAGGCGTCTTGCAGGGCGGGTTCACGTTCTATCAGACATTGAGCGGAACGCAGCCCTGTCTGGTCCATGTGACGGAGTGTTTTCAGATGCTCTCGATACACCTGTTCGAGCTGAGTCAATACGTCGCTTATGCTTCCGGTGAACTCAATATCATCGATGGCTTCGTCAAGGAGTCTGTTTCCGGCGAGCACGGCATCCTCTTTGCTTGGGAAATAGCGGAAGAACGTACGCGTCGATATTCCGGCAGAACGTGCTATGTCGTCAACAGTGGTTGAGGCAAAGCCATTGGTCTCTATGAGCGATAAGGCGACCTGTTGTACGTCGCTAACCAATTGCTGTCTCCTGCGTGCTCGAAGATCCCTGATCTGAGGTCTTTGGATGGAGTTGGTCATCCTGTTCCTTCCGAAGAATCGGTCATGCCGCCAGCGGAATGAAACTGGCATTCAATGCCATGTTGTCATACTTTGCCATATACTGACAAATCGAAAAGGAGTGATGATGATGGTCAAAGAGTCACGTGATGCGCCGACAGCGGTCGCTTCCGAAACACCGAGAATAATCGGAGTCATCGCTCTGTTAGTGGGTGCGACCTTCGTCACGGTGCTCAATGAGACGGTTATGGGGGGTGGCCATACCGCGTTTGATGCAAGAGATGAACATCACGGCGGCGACGGCACAATGGCTGACCACGGCGTACATGCTGACCATGTCCGTGGTGATTCCCATGACTGGATCGGTACTTGACCGATTTAGTACGCGAACGGTGTTCTTCACGGCTATGACCTTGTTCATTTCAGGCACGGTGTTGGCGATTGTTGCACCTAGCTTCGCCGTGCTGCTGTGCGCCAGGGTGATTCAGGCTGGCGGCAGTGCACTGATGATCCCGCTATTGATGACCACGGTAATGACCTTCATCCCGGTCACTAAACGTGGTCAGATGATGGGGTGGATCTCCGTGGTCATCTCCGTCGCACCCGCGATAGGGCCTACGATTTCAGGTCTGGTATTGGAATTGTTGAGTTGGCGCTGGTTGTTTGCCATCATGGCGCCGGTAGCCGTGGTGACTACGATCATTGCTTTCTTCTCACTCAGTAACGTAAGCCAGGCGCGACCGGCTCACTTCGATATGCCATCAATCATGCTGTCGGTACTTGGTTTCGGGGGCATTGTATTCGGGCTCAGCAGTATCGGTGAGTCCAGCGAGGGGGATGCGCCGATATCTCCGTTGGTGCCTCTTGTCATTGGAGCGGTCGCTTTGGTGATGTTCGTACTCAGGCAGCTGCATCTACAGCGTACGGACCAGGCATTGCTAGATTTGCGACCTTTCCGACATCGAGGGTTTGCCATGCCTTTGGTGATGGTCGCGATAACCATGAGTGCGCTATTTGGCACTCTAATCCTCCTGCCGCTGTTCCTGCAGAGTGTGCGTGGTCTGAGCACCCTGGAAACAGGACTAGTTCTTCTGCCGGGAGGAGTGGCGCAAGGTGCTGCATCGCTGATTGTGGGTCGTCTCTATGACAGGTACGGCGCGAGGCCTTTAGTCATTCCCGGAACGTTGGTGA
The DNA here is from genome assembly GCF_022647885.1 of Bifidobacterium sp. NCBI lineage: Bacteria > Bacillati > Actinomycetota > Actinomycetes > Bifidobacteriales > Bifidobacteriaceae > Bifidobacterium > Bifidobacterium sp. The sequence continues at coordinate 12,920 of NZ_JALCLM010000001.1, read as the reverse complement.
TGCTTGCGTCTCTTGGCTCATTTGCGTTTCTGGGAAGGCATACGACAGTCTGGCTGGTGGTGTTGTTCTATGCGGTGCTGAGTTTGGCGCTCGCCTTCGTCACCACTCCGCTGCTCACCAGTTCTCTTGGTTCCCTGCCCTCCAGGCTGTATTCCCATGGCAGTGCGATAGCAAATACCGTGCAACAGTTGGCTGGGGCGGCGGGCACCGCTCTATTCGTGACGGCACTGTCCCTGAGCTCCGCTGCCGCGCGAGCAGGGGGCCTCGCACCTATGGCAGCGCAAGAAGCTGGTATGCGCGGCGCATTGAGTCTAGGGGCCGTTCTTGCCATAGTGCCTGCGATTATGTCCTTTTTCGTCGATAGGCCGAGCTCGTCATGAGGCAAGGTGCAGCTTCTTGCAGAAAGTCATAAGCACATACACCATCACCGTTGGGAGAACTATCCATGATAATCAATACACGTTCATGTGCCGCCATATACAGAGCGGTCACCGTTATTACCGCGGGGATAGCTGTTTCTCGTGTCATAGGCGTGGGGACGACCCATTTCGCTCCTGGAGGGTTGTTATATTACACGTCGATGAGCAATCTGCTTGGTATGGCATGGTCTCTGTATGCCCTTATCGTGACGCTGGTATCCATAGGTAAATATGACCGACGTGCATCTGCGTCGGTTTGTCCAAGACTCGGAGCGGGTGTGGCTCTTGCGATTCTCGTTACCCTGTTGATTTATTTGACGATACTCGCCCCTGCGTCATTCACTCAGGGTTCCGGGTATCAGCCCTTTACCCTGACCGATGATCTGGTGCATATCGTCGTCCCCCTGCTGCTCATAGGCGATTGGCTGATCTTCGCCGATAAAGGTGTGCTGCGTTGGTGGGATCCACTGTGGTGGGCGCTTATTCCATACGCGTATGCGGCGTATGCCTTGATTCGACCTGTCTTTACTTCGGCGCAGTGGCCTGGTGGAGGGCATTATCCATATCAGTTCCTCGATGTCGAGCACATCGGCTGGGGAGGGGTGGCTGTAAACATCCTTGTGCTGACTGTGGTGATTGAAGCCATTGCTTTCCTGATGGTCGCCCTCGATAGACGGTTGGCTGTGTTGAAGAATCGACGGTCCTGTGCCGCGGTCAATGGGTGAGCGGTGCGGTCGAATGGGTGCTTTTACGCAGCGGCTGTTGTGTAAAAGCACCTGCTTCGTATTGTCAGGGCTTGGGAAGTGCCGCCAATCGTTGTAATGCATGATACGTCTGGCTGCCGGGTTTGGCGGTCCAAATGATGATTTGCTGGTCAGGATCCTGCGCAGGGGATAAGGCCTGCCATTCGAGTTCCAGGATACCCACTCTCGGATGGTTGAGCTTTTTAAAACCAGTGGCTTTATTGGAGACTTCGTGGGATTTCCAGAGAGCATCGAAACTTCTATCATTTGCAGACAAGTCTTTAAGAAGAGCTAGAAGTCTTGGATCGTTGGGATTTTGTGCGCTGAACATACGCAGACGGGCAACTGCCAGGTTGACCACATCATCCCAATCGACATAGAGGTCACGCATAGCCGGTTGCATGAACAACAATCGGATGAAATTGCGTTTAGTGGGTGGAATAGTTGCGAAATCCGTAATCATTGCCGCAGCAAGATGATTCCATCCGATGATATCGGTGCGTTGCCCAATAACGAAGGCCGGTGTGGTAGCAAGGTCATCCAGCATGCGTTGTAACGGTGGTTGAATGGTTTCAAGCGTCTGCTCGCTGTGTGGCACGGTCTTCTGTGCGAGACGGAACAGATAGGCGCGTTGGTCGCCGTTCATATGCATCACATAGCTAAGGTCATCCAATATGGCTGATGACGGTGGAATTCTGCCTTGTTCGATACGTGTGTAGTATTCAACGCTGATCCCAACGAGGTGCGCGATCTCTTCGCGTCGCAATCCGGGAACACGGCGAGGTCGTTCAGTATGCAATACGTCGAATTGTTCTGGACGGAGTCTGGCACGTTGCGCGCGCAGGAAATCACCCAGTTCTTTCGTTCGTCTGTCAGTGTCCATATGTTCATTATGCACATGAGGATGTCGATGATGGCTGACTTGTTTCTGAAGCCTTCAATTCGGTGCGTTGGACCGTACAAAGTTCGCCAAGAGGGAACTCGATGACTTGTGTAACAGGGGAATGCCATCTAGAGAATCTAGCGCGCAGTAGTCAGAAGGATGGGGGGTAGAAATAATGGCCATGTTAGATGTGTCCTCTGAGCCTAGCATGGGTCAACAGCCGGCAACAAGATACTGTTCACACCAAAAGGAGTCCAACCATGACCGAGATCACACCAACCGTAGCCATTGCATATCATTCAGGATACGGCCACACGGCTGCTGTGGCCGAGGCTGTCGCCAAGGGGGTCAAAGCCGGTAATGCGAAGGCCATCCTCATTCCGGTGGACACCATCAACGATGAGCAATGGAAGCAACTCGACGAGGCCGACGCGATTATCTTCGGTGCGCCGACCTATATGGGGGGTGCATCGGCAGCGTTCCATGCCTTCGCGGAGACGAGCAGCAAACGGTATTTCACTCAGAAGTGGGCAGGGAAACTCGCTGCCGGCTTCACCAATTCCGGTGCCAAGGCTGGTGACAAATCAATTACCTTGGCTTGGTTCCAAGCTTTTGCGGCACAGCATGGCATGCAGTGGATCAATTTGGGCATATTGCCAGGGTGGGCATCCACCACGGGCAGTGAAGATGATTTGAACCGGCTCGGTTTCTTCGGTGGCGCTGCCGTCCAGAGCCCAGTTGATGCGGGTGTTGAGGCAATGAGCGCATCCGATCTGAAGACAGCTGAGCACCTTGGCACGCATGTGGCACAGCAGTCGCTCGTGTGGCTGCGTGGCGTCCGGGCTGCTGCCTGAAATACATGGATTCGGCAGCGATTTCGCCTGTGCCTTTGCAGTGTATATGTAACGGCTGATGCGGCCGTACTTCACGAATAGTACATAAATCAAATAGTTCACAACTAAGAAGGAGCAGTCTCATGCGTGGTGTTGTTATGAAAGCAGCGAGGGATGTCAGAGTCGAGGATCTGGAGGAACCTCGCATAATCGAGGCGACGGATGCCGTTATCAGACTTACCGCCGCCTGCATCTGCGGTTCGGATTTGTGGCCCTATAGAGGTATAGAAAGCGTCAAAGACCAGCCAATGGGGCACGAGTATGTCGGCGTCGTCGAAGAGGTCGGTGCGGATGTCACCACCGTTGCGCCGGGGGACTTTGTTATTGGTTCTTTCTGCCTTTCTGACGGCACTTGTGAAATCTGCAAGGCCGGGTACCCATCCAGGTGTGCCCATGGCGGGTTCATGTCAGGGGCGCAGGCTCAGAAAGCTCGTATTCCTCTGGCTGACGGCACTTTGGTTAAGACTCCGGGGAAGCCTGATGACGATTTGATTCCATCGCTGCTCGCTGCTTCAGATGTGCTTGGCACTGGTTGGTTCGGAGCCGTAGCCGCTGAGGCTGGTCCCGGCAAGACGGTCGCGGTCGTCGGCGATGGAGCTGTAGGTCTGATGGCGATTCTGGCGGCCAAGCAATTGGGCGCGGAACGCATCATCGCGATGTCGCGTCACGAATCACGCCAGAAGCTGGCACGCGAATTCGGGGCCACGGATATTGTCGAAGAGCGTGGAGAAGAAGGAATCGCGAAGGTCAAGGCGCTCACCGGCGGATACGGCGCACACAGCGTCGTTGAGGCGATGGGGACGCAGGAGTCCATGCTCCAGGCGATTCATTCGACAAGGCCAGGTGGCCATGTCGGTTTCGTTGGCGTTTCGCATGATGTCAACCTGCCTGGTGATGATCTCTTCTTCTCTGAAGTGCATCTTTTTGGTGGTCCGGCTCCTGTGCGCCGCTTCCTGCCGCAGCTCATCAAGTTGATTTGGGATCGCAAAATCAATCCCGGAAAGGTCTTCGACCTCACGCTTCCTTTGGAGGATGCGGCTGAGGGCTATAAGGCCATGGATGAGCGTCGCGCCATCAAGGTGCTGCTGCGCCCGTAATACAAGACGATTGTCGGTTGTTGCCACGGCCGATACCTGCAACCCAGTAAGGAAATATCATGGAATTACAAGCACGACACCCAGCCATCGGACAGACTTGGCTGGCCGACCTAGGGCCGGATACGCCCTTGGGGCATTTCACTGTTGAAATCAGTTTTACCGAAGACAAAGTTTCGTTCTTTGTGACCGGAGGTGCCATCAAGGGACGTTCGGAAACGATGGATTACACATGCACCAAGCTGCGCGAAGGTCTGTATGTGGTTCGCTGGGCCGAAGAGGCGGGCGACTATGTGACGCACATCGAGGACTACGATGAAGGTACTTGCATGGCCAGCTCGGTTGTTGGCGGACAGTTCATCCAGCTCTCCGGAACATGGACGCGAGTTAAATAACGGTGGAGTCGATGGTGTGGTGCTGGTGTGACCTCAAATGAGAGCACACCAGCACCACACCAACCGTTTTGATGATCTTTGCGGGTACGCCCGCGACAACTGCCCGTTCGGGCACATCCCTGGTGACCACCGCGCCGGCGGCCACCACTGCACCGTCTCCTATGGTGACACCCGGTGTGACGGTGGCATGAGCCCCAATCCATACGCGTTTTCCGATCGTCACTGCTGCAGGATGCAGGTTGGCACGCAGTTCAGGATCCAGATCGTGGTTGAGCGTAGCCAGCACCACGGAATGCCCTATGAGTGTGTCATCGCCAAGGGTCAGCCCTCCCTGGTCCTGAAAATTGCACCCCGCGTTGATGAACACCCTTTTGCCGAGGCTGATGTTTTTCCCGCAATCCGTATAAAACGGTGGAAACAGTCCGAACTCATCGTCGACCGGCTTGTCGATCAGACGAGAGAACAATTCACGAATCTCTTCTTTGGTGTGAAAACGGTAGTTGAGGTCGCAGGTGATTCGTTGTGCTTCCTCGCTGAGTTGAATCATCTGGCGATGGCAGGTGGAACCGCCGATGACGGTGTTGCCTTGTCGTAGCTTGAGCAGCACATCCTGATATTCGGATTTGTTCACCATGGCTGGTCCGTTGGTCCTATGGTGATTTCACTGACATCGGTGTCTTCAGGCAGATCTATGGCAAACAGTACCGCTCTGGCGATGCGTTCAGGGTCGATTTGATAGGTGTCATAGATATGTTGCATATCCCGCGCGGAATCGGCATCCGAGATGGTATCGAGCAACTCGGAGCGAATGGCGGCCGGGTAGAGTGTTGTGGTTCTGATGCGGTTGGTTTCCAGACCGGATTCCATTCTGAGAACTTCCATGAGGTCGCGCAGCGCCCATTTTGTGGCTCCGTAGACGGCACCTCCCGGATAGGCTTTGAGACCAGCTACGGATGAGGTCGCCAGCACATGCCCTGAATGCTGCTCCTTGAAAACAGGGATCACAGACTTGATGCCATTGAGCACACCCTTGAGATTCACGTCGATCATTGCATTCCACTCGTCTGCATGAAGGGCTGAAAGCCGAGAGTTCGGCATCAACCCAGCGTTGAGGAATATTGCGTCCACTCGTCCGTAAGTGTGCTTCGCCAAGGAGACCAAAGCATCATTGTCTTCTGGTTTGGTGACATCGCAAACCTGGTATACGGCTGTTCCGTCAGCAGTCCTGATGGTGTCGCAGAGTTCACTCAGACGTTCTTCCCTGCGTGCGCCAAGCACCAGTTTCGCGCCGTGTTTCGCTAACATCAGGGCGGTCGCTTCACCGATTCCCGATGATGCGCCCGTGATGATGATGACCTTGTCTTGTATCGCCATATTACCGTCCTTAATTCACGCGACTGTTATGCGAAGGACAATATACGTGCGCCATATCATTATTTCAAATACCTATAGTGCAGAGATATTTATAGCTATTTTGCATGTTGTCAGATGGGCTGACGAACAATTCGCACCTAGCTACTATGTATAGATAGTAAGCATAGGTTTGTATTTGTTATAGGTATTTGATATGGAATTCTCTTTTTAATACGATAAACGTCAAGCAACGGGAAGCTATACGGAAATCGGGGAGATCATGAAGGACTATATGCGTCATGCCGTGAGTTCACTGGTGGCCATTGTGGCTATGACTGCCCTGATCGCGGGTTGCGGGCAAGGCGAGAAGACCGGCAGTCCAGATCGTGAATCATCTAGCTCTACAGATGTCTCTGGTACAAGTTCACCGCAACCGTCTTCTTCGGACGAGGGCTCAACAACGAAGGAAGACAGTCAGAATATGAATATCACGGTCACAGTCAAGGGCACTGATTTCCGCGCTCAATTGGCAGATAACGAGACTGCCCGTGCCTTTCGTAACAGGCTTCCACTGACTCTCAGCATGGAGGACATGAATAGTAACGAAAAGTTCCACTATCTCGATGAGTCCCTACCGAATAATCCCAGTCGTGTGAATGAGATCGCCAATGGTGATCTCATGCTGTTTGGATCGGACTGTGTTGTGCTGTTCTATGAAGCTTTCGATACATCCTTCTCATATACGCGTATCGGCCAAGTGATCGATCCGGAGCGTCTTGCCGCCACGCTTGGACGAGGTTCGGCCAATGTCTCTTTCCGTGTTTCGTAGACCGTATTCAGCTGTCCGCACGTCATCAGCCATGCAGTCAATGTACTTTCGTCAGGATAGGAATTCACAGACATGAAGAAATTCAGGAACATACCAGCAATAGCAGTAGCGGTATTGATGCTCGCCGCATGCGGTGGAACAGGTGCTGCTGACGATGGCGGATCAAGTGCCGCAGTCACCGGCGAATCAAGTTCGGTGCAGTCCGACAATTCGCATCGAGTTGCGCGTGACGGTGCGCAGATGCAGACCACGGACAAGTCAAAATCCACGCGAGTGCTGAACGGCGGCACCAAAATACGGATGCACTTCGGCGACACGGTGATTCCCGGAAGACTCAATGACAGCAGCGCGGCCAAACAGCTTATTTCGATGCTGCCGTACACAGTGCATATGAGCCGATTCTCGCATGATTTCTGTGGTGTGATGGACAAGCCGCTTACCGACTACACGCAGGACGAAGTGCACTACGGCTGGCTGAATGGCGATATTGATTTTGCCCAGGATGCAGACTATTTCACGGTGTTATTCCAGGATGAGGAGCGGTCCGAACAGTTCGGAGACCAGATTAACCTCGGTGTAGTCGATGGCGATCTTTCGGCGATAGCAAATCTCGAAGGCAGCTACGACGTCAGAATTGAACTTGCTTGAAATCTTCGGGAATGCATACTCTCGCTGAGAAATCAAGAATCCCGTTGAGAACGCATAGACAGAAATGTTGTACTGGCGGCATCGTAGGTTTCCTGTTAATTGCCTTTACATTTACACGGACCTTGGATTTATTTTGGTGAAATTAATACTCAGCAGTTCTTCGCTATCGGTTTGAGAGAAGCTCTATGCTATGCGTTTCGATCTTCGCTGGTATTTGAGAACACCGAGGCTCCACAATGTTTTGGGATGTTGAGAATCGATTCGCTAAGCAAGTAAGAACAGATAGGCACTTTTGCCACACTGTTCCTATTGCTTACTCTGACCCGAAGAGGCTCAGCATAATTCCAGAGCACGAGTATTGAATATTCGTTTAGAATTTTCGGCCATTCAGGTTTTATACCATTGCGCTCTCTTGTATATGGTCCCTCGACAGATCAGGTTAGATTATATAGAGATTCAGTGCATTTATATGCAGGGCTCCGACTCTGGGATTATCTTGTTCGGCTTGTTCTTGCTCCCATTTTATATGCAGGATAGCTTGTCTGTTGATGCATGAAAGATCGTACCCAATATAAGTTTTTTGGAAAGCAGAAGTTGGTGGTGCAACGACTCTTTGCTTTCATCAAGGTTTCCCAACATCTCATTGATGAGTTTGATGACGTGAAGCGAGACGCGTAGCTCAGCACCAAGGAATCCGTACACAGTGGCATCCGCGTTTCTAACATATTGTGAGCGCAATCTGAGTGGCAACCCTGGTCACTACAAAGAGCTGTTCTCCCAAGGATGCGATTATTTTAGATACGAGGCGTGGGCGGCGCCTAAGTTAAAGGGTGTGTCGTAGATCGGGTTTGTTGTAAAGCTGGTCGACAGTTTCCCTCGTGTTTGTGTTGTGGCGCTAGCTGGTTGTCTTTGGTGGTAAAGGCTGGTTCTTCCTCATTCAGACTTTCAGACAATATCGTTGTGTTTGCGGATCTTCGCTCGTGTTTTGGATAGTGGCTGCTTACTGATCTGGTAGTGCAAGTCCCGTTGGAAGGTCCTCCAGCAAAGTGGACTGTTTGGGATTGTTCAGGTTTTGCTTTGTTGGAGGTACTATGGCCGCTGAAAAAAACCACTTATTTTTCAGATTGGAACGGTTGGTCCCTGAGCTGTCGTTCTTCGTCCAGATCCGATGGGTCGAAGGGGTGCCCGTGATTGTAGTTGTTGAGGTCGTCAGGGCCGATCTCGCGGAGTATTCTGCATGGGTTGCCGACCGCTACGACGTTTGCGGGGATGTCTTTGGTGACTACGCTTCCGGCGCCGATTGTGGTTCCGGCTCCTATGGTCACTCCTGGGCAGATCGTCACTCCGGCTCCTATCCAGCAGTCGTTGCCGATAGTGACGGGGCTGGCGTACATGTAGCCTCGCATAGCTGGGTTGATGGGATGGCTGACGGTTGCGATGTTGACATTTGGTCCGAACATGACATGGTCGCCGATGGTCAGTGTTCCGTCGTCGATGAAATTGCAACTCCCGTTGATGTATGTGCCGCTGCCGACCTTGATGTGGGTGCCGTACGCAAAGCAGAACGGTGGTTCCACCCAGAACCTGGCAGCTTGTTGCGCGCTGATACCGAAGATTCTGGCGATGAGCGCCGCACGCTGCTCCACATCGGCGGGGTCGCTGGTGTTGAACTGGTACATCAGTCGCTTCGCGGCGGTCCGCTCTTCGGGAAGGCCTTCGCAGTTGTCGGTGAACAGCAGCCCTTCGTTGATTCGTTCGCGCATGGTTCTCATGTCAATCCGCTCCTTTACATTGCTTTCGTGGTCTGTAATTATTGTGGCCGATGCCTGGCAGGGCATCGAATGAATTAGTCGCTTGTCGCCCGAGTGACGTTGTGCAGCCAACGGTATCGCCGGTAGTGGGCGAATACTGCAGGCAGTTTGATGATTTCGTCGACGTTGAGCAGCGCATATACCCAAAGCACCGGCAGTTTCCAGGTGAAGGCCGCCATGATGCCGAGTGGGATTACGATGATCCACATGGTCACACTGTCGCACAACAGTCCGAAGCGTGCGTCCCCTCCTGCGGGGAAGATGCCCGCGACGGTTGTGGAGTTGATGGATTTGCCGATCACGTAATACGAGCAGATGATGAGCATCCCTGATAGGTACTCGTTGGCGCGCGGCGAGAGATTGGTGGCGTGCAGGATGAATGGGCGTAATAGCAGGATGACGCCACCCGTGAGCGCACCGACCGCTATTGCTAGATGGCAGAGTTTTCGGGCCGTCTCCTTGGCATCCGACAGCCTGTTTTGACCGAGCAGGTTTCCGATGTAGATACCTCCTCCGTTACCCAGGCCCAAACAGAAACAGACCACGAGGTCCTTGACGATGTTCGCGATGGAGTTCGCGGCAATCGCGTCGGTATTGAGGTGCCCCATGATGACGGTGTACATTATGAAACCGCCGCCCCAGACGATTTCATTGCCGAGCACCGGCAAGCAGTATCTCCAGTAATCACGTTCCAGCACTCGTTGCGTGTGCAGCATCAGGGTTGGTTGCACGCGGATTCGGCCTCTGCGTAGTGAATGCAAAAGAGGCCAGATACATTCGAACGCTCGAGAGACGATTGATGACAAGGCGGCGCCGAGGATGCCTAAAGCAGGGAATCCGAAGTGACCATAAATGAGCATTGCATTCACAATGATGTGTATGAGCACGCCGACAGAGCTGACCACCGTGCTCATGACCACGAATCTCGTGTTCTTCATCAGACACAGATAGATCTGGGATATTCCCAGGAACACGTATGACACCGCGGACACCCGAAGGTACTGCGCGCCGAGCGTGATCAGCGTGGGATCGTTGGTCATTACCTGCATGAGAGTCCGGGGAATCGTGACGAGCACTGCGCAGAATATGAGAGACAACAGCACGGCGTATCTCATGACGCATGCCAGAATCGACTCGATGGCATGCGTATTACCTGCACCCCAGTATTGGGCTACGAGGATACTCATGCCCAACGTCAGGGCGGCGAGGAAAAGGCTGAAGAAGAATTGGTATTGCGCGGCAAGCGAGGCCGCAGCAAGCTCCTCCTGACCTATCCCTGCCAGCATCAATGAATCCGCGGATGAGGACAGCGCAAGCATGAATTGCTGAAATGCTATCGGTCCAGCCAAAGGCAGCACCGAGCTCAGAAAGAGGTGCCATTGCGTCGGTTGCCTACCGTTACGATCCCGGAGTTCGGTCCGGTCTCGGGGCGGCGACGTCGGGTTCTTACTCATCGCTGCTTTTGCTGCGTCGGTATGCCCTGGCTTTGTCCATCCAATATCTCCGGTCTTCGTCGGAGATTCGGCGGATCACGCGGCAGGGATTGCCAACCGCCACTGAATGTGGGGGAATGTCCTTGACCACCACAGAACCGGTTCCAATAACGACATCGGAACCGATGGTGATGCCTGGTACCACCACTACATTGCCTCCAAACCAGACATCGTCCCCGATGGTTATCGGCAGCGCGCCTTCCATCTGTGCGTTGCGAACCGTTGCGTCTATCGGATGATAGGGGGTGTACAGGCCCACTCGTGGTCCGAAAAAAACGTTGTCGCCTATGGTGATGCGCGCGACATCTAGGAATATGCAATCCATGTTGGCGTAGAAGTTCTTGCCGATAACAATGTTCGAACCGTAATCGCAGTTGAACGGCGGCTCCAGCCAGGCATTCTCGCCCAGAGCCCCGAAGAGTTCATCGAACAGTTTCATGCGTTCGTCGAATGCGTCCCAAGCGGAGGTGTTGATAGCCCAGACCAATCTGCGTTTGCGACTGTTGTCTCGTGCCAGTTCAGGATCCTGAGCGATGTACAGCTCACCGGAGAGCATGCGTTCTTTCTCTGTTTCAGGTGTTGATTTTGTATCCACGCGACCACTGTAATGAAAGATACGCTCAAAAAACCCTGGAATATTGACAAATACTGCTCTAAAAATAGTAATATTTACCAAATTAATCTACGCTCAGACCGTATGGATGCACATACGTATGCAGGCAATATGGAAGAGTCTCGTCGCAATGCCGCGATGGCATTGAATTGTCCCAGCGCCATCACTGTGAGGCCTGACGGGTCTGAGTCGGTGCGGTACATGTATCCGACCACATTCCTGTATCTTCAGCAAGGTCGCCTCAGTCTGTACCCAAGGATGAGGGCAATCTGCCACTGGCATATGGATCTGGAATTCACCAGGGTCCTCAAAGGTCACATGATGTATTTCGTGAACGGAGAGATCGTTCGCGTCGATGAAGGCGAGGCCATCTTCATCAATTCCAGAGCGCTACATTACGGTTTCTCCGATGACGGTGAGGAATGCGATTTCTATTGCGCACTGATACATCCGATACGGGTCGGTGCTCCGCCTGAAGTATATCGGCACTTCATCCTGCCTCTTATAGAAAACAAGGACATCCCGTTTGCTTTGTTGAGGCCCGATGATTCGATCGGACGAGACATCGTTCACCAACTCGATCGATTATTCCAAGCGTCCGACGACAGGACGTTAGCCATCACGGCGCTCAGCGCCTTCTTCTCCATCATCGCGGACCTGGTCGAACGAGAGGAACCCCGTGCGCAGAATAACCCTGCATCTACGCATCAAGATACGACGCTCTCGGCAATGCGGGCAATGACGGATTATATCCAACGTCATTACATGGAAAACATCACGCTCCGCGATATAGCGCGTGCAGGTGCCGTGGGACGCAGCACCTGCGGGTCAATCTTCCGACACAACCTCGCTCAGACGCCGATGCAATATACCGTCAGCATGAGAGTCCATGCAGCAGCCGGACTGCTCAGGGACACCGAACTCCCAATGGTGTCAGTGGCAAAGAACACAGGTTTCTCATCAGCTAGTTACTTTGCTAAAATCTTTAATAAAGTCATGGGATGCACGCCGAAAGCGTTCCGCAACACACATGATTAACCTGACGGTTTTTTTACGGCAGAGGCAAGTTCCGAAATGGCACTTGATTAGTGTGACGGTCCTTGTTGTTTCATGACCGCTCAACAATCTCTGGGAAAGAAGATTCGCTTCCTGGAAGGTGCATGGAATCTTGTCTACGATCTCGCCACTTCCGCGGCAGTTATGGCCGTCTGAGTGCAATGTATATGATCTGGATTGCGACGTCCCTTTGAACCTTCCAAATCTGTTTTTGAAGCCTCAGACCATGGGCTTCGCCAAGGGTCTGCCAGAACTGCCGCTTATGCTGCCGGCCGCATATGAAGAGAACAGTGGTAACTGTTTGACCTGGTACCGATATTGGTCACGACATCGTGTAACAAGGACTCGGGCTTGTTGATGCAGGGACAGCCCCACGTGAAACATGTCGCCGAATTTCCACATTGCCAAAATCGCGTCGGTATCCGTTGCGATAGCGATAGCCTGCACACCTGATTTTCAACGTTCGTTGTTACGAAGTGACACGCCGTTGAAGACCTTATACTCTGGGGCTATTTCGGAGAACCATTCGAATACTCCGTCGACAAGATCTTCGTGGGGGACAAGACACTGACTATCGCATCATGGTTCTTCGACGGCGGGCAGGTAATCAGCCTCGCTGATCTCCCCAAAGCAAAACAAACGGGGGAAGTGCTGAACATAGAGCTCGACACTTCCCCCCCTCAGGTGGAG